>NZ_JBXUKV010000002.1:0-752011 GCF_057180185.1 Labrenzia sp. ATLA3
TCCAGTAACCATCCGCCCTCACGAATGGCCACTGACCGGCCACAGGGAGTACTGGATCCCGGTCCTGGCTGCGCCAAACCGGGATGACAACGCGGAGGCAGTCTCCCACACCTGCCCCATCCGCTTGCTTCGCCACACCCACTTTGTCATCCCCGCGAGGGCGGGGATCCAGTAACCATCCGCCCTCACGAATGGCCACTGACCGGCCACAGGGAGTACTGGATCCCGGTCCTGGCTGCGCCAAACCGGGATGACAACACTGAGGCAGTCTCCAACGCCTGCCCCAACCGCTTGCTTCACCACCCCTCTTGCCATCTCCGCGCAGGCGGGAATCCAGTAACCATCCGCCCTCGCGAATGGCCATCGACCGACATCACGGCGTACCTAATCCCGATCCCAGCTTCGCCACACCGGGGGGACACCGAACGAAAGGCGCTCTGACAGAAAATTTACCCATCGACTTCAGTCTCAAGTTATTGGAAGCTGTGGTGAATCGATTGCCTGTGGAGGTCCCGATGCGATTGCTGACGTCATTTGCCGCGCTGTTTTTCCTGCTCATTGCCCTGCCAGCCGGCGCCCAGACCTACAATGTCGAGGCCGGGCCGATCTGGAGCAATGGCGATGCGCAGGCGAAATGCCCGAATCTCTGCAGCGGGTTGGGAACGCGCTGGAGCGGCCAGTGGCATACGACGGTGCAGGGACAGATGTCGGTTTGCTCCTGCGAAAAGACCAGCTCCGGACGAAACATCGAAGCTGGGCCCATCTGGAACAATGCCGATGCGCAAAACAAATGCCCCAGCCTCTGCTCCGGCAACGGCCTCAGCTGGGGCGGCCAGTGGCACACCACCGAGCAAGGCAGCATGTCCGTCTGCGAGTGCCGCTAGCCCCTCAAAGACCGAGGGAGTGACGGCGTTCTACTTGGTGCAGCCGTTGACGTCGGCAGCGCAGTATAACCCATCTGAAGAATTGCCGCAGCAATAGAGGAAACCGGGCGAGTCGCAATAGTATTCGGACGATCCGCAACGGCCGGCAACCCGGATCAACGGCCCCTTGTCGGTTGAAGAACCCGGCAGATCGACCGCACCGGACAGGCGCGGTGACATGTTCGGCATTGGCGGAACCGCGAGCTCTCGGTCGAGGCTGGCCAGAACAATCTTCGCCGCTCTCAGGTCCGGCTGATGTGTCAGGTCCAGCGGATCTGCACTGGCGGGAGAAGCTGCGTAAAACAGACCCGCCATCAGCGTAATTTTAACAATAGATCTCAGTCTCATCTTTCGCCTCCTCCGCGCAAGATGCCGTATGTTTCACTTTGAACTGATAGAACCAATTATAGCACGAAACAGAAATGCCGAATATTCAGCAAACTACGCAGCACGTATAAGATTTACGGATCCAAACAACAGCTTTACGTGGGTCCGCCGATCTTCAATGCCCCTCTGACGGGCCCATAAGGGGGCACACACAAACTCCTGCGACTGGCCCGCAGCACCTGTCTCTGGCGGACATTTTTTCGGATCAACGTCCCTCTCCAAGACCGACTTCCTGACAACCTTGTGTCAGGAGACTGACAGGAAGTGGCAAAAAGCGGAACAAACCCGCAACCACCCCCTTTCCTCACGCGCGGAACCGAACCATATTGCGCCCATGAGCAAGCGCCCGACCAAATCCTCCTCCGACGACACGACATCTGCTGACGGCTTCGGCGAAGCGCCGCAAAAGCCGTTTTCGGGTGCGCCGCTGTCCGGGTCGATCAGCGATTGGGCAGCCGAGATATCGCAAGAGGCGGACAAACCGGAACCAAAGAAGGCCCCATCCCGGAACGCTGGTGAGGGAAAAAAGGATCCGGGCGACGACGCGCCCACACGCAAGCCAGGCCGCAAGGCCGGTGCGACCGCGAGCGCGAAAAAGGAAAAGCCGACCAAGTCGTCGCGCGGAACCTCCATCGGCAAGGCCGACAGCGCGCGCGAACGCGCTGCAGGTGGCCTCAACCCCGTGGCTGGTCTCGACATGTCTCTGGAAGAGGCCGAAAGCCTCGAAAAGCAGCTCAAGCAGCACCAGAAAGACAACAAGAAAAAGAAAAACAAGGAAAGCAAATACGGCGAGCTGACCGGCAATCAGGGTGCCACCGCGACGGTCGAGGCGCTGTCCGCGCTGATCGAAAGCGGCAACCCCCTGCACAAGAACGGCGAGCTCTGGGTGCCGCACCGGCCCGAGCGCCCGGAGAAATCCGAAGGTGGTGTGCCGATCGTGCTGAAGTCGGCCTATGAGCCCAAGGGCGACCAGCCGACTGCCATCGCAGATCTTGTCGAAGGCATGGAGAACGCCGAACAGACCCAGGTTCTGCTCGGCGTGACCGGCTCGGGCAAGACCTACACAATGGCGCAGGTGATTTCCCGCACCCAGCGTCCGGCGCTGATCCTGGCCCCCAACAAGACGCTGGCGGCTCAGCTCTACGGCGAGTTCAAGTCCTTCTTCCCGGACAACGCGGTCGAATATTTCGTTTCCTACTACGACTACTACCAGCCGGAAGCCTATGTTCCGCGCACGGATACCTACATCGAGAAGGAAAGCTCGATCAACGAGCAGATCGACCGGATGCGCCACTCCGCCACCCGTTCGCTGCTGGAGCGCGACGACGTCATCATCGTCGCCTCGGTGTCCTGTATCTACGGTATCGGCTCGGTCGAGACCTACACGGCCATGACCTTCGCCATCGAGGTTGGCGAGCGCATGGACCAGCGCCAGTTGATTGCCGATCTGGTGGCCCTGCAGTACAAGCGCAACGACGCCGCCTTCCAGCGCGGCACTTTCCGGGTGCGTGGCGACACCATCGAACTGTTCCCGGCCCACTATGAGGACACCGCCTGGCGCATTTCCATGTTCGGCGACGAGATCGAGTCGATCACCGAGTTCGACCCGCTGACGGGGCAGAAGTCGGGCGAGCTGAAAAGCGTCAAGATCTACGCCAACTCGCACTATGTCACGCCCAAGCCGACGCTTAACCAGGCGATCAAGTCGATCAAGGACGAACTCAAGCACCGGCTTGAGGAGCTGAACCAGCACGGCCGCCTGCTGGAAGCGCAACGGCTCGAACAGCGCACCATGTTCGATCTGGAAATGCTGGAGGCCACGGGCTCCTGCGCCGGGATCGAAAACTATTCGCGCTATCTCACCGGCCGCAAGCCGGGCGAGCCGCCCCCCACCCTGTTTGAATACCTGCCGGACAATGCCATCGTCTTCGCCGACGAAAGCCACGTCACCATTCCCCAGATCGGCGCCATGTACCGGGGCGACTTCCGCCGCAAGGCGACGCTGGCCGAATACGGCTTCCGCCTGCCGTCGTGCATGGACAACCGCCCGCTGCGCTTCGAGGAATGGAATGCCATGCGGCCGCAGTCCATCGCGGTGTCGGCGACCCCCGGCTCCTGGGAAATGGACCAGGCCGGTGGCGTCTTCGCCGAACAGGTCATCCGCCCGACCGGGCTGATCGATCCGCCGGTGGAAATCCGCCCGGCCACCAGCCAGGTCGACGACCTTCTGGGCGAAGTGCGCGAAGTGGCCCAGAAAGGCTACCGCACGCTGGTGACCACGCTCACCAAGCGCATGGCCGAGGATCTGACGGAATATCTGCACGAGAACGGCGTACGCGTGCGCTACATGCACTCGGACATCGACACACTGGAACGCATCGAGATCCTGCGCGACCTGCGCCTGGGCGCCTTCGATGTGCTGGTCGGCATCAACCTGCTGCGCGAAGGCCTCGACATTCCCGAGTGCGCGCTGGTGGCCATTCTGGACGCCGACAAGGAAGGCTTCCTGCGCTCCGAAACCTCGCTGATCCAGACTATCGGCCGCGCGGCGCGTAACGTCGACGGCAAGGTGATCCTCTATGCCGACAACATGACCGGCTCGATGGAACGGGCGATTGCCGAAACCAACCGGCGCCGCGAAAAGCAGCTTGCCTACAACGAAGAACACGGTATCACGCCGGAAAGCGTCCGCCGCTCCATCGGCGACATTCTGGAAAGCGTCTACGAGCAGGACCACGTCACCATCGACGCCGGTTTCGCCGAAGAAGGCGATCTCGTCGGCCACAATCTCAAGGCCCATATCGAGGATCTGGAAAAACAGATGCGCGATGCTGCTGCCGATCTCGACTTCGAGACCGCAGCCCGCCTGCGCGACGAGATCAAGCGCCTGCAGGCAACCGAACTGGCCGTCGCCGACGACGCCATGGCCCGCCAGTCCGACGTCGACGGCAAGACCGGCGGCTACAAGGGCGACCGCAAGTTCGGCGCCGGCGGCACCAAGGAAGGCGCCAGCGGCAAGAAGAAACAGACCGCCCGCGACAAGGCCCGAGCCGCCAAAGACCGCAACGCCCTGCCCGCCCCCAGCGCCAAGGTGCGCAAGAACACCCTCGACGAAATGACCGTCGGCCGCACAGAAGTCCCGCTCGGCTCGTCAGACCCGGTCAAACCGCTGGTAAGGGCAAAGATCGGCGCGGGGTCTTACGAGGACCCGGCGGAAGAGAAACGCAGCCGCGGACGACCGAAGAAGAGTGGTCGGCCGGGGCGGTAACCCGTTCCTTCAAATCTCCGGAGGGAATTGATCTTCGGTCAGCGGTTCACGGCCTGCTGGGTAGTATTGAGGAGACCGTATCCCCTCCTCCCCCGTCATTCCGGACAAGCTCAGCACAGCTGAGCGCCGATCCGGAACCCAGCGCATCAGCGCGAGTGCAGCTCGCTCCTTGGTCCCGTCTCTATAGGAAATGAGCGCGCCTTCGGCGCAGACTATGTCTGGATCCCGGATCTGCGTTCGGCCCTGCCTCACTTGTCCGGGATGACGGGTGGGTGTGGTTAGGGACAGGGAACTCTGAAGATAGGTCCGTTGAAGCCAGCCCACCGACCACAACGCCTCCTGTTACGGAGATCTGATAAAACCACCAAACCTCTCCTCCCCCCGTCATTCCGGACAAGCTCAGCACAGCTGGGCACAGATCCGGAACCCAGCACATCAGCGCGAGCACAGCTCGCTCCTAAGCCTCCTTCTTGAGAAAAAGCGCGCCTACGGCGCAGACTATGTCTGGATCCCGGATCTGCGTTCGACCCTGCCTCACTTGTCCGGGATGACGGGTGGGCGTGGCTTGGGACAGGGAACTCTGACGATGGGTCCGTTGACGAAGCCAGCTCACCGACCACAACGCCTCCCTCCTATTGCGGAGGCCTACATAAGCCGCCAAGCCCCTCCTCCCCTCGTCATTCCGGACAAGCTCAGCGCAGCTGAGCGCCGATCCGGAACCCAGCGCATCAGCGCGAGCACAGCTCGCTCCCTGGTCCGCTTCTCCCTAAGAAATGAGCGCGCCCTCGGCGCAGAATATGTCTGGTTCCCGGATCTGCGTTCGGCCATGCCTCACTTGTCCGGGATGACGGGTGGGTGGGGTTGAGGTTCCGATTGCCAGGGCCTTCGAGCTGGGCTCGCGGGAGCTTTATAACAGTACCGTTTCTGTCAGGTCCTGCCATTCGGGATTGCTTTTCTCGATGAGGTCGATCTTCCAGCTGCGCCGCCATTTCTTCAGCTTCTTTTCACGCAGGATTGCATCCTCTATCCGGTCAAAGGTTTCCGCATGGACAAGCCGAGTGACACCATAGGTCTTGGAAAATCCTTCGATCAGACCGTTTTGGTGCTCGTAGAGGCGGCGCGACAGGTTGGTGGTCACGCCGATGTAGAGCGTGCCGTTGCGGTTCGACGTGAGAATATAGACGGCGGCAGGCATGATGCGACTATTCCGTGCCTCAACGGGCCTTGCAAGCAGCAAGGTTATGCCTGCGACTTCAACATCCTTCCGGATCGGAACGCAGCTGCGCTGCGCATGTCCGGAATAACGGTGGCGAGGATGGACAGCCTTGCGTTGTCGTACTCGGCCGCGATCGAACACCTGATCGAGGTGGCCGTTTTGCCGGTGCAACGTCCATTCACTTCCCCCGTGTTCCCTTGCAGGCTAAGGTTTTGCGCAAGGCAAACCGGGGCAAGAGATATGCGGGCACTTCTAGCCATCATCGCCGCCATCGTCGGTGCAGTGGTCGGGTTCTTCGGGGCATTTATCGTTGTTTATCCGATCCTCGTAACCATCGATGGCCCCGACAGGGATGGTGGAATTGCCATGGGCGTCGGCGTGTCCGTCGCCCCGGCTCTGGCCATCATCATGGCCATCGTCTTTTTGGTGCTGGCGCTGAAGCTGATCCCCGCCAAGGCCCCACCGGAACCCGAGCCTGTTCCCGAAGACGATCCGGATGCCGCCTATTTCCAGCCGAAACCCGGTGCGCGCACCGGTCCGGATACGCAGACCATGGTCGCCATTGGCGTTGTGACGCTGATGATTATCGCAGGCGTCGTCTGGCTGACGGGCTGAGAGCCCGCCAACTCCGGGCAAGTGCAGGGTGAAGACCGAGCCCATTTCTTCGCAGAGATATGTGTGCTTCGCCGCGGTGATGGGCAAACGGCACTGGTGTCGCACGTTCGCCGGTGAGCGGGTCCCAGAACTTTGCAACACCCGGGAAGGCCAAGGTGGTTCGCCGGGTTTGGTCCTTGCCGTCATCATCCCATGGCTTGACCATGGGATCCATTCCGTTTCGCAGGCCCGTCCGAGTGGCCTCGATTGCCGAAAAGGCACGGCATGGATTGCAGGGGCCGCCCTGCAATGACGGTGGAAGTGTGTTGCTGTGAGGAGACCAGATGCCTGCCCTCCCCACCGTCATTTCCTGACCAGCGCAGCGAAGCTGAGCGACGATCCGGAACCCAGACATCAGCGCGTGCGGAGCTCGCTCAGATCCCCTTTAACAAGACGCCGGCGGCCAGCACCACCCACGAGGCAATCAGGACATAGATCGTCGAAATGCCGATGGCCGGAACGGCGACGCCGGCGAGCGGCAGGACCGCGTAGACGAAAAGAGCCAGGGAAATCAGGAATATCAGCAGTGAAGGGGCGGTCAGTCTCATGGGGAACCTCTTGAAAAATCTTGTTGGCCTGGTCGTACCGCCCGGTCAGGCAGCCGGGGTGGGCAATCAAGCTAAGAATGCCGAACCGGCCCGCTTGCCGGGCCGCACTGGCGCCGCCACATGAGCCGGACCTGTCAGGAATGTCAATGCAGGAAGATCGCAGGCGCGCGGTTCCCGACGTTCCGCTTGGTTTTGCTCCACATGGCCGGAGTGGTCTGCCCGTAAATGTCCGTTTCCTCGTCCTCCCATGGCTCGACCAAGGGATCCATGCCGTGCCGTAGCCAGATTGAAAAGCCTCGTTTGTCGAGAACACACGGCGTGGAGTGCAGGGTCGAGCCCTGCAGTGGCGGAGGCATGAATGTGTGGTGCCGAGGCGAGAATGGAGGCCTTGCTTGCCGGGCTGGCCCAGGCTCTCAGAAAACCCAGCCGGTCGTGATCCAGGTGATTTCCTGGTCGTTCACGTAGACACCAACCTGGGTGACCGCCTTTGGGTCGTCCGGGTCGGCGTAGAACCACAGGTGGGCGTCGTTGCCGTCCTGTGTCTTGAAATAATATCCGGAGCCCTCGTTCTCCGTATTGCGCAGGTCTGCCGGAGAGAATGTCTCGTCGAAACTGCCGTGGACCAGGATCGCCCCGTCACGAAGGCAGACTTCCAGCACAGGCTTGCCCTTGTCGTTGATGATCAGGCTCTTGGGGCCGGCATCGAACTCCATGTAGTCCTCGACGTCCTCCAGAGCGATCACCTTGCCGTCTGCCGGGCAGACCTCCGGCTCCGGGGCTTTTTCCAGGGGCTGTTCCAGGGTCAGCTGAACATGCACGGACAGCGTGCCTTCGGTGTAAGGGAGCTGTTTGTCGGCCGTCTTCGTGCGCACGAAATTGGTGATGTCGATCAGCGCATCACTCAGCTGCACATTTTCCCTAGCTGTCAGAACGCTGGAGAAGGCTTCCATGAACGGGCTGTTGCTTCCCTCCCCATCATACGCCCGGTGGTTCGGCTGGGCCGAGTAGATCACCATCAGGTCCTGAAGCTGATGATTGACCCGGGAAAGCCCCTTGGCGTCCGGGTCGAAGATCTTTTCCAGCGAGCGAGTGGAGGCGAAGGGATTGTCGCGGCAGGCATCGACGATCAGCAGTTTGACCTTTGCGCTCTGTGCATAGGCCGCCAGGAATTCCTCCATGCGCACGGCGCTATTTTCGAAGGTCGCCTTGTTTTCCGCGCCCGTGTCCGTGGCCAGCAGATAGTTGACGTTGGCCGCCTGCACCCCGTGGCCGGCAAAGAAGATGGCGGCGACTTCCGCATCCGCCGAGGCTGTCTGAAACTCCCGAAGCGCCTGCCGCAGATGATCGGTATCGGCATCCAGAAGCACCTGGCTGTCAAACCCCAGCGCCTTGAAGGTTCTGCCCGCCAGATCCGCATCGCGGACCGGATTGTCGAGTGGGCTGACGTTGAGATAATGCGAATTGCCGATGATCAGCGCCACCTTCTGCGCCGCGCTTGCCGGCGAAAGCATCATCAGGGACAGAATGAGGCTGGCCACAAAAGCCGGGCGGAACTTCATGAAAATCGGGCTCCCGTTGCACGAAAAGCGTGCCCGCAGAACCGGGCAGATATGCCCAACTTAACCGGCAGGCCGGCGAAGAACCACCGCTAACGCCAGGTGAACGGACTTTTCAGGCTCATGAGGCCATGCAAAACGGGCCCCGGCACAGCCGGAGCCCGATCATTATCGCCAGCGCTGTTTGCAGTGCGGGCGTCCCTGCCAAAGCAAGGCAGGCTGACTGCCGTTACTGTTTACGGGCACTCAGAAGAGGCGTGATGTTGCGGATCGTCACGCGGCGGTTGCGTTCTTCCGCGCCCTGCGTATCGACCTTCAGATAGTCCTCGCCATAGCCCTGCACGACCATGTTTTCCGGGGCCACGCCATAAAAGTCTGCCAGAATGCGGGCGACGGTTTCCGCCCGGCGGTCCGAAAGGGCCAGGTTGGAGACATCCGACCCGACCGCATCCGTATGACCTTCGATCAGCAGAACCGTTGTCGGGTCCTGTTCGATCAAGGCCTGGGAGGCACGGGCGAGATCTTCAAGTTGCGGCACCTGGCTCTGGCGCACCACTGCGCTACCGGTGTCGAAGGTGATCGTGTCCAGATCCACCCGGCGCACCTTGTCGCGCAGGCGTTCACTTTCACGGATGTCGCGCAGGGAATAGGCCTGTTCCACCTGTTCCACCGGCGGGGCGGTGAACGTCTGGTAGATATCGTCATAATTCGCCCGGCCAGCCGGCACAATGTAACGATCGCGTGGAATACCCACCTGCAGCGGCGGCAGCTCGCGGTCGTAGTTCCGGTGGTGCTGATTGTACTGGCGATTGTCGATCAGCACATATTCGCGGCCATCCGGCAGAAGACGCGAGCGGTAGAGCACATAACCGCCCTCATCGCGGATCGTGACGATCTTCACGCCATTGCGCCGGGTGACTGTTTCGCGCGTGCGGCCCCCGCGCAGGCGTTCAGCCCGGAATTCATCGTCGCCATAGCGCAGCAGGCTGCTTTCGTCCTTGCGCACGAAATATTCGCCGTCGCGCTCAACGATGATCCGGTCTCCCTGATCCTCGACCACCTTGCCGCCAAGGGCGGGGATCAGCATCCCGACCCCGACGCCAACGGCAGCCGCACCGAGCAGTTCCAGCCTGCGGTCGCGGGCTTCGTCACGGCGGCGTTCTTCCTTCGCCTTGACTTCAGCCCTTTGCGCGTCTGTGGCATCGTCCGAAACGACAGCCGCCGGTTCGTCCGCCGGCGCGGCTGCCTGGGCGTCAATCAGCTCACCCGGTTCGTCGGTCACGGTCTCATCTGCGGCGGTTGCTGCAACCGGTGCAGCGTCCGAAGAAGCATCAGGCGCCGCGAGCGTATCAGCCTGCACCGGCTCATCGGTCTTCTGCTCCGTCGTCTTTTGATCCGTGGCCTTCTGTTCCGCGTCGGTCTGCTCAGGGGCAACCTCTTCCGACGCGGGCTCCGCCACAGCGGCAGCTGCCGGTTCGGTTTCCCCGGCGCTCTTCAAGGAGCCCTCTTCGGTGGTGGTCTCTTCGGCAGCAGGTTCTTCTGCTGCAGCTGAATCGGCCTTCGTGTCCGGGCTTTGCGAAGTCTCTTCCTGCCCGGCTTCCGTGCTGGACCCGTCGTCACCGGGCTGCTCTTCCGCCGGCTGTTCAGCGGTGGAAGCTTCCGGTGCAGCATCCGTCTGTCCGGTCTGGTCCGTCTGTTCAGATGATGGCTCAACTGCAGGCTTTTCTGTGGGTGCAGCTTGTTCAGCCGGCGCTTCCGGCTTCGCATCGGGCGTGGCCGTCTCTTCAGTGTTCGTCTCTTCGGTGTTCATCTCTTCGGTGTTCTGGGGCTTTTCCGCCGGTGCAGCATCCTCAACCGGAGCGGCCGGTTTCTCGGCGGGCTTGGCTTCCTCCACGGGGGCAGCGGGCTTTGCCTCCGGCTGCGCTTCCTCGGTGTCGGCAGACTCGGCAGGTTGCGGGTCTTGTGTGGCCTCTGGAGCAACTTCCGGGGCGGGTTCTTGCGCGGCCTCTGGGGCAGCTTCCGGGGCAGTTTCAGGCGCGCTTTCAGATGCGCTTTCAGGGGCTGGTGCTTCAACCGCCCCCTCTTCAGATGCTGGTGCCGCAAGCGCTTCACCGCTGTTTGCTTCTCCGGAAGGCGCAGCCTCCTCCGACCGGCAGGCCTCCTGGTCCGGATTGGCCGCACAATCCACCGCCGTCTCCTGGGCACGGGACACACCCGGCTGCAACGGGAGACCGATGGCCAGGACAAGTGCCATGGCCGTTGAATTTCGAAGCAATCTAGACGTCATTCTTTCCATCCTCTCGCCCCCCGGCGAACTTTCCCGAACCTTCGTCGGCCAGGTGCGCTCGATGGAAAACAAGTGACGGACGCATTCGTTCCAGTCAGCGTGCGCACACAGGCGCCAAACCTGCTCTTTCCCAACAGGATACCTGTTTCCATCGTTGCCTGATTGACTTCAGGTCATAGACCGCCATGGTGGGGCAGAGACCGGCGCAGAGCCGGTACAGTCAGAGGGGGCTGACGTGACGAAAAAACTGATTGCACTCGCATCGCTATCCATGGTGCTCGCCGGACCGGCGGCCGCTGAACTCGACCGAACCGACTTCGGCGAGTGGTCGGTACGCTGCAACGAGAAGAACTACTGCATCGCCGAAACCAGCGGCAGCGGCTCCAACGGTGAAGCGTTCCGGCTCAAGGTGGAGCGCAGCGCCAAGCCAGACGCTGAGGTTTTCGTGACGCTTCGTCCCAAGACGCCTCTCGAAACCGGCCTGCGTGCCCGGATCGAAATTGAAGGCGACGAGGACAATGTCGGTTTCTTCGGCAAGGCGGCCAAGATCTACACCGGCAATGAAATGACCTTCGGCGGAGACGCCGACCGGGACCTGATCGAAAACCTGCGTCTTGGCCAGGACGCGTCGGTCCAGATCGAATATGGCGGCAGCACCGGCACGATCACCTACGAGGTCTCGCTCAACGGCATCACCCACGCACTTTTGAAAATCGACGAGGTTCAGGGCCGTATCGGCCGACAGGATGCCATCGTGGCCTGGGGTGGCCTGTCATCGGAAAAAGCCACCGGCATTGCCGCCGCACCGGCATCTGCGCCAGCCACAGCCTCGGCGTCGGCCCCGACCGAGCCTGCGCCTGCGCCTACTCCGGCGCCTGCCGAAACAGTTACTGAAGCGCCTTCAGACGATTTGCCGCCGCCGATCATGCCATCCCAGGAGACCAACAACAGCGGCATCGACAGGGGCACGCGCGGCCAGGTTTATGCGGTCAACGAGCTTCCGGACGAGGTCCAGATGATGGGCTACCGCACGCTGAATTGTCAGCTTGCGGAAACGGTGCCAGCCTTCGGCGCGCAATACTACGCGGAAGGAGACGTCGAAACCTGGGTCGTTCCCTGTCAGATGGCCGACGTCAACGTGCCTTACTACATGGCAACGCATATCCCCTTCGATCCATCCCTGGACGAGTGGAAGGAGTTCGAAACGCCCCCTGGCTTCAATCAGCCCAACCATGCTCTGGTCAACAATCTGTTTTTCGACCCGGACAGCGGCCAGGTGACGGGCACCACCTACGCTTCCCCCAACTACGATTGCGGCACCTTCGAGCGTCACGAGATCGAAGCCGAAAGCGGCAACTACACCTTGATGGAATATCTCGAAAAATCCGACTGCGACGGCATCACCGGCCCTGCCGAGGGCTGGCCGCTCAGCTGGACGATTGACGAGATGGGGGATTAAGGCCTTTGCTGGAGGGACTGAAGGTCAGCGTTCACCCGGAATGACAGCCTGATTGTTGCTGCGGGGCGAGCCTATTGCCTCTCCGGAAACAGGCCCTGAAACACCGCGCACTGGATCATGAGCACGCCGTTCATGGTCTGGGCGTTCATGTCGACGACAATTTCCGCATGGGCGGAATTGGAGCCGATGATGTTTTCCAGCTGGAGCTTGCACTCTTCGATGTCCCCGTCGGTCTCGATCACCAGGTCAGCCGGCTCGCTGGTGCCGGACTTTAATTTCAGTCTCAGAACCAACGGGTCCTCGGCGACGTATTCCCCTTCGCTGACCGCCAGTATGTCGCTGCCGGCAATCCTGTAGGTGTGGAACAGCTGATAGGCGGCTGCCGGCAGGTGGAAAAACGATACCAGGGCAAGGCCCAGCAGAAATGCTTTTTGAAAAACGCGCATGAATATCTCCGGAAAGACCGTGATCGGTCTCAAGCATTTCGTCCAATCCCGAACGCAGCGTCAACCGGTATCATCAAAACGGGTGATCAGCCCGGCGTTATGAACGCGGCACGGCTGGCAGGATGAAAAACAGAAGTATGGCAATTGCGAAAGCCGCCAGGGCCAGAAAGTAGAGCCTGGCAATGCGGCGGCGGGATGGCTCGGCCTCGACACCGAAGCTGCCGGGCGTGAACATGCGTTTCCAGAGCCCGACCCCTTTAAGCGGAGAAAGCGCGGCCTCCTCCACAAGGTTCAGCCGCTTGATGAAGAAAAGCGCGCTCACATAGCCGGCAATCATCAGGAGAAATGCCAGTGTCATGAAGGTCATGAAAACCAGATAGGCAGGTGTCATTCCCTCCTCCTCTCGCGCTGTGGACCCGGCCAGTTGTCAGCCTACGCGGGCCCCACGCGGCGTTGTAAACCGTGCCCAGATATTAACCATAGGTTCAAATCCATTAAAATGCCGGGGATATCTGTCTTTTGAGGTTAACACTTCACACTGTATTCTGGGTTCAAGTTGCCCTGAGTCGTTGAAACTGCCAGCGCTTGTGGGTTAATATTGAGTTAAGAATTTGCGTATCTTTCGCCGGGCGGCGCCGGCGGGACAGTCAGGAGACAGGAATGGGCATTTTCTCGAAATCCTCGCGCCCCGGCAGTGACCGGGAGCAGCGGGTCGAGACCGGGACAGAGGCAAGCGACATTCAGGAAATCGTACAGGTTTCCGAAATGAGCAACGTTGAGCATCTTTCGCCTTTTGCCCTGAAGATGCAGGAGAAGATGAACCATCTGGACGTGCTCAAGTCCCGGGTCGGCGGTCTCAACCAGACCTTCGAGCAGATGGCCGCCTTCGCCGCAGAAAGCCAGACGTCTATCCGCATGATGGCCGAGTACCTCGAAGGCTCCCGCACAAGCGTGGAGACCGAGGTCCGCCTGAAGTCCGAAAACGCCAAGATCTCCACCGATCTTCTCGATGCCGAACACATGGTCAGGACACTGACCACGCAGCTGGAGGATGCACAGGCCGAGGTGCACTCGCTGCGCAAGCGCGCGACCGAAACCCGCACCGCGCTGGAGACTGCCCGCAACGACATCGTCTCCATCCGCGACAACAACAAGAAGGTCAACGAGGAATACCGGCTGCAGAGTGCCAAGCTGGTCGAAGCCAACTCCCAGGTCTCGGACCTCACAGGCAAGCTCACTGACCTGCAGGCGAAGTTCGATACGCTGGAAAAACACTCCGAAAGCCTCGGCTCCGATCTGGAAGCGGTCCGCCATCGGGAAAAGGAACTGCAGCAGAATCTGTCCGAAAGCGCCAAGCTTCTGGAAGACGAAGTTCGCAAGAACAACCAGGTCACCAGCGAACTGGAATCGGTCAAGCGCGAACTGGTCGAGTTCCGCAACGACAACATCGACCTCAAGTCTCATCTGGACGTTGCCAATCAGGAACAGGCCTACGCCAAGAGCCGGCTTGAGGAAGAACAGCGCAAGCATGACAACGAGGTCTATGCGCTGAATGCGGAAATCGAGAACCTCTCGTCCCAGCGCCGCATCGGCGCTCAGTCGCTGCAGGAAATGGCGCGTGAAAATTCCACGCTGAAGGAGCGCAGCCGCGATCTTCTCAAGCGCATGCAGGAAATCGAACACCTGCTCGACAGCGCGCAGAAGAACCACGAAAAAGACCGCAACGAGCTTATGGCAACTTCCGCCAAGCTGCGTGAAGTGAACCTGCGGTACAATTCGGCTCTGACGGATCTGAACCACCAGCGCAACCAGAACAAGAAATATGCCGACAACCTGGAAGACCTGATCGAAGAGAACAAGCGTCTCCAGCGCTACAAGATCCAGGTCGATACCGCCAACGAGCAGATCGTGCAGCTGAAGTCGGTCATCGCGAACTATCAGATGGCAATGGAAGGTCGCGGCCCGGCGGAAGAACTCGGGTTGACCGAAGGCTACGACCCTGCCGCTGAGCTGGGGATCACCGAGCCCATGACAAGCGCAAGCGAGCCGTCGAAGAATGATGACGCCGGTTCCGACGACGACGGACCGGACGGCAACACCCCGGGCGGCGGTGACGACAAGATCGTCAAGCTGCGCGACTGACGCGGGACGGCGATTTCCATCGCCTCCCTTCCGCAAGAAATTGAATAAGGCCTCGGGTTTCAAAGTCCGGGGTCTTGTTGTTCAAGGACCGGTTTCCTCCGCCGTTTCCGGCCAGACCGGGTCGTTACCCATCAGCTTCTTCTGCCTGTCGATGAATTGATGACCAAGGTTGTTGCCGCCGTTTTCCTGATCCTGCTGTCGCCGCTGTTCGCCGGTATCGCTCTTCTTGTCTGGCTCACCGACCGTCAGTCACCGTTCTACATCGCCCGGCGCGTCGGCCTGGGGGGCGGCACCTTCGCCATGGTGAAATTCAGAACCATGCGCCCCGGCACAAGCAAGGCCGCTACAAGCAAGGCCGGCGCGATCACTGCGGTTGGCGACAGTCGCATCACCCCATTCGGCAGGTTCTTGAGAAACACCAAGCTGGACGAGTTGCCCCAGCTTTTGAACATCCTGCGGGGCGACATGGCGTTTTTCGGACCCAGACCGGAAGACCCCGGAATTGTCGCGCGCTACTATGATGACGAGATGCGAAAGTCTCTTTTGTTCGTGCCGGGCCTGCTCAGCCCAGGCACCCTGTGGGCCTTGAGACATCTTCACCGGATCGACGGCGCCGCCGACACCGACGAGGTTTACGCAAGGAAGATCCTGCCTGAAAGGCTTTCCCGCGACACCGCCTATTTCGAACAGGCCGGGATTATCTCCCACCTTGAGCTGGCGATGAACACCATGGCTGTTCTGCTGCTGCACCGGGCGGTATCGGCCAGACACCGGGAATAACCTGCTGCTTCAGCCCAGTTCCGTTTGCAGGAAGTCGCAGATCCTGGCTGCGTCGCCGGTGTTCAGGTCCATGTGGACCGGCAAACGCAGAAGACGGTCCCAGGTGCGTTCCGCACCCGGACAACTGCCTGCCAGATTTTGTCCGGCGAACCGGGAAAGATGGAGCGGCTTGTAGTGAGACTGAATGCCGAGCCCCAACATGGCCGAGCCCTGCAGCAGCCGCTCAACGATTTCGCCGTCCCTAGCAAGAAAGGCAAAGCAATAGCCATTGGCCTGCGTCCCTATCTCCGGCCGCAGGATCTCGATCGCAAGATTTCGAAGCGACTTTTCGTAATAGGCCCAGATCGCGCGGCTCTTGAAAAGGATTTCCCTTACATCCGTCAACTGGCTGTAGAGCAAGGCCGCATTCAGATCGGGCATTTCGAAGCTGGAAGAGACGGAGGTCCATTCATAATGGTTCACTTCCCGCCGGGCGAAGGCAGGAAAATTCGTACCACGTGCCAGCAGCTCCTCGACGCGTTCGCGCAAACGCGGATGGCCGCTGTTCAAGACCAGCGCGCCACCGTGACCGGAGCTGATGATCTTGCTTTCGTGAAAGGAATAAGCGGCGAACAGACCGCATGTCCCGACAGCCCGGCCGTCCTGTTTCGTGCCGAAAGCCTGTGCAGCATCTTCTATGATGACGATGTCGTGCCGGTCGCACAGGTCCTTGATCGCAGCCATGGAAGCGGCCGCTCCACCATAATGCACCACCACGACGGCCCGCGTCCGGTTCGTCAGGCGCGCTTCCAGCGTCTCGGCTGTCACCATCATCGTCGCCGGATCGATGTCGGCCAACACGATCCGTGCGCCCATGCGGGCGAAGGCAGTCGCCGTTGCGCAGAAGGTAAACGTGGGCACGATAACCTCGTCTTCCGGGCCAAGATCCAGCGCCAGCGCCGCAATTTCCAGGGCGGAGGTGCAGGAATTGGTCAGGAACACACGATCATGGCCCACATGCCGGCTCACCAGAGCCTTCGCCTTGCGGCTATAGCTGCCACCGGCACGCAGATGCTTGCTGCTGAGCGCCTCTGAGACCGCGCCAAAGGTAGCGGGCGGAATGTGTGTGGAATGAAAGCGGATCGGCTGAAGCGCCGTCGCCGGCAGGTTCAACATCAGAACCTGTCCTCATCGGCCAGGCGGCGGACACGAGACCGTATGTCCCGATAGATCGCACGCAGTTCCTGATCGACAGAGCTCTTCTGGCGGTATCCAAGCGAACGCAAGCGGCTGTCGTCGATCCTATAGGCTTGATCGTTGGTCTCGCGGTCCCGAATGAAATGCAGTCCGGTGGAACGGCCTGTCACGCCGGACACACGGCGGGCGACCTCAAGCACCGAAAGATCTTCTTCCCCGGAAACATTGAAGATTTCGAGCGGCTGTTCGTCCTGTGTGTTGAGCAGGAGACAGATCGCGGCGGCAAGATCGCTGGCGGGCAGAAAGCTGCGTTCCTGGGCTCCGGTGCCTTCGACCGTCAGCCGTTGCCCCTTCAATGCCTGCATGACGAAACGCGGAAACAGTTTTTCCGGGTTCTGTCCGGTGCCGACGGCATTGGTCGGTCGCAGGATAGTCGACCTCAACCCGTTTTGCGCCGCCATCATGACGGCTTCCTCTGCCATGGCCTTGGAGGTTGCATAGGGCGTCGTCGGCCTCAGGGGAGCGGTTTCGCGCACCTCTTCCAGCGCAGGGCCGTAAACTTCGTCCGTACTGATGTGGATGAAGTGCTTCACACCGGCTTCCTGCGCCGCATTCAAGAGCACTTCAGTGCCAGTCACATTGACGTCGAAGAACAGCTCCGGAGCTTTAAAAGACCGGGGCACATGGGTTTCCGCCGCCAGATGGATAACGGCATCGCACTCATGCAGTGCCGCCGCCACGTCGATGGGCGAGCGGATGTCGCCGCGTATGACCGGCAGGTCGCCCGCGTCTCCGAAAGGCGCCAGGCGGCGGAAATCGGCCGCGTAGGACACGCGGTCGAGGACAACCGTCTCGGCGACATTCGCCATCCGGGCAACACGTGTGAAAACCTTCGACCCGACGAATCCCAGGCCCCCGGTGATAACGATCTTGCGGAAGGAAATGTTCTGTTTCGGAGCAACCGTTCCTGGGCAATGTTCCATATTGGCACAAATCCTGATGTCTGCAGCACTTGATTGCATCATCAGCAGATTTCATGCCAGCCACCGCGGGCAAGAAGGTGTGCACATGTTGGAAACAGTCTGGCGGGTGATGGAAATCACCTGCCTGTGACGTCACTCCGGCTCGACGGTGAACTGCAGCGGATAGCCAAGTCGACCCGCGGCATCGACGGCGCGGGTGGCCTTGGTTTCGGCAACGTCCCTCGGATAAACGGAGACAACACAGACGCCCTTCTGGTGTGCCGTCATCATCACGACCTCCGCCTGAGACTCATCCAGACGGAATTCCGCCTTCAGGATCAGGGTGACGAATTCCCGAGGTGTGTAGTCATCGTTCAGCAGCATGACCTTGTAGAGCTTCGGCCGCTGCACTTTTGTTTTTTGCTTCAGTTTCGGTTTGAAATCGATCTCACTCATGACAATCGTCCAAGCTGACGCTTTAGGCTCCGCGCGATGCGGTCTCACCTGATAAATGGAAAATGTGCCGAACATTCCTCCGGCGACGCGCTTCCAGACCTTTTCAGCTCCAGGTACGATCATGTGACATGACGCACCGTCCGCAGTCGGCCTTTGCTTTTCATCACTATACTGCATTGCGAAATCGAAGAAAACATGACAGCCGAAAATCTTGCGATCACAAAGCGGACATAACGGCCAGCGGGACACCCGGCGATGGTCGCTCAGCGCCGGCGCCAGCACCGTCATTCTCCCTTCAGAGGCAAGGTCCCTGGCGGCACATGCCGACAGCCGGATTGTACCAAAGCGAACGCCGACTAATCCGGCGACCCTGTTCCCCCGTAGAGAGTTGGTGGCTGGGCCCACTAAACGATTTTCGGAGGATTGCGCGATGGTTCTTCAATTGACGACACACCGTTTCAGGCAGCGCGGACTTGCCGCCGCCCTGCTACTGGCTTTGGCTGTAACCGTGCCGGCGAGCTCTGCTCTGGCTGACCTCGGGACGGCATCCAGGCTAATGCCCTCGCCAGAACTCGTCGGCAAGGGCAGGATGACCTTCCTCGGGTTCAAGGTGTTCGACGCTGAACTTTACGCTCCCCAAGGCACTTACAGCCCTGCGTCCCCTTTCGCCCTGAAGCTGACCTACCTGCGAAGCTTTACAGGCACACAGATTGCCGAAAGCTCGGTCAAGGAAATCCGGCGGCAGGGCGGTGTTTCGAACGCGCAACTGGCAAAATGGCAAGCTCAGATGGAAGCCATCTTTCCCGATGTGACGCCCGGCCAGTCCATAACGGGTGTCCGCACCAGCAGCGGTCATGCCGAGTTCTATCTCGGCAACCGGAAGCTTGGAGCCATCACAGATCCAGCCTTCACGAAGAAATTTTTCTCCATCTGGCTGGGTGGCAACACACGTAATCCGCAGTTACGTGCAAAGTTGGTCGGGTCCGGTTCGTGACACCACGCTCTCGCAGCAGCGAGACGGCACATCGACTTGAGACGGACGATGCCGGAAGCGTGACGCTTTCCAGCCTGGCCACCTATGGGGTGATGGCATTCCCCCTGGCCTTTGCCGGCTTGCCGATCTACCTGCACGCCCCGGATTTTTACGCTGTCACATTGCAGCAGCCGGTTGCGACGCTTGGCGCCATCCTTCTTGTATTGCGCCTGTTCGACGCTGTTCAGGATCCTTTCATCGGCAGCCTCAGTGACCGGTTCCACCAGTGGCGCGGCGCAGTGCTTGCGTTCGGCGCCCTGCTGCTCGGGGCAGGCTTCTGGATGCTGTTTCACCCGCTTGAAGCCGCTCCACTGGTCTGGTTTGCCGCGTCGGTGCTTATCTGCACCACGGGATTTTCCGTCGTCACGATCAACTACCAAACCCTCGGCGGCCTCTGGAAAACGAAGGCGTCCGACCGAACACCCATCACGGCAGCGCGCGAAGGCTTCGGCCTTGCCGGCCTTCTGGTGGCATCTGTTTTACCGGCGGCTTTGGCAACCCTGACCGACCTCGAAACAGCTTTCCATTATGTCACGCTCGGCTACCTGCCACTCCTGGTCGTCTCACTCTGGCTGCTGCTTCGCTGGATGCGGTCAGCGCCGCTTGAAAAGCCGCAATCGGACACTCCGGTCATGGGGTGGTTGGCCCTACTTCGGAACCGCTGGCGGCGTCTGTTCTTCGGACTTCTGTTTCTCAATATTTTCGCCAGCGCCATCCCCGCCGTCCTTGTGATGTTCTTCATCCGCGACAGGCTTGGCGCGGAAAGTTACACGGGCCTGTTTTTGCTGATTTATTTTCTCTCGGGCGTGATTTCCATGCCGCTCTGGACCCGGCTTGCCCGCGGCTTCGGCAAGATACGGGCGTGGCAGATCTCGCTTGCTGTTGCCATCCTCACGTTCTGCTGGGCAGCTTTGCTTCAACAGGGAGACCTGACAGCCTATGGTCTGGTGTGCGCCCTTTCCGGTCTGGCCCTTGGCGCCGACCTGGCCTTGCCGCCTGCCATTCTGGCCGACCACATCGATGAAGACCGCCGTCAGGGAGAAGCCTCACGTCTGTTTGCGGTCATGGCGTTTCTGTCCAAATCCGCTTTGGCGCTGGCGACGGGCGTTGCCCTGCCGCTTCTCGGGCTTTTCGGATATCAGCCAGGCGGTGTCATGACGCCGGAGCTGAACTTCATGCTCAGCATCACCTATGCAGCCTTGCCATGTGCGCTGAAATTGTTTGCCTTGGTCGGACTTCTGCTGTTCGAAAAAGACCTTGCCCTCAACCGATCCGCCGTGTGACCCTGCATTTCTCATCGCCCGTGCCGGAATAAGACAGCACCACCTGAAGACATGAGCCTACGCCCGCCTCAGTTGATCAGCCCCGCCGACAAGGACCCGCTCTCGGCAGCGCTGGAAAACGAAGTCCTCAACGAGAAGGCCTCGACACTTTCCCGGCTGACCAAAAAGCTGGAAAAGGCTCTCGCCGATCTGAAGTCGGCAGAGGAAGCCCCTGCAACAGATACCGAAACGCTGCAAAACCGGCTTGCCGAAGCAGGCGAAGCGCTCTGGCATGTCACCATCCAGCGGGAACTGTGCGGCTTGCGGCAGCACAGGGCTTTCTATGATTTCCTGGCCGTTCCGAAGGCGGTTCGCCTTCGCATGGGACCCGCGTCCGCTTTCCGTTCAAAGCCGGGCTCCTGACAACCCGCACCCCTGTGACCGACATCACTTCTTTGTTGATGTCCTTACCCTAGAGAGAGGAACCTGTTGCATCTTCGATGCCGCAGTGGTTTTTTCTGGGGGCTTTTTGCAAGATGAGTTATTTACAGTCACATCCGGCGAGCTATGTGAAACAGCTAAAGCTCGCAGGCATGACCGCATTTGGTCGGCAAGAAACACAAGATAAAGCCAGGCGCAGAAAAACTATGGTGTGCAGGAAGACCCCTCATCTCGGCCAAATCTCCAGGCTTCTGACTGGATGTATGATTTTTGGTCTGCTTCTGGCCCCCCTGGCGTTGCCTCTTGCAACAAGCACGACCGTGCAGGCGCAGTCGGTGCGGGTGGTTCCGGAAGGAAACCGCCTCAGCAGCCAACCGAAGATCCCTTACGCATCTTCCCGCCGCACCGCCGCCTCGAAGTCATCCTACGATGCCAAGTTCAACAAGGTTCTGGCTGTTCTGAAGCGTGACCGCCGCCTGATGGGGTCCATCAAGCGTGTGTCTGCGCGCTACGGCATCGATCCGATCCACATCATCGGTGCCATCGTCGGTGAGCATACCTACAATTACGACACGCTCGACAGTGCGCAATCCTACTATGTGAAGGCACTCTCCTACGCAGGCATCCGCTTCGACTTCGAACTGAACGGAGAGCATGTCGACACTTTTGTCGAACGTCCGCAGTTCGACCGCTGCCGCAAGGATCACATTCAGAAAAGTTCCGACCGCAGGTGGTCCTGCTACGAGAACGTCTGGAACAGCAAGTTTCGCGGCCGGTCGGTCGATGGCGTTCGCTATCCGAGAAAGAACTTCAACGAGGCATTCTTCCAGCCGCTCTACTCCGGCCAGAGCTTCGGTCTTGGCCAGTTGAGCCCGCTCACAGTGCTCAAGATGACCGACAGGGTTGCCAGCACAAGCAACTTCCGCAAGCTGACCGCGGAAGATTCAGAAGCTGTCTACAAGGCCACCATGGACCCGAATATCTCGCTGCACTACATGGCCGCGATCATCAAGGACTCCATCGCCGCCTACAAATCCGTCGGCAAGGTGGACATTTCGAAGAACCCGGGCCTGACTGCGACGCTCTACAATCTTGGTGATCCGTGGAGCCGCGCCGCGAAGTTCCGCCGCAGCGGTCAACGCTGGCCGCGGGAAAACTACTACGGCTGGCTGGTCAACGACCGTATCGATGATCTGAGAGGCCTGCTCTGACGGTTCAGGCCACCTGAGCGGACGTACGGCATTCTTGCCGAACGTCCACGCCATTTCAGGCAATTCGGTTCAGGCGACAAGGTTCAGGCAACGCAATTCAGGCTGCCTGTCTCCCGTGTCTCACGTCAGGAACGGATTGGTTTCGCGCTCGTGACCGATGGTCGAAGCCTGACCGTGTCCCGGCAGAAACGCAACATCGTCCCCGAGCGGCAGCAGCTTTTCCCGGATCGACTTGATCAGGGTCGCGTGATCGCCCCCCGGCAGATCTGTGCGGCCGATGGAGCCGGCAAACAACACATCCCCGGAAATCGCGAAACGCAGTTCCTTGTCGAAAAACACCAGGTGACCGGGCGAATGCCCGGGGCAATGCAGCACGTCAAACATGCGGCCGGCGATTTCCACCTGATCGCCTTCAACCATCCAGCGATCCGGCGTCACGGGCTTCACGCCTTCGACGCCGAATTGCACTGCCTGGTCGGCCACCCTGTCGATCAGCATCTGATCGGCTTCATGCGGACCTTCCACCGGCACCTTGAGCGCTTCTGCAAGATCTGCCGCGCCACCGACATGATCGATATGACCATGCGTGAGAACGATCTTCTCAACCTTGACGCCCTGCTTGTCGATGGCCGCCAGGATCTTGTCGACGTCACCTCCCGGGTCGACCACCGTCCCGCGCAAGGTTGACGGGTCCCAGATAAGCGAACAGTTCTGCTGAAACGGTGTTACGGCAAGAACCATGACCTGGATCGGCGGCATACCCTCTTCAGTATTTTCGCCGCCGCCGGAAGTTGTAGTGTCTTGCGCCATGGCAGGCTCCTTTAACAGCGGCCTTCCACGGCCCGATGTAACAAATACGGGACAACACCATCCGGTGTCGTCTTTCTGGTCAATCGCGGCTTCACCTGGCCGCGTGCATTTCGTACAAGATGTATGGACCTGTTGGAAGATGCCAAGACCATTCGGATAGCCGGAGCTGATGACGCCACGACTGAAGACACTGCTGATGACTGTTGCCGTAGCGCTTATGGGCGCTTCGAGCACAATGGCGCAGCCCGGACGGACGACACCCAGCTTCGAAAGCTGGACGGTCGATTGCGGTAATACGGGGGTGTGTTTCGCCTCCTCCTTCACCCGCAGCCAGTCGGTCTGGGTCGATGTGCGCATCGTCCGTGACTGGCAAGCCGAGGCGCAGCCGCTCGTTCGCGTGACCACCAACACCGAACTTCAACAGGACGGCACCCTCAAGTTCGAGGTGGACGGTGTTCCCATCGAGGCTCTGCCGATCGAACAGCTTCGCGAAATGCAGCCGGCAGTCAATCCGCCGGCCGGTTTCCGCCCGTTGGGTGGAGAAGGTTTCTGGTATCCGACCGGGCCAGCGACAACGACACTGCTTGATGCCATGCGCACGGGCAAGGAACTGACCATCCGCCTGCCTGCGACGACCGGAACCGCCCCTGTTGCCGTGCCGGTTCCCCTGCTTGGCCTCAAGTCCAGCCTGCTCTGGCTCGACAATCGCCAGGACCGGACAGGCACCGTTGCAGCCATCGTCTTCCCCGGCGCCGACCCGGCCAGGGACGCGCCGCATGCCATTCCTGTGATGAGCGCCGACCAGCTCCCCCCGGAAGTTGCGGCCGTGTGGTCCGCCAACCGCCTTTGCTCTGAAATCGACCCGACAATCTTCGCCAGCCTGAACGCGGTCCGTGTACCGCTCGCCGACAGCGCCGCGCTCTACATCATCCCGTGCGGAGCACCGACCGCCTACAACAGCCCCTATGTGGCCGTGCTCTCCGGCAAGGACGGCGCGGCCCGTCAGGTTCATGTCGCCCGCATGTCGGAAAAGGGTCCGATAGCAACGGATCTCATCTACAACGCCAGATGGATTCCGGCCGACCAGCAGCTAGTCAGCTACTTCAAGGGGTCCGGCGTCGGCGAATGTGGCCTGTGGAACCGCTGGGTCTGGAACGGCACCGGCCTGGTGCTGCTTGAGGAAGCAGCCCGGAAGACATGTGACGGAACGGAACCTGACTTGTCCAATTGGTCAAACACCTGGCCGCTGAAAAACGCCTCGAATTAGGCCTTTCTCCAAGGATTTTCTTGCGATTTTCCCTATCCCGCCCTTATGATGAAAACGCAGCGGCTGGAGAAGGATGCGGCAGGATTGCTTCAACCCGATCCCAGAATGTTGAACAGACGCACGGAGTGCGCCTGGGTGTGGTGACTCGACTGTGAAGGCGGGTGAGGTTGGTCGTTATGTGCCGAAAGGGCGCAACAATTAAGGTGATTCGGTAATGCACGATGGTGATTCGGACCGGCGGTCGCGTGGTCGGCGCGGCGGCAAGCGCGAGTTTGGCGGTCCGCAAGACTTCGGCAGTGATTTTGGCGGAAGCGAGTTCGGTGGTGACTTCTACGGCGGCGGCCGGGACGGTGGCTACCGCGGTGGACGCGACAATGATTTTGGTGGCGGCTACGGCCGCGACGACAATAAAGAAGGTGGCTATGGCGGCGGCCGGGGCGGTTACGGCAACCGTGACGGCGGCGGCCGCGGAAGTTACGGCGGCGGCGGCGACCGCGAAGGCGGCGGTTACGGCGGCGGTGGCCGTGGTGGCTACGGCGGCGGACGTGAAGGTGGCGGCTATGGTGGCGGCAACCGTGAGGGCGGCGGCTATGGCGGCGGCAACCGTGAAGGCGGCGGCTATGGCGGCGGCAACCGTGAAGGCGGTGGTTATAGCGGCGGCGGTGGCCGTGGTGGATACGGCGGTGGACGCGAAGGCGGCTACGGCGGCGGTGGCCGTGAAGGCGGTGGTTATGGCGGCGGCGGTGGACGCGGCGGCTATGGTGGCGCTCCGCGCGAAGGTGGCAGCGAAGGCGACGGCGGCTTCCGTCAGCAACGCCCACGGCGGGACATGCCGCCTGTCGAGCGTGGCCCGCGTCAGTCTGGCACTGTAAAATTCTTCAAGAACGACAAGGGTTTTGGCTTCATTACCCCGGACGAAGGCGATGCGGATGTGTTCGTGCACATTTCCGCAGTCGAACGCTCCGGTTTTGCCGGCCTTGATAGCGGACAGCGTGTGTCTTTCGAGACCGAGCCGGACCGCCGGGGCAAGGGACCGAAAGCGGTCAACCTGCAGGCGCTCGAAGAAGGCGATGCACCGCAGGAAGACCAGGGCGGACCAGCCGAAGAATAAACTCCGGCCTTCCCTGCCGACGCAGGGGTCGAGAGTATGATGCGAGTGGGCGCAGCCATGCTGCGCCCACTGTCTTTTCACCAAGAGTGCCGGCGCAACCTCCCCCGACCCCCATTGGAGCAATGCCCGACAGCCCGATCATCCGCTCTTCCGGCGACCAACGGATTTGGCGGACCTCTTTTCACATCCCCCCGAAGTGCCTATAAGGCGTCTCCGAATTCCATAGAGGGGCTCCATGCTTGCCGTTTCGTCCGATACCCTGACCATTCGCCCGTTTCTGCCGGGCGACCTCAATGCATTGCTTCCGCTGAATAACGCAGCCGTGCAGGCTGTGAACGAGCTGACAGCCGAAGACCTGCTCGACCTCGTCAATTCTGCCCTGGTCTGCCTTGTCGCGGTCGTGGATGAGGTTCCCGCCGGTTTCCTGCTGTGTCTTGGCGACGGCACCGATTATGACAGCCGGAACTACCGCTGGCTGAGCGAGCGTCTGTCCACCTTCGCCTACACCGACCGGATCTGCGTCGATGAGAACCGTCGCGGCCAGAAGATCGGCGATGCCCTTTACACCGCCCTGTTTGAACGGTTCGCCGGCACCGGCCGCGTCTTCGTTTGCGAAGTCAACGAACGCCCGCCCAACCCGGGGTCGATGCGCTTCCACAGCCGGCTCGGCTTCACGGAAATCGGCAGAGCCGACCACGGTGAAAAGGCTGTCGTTTTCTTCAAGCGCGAAGCCGAACCGGCTTCCGGAAACAAGACAGAATGAACTACCGCCATGCCTACCATGCAGGAAACATCGGCGACGTTCTGAAACACGTCGTTCTGGCCCGGCTGATCGCTTATTTCCAGCGCAAGGACAAAGCCTTCCGCATCCTGGACACCCATGCGGGCATCGGTCTCTACGATCTCAATTCGCGGGAGATGCAGAAGACCGGTGAATGGCAACTTGGCATCGGCAAAGTGCTCGAGGCCGATATCCCGCCGCAGGTGGCGGATCTGCTTACCCCCTGGCTGACGGCGGTGCGCTCACTCAACGATGGTGACACACTGGCGGTCTATCCAGGCTCGCCCATGGTGGCCCGGCAGTTGATGCGCAAGCAGGACCGGCTCACCCTGACGGAACTGCACCCGGCGGACTTCAAGTCGCTGGCTGAGCGGTTTGCGGGCGACCATCAGGTCAAGACGATCCACCTGGATGGCTGGCTTGCCATGGGCAGCTTTCTGCCGCCCAAGGAAAAGCGTGGCCTGGTGCTGATCGATCCCGCCTACGAGGTGACGGACGAATTCGCCCGGATGACCGATGCGGTGGTGAAGGCCTACAAGAAATGGACGGGCGGCACCTATGCAATGTGGTATCCGATGAAGGATGCAAGAGCGATCCGGCGCATGCACGAAGACTTTGCGAACGCAGGCCTGCGGGACGTGCTGAGCCTTGACCTGAATGCAGGCAAGAGCGGGCCGGACACCAGAATGCTCGGGTCAGGCATGACGCTGATCAACCCTCCCTACACGATGGGGGAAGAAATGCGTCTGGTTCTGCCCTGGTTGTGCGACGTTCTGCACCAGGGGCCCGGCGCGAGCTGGAACGTGACACAGATGATCGGCGAATAAAGCCCTTCCAATGACACTTTTACCGGTATCGAACCTTGACCTTCCGACCCGGCTCCCCCATCGTCTCCCTCACAGTTTGCTTTCCGGAGTTTACGCCGTGCATATTGCCCGTACCGTCTGTTTGACCCTGTCAGCCTTGGCCTTTTGCGCAAGCTTGGCTGCACCGGCGGCCGCGAATGACGACCGTGTCTACTTCTCCTTTGCCAGTGGCAACCGCCTGCCGGATTGCACGGCAGCATCCGTGCAAAGCGCTGTCGCCGGGACTGTCGCCCGCGCCCGCAGGGACTATTACGACGGCCGCACCATTTTGAGCATCGACGGCATCAGCGAAGTCAACGGTCGTGGCAACGATGTCAGCCCGATTGAGCGCCGCTACTGCAAGGGCACAGCCAGCCTGTCCGATGGCAGCATCCAGGCAGTCCACTACATGGTGGAAGAACACGCAGGTTTCGTCGGGCTGGGCTGGAACGTCGAGGCTTGCCTTGCCCCGCTCGACAAGTGGCGGGTGTATGGCGATCATTGCAGCACGGCACGCCCGCACTAGGGTGTAAGCTCGCCCACCCCAAGAGAGTTGATCCATGGCGCTGTTCGGCCGCATCGGAAGACTGTCCGCCTGCCTCCTGGCGGGATTTTTGAGCCTTCCCGCCAAAGCCGATGAACCGGGCAAGTTCGATTTCTACGTCCTCGCCCTGTCCTGGTCACCAACCTATTGCAAACAGCAGGGCGCGGATGCCAACCCGCACCAATGCGACGTCTCCAAACCGTTTCGCTTCGTCGTGCACGGCCTGTGGCCGCAGTATGAGCGGGGGTTCCCCGAAAGCTGCCCCGGTGCACCCAAGCGTATCGACCGGCAGATCGCCGTTTCGATGGAAGACATCATGCCGAGCCACAATCTCGTTTTTCACGAATGGCGCAAGCACGGCACCTGTTCCGGTCTGACGCCGGAAGACTATTTCGCCCTCACCCGCAAGGCTTACGACAAGATCACCATCCCCGGCGCCTTCCGCACGCTCGACAAACGAGGCAAGGCCGCGCCCGAGACCGTGGAAAAAGCCTTCCGGCTTGCCAATCCGGGCCTGACGGAAGCAGGGCTTGCAGTCGCCTGTGACAGGGGCGAGCTGGAGGAAGTGCGTATCTGCCTCACTCGCGATCTGGAATTCAGGTCCTGCCGGGAGGTCGACAGGTCCGGATGCCGCGCTGACAGCCTCTCCGTGCCGCCGCCCGGCGCCCACTAAACACGTTCGACACCCCAACCGCCCAAGTCTTTCAGGAGTTCGGCCCCATGATGAAACTTCGCTCGTCTGCCCCCTCGCCTTTCGGCCGCAAGGTAAAGCTCGGCCTGTCCATTCTTGGTCTCAAGGGCAAGGTTGAAGTGGAAGACGCCAATACGGCAGATCCCTCCGACAGCCTGCGTAGCCAGAACCCCCTCGGCAAGATACCGGCGCTGATTCTGGAAAACGGCGACGTTCTTTACGACAGCTCCGTCATTCTGGAATATCTCGATTTCCTGGCAGGCGGCGGCAAACTCTTTCCCGAGGGCGAAGCCCGGTTTGCGGTCCTGCGCGACCAAACGCTGGCGGACGGCATCATGGATGCGGCCATTCTCCGGGTCTACGACAAGCGCTTCAAGGAACAGAAGTACCGTGACCCGGCCTGGGACGCGTATCAGGCTGGCAAGATGGAACGCGGCCTGAAACATTTTGAAGACAACACCCCGCCCACTCCGGCAAGCGCCTCAGACGTCAACGCAGGCTCCCTGACGCTTGCCTGCGCGCTCGGGTATCTGGACATCCGCTTTGCCGGTGAATGGCGCAAGACCCATCCGAAGCTGGTGGCCTGGCTGGACGCCTTCGAAGCGGCTGTGCCTGCCTTCACCGACACAAAGGTGCCACCCGCACCGGTTCCGGAAAACGACCCGGCCCCGCTACGGTAATTACCTGAGCGCAGTCGCCCCAATCAGCCAGCCCGCATGACGCCGGGCTGGCTTTTTGTTTGGTCCAGGCTTACCGGACCCATTCCAAGAACCAGGGCCGCGCCAATTAACGGACACGCGACTTGATGCTACAGTTCTGATGCCAGCGGAATGAGCACAAGGGACGCGCACCTTGGTCGACATGATCTGCATACCGGCTTCACCGGCTGAACTCATCGACAAGATCACCATCCTTGAAATCAAGGCCGCCCGCATATCCGCTCCAGACAAACTCGACCATGTCCGCTACGAGTTGTCTTGCCTCAAAGACGTTTTCGACCGGCACCTCTCGAACTCGGACCAGATCCGGACCTGGAAGGCCCGGTTAAAGAGCCTCAATGAAACTCTGTGGGCCCTGGAAGACGACATCAGGACCTGCGAGCGCAGACAGGATTTCGGTGACGGCTTCATCGATTTGGCGAGGCGCATCTATCAGAGCAACGACAGACGTACGGCGCTGAAGCGGGAGATCAATACCGAACTCGGCTCGCGCATTATCGAGGTGAAATCCTATGCGGGTGGCTGCGCTCTTCCGGACGAAACATCAGCTTTTCAGGACAAAAACAAAGTTTGAAAACTGGAAGACGTTCGACAGCGGATCTCTTGGGTCCCGCTGCACCCAGCCATCTGGAAGCAACTGATAGACGTCGTAGCCTGGCAGCATCTCGGCGAAATCGTTCAGCGTCTTGCTGCGAAACATCTGATGCCAGTTGAATTCCATCTGGATGAACCGCGGTTTGACCTCTGAAATCACCCGCGCTGCCCCGTCGAGCACTTCGGCTTCAAAGCCTTCGGTATCGATCTTTATGAGGTCAATCGCCGTGATGCCCCTTTCCTGGCAATAGCTATCAAGTGTTACGACGCTGGCCGTCACGGTCTCCCCGTTGGTGACATAACTCACCTTCTTCACCTCCTCAGCGAAAGAGGCCAGAACAGAGTTCGACGAGTCGAAATGCAGCGCCGCCTCGTCATTGAAATTTCCGACGCCTGCGTTCTCACAGAGGATTCTGCCGCCAAAACGCAGCGTATTTTGCACCAGCTCCGTGTAAGAGCGGATCAACGGTTCGAAGGCAATTACATCCGCCGACGTGAACTCCAGCAGATCAAGACTGTACCGGCCAACATTCGCGCCGATGTCGATACAAAGCCTTGGGTCGCAGGTGGCCAGCACGTCCCTGATAAAGAAACGCTCGCCACTTTCGGCATTGTTGTACCCCCGCGCAGACAGGGCAGCATTCAGCAGATAGTCATTCAGCTCGGCCAGATCCGGCCGATGCCGGTTGGCGATGTACCAGTCCAGAAACGCGTCCGTCAGACCGGCGATCGAATCTTGGTTCGTCATTTCTGCCGTTCCTCCAGTCTGTCCGGCATGAATGCCCACGGCACCGGGATGATCAAAGATTTTGATTTTGGTCAGCCAGCCAATCTAACGTAAGGTAACTCAAGACTAGACTTGAAGCATTCAGTTACGCGCCATTGTCAAATGACTGAGGACCCCACCGCCTCATGACCACGCCGGAAATCTACAGCACCTATCCCCGGGAAACCTTGACCGACTTGCGGGAAACGATTACCGGGCAGCTTGAACATGTGTTTGGCCCGGTCCGGGGTGGCCTGCTGCACGAGCTTTGGGTCGTGGAAAAGGCTCTGGGGATGCACGCTGCGTATTTCAGCAATTCCGGCCAGGACAAGTTTCTGAATGATACTGTTCTGAACAACCGCGAGGGCGGCGTCTTTCTGGAACTGGGCGGCTATGACGGCATTACGGGATCAAACACTCTTTTCTTTGAAAAGGAACTTGGCTGGACCGGGCTTCTGATAGAACCCGTACCTTCCAACTATGCGCAGGCAACTTCCGTGCGCCGCTGCACTTGCCTCAACACCGCGGTTGGCACCCCGGTACCTGAGGCGGCCTTTCTTGAAATCCGGGCCGGCTATACCCAGAGCGGTGGACTGATAGACAGCATCGCGCCGGATCTTCTGGAAAGAATCCGTCAGCACCCCGAGCACGACGAGCGTATTGCCAGAATCCCCGTGCGCTCGATCCAGGATATTCTCCAGGAGGCAGGCATTCACAGGATCGACTATGTGTCTCTGGATGTCGAAGGCGGCGAGATGGCGGTCCTCAAGGAGTTTCCCTTCGAGACCGTTCCGGTCGAAACCTGGAGCATCGAGAACATTTCCGACAGCCCCGAGATCCCATCCTTCATGGCCGGGAAAGGATACGAGGTGATCGAATTCATTGGCATCGACGAAATCTACAGAGCCACGTGAGCGGGTGTCGGCGGCAAGAACCACATGACCAGGGATCCCGGCCATCTGACGGCAGACGACTTATACGCCATGGCTCTGCGAAGCTTCGGCCGGGAGCAATGCGCTGCGGCAATCGCCTACGCAGATGCCTGTCTGGAGCTTTGTCCGGATCATCTGGACGCCTGGCTGCTCCAGGCTGAAGTTCATAGTCTGGAGCAGCGGCCGACGGCAGCCCTTGCGTGCCTCACCCGCGCTGCTGCCACACAGCCGGCGAGCGCCACAGCCCATCACCGCCTTATCGCGCACTATCTGCGCCTCGGGCGCCCGGGGGACGCCTTGCACGTAGCGGAACAACTCAAGAGCCAGCAGCCGGACGATCCGGAAATCGACTATGTCCTCGCCGTAGCCCGCTCCAGGACAGGCCAGCGCGACGAAGCCCTTGCAACCTTCAGGGAGCTTTTGCGCCACAATCCAGACGATGCCGGATCAGCCATCGAAGCTTCCTGGCTGGCTTTGGGACAACGGGACTATCAGGCCGGTTGGCCAGTTTGGGAACACCGCTTCGGCTTAAACGCCAGCCCGATGGCATCACAGCACCTGCCCTTCTGGGACGGGTCTCCGCTCTCGGGAAAGAAAATTCTTGTCCTGCCTGAGGGGGGCTATGGCGACATCGTCTGGGCGGCACGTTTCCTGCCCGCACTCAAGGCCACCGGTGCCAATGTCCATTTCCTGTGTCCACCTGCCCTTTTACGCCTCCTACGTTCTATGGAAGGTGTCGACGAATGGGTCGATGATGCCGAAGGCCCGCATGGATGTGCGCTTCAGGTCTCGCTGCTGTCACTGCCCTCACTCTTGAACGTCAAGGACCCGTCTCTTCATCCGCCCCCGCGCCTGCAGGGAGACCCGTCGTTTGCAGAAAGGCGCGACAGTTTATTGGCAAGGGCAAGAGCGCCGCTCCGGGTCGGCATCATCTGGTCGGGAAACGTGGACTATGGCGGCAACGCGGACAGGGCTGCACGGCTCCAGGATTTTCTGCCGCTTGCCGAACTCCCCTTCGTCCAACTCTTCAGTCTGCAGAAAGGCCCGCCGCAACGCCAGTTGATCGAGGGCGGGCTCGGGGATCTCGTGATCGACTGCGACGATTTCGATTTTGCCGAAACCGCCCTCCTGATCCAGGCGCTGGATATCATCGTGATGACCGACAGCGCGGCCGCCCATATCGCGGGCGCGGTCGGCACGCCTGTCTGGGTGCTGCTCGACACTTTTCCCCATTGGTACCATTGCTTTGAAGGGGAGAGATCGGACTGGTATCCGGGCATGCGCTATTTCCGGCAAGAGAAATCGCGCAACTGGAGCGATGTCATCGGCAATATAAGGAAAGCTCTGAAAAGAGTTGCGAAAAGCAGAGGCATTTTGTAACTTTGTGTCAGTTTTGCAATTAAATCTTCCACATTATTAGGATATTGAGGGTAAAGCTTTGGTCGACCGTAAGAAGCCGGGAATCGATCAAGATCTCGCAAAGTTGGGCGCTGGTCGAAAGCCATCCGCCGACAGCTCCATGGGCAGCCGGCCGGGGCAAATGCATTCTGAAACGCTTACCGCCGGCCCCGCTGGATATGCTCCCTTCTCCAAACGGCCGGCCATGAACACGATCTATGGAGGGCATCCGGGCGCGCGACGACCGGTGATGAGCACCATCTACGCCGGCCATCCCGGCACGCGGTTGCCGGTTATGGACACGATCTATGCGGGGGGCCACCCCGGCTCGCGGTTGCCGGTTATGAATACGGTCTACGGGGGGGGGCACCCCGGCTCGCGGGCATCATCGGGAAATACCGTCTTTGCGCCGGGATATCGCGGTTCGCAAATTCTGACGTGGCAGGTCACCAACCCCTTTAACCGCCAGCCGGAGACCGTTTCCTACAACATCGTCACCGGCCTTTATCTGGACAAGAGCCTCAACCGCTGGCTCCCAGCCCCGCCCTGGATCAGTGCACAGTTCCGGCGGTAACAGGGGCGGCCCGCCCATGCTGAGTTTCAACGTCAGCGTTGACGTACACGGCGGAGACGGCGAAGAAAGCGGCCCGGCGACAATCGGGTGGCTTCTGGCGGAAAACGAATCCCGATTGATCTACAAGCCGCCGCAAAGGCTGAAACAGCCTTCGCTCTCACGCCCGCGAACCCATGCAAAATCGGTGACTGCGTGCCCGGCGGTTTTGGGGCTCGAAAGCCGGTTGTTCGAGGTGCAATGTCCCTGCGACCTGACACTTCGCATGGCAGAAACCGACTTTGGCGAACCTGCCGTCGTAAATGCCGACGGCCCCATGTCCACGGTCCGTGACGATGTCTTTGCCAATCTCATCATCCTTCATCCGCGTGAGGAATGGCGCGCCCCCGATAGGCCGATCCTGCAGATGCGCCTGCCATATATCTTCATAGCGGACGAGCCCACCTACATGTCGCAGCTTCCGCCCTTTCAGCACCCCAGAAAAACGCCCCTGCCCGGTCTGATGATCCCTGGACGGTTTCCGATCAACGTCTGGCCGCGAACGCTGACCTGGGCTTTCGAGTGGCACGATATCTCGGCATCTCTTGAACTGCGGCGCGGCGACCCGCTGTTCTATGTCCTGTTTGAAGTCATGCCCCAGTCACGGGCAATCCAGCTGGTCGAGGCGGAGCGCACACCGGAGCTGGACGCCTATCTGCAGCAGATCAACGGTGTTGTCGGCTTTGTGAACCAGACATTTTCACTTTTCAAGGCGGCGGAAGAGCTGCGGCCGGCGCGCCTCGTTCAACCGAAAAAGAAACCCTAGAAAACCGGGCTCCTCGCGGCTGCCCGAGGCGGCGGTTCGAGCCAACCGCTTTCCGAAGAAGGAACAGGAAATGGCGAACGAGGCTGGCGAAGCAACTCCACTCGTCATCATGATCGCGGTGCCGACCCGCGGACAGGTCGAACTGCCGACCGTTCGCTCGCTCATCGCGCTGACACAGGAGTTTCAGCGTCACGGACTGCCCTTTGCCTTCGAAACCTACGGCGCGGCCAACCTCGTCATCAACCGCAATCACCTGATGAGCAAGTTTCTCGCTCACAAGGACTTCAGCCATATGCTGATGCTTGATTCCGACATGGAGTTTTCGCCCGAGGCCGTCTGGCGGCTGATCGCCTTCGGCGATGATTTCGTCAGCGCGTCCTACCCGCAGAAATATTACAACTGGGACCTGCTCCGGCACCTCATTGAAGCCGAAGCCGCCCTGCCGGAAACCGAGCGAACCCCGATGGAACAGCTCATCTCCCGCAGCACGACCTACAACCACCAGCTTCGCGACTACGACAACACGGACTGGCAGCCCGAGCACCGGGATGGCTTCATCTCCATCCCGGCAGGGGGCCAGGGCCTGACACTGCTGAGCCGCAAGGTGCCCGAAACGATGGCGGCACGCGGCGTCGTCACCCACTATCCCGATATGTCGCTGATCCCGGCCCATGCCGGTATGGAGTATTACGACTTCTTCGGCCATCTGCCGACGCCGGACGGACGGCTGTTCCTGCACGAAGATCAGAGCTTCAGCCTGCGCTGGGTCCGAGGTTGCAGCGGCACAATCTGGCTCGACTGCCAAACCACCATCCGCCACGCAGGGCAACACACGTTCGAAGGCAGATATGCCGACAAATTGCACGACGACTTTCCCTCGCTTGAGGTTTGACAGCTGGCGGCCCGTTCAGAAAAAAGCGGAAGGCTCTCAACCAACCAGCGTTCGCCCCTGAGGAGCTGTCTGCAACTGCCCACCCAAACGCGAAAGGCCGCGCCCGAAGGCACGGCCCTTGTTACAACAGTTTTTTCGCTCGGGTCAGGCGACTTTCTTGCCCGACATGGCGTGAACGTCCGCAGCTCCCAGGCGCTGGCCGCCAATCGCCCAATCACCCTGCTCGACTTCCATAACGCGGACCCAGGTTACCGGGCGCATGGCTTCGCCTTCGACCGAGACCATGGCTTCGGTCACTTTTTCGATCAGCTGGTGCTTCTGTTCAGGGGTGAAAACGTTCTTGATGACATCAATCGTTACCAAAGGCATTTCATATCTCCTGGTTCATGTCTCAGTGCTTCAAAACTATCGGTTGCTCCCGATGAACAAGAGATACGCCTTCCCCTGCGGCAATGCTTGACGGGGACGTGAATATAACTGACCTTTTCATGAAGACTTTCCGAGAAAGGGGAACATGTGCCGCAAGCCGACGCCCTGGTGTTTACCTTCGACGGCTTTGAACTGGACGGGGCACGTTTCGAATTGCGCCGTGGTGGCGAACGCGTGGCGATTGAGCCGCAAGTCCTCTCCCTCCTCTTGCTGCTGGCGGAAAACCGCGACCGGATGGTCAGCAAGGATGAATTGATCGAGCATATCTGGGACGGACGGATCGTCTCCGAAACCGCCGTGGCCGCTCGGATCAAGGCAGCGCGCAAGGCAGTGGGAGACACAGGCAGCGCGCAGAAAGTCATCCGGACGATCCATGGCAAAGGGTTCCGGTTTGTTGCGGACACCGAGGTCAGCGGCGCTTTGAAGAAAACACTCTGTGTGAAATCCGCTCTCATGACCGAGGAACAAGCCGCCCCGGCGATTGAAGACGTGCTGAAGAACGCACGTGACGGGCGGCCCTCCATCGCTGTCCTGCCCTTCCAGTATTTCGGCGAACCGGGCCAGCAGGAAATCGTGGCCGACGCCCTACCCGCCGACATCATTGCGGATCTGTCGCGCCTGCACTGGCTGTTCGTCATCGCACGCGGATCGAGCTTCCGCTTTCGCGGGCCTGATGTGGACCCGCTGTCCGCCGGTCGGCAGCTCGGTGTTCGCTATGGGCTCACCGGCACGGTCGAATTGTCCGGCGAGCATGTCACCATCGGCGTGTCGCTGATCGACATGACCAGCAGCGGAACGATCTGGGCAGAGCATTATCGCGGCGGCCTTACTGAGTTGCAGCAGCTCAGGTCGGACATCGAAAGCCATGTGGTGGCCAGTCTGGCGGTCCAGATCCCACAGAACGAAGTGCGGATCGCCCGCAGGCGCGCGCCGGGAGAACTCGATGCCTGGGCCTGTTTCCACCTGGGCCTTGACCACATGTACCGCTTCAACCGACAGGACAACGCGAGAGCGGCCGCGCTGTTCACACAATCTCTGGAGCGTGATCCCTATTTCTCAGGCGCCATGGGTGGGCTGTCCTTCACGCATTTCCAGTCAGCCTTCATGCGTTTTTCAGAAGATCCCGCGGCGGAGGTTGAACAGGCACGGGTGCTGGCGCAGCAAGCGGTGGAGACCGACCGGCTCGATCCCTTTGCCCATTTCAATGCCGGGCGATGCTCTTGGCTCGACGGCCAGCTGGAGGATTCCATCGCCTGGTTCGACCGGGCAACCAGCCTCAGCCCCAGCTTCGCCCAGGGCGTCTACACACGCGGGCTGGTGAGCGTGATGGCAGGCCAGGCGGCACAGGCCGATGCCGATCTAGCATTCGCGCTGGACCTCAGCCCGCTCGACCCACTCGCCTATGGCATGACATCGGCACGTGCGCTGGTGCAAGTGCAACTGGGCAATATGGCAAAGGCGCAAGAGCTTGGCGTGAAAGCGGCACAGATGATCGGGGCGCATAAGCACATTTCGCTGATTGCGGCGCTGACGTCGCACCTGGCCGGCAAGCACGCCGAAGCCCGGCAATGGCTGACACGAGCAAAACAGGCCGATCCGGCGATCAGTTCGGAAGTTTTCTTTGCATCCTTCCCCTTTGCCGAAAACGGTGCTCGCGAAACGATAGAAAAAGCCCTGCGCGAACTGGGGGTTTGAACCAACCTCGCAACGCCGGCACCGCGAGAAGCCAGGACCTCATCCACACAGGAAACGCGTGCGCAATACAATCTGCCTGATGCTGAAGGCTGGCTTCAATTGCCGCAGCCAATGACGCTCGAGAAGCACCAGGATCTGCATTGCCTTTTTTTCGACCAGTCAAGTGTCTTTTCTTTGATTTCCGGGCACCAACAAGGTTCCCGATGTAACGTTTCCGGCAACCTGAACGTGACGCAGAGCTCTTTCTGAAATTTCAATCGATTAGTCTTGAAACTTCTTATGGACAGGGCGTTCGCACCAGCGATAAACAGCGTGCATAGGCTAAAGACTTGCCACTCATTGCGTTGAAAATACCATAAAGGAGTTTTGTGTATGGCGGCTATGGATAATCACTTCGACAACTGGAAGGAACAACAATCCGCCGCCGAGCAGATGATCCCGCTGGTTGGACATCTCTACCGCGACTTCGGCATCAACATCCGGATTTTCGGACGCCGCCTGCTGAACAACTCCGCCATCGAGATCATCAAGGCTCACCGTTATGCCTTGCAGATCACCGGGCAGGAGCTGGAAGTCTCCAAAAGTCTGGAAATCGTCAAGGCGATGCTTGAGATGGATCTCGCTGCATCGCGTGTCGACCTCGGCAAGCTGTGCCACCGCTACATGGAAGAAGGTGGCGACGTCACAAGCTTTCTCGAAAAGCAGCTTGCCAGCATCAACACCGGCAAGACTTCTATCCTGCAGGAACCGCAAGACGTCGTTCTGTATGGTTTCGGCCGCATTGGCCGTCTTCTCGCCCGCATGCTGATCGAGCGCGTCGGCGCCGGGAACAAAATGCGGCTTCGCGCAATTGTCGTGCGCGGCGGCAAGGATGGAGATCTGAAGAAACGCTCCAGCCTCCTGCGGCGGGACTCCGTCCACGGTGCCTTCAGCGGATCCATCACGGTTGACGAAGAACAGAACGCGATTATCGCCAATGGCAACTACATTCAGGTGATTTACGCCAGCTCCCCCGCCGAGGTCGATTACACCAAATATGGCATCCGCAATGCTCTGGTGGTCGACAACACAGGCATCTGGCGCGACGAAGAAGGTCTCGGCCAACACCTGAAATGTCCGGGTGCGTCGAAAGTCGTTCTGACCGCACCGGGCAAAGGCAACATCAGGAATGTCGTCTATGGCGTCAACCACGGCGACATTACAGAAGACGACAAGATTCTGAGTGCGGCCTCCTGCACCACCAACGCGATCACGCCGGTGCTCAAGGTGATCAACGATGAGTTCGGGATCGAGAACGGTCACGTTGAAACCATCCACGCCTTCACCAACGACCAGAACCTGATCGACAACTACCACAAGGGTGATCGCCGTGGACGCGCCGCACCTTTGAACATGGTCTTGACGAGCACGGGCGCTGCAAGTGCCGTGGCAAAGTGCCTGCCTGAAATGAAAGGCAAGCTGACCGGAAACGCGGTTCGCGTGCCGATCCCCAATGTCTCCATGGCCATCCTCAACCTGAACCTCAAGCGCGAGACGACGGCTGAGGAAATGAACAACTACCTGCGGGGGATTTCGGTAAAATCGCCGATGCAGGACCAGATCGATTATACCGCCTCGACCGAGTTGGTTTCTTCCGATCTGGTTGGATCCACCCACGCCGGTGTTGTCGACAGCCAGGCTACGATCGTCGATGGCGACCGCCTGGTCCTTTACGTCTGGTATGACAACGAGGCGGGATACAGCACCCAGGTCATCCGGTTGATGCAGGAAGTTGCGGGTATGAAATACCCGGCCGTTCCTGCCTGAAACCGGCCGTGAGACATAAAGGCCGAGAGTAATACCGGCTTCAATGACATGATTGGGGCTAAGCCACGCCTGAGGTGTGGCTTAGCCCCTTTCGCCGACTGGCTACAGAAGATTTCGCAGGGCCGTCCCCACGGTTACCCCGGATCAACGGGTGCTGATTTTCTGTCAGTGCGTGACGAAACAGCCAGGCAATTGCCCGAAGCATCCTGTGAGATCGTGAAGAGGCTACAAAGTGAGCTTCGCTAGCCTGACCGGTTTCGAAGGCAAGCGCAGAAATCAGAGGCTAAAACTTGAACCTTGCACCGATGACCGGGCCGTAAGTATCAAGCGCGTCGAGGTCGGCCACGTCGTCGAACCGCCAGCCGATATATCGATAGCCGGCAAACAGATCGATGTTCTTTATTTCATAACCGATCGCACCAAACAGTTGCCAGGTGACGTCAGACTGACCGGTACCAACGTCGCCATAATAGGCAACGGACCAGCGATCGGACAATTTGGTTTCACCGCGCAACCCCACAACAGCGTCGATAACCTGCCCCTGGTCACTTGCGCTGGCGCTAAAATTGCCCAGGGAGAAATCAAGATCGGTGCTCAACCACAAATAACGGAAACCGCCGAAACCGGCGATTTCGGAGCTGGGGGTATCGACAATCTTGTAACCCAAAGAGTTTGTCGTGATGAACCCTTTGATTGTCGCGTCCAGCTTGGCATCGAAGGTTCTTCTGACGAGGGTCGCCGTGGTCGTCTTGGAGCCTTCCAGGTTCATGTAGATCAGGTCGGAATAGACGCCGAAGCGCCCCTTCTCGGCTGAAATAGACGTCATCAGCGCAAAGCTCAGGTTCTCGATCACCTTGTTGAACGGCATTGTGATGTTGTCGCCGGTGACGGTTTCTCCACCAAGCCCTGCCATCCAGAAATAGGGCGTGATGCTGAAATTCCACCTGTCTTCAACAACTCTCGCGGGTGTCACCGTCGGCTCAACAGCGAGATCGGCGGCCAGCGCAGGCGCCTGAGATATGAAAAATGCACTTAAGGCAACAGCTTTCGAGAGTGAAGTCTTCAACATTCTACCTTCTCACTTTGCTTTCGAGCCGGAATTTATTTTTGGTTTAATCTATCTTCTTGCTTACCTTAAGTCCGATGTAAAGGCACTTGATTTTTAAGTTTAGAGACATCATTGGCCAGAGGTGTCACACAAAAGATACTGCGTCTGCGCGGTCGGACGCCGAAATAGACGCGCAAAGCAAGGCCGTGTCCATCTGAACCACGATATTGCCCTGTCGTGTCTTCCAGGAAATTTGTTCCCATATTTTCTGGAACCACGAAGTTCTCACCAATAAGATAATCTCCTCTCTTAATAACCCCACAGGCAGAGAAGCGATTCAAGAAGAAAATTTCTTTGCAGATCATCAACTGCAAGCACCAGAATATTGTTTTCGTGGATTGGTCACTTCCATCGCCCGCCAACGGTTGCAGAGGCGAAATTTTCGCCCGACCTAAGGGTCGAAAAGACAGAAATCAATTAGAAATTGTGACACATGTTTTCGTGCCGCACAAATAATAGATCATACGTAGCGTTACGGAGTTTTATATCGATACCCTTATTGTAAAGTAACTTATTAAATTCTTCATATGTATGGAAATTACGCAGCATTTCGCACAATCAAAAAAAGTAAAACGAACGAAAACAAGATTTTAGAGTCAGTATAGGAGGTGGGAATGAGTTCGATTAAAGTCTTCATGACGAGCGTTTTCGGATTTGCGCTTTTGGTTGGTGTTGCCGATCAGGCAACTGCACAGCCGGCGTCCGGTGCGCCGAATTCCACGACCACCCTCAACGGATTGCAGTTGCCTCCGCCTCCGCAACATTTTGGGGGCAAGATCGACACGCTTGCCGAGGACTCCACCCAGTGGTGGCCTCCACGTGTTGTGCCACCTGCCGAAGCGCCGAACGTACTGCTCATTATCACGGATGATTCAGGTTGGGGCATTCCAAGCACTTTTGGCGGTGTCATTCCTCATCCGACCATGGATGCGCTTGCGGCGGACGGATTGAGTTTCACCAGCATTCATTCAACCTCGCTCTGTTCGCCCACGCGTGCCGCGCTCATCACCGGCCGAAACCATCACAATGTCGGCTTCGGTGTTATCTCGGAACAGTCGACGGGGTATCCCGGCTACAACAGCATCATCGCTGAAGACAAAGCCACGGTGGGCAGGATCCTTCTCGACAATGGCTACAACACGTCATGGTTCGGCAAGGACCACAATACGCCCGCCTTCGAGGCCAGTCAGAGCGGCCCCTTCGATCAGTGGCCGACCGGCATGGGATTTGAATATTTCTATGGCTTCGTTGGCGGAGACGCCAACCAATGGCAGCCCAACCTCTTCCGGAACACGACCCAGATCTACCCGTTTGACGGCAAACCCGGCTGGAACCTGATGACTGCGATGGCGGACGATGCCATCGACTGGGTCACCCGAATGCACCAGATCGATCCCTCCAAGCCTTTCTTCATCAAGTTCGCGCCCGGCGCCACTCATGCGCCCCACCATCCGACCAAGGAGTGGGTGGAAAAGATCAGCGCCATGCACCTGTTCGATGATGGCTGGAACAAGCTTCAAGAGACCATCTTCGAAAACCAGAAAAACATGGGGCTCTTTCCGAAAGATGCGAAAATCACGCCCTGGCCGACCGATCACATCAAGAATTGGGATGAGCTCACGGATGTCGAGAAAAAGCTCTTCATTCGCCAGGTCGATGTCTTCGCCGCCTATTCGGCCTATATGGACGACGAAATTGGTCGCCTCGTTCAGACCCTGAAGGATATCGGCGAATACGAAAATACCTTGATCATCTACATCAACGGAGACAACGGCACGAGCGCCGAAGGTGGCCTGCTGGGAACACCAAATGAAGTTGCCTACTTCAACGGGATCAACGCAATCCCCGCCGAAGAGCAGATGAAGTGGTACGACGTCTGGGGAACCGAGGAAACATATAACCACATGGCAGTCGGCTGGACGTGGGCCTTCGACACACCGTACCCCTGGATGAAACAGATCGCTTCGCAGCTCGGCGGTGTCCGGCAGAACATGACGGTCACATGGCCAGCGAAGATCACCGACAAGGGCGGAAAACGCGACCAGTTCCTGCATGTCATCGACGTCGTGCCGACGATCCTCGAAATCGCCGGGATCACCCCGCCAGAAGCTGTCGACGGCATCACCCAGGCTCCGATGGACGGCAAGAGCTTTGCCTATCTGTTCGACAAGGAAAATGCGGACGCTCCCCCTCCCCGTGACACCCAGTACTTCGAGATGTTCGGGCAGTGGGGCCTCTGGCAGAATGACTGGTTCCTTGCCACGAAGGTGAACCGCGCTCCCTGGGATGCGTTCGGCCCTGCCAATGAGGATCCCCTGAACAACCAGGTGTTCGAGCTCTACAATCTCAAGACAGATCCGACGCAAACGACGGATATTGCCGCAGAGCATCCTGATATGGTTCGGAACCTGAAAGAAACCTTCATCATGGAAGCAACCAAATACCAGGTGTTTCCTCTCGATGCCTCGGTTGGTCCGCGCGTTGCGGCTCCACGTCCAAACATCACCGCAGGTCGTGACGAATTTGTCTACACCCGGCCGATGACCGGCTTGCCGCAGGGCGATTCACCAAGCATTCTCAACAGCTCCTACACAATCACTGCGGAACTGACAGTTCCTGAAGGCGGCGGTGAAGGCATGATCCTGACATCGGGTGGCCGCTTTGCAGGCTACGGGTTCTATCTGCTGAAGGGCAAGCCCGTCTTCCTCTGGAACCTCGTTGATTTGGAAAGGATCAAATGGGAGGGCAAGGACGCGTTGTCTGCGGGGAAACACACGCTTGAGTTCGACTTCAAGTATGACGGCTTGGGTGCGGGAACGCTTGCTTTCAACAACATGAGCGGGGTCGGCCGATCCGGCACAGGCACGCTCAAGGTCGATGGCAAGGTTGTCGAGACCAAGAAAATGGAAAAGACCATTCCGATCATCTTGCAATGGGACGAAGCGTTCGACATCGGATCGGACACCCTGACCGGGGTCAATGATGCCGACTACGAACCACCGTTCACCCTGACCGCCAAGCTCGACAAGCTGACAATCAAGGTCGACCGGCCAAAGCTCTCCGAGGCAGACATTGCCAAGCTGCAAGCGGCCACACAAAAAGCAAGCGACTGACGTTTCGTCCAGAAAACCTGCCGGCAGCAACTCCGGCAGGTTGACACTGTGACGAACGATTGAGCCCTCTGGGAACCTTATTTGCGACAGACTTGCCGGCCGACATCGGGCCGGCAGACATGAAGGCAAGGAACAAAGGAGGGATCGGACGGAGGCAGGCGTCGGCTCTGCCGTCAGACCCGTCCGCCGGAAAGCGGGGTCCTCCCCCGGACCTTGAGCAGGCGTTTGCCGCTGGTGATGGCCTGGCCAAAATCCTTCTGCACCGCCAGCAGCGCCGGCACCAGCAGGATGACCAGAAACAGGCCGACACCCAGACCGTAGGCAAGCGTAATGACCGTCGGCAGCAGGAACTGCGCCTGCCGGCTGGTTTCGAACAGGAGCGGCGCCAGGCCGAACACCGTGGTTGCCGTGGTCAGCACGACCGCGCGCAGCCGGTCGCAGACGCCGTTGACGACGGCCTGCCGGAAGGGATGGTCCCTGGCGTATTCGTCGATTGTGGTCACCAGAACGATACTGTCGTTGATGATGATGCCTGCCATGCCGATGAAACCGACCACGGAGAACATCGACAACGGAATGCCGTGCAGATAGTGCCCCCAGATCATGCCAACGCAGCCGAAGGGGATGATGATCATGATCATCAGCGGCCGGGTCCAGGATTCGAAGATCCAGCACAGCACCAGGTAGATACCTGCCAGGCACAGGCTAAAGCCGATCAGGGCGTCGGAGAGGAACGAGCGTTCCTGCTCCGCCAGCCCGCTCATTTCGCTTTCAACATCGTAGTTGGCGGCAAGCTGGGGCAGAAGCTCGTTCTGCAGAGCCTCCGTCACCCGTGCGGCGGCTTCCGGATTGTCCTCCGAAACGTCGCCGGAGACGCGCAACGTGCGCAGGCCGTCACTGCGGCGCACCGAGGCAAAGCCGTAGGTGCTCTCCACATTGACGATCTCGTTCAGGGACACATAGGTTCCGGCGTCGGTGCGGACCCGCGTGGTATAGAGAAACGCCGCATCCGTCTCCTCATCCGGCAGCAGCACCTTCACCTTTGCCGTCCGCCGGCCGATCGGGAACTCGGCAACCTCGACGCCCTCCAGCCGGTTGCGAAGGACGCGCGCGATTTCATCCGTGGTGAAGCCGAGGGTTTCGCCGCGCGGTGTCAGCGTCAGGTTCAGTTCCGGCTTGTCATAGGCCAGCGTATCCTCCAGCGCGCTGACACCCTCCATGGCAGCCAGCGACTGTTTGAGGCTTTCGGCAGCGGCCTTCAGGTTTTCCGTGGAGTTTCCATAAAGCTTGACGTCGATGGCATCCCCGCCCGGGCCTGAGCGCTCGCCGCGCAGAGCCAGTGTTTCCAGAAGCGGCGGCTTTTTGATTTCCTTGCGCCAGTCGCCGATGAACTGAAAGGCCGAATAGGGCCGAAGGTCCGGGTCGAGCAGTTCAATGGAAATCCCGCCGAGCTGGTCCGCATCCTTGGTGTCGGCGCCGCTCAGCCCGCGCCCGGCGGTCGCACCAACGGTGGAGAGCGCAAAGATGACCGGATCCGCGCCGTATTTTTCGACATAGCGCTGATTGACCACGTCAAGCGCCCGTTCCATCTCCGCGATCATCGCCTTGGTGTCGTCGCGCTTTGCGCCCGGCATCATGGCGATACTGGCGGAAACCACCGCCCGCTCCGGCGCGTTGAAAAAACGCCAGCGCACGGATTTGTCCAGAACCAGCGTCAGGGACAGCGCCAGGATCATCAGCGCAAAGCCGATTGCCGGATAACGCACGGCAATCACCCAGGCAATGAACCGGCGGAACAGCTTTTCCCGGAACCATACGAAGCCCCGGTTGAACAAGCGGTTGGGCATATCGAACCAGTGCTTCTTCTTGCTGGCCTTCAGCGCGTGGTTCATGTGGGCCGGAAGGATGAGAAAGGATTCCACCAGGCTGGCGATCAACACCACCGACACCGTGAAGGGAATATCGGCCACAAGACTGCCGAAGCGACCACCGATGGCCACCAGCCCGACAAAGGCAATCAGAGTTGTGATGGAGGCACAGAAGACCGGCGCCGTCATCCGCTTTGCCGCAAGGCTGGCAGCTTCCGCCGGCGAATACCCGCGCCGGTGCAGGAAGTCGGCATGCTCGCCCACCACGATGGCGTCATCCACGATGATGCCGAGACAGATGATCAGCGCGAACACGGAGATCATGTTCAGCGTGATCCCGAAGACGTACATCAACCCGACAGTGGCAGCCATCGCCACCGGAATGCCGGCCGCCACCCAGAAGGCCGTTCTGGCAGACAGAAACAGGAACAGGAACAAGAGCACCAGGGCCAGACCGAAGATGCCGTTTTCAACCAGGATATCCAGCCGGTCGATGATCGCCTGCGACCGGGTGTTGGTGAGCTGAACGACGACACCTTCAGGAAGCGTCTGCTGGAACTCCGCGGTAATGCGCTCGACCGCCCGCTGGATCTCGATGGTGTCGCCCTGAGCGCTCCGGTTGACCCTGAGAACGACCGCCGGCATGCCCTTGTGATAATAGGCCCGGCCGCTTTCCACCCCTTCGGTGACGATGTCGGCGACAGACCGGAGTTGCAGCTTTTCCCCTTGCGAAGGCGCCTTCAGAACGATCTCGCCCAGTTCCTGTTCGCTACGCCGGGTCTGGCCCGTGCGCAGCCGTGCGGAGCTGCCTGCGACATCGCCCGCAGGCGTCGTTTCCATTTCGGCAGAGACGACGTCGGCGATCTCCGCAAGCGTCAGCCCGTGGCGCACAAGCATGTTCTCGCCGACATTCACCCGGATAATCGGGTCTTCCAACCCGCGAATGGAGACCCGTGTCACGCCCTGGCGAAAAAACACGGTCTGGAGATCTTCGGCAAAGCGGGCAAGCTGGTCGATATCGACCGGACCGTACATGACGACATCCGTCACCCGGTCGGAATAGACGCTGCGGGTGACCACCGGCTCGTCGATGCCCTCAGGCAGACTGGAGCGGGCCTGATCGACGGCGGCTTTCACCTCGTCGGTCGCCTGGCCCATGTCCCAGCCGTCCTCGAACTCCAGTTCAATGCTGGCCCTGCCCTCGCGCGAGACGGATGTGGCTTCGTCGACACCGTTGATGGCAAGCAGCTGCGGCCCCAGAATTTCGACCACAGCCCGGTCGAGGTCCTCAGGCCCGGCGCCCGACCAGTTGACGACGACGTCCACTTGCTCGCGGACAAAATCAGGAAAGAACTGCGTGCGGATCTGCGTCGAAGCCGCGAAACCGCTGATCAGCATCATGGCCAGCAGCAGGTTGGCCGCTGTGCGGTGCCGGACCATGTAGTCCAGTAACGAGGCAAATTGCGATCCGCCGGGAGAACGCATGTCGGGACACTCCAATCAGGATATCAGGCAGGACGGGACGACAGACATCAGTTGTCAGCCGCTGGTCCCACCACCATGCTCCAGCCGTTCGATCAACTCTTTCGGCACCATCGGCTTGTTCAGAAGGGCAAGCAGCCTGGCCTTGCGGTTTTCCGGCATGTCGGACCTGTTCAACTGGTCGATCAGGGCCGCGCGGCGCTCCGGCTCCAGCGCGACCAGATCACCGGAAAGGCGTGTGTCGTCACCATCAGGCGCCTGCACTGTCTCCGGTCCGTCCGTCTGTTGGGGAGCTTGTCCGTCATTGCTCCGCCTTGGCAAAACCTTGAGACCGGTGCCAAGCTGCGGCAGGCGTTCGCGCACATAATCGGCACCGAAAGGCACATTGGCCACAATAACGTCGTCGCCCATCCGGCGCAGGATCGTCGCCTTGATTTCCTCGATACGCTCGCCTTCGCCAACGATCAGCATGCGGCCATCTTCCGCCACTGCCGCCGAGGGAACCAGGGCAACACGGCTAAGCTCCGGTTCGCGCACCTCAACCTTCACGAAATCACCCGGACGCAGAACCGTGCCGGGCTCCAGATCCAGCGTCGCAAACAGCGTCCGCCCGGCCTCGCCTTCCGAAACGACAGCCGCTGCCCTGTCGATGGTGCCCGGAACCTCGATGGACCGGTTGCCCAGTTGCAGGACCGCGGTAACAGGCGCCTTCACCAGATTGCCGCTGGCATCCAGCAACCGCGAAAATTCGTCGGTCGACAGGGAAAACCTGACTTCCAGTGCCGCCGGATCGATCAGAAGGGCAAGGGTTTCGGAGGAACCGACCCGGCGCCCAAGCGTGGCGTTGACCTCCGACAGATAACCGCTGAAGGGCGCTGTCAGGGTGATTTCGTCCAGCGTCCGCCTGGCATCGTCCAGCGCAAGCCTGGCGCGCTTGACCGTCAGGTCCATGCGCTCGACACGCTTGCGCGCGGTGATGACAGATTGCAGGCGGTTGCTGAGTGATTGTTCCAGCGAAGCCACGGCCAGTTCTTCGGTTTCCACCTGTACGGCCGTGGAATACCCCTTGTCCTGCAGCTGCTGCTGGCGCTCCAGCGCCTTTTTACGCAGCTCAAGCTGGCGGCGGGCCGCTTCCAGCTCCTGCTCAGCTCCAACAATGGCCTCCGCGGACTCCGCTTTCTGGGCCTCCGCATCCGCCAGGGCCGCCTCCGCGTCCAGCACCAGAAATTCCGCGTTCGCCGGATCGATCCTGAGCAGCAGTTCGCCCTTGGCGACAGCGGCCCCATCACGAAACTTGGAAGCGACCTCCACAAGCCGGCCTTCGGAACTTGCCCTCAGTTCGAGCGTCCGCCAGCTTTCCACCTGGCCGTAGGCAGTCGTGACCGGCGCCAACGTTTGCGGTGTCAGCTCGGCGACATTGACCGAATAACTGCGCTCACGGGCTGGCCGGCGATGTGCGGTCTCTTCCGCCGTTATCGCGTTGTAAAGGCGATAACCGCCGAAACCGGCAAAACCGATCATGATCGCCATCAATGCCAGACCGACAAGTCCGCGCATCAAAAACCGCATGCGTCTCTCCACCTGAAGGCCGGGCTAGCGGGCAAAAGGGAACACCCTCAATACCGGCACCTTACGTTAGATGCCATCCCTAGCACGGTACTGGGGCGAAATTCGGAAAAGCTTGTAACGACTTGTAACCAGCGGCATCACTTTGGAGAGAACGCCGGCATGAAAAAACCCGGCACCTTTCGGTACCGGGTCTTTCCGCATCGGTTGAGGTCTGGCTTAGAACTTGTAGCCAAGACCCATGCGAACCTGCGAATTGCTGAAATCCGAGCTCACGCCGGTTCCGTTCAGGTTGAAATCCTGTTCGCCGAAGTCCTGGTAAACATATTCCAGCTTGGCGCTGATGTTGTTGGTGAGCGCTGCTTCGCCACCTGCGCCCAGCGTCCAGCCCAGGGCCGTTTTGCTGTCGGTGTCGCCATTGCCGGACACTTCCAGGTCGGCAATTGCCAGACCGCCGGCGCCGTAGACCAGGTAACGGTCGAAGGCGTAACCGACACGGCCACGGAAATTGGAGTTCCAGTCGGACTTGGACCGCAGGGTCAGACCGCCGTTGGATTTGGATTTTTCCAGATCGGTCAGGGTGAAGTCAGCTTCCGCACCGACGACGAAGTTCGGCGTCACCTGGAAATTGTAACCGGTGTAAAGACCGCCGGCGATGCCATTGGCATCCACGCCAAGCCCGGTGTTGTTGCCGGCCTTGTTGTCGAATTGGCCGAAAGCCCAACCGAGATTGCCACCGACGTAAAGGCCGGTCCAATCGATGCTCTGCTGCGGAGCCGGAACCGCCTCATAGGCCGGTGCCGGCGACTGCGGCAGATCCGCAGCCAGTACAGGCGCCGATGCGGCCGCCGTGGCTGTCAGGGCCATGCCAGCAAGTGCAAGACGTTTCATTTGAGTACTCCAGATCCACTTTATCCATTAGTGCTTTGGCCGGATAACCGCCGACCATCTTGCGAGTTGGACGGGTAAAAAGCCGCGTCCTCACTCTCCCCCAATGCTCAGATATGGAGAGCGTTTGTGGCGGATCAGGATTGAGAATGGGGAGTTTTGGTGACGAATGGCGGCAACATTCTGACAGGATGAAAGACCCGTAAAGACAATTGCAATTTGCATTCAGAAACCCCATTTGGCCGGTAGAAAGATCCTTGTCCGCGGCTTTCCCCTCACCGATCTATTGCGTATAAGGCGCCGAGTTGAACTCTGGCGCTGCCACATTGAAGCCACTCTCGACGATTGAAACCGACCCGAACCGGAATTTCGTAAATGCTCTTTGACTACATCAGCCTCGCAGGCGGACTTGTTGTTCTGATTATCGCCGGCGATGTCTTGGTCAGGGGTTCTGTTGGCATTGCGCAACGTCTCGGCATTCCCAATCTGGTCATCGGCCTGACCATCGTCGCCTTCGGCACCTCGGCCCCGGAACTCGTCATTTCCCTGCAAGCCGCCATGGACGGCGCCGGCGGTATCGCCATCGGCAACGTTGTCGGCTCCAACATCGCCAACGTGCTTCTGGTTCTGGGCATGCCCGCGCTGATTGCGGCAACGCCGTGCGGCGAAACCGGCGCGACGCGCAACGCGCTGTTCATGGTCGCCGTCACCATTGTGTTCATGGCGCTTTGTTTCTTCACCCCCATCGGCCTGACCGCCGGGGTTATTCTTCTGGCACTGCTCGGCGTCTTTCTCGCGGCCTCAACGATCATGGCGCAGAAGCACAGAAAAGAGCAGAAGGCGATTGCCGCGGCCTCCGCAGGCGCTGCCGCCGCCGAAATGCAGATCGAAGAAGACGACGGCCTGGACGATGTCGAAGACGTTCCCGATTCCGTCTGGATCGCGCTGGCCTATATCGTGCTCGGCCTGGTCGGACTGCCCCTCGGCGCCCATTTCACCATCACAGGGGCCACCTCTATCGCAACATCCTGGGGCGTCAGCGAAGCGGTCATCGGCCTGACCGTCATTGCGCTCGGCACGTCCCTGCCGGAACTTGCCACCACCGTCATGGCGGCCATTCGCCAGCATGGCGCCGTCGCCATTGGCAACGTCATCGGCTCCAACGTCTTCAATCTGCTTGCCATCATCGGCATCACCGCCGTCGTCGTGCCCATCGACGTGCCGCAGGAAGTGCTGAAACTGGATATCTGGGTCATGCTGGCCTGTGCGATCCTGCTGACAATCCTTGCCGGAATGCGCATCTGTCTCGGCCGTGTGTCCGGCGCGGTCATGACCACAGCCTATTGTGCCTACATCGCCACCGTCTATGTGCTGGGGCACACCTCCTAAAAGCCCTTTTTGCAGTCCGCTTGGCAGCAGAGCCGCGCTTCGCTGCGCCCACCTCTTTCCCTATTGCCTTGCGCGGCTTAAATGTCTGGCATGCAGGACGATACTGATTCTGAAAAAAGCGCCGTATCCGCGCCGGAGGCCGACACGGCCCCCGCACGCAAGGGCGTCGAGGTCATTGCCGACGAGGTCAAGCGCCTGCCCAACGGGCCGGGCGTCTACAGGATGCTGGACGAAAACGGCGAGGTTCTCTACGTCGGCAAGGCCCGCAGCCTCAAGAAGCGGGTCACCAGCTACACGCGCCTGCAGGGTCAGTCCAACCGGATCATGCGCATGATACTGGCGACGGCAGCGATGGAATTCGTTGTCACCCAGACAGAGCCGGAAGCCCTGCTTCTGGAAGCCAATCTGATCAAGCGCCTGCGGCCACGGTTCAACGTGCTGCTGCGCGACGACAAGTCCTTCCCTTACATTCTGGTGACCGGTGACCATGAATCGCCCGCCATCGTCAAGCACCGCGGCGCGCGCAAGCGCAAGGGTGACTACTTCGGGCCCTTCGCCTCCGCAGGTGCGGTCGACCGCACCATCAACGCGCTCCAGAAGGCGTTCCTGATCCGGACCTGCTCTGACAGCTATTACGAAAACCGCAGCAGACCCTGCCTGCAATATCAGATCAAGCGCTGTGCCGGCCCCTGCACCGGTGAAATCGATCCCGCGGATTATGCCGGTCTGGTTTCGGAGGCCAAGGCGTTCCTGTCCGGCCGCAGCCAGTTGATCAAGACCCAGCTTGCCCAGCAGATGGAAGCCGCATCCGCCGATCTGGAATTCGAGCGCGCCGCCATCTACCGCGACCGCCTGTCGGCGCTGTCGCACATTCAGGCGCATCAGGGCATCAACCCGCAATCGGTCGAGGAAGCCGACGTTTTCGCCATTCACCAGGAAGGCGGCCAGACCTGCGTGCAGGTGTTCTTCTTCCGCACCGGCCAGAACTGGGGAAACCGGGCCTATTTCCCCAAGGCCGACAAGTCCTTTGAGGAAGCCGATATTCTGGAAAGTTTCCTGGCGCAGTTCTACGACGACAAGCCCGCGCCGCGGCAGATCCTCCTCTCGCACGAGCTGAGCGAACAGGAGTTGCTCGCGCAAGCGCTCAGCGAGCGCACAGGCCGCAAGGTGGAAGTTGCGAACCCCAAGCGCGGAGAAAAGAAGGAACTGGTCGACCACGCGCTCACCAATGCGCGCGAAGCGCTTGGCCGCAGGCTGGCGGAAACCTCCAGCCAGGCTCGCTTGCTGAAAGGCGTCGCCGAAGCGTTCGACCTGGCCCAAACTCCACGGCGGATCGAGGTCTACGACAACTCGCACATCATGGGCACCAATGCTGTCGGCGGCATGATCGTGGCGGGCCTGGAAGGCTTTGCCAAGGGCCAGTACCGCAAGTTCAACATCAAGTCGGAAGATCTCGTTCCCGGCGACGACTACGGCATGATGCGCGAAGTTCTGACGCGGCGGTTCTCCCGGTTGTTGAAGGAACACGCCCGCGAAGACAAAAAGCCGGAGACGGATGAGCCTGCCCTCGAAGACGGCGAAGACAGCGATCTGGAAGCGGCCCCCGCCGACACCGGCGTACCGGCCTGGCCGGAACTGGTGCTCATCGATGGAGGCCAGGGGCAGTTGACGGCGGCGCGCGAGACGCTGGAAAGCCTCGGCATCACCGATGTGCCGCTCGTCGGCATCGCCAAGGGGCCGGACCGGGACGCCGGACGGGAGAAATTCTTCATCCCCGGCCGGCAGTCCTTCATGCTGCCAGAGCGTGACCCGGTGCTTTACTTCGTCCAGCGTCTGCGCGACGAAGCCCACCGCTTTGCCATTGGCAGCCACAGGGCCCGCCGCAAGAAGGACATTACCAAAAACCCGCTGGACGAGATCGCCGGTGTTGGTCCAACACGCAAAAAGGCGCTGCTGCGCCACTTCGGCACAGCCAAGGCCGTTTCCAAGGCGGGCGTCGACGATCTGGCCGCCGTACCAGGCATTTCCGAAGCGATTGCCAAACTGGTCTATGACCATTTTCATGAATAAGACGTCGCACCGGCCTTTCCACCCGGCTGATGATATAGCCAAAGCCAAGGAAGACTGAACGTGTCAAACCCGCTGGAAGCCGCGCTTCGGTGCATCGACGCCAAGGACTACGGCATGGCACTGGAGATCCTGACCGATCTCAACCAAGCCAATCCGCGCGACCCGCAGGTCAACCACTGGCTCGGCGTCATCTACCTGACCCACGGACACGCGGACCGGGCAATCGACCATCTTCAGGCCGCCGCAAAGGTTGCCAAGAAGGAGGCAGTTATCTTTGCGACGCTGGCGGACGCCCTCACACTCGACAACCGCTTCGAGGAAGCCCTGCCCCATGCGCGCAAGGCTGTCGCCCTCGACGGCAAATCCGAATTCGCCCAGCGCACCCTGGGGGAGATCTACGCCAGGCTGCGGCGTCCCGTCATGGCCGAACATGCCTTCCAGAACGCGCTCGCCATCAACGAAGCATCGGCCATCGCACATTTGGCGCTCTCGCGGCTGAAAGTCTCGCTCGGCAAGATGGACGAGGCGGAAACCCACTTTCGCCGCGCGCTGGAGCTCGCCCCGGAAGAACCTTCCGTTCTGATCAGCGCAAGGGATCTCTCCGACATTGGCCTGAAAAGGGAAGCGCTGGAAAAGATCGAGCCCCTGCTGAACGATGCGGACCGGCCTCTGTCGAAGGTCGAACGCGCAAGGCTTGCCTTCACCGCCGGCAAAATCTGCGACGACACTGGCGACCTTCCGAAGGCCTTTCACTATCTCGGCCTGCATCGCAGCGACCTTTATGGCCACTATGATGCTGCCCGGCAGGAACGCCATATCGACAATTGCCGGGAGGTCTTTTCAAAACAGTTCTTCGAGGACCGCAAGGACTTCGCCCTCACCAGCGACAGACCCGTCTTTGTCTTCGGCATGCCACGCTCGGGCACCTCGCTGGTGGAGGCCATCCTCTCTGCCCACCCAAAGGCAACGGCTGCAGGCGAACTCAGCTTCTTTGACGAGCAGATCAACGGCCTGACATCGGGCCAAACAGGTGAGACTGCCTTTTTCGACGCCGCCAGGGCGCTCGACCGCAAGACCGCCCAGCGCATTGGCCGCAAGTACCTGACGATGCTCGACGGATTCAGCAGGAAAAGCGCCCGCGTGATCGACAAGATGCCGCAGAATTTCGAGCATCTGTGGTTGATCGCCCTGCTGTTTCCGAACGCGCATTTCTGCCACGTCAGCCGCAACCCGGCCGACACCTGCGTCTCGATCTACATGACGCCCCTGCCCGGCAAGCACGGTTACTGTGAAAGCCAGCAATCGCTCGCCCACTATTACGGGCAGTACAGAAGACTGATGACGCATTGGCGCGATGTGCTGCCAGTTGCAATACGCGACCAGTCCTATGAGGCCCTGGTGAGCGATCCTGAACACGAACGCCCGGCCCTGATTGCCGACACCGGGTTGGCCTGGGACGATGCCTGCCGCCATCACGAAGCTAACGAGGCGCAGGTCTTCACCTTCTCCATGACCCAGGTCAGACAACCCATTCATACCGGGGCCGTGAACCGCTTCGAAAAATACCGGGACCACATCGGTCCGCTGCTGGAAGGCTTGTCCGGGCTGGACGCCTGACACCGCGAGACTGCACCTCTAAGGCGCTTCCTGCAGTGCTCGGGAGCAAACGGACCTGACCTGGGAGCAAAACAAGTCGCACCTTCCGCACAGTCCGTGTTAAGCACATCCGCCTTCTCATGAAATCGGACCCAGGCTGCCATGTTTCGAAAGCCCCAGGCTAAACCGCGTTCCCTGCTCCACAGCGCATTGTCCCTGATCGGTTGGTGCGGCAGCCTTGGCGCCATTGCCGTCAGCGTGCTGGGTCTGCTGGCGTTTCTGGCGCCGGACGTCTGGATTGCGGACAACATGAGCTTCTTCCTGCGGCAGTTTCTGGCTGCCGGCCTCGCAGGCTGTGTGGCTGGTGCTGCCGGTTTTCTGGTCCGGCACCGCTTTCGTTTGGTCTACCGTGTAATCTGGCTCCTGGCCCTGGCGACGTTTCTCAGCCTCGCCGGACTGACCGGCGCGCGCACGCTTGCCAACACCAAGCCCCTTGGCCCGGCCGCTCCGGGGGACCGCCCGCTCAAGATCGTCTCCATCAACCTTGAACACCTGTTCCTCGGAGACAAGGTTTTGCAGGCCTTTCTGGAAAAGGAGCAGCCGGATGTTGTCGTCTTCCAGGAAGTGCTGTGGTGGCTGCAGGAACGTCGCTGGCAGCACCTCGGCCTACCGATCGGCGGCGCGGGCCAGAACGGCTTTCCCCAATACATGAAAGTCGGTGACCTGGGAGGCCTTGCGGTCTATTCCCGCTTTCCGCTGTCATCGGAAGAAACCCGCGTCATTTCCGGCGAAGTGCCTCCCGGGGCCAACGTCTATTACGACGGTGACAGGGAGCTTCTGTCACTCTCCCTCGACACCGGCGCCGCGCCCTTGCATCTGCTGGTCATTCATCCCGACAGCCCGCGCTCGAAGGCCCGCTGGGAGAACAAGCGCCGCTATTTCGATGAGGCAGACAGCGTCATCGACACCCTGAAAGCCACCAACGGCACCAACATTCTGGCAATTGGCGACTGGAACAGCTCACCGTGGTCTGCAAGGTTCCAACAGACCCTTTCGCGCAACGGTCTGAAGACCGCCTATCCGGATGGCTGGCCCCAGACAACGCGCTTTTTCTTCGACTACAGCCTGCACTGGATCCTCGGCGCTCCCGTCGACCAGTTTGCCGTCTCCAAGGACATTCAGGTCATCAACGTTTCTCTTGGGCCCGATATCGGCTCCGACCATCTGCCGCTGATCGTGGAGATCGCTCAAACCCCGGCAAACTGATTTCTGCACCAGAAATTGAATCATTGGCTGTGACTTCAACCGGAAAGTGTTTGAGGCTTTGGGTGGTTTCCTGAAAACTGCCCGAAACTTCAAGATCGATTCCAAAAGTTCCGCATGGCCAAACTCTATTTCAACTACTCCTCGATGAACGCCGGCAAGTCGACCGTGCTTCTGCAGGCCGCCTATAACTACGAGGAGCGCGGAATGAACACGCTGCTCCTGATCGCCGCCTTCGACAACCGGGCCGGCAAGGGCCGGATCGCCTCGCGCATCGGGCTGGGAGCGGATGCCGATGTCTTCAACGCGTCCGACAATGTCTTCGAACACATACTGCGCGCCAACGAAGCGCAGAAAGTCGATGCGGTCCTTGTCGACGAAGCCCAGTTTTTGACGGAAGACCAGGTCTGGCAGCTCGCCCGGGTGGCCGACATGCTGCGTATTCCGGTGATGTGCTTCGGTCTCAGAACGGATTTCCAGGGAAAGCTTTTCCCTGGCAGCGCCGCCTTGCTGGCGCTTGCCGACAACCTGAAGGAAATCAAGACCATCTGCTGGTGCGGGCGCAAGGCAACGATGGTTGCCCGGATGGATGCACAGGGCAAGATCGTTGAAGAAGGCGACCAGGTCGTCATCGGCGGCAATGACAAATACGTCTCGCTGTGCCGCCGTCACTGGTCCGAGCGGGATCTAGGACCTGTTGACAAAGTAGATTCCCAAATCAGGTGAGCTGTGATTCAAGACTGTCTTTTAGGAGGCAGTCTTGGCCAATGCGATATATCGGGGCGATTTGACGGACGCAGAATGGGAATTGATTGAAGCATTGCTTCCTTCGGAGCGAGGCCGAAAGTCCCGCCCGGCGCAGGATAATCGTCGTTATTTGAACGGCATGTTGCATGTCCTGCGAGTTGGCTGCCCTTGGCGGGATATGCATGAGCGCTACGGGAAATGGAACTCGGTCTATGTCCGGTTTCGCAGGTGGGCGGAGCAAGGCGTTTGGGACGGGCTGCTGGAAACGCTGGTGGACCTCGGGCTTACCGATGACTGGCAGCACATGATCGACAGCACGACGGTCCGCGGCCACAGTCAGGCGGCAGGCGCAAAAGGGGGACTCATAAGGAGGCTTTTGGTCGATCACGCGGCGGCTTTACGACGAAAATCCACGCCAGAGCAGACGGTCAAGGACGCCCCCTCGGCTTTGTCCTGACCGGCGGCGAAGCATCAGACTACAGCGCTGTTCCCGCCCTTCTGGAGATGCCTTGTCACAAGCCCCGACTGTTCCTGGCTGACAAGGGATACGATGGCGATGCAGTGCGCCAGAGCCTTCAGCTGGCAGGCATCAATCCTGTCATTCCGCCGAAGTCAAACCACAGGGAACCGATACCTTGCGACTTCCGGGCCTACAAGGACAGGAACTGGATCGAGCGAATGTTCAACAAGGTCAAACAGTTTCGAAGGATTGCCGCCCGGTACGACAAAACCAAGAGATCCTTTGATGCCTTCCTCAATCTCGCGGCTACACGCATCTGGTTACGTGATTTTTTTAACCGGACAAAGCCAACCTAACCTGGAGTCTCTGAATGCCCTGGTATCTTGATGAACTTGGACGCTATGACGAAATGGAGTGGCATTTCGCCGACGATCAGGACATTCTGGCCACGATTAGTCTCGCTAGTGTTGTCCCGGATCCTAAAACGTGGCCACTGAAGATTGTTCAAACTGGCTATGTTGAAAATCACGGAAAAACGGAGATACCGGATTTTACGGTTGGTCCACTTCTTGGAACTGTTGTTGTCAGCCGAAAATTTAGGGACCTCGTAGAGCGATTTGACCCAGAACCGCATCATTTCGTTCCATTGGAAGTTCAGCGACCTGATGGCGAAGTTTTGCGCGACACCCATTACCTCTTCAAGTTCGGCAGTTTCGTTGAAAATGGAATAATTATAGAAAAATCGGATGTGACCCCCCAATATCGACACGGCAAAATTCGTACTTATCTGAGGACTGCGCAAAGACCTCGGTTGATGTGGCGTTCTGGTGCTATTTCAGGGCGTCATATTTGGGCGGATAAGTATTTTGGTCGAGCTATTATTGTGTCAGACCAGTTCTACAAAAAACTGAAAGAGGAAAAGATAGACAGCTTCACGGCATTAGAGTGCCGAGTTGAATGATTTATGAGCAGAAGCAACCCGTAAACGGCGACAGATAATTAGTTCCGTTAGACCATCCCCGGTACGACAAGCTAGGCCTCCTCTGCCTCCTCTTTAATAGATCTGTTTGGTAGGCGCATGGTTCATAACTTTGTCAACAAAACCTAGGTCCGGCCTGACCCTCCGCGCCCGTTTAACCCAATCTAAAGGCCGGCGCTTTCCTCTTCGACAATACGGCTCACCAGATCCCGGCTGTTGCGAGCCTCGTAGGCTGCAATCCGCTCGATGAAAGCCTGCAACCGACCAGTCGCTGCAGTTGCATCGACGGCAAGATCGCGCATGTGCCAGCGCACCATCCGCCAGTAGCTGGCGGAAAAGGCATCCTGGAGAATGGGATCCGGGATCAGGCCGGACAGCAGGCCGTGCAGCCGGCTTTTGACATCGTATTGAAGGTCCCGGTCGTCCTCGCCGACCATCGAAGCGATGCCGCCCAGCGCCAGAATGTCGGAATGCTGCGCAATTGACAGGTCTGGCAGGTCCTGCAACAGCGCCGCCTGCAGGATGCCCTTGTGTGTCAGGGTATCGCGCTTGCGGTGTGCTTCCTGCAGGGCGACGACGACCGTTCCGACACCGCTTCTCGTTTCCACCAGCCTCTCATAGGCCAGTCTTTGCAGGATCTGCCGGATCGGCGTTCTGGACATGCCGTATTGCGCCGTCAGGGCCGTCTCGTGGAGCACCAGGTCTTCGCCGGGCTGCGCCATGCAGATGTTCCGCCGCAGGTCGTCGAGTGTCCGGGTGTGTTTCGTATCGAAATGGGAAGACTGGTTCATCAGGTCATCATGTCCAATTGGTATAAAGCACGGTTTACGTCGTATCGATATACCTGTATACAAGTTTGGTAATCTTACCAGTATACATACAGGATCATGATTCCACCAAGCCCACCCCCACCGGCAGAGAAGCGCCTGCACCTCTCGGACATCGCCGCGGTCGGAGGGCTTGCGCTCGTTCTGGCACTGGCGGTCTTCAACGTTCTGGCCAATATGGAAGCCGCCGGGGTCAGCCCCGGCTTCGGATTTCTGGTCCGGGAAGCCGGGTTCGACGTCAGCAGCTCGCTGATCCCTTACTCCCCCAGCGACAGCTATGCCCGCGTCATCCTGGTCGGATTGGCAAACACTGTTTTCCTGGCCGCTGTGTGTCTGGTTCTTGCGACCGTGATCGGCGTTGTCTTCGGGCTTGTCAGCGTCGGCCCCAGCCCGATCGGACGTGCCCTGGCACTGGCCTATGTCGAAGTCTTCCGCAACCTGCCCAAGCTGCTTGTACTGCTGATCCTGTTCGTCCTGGCCGTCAACGGCCTGCCGCATGTTCGCGAGGCAATCTCGGTGGGACCGTTCCATCTCTCCAACCGTTCCGTCAATTTTCCGGTTGTGGTCTCGAACCAGAGAATGTGGTTTGCCGTCGCGGCGGCCGTTGTCGGACTGGGCATCGGCTTTTTGTGGCGTGCGCGTCAGAAACTGGCGGACCGCCGGAGCGGAGCGACGGAAACCGCCGCGATCAACCTCTTGCCAATCGCCCTGCCGCTGCTGGCGATCCTTGTCTTCCAGGTCCCGGTAACGGTGTCCGTTCCCGAATTGAAGGGATTTGATTTTCAGGGCGGCGGACGGCTATCGTTGCAATTCGTGGTCATCGCCGCAACGCTCGGCATCTACCACGGCGCCCAGATCGCGGAAGTGGTCCGCGGCGGCCTTCTGGCCGTTCCGAAAGGCCAGACGGAGGCTGCAAAGGCGCTGGGCCTGACGCCCTGGCAGTCGATCCGCCTGATCGTCCTGCCCCAGGTGATCCGGATCGTCATCCCGCCAATGAACAACCAGTATGTCAATCTGGTCAAGAACACCTCCATTGCCATCGCAGTCGGTTATTCCGATCTGATGTCGGTCTCCGGCACCATCATCAACCAGAGCTTCAAGCCGCTGGAAATGATGCTGATCACCATGGGGCTCTACCTTGCCCTGTGTCTCGGCCTGACCACGACCTTTAACCGCTTCCATCGTCGCCTGACCAGGCGCGAGACAAGGTGACCGAATGAACTTCACCTTCGCTGCGCATCTGCGCACTGGCCTCAGGGAAGGGTTTTCGTCACCGCTGGCAGCTGCCCTGTCCCTGCTGACCGGGAGCCTGATCGTCGCAATTGCCTGGGTCTCGATCCGATGGCTGTTGCTGGAGGCCGTCTGGCCCTGGCAGAAGGCTGATGCCTGCCGCGAGACGGCAGGTCTCTGCTGGCCCTTCCTGACGGAAAAGGTCCGGCTTATTCTGTTCGGCACCTACCCCTTCGACCTGCAGGCCCGCCCCGCAGCCGTCTCTGTGATGTTATGCCTCCTGGCCGTTCTGACCTGCCGCCAGATGGTCGGCAAACCGCCCCGGCTCAATGCCGGGCAACTGGCCGCGATCTGGGTTCTTGTCATCGGATTGTCCTTCGTCCTGATGGGCGGCGGTGTTTTCGGCCTTCAAGCCGTCGACCCGGTGCGCTGGAACGGTTTGCCCATTCTTCTGATCCTGTCGATCGTCGCCGTTGCGCTTGCCTTTCCGCTTGGCGTTCTGCTGACGCTCGCCCGCGTGCAGACCTCCCATCCGATCCTCGCACTCCTTGCCTCTTCCTATGTGGAGATCACCCGCGGGGTCCCGATGCTGACAGTGCTGTTCGTCGGCATTTTCGTGCTGCCTCTGACGCTGCCGGCAGGTGTCAGCATTTCTCCGGTCATGGCAACACTGGTGGCACTGGTGTTCTTCCATGCGTCTTATTTCGCGGAAGATATCCGTGGCGGTCTTCTCTCCCTGCCTGCTGGACAGGGCGAAGCGGCCAATTCGCTCGGCATGACCTACTGGCAGGCCACCCGGCTTGTCGTGCTGCCACAAGCCATCCGCCGCAGCCTGCCCTCTCTCGTGAACAGTCTCATCGGGGCCTACAAGGACACCTCCCTCGTTGTCGTCGTCGGCATTCACGACCTGACCGCGACCGCCCGCATGTCCTTCGGCGATCCGGAATGGCGGGACAACGCCCTGGAAGCCTATGTGCTTGTCGGCCTGTGGTTCTTTCTGTCCTGCGCCTACCTGTCCGGCATCGGCCGGCAGCTTCATCGCAATTCCGCTTCCTGACGATCTATCCGCAAAGGCGATAGCCGCCTGGTTGCCAGCAGAAAGTCTTTGTTCTGTCCCGTAGACAGACGTCAAGAAACTGTTACAATGTACCTGTATACAGGTATTGAGGTATAGAAATTTCTCGACCAGTGTGAAGGGATGACCGCAATGAAAAATCTCCTGTCCTCAGTCGCCGCACTCACGGCGGCCTTTTTCGCAACTCCGGCTCTGTCCGGTCCGGTACTTGACGACATCATCGCCAAAGATAAGCTGATCTGCCTTGTAAACCCGAACTCACCCGGCTTTTCGGTTCCCGACAGCCAAGGCGTCTTCCAGGGATTCAACACCGACTTCTGCCGCATGGCCGCCGCCGCGATACTCGGCGACGCCACCAAGGCGGACATTCGCGGGATCGGCTTTTCCGACTCCATGAAGACGATTGTTGCCGACGGCGCTCACATGGCCTCACGCTCGATCACCGCCACCGGCACGCGTGACGCCGACCCCGGCCTGGCCTTCGTCGCAACGACCTTTTTTGACGGTCAGGGTTTCATGGTGCCCAAGACGCTCGGCGTCTCCAGCGCCACTGAGCTCAACGGTGCGACGGTCTGCGCCGAGGACGGCTCCACCACGCTTCTCAACATCGCCGACTGGTTCGGCGACCGCGATATCCAGTATCGTGTCGAGAACATTGCCGACAAGACCGCCCGGCTCGAGGCTTTCTTCTCCGGCAAATGCGATGTCTACGCCTCGGATGTGACCGCGCTCCTCAGCGACCGCCTACTGTCCGACACCCCGGAAGCCTACACGATCCTGCCGGAAGTGATCTCGGCCGAACCGCTGACGCTGGTGACCCAGCCAGATCAGGCTCTCGAGGCAGCCGTCTTCTGGGCGTTTCAGGTCATGCTGAATGCCGATATCCTGGGTGTCACCTCGAAAAATGTCACGGCAATCGTCGAGGATCTGGAGAGCCAGCCCAAGGCGGTTCAGCGCCTTTTTGCCGAAGACAGCGCAGCGGCAGAAATGGCCGGCAAGCTGGGTTTGCCGAAGGATTGGGCCTTCCAGGTCATCAGCCAGGTCGGTGCCTATTCCGAGGTCTTCGAGCGTCACCTGGGCAAGGAAACCCCGTTCGGGATCGACCTCTCGGAAACCGCCAATGCCCTGGTTAGTGACGGCGGTCAGATGTACGCCTACCCGATCCGCTAAACAAAATACCGGCGGGGGCGCACTGTCATCCGCCGGCAATCGTCACAAGCGTGACAGGAATGCTAGGATAACCACGGAAAGACATTGATGGAAAAATACCCCCCTGACCTTCGAGCCCGGCTGATGGAGGACGACACAAGCATTCGAACCGTTATTGCCTGCCCCGGCGGCGGGCATATTGCGACGCTCGGATTTCCCGGACTGGCCTTCGACGTTCAGGGCAATGCCTATGTTGACAGCGAACGCATGGCCGCGACGCTGTCTTCCCCCGCGCTCGCCGCCTGCGGCCTTCTGATCGTGCTCGTGGAATTCGGGGAAGTGCCTGAAGAGGCCTGGGGACTGCTGACGCAGACAGCGGCTGCAAGATCGATCCGGATCGCCCATCTGCCGATCAAGGACTACGAAGCACCCGATGGAGCTTTCATGGACCACTGGACCGAAATCGATCCCGAGATCCGCGCCCTGCTGACCTCCGGAGGAACGGTGGCCCTGTCGTGCCACTATGGCGCTGGCCGCTCCGGAACAGTCGCTGCCAGCATGCTGATCGAACGGGGCCTTTGCCCGGCAGAGGCCATAAAGACCGTCCGTGCCGGATTTGCCGATTCCATCGAAAGCGAAAAGCAGCTCCAGTGGCTGCACGGAAAGGAGCGCGCCGCCTGACCGGCCGCCCACAGAAGACAGCCCTCACTTTGTTATGGACAACGGCCACCTGACCGGGAAAATCGTTAAGCCCGTCAGGAAGGCCGGCCGTTTGCGTATCCGCCGGGCCGTCCCGGTTGACAGGTTCGGTATCAGGAAAATTTGAGGTCAGCATATGATTCAGGAATTTCGGGACTTTATCGCCAAGGGCAACGTGATTGACCTGGCCGTCGGCATCATCATCGGCGCTGCCTTCACAGCCATTGTCACCAGCCTGGTCAATGACCTGATCAACCCGATTATCGGGCTCATCCTCGGTGGCATCGATTTCACCTCGATGTATGTCGTTCTGTCCGGAGACGTTCCCGCAGGCACCGGCCTTGCCGCCGCTCGTGAAAGCGGCGCCGCCGTTTTCGCCTACGGCGCGTTCCTGACGTCCTGCATCAACTTTCTGATCATCGCGTTCGTCGTCTTCATGCTGGTCAAGACGGTCAACCGGATCAAGTCCGTGGCAGAAAAGCCGGACGACGTCGAGCCGGAGGTCAAGACCGCTCCCTCGCAGATCGACGTTCTGATTGAGATCCGCGATGAACTGAAATCGTCCAGATCACCAGCCTGATCACGCCGTCTCAGCGTCGCTGCGTCGCCGCTACGCCTGTTCGTCCCGGTATCCCCGGGGCGAACGGCCGAACACCTTGCGAAACAGCGTCGAGAAATGCTGAAGATTGCTGTATCCGCAGCGCATCGCGACTTCGCTGATCGACAGCGCCGCAAATCTCGGGTCACGCAATGCCGCAGCAACGACGTCCAGTCGTTTCTGCCGGATTTCTCCAGCGATCGAAGAGCCTTCGCACTGAAAGATCGCATTGAGACGCCGCACCGAAAGGCCGGTGGCCGACGCCACACGGTTCCGGTCAAGTTCGGGATCGTGAATATGGCTGGCGATGAAACTGCGCGCCCTGAGCAGGATCTGCCGGTCGAAGGAGGACAACGCCAGATCGCTCTTGCGGCCGCCTGCCAACCCGGTCGCAACCAGATCGAGCAGCGTTTCCTGAAGCGTGGCGGCGAAGGCCGGTGTCCCGCTTTTCAGATGAACTGAAAATGCCAGGATACTCTCCCGCACCAGGCGGCCGATGTCACTTTGCCCATCGATCCACGTCCCGCCGATCGTTTCCGCGAACGGCAGGCGGCTCAGCAGGCTTACCTTCGAAAACTGCAGCACCGTTTGCGAAAAGGGTTCCGTCAGATCCAGACAGTAAGGCTGGGTGCTGTCGTAGACCACCATGTCACCGGGACGCAGAACCGATGTCTTTCCGAATTGGGTCACACACGAGGAGTTTGCCGTCTGCAGACTGACGAGGAAATCGGCCTCGGACGCAGCCCGGATATCGCTTGGACGCCGCACGACCCTGTGCGCTGTTCCCGATACTCTGGAGACCGACAGGGCCGAATGGCGCTCGATTTCCAGACGGCCTTTGAAGCCGGGGTCCTCGCCAGCTTCACAGCCCAGTTGAACGTAAGAGTCGCAGACCGCTTCCCGCCAATAGGCGAAGCGGTCGCGCGGTGCGATCTCCGCTGTGCTGTATGAGGCCTGGCTGCTCATATCCGTTTCCGTGTTCGACGGATCGATTTTCGGCAGTCTGCCCAAAAACGCAAGTTTTTTGGCTCATGCGCAAAAGCAAACGCGCCGCCGCTCCGGCAGGCTGAAAGGCCTAGGAGGACATCACATGACCCAGACATTCAAAGTTGCGGCCGTCCAGGCGGCCCCCTGTTTTCTCGATCTTGATGCCGGCATCGACAAAGCTGTCCGGCTGATAGAAGAAGCGGCGTCCGCAGGAGCCAGACTGGTCGCCTTCAGCGAAACCTGGCTGCCCGGTTATCCCAACTATATCTGGCTTGGGCCCGTCGCCTGGCAGATGCAGTTTGCCGGACGCTATTTCGAAAACTCCATCGTCGCCGGCTCGGATCACGAAAAGCGCCTTGCCGACGCCTGCCGGAAACACAACGTCCAGGTCTCCATGGGCTGCTCGGAACGGGACGGTGGCTCGCTCTATATCGCCCAGTGGCATTTCGACGAGACCGGGACTGTCGTGAACCGAAGGCGCAAGCTCAAGCCCACGCACGTGGAACGCACAGTCTACGGCGAAGGCGACGGCTCCGATCTTGCCGTGGTCGAAACGTCTCTCGGCCGCATCGGCCAACTGGCCTGCTGGGAGCACCTGCAGCCGCTGTCGAAATACGCCATGTATGCCCAGAACGAGCAGATCCATTGCGCCGCCTGGCCCAATCTCCACCTCTACAAGGGTACGGCCTATGCCCTTGGCCACGAGGTCAACAACGCAGCGTCGATGATCTACGCGGTCGAAGGCAGTTGTTTCGTTCTTGCTCCCTGCTCGCTGGTCACCAGGGAAATTCAGGACGAGATCTGCCAGGGCGATGCGGAGAAAGAAGCTTTGTGTCCGCTCGGCGGTGGCTACACCCGCATCTATGCCCCGGACGGACAGGAAATCGGAACGCAGATTGCCCAGGATGAAGAAGGCCTCGTCTATGCGGAGATCGACCTTGGCATGATCGCCTTCGCCAAGGCTGCCGCCGATCCGGCAGGCCATTACGCAAAGCGGGATTCCACCAGACTGCTGCTCAACCGAAAAAAACAGCGTCCCGTCGTGGCATTCGACGATGCGCCCGGCTGGGAAGATGCAAGCGAGCTTGCAACGGCACGGCAGAGCCAGACGGAAGACGCAGCCGAATAACCACAAACGAGCCGGTGCATGCTATCTCCGCACCGGCTCCTTCTTGCACGGGTCCCAATTCCCTGCCCCTGCACCGCCTACACATTGGGACAAACCCGCTGAACCGCAAATTGCGCCTTGTCCAGACGTCGCGGGCACGGTCAATATCAGTTCATGACAGACGAAGACAGCAGCCCCCGCTTCCGCATCCGGCTCGTGTTCGGCCCGGATGAAATGATCGGGCCCGGCAAGGCCGAGTTGCTGGAACGCATCCAGCGCACCGGATCGATTGCGGCCGCGGGCCGCGAAATGGGGATGAGCTACAAGCGGGCGTGGCTGCTTGTGGAAACCCTGAACGCCATGTTTCGCTCCCCTCTGGTGGAACGCAGCCGCGGCGGCGCGAAGGGTGGAGGGGCACAGATTACTGAGACAGGACTGGCGGTTCTTGAGGAGTATCGTGCCATAGAACTGAAGGCACGTGCTGCAGGAGAACCGCATATCGAAAAACTGAAGACCATGCTGAGCGATATATCCAGCGGAAAATAACGCTTGCCTTTCAGGCTATTTACCCGCGATATTTCCGAAGAAACATATCGAAACTCCAAGGACCTCCCCGCATGTTCAAGTCCAGTCTCAAAACCCGCCTGCGCTCGCTGGCCGGTGCGACCGTTCTTGCAGGCCTTGCGGTCTTGCCGACAGCGGCCGCAGCAGACCAGATCACGGTATTCGCAGCAGCAAGTCTGGCTGACGCCCTCAATGAAATCGAACAGCGATTTGAAGCCGCCACGGGACACGATCTGGTGGTTTCACTGGCGGGTTCCTCGGCGCTCGCCCGGCAGATCCAGCAAGGCGCACCTGCGGATGTCTTCATTTCTGCCAATCCGGACTGGATGGATGTTCTGGAGAAGGACGGCCTTCTTGAGCCCGGCAGCCGGTTCGACCTTCTGAACAATTCGCTCGTTCTGATCGCGCACGGCCAGGAGGCTCAACCGCTCGAGATTACGTCTGACCTGGACCTTGCAAACCTGCTTGGCAACAACCGCCTTGCCATGGCGCTGGTCGATGCGGTTCCCGCGGGCATCTACGGCAAGGCGGCCTTGCAAAGCCTCGGGCTCTGGGACGATGCGGAACCCCGGATCGCTCAATCGAACAATGTCCGCGCCGCACTCGCGCTTGTCGCCACCGGTGAAGCCCCCTACGGCATTGTCTATGCAACGGATGCCGTTGCAGAGGACAATGTCACTGTCGCCGGAACCTTTCCGGCAGACAGCCACCCGCCCATCGTCTATCCCGTGGCAGATCTCGCCAACCGCGACTTTCCTGCCGAAGCGGAGTTTCTCGCTTATCTCAGGGGACCAGACGCGCGCGAAGCCTTCGAACGGCAGGGGTTCGTCGTTCTCGATCGCTAGGATGCAGCCTCGTCAATGAAGACAGCTGCCGCTGGAAATTACAGCCGCCGTCCCCATATGAATGGCTTGCCGGATGTTCCGGCTCCCTCACCTCGCCCGAAAAATTCAATTTCCCGCAAGCTTCAACCGCCTCTCCCCTTGAAGCGGTTCTCCGCCCCTCGTAAAAGAGGGCAAATGAAACGGATTGAGGCCTCAGATGCTCGGCAAGATGTTCAAATCCCTTTTCGGCTCTTCCGAAGACGGTAACAAAGGCGCGTCGAAGGCTACGGCGGTGGACTACGACGGCTATATGATCGTCGCAGAACCTCAGCAGACGAATGGCCAGTGGCAGGTCAGCGGGCGCATCGAGAAACAGGTCGGGGACACAACCAAGGTCCACACCTTCATCCGTGCCGATACGCTGCCAGATGAAGAAGCCGCGAAGGCCGAGATGATCCGCAAAGCCAAAATGATGATTGACCAGGTGGGCGATAGCATATTCGATTGACCTGACAACCGGACCATCTTTGGGGACAGACGTTCCAGGTGCTACCGCGCGGTGTGGTGCGAAACCTTATCGCCGGGATCACCCCGCAATCTGAAAGCCGACATGAAACGAAATATTGTCCTGAGCCTGCCAAATCTCCTGACCTATGGGCGCATATTGGCGGTTCCTGCGGTTGCGGTCTGTTTCTATTTCGAAGGCAACACGGCCCGCTGGGTTGCCCTTGCACTGTTCGTACTGGCAGCAATCACCGATTTCTTCGATGGCTATCTGGCGCGGGCCTGGCAACAGCAATCCGCGCTCGGGCGCATGCTCGATCCGATTGCCGACAAGCTGCTGGTGTCCGTCAGCCTGCTGATGCTGGCCGGCGACGGAACCATCTACGGCTGGACCATGATCGCCGCAATCATCATCCTGTGCCGGGAAATTCTGGTGTCGGGCCTGCGTGAGTTTCTGGCCGAACTGCAGGTCAGCGTTCCGGTGACAAAGCTTGCCAAATGGAAGACGACTGTTCAGTTGATCGCCGTCGCCTTTCTGCTGGCCGGGCCGGCGGGAGACACCGTGTTTGCCTATACGACGCAAACGGGCCTGGTGGCGCTCTGGCTCGCGGCACTGCTCACCCTATATACGGGGTACGATTATTTCCGAGCCGGCATCGGCCACCTGATCACGGAATAGGCGCCTTCCGTCGGCCCTGACCGCATACCACCTGGAGGTTTCATGAACATCCGCTATTTCGCCTGGGTCCGTGAACGGGTTGGCGTGGAAGAGGAAACCATCGAGCTTCCGGCGTCTATCGCGACCGTGGCCGATCTGATCACACATCTGAAGACGCTCGACGACAACCACGCCGCCGCTTTCGAAGAAGAAGACGCCATTCGTGTCGCCCTCGACCAGATGCACGTTGAAACGGACGCCGCGCTTGGCGATGCGAGGGAAGTTGCTTTCTTTCCGCCCATGACAGGCGGCTGAGCGATGCCTGTTACGCCGCTCGTCCGCGTCCAGGCGGAAGACTTCGACCTTCAGGCGGAAAGCCTGCGCCTGACACAAGGCCGCAGGGACGTCGGTGCATTGGTCACCTTCACCGGCCTGTGCCGGGACGAAGCCGGTACCCTGGCAGCGCTGGAACTGGAACATTACCCCGGCATGGCCGAAGCGGAATTGACCCGGCTTGCCGAAGAAGCAGTAGCCCGCTGGCCGCTGACAGGCCTGACCGTGATCCATCGTTTCGGCAAGATCGTGCCAGGTCATAACATCGTGCTGGTGATCGCAGCCTCATCCCACCGTAGGGCCGCGTTCGAGGCAGCAGATTTTCTGATGGATTACCTGAAGACCCGCGCCCCCTTCTGGAAGAAGGAACACCCTGCGGAAGGTGGTTCCGGAGCCTGGGTCGAAGCGAAAACCGCAGACGACAAGGACGCCGCGCGCTGGACCTGAGCCGTCCGAGAGAATAGTCTGCGTTTGATTCAAGGCCGCTCCGCCGCCCCTTTCCCTTTCCAAGCTTAGCGGCTGCCCCGGCAGCCCGGTTATTTGTATTGGTGCCTACCCCGTGACACACGACAGTCAATCCTCTGGCAAAGCCGCTTCGACACCGGCGGCAACAAAGGATGCTTCCGGCTCTTCTTCAGAAGTTCTTCGGGACCCCGGCATTCCCTTTGCCGAGTTTGTGGCGATCATCGCCATGATCATGGCCCTGAATGCCATGGCAATCGATGTCATGCTGCCGGCCCTGCCCGCCATTGGCGATGCGCTCAACATCGTCGAGGAAAACAACCGCCAGCTGGTGCTCCTGTCCTATCTTGTCGGCTTTGGCAGCGCGCAGCTTTTCTTCGGTCCGGTGACCGACGCCCTCGGACGGCGTGGTGTCCTCGTCGGCGGTCTCGCGCTTTACAGCCTCGCCAGCATCGGCGCGATCTTCGCCATGGATCTCAACACGCTTCTGATTGCCCGCGTGCTTCAGGGTGTGGGCTGTGCCGCTGCGCGCGTCACCGTGCTTTCCGTCGTCCGAGATTGCTATACCGGCAGACGCATGGGCAAGGTCATGTCACTGGTGATGATGGTGTTCATGGCCGTTCCTGTGGTCGCCCCATCCATCGGCCAGGCGGTCCTCCTGATCGCCGGCTGGCACTGGATCTTCGCCCTTCTGCTGATTTCCGGTGTCACCATGATGATCTGGTCCGCTCTCAGGATGCCGGAAACCCTTGCGGTCGAAAACCGCCGGCCGATGGAGGTCTCCACCATCGCAAGCGCCTACATGACGGCGCTGACCACGCGGGTGAGCCTTGGCTACACAGTGGGCACCGCCTTCATTTTTGGCGGCCTGTTCTCGTTCCTGGCAATGTCGCAGCAGATCTTCGTTGAAATATTCGACCTTGGAAATCTGTTTCCGGTCGTCTTTGCCGCGATTGCGATCAGCATGGCCGGAGCCTCCTTCACCAACGCGCAGCTGGTGGAAGCCATCGGCATGCGCCGGCTGTCCCATGGTGCGGCGGTGGTCTACACGGTGCTCGGATTTGTCGTCTGGCTTTTGGCGGCACTCGGCTTTGAGAACTTCTGGGTCTTCCTGATCCTTGCCGCGATGATCATGACCAGCTTCGGGTTCCTGGGGGCAAACTTCAATGCCATGGCAATGGAACCGCTCGGCGCCATTGCGGGAACCGCCTCCTCGGTCATCGGCACCATTTCGACGCTTGGCGGCGCGATCCTGGGCTATATCATGGGCCAGCTGTTCGACGGCACCACCCAACCACTCGGCGTCGCCTACACCATCTATGGTCTATGCGCCATCGGCTGCATTCTTTATGCGGAACGCGGGCGGATGTTCCATGCCATGCATGAAAAGCAGCTGGAGCACTAACAAGAACCTGTCGGCGCTTCACGCGCCGACATCTATCGCGATCTTTCCCACGAAAGATTTTTCAAGGAATTTTTCCTGCGCGGCCCGCAGCTCGCGCAAGGGATAGGTTTTCGCGATGACGGGGCGGATCTCGCCCGCTTCGATGTAGCGCACCAGATCCTGAAAGATGGTGTCCGGCTGATAGGTGCTTCCGATAAGCGTCAGGTCTTGCAGGTACAGCGTCCGGAGATCCAGCTCGACTATCGGACCGGCAATCGCACCGGATGTGACATACCGCCCCCGGCTGCGAAGCGCATCGATCAACTGCCCCCAGGCCGGCCCTCCGACGAGATCCAGCACGACATCAAAAGACCGTTCGGGCGGAACCGCGTCCCGATCCAGCGTCTCATCGGCTCCAAGGCACCGCAGTTCGGCAGCTTTTTGCGGGCTCGTGACCGCCGTGACATGAGCGCCGCGCCGTTTGGCAAGCTGGATCACCGCAGAGCCGACACCACCGGAGGCACCGGTTATCAGCACCCGCTCGGCCTTGACCCCACCACGCTGTATCATTCCTTCAGCCGTTGAGAAGGCACAGGGAAACGACGCCAGTTCGGCATCGCTCAGGCTGGAGTTGACCGCAAGCGCGTCGTCAGACCTTGCCGTCGCATATTGCGCAAAGCCGCCAGCGCATTCAGACCCGAAAGTCCAGATCGCGGGGTCCCCGCTGCCGGTATTCATTGATTGAAGAGCCCGGACCAGCACGCGTTCGCCGATCCGCTCGAAGGGAACGCCGTCCCCGACTGCAACCACTTCTCCGCAGCAATCGGCCCCTTGAATATGCGGAAAGGGAAGCGGCTTGCCTGTCCAGCTCCCCTCCGCCCCGGCACCATCCATATATCCGCCGGCCGCACCTGAAGCGGTATCCCCACGCACGGCCTTGGAGTACCAGCCCGTGCGCGTGTTCACGTCGGTATTGTTCACTGAGGACGCACCGACGCGGATCAGAACCTCGCCCTTCCCGGGTGCGGGAACCGGCAGGTCCGTGCGCCAGACCAGCTTCTCAAGTCCACCGTGCCCCGTCAGCACGACACCGTTCATGGTCTCGGGGATCGACATACGTGCTCCTTAGGTAGAATGATCATTCTACCTATTTGCGTAGAGCTATCACTTCACCTCGTCAAGCATGACGGATACAACCACCAGGGATCGCATTGAGGCTCCGACAGTGGCCTCTCTAAGTGTGGAAACTGTGATGCAGAGCGCTCCGGTGCACGCTGATCGATCAGGGAATTACACTGGATAGCACCCCCAGTGGCACTTTGAAGCTTTCGGAAATTGGGCACGCTTCAAGCTGCCTTGAGCGTCAAACAGCCATGATAAAGATGCAACACTTGGGTGATATGCGGGCGCTTGCGCAACGCCTCGCTTGAAAAACAGCGAAGAACCCCATAGCTCTGAGGCAGCCGCACCCTGCGGTTCAGAGACTTTTTTGAAAACGGGACCAGGAACATGACCAGCATGCGCCGCGCCCCCATGAGGGCAGCAAACCTTCGCTAAACCGCGCTAGCGGTGCGTCGGAGGCAAATCAGGGCAACTACGCTTGCACCTGAAGCTTACCTGTTTTCAAAAATGGACCCCAAATGGGCACTTCTCAAAAAGAGGTGGCGCCGCGTTCGAGCGCTGCCCCAATTCATCATTTCTACTCTGAAAATTCCTGGATCGAAGGTACCGCGGAAGCTCAGCTCGAATTCGTCGCGAACATGGACGGAATTCTGGGAGTGGCCGCTTTCCCGGACCTGCACCCGGGCAAATATGGGCCGGTGGGCAGCGCAATGCTGTCGGACCGGATCTACCCTCAGCTGATCGGCAATGACATCGGCTGCGGAATGTCGCTTTATGCGCTGGACCTGCCGGCCCGCAAGTTTCGACTGGACAAGGCCGCCGAAAAAATCCGTTCAATCGAAGGGTTTTGGGAAGGGGACGCCGGTGCACGACTAGTGTCCCAGGGTTTGTCTCCGGATCTGCATCCTCATGCCCTCGGCACAATTGGGGGCGGCAACCACTTCTGCGAAGTGCAGATGGTCGACCATGTCCTGGACAGTGGCGCTCTCGCGGAAGCCAATCTGGAAAAGGGAGATCTCGTTCTCCTTGTTCATTCCGGCTCACGCTCTCTGGGAACATATGTCTTCGATACTGTGCAGGATCAGTTTGGTGGCTGTGATGCGGAGAGCGACGTTGGGCGGGCGTATCTGGAGGCGCATCGGCAGGCCGTCGTCTGGGCAAGTCTCAATCGTTCGCTCATCGCCGAACGGGCAGCCAGTGCCCTTCGTTGCGACTTCCGGCAGATCTGCGATGCACCACACAACCTCATAGAGCGGCATGCGGAAGGTTTCCTGCACCGCAAGGGGGCCGCAAAGGCCGATGCCTCTCTTGTGCCGCTTGCCGGCTCCAGGGATGCCTTGAGCTACCTGCTCAAACCCCGGTTGGAAAAACCCGAAGCCCTGTCTTCGCTTGCTCATGGTGCGGGCCGAAAATACATAAGGCGCTCCATGCCAGGGCGCGTCGGCGCGACGCGGTCGGAGCGTGAAAACCTGAACCGGACATCGTTTGGCGGCCTGGTCATTTGCGAAGACCGCCAGCTCCTCATTGAAGAGGCACCTCAGGCCTACAAGGATCCCGCGCATGTTGTTCGGGACCTTCAGGCGACGGGGCTTGCCGATCCTGTTGCCACATTGAAACCGCTCCTGACCTTCAAGAGGGCCATGGCGGAAAAGGAACAGGCGAGCAGGCAAGACAAAGAACGGCGTCTGAGAGACAGGAGGGCTGCGAGATGAGTGCACCGGAAACCCTTCGTCTGCTGGTATCAAGTGGCGATGGGCCGCGTGAATGTCGCCGGGCGGTAGCGCTCGCATTGCGCCGGATGGAGCAGGAAGCGGTCGACGCTGGCGTGCGGTTCGATGCCGAACGGCCCAATGCAAGGGGAGCGGACAATGACCCGTCCTCGGCTCTCGTCACCTTGAGCGGAAAAGACGCCATGGAGATCGCACGTGCCTGGACCGGAACCGTGCAATGGATCTGCACAAGTCCGTTCCGTCCGAAACACAAGCGGCGCAACTGGTTTGTCGGTGTCTTTCCGGTCCAAGTTTCCGAGCTTGCGGAGGTCAATCCTGAGGTTCGAGACCTGAAGATCGAAACGTTCCGTTCAGGCGGCCCTGGCGGACAACATCAGAACACCACCGACAGCGGCGTAAGGATCACTCACCTGCCGACGGGCATTTCTGCCATCTCGACGGATGAGCGCTCCCAGCACCGCAACAAACAGGTAGCGCTTGATCGTCTGTCCGCGAAGTTCATCCTGCGGCGACAGGAGGCTCGCGGTCGAGACAGGGCCACGCAGAACCAGTTGCATCGGCAACTGGAGCGCGGCAATCCGGTCAGGGTTTTCAAGAATGACCTGTTTTCGGAGGTGAAGTGAACCAGAGGCGCTTGCACAAATCGTGGCAAACGCACACGCGCAGAAACCCTCTGACCTGGGCCTGAAAAGGAATATGGTCCGCAAAGCAAAACTTTGCGGACCATATTTGCGTCAGGGCCGGGCCAGGGCCCGCCCTTCTCTTTAAGAAAGTTCAGCCCGCTGCGGCCTGAAGGGTCGGCGACTGCGGACGCACGGCGGCGTCATAGTCCTGCATCAGGGTCTTGATGATGTCGCCGACCACGAAGGTGTTTCCGGCGATCTCGGAGACCGGAGTTACTTCGGCCGCCGTTCCCGTGACGAAGCACTGTTCGAACTCCGACAGCTCTTCCGGCATGATCACGCGCTCGACAACCTCGATGCCGCGATCCTTGGCAAGGCCAATCACCGTCTGACGGGTAATGCCGTTCAGGAAGCAGTCCGGCGTCGGTGTATGGATCGTGCCATCCTTGACGAAGAACACGTTGGCGCCGGTCGCCTCGGCAACCTGACCGCGCCAGTCCAGCATCAACGCATCGGTGTAGCCCTTGGCTTCCGCGGCGTGCTTGGAAATGGTGCAGATCATGTAAAGGCCGGCGGCCTTCGCCTTGTAGGGCGCCGTGGCCGGTGCCGGACGGCGATACTCGGCCATATCCAGCCGGATGCCCTTCAGCCGTTCTTCCGGCTTGAAATAGCTCGGCCATTCCCAGGCGGCGATTGCCAGGTGAATGGTGTTGTTCTGAGCGGAGATACCCATCATTTCGCTGCCGCGCCAGGCAACGGGACGAATATAGGCATCGGTCAGGTTCATGCGCGCCAGGGTTTCTTCCTTGGCGGCGTTGATCTGTTCAGCAGTGTAGGGAATCTCGAAACCGAGCATGCGTGCCGAGGCAAGCAGGCGCTGCGTATGCTCTTCGGACTTGAAGATCCGGCCGCCGTAGGCACGTTCGCCTTCGAACACGCTGCTGCCGTAATGCAGTCCGTGGCTGAGAACATGCAGTTTGGCTTCCGACCAAGGCACAAAGGTGCCGTCGTACCAGATATCACCACTGAGCTGATCAAAAGGCGTTCCAGCCATCTTTCATCTCCCGCTCGCTCTATGAGCGTTTTTATGTTTTCTGTTCAACAGAGGCAAATGACACCAAAGACTTGCGCCTTATTCACCGCTGTATTTTTTGCACAGCACGCCAACTATCGGTATCCTGATGGTCGCGGCGACGATGATTGGATTCGTTTATCATCTGATGCATAAAAAAGCATCAAAAAGACCGATCATTTCGTACGCAACCGGATAGAAGTAACAATCGATCAGAATTAAGTCAATATGACTGACGTAAATTTCAAACCGGACCAGCCGCCCCTCAGACAGGGGGCGGACAAAGCCCGGACACAACAGCCCGAAGGGTCAGAGTCCGATGGCGCAGACACGCTGTCGTACGACCTGATCGAGCTTCTGTTTTTTGCGTATCGCGACTTCACCGGAGATCCGGACGACGTCCTTGCCAAGTACGAATTCGGCCGCGCCCACCACCGTGTTCTGCATTTCGTGGATCGCAATCCCGGGATCATGGTGACCGACCTACTCGGCATCCTGCGGATCACCAAGCAGAGCCTTGGCCGTGTGCTGAAGCAACTGGTGGACGCCGGCATCATTGAACAGCGCGAAGGCCATCACGACCGGCGGCAGAGACTGCTCTATACCACCGAACGTGGACATGCCCTGGCAGTTGACCTGACAAGCCTGCAGCAAAAGCGCCTTGAACGCGCCCTAATTGGATTGCCAGATGGCAGCGACGAGATTATCCGCCGGTTTCTGCTGCGAATGATCGATCCCGAGGCGCGACCGCAGATCCTGCAGTTGATACGTAGTCTTTATGACCTGAAAGATTGACCGGCAATCGGTCATGGAAGGACAACGAAGCCGACATGAATGCCCAGGTGCCTGACGACAACGCCAACCATATTCTCCTGGTAGACGACGACAAGCGGATCAGGGATCTCCTGTCGAGGTTGCTCCAGGAGAACGGTTACCGTGTGACGGCCGCCGCCCATGCGGCCGAGGCCCGCACGTGCCTCTCCGGCCTGGAATTCGACCTGATCATTCTGGATGTGATGATGCCGGGCGAAACCGGTCTGGAACTGGCCGTTTCCCTTCGTGAGGATTCCCCCGTCCCGATCCTGATGCTCACCGCGCGGTCCGAAACACCCGACAGGATCGCCGGGCTTGAGGCCGGCGTCGACGATTATCTGTCGAAGCCGTTCGAACCGCGCGAACTGATGTTGCGCATTGCCGCCATCCTGCGTCGTGGCAACCAGCAGCCGGTCATCGTCAGCGAAGAAATCCACTTCGGGCCCTTCTCCTACAATTCAACGCGCGGAGAACTCAAGAACGGCGAAGACATGGTGCGCCTGACCGACCGGGAAAAGCAGATCCTGTCGATTTTCGCAGAGCAGCCCGGCGCGACAGTCCCGCGCCACAAGATCGTCGGCGACGATAGTGGCCTGGGCGAGCGCACGGTGGACGTTCAGATCAATCGGTTGCGCCGCAAGATCGAAACCGATCCCGGCAACCCGATCTACCTGCAGACGGTGCGCGGCATCGGCTACAGGCTTGCGTGCGACTGAACCGGACCGCAATGGCCAAATTAGACAGCTTCCTCCGGCGCTTTCCCCTGACGGTGCCCCTGAAACCGCTGCTGGCGGTCTACCGTCAGGTATCCCGGCTGATGTACCGGGTCATGCCGAAGGGTCTCTTCACACGAACCTTTCTGATCATCGTTACACCGATCGTGATCCTCCAGTCGGTGCTCGTGTTCGTGTTCATGGAGCGGCACTACCAGTTGGTCTCGCGCAGGATGTCGGAAGCGGTGGTGCGCGAGATTGCGGCCGTCGTTTATGTGCTGGAGAACTATCCGCAGGACCCGGAATACGCCAACATCGAGGAACTCGCCTCGCGCGCCCTCGGCATGTCCATGACGGTAACGCCGCTGGAGCCCTTGCCGCCGCCCACGCCCAAACCGTTCTTCGACGTTATCGACAAGGAACTGAGCCAGGCAATCGGCCAGCGCATCGGCAAGCCGTTCTGGATCGACACGGTCGGCAGGTCCCGCTTCGTCGAGATCCGCATCCAGCTGAAGGACTCGATCCTGCGCGTCTTCACGCGGCGCAGTCAGACATATGCCTCCAACTCGCATATCTTCCTGGTCTGGATGTTTTCGACCTCTCTGGTCCTGGTGATCATCGCGCTGTTATTCCTGCGCAATCAGATCCGCCCGATCATTCGGCTGGCCAATGCGGCGGAAGCCTTTGGCAGAGGTCGCCCGGTCGAGAACTTTCGCGCCAGCGGCGCGCGCGAAGTTCGCCGCGCGAGCCTGGCCTTCATCGACATGCGGCGACGGATCGAACGGCAGATCGAGCAACGCACCACCATGCTTGCAGGTGTCAGCCACGATCTCAGGACCATTCTGACCCGCCTCAGGCTGCAGCTTGCGTTCCTTGGCGGCACGCAGGAAAGCGAAGCGATGCGCAAGGATGTCGACGAGATGAGCCATATGCTCGAGGACTATCTCGCCTTCGCCAGCGGCTACGGCGACGAGGACATCCAGAAGACCGATATCTCCCTGCTGTTGGAAGAACTGGAAGAAGAAGCGGAGATCTCTGGCCACGACGTGACGACGCGCTTCGAAGGGCCACCGGAAGTGCAGATACGCCGCCTGTCCATGAAGCGGAGCCTCTCCAATCTGGTCACCAATGGCTGTAAATACGGCAATCGGGTCGAAGTGCTCGGCAAGATTGATAGAGGCTGGCTGACGATTACGGTCGATGACGACGGTCCGGGTATTCCCGAAGACCAGCGTGAGCTTGCGTTCAGGGCCTTCCACCGCCTCGACCTTGCCCGCAACATGGATCAGACCGGCAGCGGGCTTGGCCTTGCCATCGCCCGTGACATCGCCCGCGCCCACGGCGGCGACCTCTACCTGGAGGACAGCCCGATGGGGGGATTGAGAGCAAGGTTGCGTATCCCGGCGTAGGACATCGCTGTTTCCCCGAAAATGGAAACATCAACCAATTCAGCCGAAAAGCTTGTCTTTTCGGCTGTCTGTCTGCTTCAATTGAAAGTCTTTCAAGTCAACGCAAGACAATCGCAACCCGATTTCTGGTTGACTGACCAAACATCAATTTTCTACCAAGGTGTCGGCTGGTTCTTGCCCCCGTTTTCCACCAGCCGAACGCATTCCGATGAGACGGGGCCCCAAGGAATGCACGATGCCTGAAATTCTTCTGAAAAACGCCGATACCGTCCTGACGATGGACGATGACCGCCGGGAACTTTCCGCCGTCGACATTCGCCTGCGCGATGGCGTGATCACGGAAATCGGAACGGATCTGGAAACCTCCGGCGAAACGGTCTCCGCGCGCGGGTGTGTCGTGACACCCGGTCTTGTGAACACGCATCATCATCTTTTCCAGAGCCTGACCAGAGCCGTCCCCGGCGGCCAGGACGCATTGCTTTTCGGCTGGTTGCAAACCCTTTATCCGATCTGGTCCCGCTTCGGCCCGGAGGAAATGTTCGTGTCTGCCCAGACCGGACTTGCCGAACTGGCCCTGTCCGGATGCACGCTCAGCTCCGATCATCTCTACCTTTTTCCCAACGGCTCAAGGCTTGATGACACCATCGCCGCGGCAAAAGAGATCGGCCTACGCTTCCATCCGACCCGCGGCGCAATGAGCATCGGCGAGAGCGACGGCGGCCTGCCGCCGGACAGTCTGGTGGAGCAGGAAGCCGGCGTTCTGGAAGACTCTATCCGCGTCGTCGACGCTTTTCACGATCCATCGGACGGTGCGATGGTCCGTGTAGGTCTGGCCCCCTGCTCTCCCTTTTCCGTCAGCCGCGACCTGATGCGGGACGCGGCTCTGCTGGCCCGCGACAAGAAGGTTATGCTGCATACCCATCTTGCGGAGAACGACGAGGACATTTCCTATTCTCAGGAAAAATTCGGCTGCCGACCGGGGCAATATGCCGAGGACCTCGGCTGGACGGGCCCGGATGTCTGGCACGCCCATTGCGTCAAGCTGGATGATCGGGAAATCCGGCTGTTCGCGGGCAGCGGCACCGGCGTTGCCCATTGCCCCTGTTCCAACTGCCGGCTTGGCAGCGGCATTGCGCCCATCCGGGCGATGCGTGACGCCCGGGTGAAGGTGGGGCTCGGCGTGGACGGTTCGGCCAGCAACGATGCCGGCAATCTGGTTCTGGAAGCGCGTCAATCGATGCTCCTGCAGCGTGTGGCAAACGGCGCGGATGCAATGTCCGCCCGTGAAGCCCTTGAAATCGCCACGCGCGGCGGCGCCGATGTGCTGAACCGTCCCGATTGCGGCCGGATAGCCGTCGGCAAACGCGCCGATATCGCGCTGTGGGATATTTCGGGTATCGAGAGTGCGGGAAGCTGGGACCCGGCAGCCTTGCTGCTCGCAGGCCCAACACGCGTCAAGCACCTGTTCGTGGAAGGCCGTCAGATCGTGAACGACGGCCAGATCACCACACTCGACCTGCCCAAGGTCATCGAACGCCAGAACCGGCTCGCACGAAAGCTAAACGCCTGAACCTTGAACGCTCGCAGGCACCGGAACCTGAACAGGATTAGTAAAGCCGTCCACCGATCGGAACGTCCTTGGTCGGCGACAACAGAACCACCTCGCCGTCCTCGTCGGGAACACCGAGTGTCAGCACTTCGGACATCACCGGCCCGATCTGGCGCGGCGGGAAATTCACCACCGCCATCACCAGTTTGCCAACCAGCGTTTCCGGAGTGTAGTGCTTGGTGATCTGTGCGGAGGTTTTCTTGATGCCGATTTCGGGGCCGAAATCGATCTGCATTTTGTAGGCGGGTTTGCGCGCTTCAGGAAATTCCTCGGCCTTGATAATCTGGCCAACGCGCACATCCACCTTCAGGAAATCGTCGAAACTGATCTGGTCGCTCACGGAAACAATCCTTTTGTGCTTGTTCTGCGAGCGACCATGGACGGCCATATGACCGTTCGCAAGGGCCTGGACCGCGCTCAGGCGCCTACCGGAGCTTCTCCGCCAAGATCTGTGTCTTCCCGGCCACTTTCGTGCCGGTCACGGCGCCGGCCGGATCGTTCGGAGGCCTTGCGGAAGAACGACCGGACACCTTTCGCGACGCCATCCAGCTTGTTCAGCCGTTTCATGAACGACGTGCCCTTGTCCAGTTCCTTGTCGAGACGTGCCATGGTGCGTGGCATGCCCTCGTCTTCCTCGTCCAGCCAGACGCCAACCACACGGCCAAAGCCAATGGACAGACCCTGGGCCACCACGGTTGCCTTGACACCGGAAACATCTATGCCCGCGGCGATCAGCATCCATTTCTGCGACCGGACTTCAAGTGCATTGAAATCGAGTGCGAGCGCCGGGTCCTTCCGGGCCGCCTTTTGGAGCGCACGCACCGCTTCCTTGTGCTCGGCCATCGCGTCAATGCGGCTCATCAGGATGTCGAACAGGCGGTCGCGCGGCGGCTGGTCGCCCATGTCCTCGTCGCGTTCGTCCAGTACAACGGTGTCGATCTGCTCCAGAAAGGCCGCAACCAGCTTCAGCTTCGATGCATAGGCGCCGCGCATTTCTGAAAGCTTGACCTTTGCCGTCTCGGCAATCAGCGGCAGCGAGACGTCTTCATAAGGATGTTCAGACAACAGATCGAGAAAGGTTTTCAGGATCTTCTGCTTGGTCTTCACGGTCGCCATTGCTGGCCCTCCTGTGTCTTTACTCCTCTCAAGATAGGATCTCACAGTCCTCACGAAAAGGGCGGCCCGCTGCCGCAGGCCATAGCAACGACCAAACAGCGGGCACAATCTCCTGCAAAAGCGTTTGGAACGCAGGAACCAAACAGACCGGGACAGCGTTCTCCCAAGTGACGGGCATGAGACCGTGAACGGACTGTCCTGAAGGGCGTCCCAAGCATCTTTTCATGGCCTGTTCCGCCCGAGCGACCGGTTCCCCCACGCGAGCTCCGTTAAGTCCGAGGTTCGTGCCGGTTGGCTTCGGGTGGCCACAAGGCCCCATGCTGAGCCCTTCACCCCGAGCGCTCCGCATATTGTGAAAGGACGATCCCATGAAAACGCTTGCCGATGCTTTCGAGCATACTCTTCAGGACATCTACTACGCGGAAAAAACCATGGCCAAGACTATGCCCAAATTGCAGGAAGCTGCAAACGGCAAGAAACTGAAGGATGCCATTGGCGAGCATCTGGAAGAAACGAAGGGCCAGGTCAAGGTTCTCGAAAAGGTCTTCAAGTCACTCGGCAAGAAGCCGGAAGGCGAGAAGTGCGATGCCATCGAAGGTCTCATCAAGGAAACCGACGGCATCATCAGCGAAGCGAGTGGCGCTGCAAAAAACGCCGCTCTCCTGGCTGCCTGCCAGGCTGTCGAGCATTATGAAATCGCCCGTTACGGCACGCTGCGCGAATGGGCCAAGGTGCTCGGACACGATGAGGCGCACGACCTTCTGACCGGCATTCTCGACCAGGAAAAGGCCGCAAACAGCAAGCTGACCAATCTTGCCGTTTCAACGATCAACGCGCAGTAACCGTTCTACATACCTCGCGGAAAGCGCCCTGACAGTCCGGCGCAAAAACAAAGGCCGCAGGAAAGGGATTGCGCTTTCCCGCGGCCTTTTGATCTGATTGACGTTCGTAGAGGCAATCTGCCTCAGCTGGCCAGTTCCCGCGCGCGCTTGACAGCAGCGGCAACGGCCTTCGTCATCACCGGCTGCAGGCCATCGGCGTGCATCAACACGTCGAGCGCGGCCGCCGTCGTGCCGTTCGGGCTGGTGACGTTTTTTCTGAGAACGGAAGGATGTTCACCGGACTGGTGCATCAGTTCGCCCGCACCACAGACGGTGGCAACCGCCAGCTCCTGCGCAATCTCTTCCGGCAGACCTGCCTGCCGTCCGGCTTCGCTCAACGCTTCGGCGAGAAAGAACACATAGGCAGGCCCTGATCCGCTGACACCTGTCACGAGATCGATCTGATCTTCGCTGTCGAGCCAGACGACCTTGCCAACCGACGACAGAAGCTTCGTGACGTCGTCCTTCGCTTGAGCAGAGACGGCCGGGGTCGGATAGACCGCCGTAATGCCGCGTTTGACCATGGCCGGTGTATTGGGCATGCAGCGGCAGATCGGCACCTTGCCGAAAAATGTCTCGAATTTGGAAACAGGCGTGCCGGCGGCAACCGACAACACCAGCGTGTCGGACGCGACCGCGGTTTTGAGACCAGGCAGAACCTGATCCATCATCTGCGGTTTGACGGCGACCAGCACGATCCCGGCCGTCAGATCCTCCGGCACGGAGGTCACATGACGGATACCGTGTTTCTTGAGAAGGGCATCCATCTCTTCTGACAGATGCGGATCATTGACCACGATGGCGGCGGGGTCGATTCCCTCCGCCATCCAGCCGGATAACATTGCCCCGCCCATCTTGCCGGCTCCGACAAGAAGGAAAGGCCGTTCCTTTGAAAAGCTCATGCTTCTCCTGCGGTTTCAAACAAGGCCGTATTCAACGCCTCGGCTGCCGAATGACCGGCCCAGACGACGAATTGAAAGGCTTGATAGAAACGTTCGCAGTTTTCAAGGGCATTTGTCAGCATTCCCTCGATCTGGGCCGAGGTTGCCTCCGCACCACCGGCCAGAAGCAGCGACTGCCGGAACATCACCACGTTCTCCTTGTTCCAGAGATCGAAGTGGCCCATCCAGAGCTGTTCATTGACCAGTGCCAGCAGACGGACAACTTCCGTCTTGCGCAATTCGGTGACCTTGAGGTCGAAAGCACAGGCAAGATGAAGGGCTTCGACTTCCTCCATCCACGAGAAGGAGACGTGGTAATCACACCAGCTCCCCTCAAGGGATATGGTGATCTCGTCCTCGTCCGACCTTTCGAACGTCCAGTCGTTCAACGCGGCGAACGTCTCTATGGTGTCAACGGGATTACCAGGTCGATCGAGTTCAATCTCGATGAGGCTCATGTGCCTACTCCCCTTCTGAGCCGGGGGCCGAGAACCCGATCACGATAACCGGGCGGGCCGCCGGGAAAAGTCCCATGCCGGAGGAGCAAAACGCGTCCTGTTACGGCCCTTTAGAAGGGAACCGGTTCCGTCTTGCTCCGACGAATCCCTGTTATCTTTCAGTATAGGAGCAGGATTGATTTAAGCGATACATACCAGTTGAGTGAAAAAAGCCGAAACTTGTGGACGACTCAGCGGTATTTTTCATCAAACTGCCCAAAATCAACGCAAAACTGCCGTGTTCAAGCGTCTTAGATCTGTCATCAACTTTGCACAGAAAACGCTCACATCGACGTCAGAAGGTCGCCTTAAGCGTCTCCAGACGCGGCGGAATCCGGATTTTCGAGTTTTGCGAGCCGCGATTCGAGTTCCTCGATCCGGTCCAGAGCGCGCACTGCCATCTCTTTGACCGCTTCATGCTCTTCGCGCGAAACCATGTCCATATCGGACAGAAAACGCTCTGCCTGAGCGCGGAAAGCGGTCTCGACCTCGCGGCGGGCGCCCTGGGCAACACCGGCGGCATCAGTCATCAGCTTGGCAAAATCATCGAGAATACGGTTCGGGCCTTGGGTCATCAGACCCTCCTTGATCGGAAACACATGTGATGACAGACAGGTATGAGGGAATGGCGGCAACTTCAAGGACCAATTCCGCCGCAGCCGAATTCACTTGCATTCGCCCCCGCCTTTCGGCGCGTAGTTCCCGCCAGCCGTGCGAACCTGTGTCGGCTTGACGGGACGGGCAAGATCGCGCAAGCGTTCAGCCCGAAATTCGCCCGCGCACCATCGGAAGGTTTTGCCGTGCCGCCAGTCCTGGTTATGCCCTTTCCCGCAATCGACCCTGTTCTTGTCGAATTCGGTCCCTTTGCCCTGCGCTGGTACGCGCTCGCCTATATCGTCGGCATTCTGCTGGCCTGGCGTTACATGCGCCTTCTGGTGGCCAACGACCGCCTGTGGGGCGGCGTCCCCCGCCCTGCCCCGCTTGATATCGATGACTTCGTGCTCTGGGGCACGCTCGGCATCATCATCGGCGGCCGTCTTGGCTACGTGCTGTTTTACAATCCGGCCTATTACTTCGCCCACCCGGCCGAGGTGATCGCGATCTGGACCGGAGGCATGTCCTTTCATGGCGGCTTTACCGGCACGGTGATCGCGATGATCCTGTTTGCCTGGAAGCGTGGCCTGTCGCTCTGGACGCTGTTCGACCTTGCCGGTTGCGCGGCCCCCATCGGCCTCTTTTTCGGCCGGATCGCCAACTTCATCAACTCCGAACTCTGGGGCCGGCCAACAGACGTGCCATGGGCGGTGGTTTTTCCAAATGGCGGGCCAGAGCCCCGTCACCCGAGCCAGCTCTATGAAGCCGCACTCGAAGGCGTCGTGCTGTTTCTGGTGCTGATGGTGCTCAGCCGGCGCTTCAAGCTGCTGCAAAAGCCCGGTTTCCTTGCCGGTGCCTTTGCCTTCGGTTACGGCATCGCGCGCTCTATTTCGGAACTCTACCGGGTTCCCGATGCCCAGATTGGCTATCTGACCGGCTTTCTCACCATGGGCATGCTGCTGTCCATTCCGATGATCCTGGCCGGATTGGCCACCATGATCTGGGCAGGTCGACGCAGCTCCGGAGCAAGCGCGGCGTGACGGGACTGAAAGACAGGATCAAGACCCGGATCGAAACCGAAGGGCCTCTATCGGTCGCGCAATATATGTCCGTCTGCCTCGGCGACCCGGACGCCGGCTATTACATGACACGCGAACCCTTCGGCAGCGAAGGCGATTTCATTACCGCGCCTGAAGTCAGCCAGATGTTCGGCGAACTCATCGGGGCCAGCTGCCTGTCGGCCTGGCAGGCGCTTGGTGAACCGGCGGAGTTTCAACTGGTCGAACTGGGGCCCGGACGCGGCACGCTGATGGCCGACCTCCTGCGCATGGCGTCCCTGCGCCCGGCCTTCCTAAAGGCAGCCCGACTGAACCTGGTCGAGACAAGTCCGCGATTGAGAGACATGCAGATGGCGACGCTGGCGCGTGGCCCGTTGACACCGAATATCCGCGACCGGTTCCAGGACGTTCCAGGCGGTCCGCTGATCCTGGTTGCCAACGAGTTTTTCGACGCCCTGCCCATCCATCAGTTCGTCAAGACCGCCCGTGGCTGGCAGGAACGCCAGGTCGGCCTGTCGCAGGACGGAGAGCTGATGCTCGGCGTCGGCACGGCCCGGCTGCCGGATGACGCCATCCCCGCCGATCTTTCAACTGCCCCTGAAGGCGCGATCTTCGAAACCCAGCCCGCGGCCAATGCCATTGCCGAGGAGATCGGGCACCGGATTGCTGAAGATGGCGGCGCTGCGGTCTTTATCGACTATGGCTACCTGAAGACAGCCACGGGTGACACGCTGCAAGCGCTTTACAAGCACGCCTATGACGATGTCCTCGCCCACCCGGGCGAAGCGGATCTGACGGCGCATGTCAATTTCGAGGCGCTGGCGGCAGCCGCCGTCCGGGCAGGTGCCCACGCGCTGCCACCGCTGACCCAGGGCGAATTTCTGCTGCGCTCGGGCCTTCTGGAACGGGCTGGCGCTCTCGGCGCGGGCAAGTCCCACGGGGAACAGGAAACAATCCGCGATGCCGTCGAACGACTGGCCGCTCCCGACCAGATGGGCGATCTTTTCAAGGTGTTGGCTGTGACCAACTCCGGAATATCGTTCCCCCCGTTTGACAGCGCGTCCTGAACACCCCAAGGATCAATCGCTGGCGTGGCGAATCCCCTCCGCACAGGAGCTCCTTATGAAGATAGAAGCAGACGTCTTGAAGCTGGACGGTATCCGGCACGGCTTCTTCACCCGCCAGGGGGGCGTCTCCGGCGGCATTTACGCCAGCCTCAACATTGGTCTTGGATCGGACGATGATCGCGGCAGCGTTCTGGAAAACCGCGAGCGCGTTGCCGGCCAGCTTGGCATCGGTGCCGATCGCCTGGTCTCCCCGTATCAGATCCATTCACCCGACGTGATCACGGTCTGCGCGCCCTTCGCGCCCGATGCGGAGCGCAAGGCCGACGCGCTGGTCACGGCCACACCGGGCCTCGCCATCGGCATCGCGACGGCCGACTGCGGCCCGCTTCTGTTTGCAGACCCCAAGGCGGGCGTCATCGGCGCGGCCCATTCCGGCTGGAAAGGGGCTGTTGCCGGCATCTTGCAGAATACGGTTGCCGCGATGGAGGCCCTTGGCGCGTCCAAAGGCAACATCACAGCCGTGCTGGGGCCGACGATTTCCCAAGACGCTTACGAGGTCGGCCCGGAGTTCAAGGACCGGTTCCTTCAGGAGCATCCGGACAACACCCGCTATTTCACGCCTTCGGAACGCGCCCAGCATTTCATGTTCGATCTGCCAGCTTTCATTACCGACAAGCTTCAGGCTCTTGGACTGGGCGACGTCGCCGATCTGGCGCTGTGTACCTATGCCGACGAAGACCGCTTCTTCTCGTACCGCCGGACAACCCATCGCAAGGAGCCGGATTACGGCCGCCAGATCAGCGCGATTGCACTTCTCTAAGGAAAACCCATGGCACTTCATTTTTCCGATGCCGAGTTCGAAAGCCGCTTCGACAAGCTGAAGGCCGCCATGGAGGCGCAGAAGCTGGATGCCATGCTGCTGTTTGCCCAGGAGAGCATGTACTGGCTGACCGGCTACGACACGTTCGGCTTCTGCTTCTTCCAGTGCCTCGTGGTGACGAAGGATGGCCGCAAGGTGCTGCTCACGCGCTCGGCAGACGAACGCCAGGCCAAGCACACCTCGAACATCGAGGACATCCGCATCTGGATCGACCGTGGCTCCGCAAGCCCTGTGCTGCAGCTAAAGGAACTGCTGTTCGACATGGACCTGCTCGGCTCAAAGCTGGGGGTCGAATATGACACCCAGGGCATGACCGGCAAGATCGCTCTGAAGCTGAACGAGGAACTTACCAGTTTTGCGGACGTCAGCGATGCCTCGCCCCTGATCCCCGAGCTTCGTGCGGTGAAAAGCGCCGAGGAAATCGTCTATGTGCGCAAGGCCTCGGAGCTCGCCGACAAGGCCTATTATGCCGCGATGGAGGAAATCCGCCCCGGAGCCAACGAAGGCCGCATCCTGGCAGCCATGCAGGGAGCCATTTTCGAAGGAGGCGGCGATTACCCCGGCAATGAGTTCATCATCGGCTCCGACCGCGATGCCCTGCTGTGCCGTTACAAGTCTGGCCGCAGGAACCTGTCCGAACAGGACCAGCTGACACTGGAATGGGCCGGTGCCTACCGCCACTACCACGCCGCGCTGATGCGCACGGTGGTGATCGGCACACCGACGGACCGGCACATGGAAATGTACACCGCCGCACGAGAAGCACTGGCCGCCGTGGAAACACAGCTCGTACAAGGCAGAACCTTCGGCGATGTTTTCGACGCCCATGCCGAACGCGTGGACGCCCATGGCCTGATGCCGCACCGGCTGAATGCCTGCGGCTATTCCCTGGGGGCCCGCTTCACGCCAAGCTGGATGGACATGCCCATGGCCTACCGCGCCAACCCGGCGGAAGTGAAGCCCGGCATGGTTATCTTCATGCACATGATCCTCATGGATTCGAACTCTGGAACCGCCATGACCCTCGGCCAGACCTATCTGACCACGGCCGGAGCGCCGGAGTGCTTGTCCAAGCTGCCTCTCGACCTGCCGGTCAAGTCAGGCTAAACCAGTTTCAACATTGTGGCCCGGTTCGCGTTTCGCGTTTCCGGCAGGGCCGCTGCCACGACGATATCGACCGCGAGAGCCAAGCGTCTCCATGACAGACATGACAACTCAACCATCCCTTTCTTCCCGGCGCCTGCTGGCGGTTTTTCTGCTCGGAGCCGGACTTGCCGCCTGTCAGGCCGCTCCCCAGCCTCCCACTCCGATCTCGACCACCGTGACCGCACCGACAATCGCCGGTCAGGCGGCTCAGGACGAGGGTGTCACTTTCGCGTTCGAACCGTTCACCGGGGCACCGGGCAACATTGCCGATGATCTTTCGGAATTGATCGGCGCCGAAGCCCGCAAACAGGGCATCACGCTGGTGCGCCGTATCGGCGCGTCCGCCACCTACCGGGTCAACGGCTATCTGGCGGCAACAGGACAACCCTCCAACGGCACCGTGTTCTACGTTTTCGACATTGTCGACAGCAGCGGCCGCCGCGTGAAGCGAATCTCTGGAACGGAAGATACGGGCGGAGCGTCCGGTGACCCGTGGCAGTCGGTCAGCTCGGGCACCCTGTCGCGCATTGCCAATCGCTCAATGGTGGAAATCCAGGCCTGGCTCAACCGATAATGAAATGCTTTTCCGGATAATTCCGGCGTGGCGTCATAAAAAATAAAAAAAAGCGGGCGTCAGACGACAAGGCCTGTTGTGGTCCGGTTGCTTGGTTGTTACAACGCCGCCGCCTGCCGAGGGTTTCCGAGCGAGGCTCCCGGCACCCGGCACATGACTTAAGACCTATGCCTTTCCGCGCGTTTGCAAGGCTACCCCGGCCCGCAAACCCGCCGTCGCACCAGAAGGACTTGCGGCTCATGAAGATCGTCGCGGGCAATTCCAACCGAGCCCTGGCTGAGGAAATATCCAAATACCTGGATGCCCCTCTCGCCAAATGCCAGGTCCGGCGGTTTGCCGACCAGGAAATCTTCGTAGAAATCCAGGAAAACGTACGCGGCGAAGATGTTTTCGTCGTCCAGCCGACCAGCTACCCGGCAAACGACCACCTGATGGAGCTGCTCATCATCATCGATGCGCTCCGCCGGTCCTCTGCCCGCCGTATCACCGCGGTCATTCCCTATTTCGGCTACGCCCGGCAGGACCGCCGCGCCTCCGGCCGAACCCCGATCTCGGCAAAGCTGGTGGCCAATCTGATCACAGAAGCCGGTGCAGACCGCATTCTAACCCTGGATCTCCACGCCGGACAGATCCAGGGTTTTTTCGATATCCCGACGGACAACCTGTTCGCCGCTCCTGTCATGACCCGCGACATCAAGGAGCGCTACGCGACCGACAATGTCATGGTCGTCTCTCCGGACGTCGGCGGCGTGGTTCGCGCCCGCGCGCTTGCCAAGCGCATTGAGGCCCCGCTCTCCATCGTCGACAAGCGCCGCGACAAGCCTGGGGAATCGGAAGTCATGAACATCATCGGTGATGTCAAAGGCTACGACTGCATCCTGGTCGACGACATCGTCGACAGTGGCGGCACCCTCTGCAACGCAGCCGAAGCCCTTCTGGCCAAGGGCGCCCAGTCGGTAACGGCCTATATCACCCACGGCGTTCTGTCCGGCGGTGCGGTCGCCCGCGTGGCTTCCTCAAAGTTGAAGGAGCTGGTCATCACCAACTCCATCGAACCGACCGCCGCCATTACGGCTGCCGCCAACATCCGTGCCATCTCGATTGCTCCGCTGATCGGCGAAGCCATCAACCGCACGGCCCTGGAAAAATCGGTTTCCAGCCTGTTCAGCTAATCCGGCTGACGGTAGGCACAAAAAACGCCCGGCCTTGCGGCCAGGCGTTTTTGTTTCAGCCAAGTCTTGAAATCAGGCAGCAGCAACCGCGGCCAGAAACCGATCCACCGTTTCCCGCAGCGCATTGGCGTGATTGTTGACATCCGTCGAGGCAGACAGCACCTGCCCTGCGGAAGAGCTCGTCACCAGTGTCTTTTTGGAGATGGTCTCGACCGTGCGCGCAACCTCCTGCGTGCCCCTCGCCGCCTCCTGAACATTGCCGGAAATCTCGTTGGTTGCCGCACCCTGCTGCTCGACAGCAGAGGCAATCGATCCGGTGTATTCGTCGACCTGGCTCATCGTCTCGGTAATCCCGGCGATTGCCGACACGGCATCCTTCGTGGCGGCCTGTACCTCGGCAATTTGCCCCTCGATTTCTTCCGTTGCCTTCGCGGTCTGCGTTGCAAGCTCCTTCACTTCGGAAGCCACAACCGCGAACCCACGCCCTGCATCTCCGGCTCGCGCGGCTTCGATCGTCGCATTCAGCGCCAGAAGATTGGTTTGTTCGGCAATGGCGGAAATGAGGTTCACGACATCCCCGATCCGCTGTGCGGCTTCAGCAAGACCTTCGATCTTGGTGTTGGTGTCAACCGCCGCTTTGGATGCATCGCGAACAATCTCCGTCGTCGACAAGACCTGCCGGCGGATTTCCTGGATGGAGGCCGACAATTCCTCTGAAGCGGATGCAACCGTCTGGACGTTCGTTGAGGCCGCTTCCGAAGTTTTCGACGCGGTCGAGGCGTCACTTGCGGTCTCGTCGGCAACGCCGTTCAACTCCTCCGCCGCCAGCCGCATCTGTTCGCTGTTGCTGTGAACCGAATTCAGCATATCCGTCACTTCGGACCTGAAACCGGAAATGAGCCGGGTCGTTGCCTCTGCCTGCCTCTCCCGGGCAGCCGCAGATTCATGCTGCTCGGCTTCCAGCCTGTCGCGGGAAATTGCGTTTTCGCGGAAGACCGCAACTGTTTCCGCCATATCGGAAATTTCGTCCGAGGCAGATTGTGACGGCACTTCCACGGCCGTATCTCCACCGGCGAGTCTGTTCATCACGGACCCCAGCCGGGTAATGCGGCCGGAGAGGCTTTTTGCCATCAGAAGTCCGATCACGCCGGCCGTGAATGCACAGGCAAGGGAGATGCCCAGGATCCAGACCTTGAGCGAAGTCAGGGGTGCCAACACTTCGTCGGCGTCCTGAACAACGACGAGCGTGTATTTGTTGCCAAGCGCTGTGACAGGCATCATCGCCGCGAACACGTCCCCGGTGTGATAGCCCGGCAGACGCTTGAAGGCCGCCTCGCCGTCCATAACCGACATCACTTCGGGTGCCGCGAAAGCATCGCTGAGCATTTCGTCCGCATCGGCCGTGCGCTTGCTGTCGCTCACAGTCAACCCGGCTTCATTGACGAGAAAGATATTGCCGGTCTCACCGAGGCCGGCATAGTTGCCGAGCAGGGATTCGATCTTGCTTATCGGAGTTTCGTAGGCAACCGCGCCGATGGTCTTGGATCCCACCTTCACCGGCGCGACCCAGAACCCGGTCGCAGCGCCGTCCCTGCCGGCATATTGGACAGGATCGAAGCCCAGGAGCGTATCCTCGCCACCGGAAACAATCTGCTCGAAAGCAACAGCCAGCGGCGTCTGAGACCAGGCCGGGTCCCTGAGATTGACACCAAAATCCGAATGCTTGCGGGCTGTGTAGATCACATCCCCTGCAAGGTTGATCAGCAAAATGTCCGGATGGTCGTTGGCGTCGGCATAGTCCCTGAGCGCCGTGTGATGTTTGGCATGCACCTTGTCATAGGGCTTGCGGCCTGCCTTGACGAGCTGATCCCTTTCCTCGAGCGGATGCGGGTTGTCCGTCACGTAGATCTTGGTCAGGGTTGCGGAGGCCTTGTCCTTGTATTTCGCCCAGGCACCGTCGAAACCGCTATATGCGGACCGAAGCGCCTGACCGTTCAGGTGCCCGCCGATTGTCAGTTCCTTGCTGCGGTAAAACTCCAGCAGGCTGTCCCGGCGGCTCTCCGCCAGCGCCATCAGTCGCTGCTCCGCCTGACCGCGCACCGTATTGGCTCCGGAGACATAACTTGCGATACCGACGCCTCCTGAACAAAGAAGTGCGATACCGAGGACGAGAGCTGGAAGCTTTACGGATACTTTCAAGGTTTCCCCCCGGAAGATGCGGGAAGGTTCACCCTTCCCGCCGGTTCTTGCTTGTTAGTGCCAGGACGACAGCGTCAGAGCCGGTACCTGCCTGTTAGAGATTGTCGACGTTCACGCCAAAAGTCACTGCGCCGATAACTGCGCCGCTGTCGGGATCGAGAACGGGGACGCTTACCTGGCTCTGCAGCGTTTGCGTGCTGTCATCCTGCTCCAGCTCGCTGATATGAACAGCGCCTTTGCCGGCGAGAAATGTTTCCTGCCACTTTGCTTCGTCACCCTGCCAGAAATCTGACGTGACATCGCTCTGGCCCACGTTGAGCCCCTTGGCATCCATGACGAAAATTTCGGTAAAAAGCCCGCCGCTCGCTTCCTGAACGTCCGACAGATAGACGGAAAGCGGCTTGTCCAGCACTTCATCGATCATCGGCTGATCAACGGCATCGGCTTCCTCACGCCATTTGCCGTCCAGTTCATCGATTTTCGCCTGATCGTAGGAGCCGGTAACACCATTTTGCTCCTTGACCGCCGAGACGACCTCCCCGGCGGAGGCGATTTCAGCGATCTTTCCAGCAGCCAGGTCTTTCAACTCGCTGTCAAATTCATTCGCGCCGGCGCTGCCGGTAAGCAAAAAGAAGACTGCGGCTGTTCGAACAAGATGTTTCATCATTCACTCCCATAAATTTGTAAGAAGAATAATCAAACATCGGAATTAAAATAGTATTTAAAGCAATAAAGAATCTCATGAAAAGAAATAGTTATATCTATATAGAAATAACATCTGTCATTTATACCAATAAAGATTCAGAAAAATTCAGAAGTCACGCTATTTTATACTACCAGTGATAACATAAATTCAAAAAGCACCAGTAAGTAGATCACTCAGACATAGGCCCTCGAAACCAGGCAACAGTGCCCCATTGCATTCGAGGCCTAAGCACATCGGATAGCCGGGTTCCGGGCAAAAAATTTTCCCATTTGTTCAAAAAATTTGCCACAGACACCCCTGCTCAGCTTGTAGGCACGCACCTTTTGTGGTCATCTAATCGCGCATAAGGTCTTTCCAGGGGTTTTCAGATGCTCACTTCCAAACCATTTTCCAGGGCCCGCAGGGCCATGCTGACGGCCGCCCTGGCTGTCACAGTCACTGCGGGACTGTCCGTTCCCTCCGCAATGGCGGCAGACCCGGTCAAGGTCGCCGCGATCTACACCGTTCCCGTTGAACAGCAGTGGGTCAGCCGTATCGACAAGGCGCTGAAAGCCGCACAGGAACGCGGCGAGATCACCTACACCTTCTCCGAAAACGTCGCCAATACCGACTATGAGCGCGTCATGCGCGAATATGCCGAACAGGGCATGGATCTGGTGGTGGGCGAAGCTTTCGCCGTCGAGCGCGCCGCCCGCAAGGTGGCTGCCGAATATCCGGACACGGCGTTCCTGATGGGATCGTCCTTCGGACCGGCCAAACCGAACTTCAGTGTTTTCGACAACTGGATTCACGAGCCGAGCTATCTCTCCGGCATGATTGCCGGCGCCACCACCAAGTCGAACGTCATCGGCATGGTCGGCGGCTACGCCATTCCGGAAGTCAACCGGCTGATGAATGCCTTCATGGAAGGCGCGACAGCCGTCAATCCGGACGTGAAGTTCCTCGTGACCTTCATCAACTCCTGGTACGATCCGCCCAAGGCGAAGGAAGCTGCCTTCGCGATGATCGACAAGGGCGCCGACATTCTCTATGCCGAGCGTTTCGGCGTTTCGGATGCTGCCAAGGAAAAGGGCGTTCTGGCCATCGGCAACGTGATCGACACCGCGGGCGATTATCCGGGCACGATCCTGTCCTCCGCGCTGTGGCACATGGAGCCGACCATCGACAAGGCCATCGAGATGGTTGCCAGCGGTACGTTTGAGCCGGCCGATTTCGGTCCCTACAGCTTCATGTCCTATGGCGGTGGCAGCTTCGTCGTCGACGAAAGCCTTGCTCCGGCCGACGCGGTTGCCGCGGCAAAGGCCAAGGAACAGGAAATCCTCGACGGCCTGTTCCGCGTCAATGTGAACGACAGCGAACCGAAATCCACCATGTAGGCTTTCGCTCAAGACACCCGGCGGTCACAATGACCGCCGGCGTATCCCGGCCGCGAGGGTCAAGCGCGGCACTCATTCTTTTTCCGGGAGGGGGCTCCTATGGCAGGTCTGGCACAGGACGCTGGCGTCGTGCTGCGATTGGACGGGATTACCAAGCGCTTCGGTGCGCTGACGGCCAATGGCGACGTATCGCTCGACTTGAAGCGCGGCGAGATCCTCGCCCTTCTGGGCGAAAACGGTGCCGGCAAGACCACCTTGATGAACATCCTCTTCGGGCATTATGTCGCCGACGAGGGCCGGGTCATGGTCTCGCCGGATGGAACCGGCCTGAGTGAACTGGAACCAGGCTCCCCGCATGCCGCGTTGCAGGCCGGCATCGGCATGGTGCATCAGCATTTCACGCTTGCGGAGAACCTGAGCGCCCTCGACAACATCCTGCTCGGTACGGAACGGTTGGCCGCGCTTTCCTCCTCCCGCGCACCAGCCCGGCGCAAGCTGGAAGAGCTGATGGCCCGCTCCGGCCTGACGGTTTCCCTCGATGCCCGCATTTCCCAGCTTTCCGTTGGCGAGAAGCAGCGGGTGGAAATCCTGAAGGCGCTTTACCGCGATGCCCGCGTGCTGGTTCTGGACGAACCGACCGCGGTGCTGACACCCCAGGAATCGGACACCCTGTTCGCTACCTTGAAAAAGCTGTCTGACGATGGCCTCGGCATCATCTTCATTTCGCACAAGCTGGCCGAAGTCCTCGCCTCCTCGCACCGGGTCGCGGTGCTGCGCGGAGGCCGCAAGGTCGCCGATCTGCCGACAGCCGAATGCGACCGGCGCAAGCTCGCCGAATTGATGGTGGGCCATGCCATTGTCGAGACCATGCGCTCACCCGGCACGCCGGGCGCACCGTTGTTCGTCCTGGAGAAAGCCTCCGCAGGACATGGCCGCGATGCCCTGCGCGAGGTTGACCTCACGCTGAAATCTGGCGAAATCCTCGGAATTGCCGGCGTCTCCGGCAACGGCCAGACAACGCTTGCCCGTGTCATTTCCGGACTGGAACCGCTCAGCAGTGGATCCATGACGCTGGAAGGCAAGGGGGTCGGCCAGACCAGCGCCCGAACCATGATCGACAGCGGCCTTGCCCGCATTCCCGAAGACCGCCATCACGACGGCATCGTCGGGGCGATGAGCGTTTCGGAAAACCTGGCGATCGAAGCCATCCGCAAGCCGGAAAACCAGCGCCTCGGCCTGCTGCGTTTTTCCGCCATGCGGGAACGGGCCCGCAATCTGATCAAGGCCTACGACATCCGCTGCCAGAGTGAAGACAGCCCGGCGCGGCTACTGTCCGGTGGCAACATCCAGAAGATTGTGCTGGCCAGAACCCTGGAAACCGTTCCCAAGGTCGTATTGGCCGCCCAGCCCTCGCGCGGGCTCGATGTCGGCGCGACGTCCGATGTTCACAAGCGCCTGCTGGCCGCCCGCGACCGCGGCGCCGGTGTCATCCTGATTTCAGAGGATCTCGACGAACTCATGCGCCTTTCCGACAGGATCGCCGTGATCCACCGCGGACATCTGTCCGAAGCGGAAGCCAGCGAAACGCTGGACCGTGGCTCCCTCGGCCTCAGGATGGCCGGTCACTCCACGGAGGACGCAGCATGATCCGCTTCGAGCCGCGCGGACCGTCGTCCGTTTCCCGAATGCTGGGCGTATCGATTGCCGCTGCCCTGGCAGCCCTGCTGCTTGCCGCCATCCCGATGGCCTTTGCCGGCTTGTCGGTGTTCGAAGGCTACAGCCTGATGGTCAAGGGCGCCTTCGGCTCGCTCTTTGCCTTCACCGAAATGCTGACAAGGGCAACACCGCTGATCCTCACGGGCCTGGCGGCGGCCGTCGCCTTTCGTGCAAAGCTCTGGAACATCGGTGCGGAGGGCCAGCTTTATGCAGGCGCTCTGGCGGCCGTTGCCGTCGGCACCGGTGTCATTTCCGCACCGCCCTACATCCTCATTCCCCTGGTGGTTCTTGCCGGCGCACTGGCCGGCGGTCTCGTCATGCTTGGCCCGACCCTTCTGAAAACCCGGCTGGGCGTCGATGAAGTGGTCACAACCTTGCTGCTGAATTTCATCATCCTGCTTTTCGTGCAGATGATGCTGGAAGGGCCGATGAAAGACCCGATGGGCATGGGCTGGCCGCAGTCCGAACCCATTCTCGATCAAGCGGCCCTACCCAAGCTGATGGACCGGATGCGCATTCACTGGGGTCTTGTCATTGCCCTTGTCTCGTCGCTCGGTGTCTATTTCCTGCTCAAACGCACCATCTGGGGCTTCGAGATCCGTGCTGTCGGCGAAAATGCCGCCGCGGCCCGCCACGCCGGCATTCCGGTCACCGCCACCTTCATTCGCGTCGGTCTTCTGTCCGGTGCGCTGGCAGGCCTTGCGGGCGTTGGGGAAGTTGCCGGCCTGAAAGGTTACCTGACCGCCGATCTTTCACCCGGGTTTGGCTATTCCGGCATTGTCGTCGCCATGCTTGCCGGGCTGTCGCCGGCCGGTGTCGTTCTGGCAGCTCTCTTCATCGCCAGCATCTTTGTGGGCGCCGATTCCATGTCCCGCGCCACCGGTGTTTCCAACTACCTGGCGGACCTGATCGTCGCCATGGCCCTTCTGTGCGTTCTTGTCTCCGGACTGTTCCTGCGCTTCAAGATCCGCTTCGTCGGCAGCCAGACCAACCAGGAGGCGGCAGAATGACCGATATCCTCGACATTCTCATCTCCGCCAACTTCTGGGCCGCTGCGCTGCGCATCGCGACCCCGCTGATCTTCGGCGTCATTGGCGCCCTGGTGTGCGAACGTGCAGGCGTCCTCAATCTCGGCATCGAAGGCATCTTTACGGCGGGTGCCATGGCCGGCTGGATGGCGGTGTGGCTCGGTGCGGGCCTGTGGGGCGGCGTTCTTGTGGCCGCGATGGCGGGCGCCTTCTTTGGGCTCATCCACGCGATCCTGACCGTGCCGCTCGGGCTCTCCCAGCACGTCTCGGGCATTGGCGTAACGCTGTTTGCCACGTCACTCAGTTATTTCATCTACCGGACGGCGCTACCGGATGTGTCCTCCCCACCCCGGATCGAAGCCTTCCAGCCGCTCGACATTCCCGGCCTGAGCGATCTGCCGTTCCTCGGCCCTGCCCTGTTTCAGCAGACACCACTGACCTTCCTCGCCCTACTGCTGGTTGCGATCACCGCCTATGTGCTCTACCGAACCCCGCTCGGCCTGGCCATTCAGGCCGTTGGCGACAATCCGGCGGCGGTGGAATCGCAAGGGCTTTCCGTCTATGCGATCCGCATCGGCACGGTGGTTGCGGGCTCCGCGATCATGGCGCTCGGCGGCGCATTCCTGACCATGTCGGCCTTCGACGCGTTTTTCTTCGGCATGGTCAACGGACGTGGCTGGATCTGCATCGCGCTGACGGTGTTCGCCTCCTGGCGGCCCGGCAAGGCCCTGATCGGCGCCCTCCTCTTCGGCGCGTTCGATGCCTTCCAGGTTCGACTTCAAACCGAGGTCGGCAGCTTCATTCCGGGTCAGCTCTTCCTGATGATGCCGTATCTGCTTTCCATCGCCGCACTGATTGTCGTTGCCCGCCGGGCAGACTATCCAAGAGCCCTTCTTGTGCCCTACTTCCGTGGCCAACGCTGAGACAGTCCCATGAGTTTCGATCTCCTCGTCAAGAACGCCAACCTGCCTGACGGCCGCCACGGCATCGATATCGCCTGCCGGAACGGCCGGATCGAAGCGGTGGAAGCCGGGATCACCGCGGAGGCCGGCCAGGTGATCGACGCCGGCGGACACCTCGTGTCGCCGCCGTTTGTCGACAGCCACTTCCACATGGATGCCACCCTGTCGCTCGGCCTGCCACGCATGAACCGCAGCGGCACACTGCTGGAAGGCATCGCGCTGTGGGGAGAACTGAAGGAGATCCTGACAGTCGAAGCCGTTGTCGAGCGAGCCCTGAGATATTGCGATCTGGCCGTCTCGCAAGGTCTTCTGGCAATCCGCACCCATGTGGACGTGTGCGACGACAGGCTGACCGGTGTCAAAGGCCTCCTGGAAGTCCGCGAGAAAGTGAAGGACTACATCGACCTGCAACTGGTCGCCTTCCCGCAGGACGGGCTGTTTCGCTCCGCCACCGCCGAGAAAAACCTTCTGGCGGCTCTGGATATGGGCGTCGACATTGTCGGCGGCATTCCGCATTTCGAACGCACCATGGACGACGGTGCCCGGTCCGTCGAACGGCTGTGCGAGATCGCGGCTGAACGCGGCCTGATGGTCGACATGCACTGCGACGAGACCGACGATCCGATGTCACGCCACATCGAAGCGCTCGCCTATCAGACCCAGCGCCTGGGGCTAGAGGGCCGCGTTGCCGGATCGCATCTGACGTCCATGCATTCCATGGACAATTACTATGTCTCCAAGCTGCTGCCGCTGATCGCGGAAGCGCAGGTTCATGCGATTGCGAACCCGCTGATCAACATCACGCTTCAGGGCCGCCACGATACCTATCCCAAACGCCGCGGCCAGACCCGCGTTCCGGAAATGCGTTCCTATGGCATCAATGTCGCCTTCGGCCATGACTGCGTGATGGACCCCTGGTACTCAATGGGCTCCGGCGACATGCTGGAGGTTGCCTCCATGGGTCTTCACGTTGCCCAGATGACCAGCCGCGATGCCATCCGCTACTGCTACGACTGTGTTACCGCGCACCCGGCCAAGGCCATGAACCTTGAAGGTTATGGACTGGAGAAAGGCTGCAAGGCTGACTTCGTGCTGCTGCAGGCCCGGGACACGATCGAGGCCATACGCCTGAAGGCAACGCGCCTTGCCGTCGTCAAATCCGGCCATGTCATCGCAACCACACCGGCCCGGCAGGCCCAGCTCACCCTTCCCGGACGCCCGGCCCAGGTCGACCCGGCCTCCTACGCCCCGCACGAAGGCTGATAGGCCCTACCTCAAGCACAGGCTTCAGGGTCTTCAAAACCTGCACTGCCATGGCGCGACCCTGGCATCCACGCCGCTCCTTCATACCGGGCACGACCTTGGCATCCAGGCCGGTCGGGCCATGGATTTGGACATCGGCTATCGTCCTGTGTGAAGACGCTCCCTATTTGGTAGCGACTCGATGCTATTGCGCATTTAATTTCGACTCGCTACAAAGAAGTTATGTCCGCCACCACCGATGCCGAGACCATTCGCGACCTGATCGACCGGTTGACGCGTCTTGCCGCTGCCGAAGAATGGAATGGGCCGTTGAACCCGTCTCAATTTGCCGCGCTCAGCTATCTGGCGCGGGCAAACCGCTTTTCGCGAGCGCCCTCTCATGTGGCCGATTTTCTGGCAACGACACGCGGCACGGCATCACAAACCCTGAAGGCGCTCGCCCGCAAGGATCTGATCGCCGAAACGCGCTCGGACGAAGACAAGCGCAGCATCCGCTATGACGTCTCCGCGCCGGGCCTGGAAGTGCTTCAGAGTCCCTCGTCTCTGGAAAAGGCCATCGATACCCTGCCACCGGAGGTCAATGCGTCGCTGGCATCCTCTCTGAAGGCGCTTGTCCTGACGATGTTGCATCAGCGCGGCGGCCGCTCGTTCGGCATTTGCCGCACCTGCTGTCACCATGAGGCGAAAGACACCGGCGGCCATTGCCGCCTGCTGAATGTGCCGCTTTCGCCAACCGATGCCGCACAGCTCTGCCACGAACACACACCAGCCGAAAGCCAATAGCCATGACCACCAAAGCCCGCATCGTCTCGCTCTTTACAGGAGAGCCCGAAGACCGTTGGGACGGCAAGGCGCCGTCCGCCATCGGGAAATCGTTGGCCGATGGTGTTCTTCAGGTCACCAGAACGGGCATCATCGGAGATCAACAGGCGGATCTTTCCGTTCATGGCGGGCCGGAAAAGGCGCTGCACATCTACCCTTCGGAGCATTACGACCATTGGCGTGAGGCTCTTCCGGAAAAGGCGGAAATCTATCGGCCGGGCGGTTTCGGCGAGAACATCGCTTCCGAAGGGTTCACGGAAGAAGACCTGTGCATTGGCGACATCCTGTCGGCTGGCACGGTCCGCATGCAGATTTCCCAGGGACGCCAGCCCTGCTGGAAACTGAACCTGCACACGGACAACCCCACCCAGGCTGCCCAGTTTCAGAAAACAGGCCGCACAGGCTGGTATTTCCGGGTTCTGCAGGAAGGGGCGTTTCAGGCAGGCGACGAGCTGACCCTGGTCGAGCGCCCCTGCCCGGAGTGGAACCTGCGCGAGGTCATTCATGCGCGGTTCAATCCTCGGCTCGACCCGGCCGTGGCACAGGCTTTGTCGGAGCTCGAACAACTGGCTGAACCCTGGCGTGTCTCCTTCGCCAAAAAGGCCAATCCGTCCTTCCGCGAAGACACCTCCAAACGGCTCAACGGTTAAGTCAGTCCCCTTTCGGGGGTAAAGTCAGCGCATTGGCGATGGCAAGATCCAGCCAGGTTTGAAGCAACTCGTCGTCACAATCGTCCTCACCGACGAAGAACAGACCGCTCAGGGTACGCCCGCCCTGCACCATCGGTTCGGCGCCGGGCAGTTCCAGTCCAGCAGCGTGGTTGGACTTGCCAAGACGGAAAATGAACCGCCGCTCGCCCTCCCGTGTGCGGTCGGCACCTGCGATCATGTGGCCATGCAGCAGAAAGCACATGGCGCCCATCATCCTTTTTTCGCTGACGCCTACCCTGTTGCCGAGCGCTTCTCGCAAGCGGTCGTTGAGGTCTTCATCAATGGCCATGACGTCGGCTCTTCAAGGTAAGGAGTGGGCATGAAATCGGATTTCGAAGGCCGGTAAAATCACCCGGACAGTCGGCCGCAACGTCCGCCGGATCATCCGGTCGGTCAACCCGAAGGTTCAGCAAATCTGCGTTACGAACACGGGTGAAGGTCTACAGGTTGAAATTTCCGCAGTTCCCTGCGAAAAACGACCAACAGCAGACTTGCACTTTCCCTGCGGTTTGGGTATATCCCCGCACGCGCCTGCACCCCTGGAGGAGGCGCTTCTGGACCGATCCCGGACAACATGAGTCTTCTGGCACGGTGGTTCGCCGGTCCGTTACCTATACACTCGAAGGAGTTTTGCCATGGCTGCCAGCTATGAGCTGAAGGCGTCGGCACGGGACCGGGTGGGCAAGGGGGCCGCACGGACACTGCGTCGCGAAGGCCTTCTCCCTGCCGTGATCTACGGCGACAAGAAACCGGCACTGCCGATCACCATTCCGCTGAAAGAAACCACCATCACCCTGCATAAGGGCGGTTTCCTGACGCACATCGGCGTGATCGATGTGGACGGCAAGAAGCATCAGGTGATCGCGAAGGATTTTCAGCTGCACCCGGTGCGCGACGACATCATCCATGTCGACTTCCTGCGCGTCTCCAAGGGCGCTACGCTGACGATTGAAATTCCGGTCCACTTCCTCAACGAAGAAGACTGCCCGGGCATCAAGAAGGGCGGCGTTCTGAACATCGTTCGCCACACCGTCGAAATGACCGTTCCGGCCGACAACATTCCGGAATCTCTCGAAATCGACCTGGCCAAGGCACAGCCGGGCGACAGCCTGCACATTTCCGCAGTGAACCTGCCGGAAGGCTGCCAGCCGACCATCACCGATCGCGATTTCACCATCGCCACGATCGCTGCTCCGGCCGGTATGAAAGAGACCGACGAAGACGAAACTGAAGAAGAAGCTGAAGGCGAAGCTGAATAAGCTGAAGCCTTGCTATAAAAATCGGGAGGCGGTCTCCGCCTCCCTCCCCCCCGCGGGACAACTTGCAGAGCAGCCGAAAACGGCTGCTTTTTCGTTTCAGGACTAGCCAGCCGGCCGGCATTCTACTTCATGCAGGATGCTCTACCTTGAAAGGCGCACCATGAAATTGATCGTCGGCCTGGGCAACCCGGGCGCCAAATACGAAGGCAACCGGCACAACATCGGTTTCATGGCCGTGGATGAGATCCACCGCCGCCACTCCGGCTTTCAGCCGTGGAAAGCCCGCTTTCAGGGACAGGTGTCCGAAGGCCGTCTCGGCTCGGAAAAGGTCCTGCTGCTGAAACCCAGCACCTACATGAACGAATCCGGACGCTCCGTCGGTGAAGCCATGCGCTTTTACAAGATCGAGCCTGAAGACATTGTCGTCATCTATGACGAACTCGACCTGCCGCCCGCGAAATTCCGCATGAAGGCCGGCGGCGGCCACGGCGGCCACAACGGTCTCAGATCGATCACCGCCCATATCGGCGAAAGCTACCGCCGCCTGCGTCTCGGCATCGGCCACCCGGGCGACAAGAAGCTGGTGTCCAATTACGTGCTGGGCGATTTCGCCAAGGCCGACCGGGACTGGCTCGAACCGCTTCTGATGGAAGTCGCCGATCAGGCCGGATTGCTCGCCGAAGGCAAGGACAGCCAGTTCGCCAACAAGCTGACCCTGGCTCTTGAACCGGAAAAGGCGCAGCGCAAGGACAAAAACCAAGCTGGCAAGTCAAAAGACGTTGCGAGCAATGCCGCCAAGGCAGCTGCCCCGAGGGACGGCACGTCCGCGCCCTCAAAACCCAAGGGCCAGAGCCACATCCGCCAGGCGCGGCAAGGCAAATCGGTCAACGTTCCCAAATCGGGGCCCATGGCCGACATGCTGAAGAAGCTGCTCGGCGGCGGCGACTGAACACATCACCGGTCCGGCATTCCCCTGTCCTTTAAGGTTAGGACAGCGGCTGAACGTTGATGATCTCAACCCGCCTGTTGCGAGCGCTCGACGGATTGCCCGGGTCAACCGGCCGGCTCTCGCCATAGCCCACCGGCACAAGCTGTTGCCGCGGGATCGAGAAGAAGGCCGCCAGAAACTCCGCCACCATGAAGGCCCTTCGTCTCGACAGGTCCAGATTATAGGCCGTCGTTCCGCGCAGGTCCGTGTGCCCGGCGATCTGGAAATGCATGTTCCTGAGACGCGGATCCTGCAAGGCCTGGCCAAGTGCCTGCAAGGTCAAAATTCCATCATTGGTCAGCGAGGCGGAATCGAACTCGAAATTGACCGTCAGATTGATGCGCGGCAATTCCACTTCCGGCGGCAATTGGCCTTCGATGCTGATGCCCCGAAACGGGTGGGGTTCCTGCTTTCGCATCGACCGGGACCTGGGGGCTCCGCCATCGGGTAGCAACGCCTTGATGATCTGATCCGACGTAACGGTTTGCGCGCAAACGCCTGCGGGCAACATCAGCCCCACCAGCAGGGCCAGAACGGGCGCCCAGGACAGGCGGGTAGTCGCAAATTCGGTAAGAAATCGCATATCGAAACCTTTGAGTGTCACTCTTCCCGGATTGTCACGTGTAGGACGGCCGCTGAAATCTCTCGCGGCAGGCTTGTTTCATCCGGCCTGTCCGCCAGCCCCGCCCGCAACGCCGTCAGGAAATATCTGTCGTCTGCGGTACCGGCGCCGCCTTCGGCACTCACCGGCATGGAGAACTGCCCCGAGCCGCCGTTTTCCAGCTCTTCCAGCTGGATAATGGGGCTGTGAGCGGCAATCACGATAATGGCCTCAGACCCGGCGGGCGGCTGCACCGTGAACTTTTGGCGTTCCTGCCGGCCATCGCCAAAGACGAAGCGCTCACCGAACTGAACCTGCTGACGCACGGGGCCGCGGCGCGGCATGAGATTCACCACCGTGCCGTCTGCCTGCAGATAGACGATGTAGAGAAACGAGGCGAAATCCGGCGCGGTCACCTCAAACGCCAGCGAATCGCCGTAGCGAAGGTCGGCGCTGCCTCCCAGAAGGCGGATGCGGGGGCGCGAGGGTTCCGCCAGCGGTCTTTCTAGGGTCTTCAGCGCCTCGCACACAGGCCAGGGTCGGACATCGACCTTCTGCAACTGCTCGGGTGGGAACTCCGATTCCAGTTTCCGCAGCGCTTCCTGCGTGCTCACGAAGCCGGCAAGCAACGGCGCGCCATCCGGCGTGTCTTCGCTGACATAAAGACTGCTGCAGCTATCCCCTGCAAAGGCAACGACATTGTCGCGGTCGGTTCTATGAAGCCCCGGAACGGGTCTCGGCGGCACGATCGACGTGCGCATGATCGACGCGTTATGCATATCGGCTTTCGTTGCCGCGTAGCTGATCCAGCCATAACCGTCACCGGACCAGTAAGGCCCCCAGGAGTTCTGGACAAGGAAGGCCTGACGGCGCTCGTCGTAACCGACGAACACCATCTGATGTCCCCCGGCGGCGCCGCTATGGCGCCCGAGCGATCCCTGATAGATCTCGCCCGATTTCAGGTATTGCAGCGTCACCCCGTCGGGTGTTTGCGCGGAGGGCACCACCCCGACCATCAAAAACCCGGTCGCCACAGGATTGCCGGCTGCCAGTTGCTGCTTGATCGCATCCAGGTCCCTGTCCGTCGCATTGCGGCGCTGGCGGCCCTTGTCGAAGACGAACAGGAAGTCCCGTATCCGGAACCTGTCGGGGGCGGTTGTTGCGTATTCCACCCGCTCCGAACACATGGCCGCATCAGGAATGTCATCCTGGTCGGGTGATCCGTTGCCCTTGAAATAGGACATGGCCAGAAGCGCGTGGCTTCCGGCGGTTTCGCAGGCTTCGTTCCGATTGCGGATCTGCGAATGAAGAAACGCCGGACTGGGCGTGTAGGTGCGGTTGCCCGGTTCCGCGCCGTTTTCCAGCGCGGCGTAATAGCCGCGCATGGCGTAGCCGATGGCATAGGAAACGCAACTTCCATAGGTCTGCAACAAGGGCGGCGGCATCATGGGAGACAGGTCGATGGCATCGGGAATATAGGCCCGCGTAACACCAACCTGACCGACACCTTCCAGAAGCGCCGGATCGATAGGCGTATCGCCCAGAAGACCTGTCAGGTCACTTGGATTGAAACCTTGAGCGACCGCTGGCCCCGTCGGCAAGACAGTGGCACAAGTCGTCAGCGCAGCCAGAGCGGCAAACAGGGGACCGGACAATCCCGACAGAAAGCCGAGTTTCTTGCGACCAAATATCATCGCATCACAATTCCTAAAACAATCGCCCAAAACAACGGATTCACTATAGCCAAATAAAAACCGGAGGGAAGCTTCCAGCCGGATTACGTCGCCTCGCCGTTTGCCATCTGGTGCATCAACCTGACACGCTCTTGACAAACACAGCCCTGTCCTCCGCCAAAGCCTTGACCTCGTGACCCGGCTCGGGCATTTAGCGCTTCAAAGTCTCAAGACCAACCGAAAGCGAACTCCCATGGGTTTCCAGTGCGGCATTGTCGGACTGCCGAATGTCGGCAAGTCCACACTCTTCAACGCGCTCACCAAGACGGCGGCTGCACAGGCTGCCAACTATCCGTTCTGCACCATCGAACCGAACACGGGCGAAGTGGCCGTTCCCGATCCGCGCCTTTATGCAATCCGCAAGGTTGCCGGATCCAAGGAAGTCATTCCGACGCGCATCACCTTCGTTGACATTGCCGGCCTCGTGCGTGGCGCGTCCAAGGGTGAAGGCCTCGGCAACCAGTTTCTGGCCAACATCCGCGAAGTCGATGCCATCGCTCACGTGCTGCGCTGCTTCGAAGACGATGACATCACCCATGTGGAAGGCACCGTCGACCCGATCGCCGATGCCGAGACGGTCGAGACCGAACTCATGGTCGCCGACATGGAAAGTCTTGAGCGCCGCATTGCACCGCTGAAGAAGAAAGCCACCGGCGGCGACAAGGAAGCCAAGGCGGTTCTGCCCGTGATGGAAGCCGCGCTTGCGCTCCTGCAGGAAGGCAAACCGGCCCGTACGCTGGAAGTCTCCGGTGCGGATGAGGAAAAGATCCTCAAGGACCTGAATCTTCTGACCGCAAAGCCGGTGCTTTACGTGTGCAACGTCGACGAGGCCTCTGCTGGAGAAGGCAATGCCCTGTCCGCCAAGGTGGCCGAAAAGGCCGAGGCGGAAGGCGCTGCCGCCGTTGTCATCTCCGCGGCCATCGAGGCGGAAATCTCCCAGCTCGACAAGGAAGAGCAGGAAGAATTCCTGGAGACCATCGGGCTTGAAGAACCGGGCCTCGACCGGCTGATCCGCGCAGGCTACGGCCTGCTGGGGCTGATCACCTATTTCACCGCTGGCCCGAAGGAAACCCGTGCCTGGACCATCACCGACGGCACCAAGGCGCCGGGTGCTGCCGGGGTCATCCACACGGACTTCGAACGCGGCTTCATCCGGGCGCAGACCATCGCCTTTGACGACTACGTCGGCCTCGGCGGCGAAACCGCAGCCAAGGAAGCCGGCAAGGCCCGCGACGAAGGCAAGGAATACGTCGTCAAGGACGGTGACGTGCTGCTGTTCAAGTTCAACACCTGACGAACACTGCGCGCAGGCAACCTGAAACTGCCTGCGCGCTGCCCCCGCTCATCTCTAGCTGCCCGCCCCCGACTTCCGCAACGGAAGGTAAAGACATCTCCTCTAGGGTTTCCCCGGACAAACGGGAATTCGACCTGCAGGAGGGGCTCGCATGGCGGGACGAAGCGACACCAGAATCCGGAAACTTGTTGCCGGAACGGTGGGAAACACGCTGGAGTGGTACGATTTTGCCGTTTATGGCTATCTTGCCCCCATCCTTGCGCAACAGTTTTTCCCGAGCGACGATCCGACAGTCAGCCTGATCAGCACCTTCGGTGTGTTTGCGGCGGGCTTCCTGATGCGCCCCGTCGGCAGTTTGCTTCTCGGGCATATTGCCGACAGGGTGGGCCGCAGCCGAGCTCTTCTGCTGTCCGTGGCCCTGATGGCCATTCCGACAACGCTGATCGCCTTCTTGCCGACCTATGACCAGATTGGCGTTGCCGCGCCCATGCTCCTGACGCTGCTCCGTCTGCTGCAGGGCCTCTCCGTCGGCGGTGAATACACCGGATCGACGGTCTATCTCTACGAGATCGCCCCGCCGCGACACCGGTGTTTCACCGTTTCCTGGGCCCTGGTTGGAGCAACGTTCGGCATTCTGCTCGGATCCGGCGTGGCGGCACTGGCTACCGGCCTGCTGCCGCCAGACGATCTGGGAAACTGGGGATGGCGTATCCCCTTTGGCTTCGGCCTGCTCGTCGGTCTCACCGGTTTCATGATCCGCAGTGGCAACACGGCGGAAGAAAAGGATCAGCCCCCTTCCCCGCATGATCCCGTCAGCGCTCCGGTTGGCGAAGTGCTGCGCAACCACCGGCCCGCCCTCATGCGAACCATTGCCTGCAACATCCTCAACGGTGTCGGCTTCTATCTGACGTTCGTCTATCTCACCTCCTACCTGGTCGACTACGTCAAGTTCACCGAAAGCCGGGCCCTGACGATCAACACCAGCGTCATGGTCGTCTTCATGCTGCTGCTGCCCCTTGTCGGCTATCTGGCCGACCGGATCGACCGAAGAACCATTTTGCTTGCCGGCTCAGGCGGAGTTGTGGTCTTTGCGCTGCCCATGTTCTGGCTGATCCATCATCCCGATCCCGTCATGGTGGTTCTCGGTCAGCTCGGCATGGCCGTCATCCTGTCCGCCTTTTTTGCCCCGCTCATGGCGGCCATGGTTGCTCAGTTCCCGGTGTCCGTGCGCGTGACCGGCTATTCCATCGGCTACAACATCCCGCTGGCACTCTTTGGCGGTACGGCACCTCTCATTGCCACCTATCTGATCGACAAGACCCATTTGCAGTTTGCGCCGGCATTTTACATGATCGCCGCTGGCCTGCTGGCTTTCGTGGTGGTCTGGTTCATGCCCTCGTCCGGCACAGACAATGATCAGGACGCCCAGCCGGAACCCTCGTCCGAGAAGCTGAGGGCCTAGCAGCCATCCTCTGAACGAGCGCGTTGCCGCAGACGCACCCGAAAAGGACGGAACCGGCGTCAGGAACACCGGTCACGCAACTCTCGCTCGACAGGCAGCTTCCGAACCCGTTACAAGCAGGTTTTCGTCAATCCTCGAAAGTTTCAGCGATGTCGACCGTCATTCCGGCCCCCTTGCCGACCATCCTGCCCGTCAGCGAAAGCCAGAACGGTTTTCCGGTCCGGCGGGTCTACTGCGTCGGGCGGAACTATGCGGCCCATGCCGTGGAGATGGGCCACGATCCCGACAGGGAAGCGCCGTTCTTCTTCCAGAAGAACCCGGACAACCTCGATCCGTCGGGCGAATTTCCCTACCCGCCCTTGTCCAGCGATGTGCATCACGAAGTCGAACTCGCGGTCGTTCTGAAATCCGGCACGCGCGACATTCCGGCAGCCAGGGCTCTGGAGCATGTCTACGGTTACGCTGTCGCCCTCGACATGACCCGCCGCGACCTGCAGGCGGAAGCCAAGAAAGCGGGGCGCCCGTGGGAAGCCGCCAAGGCGTTTGAACGCTCCGCCCCTATCGGCCGCATCATGCCGGCGGCGGACAGCGGGTTCCTCGACCATGGGCGGATTGCCCTCGCCATCAACGGCGAGGTTCGGCAGGAAGGCGATCTCAACCAGCTGATCTGGAAAATCCCCGAAGTCATCGCCAAGCTGTCCGAACTGTTCAACCTTGGCACGGGCGACGTCATCCTGACGGGAACCCCGGCAGGCGTCGGCCCGGTGCAGCGCGGCGACCTCATGGTGGCGACGATTGACGGTCTCCCGGACCTGACCGTCAAGGTCGTGTGACCGGCCTGATTGTCATTCCTGCTTTCGCTCAAACTGCGCCCTGAATGCCGCGGAACCTTTTCGCATCGGTCCGTGTTTAGAAGTCGTGGTCCCGGTTTCCCCGGCGAAGGCGTTGTCCAGCGCCTCTTGCTGGAATGTTTAAGGAAACCGGACCCCAGTCCCTTAAGCGGTCTTGAGATTGCGGGATGGCCATGTTCAGGTCGAACCCGCATTTGCAAGTCTTTGCCGGAGCCTGTTCGTGACATTTGATCAGATTGCCCTGTTCGTCCTCTTTGGCGCGGTTTTCGCCTTGCTGGTCTGGGGCCGCATCCGCTTCGACCTTGTCGCCTTCGCCGCCCTGATTCTGGGCGCCTTTTTGGGCCTGGTCCCGTCTGAAGAGATCTTTTCCGGCTTCGGCCATTCCGCCGTCATGATCATCGCCCTCGTGCTGATCGTCTCGCGCGGATTGACGAACTCTGGCGCCGTGGAACTGATAGCAGGCTTCGTGATTTCCGCATCGAGGGGCCTCTCCCGGCATATCGGCCTCATGGCCGTGGTCGGAGCCAGCCTGTCGGCGATCATCAACAACGTCGCCGCGCTGGCATTGCTCATGCCGCTTGATGTAGAGGCAGCCAAGAAAGCGGAACGATTGCCCGGCCTCTCGCTGATGCCGCTGTCATTCGCGACCATTCTCGGCGGTATGATCACCCTGATCGGCACCCCGCCGAACATCGTCATCGCGCAATACCGCTCGGACGCCCTCGGCGCGCCGTTTTCCATGTTCGACTTTGCCCCGGTCGGCCTCGTGGTCGCGGTCACCGGCATTGCCTTTGTCGCCCTGTTCGGCTGGCGCCTGCTGCCACGCCATTTCCGCGACAAGCCGGCGGAAGAAGACTTCGCCGAAAGCCTTTATGTGGCTGAACTGAAGGTCGGCGAGATTCCGGAAGACAAGCCGCTGACAGTCGGTGACCTTTACCCCGTCGCCGACGAGAAAGACGTCGCCATCATCGGCCTTATCCGCAACGGCCGGCGCGTTCGCGGCTTTGCCCGCCGCGAAGCCATCAAGTCCGGCGACTATCTCTTCGTGGAAGGCGATCCCAAGGCCATCGAGGCGTTCATGGGCGCCGCCAAATTGGAGTTCGCAGGCTCGGAACAGCACAAGGGCGGTCTCAACAGCGATGCCCTGTCCCTCGTCGAGGCCATCGCACCGGACAACGCCCGGATCATCGGCCGGTCCAGTTTCGACATGCGTCTCCTCTACGGCCACGGTGTCACCTTGCTCGGCCTTTCCAGACAGGGCCGCCGCGTGCAAAAGCGCGTCCGGCATGAGCTGATACGCCCGGGCGACGTCCTGTTGCTGCTGGGCACCCCGGAACGTCTGGAAAACGCCTGCACATGGCTTGGCGTGCTACCGCTTGAGGGGCGCAAGACCGGTGTCATCCAGCGCAACAAGGCGTGGCTGGCAATTGCCGGCTTTGCCATTGCGATTGCCGCTGCCGTTGCTGGGCTTGCCTATCTGCCGGTCGCGCTGGCGGCCTGCGTCATCTTCTATGCCGCTGCGGGCCTGATCAGCGGATCGGAGGTTTACCAGTCCGTGGAGTGGAAGGTCATCGTGCTGCTCGGCTCGCTGATCCCGCTGGGACAGGCCTTTGAGCAGGCCGGCAACGCGCAGCTGATCGCCGATGGAATTCTCGCTCTCACATCAACGGCTCCGGCCTGGGTCACCCTCGCCATCTTGATGGTGGTGACGATGACCCTTTCGGATTTCCTCAACAACGTCGCGACCTGCCTGATCGCGGCGCCAATCTCGGTTCAGATCGCCAATTCCCTCGACGTGAATTCCGATCCCTTCCTGATGGCTGTCGCCGTAGCGTCGTCCTGTGCGTTCCTGACGCCCATCGGCCACAAGAACAACACCATCATCATGGGGCCGGGCGGCTATCGGTTCGGCGATTACTGGCGCATGGGCCTGCCGCTGGAACTGCTTGTCCTGACCGTCAGCATCCCGGCCATTCTGATGTTCTGGCCGCTTTGACGTAAGGCTCAAGCAGCCGGTTTCAGAGGCAGGCAGATATCGGTCAGGAGATCCGCCGGGGCTGTGTCGCGCGGGTTGTTGAGGTAGACCTCCACACAGGGGGCATCGTCCGGCTCGCGGCCCGACTGCGTCAGCCATTCGCCGTAAAGCCACTCATAAGCCCACTTCATATCGACATAGGGCCCCTTGAAACGCAGCACCGCATAATCGCCCGCGCGCGTTTCCCGCGTCTCGAGCGGAACGTCAACCGGAAAGCCGTCGCCAACAACCGCTCCGGCAGCGGATTGGAGATCGTCTTCCGCAACCTGTGTGGGATCGGAGTAATAGAGTCCCTTCATCTGACCAATCTGTCCGATGATCTGACGGCTTGCCAGGATACCGAACAGCTTTTCGAAGGCCTTGCCGATTTCCATGTAGGAGCCTCGATGGGGCAATACGACCAGGGTTTCGGACGGCAGGGTTTTGATGACAATATCATGCATTTGAGAAAGTCCTTTCTTCTTGGCAAGAGGCGCACCGCCATTGGCAGGCAGCACCCGGTACGATGAGGCGCTGCTGCGATAAGCACCCGGCGCCTGGCCGTACGCTTGTTTGAAGCTGCGCGAAAAGGCTTCAAGGCTGCCATAACCGGCCCGCTTTGCGACAACTGGCAGTGCGAGGTCGGTATAGGTCAGATCCCCCGCGGCCCTATGAAGGCGCAGACGCTTGACCGTCGCGAAGATGGATTCGCCGTAGGTCGCCTGCCACACCCTGTGCCAGTGGGAGGGAGAAAGGGCGGCAACCTCGGCAAGTGTCGCCAGGTCCGGATCCTCGTCCAGGTTGGCGTAGATGTATTCGATCACCCGTGTGAAGCGGCGGATGTAGCCGTTGTCCCGCGGCGAGAGTGTGAGCTTTTCGTGATTGGTCATGTCTTGGCCCCGTTCGATTGAAGGGACCCTAGCACCATGCTTTTTGATAAATCTTGCTGACTTGGCCCCGCCTCACCAGGCCGCTTGAAACGGAGAAGGTCTTTCTTTCAGAAAAACAAAACAGGCACTGGTTTCCCGTGCCGGTTTGGCCATGATGTACGCAACTCAAAAACTGGAGGAATCGAACCATGACCACCAAGAAGCGCATTTTGTTCACCGGCGGTTCGGGCAAGGCCGGACGGCATGTCATTCCGTATCTGCTGGCGCAGGGACATCGTGTCGTGAACGTCGACCTCACGCCGCTCGACCACCCCGGCGTCGACAACCTCATTGCCGACATCACCTCCTCCGGCGAGATGTTCAACGTCATGACCAGTTACGCCAACTTCGACGAGCTGGAGCCGGGCAACGGCGTACCTTCCTTCGACGCCGTCGTGCATTTCGCCGCGGTGCCGCGCATTCTGATTAACCCGGACAACAGGACGTTCGAGGTCAATACGATGGGCACTTACAACGTCGTGGAGGCCGCGGTGAAGCTGGGCATCCGCAAGATCGTGATTGCCTCGTCGGAAACCACCTATGGCGTCTGTTTCGCCGATGGCGTGGTCGACCCGAAGGTGCTGCCCGTGGAAGAGGACTACGATGTCGACCCGATGGACAGCTATGGTCTTTCCAAGGTCGTCAACGAGAAAACCGCCCGCGCCTTCCAGCGCCGCTCCGGGTTCGATATCTATGCCCTGAGGATCGGCAATGTCATCGAGCCGCATGAATACGACCGGTTCCCGGATTTCTTTGCAAATCCGGCGCAGCGCCGCAGAAACATCTTCTGCTATATCGACGCCCGCGACCTTGGGCAGATCGTTGACCGCTGCCTGGACAAGGATGGCCTCGGCTTCCAGATCTTCAACGCCGGCAACGACACGAATTCAGTCGATATTCCGAATGCGGAAATCCTCAAGCGCTTCTTCCCCGATGTGCCGTTGAGCCGGGAACTGGGAGAGCATGAAGCCCTCTTTTCCAACCGCAAGATCCGCGAGGTTCTCGGCTTCGAAGAAGAGCACAATTGGCGCAAATACGTGGCGGTCTGATAGGCATCCGGGCCAGGGCGGGAGACCGGCGGATTTAGTTTTACTTCCGAACCGGCTGGGAATAGCTTCGTGTCGCAACACGATCGGGCAGCAGAGCTGCCCCTCTGGGAAACGTGCTATGAAGCTACTGAAATCTGCCGCTTTCGGCCTTGCCGTCCTGGCGTCTGCGACCGCAGCCGCCGCACAGGGAACCGGCTCGCAAGGGTACTTCCAGATCTACAACAACACAGAAGACAATGTTGTCGTCGGGTTCTACACCAATGACGGCAACGGCTGGTCGGACAACTGGCTGGCCGGACCTCTCGAACCCGGCGAAAGCGCAAGAGCCGAGTTCGAGGCAGATAGCGGCAACTGCTCGCAGACCTTCCAGGTCGGCTGGCTGGCGGACGACGACAGCGAAGTGCTCGACGATCCGATCGACATCGATATCTGCGAAGCCAGCAACATCTACATGGACGATAACGAAATCTATTACGACTGATCTTGTTTGCCATTCTCGAGGCGGAAACGCGGCTCATCGCGTTTCCGCGATATGCCAACCCCACCGGAATTCATGACCGATCTCCTTTATTTTGAAGACTTCGAACCTGGTCAGGTCTTCGAGCTAGGCTCCCTCACCGTCAGCCGGGACGAAATCATCGATTTCGCCGCCGAGTTCGACCCCCAACCGTTCCACCTCGACGAAGAGGCCGGCAAGGCATCCATCCTGGGAGGCCTGGCCGCTTCCGGCTGGCACACCGGCGCAATGGTGATGCGCCTGCTGGCTGAAAACCTCCTGAACAAGACAAGCGGCCGCGGCTCGCCGGGCATCACCAGGCTGCAATGGAAGCGCCCGGTTCATCCAGGCGATTGCCTCACTGCCAGGGTCGAAATACTCGACACGAGAGACTTGCGCTCGAAACCGGACCTGGGCCTCGTCAACATACGCGTAACGGCAAACAACCAGGACGGCTCTGAAGTGCTTGTCTGGGAAAACCCGAACCTGTTCGCAAGACGGGAGGCTGCCCGGTGAGTGCCTTTTTTGAAGATATCGAAACCGGCGACACGCTCGACCTCGGGGACTACACATTCACCCGGGAAGACATCGTGCGATTTGCGGAAAAATACGATCCGCAGGCTTTTCACCTGAGCGAAGAGGCCGCAGCAAAAACCCATTTCGGCCGCCTGTGCGCGTCCGGCTGGCATACTGCGGCCGTGTTCATGAAGCTCTGGGTGACGCGTCACAAGGCTCTTCAGGAAGAAGCGCTCGCTGCCGGGCAGACACCGGCCAAACTCGGCCCCTCGCCCGGGTTTGAAGATCTGAAGTGGATCAGACCGGTGTTCGTCGGCGACACGCTGCGCTACCGCCGCGTCGTGACCGGCAAGACCGAAAGCCGCAGCCGTCCGGACTGGGGCCTCGTTCATTCCGACATGCAGGCCTTCAATCAGGACGGCACGCTGGTGTTCTCCTTCAAGGGCACGGTCTTTGTCGAACGTCGCAAGGGCTGATCCCTGCAATTGACTGGCGCTGAAAAGACAAAAAGCGTGCTGCATCCCTGAAGACGGCAGCACGCTCTTTCAATGGCAATCCTGTATTGCCGCGCCTCACGAAGGCGCAGCGCTCAGCGGCAGACGTCCAGGATCCACAAAAACGCCATTGGCACCATGGTCAGTGCCGGCACAATGATGGCCGGGTAACCAAAGGCATAGATCGACACCGCCCAGATCATCGCCAGATTGGCGATGAACCAGTATTTGGCATCTCCTGCGCCATAAAGCGCTTCCTTGAGGAACAGATTCAAGATCGGCACGGCCAGAAGCAGCCGTAGCACCAGAACTTCCTTGGGGGCAGATGAAGCAGACATCGTTTCTCCAGATCTTAGGGAAAATACGTAGACCGCTTTTCTAAATCTATTGCCTGCTCCCGAACCTGCGGCAAACAGACATCAAGTCCATTTGCCGCATCTTGTCGGAGGATGTTAGTCCGGCTTACGGCCGTGAACCAGCATCGTCATTCCCGGGATCATCACCTCAACCGCGATATCGATGAAGCCCGCAGCCTCCATCAAACCGGCAACATAGGAACTCGTGATCGACCGGGCTTCCGGGTTGAAGGCGGTATGCTGCAGCTGCCAGAGCGCAGCGAGCTTCGGCCCGTCGCGATTTTCGTCGACCATGAAGTCATGGACCATGAAATCGCCGCCCGGCGTCAGAACTTCGAACGCCTTGCGCACGAGCCCCGGTATGGCCGTGCCCGGAACACCGGAAAACAGATAGGACATCAACACCGCGTCTGCACTGTCCGGCCACGTGTCCTTCAGGGCATTGCCAGGCGCATAGTGGATGCGGTCCTGCAAACCCTCTTCGGCAATGAACTCCTCGCCCACCTTGGCGACATTGGGGAAGTCCAGAACGGTTGACCGCAATCCGGGATAAGCCTTGCAAAGCGAAATCGAGAATGCGCCGGTGCCGCCGCCAACGTCCAGCAACTGCTTAGCAGCGGACAGATCCACAAGCTTGGCAAGCCCCCGACCGGGCCCGAGCGAGCCTGCATGCTGGGACCGGGAATACAGCCGCGCCTCTTCCGGGTCGCTGAACCAGGCCTCATAGGAAGCAACCTGGCCATCCTCCAGACTGTCGGTAAGTGCATCGTTGAGCTGCGTCATGAAGGGATACATCTGCTTGTCGATCTGGAACCGCAGATAGTCGCCGAAGTCGTATTTCCGCCCCTTCACCAGAAAGGCCTCTGCCGCTGGGGAATTGGTAAAGCCCTCGCTCTCCCGGCGAACCAGCCCAAGGCTGGTAAGAGCGGTCAGCAAGGTTGTCGCGCGATCAAGATCAAGCGCGCTTTCCCGAGCAACTTCCTCTGGGGACAAGGTTTTTTCCGAAAGAAGTGAAAACAAATCTACATGAAGTGCAGAAAAAAGGGCTTTTGAACCCATGAACCCGAAAGCAATATCTGAAATTTCCTCAGCTGTTTCCAAGGACCTGGCGACAGGCATTAATTATCCTCCTCAGGAATTCTGAGCACGAATGTGCGGAATTTTTCCGGTCAGGAAAAATGAACTTGGGAATGAGCAATTATAACTATTGTGCGCTGCAATGCAAATTTCGGCCCTCGCACGCAAAACCTGATGCGAAGCCCGTCGGATGTCCGCGAGTTTTGGCAGAAATCGGCCGTAGGTAAGGTAGGGCTGGAGCCGTCACGCACCGGAAGCAACATTATCCGCTTGGTACAGCCCCGAAAGAAACCCAACAGGGCCGGCAACAGCGAAATCGAGGCTGCACGGCGCGATCATCCGACAATAGCAAACCCGGACCAGCCGACAGCTTGCTGTCAGGGGCCCCGAAGGCGCCGAAAGTGAGGGGTGGCCCTGAAGCTCAGAGGCTTCGGGCAAACAGGACTTCGTCCCGGATCTCAATCCCGTAGTCCCCCCGCAGCGGGATCTCCGGTTTCTTCTCGCGCTCTGCGTCGATGACACCTTGCGCCACCCGTTCCAGGCGGAAACCCCGGCGCTGATAGAAGCGGAAGGCATCGAGGTTGTCGTTGGAAGTGCGCACCGTCAGCCGGTGCATACCGCTGGCCTTTGCCTCATCAACCACGGCGTTCAGCAAAAGCGTTCCGGTGCCGCTCCAGCGGCTGAGCGAGTCGAGCGTCAGGATTTCCCATTCGCTGTCCCGCTTGATCAGCGTGACGAGCCCCACCAGTTCGTTGCCGGCATAGGCGACATAGCCAGGCAGGCTCGATGCATCGATGACCTCACCATCCAGCAACATTTCGGGCCCGGCCCACCTGTCTGCCAGAAGCTGAAACACAGCTTGTTTGTCTTCCTCGTTGATCCGTCGGATGATCACGCTCATGGTTTGCCCTGCCTCTGGATCAGCTGCTTTTCAATCAACCCCAATTGAACTGCCTGCAGCTGATCGCTTCCATATTTTGCGAGCATCTTGTCTGCGCTCACGGGAACGCAGAATGCCCTATCGGTGAATGATGCGCGAAGCCAGGGGCGTGCGCGCCTGCCAACGCGCTCGCTCCAGCTCCGGATCGACATGCTCTTCTTCCGGATAACCGACGCATAGATAAGCCACGAGGCGCCAGCCAGCGTCAACCTGAAGGGCCTTGGTGACCGCGTCGGGATCGAGGATCGACACCCAGCCGACACCGATACCTTCAGCACGCGCTGCAAGCCAGAAGGTGTGGATCATGCTGACCGTGGAATAGGCCAGCGTCTCCGGCATCGTCAGCCGGCCCAACCCGTGTCCCTGCTCGGGGTCATCGTCACAGAAGATCGCCAGATGAACAGGCGCCTCCTTCAACCCCGCCAGCTTGAGCTGGCGATAGGCGAGCGCCTTGTCGTCGCTGTAGGTCTTCGCGGCCTCTTCATTCTCGGCTTCGAAGCTTTCGATGATCCCGGCACGCGCCTCGGCGCTGTCGACGACAACGATCCGCCAGGGCTGGCTGTTGCCGACGGACGGCGCGAGGTCGGCTAAATGCAGCAAATGATCGAGAACACCTTTCGGCAGTGGCGCCTGTTTGAACCGGCGCACATCCCGGCGCCATTTCAAAAGGGTCTCAAAATCCTTCTGAAACTTCTCCGAAAACTCCGGTCTCACATCCCTGCCCTCGGCTCCACCCGGCATGACGGACCTAGTGACCCGGAAATTCCACGAGCGTGCGCACGGGAACCTTCAAAGCTTCCAGCTTCTTGCGCCCGCCGAGATCCGGCAGATCGACGATGAAACACGCGGCCTCGATATTCGCCCCCATGGACCGCAAAAGCTTGCAGGCAGCCTCGGCCGTGCCACCGGTCGCAATCAAGTCGTCGACCAGGATGACACGGTCGCCCGGCTTGATCGCATCCTTGTGCATTTCCATCTCATCCAGGCCGTATTCCAGAGAATAGGCGATCCGGACGGTTTCGTGCGGAAGCTTGCCCTTCTTGCGGATCGGCACGAAGCCGGCGGACACCTGGTGGGCAACCGCACCTCCCAGGATGAAACCGCGCGCCTCGATGCCGGCAATCTGATCGACCTTTGATCCAGCCCAGGGCTGCACCAGCGCATCGACGGCGCGGCGAAACGCACGCGCATCGCCGAGCAATGTCGTGATGTCCCGGAACAGGATGCCCTCTTTGGGATAGTCCTTGATCGTGCGGATGGCACCGACAAGTTCATCCTGAATGGTCTGTGCGGTCATCGGGATATCTCTCTTTTGAAACGGGTCCGGGCAACTGACCCGGCCGGTCGTTATAACAAGTTTGACCTGCCGGTCGAAGCAATTTCGCTTTGTCTCAAGGGGCTATGTCGGCCACGCTTGCGGCCCACACCCTATCTCCGGTTCAGGATCCGCCCAGCAACGGCGTCCAGTTTGGCGACCAGCGCCGGATCACGTTTGTCGGGCGCGGTCATCATGGCAAACTCCAGCGCGGTGTCGGACCCGGCCGGGCAGGATTGATGTTCACGCGGCAGATCCCGCGCCACACGGGCAACGAGCCTCTGTGCGTTTTCCGCATTTTCGTGCAGAACCTTGATGATTGCCTGAATATCGACTTCACCATGGTCCGGGTGCCAACTGTCATAGTCGGTGACCATGGCAATGGTCGCGTAGGAAATCTCGGCTTCCCGGGCAAGTTTGGCTTCCGGCATGTTTGTCATGCCGATGACGTCGCAGCCCCAGGAGCGATAGAGCTGACTTTCCGCCAGCGACGAAAACTGCGGACCTTCCATGGCAAGATAAGTGCCGCCCTTTGCATAGGACAGCCCCTCGGCTTCCGCAGCCGCCGCCACCGCATCGACCAGTTTCGGACTGACCGGGGTCGCCATCGACACATGAGCGACACAGCCTGTGCCGAAGAAGCTCTTTTCCCGCGCAAAGGTTCTATCGATGAACTGATCCACCAGCACGAAAGTGCCGGGGGCGTGCTCATCCTTGAGCGATCCGCAAGCGGAGACGGACAGAAGATCGGTGACGCCGCAGCGCTTCATCACGTCGATATTGGCGCGGTAGTTGATCGAGGTCGGCGAATAGACATGTCCACGTCCATGGCGCGGCAGAAACACCACCTTGAGACCGTCGATGGTGCCGATGCGCACGTCGTCGGATGGAGTACCCCAGGGGCTGTTGACGGCAATCCATTCGGAGTTTTCCAGCCCCGGAAGGTCGTAAATGCCGGACCCGCCGATAATGCCCAATACTGCGTCTGCCATAACCGCTCCAAACAGAAGTAAAAAGGTAGTCAGCGGGATATGCGCCCGCATCAGCGATGTTTTATTTCAACTGTTCCGTAATGGCGTCAAGCCCGGCCCTGGCGCTTTCGGCCCCGTTCTCGCCACCGCCGCCAGCAACGCCGGACCCTACCAGCAACCTGCCCGACCTCGAGACGGTCGGTAGCCTACCGCCGAGCGGTGATGCCCCCCGAACTGGCGACCAGACCGACCGCGCCGCTGATATCTGCAAACGGCATGTCCAGCACCTCGACCATGTTGGATACGGCTGATTGTGAAACTGCGGGGGCTGGAGGCGGACGACTTGCCAGAAACATCAATGCACGGCGCATCGCCTTACCCCTCAAAGAAAAAGCCGCCGGAAGAACCGGCGGCTTTCATCATGCACTTGGGCGGCAATCAATCAATGCTCGACGTTGCGCCAAAGTTTTTTCTTGGTGAAGTAGAGCATACCAGCGAACACGATCAGGAAGATCATGACACGGAAGCCAATCTTCTTGCGCTCTTCCAGATGCGGCTCGGCAGCCCACATCATGAAAGCAGCAACGTCATGCGCGTACTGTTCGACCGTCATCGGCGTACCGTCGGTGTATTCGACCAGTTCTTCCGACAGCGGCGGCGCCATGCCGATCGCCGGACCAGCCAGGAAGGAATGGTTGAAGTACTTGCCCTCCGGAATGGTCACGCCATCCGGCACTTCTTCTTCCTCATACCCGGTCAACAGCGCGTAGATGTAGTCCGGGCCCTGTTCCTGGTACTGGGTGAAGGCATCGAACACGAACCACGGGAAACCGCGGTGTGCCGCACGGGCCTTTGCCAGCAGCGAGAAGTCCGGCGGATACGCACCACCGTTCGAAGCGCGTGCTGCTTCCTCGTTCGGGAACGGAGACGGGAACTTGTCCGCCAGGATACCCGGACGCTCATACATGTCGCCGTCATCGTTCGGACCGTCAATGACAGTGTACTCGGACGCAATCTGCTTCGCCTGTTCTTCGGTGAAGCCCGGCCCGCCATCGGAGGCGAGGTTGCGGAAAGCAACCTGTTTCAGACTATGACAGGAAGAACAGACTTCCCGGTAGATCTTGAAACCGCGCTGCAACTGGCCACGGTCATAGAAACCGAAGGGACCCGAGAAGGACCACTGCTGCCGCTCGATGTGCGGTGCGTCGCCTGCTGCGAAGACCGGGGTCGCGATGGCGACAGCCGCCACCGCAGCGAAGGAACGAACCATTTTGATCATGGTGCTCATTGTCTCAATTAACTCCTGATCCGGGCCGCGTTACTTCGTGTCCGGTGCTGCAGTGGCACCAGCCGGTTTGCCGGCTCCGCCCTTCAGAACCGCTTCGGAAATCGAGGCCGGCAGGGGCCGCGGTTTTTCCAGGAACCCGAGCATCGGCAGGATGATCAGGAAGTGGGCGAAGTAATAGACCGTGCAGACCCGGGCGAGCAGAACGTAGGTACCTTCAGCCGGCATCGCACCGAGATAGCCAAGTGCGACAGCGTTGGCTGCGAAGATCCAGAAGAACTGCTTGAACAGCGGGCGATACGTGCCGGAGCGAACCTTGGACGTGTCCAGCCAGGGCAGGACGAACAGGACCGCAATGGCACCGAACATGGCTGCAACACCACCGAGTTTGTCCGGGACAGCACGCAGGATCGCGTAGAACGGCAGGAAGTACCATTCAGGAACGATGTGCGACGGTGTCACGAGCGGGTTGGCCTCGATGTAGTTGTCCGGGTGGCCCATGTAGTTCGGCACGTAGAAGGCGAACCATGCGAACAGGATCATGAACACGACGATCGCGAACAGATCCTTGATCGTGTAGTACGGGTGGAACGGAACCGTGTCCTGCTTGGTCTTCGGCTGAACGCCCGTCGGGTTGTTGTTGCCCGTGGTGTGGAACGCCCACACGTGCAGGATAACGACACCGAAGATCATGAACGGCAGCAGATAGTGCAGCGAGAAGAAGCGGTTCAGGGTCGGGTTGTCGACCGCGAAGCCACCCCACAGCCAGGTGCGGATTTCCTCGCCGACCAGCGGAATGGCCGAGAACAGGTTGGTGATAACCGTAGCGCCCCAGAAGGACATCTGGCCCCACGGCAGAACATAGCCCATGAAGGCGGTGCCCATCATGATCAGGAAGATGATCACGCCGAGGATCCATGAGATCTCACGCGGCGCCTTGTAGGAGCCGTAGTAGAGACCGCGGAAAATGTGAATGTAGACAGCGATGAAGAACATCGACGCGCCGTTTGCGTGCAGGTAGCGCAGCATCCAGCCGAAGTTCACATCGCGCATGATGTGCTCGACGCTGTTGAAGGCTGCTCCAGTGCTCGGCGTGTAGTGCATCACCAGCACGACGCCGGTGATGATCTGCGCGATCAGCATGAAGAACAGGATGCCACCGAAAGTCCACCAGTAGTTCAGGTTCTTCGGCGTCGGGAAATCAACGAAAGAGCCGCGTACGAGCGAGATAACCGGCAGGCGGCTTTCCAGCCACTTTGCCGCGGCGCTCTGCGGTACATAGTTTGAATGTCCAGCCATGGCTGTCTCCTAAAAATCTATGCCGTTAGCCGATCTTGATCGTCGAGTCGCTGACGAACTCGAGCGGCGGAATCAGCAAATTCTCGGGAGCCGGGCCCTTACGGATACGGCCGGCGGTGTCGTAGTGAGAGCCGTGGCACGGACAGAACCAGCCATCAAAGTCGCCGGAACTTCCGATCGGCACGCAGCCGAGGTGGGTACAGATACCAACCTGGACGAGCCATTTCTCGTTGCCCTTGACGCCGCGGTTGGCGTCAGTTGCTTCAGCATCCGCCGGCAGATTTGAATTTCGCGCAAGCGGGTCCTTCAACTCGTCCAGCGGAACAGCCTTGGCTTCTTCCACTTCCGTTTCGGTACGGTTGCGGATGAATACCGGCTTCCCGCGCCATTTGACTGTGATTGACTGCCCCTCTTCCACGGGAGTGATATCAACCTCGATGGAAGCCAGAGCCAATGCGGAGGCATCCGGGTTCATCTGGTCGATGAACGGCCATGCCAGCGCGCCAGCGCCAACGACGCCCATGGCGCCGGTCGCAATATAGAGGAAATCGCGGCGGGTCGGTTCCGCCTGATCCGTATGTGCCAAGGTCGCGTCCTCTCGAAACCTGTTCAACCTGTACCGAAAGCCCGCATCACGTCCGAGGTCCCTTCTTTGCCCAAGAAGGGAACGGAACCATGCCGGGCTCATCGGGGGCCGGATACGAGCTATTGCGCACCGGCCAAGCGGCTTGTCTTTTTGCACCCTTCGAAACGCTTGTCCAGTTCAACAAACGCCTCGAAACGCATATGTCGCAGTCAAAACCACTGCCCCGCCGCTTTTCTGCCCTTTTTTAGGGAACGAGCGCAAGAGCGGAATTCGGCTGAATTCCGCTCTTGCCATTGGTCTTTGGTTTTAGGCGGCCTGAACCGAGGACAGAAAACCGCCCGACTGGTGCTCCCAAAGCTGTGCGTAAAGTCCGCCCCGCTCCATAAGCTCCTGATGGGATCCCTCCTCGATGATTCGACCCTTGTCCATCACGATCAGCCTGTCCATGGCCGCTATGGTGGACAGGCGGTGGGCGATTGCGATCACCGTCTTGCCCTGCATCAGGTCGAACAGGCTCTCCTGAATGGCGACTTCCACCTCACTGTCGAGAGCGGATGTCGCCTCGTCCAGCGCCAGGATCGGGGCGTCCTTGAGCAGGGTCCGCGCAATGGCCACGCGCTGACGCTGCCCGCCCGACAACTTCACGCCCCGCTCGCCGACATGGGCATCGAGACCCTTTCGGCCCTCCATGTCCTCCAGGTCGTAAACGAAGGACAGCGCATGCGCCTGTTCAAGAGCGGTCAGCACTTCTTCCCGCGTCGCATCCGGACGGCCATAGGCCACGTTTTCGAAGATCGACCGGTGAAGCAGCGACGTATCCTGCGTCACCACACCGACCTTCGCCCGGATGTCATCCTGCCGGACATGGGCAATATCCTGCCCGTCGATCAGGATCCGCCCGCCTTCCAGGTCGTAGAAGCGCAGCAGCAGATTGACCAGTGTCGACTTGCCCGCGCCTGAACGGCCAATCAGACCGATCTTTTCACCCGGCTGGATCGTCAGGCTGAGATCCTCAATCACCCCGGCTTCCTTGCCATAGTGGAAGCAGATGCGTTCGAAACAGATCTCGCCCTGATGGACTGAGAGCGTTTTGGCGTCCTTGACGTCCACCACTTCGCGTTCCCGCGAAATGGTCGAGATGCCATCCTGCACGGTGCCGATGTTCTCAAACAGGCCCGCCAGTTCCCACAGGATCCAGTGGGACATCCCCTGAAGACGCAGCACGAAAGCAACCGCAATGGTGACTTCACCGATGGTCACGGTGCCGCTCTGCCACAGGACGATTGCAAGAACCCCGACAGCCGTCAACAGCAGCATGTTGATGAACACCAGAACGATATTCAGCCCTGTCACCAGACGCATCTGCAGGAAAACCGTCTTGAGAAAGCCAAGCATGGAGTTGCGTGCATAGGCTTCTTCCCGATCCGCGTGGGAGAACAGCTTCACCGTGGTGATGTTGGTATAGGCATCAACCACGTGCCCGGTCATCAGCGACCGCGCGTCGGCCTGCTGCTTCGAGACATCCCGCAACTTGGGAATGAAGTAGCGGATCGTGAGCAGATACGCGCCGATCCAGACCAGGAACGGCAGGCTCAGCCAGATATTGGCGCCCGCCACCACGAAGACGGCGGCGGTGAAATAGACCGCGACATAGACCATGATATCGGCCATGCGCGAGACGACTTCGCGCACGCCAAGCGCGGTCTGCATCAGTTTGGTCGCAATCCGGCCCGCGAAATCGTTCTGATAGAACGACACGCTCTGGCGCAGCAGGTAGCGATGGACACGCCAGCGGATGGACATCGGATAGTTGCCCATCAGCCCCTGGTGAAACAGCAACTGCCAGGCAACTTCCAGCAGCGGGCGCAACACCAGAAGAATTACCAGCATGAACAGAAGCATCTGCCAGTTCTGACTGACGAAGGTCTCAGGATCGGATTTCTCCAGCCATGTGACCAGATCGCCCAGGAACGTGAAGATGTACACTTCAACGATAGCGACCAGCGCGCCCAGTATCGAGACACCGGCCAGGATCGGCCAGACAGGTTTTGTGAAGTACCAGCAGAAGGCCCAAAAGCCCTTCGGGGGCACTTCGAGAACAGTCTTCTCGAAGGGATCGACGAGTTTTTCGAAACGCTCGAACATGATTACCTCTCGGCCCCGCTCAACCGTAGCACGTTGAGATGCACCAGGGCATCGTCATCGGTGTGCACAGGCCTGCTACGCGGGCGAATGATGCGGCCAGTCGCAAACAGCAGCAGACTGGCGATAAAACTTGTAAAGGCGAGAGCCACGATGAAAGTGCCCCAGAAAAGCGCACCGAGCTCGTCGGCGAACTGTGTCACCGGTATATGGCGCCCGGCGATTTCCAGAGCCTCGACCCGGCTCACATTGAAGACGATCACCGGAATGAAGAACACAACGGCAACCGCGAAAGTGGCACTCAGAAAGACGCCGGCAGCCAGTGCGGCGCGCATCGCGCGGCTGAACAAGGCCTGCCGTGGTTTTTCCGGTAAGGACACCTCTATGTCCGGACGCCCCGTCTCTGGGGACAGGTCCGGCGTGAAATGAAATGACATCGGATCATCTCCGAAATGGGATCATTAACGTGGTGACGGCAGACATGCGCGGTAACGCATGCAGCTCAAAGGGCACGGCTTCAGCCGGTCACCGCAAAAGTCAGGAAATTCAGGAAGGGCTGTGGCTTCCTAGCGGAAGCGGACAGCTGGACCTTGGCAACGCTGGAGAGCGGCATATGGGTGGATCATGCAGCGATCTTTCATTTGGTGCCCTCCTGGTTGCGCAGCCGGGCGGCTGCTAGGGAAACAATGTCAACCACCATGAGTTGACTGGTTGTTTTGGTACCTGCTTTCGTCGTACTTGAAAAGCAGAAATGCGTCGAATTGCAGCATGAAGCGCCCATCTGTTGCCCATTGGCCACAGAGTGGCAAAGCATCCCCGCACCTTGCAAGTTATGCCCGATGTTCCTGAAACTCGAATTCGCGCATGTGAATTTCCGCCTCAGTTACAGAGAGCGGCTCGGCAATGATCTTGCCCTGGACCATGGTACAACCGAATTGTCTGAGCAGATCAGCTTGCGTTGCCGTGTCGACGCCTGCCGCCGAAATCGTGAGCCCCATATTGCCGGCAAGCCTTATGATCGACTGGATCAGTTGCTGCTTTTCCCTGCACTCTTCCAGGCCGGCGACAAGCATCGGGCACAGCTTCAGCTGGTCCGCGTTGAGATAAATGAGCTGACCGGCACCGCCGTGTCCGCCGCCAAACTTGTCGAGCGCAACCCTGCAGCCGATCTCCTTTAAAAGATCGACCGATCCAGACAGACCGTCCTGTTCGTCGAAACGGATGATCTTCTCGTCCAGCTCAACCACGATATCGCTGGTTTCGAAGCCCGCTTCCCAGGCAGCCTGCCGGAGCTGCGCCACAAAACCGGCATCCTTCAGGCTGGCCCCGCTCAGGTTCACCGACATGAAGAACGCTACCTTTGACACGTCCCGAAGTCGCCTGACCTTGTTAAGGCCTTCGCGCAACGCAAAAAGTTCGATCTGCGCGATGCGTTTCGTATCGTCCTGCGCCGACAGAAGGCTCACCGGATCGACAAGCCCTTCCGAAGGATGGAGCCAACAGGCAGCTGCCTCATACCCGGTGATCCGCCGGCTCTCCATGTCGTATTGCGGTATCAGCATCAAGGACAGGCCGCTGTTTTCAAGATCCTCATCGAGCTGGGCCAGGATCATGCGACGATGGCGATGGGCCGCACCAAGCGCATCCGTATACCAGCAAATCTGGCTGCGGCCCGACCGCTTGGCGGCATAAAGCGCAATATCCGCGTGATTCATCAGTTCGGATGCGCTCGCAGTCGCCGCATCGGCAAGCACGAGCCCGACGCTGCCGGTAACCCGCACCTGGTGACGATCCACCCGCACGGGCTTGGTCAGACCCTCGATAATCCGGTTGCCCAGATCTTCCATTTCCTCCCGCCCCTGAGGGTCGGAAACCACGGCAACAAACTCGTCGCCACCGATACGTGCGACCAGACCCTTGTTGCCCAGAACACGGCTCATCACCGTGGCCACATGGCGCAGCACGGTGTCGCCGGCACCATGGCCGTGGCTGTCGTTGATGTCCTTGAAGTGGTCCAGATCGAAATGAATGATCCCGATCCGCGCGTTGCCGCCCACGCCCTCCGCTATGCGCTCCAACAGATAGGAGTTCAACTTGCCCCGGTTGGCAACGCCCGTCAGATCGTCATGTTCTGCCTGATGTTTCAAGCGGATACGTGCGTGCTCCAGATCCTTCACATGTTCGACCTGGTTGGTCACATCACGGCAGATAAGAATGATCTTGGTGTCTTCCAGCGTTTTTCCCTCGACGACTGCGAAGGTGAGCTGGTTCCAGAAAAACTTTCCGTCTTTACGGCGGTTGAGGATCAGTTCTTCGGTTCCGGACCGGAACTTCGTCAGATCGAAACGGAAGGTTTCAATCTCCTCCGCCGAAATTTGATTGGCAGGCGGCAGGATGAATTCCTGGGGGCGGCGACCGCGAATTTCCTCGGCGCTGAACCCGGTAATGCGGGAATAGGCCGGATTGGTCCATTCGATGCGCCCGTAGATGTCCTGCATGACCAGGCCCTCATGGGCGTGTTGCACGACAAGCTGAAGGATTGCGGTATCGTTCCCGAATCCGGAAACACGGGCAGGTACAGCAGCTAACCCCCGCCGCCGTCCGAAAAAATAGCCAACGGCGACAAGAACCGAAGCAATTCCCAGAACGAACAGTAGTTGTTGACCCGTCACCCCCCCTAAGATTTCTGACATACTTCGTCTTCAGTCCAGAGATTTGATCAAACTTACTCTACGAGAGTAGAGCTGAATAAATCCCTACACTGCAACAGAATTTTGCAATATACTGGTAATTATACCTATAGTCTCAACGCGGTAATTTTACCGATCAGGCCGCCCGCACGCTTTGAAGGAATTGCCTCACCTGCTCCTGAAGGCTGTTCGACAATTGCCCCAGTTCATCGGCAGCACCGGTCATTTCCTCGGTTGCCGTCCGGCTGGTCTCCATCACTTCGCTCAAGGTATCGACGTTTCCGGCCACCTGATCGGAGCTCGCACGCGCCGTCATGGCATTGCTGCTGATTTCCTGCGTAGCCGTTGTCTGTTCTTCGACCGCCTCGCGGATTTTTCCGGAGATCTCGCTGACACGGCCGATTGTTTCCGCGATCGAGCGAATGGCTGTTTCGGAGAGTTCGGCAACTTCCTGCACGGCCGTCACCTGTGCCGAGATATCCTCGGTGGCCCGCGTCGTCTGCTCCGCCAGGGCCTTGACCTCATTGGCGACAACGGCAAATCCGCGTCCTGCTTCGCCGGCACGGGCCGCCTCGATGGTCGCATTGAGCGCAAGCAGGTTCGTCTGGCTCGCGATCTGGCTGATCAATTCCACGATTTCACCGATGGCGCGGCCCGTCTCGGCAAGCCTGCCGACAACCTCGTCGGTTTTCCGGGCCTCCGCGACCGCGGTGCTGGCAATGTCCGTTGCCTGGTCGACATCTTCGCGCACACGGCTCAACGAACCGGACAACCGGTCCGCCGAATTGGTCACGACAGCAACGGAACTGCTGGCTTCCGACGTTGCCTGATGAACTTGCTGGACAGCCTGCATGGAAGAATTCACGGCCCTGTTGAGATCGGCAGAGTTGCCCGCAACGCTTTTGGCAGCCGTGGACAAGGCAGAGACCACCCCGATAACGGACTTTTCAAAGTCGTCCGCAACGTCCTGCATCAAGGCCTTGCGTTCTTCACTGAGCTCTTCCTGATGCGCCAGCTCCTGACTTGCCTGCTCTTTCGCACGTTCTGCGAGATTGGTGCGGAAAGCCGTCACGGAACGGGCGATGGCACCGATCTCGTCGGTCCGCTGGGCGCCGTCGATCTGGATATCGAGATTGCCTTTCGACAACATGTCCAGGCCCGCCTGCAGCCGGTTCATGGGCCGCGCGAGACCGACGGCAAGAATGACCGCAAACGCCAGAAAGGCAAGCCCGACGGGCATGACAACGAGACCGATGGTGATCATCTGATCCAGAATAAGGCCGTCGATCTTGTCAGCGACATTTCCAGTCAGAAAATCCTGCGCACCCGCTGGTGTGCCGATCTTTTCCATGAAGGCCTGGCGGAACGTATAGAAGGCAAATGCGGTACCGGCCATCATGATGGCGGCGGCCGTCAGAACCATGGCGACAAACCGGCCCTTGATTGAAAGCGTCACGTTGAAACCCCGAAAGTATTTTCATCCCGCTTACCGCCGCCTTCCATCAGCGCCGTTCTCGCAAGCAGGAATACTAGCGGTCTGCACGTAAAAATTCAGTAACGGCCGGTCCTCGGGAGAACTACTTAGACATGACATTTCTTACAATGCCGTCGTCTACCGAGGTCCACAGGTGGCGGTTCAGGACATCAACCGTGTGATGGTGTAGCCAGCTGTCGCAGAAACCGCGGAGAGCACCGTTCCCCAGGCAACATCGACGATTACAACGGATATCGGCCAATCCCGGAGGGTCGCATAATTGGTGACGTCATACGTGCCATAGGTGAAGAGGCCGAACAGCCCTCCCAGGATGGCGGCCATGGCGAGACTCTCGGCCTTGAGTGCGGGCGCAACCGCGAAGATCACGATGCCGACGACGTAAAACAGATAGAAAACACCGGCCGCAACAATATTGGGCCGCTCCATCATCAGGTGGCCGATGCGGTCGACATAAAACCGGGTCGACACCTGGGTGAGCCAGACGAAGTCCACGGCAAGAAAGACGAGAACTGTTGCAATATATGCCGTGAGGTATTTCAAGCCGGCCCCCTGTCTTTGCCACTGATTAGCCTGACCGGTCTACGACACGGCTATCGCGATGGATCAGCCCTAGGGTGTGGCCCCCTAAATTGCCAACGGCCTCTCGCGGCATTCTCGCTCAGGCAAATTCGCCTTCTGCCTCCAGGAAGCCACCGGACTGACGATGCCAGAGCTGCGCGTAAAGGCCATCCGCATCCTCAAGCAGTGTCTCATGCGTGCCCTGCTGAACGATCCTGCCCCTGTCCATGACGATCAGCCGGTCCATGGCTGCGATGGTTGACAGGCGGTGGGCGATGGCGATCACCGTTTTTCCCGTCATCAAGCCTTGCAGGTTCTCCTGAATGGCGGCCTCGACTTCAGAATCGAGCGCGGAGGTCGCTTCGTCCAGCACAAGGATCGGAGCATCCTTCAGCAGCACCCTTGCAATGGCAATGCGCTGACGCTGCCCGCCGGAGAGTTTGACACCGCGTTCGCCGACAAAGGCGTCAAAGCCCTTGCGGCCGCGCCTGTCTTCCAGCTTCCGGATGAAGCCGGATGCATGGGCCTTTCGGGTTGCCTCCAGCAACTCTTCTTCGCTGGCCGATGTCCGTCCGTAGAGGATGTTCTCGCGGATCGAACGGTGCAGCAACGAGGGATCCTGCGTCACCATGCCAACCGACCGGCGCAGGGTTTCCTGGTTCACATCCCTCACATCCTGTCCATCGATCAGCACGCGCCCCGCTTCCACATCGAAGAACCGGAGCAGGAGGCTTGTCAGCGTTGTCTTGCCCGCCCCTGACGGACCCACGATACCGACACGCTCGCCGGGACGGATCGTCAGATCAAGATGATCGATAACCCCTGCCGCCTTTCCGTAGTGGAACCTTATATTCTCGAAACGGACCTCCCCGGCGGTCACCTTCAGCGCCGGGGCATCTGGCTTGTCCGCAAGGGCCACCGGCTTGACGATGGTTTCCATGCTGTCCTGCAGCGAGCCGAAGTGGCGGAACAGACCGTTGAGCTGATTGAACAGGCGATTCAGCAGAATGTTCAGGCGCAGGATCAGACTGAGCGTGAAGGCAACATGACCGGCACTGATGCCGCCATCCTGCCAGATGGACAGTGCCATGCCGGAGATGGCAACGATCATCACTCCGTTGACCATCGTCATGATCATGCGAATGCTGGTCAAAAGCCGCGTGAAGACATGAAGCTTGGCGATCATCGTTTCCACCGAAGACCGCGCCCCCCGGCTCTCTTCCTTGGACGAGCCGAACAGCTTCACCGACTGGATGTTGGTGTAGGTATCCACCAGACGGCCCGTCACACCGGAATAGGCATTGGCGGTATCCTTGGCGGCGGCACGAACCCTCGGCACGAACACGACCGCCGTCACGGTAAAACAGAGCAGCCAGACGGCCACGAGCGCCCCAAGCCACAGATCCAGATCCGCGATCAAAACCAGTGTCGTGATCGCATAAACGACGATGAACCAGACCACCTGCAGCAGGTTGGTCATGAAATCTCCCGCCGACATGCCCGATTGCATCACCTTCTGCGAAAGACGCCCGGCGAGATCGTCCTGAAAATAGGAAAGGCTTTGCTGCATTACCCGCTGGTGGCACTGCCAGCGCACGAGATTGAAGAACCCGGGGACGATTGTCTGCTCTTCCACGAGCGCCATCAGCGAGTTTGTCAGCGTGCGCACGACCAGCACCACGAAGGCCATGGTCATGAGGGTCCAGAAATGATCGGAAAAGAAGGTCGCCCGATTGCTCTCTTCCAGAAGATCCACGATCCGGCCGAGAAAATTGAAGATCGCCACTTCGACGAATGCGGCCGCGCCGCCAATGACAAGCATGGCGATAAACGGCCAGCGCACCTGGCTGACGAAATACATCAGAAAGGCAAACCCGCCATGAGGCATGCCGGATCTTGGCGGCGCCCGGAATGGATCTATCCAGGTTTCAAAAACGCGAAAGAGCGGGGACACGGGGCGTCTCCATGGGGGCTGGAGCGAATCTTCAGGCTATCCTACGCGCCCGGCGTGAAATTGGCCCAGTGAAAATATCTGCCGGTTCGCCTTCTTCCCGTATGTTGCAGGGTCCGCCTGGGCGCAGCCACCACACCGCTCTGTGACAAAAGCCGTGCCTGCTGCTATTGAGCCGCAGCTTCGAAACGAACGTGGATCCCCATGCCAGACATCGCCCTTTACCAACCGGACATTCCGCAAAACACCGGCACGATCCTGCGCCTCGCCGCCTGCATGGGGGCGACCGTACATCTGATTGAGCCGGCCGGGTTTCCAATCTCCGACGCTGCGCTGAAGCGGGCGGGCATGGACTATCTGGAACGGGCCGCGATGGTTCGTCATATATCGTTTGCCGCCTTCGATGAGTGGCGGCGGTCCGAGCGGCGCCGGTTGATCCTCATGACGACAAAATCAGACGTCCTCTATGCGGATTTTACATTCCACTCAGATGATATCCTGATGATGGGACGGGAAAGCTCAGGCGCGCCGGAGGACGTACACGCGCTGGCTGATGCCCGGCTGACGATCCCCATGGCAGAGGGCATGCGCTCGCTCAACGTTGCTGTGTCCACGGGCATGGTGCTGGGTGAAGCCTTGCGGCAATCAGGCACATTTCCTAAAAGCCGGTGATAGCAATCAATCGCATGCCCGCCGGTCCGGCAGGTTGCAACAAGTCCAGGCAGTCACATGAACGCACCTACCCCTGAAAACCGCGGCGGTCCCATCCCGGACGGCATCGAGGACAAGAAGGCAACGGCCCCGGCCTGGTTCAAGGAGCTGCGAGACCGGATCTGCAAGGCTTTCGAAGACCTTGAAGACGAGATCGGCGATCTGTCCGGCCCACTGTCGGACCAGCCTGCCGGCCGCTTCGAGCGCACACCCTGGGAGCGCACCGACAGCACGGGGGAAAAAGGGGGCGGCGGCGTCATGTCGATGATGCATGGCCGTGTCTTTGAAAAGGTGGGCGTGCATATCTCGACCGTTCATGGCGAATTCTCACCCGAATTTCGCGGCCAGATTCCCGGTGCCAGCGAAGATCCCCGTTTCTGGGCGTCGGGTATCAGTCTCATTGCTCATCCGCAGAACCCGCATGTTCCCGCCGTTCACATGAACACTCGTATGGTGGTCACCACCCGCCAGTGGTTCGGCGGCGGTGCGGACCTGACGCCTGTGCTTGATGCCCGGCGGACGCAGGACGACCCCGATACCATTGCCTTTCACGAGGCCATGCGGTCCGCCTGCAACGCACATGCCGTTGCCGACTATGACGCCTACAAAGCCTGGTGTGACGACTATTTCTTCCTGAAACACCGCAACGAAGCGCGTGGCATCGGCGGCATTTTCTACGATTATCTGCACAGCGGAACCTGGGAGGAGGATTTTGCCTTCACCAGGGACATCGGTCTGGCATTCCTCGACATTTATCCTGAGCTGGTCCGGCGCAACTTCCAGAAATCCTGGAGCGATGCAGAGCGTGAAGAACAGCTCATCCGCCGTGGCCGTTATGTGGAATACAATCTGCTTTATGACCGCGGCACGATTTTCGGCCTGAAGACCGGCGGCAACGTCGCCTCGATCCTCTCGTCGATGCCCCCCGTGGTGAAATGGCCGTAATTTTTGGTTCCGACATCTGATGGGTGGGTGCCGGGTCAAACGGCCTGCGTGCGGGTCACCTTCTGCGGCGGGCGAATGACTTCGCCCATATCCCGGTCCAGGACCATGTGCGCGAATTGTTTCAACATGGCCTGGTCCAGTTTCCGGCCCATCTCCTGCATCACGCCAATGGCAACACGAACCGGCATGCCATCCTTGTAGGCCCGTTTTTCGGTGAGCGCGGTGAAGATGTCGCAAATGGTCATCAGGCGGACTTTGGGAGAGATCCTCTCTCCCTTCAGTCCATCCGGATATCCTGAGCCATCCAGAAACTCGTGATGCTGGATGGCCATCTTCTTGATGTCGACGGACAGTTCAAGCCGCGGCTTCAGGATGTCACGGCCAAATACGGGATGTTTGTCGATGATCGAGCGCTCGGCATCCGTCAGCTTGTCGGCTTTGTCGAGGATCGTCAGCGGAATACGCATCTTGCCGATGTCATGCACCAAACCGCCGGCAATCGCTTCCTGACAGTCCTTCTCACTCCAGCCGAGATGCTGCGCGAAAGATCCGGCAATGCCGGCAACCATCAGGGAATGACAATAGGTTCCACTGTGATGTGACTGCACGGCATCCAGCCAGGGCGACAAGCCGTCCAGTGACAGAGCCGACAGAATTTCTGCCGCGCCTTCGTTCATCAGGCTGGTCTGGATGTTCGAGCCTTCCGCTGCAGACAGAGCCAGACTTTCCAGAAAGGCATTGCCTTTCTTGTAGGCTTCCAGCGTCTTGGCAGGCAGCCCGTTTGGAACCTGGGCAAGCGGATCATCTTGCAGGATCAGCTTGAGCTTGCGCACAAGCAGTGCAAGCGGTGTGTCGCGTTCCATGATTTCGGTCTTGCCGAGTGCGGATGCCTGAATGACTTCCCGCCGGTTCTTCTTGGAAACCAGGCAGATCACGGGGATCTCGGCAATACTGGCCCAGGATGATTTCAGGGCCGTCAACCCGGCATCGGTTGCGCCCAGCAGCTCCACCACGGCAGCACGGCCGTCACCAACTGTGCTTTCGGACACCTTGGACATGTCGATCAGGCGGGCCGGAAAGAAAAACGGAAGTTTTCTGACGGGTGAATCAAGCGCAAGCGGTCCGTCTGAGATCAGAACAATTTCCATTCACCGCCTCACAGTCGTCCGCACACGCTTCGTCATGGCAGAATATCCACAAAACCTTTCCAAAAGGAAATCAGCATCGCGATGTGACGCAGTGTCACCTAAAATTTCCTTAAGTCACCTCCCCTGCCCGCGCCAGCAAGTCCTGTCTGGAAAGGGAAAAACCGCTGTCTCGCCAATCCGCCTCCAGGCTTTTGAGGCGGTCGCCGAGTGCCCGACCGGGGGCATGACCGGCTGCAATCAGATCTGCCCCCTTGATGGGAAATTGCGGCAACGGAACGTCTTTCAACCGCTCCAGCAGACCGGTGAACGTATCGCCGGGATCCTTGTCCTGCGCCCGCAGGCCGGCCCAGCGCCCCAAAAGGCCGTCGACCGCTCCCTGGCGCCCAAACTGATAGACCAGGTGCGCAGCTTCCGGCAGCTTGTCCGCCTGGCGTAGGCATCTCATCGCCGCCCAGGCGGTGCGCATTCTCTCGCGTTCGGCATTCGACAGCCGCAGCCGATCGCAAACGCGCTCTACGTCCTCACGCACGAAACCGGTCAGCACCACCAGTCCGAGCTCCGGATCGGTCACGTTGCTCGCGTCCACGTCGAGGTTGCGCAAGGCCAGATAATCCTCAATACGGGCCAGCCCGCCGGTCGCGATTTCCCAAAGACCGCAATCGTTCATCATTTTCAGCGCCGGCGCGGCCAGACGCGCGCGTAACAACCGCCGCATCTCGTGGCCGATCCGCTCGGCAGACAGATGCCGCAGTCCGTCGCGCTGACGCAGACACGCTCCAAGGCCGTCTGCGTCCATGTCTCCAGCGCCATAGGCTGCGTAAATCCGGAAGAACCGCAGGATGCGCAGGTAGTCTTCGCGAATGCGCTTGTCCGGGTCGCCGATGAAACGCACGCGCCTGTCGAGGCAGTCGTCCAATCCGCCAAGCGGATCGTGCAGCCGGCCATGGCGATCGACATAGAGCGCGTTAAGCGTGAAATCCCGGCGCTCGGCATCGCGCGTCCAGTTTCGACCGAAGACAACTCGCGCCTGACGCCCGAAGGTTTCCACGTCCTCCCGAAGCGTCGTGACTTCATAGGGATAGCCACTGCTGACAACGGTGATCGTGCCGTGGTCGATACCGGTTCCGATCGGTTTCAGGCCAGCCGCGCGTGTTCGCTCCATCACCGTTTCAGGCGATGCCGTTGTCGCGATATCGACATCTGGAACAGGATGACCGAGCAAGGTGTTGCGCACGGCTCCCCCGACAACCCGGGCTTCGTCGCCTTCCTGCTCGATCGCCTCGAACACCGCCTGAATGCCCGGCGCTTTCAACCAGTCGGCCTGTTGAAGGATCTGTTCAGCAGTCACGCACATGGTGTTATTCGTATCGACCGGGCACAAACACGCCGTCTCGCATTTCAGACGGTCGCCAATTGGCGCCCTCCGGGGCATGACCGAAGGATGCCATGCCGACCAGTCCGGCAATCACCAGAATCAGACCGATCAGCGTGAGCCATGCCAGCGGCTTTGCGGCCCAACGGCCAGGATCATTGTGACGTTTGCTCAGCCACAGCCAGAAACCGTAGGTGATGAACGGCAGGAGAAACAGAAAAAGATGAAGTATGAACACACGAACCATTAGCGGTAGACCGTTTCATATAAGGAGCGAATAATGCCCGCGGTGACGCCCCAGATATAACGTTCTCCAAAGGGCATTGCGTAGAAGTAACGACGTTTTCCCTGCCATTCCCGGCTGAGTTTCTGATGGTTTGCGGGATCCATCAAGAATCCCAAAGGCACTTCGAAAACACTTTCAACCTCACCGGGATTGGGACGGAAGGTCGCCCCCTCCCGAATGGTGCCGACCACCGGCACGACCCGGTATCCCGAACCGGTGAGATAGGGTGCCAGATTGCCGATAGGCTCGACACGCTCCGGTGCAAGGCCGATTTCTTCATCCGCCTCCCGCAGAGCCGCCTCGACAGGCCCCCTGTCGGTCGGATCAATCTTGCCTCCGGGAAGAGCCACCTGTCCGGCGTGGGACTTCAGATGCCCCGTGCGCTGTGTCAGCACCACATTGGGGCCATCACCGCGCTCGACGATACCGATAAGCACTGCGGCATCCCTTGGCGCACCGTCCCATTTCGCGTAGGGGCCAAGATCGGGGTTGAGAATGTGATCGCCGGTCTCGCGCTCGAAACCTCGAAGCGCCGCATCGTCCAGCCGCGTCCTGAACAGGGTTGGCCAGTCCGCGGGATCGGCAAGGGATTTCGTCGGGAAGGCAGTCATGCAATCGGTGTGTCCGGTCGTGCGAAACAGATCATTCGGTCAGTCCTGAGCGTTCAGGAAAGCAGGATCGACCGGAAAGAACCGGCCACCGCTCCAGACCCCCATCCGGGTGCCGTCATCCGTTTCCCGTTCTTCCATAAGATCCGCCAGTTGATACATCAGCGCTCTGGTAAACAAGGCCTCCAGGCGCCCTCTGACGTGAACATAGGGTTTAAGGCCGCCGCTGTCCGGTTCTTTTTCAAAACGCAGCAGATGGTCCTCTCCAACAGCAACCAGATCACCGAGATTTGTCCGCACTGTGAGCCGCTGCTCCCGCGCCACACCCTCGACGGCCATTTCGACCGCCAGAAGCGGTGCATCTTCGACGGTGATGCCGATCTTTTCCACCGGCGTGACCAGATAGTGCCTGCCATCTTCATCCTTGCGCAGCACCGAGGCAAACAGCTTCACCAGCGGCATGCGGCCAATGGGTGACCCAAGGTAATACCAGGTACCGTCGCGGGCGATGCGAATGTCCAGATCCCCGCAAAACGGCGGGTTCCACTTGTCTACCGGCGGCGGTCCCTTGCCGCCTGTGTCCGCCCGGCTCATCAGGGCCTTCAGACCTTCCGGTAATGCAGCATCTGTTTTTGCGGTTTCCTCCGCCATGGATGTTTCGTCCTTGCTGTCTTTATCAAGGCCCCGGAATTTTTGACAATTCCGACCCTCCACCGATATCGCTCGTTCGGCTACAGGTGCCTGCAGGCCCGGCCTTTTCCCCAAAGGTTGGAAAGAAACTTGGACCTTTCCACTGTATGGCGCACAATTGCGCCTTATCTACTGAATTATATGGTGTCAGACTGCTTGAGTCGCAGCAACAAAGGTCAGCGGCATTGTTTACCCGAAAGCCGGGCAGGCAGTCGCAACGCAGATTGCGGGAAAGGTGAACCATGAGCGTTATTTCTCCCTCCACCCCAAGCGAAGAAGATCTCGCCGCCGTCGCCGAGCAAGCCGAACGCGCCGTCAGCCGCATCAGCGATGCCAAGGTTGATATCGCCCGGATCATCTTCGGTCAGGAAAATGTGGTGGAGCAATCGCTGGTCACCATTCTGGCCGGCGGCCATGGTCTTCTGGTCGGCGTGCCCGGTCTTGCCAAAACCAAGCTGGTGGAAACTCTCGGCACCGTTCTAGGCCTCGACGCCCGCCGCATCCAGTTCACACCGGATCTGATGCCCTCGGACATTCTGGGCGCCGAAGTGATGGAACAAGGCGCCGACGGCGGCCGCTCGTTCCGCTTCATTCCGGGTCCCGTCTTCTCACAGCTGCTGATGGCAGATGAAATCAACCGGGCCAGCCCCCGCACCCAGTCGGCGCTGCTGCAAGCGATGCAGGAATATCATGTGACCGTCGCCGGCCACCCGCACGATCTGCCGCGCCCCTTCCACGTGCTCGCCACCCAGAACCCGCTTGAACAGGAAGGCACCTACCCGCTGCCGGAAGCTCAGCTCGACCGGTTCCTGATGCAGATCGACGTCCACTATCCGGATCTTGAAGCCGAACGCCGCATCCTGCTGGAGACCACAGGCGCCGATCAGGCCACGGCCCAGGTGGCCATGCGCGCCGAAGAACTTTTGGAATATCAGCAACTGGTCCGGCGCATGCCCGTTGGCGAATCCGTGGTGGAGGCCATCCTGAAGCTTGTACGCTCCGCCCGTCCGGACAACAGTTCGGCCCCTTCCGATCTGACCAGCCTGATTGCCTGGGGACCGGGGCCGCGCGCCAGTCAGGCACTCATGCTGACTGTCAGGGCCCGCGCGCTGGTCGACGGACGTCTTGCGCCTTCCGTCGATGACGTGCTGGCTCTTGCCGAACCGGTCCTGCAGCACCGTATGGCGCTGACGTTTGCCGCACGGGCTGACGGGCACACCGTTCGCGACGTCATCCGCCGGGTCAAGGACCAGATCGCCTGACCCCCTTACCTTAACCAGCCAGAAAGCCGGCCGCATGGATTCGAGCAGCACTCAGGGCAGCAACCAGACAGGCATCGACGCTGAAAACTGGCCGAATGTCATCGGCGAGGCCAGATCGGTCGCGAATGCGCTGCCGGACCTGCTGGTCGAGGCGAGCCATGTCGCCAGCTCCATTATCGCCGGCTGGCATGGCAGACGCCGCGCAGGCCCGGGTGAAAGTTTCTGGCAGTTCCGCCCGTTCAACATGGGCGAACCGGCAAAGCGCATCGACTGGCGACGGTCTGCGCGCGATGACCATCTCTACGTCCGCGAACGCGAATGGGAGGCCGCGCACACGGTCTGGCTTTGGGCTGATCTGTCGCCGTCCATGGTGTTCCGCTCTCGCCTGGCAGACGTTTCCAAACGCGACCGGTCCATTGTTCTGATGCTGGCCCTTGCCGACATGCTGGCCGAAACCGGCGAGCGTATCGGATTGCCCGGTCTGACAAGGCCCTTTTCCGACCGCCGTGCCGCTGAGCGCCTGGCGGATGCACTCACCCATCTTTCCAAACCCATCGCCTATCCGGACACAATCGCCGTGCAGCGTTTTGCCGATGTTGTGCTGGTCTCCGACTTCCTCGACCCGATTGAGGAAATTGCGACATGGGTTGCCCGTGTTGCCGGCACAGGCGCGCGGGGCCATCTGGTGCAGGTGCTCGATCCCATCGAAGAAACTTTCCCGTTTGACGGCAGGGTGGAGTTCACGGATCCGGAACAGGGTGTCCGGCTGACGGCCGGGCGCGCGGAAAAATGGCGCGAAGACTACCGTAACCGCCTGGAAGCCCACAGGGCGGAAATTCGCGACATCGCCAGACGGGCCGGCTGGACCTACGTCCTGCACCACACGGATCGTCCGGCGTCCGAACCCTTGCTCGTGCTTCACAGCGCCCTGTCCGGCGCGCTGGACCTGTTACCCAAAGGAGGCATCTGACCCGTGTTCGCAGGATTGCCTCTGACATTTACCGTTCCCTGGATCCTGACCGCGCTCGCGCTGCTTCCGGTCATCTGGTGGCTGTTGCGGCTGACACCGCCGCGCCCGCGCGAGATCCGGTTTCCGCCAACCCGGCTTCTGATCGGCATCGACCAGCATGAGGAAACCCCACAGCGCAGCCCGTGGTGGCTGACGCTGCTCCGTTTGCTGATGGCGGCGATCCTGATTATCGCCCTGGCCGGGCCAATCTGGCGATCCAGCGAACCGCTCGATACAGGTGAAGGCGTTCTCTGGGTTCTGGTCGACAACGGCTGGACATCCGCCAAAGGGTGGGCTGCGCAGGTCAACACCGCCGAGCAGATCCTGACTGAAGCCGAACAGAGCGGTCAGCCGATCCTGTTTGCCGCCACAGCGGAAGGTCCCGGTCAGAGTTTTACGCCCGAGGCCGCAACCACCGCCCTTGAGAAACTTCGTGCTCTCGAGCCGCGCCCCTATCCACCGGAGCGCTCCGAACTCAGCATAGGTCTGCGCAAGGCCGCACAGGCCAACCCGCCCGGCGCCGTGATCTGGCTGTCGGACAACACCAGTACCAAGGGGCCGTTTCTGACTGACCTCGCCCAGATCTCCGGCAACGCCCCCATAACGGTGTTGACCGGGCTGGACACGCCCATGGGATTGAAAAACCTGAACAACGATACCGATGCGCTGTCTTTGACCGTTGTTCGGCATCCGGACCAGCAACAGACCACGACAACCCTTCAGGCGCTGGACCTGAAAGGCCTTGTTCTGGGTGAAGTTCAGGCGAATTTCGACGCTGGCGAGACCGAAACCGAAGCGCGTTTCGAACTGCCGAGCGAACTGCGCAACGACATTGCCCGGGTGGAAATTGCCGGCGAGGCTGCGGCAGGTGCGGTGCAACTGGTGGATGACAGCTGGCGCCGGCGCACGGTCGGCCTGATCTCCGGCCAGTCAGGTGATCTGGATCAACCGCTGCTTTCGCCACTTTATTATCTTGAACGTGCGCTTGCGCCCTTCTCCGACATTCGCCGCCCGCGCGATGCCGATATCGCCGAAGCAGTGCCATCCTTGATCGAACAGGGCATTTCCGTTTTGGTTCTGGCCGATGTCGGCCGGCTGCCGGAAACGACCACCGCGACACTACGCGACTGGATCGAGAGCGGTGGCACGCTGGTGCGGTTTGCCGGTCCGCGCACGGCAGGCGGCAGCGACGATCTCATTCCCGTGCGTCTGCGCGCCGGTGACCGCTCCCTCGGCGGATCTCTCAGCTGGAAACAGCCGCAGCATCTTGCGGATTTCCCGGAAGGCTCGCCCTTCTCCGGGCTCAGGGTGCCTGAGGAAGTCACCGTGACGCGTCAGGTCTTGGCCGAACCGACCTCGGACCTGCCGGAACGGACCTGGGCCATGCTTGAAGACGGCACACCGCTGGTAACCGCGGCTCCTCTCGGCGCCGGGTCGATGGTGCTGTTCCACGTCACGGCGGACTCGTCCTGGTCCAATCTGCCGCTGTCCGGCGTCTTCCTGAACATGCTGCGCCGGATCCTGTCGGTCTCCAATGTGGCCGCTGCCTCGGAAACCGCGGAAGACGGCACACCGGCCAAGAGCGTGCTCCCCCCCTTGCGCCTGCTTGATGGCTACGGTCATTTCGGCCCGCCGCCGGTCGAAGTTACGCCCGTGAGCGCATCTCTTTTCCGGGACGCGGAAGCCAGCCGCAGAACGCCCCCCGGTCTTTACGGCACCGAGGACGGCTTCCGTGCGCTCAATCTCATGCGCAAGGACGACGAACTTCTGCCGCTTGACCTGTCGGCGCTGGGCGACCGGGTGGCGCGAACCGCCTATCCGACCTCCGATCCATTCGATCTGAGAGCCCTGTTCTTCACGCTGGCCTTCTTGCTGATGATCCTCGACACGATTGCTGTCTTCTTGCTGGCCGGCGGGCTGGGCCGTCTCGGCCTGCGCAGCCGGACCGCCGCCACGGCGCTGGCGTTCGCCCTGGGCGCCGGCCTGCTCGCGCCTGCCGGCATCGGCATCAATCAGGCGCAGGCACAAACGGCCTCCGACGATCTTCTGGCGCTGGAGTCGACCCTGCAAACCCGTCTGGCCTATGTGCTGACGGGCAATCCGGAAATTGACGACGCCAGTGCTGCCGGTCTGTCGGGCCTGACCCAATTCCTGTCAGAGCGAACCGCCCTGGAACCCGGAGCACCGATTGCCATCGATATCGAGCGTGACGAACTGGCGTTCTACTCCCTGCTCTACTGGCCGATCGATCCGGCGGCGGACAAGCCGAACGATAAGACCATTGCCCGCATAGACACCTTCATGCGCAATGGCGGCACGATCCTGTTCGATACCCGTGACCACATCAATGCATCGGCCAACGGCTTTTCTTCCACACCGGCAACACTGAAGCTGCGGGAAATCCTGGAAGATCTAGACGTACCGCCGCTTGAACCGGTACCGCCGGATCACGTCCTGACGAAATCCTTCTACCTTCTGGATTCCTTCCCCGGTCGTTACGCGACCAGCCCGCTGTGGGTGGAAAGTCTGGAAGAAGTCGCAGCGCGTGGCGATCGTCCGGTGCGCGCGGGTGACGGTGTCTCGCCGATCCTGATCACCGGCAACGATTTTGCCGCTGCCTGGGCAATCACGGAAGCAGGCGAGTTCATGTATCCGACGGTGCCCAACAGCCCCATGCAGCGCGACTACGCGTTCCGCTCCGGGGTCAACATCGTCATGTACAGCCTGACAGGCAACTACAAGGCCGACCAGGTACACATTCCCGCTCTTCTTGAGCGTTTGGGACAATAGGAGACTAGATGGTCTGGTCACTCGCCTTCGATCCCCTCGTTCCGCTCTGGACCCTTGTGGCAGGCGGCGTCATTGTTTTGTTCCTCACGGCCTTTTCCGGGTTCCTCAACCTGCGTGGCTGGGTGCTGCGGACCCTGACGATGGCTTTGCTGCTGCTGGCGCTCGCCAATCCCGCGGTGGAACGGGAAGACAGGCAACCGCTTTCAAGCGTCGTCGCCCTCGTCGTCGATAAAAGCCAGAGCCAACGCCTCTCCGACCGCCAGTCGACAACCGACGAAGCCGTTGAGGAGCTCAAGCGCCGCATTGGCACGCTGAACGGGTTCGACCTGCGCGTTCTGGAAGCGCGGAACTCTGGCTCGGGCGATGGAACGGAAGCCTTCCGGACGCTTGCCAACGGCCTTGCGGACGTGCCGCCCGATCGGGTGGGCGGGGCAATCATCGTCACCGACGGACAGATCCACGATATTCCGGCCAATGCCGGTGCGCTGGGGTTTGACGCTCCGGTTCATGGCCTGATCACAGGCACGGTGGACGAACGCGACCGGCGTATCGTGCTCGACAAGGCCCCCCGGTTTGGCCTTGTCGATTCCGAACAGATCGTCTCAATGACCGTCGTCGATCAGGGCCGAGGCACCGGACCGGGCGATCAGGTACGCCTGACCGTGAAACGCGACGGCGATGTCATCACCGAAAGGACAGCGCGGACAGGCGAAAAGATCGACATTCCGGTCGAGATCGCCCACGGCGGCAACAATATCTTCGAATTCGACGCCGAACCGCTGTCGGATGAACTCACGACGATCAACAACAGGGCCGTCGTAACCATCGACGGTATCCGCGAAAACCTGCGTGTTCTGCTTGTCTCGGGCTCGCCGCACGCCGGTGAGCGGACCTGGCGCAATCTTCTGAAATCCGATGCCTCGGTCGATCTGGTTCACTTCACCATCTTGCGCCCGCCGGAAAAGCAGGACGGCACGCCGATCAACCAGCTGTCGCTGATCGCCTTTCCGACGCGGGAACTGTTCTCGGTGAAGATCGACGAGTTCGATCTGATCATCTTCGACCGCTACGTTCGCCGCGGTGTGTTGCCGATGCTCTATTTCGACAACATCGCCCGTTATGTGCGCGACGGCGGCGCGATGCTGCTGGCCGGCGGTCCTGATTATGCCGAAAACGGCAGCCTCTACCGCACACCGCTGGCGCCGATCCTTCCGGCCCGTCCGACCGGCACCATTCTCGAACAGCCCTACCACGCCACCCTCGCCGATATCGGCAAGCGCCATCCGGTCACCAGGGGGCTTCCCGGGTCCGAGCAGGACCCGCCGGCCTGGAGCCGCTGGTTCCGGGCGGTCGACACCGAACTCGACGCCGGTCAGGCGCTGATGTCCGGCCCCAGCGACACGCCGCTTCTGGTTCTCAACCGCGAGGGCGAAGGCCGTGTGGCCATGCTGCTGTCCGATCACGTCTGGCTCTGGGCTCGTGGATATGAAGGCGGTGGCCCGCATGTGCAGCTGTTGCGCCGCCTCGCCCACTGGCTGATGAAGGAACCGGATCTGGAAGAAGAAGCGCTGAATGTCTCCCTGCGCGGACCGGAACTGGTCATCGAACGCCAGACCCTGGGCGAGACCATCGGCGAAGTTACCGTCGAGACACCGACGGGCGACCGCACGCAGGTTGTCCTGACCGAACAGGAGCCGGGTCTGTGGCGGGGCGGAATGCCCGCTGGCGAAACCGGCCTCTTCACCGTGACCGAAGGCGACATGAGCGCGCTCATTCACGTTGGCCCCCAGAACCCGCGGGAATACACCGACGTCCTGTCCACTACCGAACCGCTGGCACCGCTCAGCGAAGCTACGGGCGGCGTGTCCGAGCGCTTGCGGGATGTGGGCGGCGATCTGACAGTCCCGCGCATCGTCTCCATGCGGCCTTCGGCGAGCTACGCCGGCAACGGCTGGCTGGGTCTGAAGGCCACCGAGGCAAGCGTCCTCAACGGCATTGACCGCTATCCCCTGATGATCGGGCTGCTCGGCCTCGCACTCCTGCTCGGTGCACTGTCCCTGACCTGGTATCGCGAAGGGCGGTAATTGAAGCACCGGCCGCCCTAGCGGCGGTCGGCACGGTGATTGAGGCGCCTACACTGGTGTTTGCGGCCCATCCTTCGAGACGGCCTGACGGCCTCCTCAGGATGAGGATGAGCATGTGGATAGGACGTTAGCCACCCTTCAACCTCATCCTGAGGAAGGCCGAAGGCCTGTCTCGAAGGATGGGTCACTTGCTCCGTCGATTTGCCCCGCTTCAGACCGAGGCAAACCAGTCCGCATTGGTGAAGAACATCGGGCCTTTCGAGAACGGCACTCTCAGGAAGCTTCCGCGACAGAGGTCGCGCCGTGCACCATCCCGCTCGGAATGTCGCCGTCGTTCAAGAGCGCGACGAGCAGCCGTGCGGGATCGACAGGCCCGGGCAAAGTGATACGCCCGAGCGGCACCTGCTGAAATCCGAAGGGACCGTAATACGGCGCATCGCCGACAAGCAGCACAACCTTGTCTCCAGCCGCAGCAGCAGCTTCCATCGCCGTGCGCATCAACGCCTTGCCGAGACCCCGGTTCTTGAAATCGGGTGAGACGGTCAGCGGCCCGAGCAACAGGGCGTCGCTCTCGCCGATGCTGATCGGGGTCAGTCTGATGGATCCCGCGACCTGGTCACCCGCAAGGCCGACGAAAGATACATCCGGACGATGCGGCACACCTTCACGGATGCGGAAAGCAGTTCGCGCAAACCGGCCGGGCCCGAAAGCTTCGGCCTGCAGTTCATCAATTGCGGAGGTGTCGGTCGCGTCTTCGGGCCGGATGACCCATGTGGTCTGTTTCATTTGGCTGGTTCCAGCAAGCAGGCAATCTTTGGAGAAAAGCGCGCCTGCCAGGGCCTGGATGAAACGTAAGGGAAATCCAGGATCAGGTCAGCCGCGACGGTGCGGACGAGAGCTATCTCGTCGGCTGGTTCGTCGTCGAAGCGTAAGACCTGCGGTCATCTATCCCAGTCTCGTTGCGTCACAGACCCGCTCGTGAGCCTGTATTTCCTGAAAGAGGAGAAGCGGTTAACACGCAACAGCTGCCTTGGTCCAGCATTTTTTGCCTGTTTCTGACAAAGCGCGAGATTGTTCACCAGGAAGGAACAGAGCATTCAATTGATTGATTTTTCGCTCGTGTGCACAACGTATCGAGGAGAATTGAAGCGAAGGAGCACAATATGGGACTGCTGGTCGACGGCGTCTGGAAAGACAAATGGTATGACACGAAATCCACAGGCGGCAAGTTCGTTCGCAAGGAATCCTCCTTTCGGAACTGGATCACTGCGGATGGATCAGCAGGCCCGACCGGAGACAGCGGTTTCAAGGCGGAAGCCGACCGCTATCATCTGTTCGTTTCCTACGCCTGCCCCTGGGCGCATCGCACCCTCGTGTTCCGCAAGCTCAAGAAGCTGGAAGACCTGATTCCCGTAACCGCCGTGCAAGCCTTGATGTTGGAAAACGGTTGGGAATTTCCGGAAATCGAACCGCTGACCGGCGCCAAATACGCCTGGCACGTTTATACCAAGGCTGACCCTGGCTACAGCGGCCGTGCGACCGTGCCTATCCTCTGGGACAAGAAGCAGAACACGATCGTCAGCAACGAGTCGTCCGAGATCATCCGGATGTTCAATTCGGCCTTCAACGACCTGACAGGCTCACAACTGGACTTTTATCCGTCGGCCCTGCGTGGCGAGATCGACAGCATCAACGAGCGCGTCTATGACGCCATCAACAATGGCGTTTACAAATCCGGTTTCGCGACCACGCAGGAAGCCTATGAAGAGGCCGTGACGGAACTGTTCACGGCACTCGACGAAGTGGAAGACCGCCTGTCCCGGCAGCGCTATCTGGTGGGTGACCGCATGACGGAAGCCGACTGGCGGCTGTTTACAACGCTTCTGCGGTTCGATGCCGTTTATTTCGGGCATTTCAAATGCAACATCCGCCGGATTGAAGATTATCCGAACCTGTCGAATTACCTGCGCGAGCTGTACCAGGTGCCCGAGGTGTCCGATACGGTCGATATGGAGACCATCAAGAAGCATTATTACGGGTCTCATGAGACCGTGAACCCCACCCGGATCGTTCCGGTCGGGCCTGAGCTGGACTTCACACGTCCTCACGACCGCGAACGGTTCAAGGCAGCCGCCTGACTATTTTGGGAAAATCAGTTTCGGCAGAACCCGCCCCACCTCGGAGGGGTCCTGCCGGAACAAACAGAGCCGGGCTTCACCACCTGCCGCCTTCAAGAGGCCGCCCGGAGCGAAACTCATCGAGCCTGCGGGCGGTCGACCGGGTCAGGCCCTCCGGCAACGCCTCCATGGTAAAAAAGGCCGCTTCCTCGATCTCCGCATTGGGCTGAAGAAAACTGTCGGCCTCTCGCCATTCGGACATGTGATAAAGGCCGACATGATCCCGGCCCGTCGCCTCTTCGTTCAGGAATATGTTGAGAAGCCTTGGCCGGGTGGCAGAGACGACGCCCGCCTCCTCCAGAACCTCCCTGCAGGCGGCCTCCTCCATGGTCTCGCCCTTGTCCACTCCGCCGCCAGGCAAGTACCATCCGGCGACATAACTGTGCCGCACAAGCAGGACCCGATTACCTGCGTCTTCGACGATTACCCGGACGCCAAGCGTGAACGGATTCCGAACCAGTCCAATTCCCTGGATCAGACGGGTCGTCACCGACCTCGGCAGAATTGACAATATCCTTAACATTTTCAATACCTTACCTGATCCAAAGGCGAAGTAAAACTTTTTTAACCCATGCAATCCCCGCAGGGCTGACCCGTGAGAATAACGCTCCTCCTTTGTGCATCGTGTGCATATATATCGGGCAACTTGATGAATTCGAGGGCAGCCCTCCCGGCAGCCCGAACCTGAAGGATAAACCCTATGTTCAACGCCCTTTTTGGCAAACGCCGCCGCAATCGCGCTCATTACCAGTGGAAGCCGGCTATCGACCTGACAAACCCGCGCATCGTCGCAGCCCTGACCACTTTCCCGGCCAACTAAATTCGGTCGAAGGAACCTGTACGGAGAAGTCCCATGTTCGGATTTTTGAATGTTGTTGGTGCGACGCTGCGCGAAACCACGCGCTCCGCAGACAATAACACCGGCAAGGCGCCGAAAGCCGCAAAGGTGGTAAAACCGGTCAAATAACCGGACTTCCGGCAGTTCCGAAACTCAAATGAAGACGCCGCGTCATTTTCCCTTGACGCGGCGCTTTTCGTTTTGAAGATGCGCGACCATGTCCACATTCAAACTCGCTCATCTTTCCGACCCCCATTTGGGCCCCCTTCCGGACCCGAAGCTCCTGCAGCTCTTTTCCAAACGCATCCTTGGCTACCTCAACTGGCGCCGTAACCGGTCCAGGATCATGGGCGCCAGCTATCTGGAACAGCTCGTCGAGGACATGAAGGAGCAGGCACCCGACCATATCGCTGTGACTGGCGATCTGGTGAACATCGCCCTGCCTCTCGAAATCAGCGGCGCACGCACCTGGCTTGAAGAAATCGGCCCGCCGGAGGACGTCTCCGTTGTTCCGGGAAATCACGATGCCTATGTGCCGGGCGCCGTTCGCCGGGCCCGCGCTGCATGGTGGCCCTACATGCGCGGCGACGGCGCGGGCGAGGCACCGTCCAAGGGCACCAAATCGCAGGCTACCTTTCCCTATGTGCGCAAACGGGACGGCATTGCCCTTGTCGGCGTGACGACCGGCCGGGCCAGCGCGCCCTGGTTTGCGACCGGACGCGTCGGCAGCAAACAGAGCAAACGCCTGCGCGCAACCCTTGAGGAACTGGGCCGGGACGGTTTCTTTCGCGTGGTAATGCTCCATCATCCCCCGTTCCACCATGCCACCCGTTGGCACAAGCGCCTGTCCGATGCCTCCAGGGTGCGTGCAGTTGTCAAACGGGCCGGTGCGGAGCTCATCCTGCATGGCCATACCCATATTGACAGTTTCGAGCATATCGAGGGCCCGGACGGTCCTGTCCCCGTGGTTGGCGTGCCATCGGCCACCAGCGCGCCCGGCGGCAAGAAGCCCCCGGCCCGCTACAATCTGTTCCAGATTGAAAAGACAAACGAAGGCTGGACCTGCCAGATGGAAGAGCACGGCTTTTCCATGCCGAACGAACCGGTGAAGCTTTTGAGCGAGCGGCAAGTAGAGATACCGAGCCGCAGGTCCTGAGGCCATCTGCCCAGGACTGAAAATCTGATTGAGGGAGCACGCATTCACGGATGCGGTTCCCTCCAGAAGCTCTAAAGGGTCCCATCGCCGGACCCGAACAATTCGAGCGGACGAGCGAACAGATGCTGCCTTGCCATCAACACCCGCTTATCGGCATCGCAGCGTTAAATTGCTGGACAATCGTCAGCTAATGGACCTGCAGATCAGGTAAACAGGCGAAAATCCGCGTTAGAGCGGATTGGCAAACCAGGCAAAGGCGATCAGTCCGACCACACCGGCAGCCAGGCCGATGCCGAAGGCTCCCGCAACGGCCATCCAAGGCGTACGGCTCTCCTTGACGCGTACGACCTTACTGTCGAGCGCCACCTGCCGCAGCCGGTTGTTGAGCCAGTCGCCTTCCAGCGCCTTTTCCCGTTCCAGCACACGCTCTGCAATATACTCAGTCAGACAATCGGCCATGTCATCGATATTGGCCGTCTCCAGAATAACCACCCGGCCCAGGCGCGTATCCTTCAGGAACCGGTAGGTGCGCCGGTCTCCGCCAACCGCCACGTGGCTGGTTGCGTCGATCCACAGCCGCGGCGTAGAGCCGGAAATGATCTGAAGGGAAAACTGGTCGTCGTCTTCAGGTATTTCCTTGAAAACGTCCTTCAGTTCGTCCGCGAGCATATCCAGCCGGGCACGTTCGGTTTCCTGCAGCTCAACCACCACGTCCGAACGTTCGACTTCGCCAAGCTGAACCTTACGGATTGCATCGCGCAAGGATCGCATGCGCGTATGTGGAACGACGTTATCCTGCATTTCAGACATGGGGTACACGAGACTCCGTTGTACTGCCTTTGGTGAATCAAGTCTTAACTGACTCTATCGCGAGTGAAACAGCCACACGGGCCTCACCTGCGAGCTATCCACTGGCAATGATCCAAACATGGTTAACAGAGATTAAGGTATTTTTGGCTCTCGCGCCAGCAACCGACCGCTGGCCTGTCAGCTATTCATGGGGTAAGCAGGAACATACTGCGATTGCGGAGTTTCGCTCATGAACGTGGACGGCAAGAAATATCGCACGATCTGGCTGGCAGAAGAGGACGGCCCGGTCGAAATCATCGATCAAACCCGGTTTCCACACACCTTCGAAACCGTGTTGCTCCACACCATGGAAGACGCCGCTCACGCGATCAGGGTCATGCAGGTGCGTGGTGCACCGCTGATCGGAGCAACAGCCGCCTACGGCGTCGCGCTGGCCATGCGAGCCGATTCTTCGGACGACAATCTCCATGCCGCCTGTTCGTCCCTTCTGGAAACCCGGCCAACAGCCGTCAACCTTCAGTGGGCGCTCGACAAGGCGCGACGGAGGCTTGTCCAGATAGCGCCCGAAATTCGCGAGGAAGCGGCCTTCAAGCTGGCGAATGACATCTGCGACGAGGACATCGCCATCAACATGGCCATCGGCATGCACGGCATGGAGCTGATCGCTGCCATATCAAGGCTCAAGCGGACCGGTGAGCCGGTCAACATCCTCACCCACTGCAATGCCGGCTGGCTGGCCACAGTCGACTGGGGCACCGCGACGGCGCCGATCTACATGTCCCACGACGGCGGTATTCCCGTCCATGTCTGGGTCGATGAAACCCGCCCTCGCAACCAGGGAGCATTTCTGACCGCCTGGGAACTCGGTCACCACGGTGTGCCGCACACGGTCATTGTCGACAATGCCGGCGGTCACCTGATGCAGCATGGCGAAGTTGATATCGTCATCACCGGAACCGACCGCACCACCGCCACCGGCGATGTCTGCAACAAGATCGGCACCTATCTGAAGGCTCTGGCGGCGAAGGACAACAACGTGCCCTTCTACGTCGCGCTGCCGTCGCCGACCATCGACTTTTCCCTGTCAGACGGCCTCCGGCAGATCCCGATCGAGGAGCGCGGCGGCGATGAGGTCAGCCACATTACCGGCCGCACCAGTGCCGGTGAGGTCGAAACGGTGGAGATCGTTGCGGATGGCTCCCCCGTTGGCAATCCGGCTTTCGATGTGACCCCGGCCCGCCTCGTCACCGGTCTCATCACCGAGCGCGGAGTTCTGGAGGCAAACCGCAAGGCCATCGCAGATGCCTTTCCGGAGCGGGTACGCGCAAGCGCCTGAACGGCCCGACCCGAAAATCAGCAGCACCCGTCCAGAGCAAGGAGCCCATCCTTCGAGACAGCACTTCGCGCTTCCTCAGGATGAGGGCGGTGTATGCGTTGCTTGCTAGCGGGTTTGGTGCGTTTTCAAAGACCGTCTGAGCTCGCAAGCCCCCTGCCCGTTTCAGAGACTCGCCAATTTCAGCTTCCGCCGATCACCGGCACATGCGGCGCTCTATCGGGTCCGAGCAGCCCCAGCAGGCGCGGGTCTTCGGCAACTTCGATGGCACGCCCGTAGGGTTTGAAGCCGCAGGCCCTGTAGAACGCCAAAGCCTGAGGGCTGTCACCGGTGCAGGTGTGCACCCACAGGCGTTTCGTTTCCGGGCGGGACCAGACGATATCCAGCGCCTGGGCCATCAACCAGCGCCCAAGCCCGCCACCGATGGCGCCCGGCACCAGGCCGAAATAGGCAAGTTCCGGCTCCTCCGGGTTGGCAAAATCCAGTTCCAGGGTTCCGACAGGTTTGCCATCGATCATGGGAAGGTAGTTCTCGCGCCCCGGTTCGGCGAGCAATTGCCTCAGCGTCGCATCGTCATGGACCAGCCTGCCGAACCAGATCCAGTCCTCGCCCACCTCGCGGAACAGTTTGCGATAGCTGTCCGGATCCGGCGTCTCCCACCTCTCCAGCGTCACATCGCTGCGCGGCGGGGCAAGCGGCGTTTCCGGCGCCTGAAGCATTTCCAGAAACGTCACCACGAAGGCAACCTTGCCCTCAGGGATATCCGTATAGCCATCGAGGTTGAGCACTTGCGTCGACATGAAAACTCCAGATTGCCGTGTCTTTGGCAGGACTTACCAAATGCCGGGATCATCGCCAAGCACGACGGGCAGAATGCGCCTGATTAAGGGCTTGTTAACCATCTTCACACACAGTCTGTTCAGATCTCCAGGAAGGAGCTGCCATGGCAAAGGTCGGAAACTACGTCCAGCGGGACTACCACAAAACCTTCAGCACGAAGCGGAAGTCGACTTGGTCTGACTACAACAAGGCCTGGAACGGACGCCGTCAGGGGGCGTCGCAGAAAATGCAGCAGCTTCGCAATCTGGCCTCCACATTCGCGACCATCAACACGCAGGCCGCTCAGACAAACACCATGTTTGTCATGCAGAACCAGGGTCGGCTCGGTGGTTATGCAAACCAGACAGCGGCTATGGCCCGCATTAACGTGCTCGTCTAGTTTTCCGTGCGAACAGCCAGGCGAATGACCTAGCGATCTCTCTTTTCCAAACAAAAGTTACGCAACGTCTTCGGGCGATTGCCCCGTTAAGAAAGTGTTCATTCCTTCAGGAGCTATGCTGATTCAGTCTTTTGAAAAGGCAATCGCATGGCCAAGGTCAGCACCTACTTCCAACGGGATTATTCCAGACGTTTCAGCTCCAGCAAGAAGTTCACGCTGGCTGAGCACAACAAGGCATGGGCAAAGCGGCGTCAGGCGGCTGCAAAGCGCATCGACCAGTTGAACAACTTCGCTTACGTGATGCAATCGATCAACACCCAGTCCTCACAGGCCAACACGCTGTTCGTCATGCAGAACCAGGGGCGGCTCGGCACATACGCCAGCCAGACCGCAGCCATGGCCAGGATAAACGTGGTGGTTTAAAGCGCAGCGGCCCAGATCCCCAGGCGCTCAACGGAGCCTTGTTGAACGCACCGGCGATTACGCCACCTCAGATCGAACCGATAGTCTTCAGCTTGATCCGCGGATGAACCTCCGCCTGGCTCATGATCGTCGTATGCGCGCGGAAGCGCTCGACGATGGAGCGGACAAACGGACGGGTCTGCGGCGAGGTCAACAGCACGGGAACCTCGCCCTGCTGGGCAGCGTGCTCGAACGCATCGCGGACACCCCCGACGAATTCCTGCAGCTTGCTCGGCTGCATGGCGAGCTGGCGGTCGTCGCCCTCGCCGATGATGGATTCCAGGAAAGCCTGCTCCCACTGCGGCGACAGCGCGATCAGCGGCAGATAGCCACCCGGGGCAAGATTGGCGGCGCAGATCTGCCTGCCGAGCCGGCTCCGCACGTGTTCGGCGATGGTGTCCGTGTTGCGGGTCATGCCGGTTGCTTCGGAAACGCCTTCCAGAATGGTTCCGAGATCCCGCACCGAAATGCGTTCTCCCAGCAGCGTCTGCAACACACGCTGAATACCGGAAACGGTGATCTGGGACGGGATCAGGTCCTCCACCAGCTTGGCCTGTTCGCCCTGCAGTTCCTTGAGCAGCTTCTGAACGTCGCCATAGGTCAGGAGTTCGCTGATGTTGGCCTTGATGGTCTCGGTCAGATGCGTGGACAGAACGGTTGCCGGGTCCACCACCGTATAGCCGCGCAGAGAGGCATCTTCGCGGTACTGGGCTTCCACCCAGGTCGCGGGAAGGCCGAAGGTGGGCTCCGTGGTATGCGTGCCCGGCAGCTTGACCTGTCCACCTGCCGGATCCATCACCATGAAGTGGTTCGGATAGAGCACACCACGCCCGGCCTCGACCTCCTTGACCTTGATGACATAATCGTTCGCGCCGAGCTGAATGTTGTCGAGGATGCGCACCGGCGGCATGATCACGCCCATGTCGCCCGCAATCTGGCGGCGCAGGGCCTTGATCTGTTCGGTCAGAACATCGCTGTCGCCCGTGGCCTTGCCGTTGATCAGCGGCAGCAGCGCATAGCCCAGCTCGATCCGCAGTTCGTCCATCTTCAAGGCGTCGGTAATGGGCGGCTCGGGCGGCGGCTTGGGCGCAGATGCCACCGCCTTGACCATCTCGGCCTTGGCGGCAGCCAGCTTCTTTTTCGCCCCGACGGAAAACGCCAGATAGCCGGCAAGGCCGGCAAGACCGAAGAACGGGATCATCGGCATGCCCGGAAGCAGCGCCAGGATCACCATCACCGCCGCAGACATGCCGAGAGCCTTCGGATAGCCTGTGAACTGGCTCGTCAGTGCCTTGTCGGCCGCGCCATGAACGCCAGCCTTGGAAACGAGAAGACCGGCGGCAGTGGAGACGATCAGTGCCGGGATCTGGGAGACGAGACCATCACCAATGGTCAGAAGCGTGTAGTTGTTGGCGGCCTCGGTGAAGGTCAGATCCATCTGGGCAACGCCGATGAAGATCCCGCCGAGAATATTGATGAAGGTGATCAGAAGGCCGGCGATGGCATCGCCGCGCACGAATTTGGACGCACCGTCCATGGCACCGAAGAAGGCACTTTCGTCTTCCAGCGCCTTGCGGCGAGACTTGGCTTCCGCTTCATCGATGAGACCTGCGGACAGATCCGCGTCGATCGCCATCTGCTTGCCTGGCATGGCATCCAGGGTAAAGCGCGCCGCGACTTCCGCGATACGGCCGGAACCCTTTGTGATAACGACGAAGTTCACGATCACCAGGATCGCGAACACGATGATCCCGATGACGAAGTTCCCGCCCATGACAAGGTTGCCGAAGGACTGGATGACGTTGCCCGCCGCCGCCGTTCCTTCATGCCCGTTTGCCAGGATCAGCCGTGTTGAGGAAATGTTGAGACCGAGCCGAAGCATCGTCGCAATCAGCAACACCGTCGGGAAGGACGAGAATTCCAGAGGCCGCTGGATGAACAGCCCCGTCATGAGAACCATGACGGAAAAGATGATGGACACCGCCAGAAAGGTATCCAGCATCACGGGCGGCATCGGCAGGATCAGAAGTGTCAGGATGACCAGAATGCCGGTGGCAAGACCGACGTCGCCCCGGCGAAGGGTGTCAACCATCTCCCTCAGGAAGGGAAGGCCGGCAAAACCGGCGTCTGCGGCGGGCGCAGCCGTCTGCTGCTCCGCTGAGGGGCCTTCCGGTCTGGGTTGTTGGCCTGCTGCCGTGTCCGACATTTCTATTCTGGTTTCCTGTGACCGCCACCCGGATTACCGGGCGCTCTGTTGGTCTTTGTTATGGTTCCTGCCGGTCCGATCAGGCCCGGGCTTCACCTGGTCCGGGAACGCTTACGCCCTCATCGGTATATTGATTCAGCTTGTTGCGCAGCGTCCGGATTGAAATACCCAGTATTTTTGCTGCATGGGTGCGGTTACCGAGGCAATGATCGAGCGTGTCGAGAATGAGGTCGCGCTCCACATCGGCAACGGTTCGTCCGACGAAGGACCGCGTAACGGCCTCGGCCGTCTGTGCAGCCCGCTCCGCGGCCCCCTTGGACACCGTCAGCGGCGTGCCGTCCGGCATGCGGATCGCTTCGACGCCAATTTCCCCGCCGGACGCCAGCAGCACCGACCGGTGCATGGTGTTTTCCAGTTCCCGCACGTTGCCCGGCCACGGATTGGACATCAGCGCCTGACGGGCTTCCACAGACAGCGGCCGCACGGGCATGCCGTTGGCTTCCGAATAGTGCTTTATGAAGAAGTGGGCGAGTTCCATGATATCTGCCGGCCGCTCGCGCAACGCCGGCAGCTTCAGGTTCACCACATTGAGGCGGAATAGCAGGTCCTCGCGAAAATGCCCCTGACGCACGCTTTCGGCAAGATCCCGGTTGGACGTTGCCAGAATACGGATGTTGACCGGAACCGGGCGCGTGCCGCCCACGCGGTCGATCACCCGTTCCTGAATGGCGCGCAGCAGCTTGGCCTGCAGACGAACGTCCATTTCCGAGATTTCATCCAGCAGCAGCGTGCCACCGTCAGCTTCCTCGAACTTGCCGATCCGCCGGGCAACCGCACCGGTGAAGGCGCCCTTCTCGTGACCGAACAGCTCCGATTCCAGAAGATGTTCGGGGATCGCCGCACAGTTGATCGAGATAAACGGCTTGGACGCCCGGTTCGAGCATTTGTGCACGTGGCGGGCAATGACTTCCTTACCCGTACCGCTTTCACCGGTGATCAGCACCGAGGCATCCGATGGCGCGACCTGTTCGGCCAGCTTGACCACCGAGGCCATGGCATCGTCCCGGTAGATCAGATCGCCCCGCTCCTGCGCGACGGCTGCCAGCACGGCGGCGATCAACTCCGGATCGGGCGGCAGCGGAATATATTCCTTCGCGCCTGCCCGGATGGCGGAGACAGCCGCCTGAGCATCCGTTTCCACGCCGCAGGCCACCACCGGCACATGAACGCGTTCGTTCTGAAGTTTCTGGATCAGCCCGGCGATGTCGAGATGAACCTCGACCATCATGAGGTCCGCCCCGCGTCCGGACCGCAGAACCTTCAGCGCTCCTTCAATATCGTCCGCATGGGTGACCTGAGCCCCGCCCTGCATCGCAATCTTGGAAGCCGTCGTCAGCTGACCGCCGAGCGTTCCGACAATTAACAGCCGCATGCGTTACGCTCCCTATCGATCCGTCTTGATGATTTCAGTCATGGTCACGCCCAGCTTGTCTTCCACCAGGACGACTTCGCCACGGGCAACCAACCGGTCGTTCACATAGATATCGATGGCTTCCCCCACCTTCCGGTCGAGTTCCAGAACGGTTCCGGACCCCAGTTTCAACAGGTCCGACACATGCATTCTGGAATGTCCCAGGACTGCGGAAATGCGAACGGGAACGTCGAAGACGGCCTCAAGGTCGGCCGCGGATTGCGGTGCATGCGGTTCGCCATCGTCGAGCGGGCGCTCCGGCGCCTCGAGCTCGTCGAGCGGAATGTTATGGTCTTGCTCGTCGCTCATGCGTCAGTTTCCTTTTCCGCCGACGTGTCGGAGGTCTTGCTGCGTCTTTCCGCGCTACGCCCGCGCAGGTAGGAACGAATGCTGGCATCGATTTCGGCTTCGATTGCCTTGCGGTCGCGTCTGATACCGCCGTCGGCCCACTCTATATGGCAATCGCCACGGCCAATTTCAGGTTCCCCGAGGATGACCAGCCGTCCCTCGAAGCCCTTCTCGTGAATGATCGGATCCACCTGAGCCTTCAGCGCTTCGACATCCTTCTCGGCGATCCGGATGACGAGATGCGGCGCCTTGCGCAACGGTCCCAGGCATTCTGACACCAAAGCCACCGTCTCGGCCAGCGGCTGACGCGCAATCAGATGGGCACACAGACGTCTGGCCACAAGAAAAGCAAGGCTGATGGCATCTTTCTCACGATCCGCCACCTGGCCATCCAGGGTGTCCAGAACGCGGCCGACCGCATCGACGAGTTGGCCGACTTCCGCCGTGAGCAGGGTCTCCTGCTTGGTCTGCAGATCCTGAAGCGCTTTCACGCGGCCTTCCTCGAAAGCCTGCGCCTTTGCCTTCTTCAGCAGTTCCTCATGCTGGGCCACCGGAATCATCGGTATCTCCGGCTCGACGGGTGCGACCTCTTCCGGCGCTTCAGGCTCGGAAAAGTCAACGTTGAACAGAAATTTCGATGGGTTGGTCATGCGTCCCATTTTGCTGTAAGTGCCTGCCGCTTGCCGCATCAGTAGATAATTTCATCCTCGCCCTTGGACTTGGAGATCATGATCTCGCCTTTTGCCGCCAGGTCCTTGGCCTTGTTCACCATGCCGGTCTGCGCTTCGTCCACGTCACGCAACCGCACGGGTCCGAGCGCATCCATATCGTCCCCCAGGAGCTTGGCAGCCCGCGAGGACATGTTGCCGAAGAAGAACTCCCGTGCGGTGTCCGTCGACCCCTTGAGCGCAATCGCGAGCTGATCCTTCTCTACATGGCGCAGCAGCGTCTGGGCACTGGCCGCATCCAGTTTCAGAAGGTCGTCGAAGGTGAACATCAAGGTCTTGATGCGGTCGGCCGCTTCGCGGTTGTCTTCTTCCAGCGCCGCCAGGAACCGGGCTTCGGTCTGCCGGTCGAAGTTGTTGAAGATATCCGCCATCATCTCGTGACTGTCGCGCCGCGAGGTATTGGTGAGGTTCGACATGAACTCCACACGCAGCGTCTGTTCCACCTTCTCCAGTACTTCCTTCTGGACGGCGTCCATGCGCAGCATGCGGCTGACAACTTCCAGCGCCAGTTCCTCCGGCAGGATGCCAAGCACCCGTGCGGCATGGTCGGAATTGATCTTCGACAGCACCACCGCGACAGTCTGCGGGTATTCGTTCTTGAGATAGTTGGCGAGAACGTTCTCCTGCACGTTGGAGAGCTTCTCCCACATGTTGCGTCCGGCCGGGCCCCGGATTTCCTCCATGATGACGGAAACCTTGTCACCCGGAAGAAAACTGGCCAGAAGCCGCTCGGTCGCATCGACGTTACCCGTCAGCGAGCCCTTGGAACTCACGCGGCGCACGAAATCCTTGAACAGGTTCTCCAGCATGTTCGGCGTGACCGGACCAAGGTTTGCCATGGCGGCGGACACCTGGCGAACCTCGATCTCGTCAAGCTTGGCCCAGATCGGCGCACCATGGGACTCGCCAAGCGCGAGAAGCAGAACGGCTGCCCGTTCCGCTCCTTTCAGCTCGCGATCTTCCTCGTCGGCGCTGACCTTCAGCTGTTTCTGGAGTGCATCGCTCACTGTCAGGCCGCCTGTTCATCCAGCCAACCGCGGACGATGGTAACCGCTTCGGTCGGGTGGTCCTTGATCATGTCGCCTACTTTGGCAATCGAGCTCGCCTGCATCGCCCCTTCCTGTTTGGCCTGTTCCAGCCATTCGATCACGAATTCGTCTTCCGCGGCTTCTTCCTGCGGGACTTCCGTTTCCACCACCAGGGTTCCGTCCGGACCGATCATGAGCTCCTGCGGCTGCTTTTCTTCCGGTGTCACGATGCGGCGCAGAAGCGGACGGACAACGAACAGCAGCAGCATCACTGCGATCAGGAACAGAACACCCAGTTCGGCAAAGCGAATGATGTCGTTACGGGTGAAGTCGAACAGGTTGTCGCTTTCGGCCAGCAGGTCGTCCTGCGGAGGCATCGCGAACTGCAGGTTGACGACTTCCACCACATCGCCCCGCTGCGCATCGAAACCAACTGCGGAGCGAACAAGCACGGCGATCCGGTCCAGGGTTTCCTGAGGCCGCGGTGTGTAGGTGCTGCCACCATTACCGTCCGGCTGGTAGGTGCCATCAACCAGAACGGCAACGGACAGGCGTTTGATCTTGCCGGCTTCAACGACCTCTGTCCGGGTCGAATGGGAAATCTCGTAATTGACGATTTCCTCGGTCACGGACGAGGTGTCGCGCTCAGCACCGCCCTGACCGGCATCGGCGTTCGGCAACTGGTTAGCAACGGTAACCTGCCCGTTCCGGGATACGGCGGAGGAAGCCTCCTCCTTGGACTGGGTGGAACGCACCACCTGCCCGTCCGGATCAAAGGTCTCGGTGGTCTCCGTCAGGCGGTTGTAGTCGACTTCCGCGTTGACGCGAACCCGTGCCCGGCCTGGGCCGACAACAGAGTTCAGGATCTCCTCGATCTGGTTGCGCAGCCGGCCTTCCACCTCGACAGTCCGCTCCTGCAGCGAATTCGACAACAGGCCTTCTTCATCGTCGCCCACGCCGGACGCCAGCAGGCGCCCGCTTTCATCGACGATGGAGACCCGGTCCGGCTCAAGGCCTTCAACGGCTGTGGCAACAAGATGCTGGACCGCCCGGATTTCACCCGGCCCCAGTGCACCGCGAACGTTCAACACGATGGAGGCAGACGGCGGACGACGATCTTTCTGGAACAGCTGGCGCTCCGGGATCACCAGGTGAACACGGGCAGCGCGGATACGGTCGAGGGTTCCGATCGTACGGGACAGCTCGCCTTCCATGGCGCGCAGGTGATTGATGTTCTGAACGAAGCTGGTGGCCCCCAGCGTGTCTGAGCGATCGAAGATCTCGTAACCGATGGACCCACCGGTCGGCAGGCCTTCGGCGGCCAGCTGCATGCGCAGGCGAGCGACCTGTTCGTTGGGGACAAGAATGGAGGCACCCTGACGGGCAATCTCGAACTGCACGCCCTGGCTTTCGAGCTGCGAAACGATTGCCGCGGAATCTTCCAGAGTCAGCTCATTGTAAAGCGTCGTCATCTGGGGTGCCGTCACCCGGAAGATGATGAACGCGAACACGCCGACAAGGATGGCGGCAACCGCCCCCATTGCAGCAATGCGCGCCGCCCCCAGGGTTTTTATGAAATCAACAAGTCCGTTCACGAATGCCCGCCCGCATCTGAAGCATGTCCTAGCCGTTATTATTGGAGTCGGCCGGACACGCCACACCTTCGATGGGCAAAATTTGCCGCCCAGGTGGTTAACAAGTGGTTAACAAAACCTTTCCAATAAGGGCGGATCGGCCAGTTTCAGCCACTTCCATTAATGCAAACTGCAACTGAGGTGGGGAAAAACTGCCTACTTCATTAATATTTGGATAAGTTCCACGCTGGCAGCAAGCAAAATAAAAAGGCCGGCAGAGCCGACCCTTTGATTGCGCCTTTTGAGCGCGTTGCAGAAACTGTGTTCCGGATCAATTTCGATATTGTTGGATCCGGGTTGCTCGAAGCCCGGCTAGGCCGTGCTTTTCAATCGAGCTTTGCCAGGAGAGAAACTCCTCAACTGTCAGAGTGTACCTCTGGCAAGCTTCTTCAAGGGACAACAAGCCACCGCGAACAGCGGCGACTACCTCTGCCTTGCGGCGGATGACCCACCGCTTTGTCGAAGTCGGAGGCAGGTCCGCAATGGTTAGCGGGCTACCGTCCGGTCCGATGACATATTTAACACGCGAACGAATATGTTCGGTCATTGTACTCTCACACTAACCATGACCAAGGCTTGAAATGAGACTACAAGATGACGCTTAACAAACGCCTAAAGCAAAATTGTGTTTTTATTAACTATAAAATCTAAATTTAGTGAATGATATTTAGGATTTGACTAAGTATAAACCTCCAATTCTAAATAGTATTATATGAAATCGTTAACCATATTTACCTGCTCGTGCAATTTGCGAGGCAATTCGATTAACTTTGAAATTGCATGACACCCCCGCAGCACCTCAACCGCACATTTTATGCGCCGGCAAATGTCCAGAGGCGTGCAGAGCACTTCAGAAACACGCAGAAAACGCAGAAAACCGCCCCGGAGACCTCCGGAGCGGCTTTCAAAAAAATTAGTTTGACGGGATGATCAGGACGGACGGGCGACCGATACCACGGAACTGACCGGAAATTCCTGGCTACCAACCTTCAGCACCGCTTCACCGCTCGACCAGTCCACACTGTCGACAATACCCGAGACGGTCGTCTTGACGGTTTCCGGTCGGCTGGAGGCGTCCTTCATATCAAAGGAGATGGTGTAGAGCCCGTCGACAGCCTGCTGGCCGGAGTCCGTCTGCCCACCCCAGTAGAAGGTGCCATCCCCGGCGTCCAGTTCGATTTCGCCGCTGTAAACGATGGAACCGCTGCTGTTACGGATCTCGAAGTTGCCTGTCGCGGCTTCCTCCAGACTGTAACTCCAGCTGGCCTTGCTGCCGGACAGGGTCGTGGTGGATGCGTCGGCAGTCACTTCATTGCCGATATAGCTGACGTAGCCCATGCTCTGGTTGGTGGCCAGAGACGCAATGATTTCTTCCAGGTTCTGGTTCTGCTTGATGGCCTGTTCGACGTTCGAATACTGCACCAGCTGACTAGTGTATTCAGCCGAATCCAAAGGGTCCAGCGGGTCCTGGTTCTGGATCTGGGTCGTCAGAATGCTCAGGAACAGCTCGTAATCCGCTATCAGGCCGGCCTGGCTGGTAGATGCGGAACTCTGCGACGCTGCCGAGGAAGCTGGAGAAACCGTTGTCATTTTTCACTCCTGAGGCGGCAACCCGCCCCGTTAAACTTTCATGTCCAGACCGCCGCGTTGTTCGGCGATAGTCATTCTGACAATGTCTTCAAGCATCGGATCAGCTTCCGCAGAAACCGCCCCTCCGCCACCGTTTGAGGTCGGCTGATGGTCCCCCTCGCCCTGCTGGGAACCGAATTGCTGCCCCCCGTCCTGCCTCAGGGAGAATTGCAGGTTGTCCGAATCCGGATTGAGCCCTGCCGCCTCAAGTGCCCGCTCCAGGCCACGCTGATCGCGCAGAAACATGTCCAGCGTCTCCGGCCGGTCGACCCGCAAATGGGCCTGAACCTTGCCGTCGTGAGAAACCTTCATCTCAACCTCGACCCGGCCGAGCTCCGGCGGATCGAAACGCATTTGGAAGCGGGTCTGGCCATTCTTCAGATTACGGGCAATCTCCGCCGCCACCTGGCCGGCCACATGGGCAGACTGGCTATGGCTGGGCGCTTGCAGGCTTTCGGTCCGCATGGCACCGGCCAGATCGCCGCCGCGCACCGTTGCCGTGCCCATTTCGCCGGAAACGCTTGTCTCCGGCAGGTCAGCAGGCAGATCCGCCTCATCAAAGGCAATGTTCGAAAGCGCCGCCGCCGGAACAGCCGCAGCCATTGCGGCGCCGCGGGGTTCCGGTCCCTTCTGGTCCACCGCCCTGGCAGCAGGATCAGCAGCAGCAGTGTTGCCAGTGCCAGCCGCTTGCGGGCCGGTTTCAGCCTGAACGGCAGGTTTGACCAGACCAGCGCCGTCTTCCGCGGCAGGCTCTCCGGCCGTCGGCTGGTCAGTCAGCACCGGTTGCACCGTTGCCTGAACAGGCTTCTGCACGGGCGCAGCTCCCGCATTCACGACAGCAGCAACCTGAGCGGCGGCCGTGCCTGTAGCGGAGCCTGCCTTCGGTGCCGCCTCACCTGTTTCGGCAGTCACCGCCGTTGGCTGGGCGGCTTTCCCATCCACGACAGGCGCGGCTGGCATTGCAGCAGCCCCAGCGCTCTCAGGCGTTGCCGCGGCCTGAGCAACAGCCGAAGTGGACGCAGCTTTCGTTCCCGCAGGCGTCGCAGCCGCAACCTGAAGTCCGGGAGCCTCAGATCCAATTCCAGTCCCAGCGCCAATACCAGTCCCGGCCAAACTCCCGACCCCGGCCTGGCTCGCCACATTTCCCACAGCCTCCGCAGCGGCCTGGGCCGGCAGTGTTGCGGAAGGCCTCGGATTAAGCGGTTGAACGGCAGGCGTTACCGGCGCTCGAAATTCCTTCGGCAGCTCGCTTTGCCAGCGGCGCTCTGTCGTTACGGGCACTGGCCGTGAAACAGCAGACTGAACCTCCGCACCCGGGTTGGAAACCGGCCGCTCGGGTGTTGCAGGTTGCGGGACACTTGCCTGTGCATCCGCCGAGGCGCCAGCCAGGTTTGGCTGCGCGGCCGCTGAAGTAGGCCCGGCATTAGCATTGGCATTAGCATTAGCATGCGCCTTTTCCCCTGCACCCGACGCAGGCACAAGCGCAGGACCACTTGCCGGATTATCCAGAGGCGCTGCAGGCCCATTGGCCGAAAGCGGCGCTGACCCGGACAGCGTTGCGCCGGGAGCCGGCGCACCAGCAATCCCTGCACCTGCCACACCTGTTCCTGGTCCACCTGCAGCTGCACCAGCTAGACCGGCCCCAGAACCGCCTTCACCCGAGACACCGGCGCGGGTAGCCTCGGGAGCAATGGCAGCACTGTCACCTGCCACTTGCGGCACCGGCTGCACAACGGGTGCGGCCGGGGCAAGATCTGCAACAAGGGTAACGTCGTCAGACTGTGCCGTGTCCTCCCCCTCTGATGGGAGCTGATCTTCTCCGACTGTGTCTGCCAGTCCCGCACCGGGAACCGGTGCTGCGGCGCTGATAGTACCAGAGACAACCGGATCGGCCGCAGGCACTGCCGGGTCCACTGCACCGGCGGGAGCAATTTCGCCGGTGGCCATATTGGCCTGGATCTGCGTGGCAACCACGCCAGGCATAAGCGGATCGGCTGTCCGGCCACCTTTGCCGGTGACGGCCGCGCTTGCCTGCGTCTTTGCTTGCCCTTTGCCCTGCCCGGCAATCGAGTTCAACTCGTCGGCAAATCCGTTTGCCTTCCCCTCAAGAGAGGAGGCAGCAGCAGAACCGGCAGACGCCTGTCCGCCAGCAAGTGCGCTGCCCGCACCTGCTGCCAGCGCCCCGGCAGAAACATCCGTTGTCAATCCAAATGGCAGCACGTTTGCCCCCAGCTCCAGGCCCGCAGCGGCGGGCACATTACGTCACCGGGACAGGAAGCAAGCATCGGGCCAAGTCAGATAAGCGGACAGACCCATTGATTTTATTCGCCTTTCTCCAGCTCAGGCCCTCCCATAGCCCGACATTCAGGCGGCAAGCTTTGCCGGTCAGGCAAAGCGTGCCTGCCATGCGGGGGAAGCAATTGGCAGCAGCACACCTTATCTGTATAGTGCCGCCAACTTTGAATAGGGCCCTTGATCGCCGCCCGCCCGACGGGGCGCGGATGGCACGGGACGGACAACCGCCCCGCCTGCGCGATCGGCCGAAAACTTCTGGAAGTACACTGGATGCGAAACAGTCTGGATCTGCCCGGCCGCCCGGAAGACACTCGCGTTGTCGTTGCCATGTCAGGCGGCGTCGACAGCTCTGTCGTGGCCGCCCTGATGAAGGCCGAAGGCTACGACGTCATCGGGGTCACCCTGCAGCTTTACGATCATGGCGCTGCCGTCAGCAAGGCAAAGTCCTGTTGCGCGGGTGTCGACATTCACGATGCCCGCCGCGCGGCGGAAACGATCGGCATTCCTCATTACGTGCTGGATTACGAAAGCCGGTTCAAGGAACAGGTCATGGACCGTTTCGCCGACAGCTACATTGCCGGTGAAACACCTATCCCCTGCGTTTCCTGCAACCAGACGGTCAAGTTCACCGACCTTCTGAAGACCGCAAAGGATCTTGGCGCCGATGCGCTGGCAACCGGGCACTATGTCCGCTCTGCCCAGCAGGGCAACAAGCGCGCGCTGTTCCGCCCGGCTGATCTCGACCGAGACCAGAGCTACTTCCTGTTCGCCACCACGCAGGACCAGCTCGACTTCATCCGCTTTCCGCTTGGCGGCATGCCCAAGTCGAAGGTGCGCGAACTTGCGGCCGAATTCGGCCTGACCGTCGCCAACAAGCCGGACAGCCAGGACATCTGTTTCGTGCCAAACGGCGATTATGCCGAGGTCATCCGCAAGCTGCGCCCCAATGCGGCCGAACCGGGCGAGATCGTCCATATGGACGGGCGCGTGCTGGGCACTCATGACGGCATTATCCATTACACCATCGGCCAGCGGCGCGGCCTTGGCGTTGCCACCGGCGACCCGCTTTATGTGGTGCGCCTTGATCCGGACGAGCGCCGTGTCGTTGTCGGCCCGCGTGAAGCACTGGCGACCCGCACCATCCTGCTGCGTGAAATGAACTGGATCGGCGACCAGCCGCTCGACGAAGGCGACGAGATCGAACTGTTCGCCAAGGTTCGCTCCACCCGCCCGCCGGCACCTGCCACCTTGCGCATTTTGAACGGCAAGGGCTTCGTGGACCTCGCCAATGGCGAAACCGGCGTCGCCCCGGGCCAGGCCTGCGTTTTCTTTGATACGGACGACGAAACCGCCCGTGTTCTGGGCGGTGGCTGGATCCACAAGACCGAACGCACAGGCGACTGGGCGCTCGATTTTCCACAGGCCAAAGCCCCGGTTTCCGCGGCCTGAAGCCAAACAAAAATCTTTGCGGCCGGACGCCAATTCAACGCTTGACGCCCGCCCGCCGCCTCACTATAAGCACCCCACGTCGCGAGGGCCTCCTAGGCCCGGTTCGCACTGGATGGCGGAGTAGCTCAGCTGGTTAGAGCAGCGGAATCATAATCCGCGTGTCGGGGGTTCAAGTCCCTCCTCCGCTACCATCTTCCATAATAAAGCCTATCGCACGCCTAGCAGCATTTTATTCAATGAAGAAAATGCTGCCGCATTTGCGATTGTTGTGTTTCCTGCAGTCGATCCTGATTTTCTTCAATTTGGGTGCGCAGAGATACTCGCAGCCCGCCCGATCCCGGACTTGAACTTCAAGCCCAATCGCGCTCACTACAGCATCAATTTTACTGAATGGGATCGATCTATAGCTTGAAGTAAATCTTTTCGGATTTTCCATCCGAATAATATTCAATTTTTGATCCTGATATTTCCTTGGAAAGACGCTGTGCGATTTGGAGACCCTTCTCATCCAAGGCTGCCAGGGTCTTCAAATTTCGAAACCCAGCAAAGAACTCAGCTTCATATTCCAAAAGCCATACGCGGATATCTCTCTTTAACCCGGCCGAAACGCCGATTTTGTCCAAATCAACAAACCCGCCATCCAGAGTGTCCCGGACACCCGTTCCAGAACTCATGCCGTCTACGGTTAAATACCTCATCTTAAAGGCGCCAAGTAATCACAGATCAACACACCTGCCGAACTATAGAATTGGTATTCTTAATTCGATCGTGGAGCATCCGTTTCTTTCTCCGAATTCTTGTTACGATTGCACCAACGTTGGAATCCTAACCCGCGTGTTGGGAAATAGAGACCCTGTTCCGCTACCAAATCCAACTTGATCTAACACCACTCAATTCAATGCTGTTCGACGAAGGTCATCGTGGAGTTGCCCTGGGGTTGGCGGAGGGCGTTTAGCTCGTTCCTTAAAGTTTCTTCTGCGCAATTTCAGTTTGTCGATGTGCTTCTTCACGCATGGCAACCACCGAGCGGACCTTGCTTCTCACTTGCCAATCCAAATTTCCTGAAGAGAGTCCAAAAGCGCCACAATCGTGTCCCGACCCAAATGCCGGTTCATTGTTGCAAAGCCAAGGCAGGCAGGAACGGATACCGCCTGCCCCACCGCGATGCCGAAGGCCTGGCGCTGGTGTAGGGCGATGGACTCGCGGCAAAGGCTGAGGCCAACGCCTGCCCGCACCATTTCCAGCATCGACGCCTCCTGATCAACCAAGGCAACAATGTTCTGCCGGCAATTATGTCTGGTGAATATCTCGTCCAGCAAACGGTAATGTGCCGATGCGGGCGGCGTGCCGATCCAGGGCAGCTCCGCCAACGCCTCCCAGCCCGCGGTCTCGACCTGGGCCTGCCAGCCCGGAGGGGCGATGACGCGATAAGCGAAGTCGGCAAGCCGCACGGTGTGGAGCTTTTCCTCGTTCTGCTGAAGCACCGGCTTGTCCGGATTGCTCAGATAAAACCCTGCGTCGATGCTGCCCCGCATCAGCCTCGCCAGAACCTCACCGCTCACCCCATGGGTTAGCTCAGTTGTTATGCCGGGATAATCGGCACGCAGCCGCCGCAGCAACGGACCAAGCCGGATGAATTCAGGGTCCACGATGGTTCCAATGCGTAACGTGCCACTGACACTGCCTTTGCCTTGCTGCGCGCTACGACGAAACTCTGCCAGGGCCTCGAGCACCTGCTCCGCCTTGGCCAGAAGCTCTGCACCGCTATTGCTCAATTCCAGTCCCCTGGAAGTGCGCCTGAACAGCGTTGTCCCTGTTTCCTCCGCCAGCCGTTTGAGCTGATGACTGACAGCGGGTTGGGTCAGGTTCAAAACCTCGGCGGCGCGAGAGACGCTGCCTTCGCGGGCGACAGTGGTGAAGGCCAGCAGTCCGCTGATGTTTGAAAAGAGCTTCATATAAAAATCTCTAATATCACTTGGTGCCAATTGTCATTGGATTTGTGCAAGGTGCCCCGTTAAAGCCCAAAACAGTGCAGTTCAGGGAGGGAACCATGTCGATCGACATGACGTTCGATTATATCGTCGTGGGGGCTGGTACCGCCGGCTGCCTGCTGGCCAACCGGCTGAGCGCCGATCCATCCAACAATGTTCTCCTGCTCGAAGCCGGCAAGCGCGACAATTACCCGTGGATCCACATTCCGGTGGGCTACCTCTACTGCATCGGCAATCCGCGCGCCGACTGGCTGTACAACACCGAACCTGACAAGGGATTGAACGGACGCGCCTTGCGGTATCCGCGCGGCAAGACGCTGGGCGGCTGTTCCTCGATCAACGGCATGATCTACATGCGCGGTCAGGCCCGCGACTATGACAATTGGGCCCGGATCACCGGCGAAGATGCCTGGGCGTGGGAAAACGCGCTTCCGGATTTCAAGAAGCACGAAGATCACTACAGGCTCGATGACGGCGACGTGCGCACCGGTGACAACAGCCGATTTTCCGACATTCACGGACATGGCGGCGAATGGCGGGTGGAAAAGCAGCGTCTGCGTTGGGATGTACTGGACAGCTTCGCCGACGCGGCAACTCAAATTGGCGTCGACAAGACCGAGGATTTCAATTCAGGCGACAATGCGGGGGTTGGCTATTTCGACGTCAATCAGCGCGCGGGCTGGCGCTGGAACACATCGAAGGCCTTCCTGCGCCCAGCCAAAAAACGCCCCAACCTGACCATCTGGACCGAAGCGCACGTCGAGCGACTGACGTTCGAACGTGATGCCGACGGTGGCCTGCGTTGTGCGGGCGCAATCGTGAACCGGGCCGGCGAGTCCCGGAGACTTTCCGCAACGAAGGAAGTCGTGCTGTCGGCAGGAGCCGTTAACTCGCCGCAGATCCTGCAGCTGTCCGGCGTGGGCTCCGCGGAGCTATTGCGCGAACACGGTATCGAAGTGGTCATGGACGCGCCCCAGGTAGGTGAGAACCTGCAAGATCATCTTCAGATCCGTGCCGTGTTCAAGGTCAAGGGTACGAAGACGCTCAACGCCCTGGCTTCGACCCTTTTGGGCAAGGCGAAGATCGGCATGGAGTATGCGTTCAAGCGCTCCGGTCCGATGAGCATGGCCCCCAGCCAGCTGGGCGCCTTCACCCGGTCGGATCCGCAGCGCCCCCACGCGAACCTGGAATACCATGTCCAGCCACTCAGCCTGGATTCATTCGGAGAACCTCTGCACCCCTTCCCGGCAATCACGGTCTCGGTCTGCAACCTGAACCCGACCAGCCGTGGTCATGTGAAGATCGGCTCGAACAGCTTCCGCGATGCGCCGAGGATTACGCCCAATTATCTCGACACGGACGAAGACCGCAAGGTCGCTGCCGACAGCCTGCGGCAGGTTCGCACGATCATGAAGCAGCCAGCGATGGAAGTTTATGCACCCGTGGAATTCAAGCCCGGTGCCGAGTATCAAACCGACGACGAACTGGCCAAGCTGGCAGGGGATATCGCCAACACGATCTTCCATCCTGTCGGCACTGTCCGCATGGGCCGCAAAGACGATGCCGCGGCCCCGCTCGACCCGCATCTGCGGGTCAAGGGGATTACGGGACTGCGCGTGGTCGATGCCTCTGTCATGCCGGAAATCACGAGCGGCAACACCAATTCGCCCACGCTCATGATCGCCGAAAAAGCCGCCCAATGGATACTCGCAGGACAGTGATAAAAAGAGCCTTGTAAAGGCAAGAATTGCGGAGGAACAATGCGCAAGACCTTTTCCCAGCTTCCACTGACCGGCGTAAAGATCGTCGATTTCGGCCAATATATCGCTGGCCCTGCAGTGGGAATGCTGCTTGGTGATCTGGGTGCCACGGTGGTCAAGATAGACCCGCTTGCAGGCCCCATGTGGGACAGTCCGGCAAATGCAGCCCTGAACCGGAACAAGGTCATTGTGAACCTTGATTTGAAAACGGAAGACGGGCTGGAAAAAGCCCGGGCCCTGTGTTCCGAAGCCGACATCGTGATCGAGAACTTCCGGCCGGGGAAACTCGCTGCGCTGGGACTCGACTTTGCGGAGATGCGCAAGGAGCGGCCCGAACTCATTACCTTGTCGATTCCCGGCTTTGCCTCGAACGATCTCGAACGTCGCGAACAACGTGCGTTTGAAACTGTTGTTGCTGCGAGCTCCGGCGTGTTTACGGATATGGGGCTGAACCGCGTCCTGATGGGTGTAAACCCGTCCTTTTCTCCGCTCCCCCTGGCCTCGGCCTATGCTGCACAGATCGCAGCCTCCGCTGCAGTGCTGGCACTGCAATCGCGGCAAGTGACAGGGCGTGGCGACCAGATAGAAGTGCCTCTGGCCGCCGCGGTGATGGAGGGGTTGTGTTACAACTCCATCAAGGTGGCTGACATACCCGAACGCTACCTTACGCAGCGCGAAAAAGAGATCGAGCGACGCCGCATCGAGGGTCTGCAGATGAACGTTCCTTACGAGGACCTGCAGGAACTTCTGGATCCGTTCTTCCGCAGCTACATGTGCAAGGACGGACGCATGTTCTACGTGGTCTGCCCCAGCCACAAACATCACGCGAAGCGCTGCCTTGAAGTGCTGGGCATCTACGAGAAGCTGGTCGAGGAGGGACTGACCTCGGAGGACGACACCTACAAACCCTGGGCCGAATGGTCCTCGCCGGTTTCGCTGGGCGTCTACCCCATGCCCAAGGACTGGGCCGACCACATCGCCGCGCGCATGAAGGAAGTCTTCATGACGCGCACCGCACGCGAATGGGTCAAGCTTTTCGGACGTGCCGGCATCCCGGGAGGGCCGCAGTTGTGGCTTCAGGAATGGATCAACGACGAATACGCAGAGCACTCCGGCCTGATGATCGACGTCTGGGATCCGGAATACGGTGAAATGACCCAACCGGGCCCAATCGTCTGGATGGAGGAAAGCGGCGAGGAAGCACTGGCGCCAGAACCGCGCCGCTGGGTGGAATTCGACGAGGCGTTGAAGATCCTGCGGAAGCATCGTACCGACATTCCAGAGCCGTCCGAGGAGAACGATCAGGAAGCATGGCTGACCGGTGTGCGCGTGCTGGACCTCTGTAACGTGATCGCAGGACCGCATTCGGCCTGCTACCTCGCACGCTTTGGCGCAGAGGTCATCAAACTCGACCCCGCACAGCCGCTATACGACAGCTGGAACACGGTGATCTATGGCCTTTCCCAGATGCGCGGCAAACGCTCGATGCTTGCCGATCTGAAATCGCGTTACGGGCGGCAGGTGTTTGAAGATCTCGTGAAATCAGTCGATATCATCGTCTGGAACGCACCGGACAGCCAGATCAAGCGCATGGGCCTCGATACGGAGAGCCTGCGCAAGCTGAACCCGGACGCGATCTTCTGCAAGCTCGACTGCTTCTCGGGCGTCCGCCGCGGAGTTCGAACCGACTATATCGGCTACGACGACCTCGTGCAGGCCGCCACAGGCATCATGCTGCGCTTCGGAGGTGCCATGGACAGGCCCGAGGAACACGCGCATGTGGGCACGATTGACGTCATGTGCGGTTTTGGTGGCGCGCTGGCGGTGGCAGCGGCACTTTATCAGAAATACCGCCATGGCCGGATTGGACGGGGACGCACCTCGCTGTCCGCCAACAGCGGGCTGCTGCAACTGCCCTTTGCCTTTGACTACAAGGGGCGTGGGTTGTTTGACGAACCTTCCGGCCCCGACGCCATCGGCTGGGACGATCTCAGCCGCTTTTACAGCACCGCCTCGGGCCGACACATACTTCTGAGCGCCTATGAGAATGACCTTCAGCGCTTCCGCAATGTCGAGGGGCTTGAAGAGCTTCCCGATATTGACCCCGCTGAGCGCGCCGCCTATCTCGCCACCGCGTTCCAGAGCCAACCCGCCTCGGAATGGCTCTCACGACTGCGGGAAGCGGATATCGGCGTGGCGATCTGCGAAAACATCGATGCGCTCAGAGCGAGACACTCCCGGGAAGCGGATGATACGCCGGGAACAGACAATGGCAGCTATTCCTTCTCGGTTTATGCTGATCACCCTTCGGGTCATGAGGTCATCCAGCTCGACCCCTACGCCGTGCGGGCAACTCGCGGGAAGGTCTACGCGGTGTCTCCCTCCGAAAAATTCGGCGCGTCCACCCGCACCATTCTGGCCGAACTAGGCTATGCCGATCGTGCGGTTGAAAAAATGCTGTCCTCAGGCGCACTAAGTGAGTCCTGGAGTGAGGAATATCTGCCGAGCTGACGTGGCAGCAGGCGGCGCTTCGCCGCCTGCGGCACCCCACGCCGGGCTTGCACCGGCAACACTTTGACCGGGAAGCAATGTCGCGTGTCGGAGGGGCACACCCCTCCTCCGCTTCTAAAGTAGCGAATTGCGCGGACTATAGCTGCGTCAATTACCCTGTTCTGTGCGAGGGCACATTCACGTTGAGCGCACCCGACGTCTTTGGCCTCGCGTTAGTCCGCATCTTCAAGGCGTTTTTTGAACGGCGGCATATTCCTCGGACAGTGTGACTTAGTGGAGAGGTTCGTCTGGCAGCATGCAAATTCTCGCGAAGAATTCGCTTGCTTCTTCTTTACCTGATTTTTCAAGCGCAGAGCCTCGCACAACCGGCCCGCCTCGCTGCATCATCATGAAGAACGGCTCCATTTTGTCGCTCCAAACGAGCCTGCCGTCTTTCTCCGTGATCAATTCAGTCGCCAGGAAGCCATCGATGATTTCGGAGGAGACATTCACGATCCTCTCGGGAAACTTTTCCCGGCACTCCTTCGAGGGTGACCAAGTGCTTTGCACCTCGTAGTCGAAGAACGTTTCGACTGCCCAGGCAAATTGTTCTCGATTGATGTCGTGGCGAGTGCGAATGATCTGAGGAATGTCGTGCGCGTTCTCCAGCAATTGATAGACCCTGCCACCAACTCGCTCAACCAGGCCGAACTGTTCCAAACATGTGATGACAATCTTGTACGTCGAAATGCCATCCGTAGTCATCATCGCACCAAGGACGCCATCGTATTGATCGACTTGATCCCAATTGTGGGACGAGGCCTTCTCCGGCAACAATTCTATCCAGTCTTCAAAATCCCATTCAAGAAATTGTCGGCACATTGCAAGAGCGATATATTTGACCAACAACCCGCACAGTTCTTTTTCGCTGGAGTTAAGCAAGATTTCAGGTGACCGGGCAGAGTGATACATCACCCTTTTGGCGACAAAACTTTTCTTTAGCCAGTATGGGCTAAACATCTTAGAATTGTGGAAGTTGACACCGATATCGGAATCTTCGCGAAAGGCATCATAATATTCTTGCACCTTTCCCCCAGCCAGAAAACTGCTGTCGAAGATATAAAAGACGCGATCTTCCGGAACACCATGCTTCTTCAGGAAGTGCCTGATCGCATCAACCCTGTCCTTGGCATTCTCGCTCTTGCCAGCTGGAAACGCGACACCCCGGAACAGGGATTTCAGGGTCGGAAATTGGTACTCCAACATGTTCCATTGGTCCTGGGAGACCATCGAAACCGCATAGATGGGGACACCTTCCTTCAGAAGGCGTTCAAGCAACTCCAGAACCTCGGCATCGAGACCATAGTTCTGCTTTTCATCTCGGATGAGGACGACGTTCATCACGTCAATCAAGAGAGTTTTCAAGGCGATTTGTCTGACCGGTTAAAAAGAATTCTGCAAGCAACACCGCAATCATAAAGCAATCTGAAGCTGAAAAATCAATTCCCCCCAACCCAACAGCAACCATCCTTCAGGCAAACGCGCTTTTGAACTCCACACGGCAATTGGGACCCTAATCCGCGTGTCGGAGGGGCACGCCCCTCCTCCGCGACCATCTATGCAATGTCTCTTCCAGATTCTGCGGCTTTATAGTCACTGCTGTTTGGCCGGGTCGCGTGCAAACTATATGTCGATCACATCAGTACATCCGCACACTGCCCCGGCCATCGCAGTCGATCCGTCGAGATCAATAGGTGTCTTCGACCAGGCGCAGCGTCGCCACAGTGACATGCGGCCAGCTGAGCCCGTTGAAGTCCAGGATCACGCGCTGGGTGTACTGAAGCTGCAACAGCGGCTTGCCGTACTTGTCCGTCCCCTTCTCGATCCAGAAGATGGATGTGGCCTTGGGCATGTCGGCGTTGGGCCCGCCGCCGTTCGGTGGCTGTTTGCCAACGAGGAAGGCGATGTTGGAGGCGCCGCCTCCGACGTCAGGAACCGCCCCCGGAGCCGTTGAGTCCGTCGAAAGCACCAATACCACGGTCTCTGTGATGGTTTGGTCCTTCAGCACATCGGTCAGGAACAAGTTGGGATTGTTCAGGTGATCCTGGTCCAGCCCGGCGACGCGCGCGAGATCGGTCCGCGAATTCAATGATATCGACAGATCCTGCTCGGGAAACTGAACGAGGTCGGTGGCCCCGTCGTCAACGCTGCCGATTTTGAACGGTACGATCGAAGACGGATCAATCCTTGGCTGCGGCGCCGTGAAGGCCTGGCCCTGCATGTTGATCGTCGTGCCGTGTGGAATAGATCCCATGCGAACTATCGTGGGCGGCTCGCTGGGATCCTGCGTTGCAGGTACGTTGTTGAATACCCCCGGCTCAAAATGCTGACCCGAGTTGTCAAAGCTGTCGTTGATCGTCTGCAGGTAAGCCACGCCGCCAAGGAAGATGTCCTTTTGCAGAAGAGCCCTGTTGGCGATCCCGGTCGGGCCACTGATATCGGTGAAGGACAGCGTTTCCTCTGTCATGTTCAACTGCAGAAAATGCGGCTGGTCGCCGAAATCTGGCGTCACCGAGGGATTGTTCGGCCGCCAGATCATATTAAAGCCCGGCCCTTTCCAGGTTCGTTGGGCGTTGCCTTCCGGTGTGGTGCCGCAGAGGTCGCGCAAAAGACCCAGGAAGTCTTCCTGGGAAACCGCCTCGGACAGGGTTTCTTGCACTGTAGCCGAGCCGGAATGTTTCTGTTCGTATTTGAAATCAGTTTGGATGGGCATAACAACTCCCCGTGAATAAACGAGAGAAAAGATACTCAAATGCTTACGTAGAGTCAGATTTTTTCAAAATCAGAGCATTAAAACCCGAATTAATAGCGCGCAATTCTCCAAAAAAATTGAGAAAAGAGCAACTCTGATCAAAAAATACATACAACCTAACGCAAAGGAACTCTTCCATAGATTGCTTTTATCGTCAACCACAACATGGCTTTCGAGGCAAGAAATTACGTAACGTTATTTCAACCCTATACTCCACGAAAAGTTGCCTCTTGATGAAGAGACAAACATTCACGCTCAGAAAATATGTTTTCTATAATATAAAAACACACAACCACGCCTTCAATTAATGTAAAAAATTTTATAAATATGAAATATAAAGAAATACAGAAATAATATATAGATAATCATTTTAATAATTGGCAGAAATCAAGAAAAACATAAATGAAAGCTCACGAGCTCGCCAACTCCGTCCGCGTAAAACAGATCGGCACACTCACGTACGATTTAACGCGTTTGTAATGCTCAACGAAACGGAAAGAGGCACGGGCGTCACTCAGGGTCGCGTCGTCGATTACCAGGGAGAAACGACATCTAACACGGAAAAGCAGGTCGCCTGCTGGTGCGGCCTGGAAACCAGGCGTGTTTGAACGCGCTTCCTGCGACCACCACCCCTTCCGGTTTGATGAACTCTCTTTCGATCGGGTGTCAAAGTGTGGTAAGCGCCAGCAAGGCAACAACAGGAATGCACCATTGAGCGAACTGACCGTAGCGGATGCGACGAACCGCGTTTACGAATCCCTTCAGGCTGACAACGAAGACATTGACCTGCACATCGCAGCTCTCAAGGAAGCGTTGAAACGCGAAGGCCAGAAAGAAGCCGTCATCGATCCGACCAAGCTCGTCCAGAACAACCGGTCCGGACGCAAGCTCATGCAGGCCTATTTTCGCCAGCGCGGCGTGAAGGTCACCTTCGCGTCTTCATAACGCGAGGCTGCCCCGCCTTGCCGTTTTGCCGATCCCTATTGCGCTGGCGACAGCAGGCTGTGGCGTCTCTGGCCAGTCTCCGGACTCACTCGAAAACGGTGCTGTTCTTTTCCAGTTTTTTGAGGTGAGCCTTCTCGGCGTGCCGTGCGCTGCTCATGAACACGTAGCGCTTGGCCACCCAGGAGACCGCGAACATGAAGATCAACAACGGCACGATGATCATCATCAACGAGGAGAGCTGTAGGCCGGACTCGCTTTGTGCAAACAGGCTCCAGAGAAACACCCCACCAATGAACACCGAAATAACGGTTTCCACGAGCGTCATCTGAAAGGACGCCCGCCAGGCGAAACCGCTGTCCGGGATGGCTTCATATCTCTTGTAGAACTGTCGCCCTGCATCCGTCGCAGCTCCCATGACTGCAGCAATCTGGTTCACCGAACCACTCACGGAAACTCCGGTAAGCGCCCCCAGAAGAGCAGTTACGATCGCCAGTGCGATTAACAAGCCGGTGAATACGAGCCCAAATCTGACCAATCCAACTTTTCTCTGCACAACAGTCCCCAAGTGACACAAACATTTTCTGGCAGGTACAAAGGCAAGCACACTGGCTCCGACCAGTCCGGGCACTGCAAGCTCGCGCGGGTTATCCTGCGACAACCGGCAGGCTTATAGAATCTAAATCTTAAGTTGCAATGTCAAAGATCGCTTGCATTGATGACAGTGCCACGAACAAACACTTCAAAACGCCTTTAAAATATGTTCATTTTGCCTCGATCTTAAGGCCTTATTTCAGCCCAACAAATACGGATGACTGACTGCAATCAAAGAACAATAATCATCTGATATTCAGGGCTGTATTTCCTTTCCGCCTTCACCGTCGAAGCCAAAAGAGGTTTGGATGACTGTACTCATTACCGGCGGCGCCGGTTATATCGGCTCGCATTGCTGCGTGGCTTTTCTGCAGGCCGGGCACGACATTGTTGTGGTGGACAATATGTCCAACGCGAGCCAGGTCAGTCTTGAACGGGTAGCGGCCATCACCGGTGCAAAGGTATCGCTTGAAACAGCCGATATCCGGGATCAGGCGCGGCTGGAGGAGATCCTCCGGCAGTACAGCTGTACGGCGGTCGTGCATTTTGCCGGGCTGAAAGCGGTCGGCGAATCCACCAGGATCCCCCTCGCCTATTACGACAACAACGTGGTGGGAACTCACCGCCTGCTTTCGGCCATGGCCAATTGCGGCGTGAAGCAGATGATCTTCTCGTCCTCGGCCACCGTCTATGGCGACCCGCAATTCCTGCCACTCACCGAGGATCATCCGACCGCGGCCGTCAACCCTTACGGCCGCACCAAACTGATGATCGAGGAAATGCTGCGCGACGTCGCCGCCAGCGATCCCTCCTGGCGCTTCGGCATCCTGCGCTATTTCAACCCGGTTGGCGCGCACGAAAGCGGGCTTGTGGGGGAAGATCCGCAAGGCATCCCGAACAATCTCATGCCCTTCATCACCCAGGTCGCCGACGGCCGCCGGGAAGAGCTTTCCGTCTTCGGTAATGATTATGACACGCCGGACGGAACAGGCATTCGCGATTATATCCACGTGATCGATCTGGTCGAAGGACACCTCAAGGCGCATGAAGTGCTCGAGGCAGGCTCCGCCCCGTCGAATTGTTTTGCGGTCAACCTTGGCACCGGCAACGGCTATAGCGTGCTGGAGATGGTCAAGGCGTTCGAGCGGGCCTCCAACAGAGAGATCCGCTACTCCATCGCTCCCCGCCGGGAAGGCGATGTGGCGCAGTGTTTCGCCAATACGGAATTTGCGGAAAAGCTGCTGAACTGGAAAGCAGAGCGCGGCCTTGAGGACATGTGCCGCGACACCTGGAACTGGGTCTGCAAGAACCCGCGCGGCTACGAAACCGTCGCCTGAGCGAGGTTGAAGCATTACAAGTTTGAGCCGGCAAGTGAACTTGCCGGCTCAATTCATTGGCAGATGCCAGTCGTTTCTAGGCTGAAGTGTTCTGAAACACCCTCACCGCGCGGATGCTGGTTGCAGCTCCTGCCACATCGCCGTCGTTCTTGCCGGCAAAGGGCGCGACTGCATTGCTGAGAAGCAGCAGCGCCGGCGTAAAGGCAAAATCATTCGGAGCGTCGAAGACTTCCATGTCGTCGACGTAGAACCGGAATCCCCGTTCCGTCCAGAGCATCGCATAGCGGTGAAACGTGTCATCCAAGCGTATATGCGCCCGGTAACTGGCGGCCAGCACCTTCTTTTCCGGGCTCCAGCGGCGGGCCGACACCTGCACGATGTTCGGGTATTTGACCTCCGCCACATCCAGCTCAAAATGCGTGTCCCCCTCCGTCGCGCGGTCGGATATCAGCCAGAAGGCATTGTTGACACCGGCCTCGCGCGCAATGCGCATCTCGCATTCGAAATAGCCATAGGTCTGGCGGAAGCTCCGGGTCCGGACGTATCCGCCGGTGAAAGGTCGTTTCGGGTCGGCCTGATGGCCTAACATGAGGTCCAGTTCGCCATCTCGCATCACGACGTTTTTCGGGTAACGCATAGTCGGGTGACCGTGCCCTCCGATCCGCATCCGCTCCCAGGTCTGCTGGAACCGGCTGAGATCGTCGAAGTCGTCCTGAAAGGTCAGCCGCCAGTCGCCCTCCATCCGCTGCAGGGGCGCAGGCAGATTGTTTGAGGTCAGAGCCAGCACGCGCCGGGGCGACGCAAGAAGCGCCGCCCCGGCAAGACCGCCAACCGTCGCCCCGGTCAGAAACCGGCGGCGGCTCAACATGGAACTGGTTGGTGTCATGATCACGCGAACCGGTCAGCTCGCCAGTTTCGCGCCGGGCTCCGGCGACGTGGTCTCGCGCAATTTCAGTTCCAGATTCCAGGCCCGGCTGCGCAGGGTTTCGATCTCGCTGGTCATGTAATCGACCTCGCCCCGGAACCAGTCGGTCACCTCTTCGGTCGACTGGTCGATCTTCACCAGGTTCGGCTTGACCAGCGGCTGCTCGGGCGGAGAAGCCACCGGTTTCGCCAGCACGTGGTTGAGACCGTTCTCCGTCAGAAAGCGGTGGTACTCGGCGTAGTTCAGCCGGTAGACATGCTGAACCTTTGAGAAGTCGGCGCTCTCGAAGATCTTTTCCAGATTGATCGGCATGTAGTCTTCGATCTCCACCGACGGGATCGCGAACAGCGTCGACAACTCGCGAATACGGGAATCGTAGGTGAAGAAGACGGCCGGGATGCCCTGATGCAGGCCGATGACGTTGCCATGGAGACGGAAGCCGACCAGAACGTCGACATTGTCCCGCGCATCCGCTGCCCATTCGTCAACGTCGAAGAACGCCTGCATCCGCTCGCTCATCAACGCCTCGACATCCTTGTCGCCCTCCAGATTGTATTTCCCGAGGATCGAACGGATGTGCTTCTGCTTGGCCTCGCCGGTCTCGAAGATCGCCAGCGTTTCCTCGCGCTCGCCCTGCGAATAGAGACGATTGGACGACCGCCTGGCGACGGCCTCGATGAGCGCCCGTTGCATGCGGTTGGTCTTGGTCGCGTTGGACGCATAGTCGGCGGACAGATACTTGTTCAGCGTCAGGCCGACGCGGGCATTGGCCGGATCGAATGGCTTGATCTCGATGGACGGCCTCAGATTGCGATAGAAGCTCGGGCAGCCGATGATCCGGATGTTCTTGATGCCGATATCGTTGAAGACTTCGGCACTGTAAACGCCGCGCACCCCGATCGTTTCGCATTTGTCGGCGATGATCTTCCACGCCTCGACGCTGCCCTTGGGCAACTCCAGCTTCTTGTATTTTGCCGCCTGGGCACCGACACCCACCGGCACAATCGGGCCCTTGAGCTTTTTCAGGAGCGGAATGACATTGCCGATGTCGACTGTCTCGGTGAGGTAGTTGGACCCGCGGATGACCGTGGCGTCATAGTCATCGGCAGGCCACAGTTTCTCGTCGGCCGCATGGGCAAACTGCACGTTGGTGATCTGGTCATAGGCCAGTGCCTTCAACATGGCGTCATAGACGAGAACGTCACCCGTGTTGATCCCGCCACGCGCAAAGGTCGACAAAGGGTCGTCGATTTTCAGGAATGCCGACTTGTTGCCCGGCTTGACGGCAGCGCCGCCGTTGAGAACGAAGAGCTTCTTCATGTGAACTGCACCTTTCAAAAAATGTGGGCTCGGGCCCTTCGATTACCGGACGGACGTCTGCCGTCCCCGTTGCTGAAAGAGCGGTGCGCCTTCAGCTTTTGCACCCCCGCCCGGTGTTTCGGGTGAACCGGAAACATGGGCGACGGGCGCTTTGGTCCGGCGGATGCTTTGCAGACGATCCGGAAACCAGTTGTGCAACTGCCGCAGGAACGGCTGAAGGCTCTTGTCCCAGCTGCGCTCGGCACTGCGCTGCGCGGCATTGGCCGACAGGGAGCGAAGCAGCCTTTCGGATTTGGCCAATGTCTCCAGGGCGGTGATCAGGTCGTGGGTCACCACGCCGTCATCGCTGGAACGCAGCAAAAGACCGTCGACCTTGTTCTCAATCAGCTCGCCCACAGCCCCCACATCGGCGGCAACAGGCACACAGCCGAGCCGCTGCGCCTCGATAATCGTGAGCGGCGCACCTTCCCAGCGGGACGGCAGCACGAACGCATCCGCCCAGGCCAGCAACCGGCTGAGCCGGCGGCTGTCGTAGATTGGCGGATCTACCCGGATACCGAGCTCGGCGAACCGCTCTTTCCACGAGCCGCCCGCGCCGTCGTCCATGACGTCCGATCCGACAATGCGCCAATCGATGTCGACGCCCTTGCGTTTCAGGGCACGTGCTGCGGCAAAGATGCGCTCAATGCCTTTCTGCCGGTCCAGCCGGCCCAGGAACACCGCCCTCAGGCGGCCGTCGCGGTCCTGCTGACGGGTGTCCGACAGGCGTTTGACGTCTTCCGGCGTCATCGGGTAACCGGCTGCATTGGGTATGTGAAGCAACTTGGCAACCGGCACGCCCATGCCGTGCAGCCACTCCGCCATATCGCGCGAGCAGGTCAGCACACTGTCGTAGATATGCTCATAGGCAAGCGTCAGATAAGGGTGGCCTGCCGGACGACCGAGTTCGGAACTGTCCAGCACATGCACATAGTTCACGACCTTCACCCCGCGTCGGCGAAGTTCGCCGAAGATGGCATTGGCCGGGGCAAGCTGATTGTTGATCACCACGTCGAGACCGGACAGGAACCCGAGAACCTCTTCGGCCCGCGCGTTCTCATCGTGCCCCATCAACAGGTCATGGCCCGAAAACATGTTCGGCCCGCCCCACAGCGGATAGTCGTCGGCCAGAAAGTTGATGGTCTCGAACACCCCGTCGTTGTCGGCGATGTGGTTGTAGACCGGCTTGCCGAACACATAGAGATGGACTTCGCAGCCGGCCTTTTTCAGAACCCGCGCAGCCGCGTAGGCAACCTTCTCGACGCCGCCGAACGTTGCGATCGGCAACAGCAGACCGACCCTCAGCGGTGCGCCCTCACGGGCGAGACGCGGCATCACCGGAGACGCCCCTGCACTGTGGCGCAGCAGTTCGAAATACTTGCTGCGGTTCGGGAAATAGGCCGAACGCCAAATCCAGCGCTTGCCGGGCCCATGCCGGTAACCGGATTCGCGCAAGGCCCCGAGCGTCGCCAGAAGACTGTTTGTGGCGGACAGGGCCGTACCCTGAATATCTTCCGCCGAGAAAGGGCCACGCACGACGACTTCGGCAATCTTCGGTGCCGGATTGGCGCCGCGCAAAGTCCGGATCCAGTCGTCGGACTTGTCCTCGACGCATTGCTTCATGATGTCGAGGGAGCACATCCATCCAAGCGGTTTCTTGGCAAGTTCCTTGCCTTCGCCCAGTTCGTTCACCTCGATTGCAAGCCGGTCCTTGTCGCACTCGAACCGGATAGCGACAAAGTGATGGGCCGCCGACAGGCGCTCGGTCAGCCACAGGACGTTGTGTAAAAGGCCGCAGCTCTTCAGCGCGTCCCGGTGCGCCGGCGACATCCACAGCCAGAACGGCGGCACCCCATAGGTTTCAGGTTCTGCCTGCGCCGCCCAGAAGGTCTTCACGAACTCCTCGATGCTGCGCTTGTTGTGCGCAACCGCCGGATCTGTGAAGAGGTCGACCAGATAGGTGTCCGCTCCGAAGGCGACGAACCGTGGTGCTTCCTCGTGCTCCCAGCCAAGCAGCGTCTCGGTGGAGAACAGCTTCTTGTGCTTGTCCTTGATGTAGCCAAGGATGCTGTCCCGGGTGCGGTTGGAATCTCGCAACATGCTCTCGGCGCGCTGGCGGTACTCGAAGCCGAAGAACGGATAGTTCGCGCCCTTGAAACCATGAGAGATCGCCTGCAGCCAGAAATCCCAATCCTCGAAGCCGGACTTCATGCTCTCGTCGAAACGAACTCCGGCATCGAGGAGGGATCTGGAGACCAGGCTGCCGGCCTCGCAGATATTGTCGAAGGTAACGTGCAGAAGGCGCGAATATTCCGCCGTGTAGTTGCCGTTCCATTCGATCCCGAACTTGTCGATATTGGGATAGACCCAATCCACACCGTCGCTGGACTGCATGAACTCGAGCAGCGTCCGGATCGCCGATGGCGTGATCCGGTTGTCGGCATCCAGGAAGTAGATCGCCTCCAGTTCGGAAAAGCTGCGCAGGGCAAAGTCGATGCCGTGGTTGCGTGCCGAACTCAGACCTCCGTTGGCTTTCCTGAGGTAATAGACATTGTCGTAGGCAAGCGCATAGGCCCGGCCTGTCTGCCCGGTTTCGGGAAAGGGGCAACCATCGTCAACGATGACAACCGCGATATTGAACGGCGCCTGCTGGGCCAGAGCCGCGTCGATGGCCTCGGTCAGAAGGACAGAGTGCTTGTAGACCGGAATGACGATGGCGACCGTGGCTGAGGGCATGCCGGTACCGCCGAAACGTGCATAACGCACATTCGGCAGGCCCGGTCTTGAACCAGTGTGCTGGAGCATGCCCACCTACCCGCTCACGACAGCGCGGAAGTTGGCGAATTTCGCCCAGGCAAAATCATTCCCGCCCGCTTCGCTCATCCGGGTGGCGAAATAGACGTTCTGCCAGACCCCGATCCGCTCGCCGGCAAAGGCGCTCAAGTGAGCCGTCTCGCCGAAGCTGACGGTTTTCCAGCCGGAAAACGCTTCGCCGACCGCCTGCTCCCGCTCTCCCTTGAAGAGGGCTTTGGCCGCGCCAAGATCCTTGGCAACCACGATGGCGAAATCGATATCGGCCGCCCGGCTGTTGTCGATGAAAGCCTTGGCCGACATGCGGATGACCTGAGGCGGACAGGCCGCCGGCAGTTGCCCGATCGTCATCCCTTCCGCCGGCGGATGGCAACCGATGGCCCGTTCCGTCGGCAGCGGCATGATGGCTTCGAAGTCGAAGGATACCTCGTCGGAATTGGCAAGGCTCGCGTGCTCCAGAATGCCCGGGGCAATCGGCATGTCGCGGAAGCCTTCGTCCTGGTTGACCTGCTGCGACTGCGCCGGGATGTAATTCGCATGCGGTGGCATGGAAACGCCCGGAATGCCGCCCCAGACCTGAAGCGCGAGGCTGTTTTTCAGAACCGGCAAGTCGTTGGAAGCGTCCCGCACCTGGAACATCTCGACCGGCTGCAGGCCACCGACGGACAGAAGCGGCACCTCATCCTCCGTCTCTTCAACCTGCAGGCGGAATTCCAGGGTCCTGCGCAGACCCGCCGTTGAGCGCGACAGGCCAAAGATGTTCCAGCCCGTGGAAAGATCACCGCTGGAGAAATGCCAGGTATCGACGATCCTCTGGTCCTCCAGCGTCATCAACTGGGCGCGCAACTTGATGTCAGAACGGCTGCCGGTCTGCTCCACATGCACCGCCACGCCGCTGACACCGGAACTCGGCACCGGCAGGATCTGGCTGACGCCATCGATGGACGCGCTTGCCAGCACATTCGGATTGAGCGGATTTTCCGCCGGCTCGTTGCTGAAGAGGAGATCCAGCGGCTGCAGGCCATGGCGGTTGAGAAACGCCTCAAGCGCGGCAAACCGGTTTTGTAAATCGTCGTTCAGGCTGCGAAGGGTCTTCAGCTCCTTGCTGGACAGGACGAGGCGCCGCGCACCCGATTTCACGTGATCGGCGACCAGCCCGACCATTGAGGACACTGCCTCCACTTCACCGCCCCGACCCCAGCCGATGATCGGCGGCGACTGAACGGCACCGCGTTGTTGAAGCCACTTCAGCAGCTCGTCCTTGGCCTCTGTTGCCGCCGGATCCATGATCACCGCCAGCGGCAGAAGGGGGGCTTCCGACACCTGGAAGCGACCAGCGCTCTCGTCGGAAAACAAGGCGTAACCGTCCTCTACCCCTTCAAACCAGACCGTCTTGACCGCCTCCTGCAACGATCCTGGAATCTCCTGCCTTGAAACACCGACGACGATCAACGTCAGTTCTTTCAGCAACAGCATCTCTCGCGCTGCGTTGTGAACGGGAAATGTGTCTTGTGTCGCCACGACTGTCATGCAAGCCCCCATCTGAACGGTGAAGCGTCTCCCTGCCGGAGTCCGCCTGCTCAATTTGTATACACGCACATTTTTTAAGTTTTATTATGACAATAATGCGGCGCACAAAGAGTTATGTAAACATAATTATATATTTCTCGATACAAACATACTATAAAATCATATACATCGAAATATTATATAAATAATAAATGTAATATACTTCGATTTTCGAAATTATTTCATTTCAACATCACACAAGAGCCACCACTCGCCGCTGTTGCATGGGCTCTCGCACCTGCATTACATGCGGCACGCTGTTCTCACTCAAGAAATCGCTCATGGCGTAATAGGTGGCCTCATAGGCCCGGTTGAACCGGTCGAAGAGGCCCTGATCCCAATAGTCGCTCAGGCGGAACACCTTCTCGCTGAAGACATCGAAACTCGGAATCCGGAACGTCTCGGCAAATTCGCGCGTGCGGCTGTCATAGGTGAAGTAAAGCGCCGGAACCCCATTGGCCAAAGCCATCAGATTGCCGTGCAGGCGATAGCCGAGCACCAGGTCGCAGGCTTTGACGCAAGCGTCGTAGTCCGCAACCACGTCCGAATAGAACATGGAGCTGCGGTAGAGAGCTTCGATGTCATCGTCCAGATACCACTCGCCAACCCAGGCGTTTTCCCGAAGCGATGCAATTGCCTGCTCTTTCTGCTCCGGCGTTCCAAGCACCAGCTTCTTTTCCTCCAGCTCGCCCTGCGCCATCAGAACCGTATCGAAGCGGGCCGCGACGGACTTGATCAGGTCGCGGTGAAACGTGAGATACTGCCGGATATCCCTGGCATAAGCAGGCGACACTTCGCGCCGCACGGTCAGGCCGACTTTCCTGATCTGCCCGATCTCGGGCAGCGTGATCCGGAGGCCCGGATCGTTATGGCGAAAAGCCGTCGGACAGCCGATGATCCGCGTATTCGAAATGCCGATATCTTCCAGCACCTCGGCGGTATAGGTGCCCCGAACGCCGACCGAAGCCGTCGAGCCTGCGATCAGACGCAGGACGTTCTTGGTGGCCTCCGACAGCACCAGCTTGCCATCCACTGGCGCCTGGGCACCGATGCCGAAGGCCAGCACCGGAAGCCCGAGCCGGCTCAGAACCTGCTCGGCCATTTCCCAGTCCATGTCGCCGTGAATGTAGTTCGAACCGCGTAGCACGACATAGTCGAATTCATCCCGCAGACGATCGACCTCCGCCGGGTCGAAGTCCCGGATCGTCAGGGTTTCCAGGCGGTCGTACTTCAGCAGTTTCAGCGAGGAATCGAAGACGAAGGCATCGCCGATGTTGTGATAGTGGTCCAGGTTCCGCTGAATGTCCTGATGGCTGTACCAGCGGACATTGTTGTGGTCGTAGACTTCGCCGGACGGTATCATCACCAGAACGCGTGTCATTCCATATTCCTTTGTCTTCTCAGGCGCTTTGCTTGAGGGCACCGGGACGAGACGCGAGGCCGCCATCAAGAACCTCGCGATAAAGGGTCACGTGCTCGCCGGCACTTTCCAGATGTGTTTTCGGGGGGCGGATTCCCGCCCGCAGACGCTGCCACAGACCGGGATCGCTCAAGGCTTCGCTCATGCGGTCGGCCAGGTCTTCAGGACTTGCCGGTCGGGCATGCAGTCCGTCGGCGCCGTCGCGAACCTTTTCGGCCATACCGCCGATGCCGCTGCAGATAACCGGACGTCCGTGAAAGAACGCTTCCTGGATGATCACCGGCGAGTTTTCCCACCAAACCGACGGCATCATCACCCAGTCGGCTTGCCTGATCAGCGAGGGCATGTCCTTGTTCTGGTAGCTGCCGGCAAACCGCACGCGCGGCCCGGCGGCCTCCAGGAGATCGGCAATGCGGCTTCGAAATGCTTCTGGCTGACGCTCCAGATTGCCGCCGTGGATGGTCAATGCAGCGTCTTCTCCCCAGACCTTTTCGGGAATGCGCTGAACCGCATCCAGGAGCACGTCCACGCCCTTGTAAGGGGTCATCTGGCCGAAGAACCCGAAACGGTTCCGGCGCCCACCAGCCGCCACCGGGCGGGGCGCCGCGGGCTCACCCACGTTCAGGCCGTTTTCGATCACGGTCATCTTGTCGGCTGGCAGCCCCCAGGCGACATAGCGGTCGGCCAGGAAACGGCTGGGCGAAATATAGCCATCGGCAAGACCGAGCATGGACTTGATGAACTGCCGGCGACGCAGGAAGCTGGCCGGCGAAATCTCCGGAAAGCAGCCGTTGCAGGCAATCGGCGAGGCGGCGTCACAGAGCTTGTGCCCCCCTGCTTTGACCATCTGGCCGTGATGGTGGCAGATGGAGAGAAACTCGTGAAAGGTCACCAGAATGACGGCATCGGGCAAGGCATCGCGCACCGTGTAGAGCGCCTCGAGGCCAAAGCCGATGAAATGATGAAAATGCACCACGTCCGGACGCAAGGTACGGACGAACCGGCGTAGATCCCTGGAAAGATCTCCCGTGTTGCGGTTGGACACCAGGAACGGGTCGTAATCATCGGCATGAAAGAGCAACTCGTCATCGGCATCGTCCACGCCCATGAGGGCGGATTGGCCGTGCCGCGGATAACCGTCGCCAACCCTTGCCAGGAAGAACGATTGCGTTCCCGGCAGGGATTTCAGGCCTTGATGAAGATTGTAGGACGCCACTTCCGCCCCGCCCAGCGACAGCGTCGGATGGCCGTGAGAGATGACGAGAACACGCAGTGTCTCGCCGGTCGCCGGTGGTCTTTCCTGCGAAACTGTCGTCATGCGATCTCCTCCGCCAGATCGGGAAGAACCGGAGACCAGATCCGCTCAAAGCTGCGGCGATCCAGTTCGGCAACCAGCTTCTTCCAGGAGCGCTCGCCCGGACGCCCGTCCTCGGCGTGGATCATTTCCACCTGCGGCACCCAGAGCGAACCGATGCCCGACAGCTTCAGCCGCAGCGCCCCGTCGAGACCCTTCTCGTCCGTGCCGAGATATTTCCTGGAAAAGCCCCCGGCTTCCGCCAGCGCCGATCTTGGCAGGACACAGCAATCGAATGGAGCCGCGGCAACCGGACTGACATCCGCCCCGTGAAGGGTCCGACGCGGATAACCAAGATAATGCTGCTTCAACAGATGGCGACCGCCTTCCGGTTCGATCCAGGCCCCGCCCCATCTGATGGTTTCGTCTTCGTAGAGCAGCGTGGGAGCCACAATGCAGGCCGCATCATGCGCCTGAAACGCGGTGAGCAAGGGCTCCACCCACCCTGCTCCGCGCGGCAGCACTGCGGAAGACAGACAGACAATCGTTTCCGACGGAGAAGCCTCGACGCCCGCCTGAAGCGCATCGAGCGCATCCTCGACATGGTCCGCCAGCACCAGGCGGACGGCGAGACCGTAGAAACCGGAAAGCTGTCTGAAATCCTCGATCTGCTCCACCGCTTCTGCCTGGGAAGCGACCAGAACAACAGGCACACCACGCAACAGCGGATCGAGAGCACACAGAGACAACAGGACCCGCGATGTCTCGAAATTGCCATCCAGCCCGACCACGAGAGCAAAGACCGCACCTTCCACGACGGGGCCGAAGTCGATGGTTTCGACAACAACGGGATCTGGCGCATCGTTCGCCTGAAGGACCGGCAGGAGATGGCGTTCCAGAAAGTCCGGGCGGAAGGCCGTTGCCGGATCAAGCCCGGACAAAAGCCGGCGGAGCGCGGAACGCGGTGTTGCCCTGCCGAGAGCCAGCGGGGCAAAGGCGGCGCGGCCGTCCTTCAGCACGATCTCCAGGTAGCTTCCCTCGGAACCCGACATTTCTTCCGCGGGCACGTGAACCAGAAAGCCGTGCCGCTGAAGCGCATCCGGACCGCTGAGGAAGGGGGAAAGGGTTTCAAATGCGCTCGTCACATCCGGCCGTGGCTGCGTCGTCCACCGGGTATCGAGCCGGCAGCTCTTGCACCCCGAGCGCAGGAGAACCGCCTCGGCACGATCCTCCGGATTAAGCAGCCAGCCCGACAACAGGACGCCGGCGCGATCCAGCGAAGCACTGAAATCGATACCGACCCTGACCGGGACGTCGAGCTCGCTAACGGTTTCCCGGCCGTCGAACCGCCGGCCCGCAAGCTCCAATCGGGCCCTGCCGTCACCCGCCGGGGAAAGCTTCGGCAACAGGGCCCGTATGTGGGAGGGAAGAGCCCGGGCCGGCGGCATCGTCCTGTGTTCATGAACCTCGACCGCGCTCCACCCCGCGCGGCCCCGAAAGAAAACCTTGCGCAGCAGCCCGGCGTCGAGACCGCCCTCGACCTCCAGCAAACCGGCAAAACCATGGGCCTTGCCGCCGGTGTCCTTGCGCTCGAACAGACCACCCGCCAGTTCGCCAAGTTTCAGCGCCCCGTCGTAAACAAACACCCGGCTGATGCCTGCCGGCATGCCCTTTGCCCAGCCCTGAAGATAGATATCTCCAGCATCAAAGACGCCAAGAACCTCGATGAAACCGTCACGCCCTGCCACCGCATCGACAATTCTCGCAGCCGTCTGCATCGCCTGAGGCGCCGTGCCAGCCCCCAACAATGCCTGGACCAGGCCGTCGACGATGTCGGACACTGACTGAGGCGTCAGCTCACCGACGCTTTGCAGGAAGCTCTTGAGATCCGCAGCCTGATGTCTGACAGCAAAGGGATAGGCGCGCCCCTGGCTTCGAATGGTCACCCGCTCCGGCCGAAGAACCGGGCTGTTGGCCAGCGAGAGGATCGCGACGAAGGGACGTTTCTTTCCCGAAAGACGATTGCCGGCTGGCAAAACGGAAACCGTGCAAGGCACCGTCAACTTGGGATCTTCATTGAGGATGGCCGGCAATCCACCGGCGAAGGCCTCTCCCACACCGGCAATCAACAGCGTTTCGCGGTCGAGACTGACATGGAGAACCGAATGTCCGTCGAGCGGAACCTGCGGTTCCACCGCCCCCTGCGCCTTGAACGCGGATGCCTGCCGCTCTGCACCTGCGGGCAGCTTCTTCACACCTTCCAGGGTGACGACAGGCTCCATCTGTCCTTACCTCCACAGGCCGCCGGCAGCGGCAAACAGCATGCCGCCGACAAATCCGAGCAGGATCGCCAGCACCAGCATATGAACCTTGAGATTGTTGCGGCTCTGCTCCCCCAGAGCCTTCAAGCGGTCATCGAAGCCCTTCAGCGTCGTATCGAAGCGCACCAGAAAGACTTCCAGCTCCTTCACCCGCTGGGCGAGGTCCCCCTGACCGCTCTTGAGAATGGACATGGCCTCGCCAAGCTCACCCTCATTGGAGGCCAGCGCATCGATCCGCTGCACCGTCTCCCGCAACACCGCGGTCGCATCTCGCTGGCCGATGGCGCTTTGGCGCTGCGCCACGATCAACCGATCAAGCTTCTCCATCACCACCGCCAGAGGCATTGCAACGGCAGCTTCCGCGGCCCGTTCTTCGGCGCTGGGGCGCGGCAGTTTCAGTTGCGCTTCCCCCTTTGGGGTTTCCGCAACCACGGTCAGACCGGCGGGGGCTGAGGCAACCGCCTGGGGCAACTCGATGTCGAACGCATAGCTGCCGTCACCGATGCCGTTGCGCTTCAAGTCGATGCGCTGGGTTTCGGCGACCTTGCTGAGCACCCGTTCGCCGTCGTGGAAGACGTGGATGGTCATGCGGTCGCTGGGGCTCGAGGCATCCCAGGCCCAGCCGTGCAACCGTCCGTTTTCTAAAGCGTCGACACGTCCCTGCAACCTTGCGGTCACAGTCTGCTCGCTGCCGTCAGCACCGGCTTGCTGCGGCTTTGCGTCCGGTCCGGGTCTCACCTGTTCGAGAGGGGTTACGCTCATACCAGTCTCCTCAGGCTGCTGGTTCGCTTGCCGCGTTTTGCCTGTCGGCAAAGACACGCAGATACTGTTCGGCAACAGCGCCGACGGTGGGCGGTTTACGGGTGTTGGCAGCCAGCTTCCGATACTGCGCCGCGTCTCCGGCAGCCGTCGCCATGGCAATGGCAAGTCCAACCGGATCGTTCTTGCGCACATGCAGGCCATCAACACCATCAGTGACGGCCTCGGCCATGCCGCCAACCCCGCTGGTGATCACCGGCCGGCCGTGCTGTTGCGCCTCGGCGATGACAAGCGGGGCGTTTTCCCACCAGAGCGACGGCACCACCACCCAGTCGACCGGCTCCATCAGATCAGCCACGTCCTCTGGCTTGTAAGGCCCAAGACGCGACACCCTGGGCGCGGTTTCTTCGAACAGCGTGTCGATGCGTTTGACGAACTCCTGGTTCTGGAACGGTGCGCCGCCATGGACCCGCAGCTCGAAATCCATGTCCTTTTCCACCAGCAGCTTTGCCGCCTGCAGCAGAACCTCGACACCCTTCCAGGGCGTCAGATTGCCGAAATAGCCGAACACGGCCTTTGGCGTGTCCGCACCCGCCCGGCTGGACGCCGGTGTCACCTCCGGCCGACCGTTGCGGATGATCCTGATTTTTTCCGGTGGCAACCCCCAGCGCACATAGGTGTCGCGCAGAAACGCACTTGGAGAAACGAACTCATCAACGGCCTCCAGATGTGTCTTGATGAACCGTTCGCGCAGACGCATGTCATTCGGCGTTGCCTCCGGCAGGCACCTGCACAAGCCCCCGGGCCCGAGTGCCGCACAGGTCTCATCCGGAGTTTTCATGAGGACACCGTCATTGGCGCAGATGGCGTAATAATCGTGCAACGTCATCACGATGCGCACATCGGGCAGAACGCGCCGGATAAGCACCGGCAGCTCAACGCCGAACAGCAGCAGGTGGTGGATATGCACGACGTCGGGCCGGAAGCTTTCCAGTAGCGTACACATGTCCGGCACAAATGCCTGCAGGTCGATCTGGCTCATGTTGAACCGGTCGAAATGACCGGCCCACATCAGCAACTCGTCGCCGCTGTCGCTGATCGCCTGAAAGCTCGTTCCCGGATGCGGGTCGCGGTGCAGGTGGTTGGTTGCCCCGACAAACAGCGCCTGGTGCCCGGCCTCGCGATAGGCCCTGGCCAATTCGAGCGCGACGGTCTCCGTGCCACCGGGGTGAAGGTCCGGATGATTGTGCGCGAAAACGAGGATCCGCATTACGACACCCCCCGCGAGGTTTTCACGGCAACGAAAAAGTCCTGATAATGCGGGGCCCCGTTGCTGCCGCGCCAGTGACCGAACCGCTTCAGCGCAATTTCGAACCCGGCGGCTTCCAGTGCCTTGTCGAGGAAACCATCGTCGAAGGCGACGGCTGCGAGCGGTGCTCGCGGGTTGCCATACCAGGCAGGCCCCTCGCCATCCCGTCGGAACTCGACACGTGGGCTCAGGCCTGCCCCGCGGTCCGGCGCGATGACGAAGGCGGACAGAAACAGCCTGCCTCCCAGCTCCATGAGCCGCGAGATTTCGCGGAAATAGGGCAGGATCTCTTCGGAAGGCAGATGCGTGACCACCGAGGTCATGATGGCAAAATCGAACGAGCCGTTGGCAAACGGCAGCGCGATCTCCGTGCCGCGGATGTAACCGTCCGGATTATAAAGCGCATTTGCGATGTCGAGATGCATGAAGCGAAAATTGGGATAGACCGACCCGATGTTGCGCGTGCACCACTGAATGCCTGCGGACGCGGGATCTATTCCCACATATCTGGCAGCTTCAGGATCGAGATATTGCGTCAACGGCACCGCCATCCGGCCAATCCCGCATCCGACATCAAGCACCCGTTCATGCGTGTTGAGACCGCCAAGTTCGATGAAATGACCCAGAAATTCCGTTCCGATGGCGAGATAATCACCATCGCCAACAAAGTTGTCCTCGCTGGGCGGAACCGGCAGGAACCGGTTACGGCCGATATGTCTCTGAAGGTCCGCAAGCCGTTCGGCGTTGAGCGGCGACGACACCAGTCTGGCAGCATCCTTGATGAGAACCGGCGAATTCATGCACTCAGCCCTTTTTCACGCTGCTCCGCAGCTTCCATCAGGGCAATGATGTCGTCCTGCCATCGGGACTGGTGGAGCCAGCGATTGTATTGAGAGGCAACGCCGCGCGTGTAGTCTTCGTTCTTGCGAATGGAGACGCGCTCGAAGTGATAAAGTTCGACGTCGCCCAGGTAGTAGATCTTGCGGTTCAGCTTGCGCAGCTTCAGGCACAGGTCGCTGTCTTCGTAGTCGCCGACGATGAAGTCGGTCGTGAAGCCTTCGACTGCCTCGAAATCGGCCTTCGACAGCACCAGGCAAGCACCGGTTACCCCCGGCACCTCGCGCGAGGAACTGGCTTCGGGAAACTGGCGTGGAAACCCCTTGAAGTAGTGGTGGTTGAACCAGCGGCCCTTGTCGTCCTGAATGAACTTCAAACCGGCGTGCTGGATGGCGTTGTCCGCATAAAGCAGCTTGCCACCGACGGCGGCCACCTGCTCGTCCATCATCAGACTGGCGCAAAGCTGTTCCAGCCAGCCGGCCTCCACCGGCACGACATCGGAATTGATCATCGCCAGATAGCGCCCGCGTGCCGCCTCGGCGCCGGCATTGCAGGCAAGCGCATAACCGCCGTTGCGCTCCATGACGACAAGGCGCACGGGAAGGCCGTAGAGAAGATGGAACCCGGCCAGCAGATCCTCGACATGGGTCACCTGCTCGGGAGAATCGAGCACATAAATCACCTCGGCATTCTCGGCCAGCCAACTGTCGGCAGCAAAGGCCGCAAGCTGTGCCTTGATGAACTCGAACACCTTGTAGAGCGGGATCACGATGGACACCGTGGGCTCGGCAAGCGGTTTGCCGAACCGGACTTCGGACGGCGTACCGACCGACTGCCGGAACCGCGACTGGACATCCGCCAGAACAGGCGACAGGCAGCCCGAGAGAACATCGTCGCCCGCGTGGCGCGGCGTGACCACCGACAGCGCCTTTGCCCTTATGCCGGGAATGTCGCCCGGCTGCGGCGGTGGCACCAGCACTTCACGTTCACCCGATGCCAGGCGGACCTCGAAGCGGGGCTGCAGATTGTGCTGCAACACCCTGCCGACCGGCGCAAACGCGACAAACCGCCTGATGGCATAGCCGCCCTGGGTTTCCGGCAGAACGCCGTCGAATGTGTGCAATTTGAGGGGAACCGGTGCGGAACTGCCGGCCAGGATATCAATGCCCCGGTAGACATGACCGGGATCGCGCAACCAGCCGCCAACCAGCACACCGGTTTCACAGGCGACAGCCGTTTCGACCGCGCAGAAGGACCCGGTTTCCGACAGCACGCCGTGCCGACGCGCAGGCAGGGGATCACTCACCTGCAGATCGCGGATAGCCGCGCGGGCCTCGTCTGATTTCGTGCCGACGTCCGCCACCAGATAGTCGCGCACCTCCGGCAGCTTGCGGGAATTGGCGGCCCACCACTGGCCGACCGTGCGTTTCACGTTGTCCGTTGCCAGCCGCCGGATCGCCAGTCCCCAGTTTCCGGACAGCACCAGGAAAGCGTTGGCTGGCGTTTGCGGCGTGTCGACAGTGCCCAGAAACAACCTGCTTTTGCCGCTGTTGTAGGGCGTGTTGCAGACCGCGCTGTCCAGCCGCACGACACCGGCGTCGCCGATCAGCACCGCGGTCTTGATCTCTGTGCTGTCGCTGTTGATGAGGGTTTCCAGCAACCGGACCGACCCGATGCTGGCGACCGCCTCCACCACAGGCGGCGTGTCGTTGACGGACCGCAGCAACTCCCGTGCAAAATTGACGAAGCTGCGGGAGCGCCCCAGCCGAAACATGCCGGACCAGGCGCTCAGGAAAGTGGTGACGAAAACTGCACAGGCCGCCTGGCTGAGACCGTTGGTAATGGCAAAGGCATCGGCGGGAGGGCCAGGCCGCGTGGCATCCACGGCAAGCGTTGCCTCGGCCCCAACTGCACCGGCGCTCAGCTTCAGGCTGAGCCGCGCTTTTTCCTTCAGAGTAACGGCCCATACAACACGTGACCCGCCATCCAGCCGCGCCAGCCTGACACTCGCGATAGAGCCGAAAGCCAGTCCACCCTGCTCCACCAGCCTGGGCGCTGCATTGACCTGATGGGCCGGGTCCCAGACCAGCAGGAGAACCTCCGGCGTGAGCTGAAAGAAATGCGGCGAACCAAACTTCGCCTCGGCGTATTGGCCCAAGGTCTCGAGCATATTTGTCCATCGCTATTGAAGACCTGAGCTCCGAAGGGCTCCAGGTCAAACGCCGGTACCCAGGCACACGGAAAGCCACGTGCCCGGGTGCGGGATCATCAGGTAACGACGATGTAGCCGTCGGGATTGTCCTGAAGATCGTCGGCATCGACGTTGTTGAGCGTGACGGTATCGCCGTTGCCGAGATCGATGACGGTGTTGTTGCCAACCTGCGTCGCCCGCGCGGCGACATCGGCGGCGGAGGACACACCGGTTTCGTTGATGTTGGTGGAAATCTGCACCAGGTCGCCGGCCTGGAAATCCATGACGATGTCGTTGCCGCCACCGCCTGTGAACACGAAGACATCGTTGTCGCCGCCGCCGAACATCACGTCATTGCCGGCACCGCCGTCAATGATATCGGAGTCTGCGCCGCCGAATATGATATCGCCGCCAGCTCCGCCTTCGATGTAGTCGGATCCCGCACCACCGAAGATGGTGTCGCTGCCTTCACCACCCAGAATGACATCTTCGCCACCCTGCCCGAAAAGCTTGTCGGCACCCTCTCCGCCGGCAATGAGGTCACTGCCGCGACCGCCGAAGAGGAAGTCGTCCCCTTCATTGCCGAGCAGAACATCGGATGAGCCCAGTCCGAAAATAAAGTCCTGGGCATTTGTACCTTGCAGGAAATCCTGGAAAGCACTGCCTTCAATCGTGGCCATGTAGCTAACTCCTGAAGTTCGCCTCGTTAAATTGACGCCCCGCGAACCGCGGCACACCGCACTGCACAAACCCCATAATTTTGCAGCGCAAGAAGTACAATACACAATTACCAATCGCTTCAAAGTGAAGAATAGTGAAAAAAATACGGCAATATTTTGAATGACATAAACTAATTCTACTTTTTATTGAATAGTAATTTGAAAATACAATTCGTTTACTTCTATTTCATTTCGAAATTCAAAATAAAATCAATGAAACCGTCCGCTCACTCATAGATTGAAATCCAATTCCTGCGGTTTTTCAGATACTTGAAATCGCCGGAAGTTCGCGGAAAAACACCACTCAACCGGAAAGCCACGAAAAAGCTCGACATAGTCGTTTTGCAACGCAGCATTCGCGTTATAGGTGCAATTTTCCAGAGGCCATCCGGCTTGCGCGTCAACACCCGCAGACGACGACGGAACCGGCGGGACGGCATTTCGACATTGCCATCCCGCCTTAATATTTTTTGGTTGAATGCAAGAAAGCTCGTCAATCTTCCCTGAATGCGCGGTCCAGGCTCTCGGTAATCGGCTCGAGCAGATATTCCATCGCCTTGCGGGCGCGCCTCACGATCAGGACTTCCGCCGACATGCCCGGGTAAAGGGTCAGGGTGGGATTGTCCTCAAGTTCATCGGCGCGAACCTGCGCACGCACAATGTAGTAGGCTGCCTGCGTCTGCGGATCGACGGTCTGGTCGGCGGCGACATAGGTCACCTCGCCCTCAAGCGGGCTGGTGTCATGCCGGTCGTAGGCAGTCAGGCGGATACGCGCTTCTGAGCCGACATGAACGGAATCGATATCATTGAGGTTCATCCGGACCTCGACGAGCATCTTTTCATCGCGCGGGACGATATCCATGATCGCCTTGCCGGGCTCGACAACCCCGCCCGGCGTTCTCATTTCGATGTTGGAGACAATACCGGCCTGGGGAGAATGGACCACCAGCCGGTCGAGCACATCCTTGGAAGAAATGATCTGCTCGTTGGTGACGTTGAGTTCCAGCTGCGCGTCAAGGATCTTGCCGGCGATATCGCTCTGCCATTCCTGTTCGGCCTGCAACAGGGCCACCTCGGCGCCCTGGCGCGCTTTTTCAGCTCGTGCCTTCTGGGCGGCGAGCTCGCCGCCATCGCCGATCATCTGGCTCAGTTCCAGCTGAACCTCGCTGAGGATAGCCTTTGACGTGAACCCCTTTTTCTCCAGACCGCTGAGCGCGCTGACACGCTCCTCCAGCAGCTGGCGCCGGTGACCCGTAGCCTCGATCTGAGCCTGATTGGCTTCAATCTGGGCGACATATTGCTCGATCTCTTTCTGCTGAAGAGCAATCTTGCCGCTGTAGACCTGGCGACGCCTTTCGAACACGCCTCGCTCGGCCGCAACCACTTCCGCAATCAGCGGCGCGTCGCTGTTGCTGATCTCCTTCGGGAATACGACCTCCTCCTCCAGATCCCGCTCCGCCCTGAGGCGGGCAAGCCTCGCCAGGAGGCTCACCCGTTTGGCGTTAAGCTGCGCCAGTTCGGCGCGCGCTCTTGTGTCGTCCAGTTCTACCAGCGGCTGGCCGGCGTCGACATAATCACCTTCCTGAACCAGCAACCGCCGCAGGATGCCCCCTTCCAGATGGCTGATGGTCTTGCGTTTGCTGTCAACGATAACCTTGCCGGTGGCGACCGCCGCACTGTCGAGATCGGCGGTAAATCCCCAGAGCAGAAAGCCGCCAAACCCGATCGAGACGGCCAGCACCGCCGCCAGCAGGGGCTTGCGCAAGCTGGGCGGACGGCTGTCGTCGGCCTTCAGCGCGGCCATCCAGTAGGAGTGTCCGGGTTTTGAGGTGTCCCCGGAAGAGGACGAGGTAGCTGGTGGGTCTACCCGCTCGGAACGCCTGGTCATGCCACTTCTCCGCTTGCCGGCAAGGCACGGGGGGTAGAAGGAGCAGGGAGACGCCTGGAAATGGTGCTGACGACATCCGTGCGGTCGCCGAACTGGCCGATCCGGCCGTCTTCCAGCACCAGGATCTTGTCGGCCGCTTCCATGATCGCCGGACGATGCGCGATGACGATGACGATGGCATCATCCGCTTTCGCCTGTGAAATGGCGCGCAGCAGGGCAACCTCCCCTTCCGTATCCAGATTGGCATTGGGTTCATCGAGCACGAGCAGACGCGGACGGCCGAACAGGGCCCGCGCAAGGGCCACTCGCTGTTTCTGTCCGCCCGACAGGGTGTAGCGGTTGTCGCCGACAGGAGTGTCGTATCCAAGCGGCATCCGGCCGATCATCTCGTGAACACCGGCGGCCCGCGCGGCGTCGATCACCATCTGCGGATCGGCTTCATACATGCGCGAGATATTGTCCCGGACCGTTCCATCCAGAAGCGAAACCGATTGCGGCAGATACCCAACCATCGCTCCGAAGGACGCCCGCTCCCAGAGGTAGGCATTGTGCCCGTCCAGAAAGACACCGCCGGTGGTTGGCTGAAGAACACCGACCAGCAGGCGGGCCAGGGTCGATTTTCCGGCCGCCGACGGTCCGACAATGCCCAGAACATCACCAGGTTCGAGCGTGAACGAAATCCCCTTGATGACCGGCACAGGCGCATTGGGCGGTGCATAGACCAGCTTGTCCACCTTGAGCGTCCCCTGGCTGGGCGGGGTCGGCACGGTCTGGCGAATGGAAGAATGGTTCTCCAGAACCTCGCGCACCCGGCTCCAGGCGGTTGACGCGAACACCCACTGGCGCCAGTTCTCGGTCAGATTATCGAAAGGGGTCAGCAGGCGCCCCATCAGAATGCTGGCGGCAATCATCGTGCCGGCGGTCACTTCGCCCTTGATGACGAGGTCGGCGCCAAGGGCCAGTACCGCGATCTGCATTCCGAACCGGAGGCTTCGTGTCATCGCATGGATCGCCTTGCCGCGCCGGCTGCCCATGGCCATCAGCTCCGTGGCGTGTAGCTGCCCCTTGCGCCACCGGCGCGTCAGCGCGGGCATCAATCCCATAGCCTCGATGGTCTCCGCATGGCGAAGCGTGGAGGCGATCGTGGCAACATTCTGAAGGTTGGCGGTGCTCGCCTCCTTCAGCAACGAACGTGTCAGCATGTCGGACAAGAGATTGAGCCCGATCAGCGTGACTGCGGAAACAACCGCCAGGAGCCCGTAGAGCGGATGAAGGGCAAACAGCACAAGCAGGAACAGCGGCACCCACATGGCTTCCAGCGGAGCGCTGATGGCGTTGCTGGTGACGAAAGTGCGCAGATCGTTCAGATCCCGCAACACTTCGGAGGCCATGCCGCCCCCCTTTTCCAGCGACGACTTCACCCCCGCCTCGATTGCCGTCAGGTTGAGACGCCGGACCAGTTCACTGCCCATCACCTGAAAGATCTGGCTACGGATGTATTCCAGAATCGCAAACAGGATCAGCCCGCCACAGGCGATGATCAGTAACATTGTCAATGTATCGAGACTCTGACTGTTCAGAACCCGATCATGAACTTGCAGCATAAACAGCGGCACGATCATCTGTAGCAGCGTAATAAAGCCGCTCAGGGCCGCTGCCGCCGCGAGCCCGGTTGCAAAGGTGACACGCGCCTCTCTGATGAGGCGGAACGGATCGATTGCATCCGGTGTTGTCTTGTCAGTCATTCAAGATTCTCCGAGACCTCAACCGATAGGTGTGTTCGCACGTGCGAAAAAAAGCGCTTTTTGCCTAGAAAACGACACATCTTTTCCATAGGAATGACGAAAGCATATAGACTAACTGGGTGTATCTAGGGACTTTAATTATGGCGATCGATTGACAAAGAGAATAAATGAAAAAACAAAACTAATGAATGCATAAATATGCATAAAAAGGGAGCAGAATAGCAATGAGGTTATTTCGAATTTAGTTCGAAATTAAGTGGGAGTTTGGGGCAAATGCACAAAGTCTTGGAAGATGTGACAAGAGAAATGAACCAACACGTATCACCGGTTGAACCTGTGGTTGAAGAAACCCACACTCATTCAAGTTACGGAGACCGGGAAAAAAGTACGGTCCAGACCTCTCAGGCGAACCATTTCGAACTCGTCCGGGTCATCGAGCGAATGTATCGCCGCTATCTGGATCGCTTGCGTGTCGACCTCATCCGGATTGGTGCGGACGACATCTCCCCCGCCCACGCCATGCTGCTGTTCACCATCGGCGACGACGATCTGTCGGTGCGAGACCTGATGGACCGGGGTCACTACCTCGGGTCGAACGCCTCCTACAGTCTCAAACAACTTGTCCAGTCCGGCTACGTCGACCGAACCGCCTCCGCAAGGGACAGGCGATCCGCCCGCATCCGGCTGACGGACAAGGGAAAGACGCTTTGCAGAGCCATCAAGGCTGCCGACGAGGTCAATCAGAACCAGATTGTCCAGTCCGATAAGGACCTGAGAGCTCTTGAGGAAACATTTGCCTTGCTGCGCAGGATGGAAGTCATCTGGGCGACGGACCTTCAACAATCCCCCTTGCGTCTGGACGGCTCCGGTTATTGAACGAAGGTTTGGCGCATGCATATCGTGTTCGTACACCGGCATGGACCCGGTCAGTTCGTTCATCTTGCGCGGCGCCTGATCGCCGATGGCTGGACCGCCACACTGATTTGCGAAACCCTGGACCGGCCGGTGCCCGGGTTGCGTGTGCTGCGCTATCAGAGCAGCCACCATCAGGCAGGTGACCCGAACGCGCGGACTTCGGTTCCCTACATTGAGGCAGGCCGCAAAGTTGCCGACATCCTTCAACGTCTGAGCCTGTCCGGGCGCATGCCCGACATCGTTATGGGACATATCGGTTGGGGTGGCATGATGTTCGTCAAGGATGCCTTGCCGGACGTGCCTGCGGTTGGATTTTGCGAATATTACTTCCAGCCCCAAGGCGGTGATGCCGGCTTTGCTCCCTCCGACGAGATGACGCTGCAGCAGCGCCAGACAATGAGGCTTCGCAATGCCATCCAGCTCTCCACGCTGGATCAGCTTGATGCCGGCATCAGCCCGACCGCCTGGCAGAAAAGCCGTTATCCCACCGAATATCAGTCAAAGATCATCGTTCAGCACGAAGGTATCGACACGACCCGTGCGCGGCCCGACCCAATGGCCGGGTTCCGTCTGCCGGACGGCAGGTACCTGAGCGCGGGCGACCCCGTGGTGACCTTCGCGGCGCGGGATCTCGAACCCTACCGCGGATTTCCGCAATTCATGCAAACCGCAGCTCAGGTTGCGCACGACTATCCGGATGCCACATTCGTCGTTGCCGGTGGCGATGGTGTCAGCTACGGGCGCGCGCCGTCTCGTGGCGACACGTGGCGCGCCCGACTTCTTCAGGAAACCGGCCTGCCGCCTGAGCGGATTCACTTTCTGGGCCAGATCCCGCACAGGGATCTCCTGCATCTGTTTCAAGTCTCGGCAGCCCATGTCTATCTGACCTACCCGTTCGTGCTGTCCTGGTCGTTTCTCGAGGCCATGGCGTGCGAGGCGCCGGTCATAGCGTCCAAAACCGCGCCGGTGCAGGAAGTGGTCCGCGACGGCGTCAATGGCAGACTGGTCGATTTCTGGGATACCGGAACCATCGCGGCGGAGGTTTGCGCGGCATTGCGAGCACCGGCAGAGCGGCAAGCCATGCGCGAGGCTGCCCGCCGCACCGTTGTTTCAAGATATGAACTGTCTGGCTGTGTCCTGCGTCTTCAGGCGCTGCTCAGCAAGCTTGCCAGTCGGCCGGCACAGCCACTCACGGCGCCTCCCGGGCCGAATACCGGCAGTCACACGCCAGGCCCGCACTGAAACCGCGTGTCAGGGCGGCCGCCCGCAACAGCACCCAAACGTAGAACCGCAGATCTTCGCCACCGTCCAAATGACGCCCTTCGGACGCCCTGCCGACGGCTGCTCATTTCTACAATCCCGAATGTGAGTGTGTTTGATCACCAGGTGGTCTCAAACCCGCGTTTCCGGCGCCTCCCACCATCGCCTGAAGACTCCCCTTGAATAAATACTATAGTCAAAAACAACAATATTAATATTGGCAATAAAATAGAGAAATAATAAATCCTGCTCTTCTATTTTATTCTACGAAATTAATCAATTTTTCGTCGATATGATTGATCATCACAGGAATTACAACTCAGGCAACACGGGGAATCTAAAGAGCTCCATGGCCTATACCTTGGTCACTTTTAACAGAACCAGGTTCTTTCTAACCAGGTTTCTGGTGGCTGCCGCGCTCCTGTTTGTCATTCTCCAGACCTCGTTTTTCATGTCGGAGAAGTCGCACTTCGAGGAGCGCCGGGCGTCGATACTGGCTGCATTGGAACGCTCGGAAACCATCATCCAATCCCAACTGTCCGCATTCGCGACGGATCTTCGCATTCTGTCACACGACGACCGGCTGCTCGACTTTGCCATCGGAAATGCGGACATGTACCAGCCGACCGCTCGGGATTTCATGACTTTTGTCGAAGAAAAGCCTTCCATCGCGCAACTCCGTATCATCAGCGGCGACGGCCAGGAAATCATTCGAGTTGAACGGAAAAACGGGCACCTGCTAGAGGTTCCGCAAGAAAGTCTGCAGAAAAAATCCAGCAGATACTATTTCACCGAGGCATTGAAGCTGAAGACGGGGCAAATCTATTTTTCCCCTATCGACCTGAACATTGAAAACGGCCAGATCGAAACGCCCTGGCGACCAGTTCTGCGTCTGGCGACGCCACTGCCGGCTGACGAAACTGGCAAGCGCAGTGTTCTCGTCATGAACATCAACGCGGAAAAATTGCTGAATGATGTGATCGATACGCAAGCCGTCACCGCGAGCCCCGTTCAACTGGCAAACATGGATGGTTACTGGCTGCGGGGAGCGCCTGAAGCAAAACTTTGGGGTTTCATGTTCGGACGGGAAACCCGTTTGAGCGTGGAAAATCCAAGGCTCTGGTCCAGGATCTCTCGGCACGGTGACGGCGAAGTTGAGCAAGACGGGGTCTATTACGTCTTTCGCACGATCTTTAAGGGAAGTTTTGCGCCGTCCCTGGCCGGGCATATATCGCCATCGTTCAGAAATGTATCTCTGGTCGCTTTCTCCAAGCTCCCGTCGCCGACAATCGCAGGCAGCTGGAATATCGCTTCGGCGATGCTTACGGCGGTGCTAACGGCCATCCTCGCTGCGATCTGCTTCAGCTGGGCACGGACTGCCGAAGCACGTCACCTGGCAATGCAAGACAAGGAGGCAGCGCAGTCGGAAATGGTGCGCCGGGAACGCCTGGCAAGCCTTGGAGGCCTTGTGGCCGGGATCGCCCACGAACTGAACACACCGATCGGAAGCGCCGTACTGATCGGCAGCACCCTCTCCAGCCGCGTTGCGGAATTTCTGGAGACCATCAAATCCGGCAAGATCCACCGGTCCGACTTACAGATGTTTGAAAATGATCTCGATTCCGGCATGGCAATTCTGTTGCGCAATCTCGAAAGAGCTGCCGATCTCATCGGTCACTTCAAGCAGGTGGCCATAGACCAGAGCAGTGAGCGGCTGCGGGAATTCGAACTCAGCAACTGTGTTCAGGATGTGCTGGCAAGCATCTCGCCGCAAATCCGTGGCAGGAAGATCGTCATTGTTCCGAAGATTGATCCAGGCCTTACCCTCGTTTCCTTTCCCGGCGCCTTGGCACAGGTGCTCATCAATCTCATTACGAATGCACAGATACATGCCTTTGACGAAGGCCAGTCAGGCCAGATCACGATTATCGGCAAGGCTGCCGGTCGTGACGAGATCGAACTTGTTGTAGCCGACAACGGGCGCGGCATACCCCAAGATTTGAAGCAACTGGTATTCGAACAGTTCTTCACCACCAAGCTCGCTTCCGGGGGCAACGGCCTGGGCTTGAGTATTGTTCGCAACATCGTTGAATCCATTCTGGGAGGGACTGTCTCAGCCTCCAATACACAGGGCGGTGGCGCGACGCTGACAATCCGTTTCCCGAGAGTCTCCCCATTTGGCGCGGCAGACCATGCACAGGAAAAAGACTATGTCGAACCTCAAAAAGCAGCCTGACAGCGTCCTGGTCGAAGTGGTGGAAGAGCGCTTGTCAGTCCGCTCAAGCCACACCGCAACGCCCTGGAAGATCCTCATTGTCGATGACGACAAGGACGTGCATGAGGCAACCCTCTACGCCTTGACGAACGAGACGTTTTTCGGCCGGCCAATCGAATTGCTACATGCCTATTCCGCAGCCGAAGCCCGCGCCAGAATGGGCGAGTTCGATAACATCGCCCTGGCAATCATAGATGTTGTCATGGAAAATCAGACAGCGGGCCTGGACCTGATCCACGACATGCGCAATGCCGGTCTTGAAGAGATGCGGATCATCCTGCGAACCGGGCAGCCTGGCGTGGCGCCCGAGCTTTCCGTCGTCGCCCGTTACGACATCGATGACTATCGCACCAAAACGGAGCTGAGCCGCAATCATCTGATCACTGTCGTTACCTCCTGCCTTCGCACCTACAGTCAATATCGCGCGATCAATTCAAGCCGCAAAGGCCTCGAAATGATCATCAAGAGCACCCAACAGCTGTTCAAGCCGACCAATCTGGAAATGTTTGCCTGGGGCATCCTGCTCCAGGTCGCCACGTTGGCAAAAACCAGCCCAAAGGGCTTCGTCTGCGCCTGGCAGACCGACAGTTCTGTGCTGGAAAGTGAGGTGCTCTGTGCCGCAGGCCCCTTCCTGCACTTTTCAGGCAGACGCGTCAGCGACGTCCTCGATCAGGCGATCCTCGATAATCTGAGCTCTCTTCACGACCAGGAGGGTCCCGTACTGTCCGGAAACCACCTGTTCCTTTCGATCAGCAACAGGTCGCGCCGGAAACTCGTCGCGGTGATCGAGCTTGACGGCCCGGTCACGGAAACCGACATGTCGCTGGTGAAACTCTACTGCGGCAACATCAAGATTGCCTTCGACAATATCTCGCTTGTCGAGCGTCTGGACGAACTGGCCTTTCTCGACACCACGCTTCAGGTTCCCAATCTGAACGCCTTCTACCGCTCCTTCGAGGCCTGCCTGAAACGGACGAAAACGCCATTGGGCCTGGGGTTGATCCAGATCGACCGCTTCGACGAATTGATTGCCGATCACGGTCTCCACCTGGCACTGGAATGCCTGCGCCAGATGCATGCGACGCTGTCACGGCTCAACGGGCTGGAAATCGTGGCCCGGGTTGGGGATGGCACGCTTGCCATTCTGGGGGATCCTGATCAGCTCTCCAGTGATGATCTCCAGAATTTTCTGCAACAAAGCTACATGATCGAGGGCGTTGAAATCGCCCCGCGGTGCCGGATGCTCTTCCGCAATCTCGACAAGAGCGAAACCCTTCCTCTCGAAATTCTCCGCGAAGCCGTGGCTGCCTTGCTTCATGAACGGGCTGCGGGCGTTGGCAAGGTCACCTACTACGATCAGAAGTTAAGGTCTGATATCGAACGGCAGAACAAACTGAAGAGTGCCTTGAAAAAAGCTGTCGAACAGCATGACGGCATCCTTGTCTACATGCAGCCCAAGATCGACCTTGAAAGCAAAGCCTGCATTGGCGCGGAAGCCCTTGTGCGCTGGCAGAATGGCGGTGAAATGATCATGCCGGGGGAATTCATCCCTATCTCGGAATCGATCGGCACAACAGCCGCCCTGACCGATATCGTCGTGCAGAAATCAGCCGAATGGTTCAAGGCGACGGTGCGCAAAGAGGGGGTCAAGATCTCGATCAATCTGTCCATGTACGACCTCAACCTGCCGGGATTTGCCAAAAGGCTTTTGCGAACCATCGAAAAGACGGGCCTACCTGCGGAAACCTTCGAGTTCGAGGTGACCGAGGGAATCGCCATGAAAAACCAGGGCACCGCGATATCGCAGCTCGAGATGTTGCGCGAGGCGGGCGGCACGATCGCGCTCGATGACTTCGGAACCGGATATTCCTCGCTGTCGCAGCTACAAGACCTGCCCGTTGATGTTCTGAAAATCGACCGCAGCTTTGTCGGCAATCTGACCATGGACAACGCCCGGCGCAGCATGGCGGCAATCATTTTGTCGACCACGAAGACGCTGGACCTGCAATGCGTCGCCGAAGGCATCGAAACACCCGAACAGGAACAGGCTCTGACACTTCTCGGTTGCACGATCGGGCAAGGATACCTTTATGGAAAGCCCTGCCCCATCGAGGTCTTTTCCTTCTGAAGATCGGGACAGGGAACCGCAACGGCGCAATCCGGGAAACGCCTTGGCGAACAGTTGACCGGGGGATCCGCACCAGCGACTCGCGTTCAATAAATCGTCAACTCGCCTGGCGCGGATTTCCATGCCCGGCAACGCGCGCGCTTGCGTTTTTTTCGGCCGTTCGCCCACCAGGCGAAACCGTGATTTGCGCCCGCGTGTCGTGGCGATAATGCCCCATGACGCAATTACGCTATTTTGCCTTTCGATCAGTCGCGATACTGCCGCCAGGAAACGGACCTCCGTTGCAGGCGCACGGACCGGAAGCAGAGCGATTGCGTTCCGGTCGATGGAAAAGGAATGAGACATGTCAGCATTTCCTGACAAGGCACAGATCGTCATCGTCGGCCTCGGCGGTATTGTCGGCGCGTCGATCGCCCATCACCTCATCGAACGCGGCTGGACCGACATTGTCGGCATCGACAAGTCCGGCATTCCAACCGATATCGGCTCGACAGCCCACGCCTCCGACTTCTGCTACACCACCAGCCACGACTATCTGTCCGTCTGGACCACCCAGTATTCCATCGATTTCTTCGACAAGATGGGCCACTACGCCCGCGTCGGCGGCCTGGAAGTCGCACGCACAGGCGACGATGCCTGGATGGAGGAAATCAAGCGCAAGGTGACCTCGGGCAAGGCTTTCGGCACCAATGTGCGCCTGGTGAGCCCGGCGGAGATCAAGGAAAAGTTCCCGCTGATCGAAGAGGACATGGTCCAGGGCGGCATGTGGGATCCGGATGCCGGCCTTGTCATTCCGCGCTCGCAGACCGTTGCCGGCAAGCTCGTGGATGAAGGCGAGAAAACCGGCAAGCTGAAAGCCTTCGCCAACACCCCGGCACAGTCCCTCATTGTTGAGGACGGCCACATCAAGGGTGTGAAGACCCATCGCGGCACGATCATGGCTGATCATGTCATCGTCTGCGCCGGCCTCTGGGGCCGCCTTATTGCGGAAATGGTCGGCGAAGACCTGCCGGTGATGCCGGTCGACCACCCGCTGACCTTCTTTGGCCCGTACAATGAATTCGAAGGCACCGGCAAGGACATCGGCTATCCGCTGATGCGCGACCAGGGCAACTCCGCCTACATGCGCGACACCGGCGACCCCAAGACGGCCGAAGGCGGCCAGATCGAATGGGGATATTACGAGCCGAACCATCCGCGCATGTGCCACCCGCGCGATCTTCTGGAAAAGGATCAGGCCCGTCTGTCTCCCTCCCAGCGCGATCTGGAAATGGAACAGGTCATGGAGCCTCTGGAACGCGCCATGGAACTGACGCCGATCCTGGGCGAAATCGGATATAACGAAAGCCATTCCTTCAACGGCCTGCTGCAGGTGTCGGCCGCTGGCGGCCCCTCCTGCGGGGAAAGCCAGAAGGTGCGTGGCCTGTGGTACTGCGTCGCCATCTGGGTCAAGGACGGACCGGGCTACGGCAAGCTGCTCGCCGACTGGATCACCGATGGCCGGACCGAAATCGACCACGCGTCCATCGATTATTCGCGCTTCTATTCTCACCAGCTCACCGAGAAATACATCGAGGACCGCTGCTACGAAGCCGCGCAGAAGATCTATTTCCCGGCGGTTCACCCGCGGGAGCCCTATTTGACGAGCCGCAGCGTGAAGCGGTCGCCGTTCTATGACCGTGAGGTTGAACTCGGCGGCTACTTCATGGAGCTGGGCGGCTGGGAGCGCGCGCATGGGTATGCCGCCAACGAGCACCTGCTGGAAAAATATGGCGACCAGGTTCCGGTCCGTGAAAACGAATGGGACAGCCGCCATTTCTGGCGTGTCTCCAACGCCGAACAGCTCGAACTCAGTGAAAACTGCGGCATCGTCAACCTGTCGCACTTCTACATGTTCGACGTCGAAGGCCCGGACCATGAGGCCCTGCTGGAATGGCTGTGTGCCGCGAAGATCGGCGGCGATGCCAACATCGGCAAGGGGATCTACACCCACTTCCTTGATGACGAAGGCAATGTGCGTGCCGACCTCACCGTCTTCCGCATGGCAGACCGCTGCCGCATCGTCGACGGTGCAGACGCCGGCCCGCGTGACTATCAGTATGTGAAACGCATCGCCGAGGACAAAGGCTTCGACGTCACGGTGACCGACGTCAGCGAGCAATACACCACCATCGGCATCTGGGGTCCGAACGCCCGCGAAAACCTGAAGAAGGTCGTTTCCGATCCGGCTGCGCTCGATCCGGAAAACTTCCCCTTCGCAGGTATCCGCCAGATCGAGATCGCCGGCAAATCCGTGATGGCTCTCCGCCTGTCCTACGTCGGTGAACAGGGCTGGGAACTGCACATGAAGTACGAAGACGGTCTGGCCGTCTGGGATGCGCTGCGCTCCACAGGTGTCATCGCGGTAGGCGTCGAAACCTATGCCAACTCGCGCCGCATGGAAAAATCCCTGCGCCTGCAGAACGCTGACCTCCTGACCCAGTACAACCTCTATGAGGCGGATCTCGCCCGTCCGAAGGTCAAGGAAGCAGACTTCCGCGGCAAGGCCAAGCACGTCGAATATCGGGAACGCGACAAGCAGCCGGCCATGCTCTGCACGCTGGTGATGCTTGAAAACACCGATGCAAACGGCGTCAAGCGCTACCCGGTCGGCGCCATGCCGGTTCAGGATCCGGACACGGGCAAGACGCTGGTCGATAGCCTGGGCCGTATTTCCTACACCACCTCGGTCGCCTTCGGCCCGACCATCGGCAAGAACATTGCGCTTGCCTACCTGCCGCAGGAATACTGCCAGGTCGGCCGCAAGCTGAATGTCGAGTATTTTTCGGAAACCTACCCGGTGGAAGTCGCCGGTGTCGGCTATCAGCCGCTCTACGACCCGGAAAACCTGAAGCCGCGGTCCTGATGAACAAGGCCCGTGACAGGCAAAGGCGTGTCACGGGCTGTCGTCAGATCACAAGAACAAGCAAAGCCCCATCTCACGCCCCCCCAAAGCGCCGCCAGGGCAAATTGCGTTTTATCGGACTCGTTTTTCGCTGCCTGAAATCAGAGATTTCACCGCAAAAAGCGATGCAGGATTTTCCGGTAAACGCGACACGCTCTTAGCGGCGCTTTTCCTATTGTGGCGAGTGCGGGAGCCTTAAGCGCTCCGCACGACAATTCCCTCGCTGACCCATCTGTCGAAGACGCCAAGCGCTGCCTCCGCAAAGGCCTGGTCATTGATGTGGGCTGACACCTCGCTCATATCGACACGGCCAGGAAAGACCGTCCTGACTTCGTCGATGAAGGCTTCAAGGCCCTCGGGATCATGCGCTTCCTCGCCTTCCCTGTCCCAGGCTTCGATACCGCCAAGCGGCAGCAGGAAATGGGTTGGCCCTGTGGCCGCTTCCAGCCGATCGGCAAGCGCGTTCGCCCATTGGCGGCGCTCTTGCGGATTGAAGACGGAACTCTTGATCAGACGATTGTGCTCGTGAAACGGCCTGTCGGTGTATTGCGCCGGGATTTCCTGCCAGCCTGCAAAGTCCACCAGATCAAGCGCGCCTGGCGCCACGATCTGGGGCGTGCCCTGCCTGCCTGCATTCTGCAGCCTGTCAGGCCCGCTGCTGACCAGTGACCCGGCCAGCAGGTTGCCGAATTCCTGCAGGCAGAAATCCATGACGCAGCAGAAGGCCCCTTCCCGCGCAAGGCTCTCGAAAGCCATGCCGCCCATGCCGGTGGAATGGAAGACGGCCACTTCGTAGCCGCGCCGTTCGAGCGCCGGTTTCAGCAGTTTCATATAGGAAAGACAACTGGAGCCGAGTGATGTCATGCCGATCAGCGGCTTTGAGCGATCCGGCATCTGCGCAGCCTTTGCCGCTCCCAGAACCGCGCCTGCGGCCTGCGCCAGCGACGACTTGCAGATTTCATTGAGGCCATAAAGGCCACCAGCCCACAAGATCATCTGGATATCGGGTGCCAGCCGCTCCGGCGGGATCAGCGACGAGAAGCTGACCGTGGAGACGATGAATTTCGGCACGCCCATGGGCAGCGCTTGCGCGCAATCGAGCGCCAGATCCGTTCCCATGGTTCCGCCGAGCGCAATCATGCCGTCAATGCGGCCCTGCGCATAAAGGTCAGCAACCAGTTTTGCCGCCCCCCGCGCCATCACCTGAAAAGCCTTGTTCTCATCGCCTTGCCCGAACACGTCCTCGATGGACATGCCGCCCGCCTCGGCAACCTCATGCTTGGAAATGCCGGTCGGCCTGGCCGGATTGCCCAGCACGCTGACATCCATCGTCAGCACCTCGCCGCCCTGATCTCGAATGGTCTGCTCGATGAACTCCAGTTCGGCATTCTTGGTGTCGTAGGTCCCGATGGACAGGATCGTTTTGGTCATGTCTATCCTCAGAGCTGGATCCAGGCGGTTTTCAGGTCGACATACTTGTCGAGTGCGTGCAGCGACTTGTCATGCCCATTGCCGGACTGCTTCATGCCGCCAAGCGGGACGGTCATATCCGAACCGCCATAGGTGTTCACATGAATGACGCCGGACCGGACACCGGCAATCATCCGGTGCGCCCGGCCGAGATCGGATGACCAGACACCTGCAGCAAGACCGTATTCGGTGCCGTTGGCGATCCGGATCGCGTCTTCCTCGTCCTTGAAGGCAGTTACAGCCAGCACGGGCCCGAACACTTCCTTCTGCGCAATCGTGTCTTGCGGTTTGACGCCGGTCACGACGGTGGGAGCCATGTAGTAGCCGCCGGTCTCCGTCAGGATGCGTGCGCCGCCTGTGCGGCGCTCCGCGCCTTCGGTTTCCGCGGTTTCCACGAATTTCAGATCGGCTTCCAGCTGGGGCAGCGAATGCACAGCGCCGATCTGGCTGGAAAGGTCCAGCGGATCGCCTACCTTGAAAGCGTCCGCCTCCCGGCAGATCGCGGCAACGAAATCATCATGGATTTCCTCCTGCACCAGAAGGCGCGACCCGGCGACACACACCTGCCCGGAATTGCGAAAAATCCCCGCTGCGGACACCTTGGCGGCTTTCGCCAGATCAGGCGCATCGTTGAAGACGATGTTGGGGGACTTGCCACCCAGTTCCAGATAGCAGCGTTTCAGGTTGGATCTGGCGGAATATTCCAGAAGCCGGCGCCCGGTCGCGCCGGACCCGGTAAAGACCAGAATATCGACATCCATCGACAGGGCCAAAGCCTCGCCGACAACCGCACCCGGTCCGGTCACGACGTTGAAGACGCCGTCCGGAACCCCTGCCTCAGACGCCAGTTCGGCAATCCTGAGCAGGCTGAGCGAGGCTGTTTCCGCCGGCTTCAGCACGATGGAATTTCCCATGGCGAGCGCCGGGGCAATCTTCCAGGCTCCGATCATCAGCGGAAAATTCCACGGAACGATAGCCCCAACCACTCCGACAGGCGCCCGGTGGATGAGCCCCAGCACATTGTCCGCAGTCGGCGCGATCTCGCCATAGATCTTGTCGAGCGCTTCGGCGTAATAGCGGAACGTTCCGGCCGCGGACAAAGCCTCGGCCTTGAAGGCCATGTTAATCTCGGTGCCGTTGTCGCGCACGCCGAGAACGGCAAGCTCAAGTGCTTTCGCCTCGATCAGGTCGGCCAGCTTCAGCAGAACCTTCTTGCGATGGGCCGGGTGGGCTTTTGACCAGCGGCCATCCTCGAACGCCTTGCGCGCGCCCTCAACGGCAAGTGCCACATCGGCGGGTGTTCCGCTTGCGATCTTCGTCAGCGGCTTTCCGTCGATGGGAGAAAGTACCTCCAGCGTTGCCCCGTCCCGGGACGCGGCAAAGGCACCGTTTATGAAATGCCCCTGCTCGGCAACGGGTTGGTTGCGCAAGGCATCGATTGCGGCCTGATCAAGCATCATGAATGTTACCCTTGCTGGGTTGAGGTTTCGGAGGTGTCCTCTTCACGTTCCAGCCGCACCTTGTGTTCGCGTATGACCGTGCGCACGTGCAGGACGAGAATGAGAATGATGGCGATGAAGAGGATGGCGGCGATCGGCCGGTCGATGAAGTCGAGCGGCGAATGCACCCGCGCCATGGCGCTGCGAAGCTTCACTTCCATGATGCCGCCAAGCACCATGCCCAGGATGATCGGCACGATGGGCAGGTTGAGCCGCTTCAGCACCAGACCGAAGACGCCGAAACCGGCGGCAATCGCGCAGTCGGTCACCGAGTTGCGCAGCGAGAAGACGCCGACGAAGGACAGCGTCATGATCATCACGCCCAGGAACCGCGTCGGGATCTGAATGATCTTGAGCAGCAGCCCCGTAGAGGACAGGAGGAAGATCAGAACAATGATGTTCAGAAGGAACAGTGCGAGATAAAGCGCGACCACAAAGTCGAGCTTCCCTTGAAACAACTGTGGTCCGGGGATGACATTATGGACATAGAACACGGACAGCATCATGGCCGTCAGCGCTTCTCCCGGAATGCCGAGCGCAAGCAGCGGGATCATCGCCGCACCGGGCACCGCGTTGTTGGCAGCCTCCGATGCGATCAGACCCTCCGGCGAGCCTTTGCCAAACAGGTCCGGATCCTTGGAGGTCTTCTGGGCATAGGTATAGGACAGGAACTGGGCCGTAAATTCACCCACGCCCGGGATCATGCCCATGAGCACGCCAAAGCTTGACGAAACGGTTGCCACCCGCTTGAACGCGAACAGCTCCTTGAGCCCGGAAAAGAGATTGCCGTCGACCTTGGCAGATCCGGGTTGATGCTCCTTGTCGACCAGCAGCAGCAATGCCTGCGAGATCGCAAAGAGACCGAGCACCACCACGATGAGATCGACCCCCGAGGTCAGCCAACTCTGGTCGAATGTGAAACGCTTGGTGTATTTGGCAGGCTCCAGCCCGATCGTGTTCAGGAAGATGCCGAAACAGGCCAGCATGCCGGCAGCAAAGACCTGCCCCCGGTGCGCCACCACCACCAGGATGATACCCATCAGGGCAGCCAGGAAGATCTCGCGGCTGCCGAAATGCGGTGCGATCATCGCCAGAACCGGCGAAAGCACGATCAGGCACAGGATCGAAAACATGCCGCCGAAAAAGGACGCCGAATAGGCAAGCGACAGCGCCCGGTGCCCCTGCCCCTTCTTGGTCATGGGGTAGCCGTCATAGGTGGTCAACGCGTTGACCGCCGTTCCCGGTGTGTTGATCAGTACCGCCGGAATGGCACCGCCATACATGGAAGAGCCATAGACGCCGAGCAGCAGCGTCAACCCGACGATCGGCTCGAAGGAAAAGGTCGCCGGCAGCAGGATCGCGATGGCAACCGCCGCCCCGACACCGGGAATCGCGCCAATGATGACACCACCGATAGAGCCGATCAGCAGAGCGGCAAGAACGTCCCAATGAGCAAGCATGGACAGGCTGGAGAGGATCAGTTCCATTCTTGCCTCACAGATAGGTCAGGGCAAAGGCGCGGATGCCGTCAGGCAGCGCCTCGTAGATATGACCGGCGGGAACCTTGACCTGCAAGAAGGCCCGGAAGATCACCACCACCGAAATACTGAAAACAACCGCCGCGCCCAGATTGAGAGGTGTCGCCTCGCCGATCCGCACACACAGGAACAAGGTGAAGGCAAGCGTTGCTGGCAGATAGCCTATTTGCGGCACCAGGAGCACGTAGATCAGGAAATAGGCCACGAACTCGAACGACTTCAGCCAGAAGCCGACTTCGCGCCATCGCCCCGGAATGCGCTGGGAACAGAGCGACCCGATGAAATGCAGACTGGCAAACAACACCATGCCGCCGATGGCAACGGTCGGCCAGAACCTTGGTTGAGCGAACCATTTGGTGCGCTTGGCCCAGACGGTTTCGCCGGGAACCTGCGTCAGAAGAAACACGGAAAATACCAGAAACAGGGTCGCAAACACGATGTCGCCTGGACGGCGGTATCGTTTGAACAATTCCTGCAACGTCTTGATGCGGGCCAAGCCGAACCCTCCCTGGAAGCTGAAGGCAACCGGCCGGCACAAACAGTGCCGGCCGGAAAGATCGCTTTACTGTTCGATCAGCTCGGAGATCTTCTGGAGAGCCGCGGCATCCGCCTCGATCTGCTGCTCGGACTGAACCGGATCCTGCCAGTAGATCAGCACACCGGTCTGACCGATCAATTCAAGCGCTTTTGGCGACTTGAGCGCAGCCTGCGCGGCTGCGGATATCTTGATCCGCGCGTCTTCCGGAACGTCCTTGCGTACGAACAACCCATTCCACAAAGCCACCGATAGCTCCGGATTGATTTCCTCCATGGTCGGCACATTCGGTGTCAGGGATGTACGTTCCTTGCCGATGCTGGCCAGGATCTTCACGTCCCCCAGGCACGGCTGGATCTGCTGCAGCGTCGTGTTGATGACGTCGACATCTCCGGAGGCCAGCGTATTGCAGTTCAATTCGTCAAAGGCCGCTTCGCTGGCAAAGTCGAAGCCGGAGGTCTTGGCGGCTGCAAAGGTGATCTGGGTGGGCGGCAGGAAGGAGCCGAAATGACCGAGGGCAACCTCATTTTCCTTGGCATAGTCAGCCAGTTCGGCCCAGGTGCTGTAAGGCGCGTCGGCACCGGCTGCGATCACGAACGGATAGGTCATGAAAATGCCGATCGGCTCGAACGGGTTCGGTGAAAGCTCGGGAATGCCAATCTGCGGACCGCCAACCGGTACGTCGGTGACGAAGGAGCCGACTGTATAGCCGTCAGCCGGAGCCGTTGCGACTTCAACCGCACCGGGGAACGGGCCACCGCCGCCGCCCGGCTTGTTCACCACTGCAGCCGGCACGCCGTACATTTCCTGAAACTTGTCCGCGATCAGGCGCGTAAGGACATCTTCCAGGTCTCCCGGAGGCCATGGCACGATGAACGACACGGGCTTTTCCGGATATTCGGCCAGAGCGGCCGTTGCCGACATCAATGTCGCGGCCGCCAGGGCGATCACTTGCTTCTTCATTTCAACAGTCCCTTTTCTGGTCAGGTGACAGCCGGACTTTGCACCGGTCTTGGTCATTTTTTATTTGCTTTGTTAATTATTGTGATCTTAAATAATTAGATGTCAACCTTCAATCGAAGCGCTGACGCTTTTGCTTACCCCGCGAACTGGTTCAAATATCAAACCGTCGGTTTAAAAATATATTGTTTCAAATGAAACTACATGTCAACATTGTCTCGTCGAATGCCGGAGGTTCAATCCGGCACCTTCGGGAAAGGAACTGCTGAAGCATGGGCACGATCACAAAAGCGCTGAGCCTGCTGAACCACTTTTCGGCTAGCCGCTCGGAAATCGGCCTGACCGAATTCCGCAACCTGTCGGGCCAGGACAAGGCAACCGTGCACCGGCACCTGAGCGAACTGACGGCGAACGGTTTTCTGGAGCAGAACCCCGGCACCAAAGGCTACCGCCTCGGCCCCGCCATCCTGCGCCTGGCCGCTGTCCGCGAACGCCTGTTTCCGGCACGCCGGCTGGTCGCACCGCTGGTGGAAAAGCTGGCAGGGGAGCTGGGAGAGCTGGTGCATGTTTCGTTGAGAGAAGGCGACCACCTGTCGCCGCTCTACCATTTCGACGCGCTCATTCACGGCACGCGGGTCTATTTCGACGAAGCCGAACTGCTGCCTCTCCACGCCACCGCTTCAGGTCTTGCCATGCTGGCCTTTGGCCCGACAGATCTGCTGCCGAAACTCCTGAAGACAAAACTCAAGCCCTCCACCGGCTACACCATTACCGACAGCGAGCTGCTGAAACAGATGGTCGACCAGGTTCGAAACGACGGCATTGCCTTTGTCGATCAGGGTTTTGAAGAACACGTTTCTTCCTTCGCTTCCCCGGTCTTCGGCGACTTGCCAGAAGCCATCGGCACCATTGCGGTTGCCGCTCCCTCCGTCCGCATGACCGAAGAATTGAAAGCAAAGATCCGCGCCACCCTGCCACTCGCGGCATCGGAAGTGACGGAAAAGCTCGGCGGTGTTGTCCCGGTCGATTTGAGAAGGATCTGGCGCAATGCCGCATGACACCAAAGCTCTGGTGCTCGATTTCGGCGGGGTTGTCACCCGCACGCTGTTCGAGACCCACGACCTGACCGAACAAGCCCTCGGGCTTGCCCCTGGCACACTCACCTGGCGTGGTCCGTTCGCGCCGGAAACGGACAGTCTCTGGCAGGCCATGCAGCGGGACGAAATTTCCGAGCGTGACTATTGGCACCGGCGCACACGGGAAATTGCCGATCTGACCGGAAACGATTGGACGGAAATGGCTCAATTCGTGAAGGCTGCGCGCGGCGCTGATCCGGATGCCGTCATGCGGCCGGAAGCGCTCGCCGCCATCCGCCTCGCCAAACAGGCGGGCTGCAAGCTTGCCGTCCTGTCCAATGAGCTGGACCTCTTCTACGGCGCGGACTTCAGAAAGAAACTCGCCTTTCTGGACGACTTCGACGTCATCATTGACGCCACCTACACCAAAATCCTGAAACCAGACCCGCGCGCCTACAAGCTGTGCCTGGATGAACTCGGCCTGCCCGCGTCCGCCTGCGTCTTCGTCGACGATCAGTTGCGCAATATTCGCGGTGCAGAGGCAGCCGGCCTCCAGACGGTCCACTTCAACGTTCTTTCCCCCCGATCCTCATATGACCAGGCGCTATCACTGCTCGGCCTGACCAAATTACCCAAGGAGACATGACATGAAGGATTCCAACTTCCTGAAGGAAAACAACGCCCGCCATGTCTGGCATCCGATGGCGCACCCAGCGGACAGCCAGAACAACCTGCCGACAATCGTGACCGGCGGCCGCGACGTTTTCATCAACGATGTTGACGGTCACGAAGTCCTCGATGCCGTCGGCGGGCTGTGGAACGTCAACCTGGGCTATTCCTGCGAACCGGTGAAACAGGCCATTGCCGACCAGTTGAACGCCCTGCCCTATTATTCGATCTTCCGCGGCACTTCGAACGACAAGGTGATCGAACTCTCCTACGAACTGGCCGATTTCTTCGCCCCGGATGGGCTGACACGCGCCTTCTTCACGTCCGGCGGATCGGATTCAGTCGAAGTTGCCCTCAAGCTTGCCCGCCAGTATCACCGCATTCGCGGCGAAGCCGGTCGCACCAAGTTCCTCAGCCTGAAGAAAGGCTATCACGGCACCCACTTCGGCGGCGCCAGCGTCAACGGCAACGGCAAGTTCCGCAATGCCTATGAGCCGCTGCTGCCGGGCTGCTTCCACATTCCCGCGCCTTACACCTACCGCAATCCGTTCAATGAGAGCGATCCGGCCAAGCTCGCCCAGCTTTGCGCCTCCGCCCTTGAAGACGAGATCGCCTTCCAGGGCGCCGGCACCATTGCCGCCTTCATCATGGAACCCGTGCTCGGCGCCGGTGGCGTCATGCCGCCGCACCCGAGCTTCATGCCGATGGTGCGCGAGATCTGCGACCGCAACGGCATTCTGCTGATCTCCGATGAGGTCATCACCGCCTTCGGCCGCACCGGCAGCGAAAGCGGCGCGCGTCACTGGGGCGTTCAGCCGGACTTCATGTGCACGGCAAAAGCCATCACCAATGGTTACTTTCCGTTCGGCGCGGTGATGATCGCCGGCCATGTGGCAGAAGTCTTCGAAGAGGACACCAGTGGCATCGCTTCCATCGACACCGGCTACACCTACTCCGGCCACCCTGTCGGTGCCGCTGCCGCCTTGGCCGCCCTTGCTGAAATCCGCCGCCTGAAAGTGCATGAAAACGCCGCTGCGCGCGGCAAGGAACTGCTTGGAGGCCTGAAGGGCCTGCAGGAACGCTTCGAGCTGATCGGCGATGTGCGCGGCGAAGGCCTGATGTGCGCCATCGAACTCGTCTCCGACCGTGCCAGCAAGAAGCCTTGCGCGAAGGACGTGCCGATGAAACTCCAGCAGGCCGCCTATGCGGACGGCGTCATGATCCGCGTCTCGGGCAACAACGCCATCTTCTCGCCGCCGCTGATCGTAACCGAGGACAATGTGCAGAAGATCCTTTCGGGTGTCGAAACCGGCCTGAAGGCGGTTTCCGGCTAATTGTCGCAGAGGCGTCCTCAAACGTCACTGTGACGGGCCCGTCATTGTCACTCGCAGTCCAGAACCCGGAGCCTATGCGCTCCGGGTGCCAGGCAGCGATGCGGCCGGCCTTCAAAGCTTCTGGAAATCCTCCAGAATGTCCAGCAGTTGGGCCAGCTTCTCCTTGCCGATCACCTCTTCGATACGGGCTGCAATGGCCTTGGCGTCCTGAAGCTTGTCATCAATGATCGCCTGCCCCGCCGGTGTAATCGCGACCGTCTGCTTGCGCCGGTCCTTCTCGTCCACCTGACGGGTCACAAATCCTTTTTCCAGAAGTGTCTGAACGATTCTCGTCTGACTGGGCAGCAGCAGGCAGGCGCGCTCCGCCAGGGTTGAAGCATCCTGGGGTCCAAACTCTTCCAGCACCCGCAAGATGCGCCACTGCTGCTCGGTGATGCCGCAGTCGGAGAGCATTTCCCGGATCGGCCCCATGACCTTTTCCCGCGCCCGGATCAGCGCAATCGGGATGGAGCGTCTTGTGGACGGCAGCACCGGGCTGCCTGCGATTTCAGTGTCGTCGATCATGCAAGGTCCATAGCGAATTGGCAGATTGTTGGACACAAAAAGTTTGACAGTTTCCATCTCATATATTTAACATAACAAATATTGCACTGTTAAGGAAATCCCATGCCGCACATATCGCTGGAATATTCCGCCAACCTGGACCAGCGGGCAGACATCCAGGGCTTGTGTGAGCATCTGCGCGCCCAGGCGGCCGCTATAGAAGCCTTGCCGATGCCCGGCCTGCGCGTGCGGGCCATTCGGTGCGACCACTATTCAATTGCCGATGGCGACCCGAAACATGCCTTCATCGACATTTCCGTGCGTCTGCGCGGCGGGCGGTCGGACGACGTCAAGCGCGAAGCAGCCGAGCGCCTGTTCGATGCGGCAAAGGCATTTCTGGAACCTGTCCTGACAAGCAGTTCGCTCGCGCTATCGCTCGAGATGCGCGACATCGACCCGGACCTTTCGCCCAAGACGGGCACCATTCGCGACCATTTGGGGACTGCCTGATCCATGTCCGATCTACAGAACAACGTCGACAAGCTTGAAACCTATCTCGCCCGGTTCCGGGAAACCGGCGTCCTCAACCAGATCGGCGGCAAGGCCTGCTCGGCTGCCTCCGGTGCGACGTTCGAAACCACTTCCCCGGTGGACGACAGCTTGATCTGCCAGGTGGCCCGCGGCGATGCCGCCGATATCGACGCTGCTGCCAAGGCAGCAAAAGACGCCTTTCCCGCCTGGCGCGACATGGCTGCGGCGGACCGCAAGAAGATCCTGCACAAGATCGCAGACGGCATTGTTGCCCGCGCGGAGGAAATCGCCTTTTGCGAATGCTGGGATACCGGTCAGGCGCTGCGTTTTATGTCGAAGGCGGCCCTGCGCGGCGCCGAGAACTTCCGCTTCTTTGCCGACAAGGCGCCAGGTGCCCGCGACGGTCAGGCCCTGCCCTCACCGACCCTCATGAACATCACGACACGCGTGCCCATCGGCCCGGTCGGCGTGATCACCCCCTGGAACACGCCCTTCATGCTGTCGACCTGGAAAATCGCTCCGGCCCTGGCGGCAGGCTGCACGGTTGTGCACAAGCCGGCAGAATTCTCTCCCGTCACAGCACGCATCTTGATGGAAATAGCCGAGGAAGCCGGCCTGCCGAAGGGGGTCTGGAACCTGGTCAACGGTCTGGGTGAAGAGGCCGGCAAGGCGTTGACCGAACATCCGGACATCAAGGCAATCGCCTTTGTCGGCGAGAGCCGCACAGGCTCCATGATCATGCGTCAGGGCGCGGAAACCCTGAAGCGGGTCCATTTCGAACTCGGCGGTAAGAACCCCGTAATCGTCTTCGATGATGCCGATCTCGACCGCGCACTGGATGCGGCGATCTTCATGATCTATTCGCTCAACGGCGAACGCTGCACCTCGTCCTCGCGCCTTCTGGTGCAGGACACGATTGCCGATGAATTCGAAGCAAAGCTCATCGAACGCGTCAACAACATCAAGGTCGGTCATCCGCTCGACCCGACGACCGAAATTGGCCCACTGATCCACAAGACCCATTTCGACAAGGTCACCGGATACTTCGAAACGGCCCGACAGGATGGCGCAACGATTGCCGCCGGAGGAACCCGCGTCGGCACCGAAGGCTGCTTCGTGCGCCCCACCCTCTTCACCGGCGCGAACAACGACATGAAGATCGCCCAGGAGGAAATCTTCGGCCCCGTTCTGACCTCCATCCGCTTCGGCTCGGAGGAAGAAGCGCTGCAGATCGCCAACGACATCCCCTATGGCCTGACCGGTTACGTCTGGACCAACGACCTGACGCGGGCATTGCGGTTCACCAACAGTCTGGAAGCGGGCATGATCTGGGTGAACTCGGAAAACGTCCGTCACCTGCCCACGCCCTTTGGCGGCGTCAAGGCCAGCGGCATCGGCCGCGACGGCGGCGACTGGTCGTTTGAATTCTACATGGAACAGAAACACATCGGCTTTGCGACGGGACAGCACGCAATCCCGCGCCTCGGGGCCTGATAAAAATAAATCTTCTGGGAGGACCTCATGCCCATTCCGGCACCCAATCTCTACCCGCCCTTCAACATCGTCCGCCTCAGCCATGTGGAACTCGGCGTTACGGATCTGGCCAGAAGCCGGGCATTCTACGTCGATACGCTTGGCCTTCAGGTGACGGACGAAACCGGCGACGCCATCTATCTGCGCGCCATGGAAGAGCGCGGCCACCATTGCCTGGTGTTACGCAAATCGGCGGAAGCCTCCGCGCGCGATCTCGGCTTCAAGGTGTTCGACGAGGAAAATCTCAACAAGGCAGCCGCCTATTTCAAGGGCAAGGGCCTTCCCGTCGACTGGGTCGAGCGGCCCTACCAGTCACGCACCTTCCGCACCCGCGACCCGCACGGCATTCCGCTGGAATTCTATGCGAAGATGGACCGCCTGCCGCCGATCCATCAGAAATACGCACTCTACAAGGGCGTGAAGCCGCTCAGGATTGATCATTTCAACTGCTTCTCGCCGGACGTCTATGCTTCCGTCGCCTTCTACAACGAGCTTGGCTTCCGCGTGACCGAATTCACCGAGGACGAGGAGACAGGTCGTCTCTGGGCCGCCTGGACCCACCGCAAGGGCGGCGTCCACGACATCGCCTTCACCAACGGCAAGGGACCGCGCCTGCACCACACGGCCTTCTGGGTGCCGACCCCGCTCAACATCATCGATCTTCTGGACCTGATGGCAACCACCGGGTGGGTGTCCAACATCGAACGCGGCCCCGGCCGACACGGCATTTCGAACGCCTTCTTCCTCTACATTCGAGACCCGGACGGTCACCGGATCGAGATCTACTGCTCGGACTACCAGACGGTCGATCCGGATCTGGAACCGATCAAGTGGGACCTGAAGGATCCGCAGCGCCAGACATTGTGGGGCGCGCCGGCTCCCAGAAGCTGGTTCGAGGAAGGCTCCCTCTTCGAGGGAACGGAAGTTCAGCCCCCAAGCCTTGCCGCACAACCGATTGTTGCGCCATAGGTGAGAGAGACAACGGTTGGACCAACGCAATGAACTGGACTGATTTTGCCGGCTGGAGCCGGCGTGTGGCCGACTGGGCCGCAGACTATCACCAGACCCTCCGGCAGCGGCCTGTCCGCGCCCAGGTGAAACCTGGCGAGATCCTCAACGCACTCCCCGAGGCTCCGCCGGAGCTTGCCGAGGAGATGGAGAAAATCTTCGCGGATTTCGAGAAGATCGTGCTGCCGGGCATGACCCATTGGCAGCACCCGCGCTTCTTTGCCTATTTCCCGGCCAATGCCTCGCCGCCGTCGATGCTGGCGGAGTATCTCGTCACCGCCATGGCGGCCCAATGCATGCTGTGGCAGACCTCTCCGGCCGCCACCGAGATGGAAACGAGGATGATGGACTGGCTGCGCCAGGCCGTCGGGCTGCCCGAGACGTTTACAGGGGTGATCCAGGACAGCGCGTCCACCGCAACACTGGCCGCCGTACTGACCATGCGCGAGCGCGCCCTTTCCTGGGACGGTAACAAGGCCGGTCTCAGCGGCCAGCCGCGCCTGCGGGTCTATTCCTCCAACGAGGTCCACACCTCCATCGACAGGGCCATCTGGATCTCCGGCATCGGGCAGGACAATCTGGTGCGGGTCCCGGTTCAGGGGCAACACCGGTCCATGGATCCGGACGCCCTGCGCTCTGCCATCGAAGCGGATCTTGCTGCCGGCTACCGTCCTGCAGGCATCATTGCCTGCACCGGCGGAACCGGCGTCGGCGCGTCCGACGATGTTGCCTCTGTCGTCGCCGTCGCGAAGGACTTCGGCCTTTATGTCCATCTCGACGCCGCCTGGGCGGGCGCAGCCATGATCGTGCCTGAGTACCGGGACCTCTGGGCTGGTGTCGAGAGGGTCGATTCCATGGTCTTCAATCCGCACAAATGGCTCGGCGCCCAGTTCGATTGTTCCGCCCATTTCGTACGCGATCCGGAAGACCTCGTGCGCACGCTGGCGATCCGGCCGGAATATCTGAAGACCCATGGCCATGACGGCATCGTCAACTATTCCGAATGGTCCATTCCGCTCGGCCGCCGGTTCCGGGCGCTGAAACTCTGGTTCCTTCTGCGCTCCTACGGTCTTGAGGATCTGCGCCAGCGGCTGCGCAATCATGTCGAATGGTCGGCTGCTTTCGCTGAACGCCTGCGCGCCGAACCGGATTTCGAGATCACCTCCGAGCCTGTCCTGTCGCTGTTCAGCTTTCGCTACGCCCCAGCAGGTGCACAGGACCTCGACACGCTCAACCAGACGCTTGTCGACGCCATCAATGACGATGGCCGGATCTACCTGACCCAGACCTTGCTCGACGGCGCTAAAGTGATCCGCTTTCAGGTCGGACAGTTCGACTGCACACAGGAAGATGTCAACGTCGCCTTTGGCGTCATCCTTGAAATTGCCAGAAATAGGGGGCCCGCATGACCCGGCTCGCGACCTACAGCGCCGACGGCAAACAATATTACGGCGCCGTCACCGATACCGGCATGATTGCCCTGTCGCCGCACTTTCCGCAGTGGCCAACGCTTTACGACGCCATCCACGCCGGTGGCCTGCGGGATCTCGTTGAAGCCGCAATGGACAAGCCGGTGACACAGTCCGATTTCACCTATGAAATGGTGCTGCCGAATGCACCACGGATCCTGTGTGTCGGCGTCAACTTTCCCGACCGCAACGCGGAGTACAAGGACGGCAGCGCGCAGCCGAAATACATGTCGCTGTTCCCGCGGTTTGCAAGCGGATTCACCGGTCACGAGCAGCCGCTGATCCGACCGCCGGAAAACCATACACTCGATTACGAGGGTGAAGTCGCCATCGTCATCGGCAAGGCCGGCCGGCGGATCAGGGTGGAAGACGCCTACGACCATATCTGCGCCCTGACGCTGTGCAACGAAGGCACCATCCGCGACTGGGTTCGGCACGCGAAATTCAACGTCACCCAGGGAAAGAACTGGGACAGGTCTGGGTCCATCGGCCCCTGGCTGGTTCCTTTCGAAAACGCTGCGCAACTGGATGAGGCCCGCATTCAGACCCGCGTCAACGGAGAGCTGCGCCAGGATGATTACCTCAAGCGCATGACCTTCCCGATCCGCGAGGAAATCGCCTACATCTCGACCTTCATGACACTTCAGCCCGGCGACATCATCGTCACCGGAACACCGACAGGCGCCGGCGCCCGTTTCGACCCTCCCCGTTATCTGAAACCCGGTGACGTGGTCGAGATCGAGGTCGAAGGCATCGGCATCTTGCGCAATGGCGTGGAGGACGAAAAATGAGCCTGAGCGAAGCAGACATCTCCAAAACGGCAGGCGATCTCCTGAACGCGGAAAAGACGCTCACGCAGATTGGCCTTCTCACCCTGCGCCATCCGGACCTCGACATGGACGGGGCCTATGCGATCCAGAAGGAATTTGCGAAGGCAAAGCTCGCCGACGGCCGCAAGACCATTGGCTGGAAGATCGGCCTGACGTCAAAAGCCATGCAGGATGCGCTCAAGATCGACACGCCGGACAGCGGCGTCCTCTTCGACGACATGCTGTTTCAAACCGGTGCCACTGTCCCCAAGGGCCGGTTCATCCAGCCGCGGATCGAAGCGGAAATCGCCTTCGTCATGAAGGCTTCAATTGGCGGTGCCGGTGTCACGCGAGAAGACGTTCTGGCGGCAACGGATTACGTCTGCCCGAGCCTGGAAATTCTCGATACCCGTATCCAGCGGGTCGACCCGCAAACCGGTCAGGCCCGCAAGATCTTCGACACCATCGCCGACAACGCTGCCAATGCCGGTCTAGTGCTGGGTGTGGAGAAACACCACCCCGCCACCACCGACCTGCGCTGGATCGGAGCCATCGTCAGCCGCAACAACGAAGTTGAGGAAACCGGTCTTGGCGCTGGCGTTCTCAACGATCCGGTCGAGGCCGTCGTCTGGCTGGCAAGGCGCATGGCCGATTACGGACAGACAATCGAAGCCGGACAGATTATTCTCTCCGGATCCTTCATCAGGCCGGTGGAATGCCCGCCCGGTTCGAAGGTTCACGCCGACTTCGGCCCGTTCGGGTCCGTTTCCTGCTCTTTCGCATAATTGGGAAAACCATGCCAGCGCCTCAAAACGCCTTCAAAGCCACCATGAAATTCGGTCAGCCACAGATGGGCTGCTGGGTTGGGCTTGCCGATGCCTACACGGCAGAGATCACCGCAAGCGCCGGTTTCGACTGGCTGCTGATCGATTGCGAACACGCGCCCAACGATCTCAGATCCATGATGGCGCAATTGACCATGGTCGAGGCCTCGGGCAGCAAGCCGGTGGTCCGGGTGCCCATCGGTGAAACCTGGATGATCAAGCAGTTCCTGGATGCCGGCGCGCAAACGCTGCTGGTCCCCATGGTGGAAAGCAAGGCCCAGGCGGAAGATCTCGTCAGCGCGGTACGCTATCCGCCCGTTGGCGTGCGCGGCGTTGGGGCCGCCCTCGCCCGTGCGTCCCGCTTTTCCGCCATCCCCGATTACCTGACCACCGCCGACGGCGAGATCTGCCTGCTGGTTCAAGTGGAAAACCGCGCCGGGCTGGCAGAACTTGACGGCATCCTGTCAGTCGAAGGCGTTGACGGCGTCTTCATCGGCCCGTCGGATCTGGCTGCCGATATGGGCCATCTTGGCGAGCCCATGCACCCGGAAGTCGTGGCCGCGATCCTGGACGCCATGAAGCGTATCAAGGCCGCCGGCAAGGCACCGGGCATCCTGACCACCAATCTCGATTTCGCCCGCACCTGTCTGGAACTGGGCGCAACCTTCGTCGCCACGTCTATCGACGTCACCCTCTACGCCGCCGCCATCCGTGGGGCTGCCCGGCAGGCGAAGGAGCTACTTGGGTCGGTAGAAGGGTAACGTCCGGCGGGCGCCGGCTCCCGGTCTGGTCCCGTCCATATGCAAAGCGAGGCGGGGCCGGAAAGCTGGCAACATCGGAACAAGGTGCCCATCCTTCGAGACGGGCCTGACGCCCCTCCTCAGGATGAGGCTGTTGGGCTGCGGTTTAAAGTATTCTTAGACGGCAGGATCACGGACGGGTGCCTGCTCTGTCTCTAGGTCACCACGTCAGACAGATCGCCAAGTCGGACTGACCAACCCGGAAAGCTGTTTTACCCGAAGAGCCTCCCCCCTTCCTCATCCTGAGGAAGCGCGAAGCGCTGTCTCGAAGGATGGGCCCCCGGAATGCAAAAGAGCCGCCGGTCCATCTGAACGGACCTGGCGGCTCTTCCAAACAGGAGCCTGAAGCGGCTCGTGCCGGGGACTTACCCCAGCACGACCACCTTGGTGCCGACATTGACGCGGTTATACAGGTCGATGATGTCCTGATGCCACATGCGGATGCAGCCGCTGGAGGCGTTGGTGCCGATACTAGAGGGGTGGTTGGTGCTGTGGATGCGGTAGAGCGTATCCTTGTTGTTCTGCCACAGATACAGCCCGCGCGCGCCGATCGGATTGCGGGGACCGCCATCCTGCCCGTCGCGATATTTCGCCAGCTTCGGATCGCGCTCGATCATCTCTTCCGGCGGGAACCATTTCGGCCACTCGCGCTTGAAGCGGATTTCCGCTTCGCCGTTCCACGCAAAACCGGCTCGACCAACACCGATGCCATACCGGATGGCTCGGCCGCCTGGCTGGATCAGGTAGAGAAATTTGTTCTTCGGATCGACGACGATTGTGCCGGAGGGATACTTGCTGGGATAGAACACCACCTGACGCAGAAATTTCGGGTCGAATTTCTGGTACTGGATGGCAGGGATTGCAAACCCGCCGTCTGTTCTGGCGGCATAGGCCGTCGCATAGTCCGGCGTGCCATCGGCCAGCGGGTTCAATCCCGCCTGCACGGTTGAACTTTGCTGGCTTTGGCAGGCGGCCAACAGCAGGGGTATTGCAGCAACAAACGTGCGTCGGCTCATCTTGGAAGCCATATTCGCGTCCTTTCAGCGGCATATTCGAACCGTCAGCACTTGCAATAATACGGTTCTGACCGGATCAGAAAATTTTAAAGACACATCACGCGATCCGAAACCGAAAGCAACACAATTATGGTAAACGGTTGATTAAAACTGGGGCTTTTCTGCCGTAAGGTCACAAAAGACCTCAGACACGTGGCCTGTTGCGGCAGCCAATCAGAGCGATACTGATCACCGGCACCGGCATAGCGCATGGCACCCGGGCCATCAGAGGGCGGGTGACGACGGCTTCGACAGGACCCGTCCATTGCCCGGGAACCGCTTCGGAATGCTTATTCCTCGAAATGATCCTGGTTCTCGGCGCGGATGCGGCCGAGGATGGTGGCAATGCGGCCCAGGTGTTCAGTCAGAATGGCTTCGGTCAGTTGGCCGTCCCGCAGGCGCATGGCCGAAACGATGCGGTAATGGTCATCGAGCGCAGCCTGCGCCCCGGAGGCCAGAGACAGGAACCGGACCCGGTCCATATGCGCTTTCTGTTCGCGGATCAGCGCCCAGACGTAGTCGTGACCGGAGATTTCGCAGATCCGGCGGTGAAAGATGTCATCGAGCGAATGAAACAGCTGGCGTTCATTGGCATCCACCGCCACCTGCTGCTGCGCGAGAAGCTCTTCCAGGTCGTCGATCTGTTCGTCTGTGATCACCTTGATGGCCGCCCGCATGCAAGCGACCTCCAGCGCGGTGCGCACGAATTTCGCCTTCAGCACCGCAGCTTCCGAGATCTTGGAGATGACCGTTGCCCGTTGCGGGCGGATGAGCAGAAAGCCGAGCTGCGACAGACGGTAGAACGCATCGCGGACCGGCTGGCGGGACACGCCGAAGGCTTTGGCCACTTCCGCTTCCGACATGCGCGTTCCCGGCGCCAGATCCAGTGACAGGATCTGCTGGTGCAATTCTTCGAACACCGTATCTGCGACGCTCGGAATCTTGATGGGCTCGAGCACCTTCAGGGCGCTGCTTTCTGACATCGGCATTCGTCTCCGTTGACTCGACTAATCAACTAGCATATCAGTTTACTAGTCGCAACATTAGCCTGTCTGAAGGCAGCCCTGGGAGAAACGAATGTCACTGGAAAGAGCGGATGCACCGGATATCTCGGGACAGGGCCTGGACCCGCACCGCCTGTTTCCCGCCGATGCAGCCTCGCGCAAGATCGCCGCAGAGCTTTACGCCACCGTCAAGGACCTGCCGATCGTCAGCCCGCATGGCCACACGGATCCGCGCTGGTACGCTGAAAACGAGGCTTTCCCCGACCCGGCACAACTGTTCATCGTTCCTGACCATTACGTTTTCCGCATGTTGTTCTCGCAGGGGATCGACTTGAGCGACCTGGGTGTACCGCGCATCGACGGCGGTCTGAGCGAAACCGACAGCCGCAAGATCTGGAGGATCTTCGCCGAGAATTTCCACCTTTTCCGCGCGACGCCCTCTCGCATGTGGCTGGAACATTCCTTCCAGGAAGTGTTCGGCTGGACCAAACGGATCTCCGCCGACACTGCGGATGAAGCCTATGACCACATCGCCGATTGCCTGACCCGTCCGGAATTCCGCCCTCGTGCGCTTTTCGAGCGGTTCAATATCGAGGTGATCGCGACCACGGAATCACCGCTCGATGACCTGAAATGGCACCGCCAGATCCGCGACAGCGGCTGGAATGGCCGCGTCGTCACGGCCTATCGCCCCGATCCGGTCGTCGACCCGGAATTCGAGGGCTTTGCCACCAACATCGAAAAATTCGGCGAAATCGCCGGTGAGGACGCCACCACCTGGCAGGGCTATCTCAACGCTCACCGGAAACGCCGCGCCTACTTCAAATCCTTTGGCGCGACGTCGTCCGATCACGGCCACGCCACCGCCCGGACGGAAAACCTTTCGGCTTCGGAAGCCCAGGCTCTGTTCCAGAAAGCCCTCAAGGGCGGCTGCTCACCGGAGGAAGCCGACGCCTTTCGGGGGCACATGCTGACGGAAATGGCCCGCATGAGCCTGGAAGACGGGCTGGTCCTGCAGATCCACCCGGGCAGCTACCGCAACCATTCGGCCGGCATCATGGCGGCCCACGGCCGGGACAAGGGGTTCGATATCCCGACCCAGACCGGCTACGTCAAGGCGCTCAAGCCGCTGCTGGACGCGGTCGGCCTGGAAAAGAACCTGTCGATCATTCTCTTCACCCTGGACGAGACCGCCCTTGCACGGGAACTGGCACCACTCGCCGGTGTCTACCCGACGCTCAAGCTTGGTCCGGCCTGGTGGTTCTACGACAGTCCGGAAGGCATGCGCCGCTTCCGGGAACTGACCACGGAAACCGCGGGTTTTTACAACACAGTCGGCTTCAACGACGACACCCGCGCGTTCTGCTCGATCCCTGCCCGCCACGACGTGGCACGCCGGGTTGATTGCGCTTACCTCGCTTCACTCGTGACATCCGGGAGGCTGGACGAGGACGAGGCATATGAGGTCGCTCACGACCTCACTTACAGGCTTGCCAAGCAGGCCTACCGGCTCTGACGAGCCAATTTCGGGAGGAGAGTATGAAAGTATTGAAGACCCTTGCGGCATCGCTGTTGGCGACAGCTGCCCTCACGACCGCATCGCTCGCATGCGAAGTGACCCTGAAGTCGTCCGACACTCATCCGGACGGCTATCCGACGGTGGAGGCCGTCAAGCAGATGGGCAAGTTGCTCGAAGAGCGCACGGACGGCCGCATCTGCGTTGAAGTGTTCCACTCCGCCCAGCTGGGCGAGGAAAAGGACACCATCGAACAGACCAAGTTCGGCGTCATCGACCTGAACCGCGTGTCCATGGGTCCGTTCAACAACCTTGTGGAGGAGACCAAGGTCGTCTCGTTGCCCTACGTCTTCAAGGGCGTGGATCACATGCACACCGTGATGGACGGCCCGATCGGCGAAGAGATCCTGGCGGCATTCGAACCGCACGGCTATGTCGGCCTTGCCTTTTATGACGGCGGCTCGCGCAGCTTCTACAATAAAGTCAAACCGATTAAATCGATTGAAGACCTTCAGGGCATGAAGGTTCGCGTCATGCAGTCCGATATCTTCGTCGACATGATGTCGGCACTCGGCGCCAACGCGACCCCTATGCCATATGGCGAAGTCTATTCGTCCATCCAGACCGGCGTCATCGACGGGGCGGAAAACAACTGGCCGTCCTATGAGTCTTCCGGTCACTTCGAAGTCGCAGGGTATTACACCCTCGACGAACACCTGATCGTGCCGGAAGTGCTGGTCATGTCGAAGAAGTCCTGGGACAAGCTGTCTCCGGAAGACCAGGCGGCCGTCCGCCAGGCTGCAAAGGACTCCGTGCCCTTCATGCGCGAACAGTGGCAGGCCCGCGAAAAGGCGTCTGAAGAAAAAGTCCGCGCTTCCGGTGTCGAAGTCGTCACCGAAATCGACAAGGAGCCGTTCATGGCAGCCATGGACAGCGTCTACGAAAAGCACGTGACCTCCGAAAAGCTGAAGGATCTTGTCGCCCGCATTCGCGCGACCGACTGACCTTCACAAAACCCGTTGCCGGAAGTGCTGTTTCGCGGTCCATCGACCGCGGAACGGTCCGGTCGGCTGCGGGCCGTTTTTCAGGATCCGCCTTGCCCCGGCTCCCCGCTTCAGGATCTCGACGTGCAGCCTCATCTCAAGTTCGCCGCGCAGATGTTGCGCCTTGTCTCCACGGCAGCTCTCTGGCTTGCCGGAGGCGGCCTCATTCTCATGACAGTGTTCATCACCGCGCAGGTGTTCATGCGCTACGTGATGAACGACAGCCTCGTCTGGTCGGAACCGGCGTCCGTCATCCTGATGGGCTGGTTCATCTTCCTGGGGGCCGCAGTCGGCATCCGTGAAGGCTATCACCTCAGTTTCGACGTCCTGCTCTACTTCCTGCCGCAGGGGGCCAAGCTGGTGCTTTACAGCATCTCCGATGCCGTCGTCGCCGCCTTTGGCGCGGGCATGGCCTGGTACGGCGCGGAACTGGCGCTCTCAGCCTGGGATGTGAAACTGCCGTCACTCGGGGTTTCCGGCGCGGTCGATTTCCTGCCGCTGGTCGGTGGCGGCTGCCTGGTTTTTCTCTTTTCCATCGAACGCCTGATGCGCCGTGCGGCCGGTCTGCCGACCGCACGCTTCGGCGAAGACCCTATCGAAGAGGCTGCATGATATGGAACCCTTTATCCTCTTCGGCACATTCACGATCCTGCTGCTGATCGGCACCCCGGTCGCCTTCTGCCTGGGCGCGGCCTCGCTGGCGACAGTGCTCTACATGGACCTGCCGCCCGTCGTCGTCTTCCAGCGCCTCAACTCCGGCGTCTCCGTCTTCGCGCTGATGGCGATCCCCTTCTTCATCTTTGCTGGCGAACTGATGGTGCGCGGCGACATCGCCCGAAGGCTGGTGGCACTTGCCGGGGCCGTGGTCGGGCATATGCGCGGCGGCCTCGGCCAGGTGAACATCGCCGCCTCCGTGCTCTTCGGTGGCATCTCCGGCTCCGCCGCTGCGGATGCGACCGCCATCGGCGGGCTGATGATCCCGCAGATGAAGGAAAAGGGCTATTCGGTGGAATACGGCGTCAACGTTACCGTCGTCTCCTCGATCATCGCGCTGATGCTGCCGCCCTCGCACAACATGATCATCTATTCGATATCGGCTGGCGGGCGCCTTTCCATCGCCGATCTCTTCACCGCGGGTATCTTGCCCGGCCTGATGCTCGCCGTGTCGCTGATGGTCACCGCCTGGTTCGTCGCACGCCGCGCCGGCTATCCGACGGAACGCTTTCCCGGCTGGTCAGCCCTCGGCGCCCTGTTCATCAACGCCATTCCGGGACTTCTCCTGATCGGCATCATCTTCGGCGGCGTGCGCTCGGGCGTCTTCACCGCGTCGGAAAGCTCCTGCATCGCTGCCGTCTATGCCCTACTGGTGACCACGCTTGCCTACAGCACAATGCACTGGCCGGAATTCGTCGCCGCCACCAAGGCCGCCGTGCGCACCACCGCCATGGTGCTGCTGGTCATTGGCTGCGCGGCCTCCTTCGGCTGGCTGCTGGCCTTCCTGCACATCCCCGCTCAACTGGTGGCGTTCATGAAGGGGATTTCCGAGAACCCGCTGATCATCCTCTTGATGATCAACATCGTTCTGCTGTTCCTCGGCACCTTCATGGACATGTCGCCACTCATCGTCATCACGACGCCCATCTTCCTGCCGGTCGCCACTGCCTTCGGCGTCGACCCGGTTCATTTCGGCGTCATCCTGGTGCTCAACCTCGGCATCGGCCTGTGCACGCCGCCGGTGGGCACCGTGCTCTTTGTCGGCTGCGCCGTCGGCCGGATATCGGTCTGGGATGCGATCAGGACGATCTGGCCCTTCTATGGTGCCGCTGTCTTCACATTGCTCCTGGTGACCTACATCCCGTCCCTGTCGCTGTGGCTGCCATCCCTGTTCCATTGAGGCCCATTCAATGTTCGTGAAATCCTTTCCCGAAGTGACCGCCGATCCGGGTGTCCGCCGGCAGGTCCTGTCCGACAGTCCGGATCTGATGGTCGTCGCCTTCCGTTTTCTTGAAGAGGGCGCGGAAGGCAAGCTGCACAACCATCCGCACGTCCAGTCGACCTATGTCGAAAGCGGTCGATTCCGTTTCACGATTGACGGCGAAGCCTTCGACGTCAGCTCCGGCGACAGTTTCGTCATCCCCTCCAATGCGTTGCACGGGTGCCTCTGCCTGGAACCGGGACGGCTGATCGACACCTTCACGCCCCGCCGCGACGACTTTCTTTAAAGACAGCCTTCTCCAAGGATTTTGCCATGCTGACCGTTGAAACCCGCTACGCCATCGACCCGGACACCGCCAAGACCCTCGACACCGCTGGTCTGCGCAAACACTTCCACGCCTCGGGCCTTTTCGAGGATGGCAGGATCAACCTGATCTACACCCACTATGACCGGCTGATCCTGGGCGGCGCCGTGCCAGGTTCCGGCGAACTTGTGCTGGACGAGGTCAAGGAAGCCGGCACCCCGTCCCTTCTTGACCGCCGCGAGCTCGGCATTCTCAATATTGGCGAAGCGGGCACCGTGAAGGCGGGGGGCGAAACCTACGAGGTCGGCAAGGGCGATGTGCTTTACATCGGCATGGGCGCGGGACCCGTCACCTTTTCCGGGTCGGGCCGTTTCTACATCCTGTCCGCCCCCGCGCACCGCACGTGCCCCAACCGGCTGATCACTGTCCAGGACGCCCGCCGGGTGGAACTCGGCTCGGCGGAAACTTCCAATGAACGCGTCATCCTGCAGTTTCTGCATCCGGAAGTCGCCGAAAGCTGCCAGTTGCTGATGGGCTACACCCAGTTTGCGCCTGGTTCGGTCTGGAACACCATGCCGGCCCATGTCCATGACCGCCGCATGGAAGCCTACCTCTATTTCGAACTTGGTCCGGACCAGCGTGTGTTCCACTTCATGGGCAAGCCGGACGAGACCCGGCACCTCGTGATGGCCAACGAGGACGCAGTGGTCTCCCCGCCGTGGTCCATCCATTGCGGCGCCGGCACGGGCGCCTACACCTTCTGCTGGGCCATGGCCGGCGACAATGTCGACTTCACAGACATGGACATGGTTGCAATGGGAGACCTCAGATGACCCCCTTTTCTCTTGAGGGCAAACGCGCGCTGGTAACGGGTGCCAACACCGGCATCGGTCAGGCCATCGCCATAGCCATGAGCAATGCGGGTGCCGAAGTTCTGTGCGCCGCCCGTCGCGACTGTGACGAAACCCTGGCCCGGATCGCCAAGGGCCGTCATGTGCCGCTCGACCTGTCCGACCCGATGGCCGCAACGCCGTTGTTCGAAGCGGAACAGATCGACATCCTGGTCAATAACGCAGGCATCATCCGCCGCGAGAACGCGGTCAGCTTCAGCGAGGCCGACTGGGACGACGTCATGGACGTGAACCTGAAGGCGGTGTTCTTCTCCTGTCAGGCCTTCGGCAACGCGGTGTTGAACGCTGGCCGCACGGGCGCGGTCGTCAATATCGCCTCGCTGCTGTCATTCCAGGGCGGCATCAAGGTGGCGTCCTACACTGCCGCCAAACATGGTGTCGCCGGCCTCACAAGGCTGCTTGCAAACGAATGGGCTGCAAAGGGCATCAACGTCAACGCGATTGCCCCCGGCTATATCGCCACCAACAATACCGAAGCGCTGCGCAAGGACCCCGAGCGCAGCCGCCAGATCCTGGAACGCATTCCGGCCGGCCGCTGGGGCGAAGCCAGCGACATCGGCGAGGCCGCAGTCTTTCTCGCCTCACCGGCCGCCAAATACATTCACGGCACCGTCCTGAACGTTGATGGAGGCTGGCTTGCACGCTGATCTCCCACGTCTTTCCAGAACGACACCAATGGCGAAAGCCGGCATCGTTCACCTCGGTCTCGGCGCATTTTTCCGGGCCTTTGGAGCCATCTACATCGAAGAAGCCATGAAGGCATCAGGCAGTGCCGGAGGGGACAATTGGGGCATCATAGGCGTCAGCCTGCAAAGCCCGCGCATGCATGACCAGCTGGCCCCGCAGGACTTTGTCTACACCGCGCAGGAACTCGGCCCGGAGGACGAAACCCTGCGCCAGGTGGAGATCATCCGTGATGTGCTGGTGGCACGGGAGAACCCGGAAGCTGTCCTGGCCGCGATGGCTGACCCTGCCATCCGGATCGTCACGCTGACCGTGACGGAAAAGGGCTATTGCCACGACCCGGCAACCGGCAGGCTCAATGCCACCCATCCAGACATCGCACATGATCTCAAGGCAGCGCAGCCCGTCTCCGCGCCGGGATATCTTGTCCGGGCACTCGCAAGGCGGAAAGCGGCCGGCGTTCCGCCCTTCACAGTTCTTACCTGCGATAACCTGCCGGACAACGGCCGGCTAGTCCGCCGTATCGTACTGGACCTTGCCGAAAGGCTCGATCCGGATCTGGCCACCTGGATTGAAGCCGAGGGCCGTTTTCCGGCGACCATGGTCGACCGGATCGTGCCGGCCACGAAACCGGAAGATGTCGAAGCCCTCGCCCGGAAGACAGGCCGGTACGATGCAGCGCCGGTGATGCACGAACCGTTCCGGCAATGGGTGGTGGAAGACGACTTCGTCCCGGCCTACGGCGCGGACGCCAGACCGGATCTTGGAGCGGTTGGCGTCGAACTTGTCGACAGCGTCACGGTCTTCGAGCACATGAAGCTGCGCATGCTCAACGGCACCCATTCCGCGCTTGCCTATCTCGGCTATCTCGCCGGGCACGAGACGATTGCCGAAACCGTCGCCGATCCGTTGTTCGCCCGTTTCGTCAAAGACCTGTGGCGCCGCGAGATCATTCCGTCCCTCGAAGCGCCCCCGGGAACGGACCTGGAAGATTATGCGGATGCGCTGTTCGCCCGCTACGCCAATCCCGGCATCCGGCACCGCACCTGGCAGATTGCCATGGACGGCAGCCAGAAACTGCCGCAGCGCATTCTGGGAACCGTGCATGACAACCTTGCAGGCGGGCGAAGCTGCCCGGGGCTTTGCCTCGCCATTGCTGCCTGGATGATCTATGTCGGCGGCACCGATCTTGGCGGCAAGCCGATTGACGTGCGCGATCCGCTGAGCGATCGCCTGAAGTCTCTTGTCAACGATGGCGATGGCGACGCTGGCAAGGTAGACGCACTCCTGGGTGTCACTGAGATCTTCGACGCCAAACTGGCCGCAGCCTTGCGGCCGTCCATCACCTCCGCCTACGCTGCCTTGAAGGCCGACGGCGTCCGCAACACAATCGGGGCTCTGTCATGATCGAAGGCTGGCGCTGGTATGGCGGCTATGACCGCATCTCGCTTCGCGAAATCGCCCAGACCGGTGCTGTCAGCATCGTCACGGCGCTGCACGAAATCCCCTATGGACAAATCTGGCCGCGCGAGACCATCGCGAACACCTGCGCGCAGCTTCACGCGGCTGGCTTCGACTGGACGGTGGTGGAAAGCCTGCCGGTTCACGAGGCCATCAAGCGCGGTGAAGGCGATCTGTCCGAGCTCTTCGCCAACTATCGGCAGTCCATGGCCAACCTGGCTGCCGAAGGCATCAAGGTCATCTGCTACAACTTCATGCCGCTGCTTGACTGGACACGAACGGATCTGACTGCCCCGGTCGCGCGCGGAGGCACCTGCCTGCGATTTTCCGCCGCCAAGATGGCAGCCTTCGAGCTCTACATGGTCAAGCGGCCCGGAGCGGAAGAAGACTATTGTCCGGAGCTCCTGACCAAAGCGAAACGCTGGTTCGACAGCGCGACCCAGCCGGATCTCGACCGGTTGACAACAGCCATCATGGCCGGCCTTCCCGGCGCTTACGACCGATACGACGCCAATGGCCTGCGTGAGGCGCTCCTCCCCTATCAGGGGCTCGACCGCGCCGCACTCAGGCAGAACCACAAGCGTTTTCTTCAGGAAGTCGTTCCCACCGCGGAAGAGCTTGGCCTGAAGCTGGCCGTCCACCCGGACGATCCGCCCCGGGATCTTCTGGGCCTGCCCCGTATCGTCTCGGATGCCAACGACATCGACTGGATCCTCTCGGCGGTGGAGAGCCCTTCCAACGGTTTGACGCTCTGCTCCGGCTCCCTTGGTGCCAACCCGAAAAACGATGTGCCCGCAATTGCGCAACGCTTTGCCGGCAAGATCCACTTCGCCCATCTGCGCAATGTCGCAAAAGACCCGGACGGCTCGTTCGAGGAGGCCGCCCACCTTGGCGGCGACACCGACATGCCCGCACTGCTCGGTGTTCTGCTCAGCGAAGAAGCCAGACGCCGGCACGAAGGCCGGTTAGATGCCGAAATCGTCTTCCGGCCCGATCATGGTCACGAGCTTCTGACCGATGCCGAACGCGGGGCGCATCCGGGCTATCCCCTGATCGGGCGAATGCGCGGCCTCGCCGAATTGCGCGGCGTGATCGCGGGTCTGACGGCAGCCCGAGCCGTCCCGGCCTAGCCGCTACACCGGGGGTGCCCGCGAACCTCGTCTTTAGGGCATACGAGCGCGTTCAAAAACGGCGGGTCGATGACAACAGGGTTCGGCGCGGTTCAGCGATTGCTTACTTGCCTGCGGTTACGAGGCCGCTTTCACCGGTTCCACAGCAGACGCTACCCCGGCCACTTGGCCACGCGCATCATAGCTGGTCAGCAGGCGGTCGGCGACGCCGGCGGACAGCCAGATCGCGGTCAGGGTGATCCATGCCGTCAGCGCGAAGATGGAGGCCCCGGTGATCCCCGCCCCGACGGCACAGCCACCGGCCAGCATGCCGCCGAAGCCCATGAGCGTTGCTCCGGTGAGATAACGCGCCATCGACTTGCCACCCTCAAAGCCCTGAAGGGCCAGTTCCCGCGTCAGGAGAGCCGCCAGGAACGACCCAAGAAATACGCCCGGCACCAGGCCGACATCGAAGTCGAGCAGATCGCCCGGCGGGGACAGAACCAGCATCAGGGCGTCGGCGGAGGGACCGGTGAAGGTCACCCCTTCCACCTGCACGGGATCGAACGCCTGCCGCGCCATGGCCGACGTGAACCACCAGGCCAGAGGGATTGCCAGCCCCGCGCCTGCCGCCGCCACAAGCTGCCAGAGCTTCACCCGCGAGCGCCAGGCAAAGACAAGCCCAGCTGCCAGCCACAGGGCGGTGAAACCAAAGGTCACGGATGTGCTCAGGCCCAACATCTCGGTCAGGTCGTTGCCGCCGATGTCCCCTGTCGTCCAAAGGCCCGCGAACCATTCGCGCAACGGCTTCAACAGGCCGCGTAGGCTGGCCTGGGCAACAACGGCAAAGACCAAACCGGACAGGAGCGCTCGCAGGTTGCCCGTGGCCGACAGCACCAAAAGGCGGCTGGCGCACCCGCGCGCCAGCACCATGCCGGTGCCGAACATCAGCCCGCCCAGAAGCGCTCCGGAGAGGCTCTGCGGCGACGCAAGCTGACGCGCTTCATTGGCCTGTATCTCGCCCAGATGGATCAGAAGCTGCGTGCACAGAACAGCAGCGGAAAAGGTCAACAGCCAGACCGGCAGCCGGTCCTTCGGTGCACCGCGCGAGAACTCCAGACTGGCGGCGCGCAGGCAGAAGCGGCTTTGCTGGGCAAAGGCGCCAAACAGGATCCCGACAACGAGACCGCCGATGGCCAGCAGCCAGGGCTCGGAAAATTCATCCAGAAGAAATGTCAGATCCATGAGCCTCTCCCGGCCACATTGCGTCCTCACGTTCCGCCAGCTTTGTGCCGTTTCCTAGCGGCAGGCATTGACCTCTCTCAATGAAACATAGATAAATTCAAAAGTTTGAATGTGTGGAGGATGCCATGTCCGGACAATTTCGGAAAGATCTGACGAGACGCAACGTTCTGGCCGGAGGCCTCGCGCTTGCGGCCACGGGACTGGCTGGACGGATAACACCTGCCTTTGCCACCGCGAACATGACCCTGGGCCCACTCGACATCACGGTCTTTTCCGACGGCCACCTGACCTTGCCGATGAGCTTCATCCTGCCCGAACAAGACGAAGCGGAGATCGCGGCGCTGCTGAAACCTCATGGCCTGGCCACAGACGCGCTGACACCGGACTGCAACATCACATTGCTCCGGACCGGCGACCGCACAGTGCTGTTCGATGTCGGTTCAGGGGCCAACTTCCAGCCAACAGCTGGTGACTTGCCGGACCATCTGGCGGAAGCCGGCATCGACCCGTCGGACATCACCGATGTCATCTTCACCCATGCCCACCCCGATCATCTGTGGGGCATTCTGGACGATTTCGACGACCCGCTTTACCCGGACGCCCAGATCTGGATGCCGCAGGCCGAATGGGTCTATTGGCGCGCCGACGATACGCTGGCCAAGACGCCAGATGAGCGCAAGAGCTTCGTGGTCGGGGCGCAATCTCGTTTCGACGTGATCGAGGATCGGGTGAACATGATCAAGCCGGGTCAGGAAGTGCTGCCGGGCGTTGAGGCCGTCGACACGGCGGGGCACACCCCGGGGCACATGTCCTACATGCTGCACGGCGGCTCCGAGAGCCTTCTGGTGGTGGGCGACGCGATTTCAAATACGGTTATTTCGTTCGAAAAACCCGGCTGGGCTTCCGGCTCCGATCAGGACCGCGACATGGGCATTGCCACGCGCAAGGTGCTGCTCGACCGGCTGGCGCAGGATCAGACCCGCGTCATCGGCTACCACTTCCCGCACCCCGCCGGGGGGCACGTGGAACGATCAGGCGATGCCTACAGGTTCGTTGCGGCGTAAACGCCCACGCCCGCATGAAAGGCGGCGGGGAGTCATTCTGCCGCTGAGTGATGCACACTGCCCTGATTGCGCTGGAAGGCGGCGAGAACGTTGCCTTCCACAAGCCAGGCAAGCCCGACCCGCGCACCGAGCGCCATCGACACCATCACGATCGGCGCCGAGACCGCCAGCGCGGAAAAGCCGGTGATGCCCTGCCCCACCGTGCAGCCCATGGCGAATACACCGCCAACGCCCATCAGCGTGCCACCCAGAAGATGCCGGCCAAGTTCGCGGGCATCGTCGCACGCCTCCCAGCGGATATCCCGCTTCCAAAGGGCAGCTATCACGGCACCGAAAAGCGTCCCGACGATCAGGCCGACGCCATAATCCGGCAGGGTTCCCGTGTAGGTGATCAGCTGCATGATGGTGTCGCCCACTGGCACCACGAAAGACCCGGCTTCGATCTGAATGGGATCGAAGGAACGCCCGGCAAGGAAGGTCGTCGCCCACCAGCCGAAGGCAATCACACTGCCAATCGCGACACCGGTTCCGATCTTGCTCCATTGACGGCGATAGGATGCCGACTTGAAGATCCAGACCAGCCCCGCAAGCGCGATCACGATGGCGACCACGCCCTGCAGCCTCATGCCGAACAGGTTGGAAACAATATCGCCCATGGACTGGCTGCCGCTTGCGCCGAAGGAAACGGCGAGATCATCGACCAGCGGCACCCGCAGCATGCCGACAATGCCGCGTTGGGCAGCGAGTGCCGACAGGCCGATCACCGTCAGCACCACCAGCGCCCGCAGACTGCCGCCGCCCAGACGCAGGACGGCGCCAAAGCCGCAGGTGCCGACAAGTGCCATGCCGATGCCAAACATGAACCCGCCCACGATGGCGCCGGTCCAGCCAAATTCAGGTGACAGATAGAAGGAGGCAGCCGTGTCGGCCAAACCGAAGGCAACAAGCAACTGCGTGCCGACGAGGGCCGATACGGACGCAAGCACCCAGGTTCTGAGCGCGCTGCTGTCGCCCGCATACCAATGTCGCTCCAGCGCGGACAGGGTGCAGAAATGGTTCGACCGGGCAACGAACCCCAATACGCACCCCGCAAGCACACCGAGAATCGGTGTCAGCATCACCGGATCGAGATTGACCATGCGCGTCCTACCCTTCGCCGGATTACCCGGCCGCGTTTCCAGTCATCGCTCTGTCGGCGATTTTCATGAACCGTAGCAGGCTGCTAAAATCGCAGCAATCGGAGACCTTGCTGCAACGCACGCGTGCAGGCACATTGCCTGTGCTTATTTCTCCGGGGCGCGCACGTCCTTGCAGAACAGATCGTAGAGGCTCGAGATGATCGAACTCACTTCGTCATTCATCAGGCTGTAGTAGATCATGCGCCCGTCGCGCCGCGACTGCACCAGACCTTCCAGCCGGAGCCGGGCAAGCTGCTGGGATACCGCCGCCTGAGGCATGGTCAGGATTTCCTCAAGCTCGGAAACCGACTTTTCGCCCTCCGACAGCAAACACAGGATCACGAGCCGTACCTCGTGCGAAAGGGCCTTGAGCAGATCGCTCGCCTTCCGCGCCTGCTCCATCAGCAGGTCGAGGTCCTTCGCATCCAGGTTCTTGTCCATGGCCGGCAGTATCATCCGGAACCCACACCCTCTTCAAGCAACCGCCATTGCAGCGCACAATTCACATTACCAATTCATGCCTTAACTTCAGCAGCGGATCAACAACCTCACTTCGTCGCATCCGGAAGCTTTCCCAGCATATCGTCCAGCATGGGCCAGAAGAAGTTTTCTCCCGGGTAGCCGCGCAGCCGGTCGATCTCAACGCCGTCGGCCAGCAAAATGAAGGTTGGCGTCATGCGCTCCTTTGCGATGCCGGAAAGATCCTGCGGCCAGGTGTCGGTAATGTCGACACGGCGCAACGGGGCCTGCCGGCCTTCCGCCGTTTTCGGATAGGCAATGCCGATTTCCTCATTCCAGCGTTTGCACCATACACACCCAGGTTGTTCCAGCATCACCAGTTCGGCACTCCATGCCGGAAAGGCCTGAAACAGGCCGGAAATCAGCGCTCCGGCAAGGATCATCGCACGAGTCGCGACGGACATTTTGCAATCTCCACATTTCTTCCATTGCAATATATAGGAACTTTTGAATATTTTAAAGCAACCAAAGATCGAGTTTCACTGGGAGGAAATGAATGCTCGATGTTTCTCTGGGCGCTGCCTTTCTGGCAGGTCTGCTCTCGTTCATTTCACCCTGTGTCTTGCCGATTGTGCCGCCCTATCTGTGTTATCTGGCCGGTGTCAGCGTCGATGAACTGAAGGGCGAAACGGCAACCGCGGAAACGGGGCGCCGGGTGATTCTGGCCGCCATCGCTTTCGTGCTCGGCTTCTCGCTGGTCTTTGTCGCCCTTGGCGCGACGGCCAGCGTCATTGGCCAGTCGATTGCCCGCTACTACGATATCCTGTCGTATGTGGCCGGCGCGATCATCATCGTCATGGGCCTGCATTTTCTCGGTGTCTTTCGCATCGGCCTCCTGTTTCGCGAAGCACGCATCCATGTGGAACGCAAGCCCGCGGGCCTTGTGGGGGCCTTCGTCATGGGTCTGGCATTTGCCTTCGGCTGGACACCCTGCGTCGGCCCGGTTCTGGCTGCGATCCTGTTCGTGGCCGGGTCGTCGGACACCATATGGAACGGTGCCGGCCTGCTCGCGGTCTATGCGCTCGGCATCGGTCTGCCATTCATCCTGGCAGCGGCCTTTGCCAGCCGCTTCCTGAAGGTGGCCGGCCGTTTTCGCAAACACATGGGCACGGTGGAAAAGATCATGGGTGGCCTTCTGGTGCTCACCGGCCTGCTGTTCATCACCGGGCAGATGTCGGCCATCGCCTTCTGGTTGCTCGAAACGTTCCCGATTTTCACGCAAATCGGCTGACCGGCCGATATCCGGTCCAGGGAGGACAATGACATGCGTATCTGGAAACATATGATTCTGGCAGTCGAACTCTTGGCGGCCCTGACCACGACGGCGCTCGCCGCAACGCTCGGCGACGATGGCCTTCACAAGCAGCCGTGGTTCACCGTGACTTTTCGCGACATTGGCGAGGACATTGAAACCGCCGCCGGAGAAGGCAAGCGTCTGGCGATCATCTTCGAACAACGCGGCTGCATCTATTGCCGCCAGATGCACGAGAAGATCCTCTCCGATCCGGAGGTGACCGATTACATCAAAGAGAACTTCATGGTCGTTCAGTACAACATGTTCGGCGATGAGGAGGTGATCGATCTGGACGGCGAAGAGCTGACCGAAAAGACCGCCGCCCGCAAGTGGGGCTATGTTTTCACACCGACCATCGTGTTCCTGCCGGAGGACGTTCCAAGCGAAGGAACCGTTTCGGAAGTGGCCGTCGCAACCATGCCCGGCGCCTTCGGCAAATGGACATTCCTGGACATGTTCCGCTGGGTCCGAGAAAAAGGCTACGAGGGCGACGAGCATTTCCAGAAGTATCATGCCCGTAAAATCAACGAGTTGCGCGCAGAAGGCCGTCTCGACGCGGAATGACAGGCAAGGAGAATTCAGGTTTATGCCTCATATGGCAAAAGGCCTATTGCATAACATATGCAAAAAATCATATCTTTTAATATGAGGAGGACAGGCAGGCTGGGGAATCGGACCTGCCGAAGGAACGTAAACGGCACCACAGCCGGCCGTTCCGCACTGAGGAGGAAAGCCGACACAATGTTCAAGGGCGCGACACAATTCAGCCTGCCGGCGGCCTTTGCCGGCCTGGCCATTCTGGCCGCTTCGGCAGCGGCCGCCGGGACGGTTGCTCCGGACAGCGTTCCCATCGAGGATATGGAAATGTCCCAGTCCCTGACGGGCGTTCCGGGAGACCCGCTGGCCGGGCGCGAAGCCTTCGCCGACCGCAAAAAGGGCAATTGCCTGGCCTGTCATGCCAATGCCGATCTCAGCGCGCAGCTGTTCCACGGCGAAGTTGGCCCCGTCCTGGACGGTGCTGCCGACCGCTGGAGCGAGGCGCAACTGCGCGCCATCGTGGTCAACAGCAAGGACGTCTTTGGCGACCAGACCATCATGCCCGGTTTCTACACCCTGAAGGTGGGCATCAACGTCGACGAAAAATTCGCCGGCAAAACCATCCTGTCAGCGCAAGAGGTAGAGGACGTCGTCGCCTATCTCCTGACGCTGAAAGAGAATTGATCTCGGGTTTCAAGGAGCAAGAGATGAGCTTTACAAGACGCCAGGTGTTTGGCCTCACGATCGGAGCCGCCGCATTCGTGGCTGCCGGGTCGCGGGTTTCCTTCGCCGCCACCGACCAGACCGAAGAAGCAATCAAGGCCTTTACCGGCGGAGCTGAGCCCAAGAAGGGCACGGTGTCGCTCGATACGCCGGAAATCGCCGAAAACGGCAACACGGTGCCGGTCGGCGTATCCGTCGACAGCCCCATGACAGCAGACAACTATGTTGAATCCGTCCTGATCCTTGCAGACGGCAACCCGAACCCCGCTGTCGCGACATTCCACTTCACCGCCATGAGCGGAGCTGCAGAAGCCAAGACGCGTATCCGGCTGGCCAAGACGCAGAATGTCATTGCAGTCGCCAAGATGAACGACGGGTCCTCCTTCATCGACAGCAAGGAAGTGAAAGTCACAATCGGCGGCTGCGGCGGCTGATCCGCAACAGTGCAAGCGGCTTGCCCGCAGGACCGGCACCGGCGTTCAGCCGAACTGCCGCCCGGCAAGCAGATCAGGGACACGAAGGAATAAAGTCATGGCAGAACCGAAACCGCGCGTGAAAGTGCCCAAGAAGGCAGCTGCGGGCGAAGTCATCACCATCAAGACGCTTATCAGCCACCCGATGGAATCCGGTCAGCGCAAGGACAAGCAGGGCAACCTCATTCCGCGCCAGATCATCAACAAGTTCACCTGCGAGTTCAACGGACAGGTGGTCTTCTCCTGCGACATGGACCCGGCAGTCTCGGCAAACCCCTACATGGAGTTCAGTGCCAAGGTGAACGAGCCCGGCACATTCAAATTCACCTGGGTCGATGACGACGGCAGCGTCTACGAAACCGAAAAAAAGATCACTGTTGAATAGGCAGCGGCCCAGGATCTGCGGCTGTGCCACCGGAACCGGTTGCGCAGCTGGAAGCAGATTTCTTCGGGAGTGTCGGAACATCCCATCTGCCATCGTTTGACGACGGGCTGTTCCTGGGGTCGCTGAAATCGGGAGGAGACGATTTGGCCAATAGAACGAAACGCATAGCCACCATGTTCGCAGCAATGATGGTCGGCACAAGCGCTAGCCTGGCCGGGGGGCCGGTTGACGATAAGCTCGTTATCGACGGTGAACTGGAAATCAACACCCGGGTTCCGGCACCGGAAGGACACCCTTTCGATGAACTGATCTCCGGTTGGCATTACCGCACGCCCGAGACCCGTGACCTTGAAGCCGACAGCTTCCAGAACCCGGGCATGCTCTATGTCGAGCGCGGTGAGGAAATCTGGAACACGGTGGATGGCGCTGCAGGAAAATCCTGTGCGTCCTGTCACGAGGATGCCGAAACCTTCCTCAAGGGCCTTGGTGCCAGCTATCCCAAGTGGAATGAGGAGGCCGGCAAGCCGTTCAACATCGAGCTGCAGATCAACCAGTGCCGCGAACAGAACATGCAGGCAGAGCCCTACAAGTTCGACGCCGACGATCAGAAGGCTCTGACGACCTACATCAAGCACCAGTCGCTCGGCATGCCGATGCACGTCGACCTGAGCGAAGGCGAGATGCAGGACTGGTGGGAAAAAGGCAAGGAACTCTACTACACCCGTACGGGTCAGTTGAACCTGGCCTGCGCCACCTGTCACGAGAACTACAACGGCAACTACATCCGGGCCGATCATCTCAGCCAAGGCAACGTCAACGGCTTCCCGACCTACCGTCTGAAGCAGAGCGCGATGGTGTCCCTGCACAACCGCTTCCGCGGCTGTATTCGCGATACCCGGGCAGCCTTCCCGCCAGCCTTCTCCGACGATCTGATGGCTCTGGAGGTCTATGTGACCTGGCGCGGGACCGGGCTCGACATCGAAACCCCGGCGGTTCGCCAATAGGCTGACCGTTCCCCTCCGGCGCGGTCACAGTCACCGCGCCGGTTTCTTCTCTGTTGTGGCAACAGGCTGAAAGTGCAGGCTGAAAAGATCACCGTCCCCCACGTGGGATATCCGGGGTGCACGGCGTTGCCGCGCACCAACGGGAAAACTGTGCAACCGGTCCGTCAGTGGCCGTTGGTTTGGAGAAACTGAGAATGTTCTCAAGACGTGAGTTCCTGATGGCGGCAACCGCGACAAGCGCCTTGCTCGGATCGGGCATGGCGGGTTCTTGGTCGCGGCTGATGGCGCAGCAAGCCCTGACAGAGGACCAGCTCCTGGGAATGGAGGCCAAGGGCACGCTCACGCTGGTGCACATCACCGACATCCACGCCCAGCTGAAGCCGATCTATTTCCGCGAGCCGTCCATCAACCTGGGCATCGGCGCTGTCAAAGGCAAACCACCCCATGTGACCGGCGCGGATTTCCTGAAGCTCTACAACATCGAAGCCGGGTCTCCGGATGCCTATGCGCTCACGTCTGAAGACTTTGTCGCCCTGGCCAGAACCTACGGCAAGATGGGGGGCATGGACCGGGTCGCGACGGTCATCAAACGCATTCGTGCCGAGCGTGGCGCTGATAACGTTCTTCTTCTGGATGGCGGCGACACCTGGCAGGGCAGCTACACGTCGAATGTGACCGAGGGCGAAGACATGATTACGATCATGAATTCGCTGGAACCGGACGCCATGACCGGCCACTGGGAATTCACCTATGGCACCGACCGCGTCCAGGAAGTCATCGACAGCCTGCCCTTCGCCTTCCTCGGCTCCAACATCTACGACAACGAATGGGACGAACCGGCCTTCGAAGCCTGGAAGATGTTCGAGCGCGGCGGCTCAAAGGTTGCCGTCATCGGCCAGGCCTTCCCCTATACGCCCATTGCCAATCCGCGCTGGATGATCCCCGGCTGGTCTTTCGGCATCCGTGAAGAAGACATTGCCAAACATGTGGCCGAGGCACGCGACGAAGGCGCTGAGATCGTTGTGCTTCTGTCGCACAACGGCTTTGACGTCGACCGCAAGCTGGCGTCGCGTGTCGACGGCATCGACGTCATTCTGACGGGGCACACCCACGACGCCCTGCCCGAGCCGGTGATCGTCAACGACACGCTGGTGATCGCCTCCGGCTCCAACGGCAAATTCGTGTCCCGGGTCGATCTCGATGTTCAGGACGGCAAACTGGCGGGCTATGCCTACCGCCTGATCCCGATCTTCTCCGACGTGATCACGCCGGATGCGGATATGGCAGCGCTGATCGATGAGGTCCGCGCACCCTACGAAGCGGATCTCGCCCGCGTTCTTGGCAAGACCGAGAGCCTTCTCTACCGGCGCGGCAACTTCAACGGCACCTTCGACGATCTGATTTGCCAGGCACTCTTGAGCGAACGCGACGCCGAAATTGCCCTGTCGCCCGGCTTCCGCTGGGGGACATCGGTTCTGCCGGGCCAGGACATCACCTTCGAGGACGTCCACAACGCCTGCGCCATGACCTATCCGGCGGCCTACCGCTCGCCGATGACGGGTCAGATGCTGAAGGACATTCTGGAAGACGTCGGCGACAACCTCTTCAACAAGGACCCCTACTACCAGCAGGGCGGTGACATGGTCCGCGTGGGTGGCATGGGCTACACCATCGACCCCAACAAGGACATCGGCGAGCGCATTTCGGGTATGACCCTGCTTGCCACCGGCGAGCCCATCGACCCGGCCAGGGAATATGTCGTTGCCGGCTGGGCTTCGGTCAACGAAGGCACCGAAGGCCCACCCATCGCCGAAGTCGTCGAAGCCTATCTCACAAGCAATCCCGTGGTCAGCCTGCCGGACAACCAGTCCGTCAAGCTGGCAGGATGACGCCTTTTCTTCAGAGATCCTGAGGACACGATCATGACTGACAAAACCATTTCCAAAGTGCCGGGCCTGTCCAGGCGCTCCCTCCTGAAAGCAGGGTTCGCAGCGGGAGCCGTTGCAGGCACCGCAGGTGCGGCGCGTGCCGCCGGTGATCCGCTGATCACCGAGATACAGGACTGGAACCGCTATCTCGGCGACGGTGTTCAATCGCGCCCCTACGGCATGCCCTCGGAATTCGAGGCCGATGTGGTCCGCCGCGATGTGGAATGGCTGACAGCCTCCACCGAAAGCTCGGTGAACTTCACCCCCTTGCACGATCTGGACGGCATCATCACGCCCAACGGCCTGTGTTTCGAGCGTCACCATGGCGGCATTGCCGAGATCAACCCGGCCGATCACCGGCTGATGATCAACGGACTTGTCGACACGCCGCTGGTCTTCACCATGGAAGACCTGAAGCGCTTCCCGCGTGAGAACAGGGTCTACTTCCTGGAATGCGCCGCCAATTCCGGCATGGAGTGGCGCGGCTCCCAGCTCAACGGCTGCCAGTATACCCACGGCATGGTCCACTGCGTCATGTATACCGGCGTTCCGCTGAAGCTGATCCTGGAAGAGGCAGGCCTCAAGACCAACGCCAAATGGGTGATGCCGGAAGGTGCCGATGCCTCGGCCATGACCCGCTCCATCCCGATGGAAAAGGCCCTCGACGACTGCCTTGTCGCCTTCAAGATGAACGGTGAGGCCCTGCGCCCCGAACAGGGCTATCCTCTGCGCCTGGTCGTGCCCGGCTGGGAAGGCAACATGTGGGTGAAATGGCTGCGCCGGATCGAAGTCGGCGACGAGCCCTGGCACCAGCGCGAGGAAACGTCCAAATACACGGACCTTCTGGAAAACGGCAAGGCCCGCCGCTTCACCTGGGTGATGGATCCCAAATCCGTCATCACCTCGCCGAGCCCGCAGGCCCCGATCAGCCACGGCAAGGGACCGATGGTCATCTCCGGCGTCGCCTGGTCCGGCAACGGGCGGATCAAACGGGTCGATGTCTCGCTTGATGGCGGCCGGAACTGGAAGACGGCCCGTCTGGACGGACCGAGCCTGTCCAAAGCCATGCACCGCTTTTACCTCGACATCGACTGGGACGGCTCGGACATGTTGATCCAGTCCCGCGCGATGGACGAGCATGGCTTCTTCCAGCCGACCAAGAACGAGCTGCGTGCCGCCCGTGGTGAAAACTCGATCTACCACAACAACGGCATCCAGACCTGGTATGTCAAAGCAGACGGAATGGTGGAAAATGTCGAAGTTTCTTAAAGCCCTCAGCCTTGGAACCCTGATCGCCACCCTGCCCCTGCTTGCCGCGACAGCCCATGCGGGAGACGCCCAAAAGGGGGAAAAGGTCTTCAAGAAATGCGCTGCCTGCCACGCGGTGGGCGAAGGCGCAAAGAACAAGGTCGGACCGGAACTGAACGACGTTTTCGGCCGCACCGCCGGGTCGCTCGGCGACTACAAATACTCCAAGGCGATGATCGAAGCCGGTAACGGTGGCCTTGTCTGGGACGAAGCGACACTGACCACCTATCTGGCCAAACCCAGGGACATGGTCAAAGGCACCAAGATGGCCTTCGCCGGTTTGAAGAAGCAGGACGATCTGGAAAACGTGATCGCCTATCTGGCCACATTCTCCAGCGCCGCCGCCCCGGCTGACCAGCAGGGCGCCGCAGAACCGGCTGCCGAGGAAGCGGCGGCTGGCGAAACGGAAACCGCAAGCGCAGACACTTCAGCGGCAGCTCACGCAGCGCCCGTGTCCGAAACCCGTGATGGCGGTGTCTTGGGTCTCGGCCGCGTGGCGACAGACGACGAGGTTGCAGCCTGGAACATCGACATTCGCCCCGATGGCACCGGCCTGCCGGAAGGCTCCGGCACGGTTGCCGAGGGTGAAGTGTTGTTCACCGACAATTGCGCTGTCTGTCACGGCGACTTCGGCGAAGGTGTCGGCCGCTGGCCGGTTCTGGCAGGCGGGCAGGACACGCTTACCGAGGAACGCCCGGAAAAGACTATCGGCTCCTACTGGCCGTATCTGTCCACGGTCTATGACTATGTCCGCCGCGCCATGCCTTACGGCAATGCCCGCTCCCTGTCGGACGACGATGTTTATGCGTTGACGGCCTACCTCCTGTATCTGAACGACCTCGTTGACGACGAGGACTTCGAATTGTCGAAAGACAACTTCCTGGAGATCCGTCTTCCCAATGAGGAAAATTTCATTGCGGACACCCGGGCCGAAGAGCCGCATTATGCTGCCAAGGCCGAACCTTGCATGAGCAACTGCAAGGACAGCGCTGTCGAGATCACCATGCGTGCCCGCATTCTCGACGTCACTCCCGGCTCCGTCGATGATGACGACGCCTCAGGCATGGGAAGCGTCGACTGACATCGTTTTGCGGCAACGGCCCACGAAAGAAAGGCCGCCCGCGCAAGGCCGCCGCAGGACACCCTGCGGCGTTAGGAGGAAAAACGATGGGACTGTTTTCAAGACTGGCAGTGGCCGCTTCGGCCCTGCTGATGCTTGGCTCTGCCGTATTGGCGGACGATGGCATCCACAAGCTTGCCCTGCAGATCAGCGACAACGATCCGCAGAAGATGAACACCGTTTTGAATGTCGCCGCCAATGTTGCCCGCCATTACTCGGAAATTGGCGAGGAAGCCGACATCAAGATTGTTGCCTTCAATGCCGGCCTGCACATGTTCCGTGCAGATACCTCTCCCGTGTCGGACCGCATGAAATCCTTCGTGCAGAGCATGCCGAATGTCGCCTTCGAGGCTTGCGATAACACCCGTCAGGCCATGGCCAGGAACGAAGGCAAGGACATTCCGTTTCTCGAAGGCGTCGAAGTCGTTCCTGCCGGGGCCGTTACACTGATGGAGCTGGACGCGGACGGCTATACCATTTTGCGTCCGTAAGCCTGTGGTGATCGCCGTGCGGACGGGTTAACCGCCCGTACGGCCGCATTGGATCCCGGCACATGGCCGCCGGACTGTCCGGCGGCTGGGAACCTGCATTCTCCAGCCAGTCCAATTCAAATTGGAACCTGCGGCTGTTCAAGGCGTTTTCATGAATTGCAATGGAGATGCCGTTTGTATGACCGAAACCGTCCCGTTTCAAACCAATTGTCGAGCTTGCCCCCTGAGGCAGAAACCAGCGTTCCGATCTCTGGAAGGCAAGGAACTGGATTTCATTTCGGATTTCAAAACCGGTGAGCTGACAGTCGAAGCCGGGGCAACCATCCTTCAGGAAGAGAACAAGACCCCGCATCTCTACACCATTCTGGAAGGCTGGGCCTTCCGTCACAAGGCTCTGGCCGACGGCAGGCGGCAACTGTTGAATTTTGCCCTGCCGGGGGACCTCGTCGGCCTTCAGCTTGCCGTCCTGAAAGATATGCAGCACTCCGTCACGGCTCTCACAGACACCACATTATGTGTCTTTCAACGCGACAAGGTCTGGTCGATATTCAAGGACCATCCAACCCTCGCCTTTTCAATGACATGGATTGCCGCGCGCGAGGAACAGATACTTGATGGACAGATTATCAGCCTCGGCCAGCGCACCGCACTGGAGCGGCTCTCGTATCTCATCCTGCACCTTTATGACCGGGCGCAGCACGTCGGCTACGCCGGCAATCAGGCGCTCGATGCTCCGTTCTCCCAAAGCCATTTGTCCGACGCGCTCGGGATTACCCCGGTGCACACCAGCCGGACACTTCGAAAGCTTCAGGAAAAAGAGCTGATAAGCTGGGCAAAGGACCAAATTCGCGTCCTGGACAGGGACGCCCTGGAAAAGCTCGCCTCTTATGAAGCCATTTCGGAAGATCCTCGCCCGCTTATCTGAGGCAGGCCTGCATCTTCAACTGCTGCCAAAGAGCAGTCTTCCCGCGCCCGCGGATCAGATCAGGGCGCCGATCTGGGCTTTGGTATAGGGCTTGCTCAGGATGACATGTCCTTCGAAGTCCGTCGGCAGAGGGCCAAGATCGCTGTAGCCGCTGGCAAAGATGAACTTCGTCCCCTTTTCCAGAAGCTGCTTGGCGAAAGCCAGACTTGTGTCGTCACCGATCTTCACGTCCAGAATGACGAAGCTGAACAGATGCGCTGCCAGCGCCTCTGCCGCTTCGGCAAGGCTTGCGAGCGTCTCGACTGGCGAGAACCCGAGCTCTTCCAGCATCATCTGCGTATCGAGCGCGATGATCGGATTGTCTTCGACAACCAGTGCCGCGCCGCGCGTTTGCGCTGCGGCTTGATAAGTTTGCGGTGTCACGAGGGATCTCATTGTCAGTTAGGTTGACTATCCGCAAGATGACACGAAACCAGCCAGCCTGCATTAACATAAGTTATAAGAGCAGTTTATTTTCTACTTCGATCCCGGTCCGTTCGGAAATTATCAAGCGGCATGAAACCTTTTCTTAACTTGGGCGTTTACAGGGTGGAGGTAGACATTATGTTCACGCTACGCAAACGCATTCCGACTAAAGCCCCTGCTGCAATCGCAGTCGCTGCTCTTCTGGCATCCAGCCTGATTGTTGCAGAGCCTTTCTTCACCAAAGAGGCTGACGCAGAAACCGCTCAAAAGGGCGACATGACCGCAGCAGCAGAAGTTGAACAGAAGGCCGCTGCCAAAGGCGACCTGCAGGTTGAACTGGCCGATATTCACGGACGCCCGACGCGCTGTGTCTCCGGAGTTGGCGTAACCACATGCACCGGCTGGCCCATCGCCCACGGAATGCTGGCGTACAACGAAGAGTAAAAATCCTTGCTACCAGAGTTTTGAAAAGCCGCCTCTTCCGGGCGGCTTTTGTTTTGTCTGCGTGCCTCCGCAGTAAAACAGCCGGCACGACATGCCTCCGAACTGCTTTTCTGTCTTTGACTGCTTGGTCACAGATCGTACGCCCTGAATGGTATTCCCAGGTTGCTGACTGGAACAGCGCCGGGCCCAGGATCAAAGCAGAGCGAAATTCCAGCCTGCAAATCAGCCCTGACAAGTTGAACCTTGTGCCGTCAGCGGGCTTGCTGCCAGGTTTTCGGGCTAGGCGTCAGAGTCTGAAGATACAGGCTGTACAGGCTGGCTTGCCTCCGAGGGCTGGCTCACGATCTCAAGCAGCGTCCCCACGACAAGCAGCAAGGGGACGGCGACAAATCCGCCGATTGGCCCCCACAGCCAGATCCAGAAGGCAATGGCAAGAAAAACCAGGAAGGGATTCAACGTCATCGTTCGCCCGAGGACGGTCGGCGTGACGAATTGCGCTTCGATCAGGTTGAGCGCCAGATACGCCAGCGGAGGCGTGAGGATCGCCAACGGCGTGTTTCCGGTTGCCAGGCCGACACCGGCCATCACAAGCACCATGATCGCCGGTCCAAGATAGACAACATAATTCAACACACCGGCCAACATGCCCCACAGCAACGGCGATGGCACACCAAGAAACCACATGGTCGAGCTCACGGCGACGCCCAACCCGATATTGATGAGGCTTATGGAGACGAGATAGGTGGAAAGACGCGCCTCAATGGTGCGAAACGCGGATACGATGCAACGCCTTCCTTCACCGTTGGAGGAAAGCTGGAGCGCAGCCCGGCGCAAATGCGGGCCCGTCAACAGGAAGAAGTAGAGACTGGCCAGAAACAGGATCACCTGCGCCACGAAAGCCGGTGCGAAATAGAAGACGCTTTCGACTGCGGAGTTGTCTTCCACACTGACCTGCATGCCGCCGTTCTGGCCCATGGCATTGCGCAGGTCCTCCTGCAGGCTGGCAACTGAGGAAAAGAACCCTTGCCAGCTGGTCAATTGGGCCTGTAGGCGCGCCCAGATAAGCGGCAACCTGTCCAGCCAGTCGGAAAGCGGCACGACGAAAGCGGCCCCGGCAGTCAGGATCAGGAAGATAAAAACCAGCACCATTCCGCCGGCGGATACCCAGCCGGGTACGCCGAGGCGCGATAGCCTTTCCACGGTCGGCGCGAAAATCGTGCCGACAACCACGGAAAGACAGACAGGTGCGAAAATGACCTGCCCGATGTCCAGCGCGGCGGTCACCGCAATGGCGCACATGATGACCATCGATACACGGACAATAGGGTCCGCTCTCAGGGTCTCGGTCACTGTAGCCACGGCACCTTCTGCGGTCGCGACTGCTCGGTCTGCCTGCGCTGTCATCACTGTTAGCTCCAAAGGCCGGCGAGACCGCGCGGCAGAGTGTTAGCCGCCACCCTCGTCGTCGTCACCCAATGCCTGAGCTGCCAGAAAGGCCAGGCCGCCCAGAGCGGCGGTAATCATCAGGCCCTTGTTCTTGGTAAGCTGTGGCAGAATGGAAACGGCAGCAGCCACTGTAAGCTGCTTGGCAACTTGTGAACGCGCCTTCCGCTTGCGGTCCCTGTACTTCAGGAAGCTGAGCACCGAAACAAAAAACAATCCTGTAACCAGCATGATCGCGGCAATCAGCAAGGCCGCCATGGCAGGGCCGTAAATCGGCGCCAAATAGGCACCGGCTGCCACCACCCCGGCGACGTAAGCCGTTGCGAAACAAACAGCCGCAATGCCGCTCAACACGGCATTGCGCTTGGCACGGCGAACCATGCCATTTATGTCTCGCCTAAGAGCCCCGAACGCCATTGGAAAGGCGCGCATCACCATTAGCGGCGTACCAGCGCTGCGATCAGAAAGCCGATGCCGGCGGCGATACCGATGGACTGCAGAGGACGCTTGCGAACTTCCGAAACGAAGGCCCGTTCATACTTCTGCAATTCGGCGGTCAGGTCGCTCAACGCATCCTGGGACATCTTGGTCAGATCGTCACTGGCGGCAGCGGCCTTGGTTTTGTATTCGTCCGTCTTGCCGGAACCGTATCTCTTCAGCGAACCGGCCAAAGAGGCGATGTCGCCACGAATGCGTTCGATGTTTTCTTCGATTTCGCGGGCGCTTACGGTGTCGTTAGCAGGATTGGAAGTGGATGCCGAGGCAGTCTTCGCGGTTGCCATCTTGTCGCTCCTGTTCTCAATAGCGGGCGGCCCTGACGACGGACGGCGCGCAATGCGTAAATGGGATGGAGCCCGGAATTCGGGCACGTGAAGACCGCGCAATGCAATTGCGCGGACTGAGCTGTAAACGATCTGGCGTTGATTTGGTTCCAGACAAATCAGAATGATTTATCGCCTGGCCTATTGGTATCGCCGAAAGGATAGTTCCAGAGGAAGAAAATGAGACAACGCAAGCGAACCGCGGCCTCATTTTCAGACGCAAATCCTATTCGCGCAGAGCTTCGATCAGCTCCGATTTGGACATGTTGGAGCGACCATCCACGTCCAGCTCCTGCGCCCGTTCGTAGAGCTCTTCCTTGGTCCAGGATTCGTAAGGCGAAGCCTTTCCCCCCTTCACGGAAGGAGACTGGCTGTCGTTTGCCTGGGCATTTGCAATTCTCGCCGACTTTTCCTTGCTGTAACCCTTGTCACGCAAGGCTTCGTAAGTGTCTTCATTCTTGATGCTGGAACTGGATTTCGAAGCCATCTCAGTCTCCTTTCAGTTGTTACCTACGTTGACGAGAACGGCCCTTTGAGCACGCCCCAAGAATGAGATCGACGAAGGCAGAAAAACCCATGAACAAGGGCCAGAGTGTGACCCAACACGTAAGATTTAACGCTGCATCGTGCGCGTAGGTTCCAATTATCGTTGTCCAAGATGTGAAATCACGTAAGCAGACAAAGGCACCTGGAGCACGACACGCAATAGCGCCTTCACTGACCATCAATCGAATACCATTGAACTTCTTGAAGAAATTTCAAGGGATATTCTCCCTCCATGCAAAAAAAGAAATTTTGCCGAAAATATGGAACTGATGGCGAATTGAAGACTTTCCTTACCGAACGATCACAAGGCGCCCTTGTCAGCCATAGAGCTCATCAAGCGATAGCGCCCAGCGACTGAACGAAAGGAAAAACAATGTCGACGAGCAAGGTTCTGAACATCGAAACCCCGAAGGTCGACCAGATCAAGACGGGCGTTTCGGACGAGGTGCGCGAGCAGCTTGCGAAACATCTTTCGGTTATCCTGGCCGAGACCTACATCCTCACGATCAAGTCCCACCTTTATCACTGGAACGTCGTCGGCCCGCTCTTCAAATCGATCCATGATCTGACCGAAGAGCATTATGAGAACCTTTTCGCCGCAACCGACGTGATTGCAGAGCGTATCCGTGCCCTTGGTCACATGGCACCGGTCAATGTCGACGAAGGCAAGCTCAACCTGACCATCAGTCTGCCGGCGGGCGGCATGCCCAACGCCTTCGAAATGATCGAGGATCTGGTGCACAGCCACGAAATGATTGCCGCGGAAATGCGCGACATGGCAGCTTACGCTGGTGAGAACAGCGACCCCGTGACGGAAGATCTGCTGACCCAGCGCATCACTTTCCACGACAAGGCTTCGTGGATGCTGAGGGCTGTCATCACCGAGTGAACGGCCCGGCCGCCAGCTTGAAACAAATTGAAAAAGCGGAAGGGCCGTTTGCCGCTGTGCGGTAAGCGGCCCTTTGCGCGATCGAAGCCCCACATTCCAAATTGTAAGAAATCATGATCAGCGTACCGAAACGATTTGCCGGGTTCAGAACCGCCGCAAGCGTTCTGGAAGACCGGTCCCTCTCGGACAAGCAAAAGCGGACAGCGTTGCTGTCCTGGCGGGCAACCCTGCGAAAGGCGCCACAGGCCAGTTCCGAACAAGGTCGGTCACCACAAGAGCTGATCTCGGAAATCGATGAAGCGCTGAAGGCCCTGCGCCGCGACAAGACCCCGCGCGGAGACGCGTCCTGAACAACAGGCATCAGCCTTGGGAGCTTCCGCTTCCAGGGCATGAGGGTGTGTGCCCCCTGACAGCACGCAAGATCAGCTTTGGGTTTGCTTGACCGGAAACTCGATAACGCAACGCACGCCTTCCGGCGCGAAGTCGATTGTGACATCACCATTGAGGGCAGGCCCAACCAACCGTTCCAGCAACATTCGCCCGAAACCGTTGCGCTCTGGCGGCACAACTTCCGGACCACCGCTTTCCTTCCACACCAGTCGGATCTTGCCGTCTTCCGTTGTCCACGACACGGACAATATACCCCCGAGCACTGACAGAGCACCATATTTGGCGGCATTGGTCGTCAGCTCATGCAGAGCCAGGCCAAGGTTCTGCGCTGCATCCGCCGTGATCGAATGCGGGTCGCCCTTGATCTCGATCTGCGAGCTTCCCGGATCGATGGATTGCGCCAGATGCGCCAGAACCAGCTCCTTCAGATCCGCGCCATACCATGACTGTGACACCAGCAGATCATGGCTGGCTGCCATCGCCTGAAGTCTTGCGGCGAAACTCTCGACGAAATCCTCCGTGTTGTCCGAACGTGCTGCGGTTTGCCGAGCCATGGCCTGAATAACCGCAAGAAGGTTCTTGGACCGATGTGTCAGCTCCCGCATCACAAGGTGCATCTGACGTTCGTTTTCCCGTTGAAGCGTCATGTCGATGGAGATGCCGATCAGGCCGGTAATCCGGCCCTCCGTGTCTCTCGCCGGCTCGATACGCATGTTGTAGCTGCGATTGACTCCACCCAATTCCATGTCGAATTCGATAACGGTGCTTTCGCCAGTTTCCAGCACCTTCTTCTTTGCCGGAATGAGCTTTAACTGGCCTTCCTCCGGAAACAGCTCAGCGTCGCTCTTGCCAGTGAAGAAATCCGGTGTAAGGCCCGGTGATGGATTGACGACCTGAACATATTTCAGGTCGAGATCCTGCTCGAAAACGGTTGTGAGCGAGCCGTCGAGCGCCTTCTCGAAGCGCCGGTTGGCCTCCGCAAGCTGCCTTGCGAGGGAACCGAGCCGGATTTCGTAGAGGTTCTTTTCGGTCATATCGATGGCCGTACACAGGACGCCGTCGATATCGCCGCTGTTGTTGCGCGTCGGATGCACGATCAGATCCAGGGAGATCGTTCCCGTCTCTTCGCTGTCCAGCGCAAAGTAGGTCGAAGCGGTCTCGCCGGTTTCCAGAACCTGTCGCTTCACCTCCTCCAGGTCAGCAGCAGTCTCTTCCGGCAGTAGGTCCTGATCCGTGCAACCGATGACCTCTTCCGGGTTCCTGCCGAACCGCGGATTATGGATCCAGGTGTAGCGCAGCTCCTTGTCCTGGGTGAAAACGGAGATGTTGGATCCGGTCAGGGCGGTCTCAAAACGCTCGTTGATCCGCTTGATCTCCCGCCGTGTTCTGCCGACCTTGTCGGAAAGCTCGATATTTTCAGCTTTCAGCGTGTCGTTATCCTGCTCAAGATCCTGCAGCGAGGGAATGGCGAGCAGCATCGGCCGCACCCGCCAGATGACGACCGCGGTTGCGACCGAGACAACAGCAGTGAGCAACTTGACCAGGCCTTGCGCACCGTAAACGGGCCACCAGAGTGTTACCAGGGCAGCCAGATGGCTGAGAGCACAGGCCAGGATGAATGCGATGAACAGATACGCGACCCTGCGGGAATTACCTTGAAAGTCCGGACGTTTGCGCAGGAAATCGAGGATCATCAAGGGAATGGTAAAATAGGCCAGCGCGATCAAACCGTCCGAGATCGCGTGAAGCGCCACGAGATCCGGACGCCAAAGCAGGCAATATCCGTGCGGCATGAACGACGCCGCGCCAAAGAGATAAGTAAAAATATCAGACATTTCGGTTTTGCTCCGTTATCCGGGCATATGTCCTTGCGCAAAAGTTCCGCAAAAAGAACGCCGCTTTTGCATCAGTGTGCCAATCCATCCTCGACGCTCGCGCTGACCGCAATTCATTGGGAACCATTGACCGCAGCAGTCGTTTTCCTGGTGTCATCAAGACAAGGAGAGAACGACCAATGAATTGGGACCGGATTGAAGGAAACTGGAAAGAATTCAAGGGCAAGGCTATCGCCCAGTGGGGCAAGCTGACCGACGACGAAGTCGATCGGGCCAACGGCCGCCGAACCGAACTTGCTGGCCTCATCCAACAAAAATATGGCAAGACCCGCGAAGAAGCCGAGAAGGACATTGACGACTGGCTTTCACGGCAATGAGGGAAAAGGGCGGGCCTGATGCCCGCCTCTTCCTTCGGGATTGACTTTGCTCCGTTCTGAAGCGGCAGAAAAGCGGCTCTCAAGTATTTCGTGCTTCGCGCTCGAGGAGCGCATGTGTGAAAATCAAGCGAGCTCGCTCAGCTTGAACCAGTTGCCTCAGGCAGCGACGACCTCGTCGGCCCCCTTGAAAAACAGTGCCTGGCTGATGCCAGCCTTCACCGTGTTCGGGTTGAACGGCTTGGTGATGAGGAATGTCGGCTCTGGCCGCTCCCCAGTCAGAAGACGTTCGGGGAAGGACGTGATGAAGATCACCGGAACGGACATTTCCGAGAGGATTTCCTTTACCGCGTCAATGCCGGACGAACCGTCCGCGAGCTGGATATCGGCAAGAACGAGACCAGGCGTGTGTTCCTTCGCGGCAGCAATGGCGTCGCTTGCCGTACGGGCCACGCTGGTGACGCCATGACCAAGGGATTCTACGATCTGGATCAGATCCATGGAAATAAGCGGCTCATCCTCGATGATCAGCACATCTGTCTTGGTCTGACGATCGATTTCCGCGATTGCATCTTGAACCAGCCCCGTAACGTCTTCTTCGCTGCGCTGGATGATGAGCGCCGTATCAGAAAGCGAGAAACCTTCCAGCGTGGAAAGCAGCAGTGTCTGCCGGCTTTCCGGGGCCATGTTGGCCAGCCGCTGCTGGGCAGTCTGCTCGAAGATGGAAACAGTTCCGTCGTTTGCGGTTGGTGGAACCACACTTGCGTTCCACAGAACGTGGAAAAGCCGGTACAGACCAATTTTCACCCCATCGGTGGTGTCGATAATGGTCTGATCTGCCACCAGTGCCTGCAAGCATGCCCTGACATAGGCATCGCCACTTTTCTGGCTTCCCGCCAAAGCTCTTGCATATCTGCGCAGGTATGGAAGCAGCGGGGCGATCTCTATCGAAAGGCTCACGGACATAAATAAGTTCCTTAATGTGTTGCCGCCCGGAAGCGGCCGAACGGCGCACTTTCACGCGCGCCCGTAACTCGAAAATGCATTCGGCAAAAAAAAGTTCCCAACGCGAGGAACTTTTTTTTCGTCACTGCGTTTACATCGCAATAAAGCCCATCTTCGAAGAAGCGAAAATCGGAAATTTGTCATGGCAACCAAGCTCAATCCCGAAGTGCCTGACGCCGCCTTCGGTGTCATCACGCCGGCTGCGGGATCAAAGTCCAAAGAGGACTGGATCGGCAGCCAGCTCAAAAAAGTTTATGACGAGGCCCTGTCGGAAGACATACCCGACGATATGATGGATTTGTTGTCCGCTCTGGATTCCAGAGGGTCGGACGAGGAGGCCGCAGAATGAACGTCGCACAGTTCAAGCAGGATCTCGTCGACGCCATTCCCCGATTGCGCGCCTTTGCCAGATCCATCAGTGGCGACCGCGACCGCGCGGACGACCTGGTTCAGGAAACACTGGCGAAGGCGATCGCCAACAAGGACAAGTTCACCGAAGGCACCAATCTCACTGCCTGGCTCATCACCATTCTGCGCAACCAGTATTATTCTGTCGGCAGAAAGATGCAGCGCGAGGTTTCAGACCCGGACGGTGAACACGCCGCCAGTCTGGAAAGCAAACCGCAGCAGACGGGTCATCTGGAACTGAAGGATTTTCTGAGTGCCCTTCAGGTGCTTGCCGACGATCAGCGCGAAGCCCTTATTCTGATCGGGGCCAGTGGCTTTTCTTATGAGGAAGCTGCCGAAATCCTCGGCGTGAAGGTTGGCACGGTCAAAAGCCGCGTCTCACGTGCTCGCCTGCGCCTGGAAGAACTCATGAACGGGACCGAACAGTTCGAACGGTCCGAAATTGCCGCCGCCGCATCCGCATCCCTGATCAGGGACGCCCTTACCGTCTGATCAGTCTCGACCAAACGAGAACCTCCCCCATTGACCGCTTCTGCGCCCGGAAAAGACCCGCGCATGGTTTCCGGAGCGGGCAGGCGAGATTGACTGGAGCGCGCAATAGAAACAGCGACAAACAGGGTTCCATCCAGGATGGAGCCCTGCCTGTCTGAGGGGAACCGCGATGCAGATGATCTATCAGGAGAATGCCCGCGAACATGCGCTTGTTCGCCTGACCAAGGGATTTCTGTTCATCCCTATTTGCATCACCCTGTTAGGAGCGATGCTCGCGTTTGCCGCCTTCCTGATAGACGACATGGGTCTGATGGACGGTGCTTTTAAACTCTTCAGCTATGACACCATAAGCGTTGACGGCGCGCGGTCGGTCCTGTCGACCATTGCCGGCGCCATGATGTCCGTCATCAGCTTGGTCTATTCCCTGACGCTTGTCGTGTTCACACTTGCGGCCGGCAATATTTCGGCGCGTCTTCTGGAAACCTTCGCCAGCAACCGGACGACGCAGATCACCATCGGCCTGTTGGGCGCGACCTTCCTTTATTCGATGATCGCCTTGTTTGGCGTCGACGAAAACGAGGACCTGCGTTTTTCCGTCATCCTGTGCATCATCCTGGCCTCCGCCAGTTTTTTCTGGCTGGTCTATTTCGTAAACGACGTCGCCGGACGGATCCGGGTCGATGCGGAAATCGGCAGAATCCATTCCTCGCTCCGGTTCTCGATCGATGACCTTCTGACCAAAGAACCGCGTGAACAACCGAATGACTGTAACGAGATTCCCGATCTGCCGATCTGGATCTACAATGCCACGTACAGCGGCTACATAACCTTCATCGACAGCAACCAGCTCATTGAAATCGCGAAGTCTCTCGACGGTTTCATCGAGGTTACGGTCAGCCCCGGAACCTACGTCATCGAAGGCATGCCGATTGCGAAGGTCCGCACGGCCGAAGAAGAGCCGGATCTGAAACGACTAGAGAAAACGTTTCAGATCGAGAAGGCGCGGGCTCCTGAAGGGGACATCCAGTTTTCGGTCCACCTGATGGTGGAGATCGCCCTGCGCGCGCTATCGCCCGGCGTCAACGACAGCTACACGGCCATCAGCGCAATCGATCACCTGTCAGCCTCCGTTGCGCGGATCCTTCAGCGCGGCGCTCCGAGCTCGCTCATCACAGATGACGAAGACACACCTCGCCTCTGGCTGACCATCCTGGAAATGCATGACCTGCTGGACACGGCAGTCGGCCCGCTGCGCCAGGCCGCGAGAGGCAATGTCCTCGTCCTGCATCACTTCATTTCCGCTCTGGAAAAGGCATCGCTGGTTTGCCGCAAGGAACATTTGCCACTTGTTTCCACGCAATTGTTCAATATCGCGCAGGACGCGGTCTTTTCCATTGAAGGCAAGCCAGACAGACAGCAGATAGCCCGAAAGCTCTGGGCCGCGCGCAAGACGTTGCACGAACAGGAAAAAGCCGGCTAGCGCATACTGCGAAGAGCAGGTTCTGATTTTAGTGAAAGAAAAAGCGTGCCGCACGCTGAAACACGCTGGACACGCTTGGGATGTGACGCGGTGGAACCATTGCGATTGGAGACAAAGAAGGGAAGCGAAAGCGGTCTGCCCTTCCCTTCCATCCGAGCCTGAAGAAGACACAAAAAAGGGCGCCGAAGCGCCCGTTTTTCTCGTGTTAGACCCTGCGGCCTCTGATCGCGTGTGCGACTGCCGAAATCAGGAACAGCGCAATAGCGACGAAGAAGATCAGTTTTGCGATGCCGACTGCCGTGCCGGCAATACCACCAAAACCAAGTACGGCTGCAACGATAGCAACCACCAAGAACAACAGTGCCCAAGAAAGCATTGGAACCTCCGATATTTAAGATATGCAGGTTCAACGCACCGTTCTGAAATTGGTTCCCAATATTTTTTCAGATTTATTTTGGCCACCCATAAGAAGAACACGGAACCTTCTGCACGCCTGACCGTTTCCAATCCAGTTACACAACCCGGAGATCTGTCATGGAATATGGAATCGTTGGCCTCTTAATTCTCGTCGTGGATGTCTATGCGATCATCCAGGTTCTCGGAAGCGGGTCCTCCACCGGTGCAAAGCTGCTGTGGGTCCTCGGCATCCTGATCTTCCCGGTTGTCGGCTTTATCGTCTGGCTGCTGGCAGGACCGAAAAGCGCCGGCAAGCTGGCCTGAATTCCCGCGCCATGATTACGCACGAAAGTGCGTCTCATCGTGGCGCGGTTTCTGGAAGTTCCTGAAAGTTCAATCTTCTTCCAGGCACACCCAAAATTTCCAAATCCAAAGGGAGATGCTTAAATGCTTCGCCATCTACTCGCCACCACCGCACTTGTTGCAGCCATTTCGACGGCCGCCGTCGCCGGTGACACCGCTGCGATGAAGGACGGCACTCAGACCGGTGCAAAAAATGACACCGGCGTCTATGAATTCGAACTTCACACCCTTGCTCCGGACATGACCACCGGCATTCTTGCCACCAACATGATCGGCAAGCCGGTCCTGACCAGCAGGAATGCTGACGGCGAAGAAGTCGGCGACATCAACGACGTCGTCTTTGGCCGCGATGGAACCGTGCGTGCGGTCATCGTGGGTGTCGGAGGGTTCCTCGGCATGGGTGAAAAGGAAGTCGCACTCGACTTTGCCCGCCTCAACTTCGTGTCCGGCCAGGATAACCAGCTTCTTGTCGTCACCGACGTTTCTCGCAAGGAACTGGAAGATGCGACCGCCTATGAGCGTCCGGACTATATTCCGCACTGGATGACGTCGGAAGGCGCCCGCGAGCAGATGGACAAGGTCGCTGCAAGCGCCAAGGACACCTATGAAACCGTCCGCAAGGAAGCAATCGACCCGGCAAAACAGAAGCTGGATGAAGCGATGGCCGATCCCTGGACCGCTGAAAAAACACAGGTCGACACGGCCAGTGTATCTACCGATGAGCTGATCGATTCCCCTGTCTACACCAGCCAGGACAATGACATCGGCGAAGTCGCCGAGGTTCTGATCGGCAACGACGGCAAGGCACAGGCGGTTGTCATCGATGTGGGTGGTTTCCTTGGCTTCAACGCGAAGCCGGTAGCCGTGTCCTATTCCAGCCTCAAGATGTTCGAAACGGAGAATGGCGACCTGCTGGTGACCGCTCCCTTCACCAAGGAACAGCTTGAAAATGCACCGACCTATGAGCCGGCCGTCTACAAATCCAATCCGGATGCGGTTCTGCTGAAAGGCTGAACGGCAACTACGGAAAACTGAAAGAAACGGGTCGCTTCAGCGGCCCGTTTTTTTTGTGCCGAACGTCAGGCGACGCCTCAACAACCAGAATGAAGCGGCTTGGAGGTGGTGAAATGGCACTTCTTCGGGGCTGTGACGCGCAAAACGCCAGCCTCACCCTCCATATGCCCTCCAGCCCGTTACGGGGGAGGCTTTCCCGATCCGCGATAGAGGCTCGGACAAAATGGCTCAGGCGAGCCAATATACGACGGTCCCGACCGCTGCCAATGCCACGAGCAGGCCCACCAGCGTAACAACGCCATCGCGCACGAGAAGTCCGAGGCTCAGCAGCAGGATTGCGGAGCCGGGCAAGGCGACGGCAAAGGGCAACAGGGTGGCCGGGTAGACAAGAAGAGACAGTAATATGCAAAAGGCCGCGACGATCCGCGCGGCGGTCTCGCCGGCGAAAAGGGACAGGCGCTGTCCGAGATAACGGTCGGCGCGCTCCGCATAAGGCGTGAGCTTGTCGATGGTCGACGTCACCTTCTGTTTGGGAAGACCACGATTGCGCACGAACGACGGCAACCAGATCGAGCTTCTGCCAACAACGAGCTGGCCTGCGACCAGAAGGGTCAACGTTGTGAGAACAATAGGCACGCCTGGTATGGCGCCGATGGGAGAAACCATTATGAGGGCCGGCAGAAATAGCAAGGGCCCCGCCACACGGCTGCCGGAGGCCTTCAGCAGCGAGCCGACATCGGCGCGGCCTTCCTCTTCGATTTCGTCTTCCCAGTTGGTGAGAACGCCTTTGATTGTCGTCGCCTGACCGGACGCCATCTCGTTACCCCTCGAGTTCGATTTGTCTTTTGGAGCGCTGCAGCCTGTGCGGCCACGCCTGAAACCGGAAAAAGAAAAAGGGCCGGCAAAGCCGGCCCTTCCTGACAAAATGTCTATGTCACTTGGTTCACTTGATCGCTTCCAGCGAAAGCTTGCTCACACCAAGGGTAATGTTCGTGCCTGTCTGGCTTTCGACACTCACCGGGTTCAGCGCGATCGACTTGTCGAAACCGCCGACAAGAGCGTTGGCCTTCACGCCTGCACCCAGGCTGGCGCCTGCCGTTACGCCGGCGTATGTCCCTTCAAGAGCACCAACTTCCAGATCGGCAGTCGGGGCAACGACACCCCACACAAGCGTGGCCGAGTCCGTGGTTCCGATATCAAGACCGTATTCGCTCACGGTCGCCGTGTAGTAGCTGGCAGCGCCGCCACCGGCCCGGTCGAAGGTGCAGTTCATGACTGTCTTGGAACCGACGATGAAATTGGTTTCCTCTTCGGTAACACAGGTCAGTTTTCCGACCTCAACGCCAGCAGGCTTGTCCTGAGCCATGACAGGGGTCGCCAGAAGCGACACACCAGTCAGCATCAGCGCGAGTTTGGTAAACTGTTTCATCAAAGTCTCCTTCGTGTATGAGCCTTCCGGAGTGCTCCGGTCCGCCTTCATCACGGTGGAAACGCCTGCCCCGTCAGTCAGTTCCAAAATAATTTGCAATTATCTCGTCAGCGCATGGCCATCGGCAGATACAGCGCAATTTGCGGCAGGGCGATCAATGCCACGACCATGGCCAGCATCGCCAGCACATAGGGAATGGCTCCCAACATCACCTCCGCAATGGAGCCCCCGCCCCGCGCGCTCTGGACCACGAACAGATTGAGGCCGACGGGCGGGGTGATAAGGGCCATCTCGATCAGCACGATCATCAGAATGCCGAACCAGACCGGATCATAGCCGAGACTGATGACGATCGGCACCACGATCGGGATGGTGATAACCATCAGTGACAGCGTTTCGATGAAGAAGCCGAGCACGATATACATCGCGACGATCACCAGCAGCGTCTGCAGGGGATCGAACCCGAGACCCTCCAGAAATCCGCGCAACTCCTGCGACAAGCCAGCGGCTGAGAGCGTGAAGTTGAGAAACGACGCCCCGATCACCACCAGCATGATCATCGCCGTGACCCGCACGGTGCCGATCAGCGCTTCACCGATCATGCGCATGTCGAGACCGCCGAAGAACGCGGCAATCACCAACGCTCCCGCAACACCGACGGAGGCAGCTTCGGTCGGGGTGGCCCACCCCTTGTAAATCGACCCGATGATGGCGCTGAACAGCAGAATGATCGGCACGAGATCGGCAAGCCCCAGCGCCATCTCCCGCAAGGGGAACGTCCGCCGTGCCCCGCCAAGCTTCGGGTTGACCAGGCAGACCAGCGCCGTGACGGCCAGAAAGGCAACCGCCAGAAGGATGCCGGGCACCAGCCCGGCCAGAAACAGTTGCGGGATCGATGTCTGCGTCAGAAAGCCGTAAACGATCAGGTTGATCGACGGCGGGATCATGATGCCGAGCGTTCCTCCGGCGGCAATCGCACCGGAAAAGAGCTTCTGGTCATAGCCCAGCCGTTCGGCCTGCGGCATGGCCACCGTCGCCACCGTGGCAGCGGTTGCCACCGACGAACCCGAAGTGGCCGAGAACATGGTGGCGGTCGCAACATTGGCATGCACCAGCCCGCCGGGCAGCCAGGAGACCCAACGGTCGAGTGCCGAATAGGTGCGCGCGGCAATACCTGTGCGCACCAGGATCTCTCCCAGCAGCACGAAGAACGGAATGGCAATCAGCGCCGCATTTTCTGAAGTCGACCAGACCATTGAGCCCAAGCCGCGCGTGAGCGGAAAGGCACTGAAGAACTGGTCGATGCCGAACCCCAGCAGAAACAGCACGATGCCGACGGGAATGGAAAGGCTCAGGAGACCGAGAAGACCGACGGAAACAAAGGGAAGCATCAGGCGGTCTCCCCTTCCGGAAAGGCGCCAATGGCCTGTTCGGATTTGGCAAATTCGCCGCGCGATACCAGCAGCACACCGGCGATGAAGGTGAGCCATGCGCTGATGGCAAACCACACCCAACCGGCGAACCAGGGCAATTGCACCAGAGCCAGCGGCGTTTCCAGTGGCGTATTGGCTCTGGACGAATTTCGTAGGCTCGTCTCCACCACCGGCCAGCATTTGATCGCGATGATGGAAACGGTCGAAGAGAGAGCGAAGATGGACAGAAGATCCAGCATCGCCCGCCATTTCGGAAGGTTGACGGAGCGGCGCAGGAAATCGATCCGGATGTGCGACAGTTCGCTCAATCCGAAAGCCATGGCCCAGGCCGTACCGATGGCCATCACGTAGCCGGATATTTCGTCAGTGCCGCCGAAGGAGGCGCCGACGCGGCGGAGACAGATATCAATCAGAACAAGACCTGCACAGGTGAGGAACAGAACACCGACCGAAATCGCAATCGTCCGGTTGATCCTCGACAGGATTGACAGGAGTTTCTCCGCCACCTCGATGTCTCCCGAGACTAGTTGGTCTTGATCTGAACGCCGACGACTGTGCCAACACTGTCGTTCCAGCGTGCAGCCCAGTCACCACCGGCCCGCTCTGCCCATTCCGGCAGAACCTCTGTTTCCAGGATCTGGCGCGCCCGCTCGATGTCGCCATCGCTGGCTTCGACCAGAACCATGTTACGCGCATCGCCCGAAGCGCATTCCCCCTTGCCGGTCAGGCAGGCAATGTCATTGGACAGTGCACCTTCAGCCGATGCCCAGGCGGGGGCCTCGAACTTATCGGCAATTTCCTTTTGGATCAGGGCCTGGGTCTCGCCGGACAGGGAATTCCACTTGTCGAGATTGATCGCGGTCACCACCGGATCCCAGCCACCCAGCGGGATCGGCAACAGATGGGTGCTCACTTCCCACCACCCGGCACTATAGCCGGAGCCTGCCCCGGTCACGGCGCAATCAACGACGCCTTTCTGCAGCGCGCCGGGAACTTCGGAAAAGGCAACCGTAATGCCCTCCGCGCCCAGCGCTTCCAGGAATTTGGCGGTCATGCGGCCGGATGCGCGGATCTTCTTGCCCTTCAGGTCATCCAGCGAGCCGACTTCCGCGTTGCAGAACACCACCTGCGGCGGATAGGGCGCAATGGCGAGCACCTTGGAATTGAACCGTTTCTCGAAGATCTCCTCCACCATCGGCCGGGCGGCGTCGACAGCGGCATGGGCCTTGTCTGCCGACATGGCCACCAGCGGCACATCGAGGCCTTCCAGTTCTGGCGCATCGGCAACGGCATAATCGCCCACCGTCATGCCGACATCAAACACGCCCTGGCCCAGCAGGCGGAACACTTCACCAACGCCGAGGTTCATCTGGTTGTGGGTGGTGACAGTGGTATGGATGGTGCCACCGGACGCCTCAGGCAAGGTGGTTTGCCAGAACGGCGCCTCATACTCCTTGTGCAGCGGCAGGCTTGACCAGCTGCCGACGACAGACAGGTCTTCCGCGGCGGCGGCCGAGGACATGGCGGCACCGGCCATGAGGAAAGTCAGAAATCTTTTCATGTGTCCACTCCGTGAAGGTTCGAGCTTACAGCGTCTTTTTTGTTATGATTGGAATTTCAGCATCATCCGGGATGTCGGTGATCAGCATGTGTCCCGGTTTATGGGTAATCAGCAACGGCAGGGCCGCGTTCTGGATGATCGCCTGCGGCGTCACTCCGCAGGCCCAGAAGACGGGCGTGTGTCCGGCCTCCACCGGCACCGCATCGCCCCAGTCCGGCTTGCCGAGATCCGAAATGCCGATGGCGGCGGGATCGCCGACATGCACAGGCGAACCATGGGCCAGCGGAAAGCGGGCTGAAATGGCAACCGCGTCCCGCACCCGCTCATCCGGGATCATCCGCATGGACACCACCATTGGCCCCTGAAACGGACCGGCCGGTATCGTTTCCAGGTTCGAGCGGAACATGGGTACGGTCACGTTGCTGGAAATGTGCCAGAGGTCGATCCCCGCCTCGATCAGCGCATGTTCGAAGGTAAAGGAACAGCCCAACGCAAAGGCAACAAGATCATCAGACCACAGGGCGCTGATATCCGTGACGGACCCTTCCAGCTGTCCGCCGCGATAGATGTTGTAGGCCGGTACGTCAGTGCGAATATCCAGGTCATGTCCCAGGGTGGACAGGATCGGATCTCCCGTATCCGAGGCACCGATCAGCGGACAGGGCTTGGGATTGCGCTGGCAGAAGCGCATGAAATCCAGCGCGTAGGCTTGCGGAATGATCGCCAGATTGGCCTGAAGAAGGTTCTTGCCGAGCCCCGCCGTGTGCGAGCGATAGTCGCCGGACCTTATCTGCGCCCGAAGTGTTTCGATGCTTTCCTGTCGTAGGGCTTCATAAGACTGCAACACCGGGGCTCTCCTTGACTGGAGAAATGCTCCCGCATTGCACATATAAACACAAATAGAATGAATTTAGCAGATCTTATAAAGGTTTTTTATAAGATGAGTAGGCCATGGCAACCTCAAGCGCTTTTTGAGCCGCGGTCGCCACAACGTGGCTGCGCGGGTCACCAAGGTAGCTCGCGGAGAACCTCAGGGCGTCCGGCACCCACCCCGGCTCGAACTCGACGATAGTCCCGGCCTCCACATAGGGCCGCGCAAGCGCCTTCGGCAACGCCGCAACCCCGAGCCCGGCTTCCACCAGTCGGAAACAGGCCGAAAGCGAGGACGACGGGAACATCTGCACGTCGGGGGCCACCCGTTCGAACAAGAGCGTTTTCAGCTCGCGGTAAGGGCGCGTGTGCCTTGCATAGGTGATCACCGGTTTTTCGAACAAAAGCGCCTTGGCCCGCTCTGCCTCCACCGGACAGCCAGCTGCAACATACCAGCCGAGGTCGAAGCCCGGCAGCTCGATATTGTCGATGGAATATTCGGAAATCGGCCCCAGCAGCAACGCGAGGTCTATTTCCCTGTCGAGCAGCCCAGCGCGCAGGTTCACCGAGATATCGACGTTGATTTCCACGATCAGGTTCGGAAAGTCGGCCCGCAGCGCGGCCACCAGATCCGGCAGCCAGCACTGCGCAATGGTTTCCGAGGCCCCGATGCGCAGATGCCTGTCAATCCCCTCGCGGGAAACCACAGTCTCCTCGACCTTGTCCGACAGACGCTCGAACTGCTCGGCAAAGGTCTGCAACAGCTCGCCGCGCTTGGTCAGCTTCAGCCTGCCGGGAGAACGCTCGAACAACTCGGTGCCCAGCGATTCTTCCAACCGCTTGATCCGCGTCGTCACCGCCGGTTGGGTCAGGTTCAAACTGCCCGCCGCCTTGTTGACGCCGCCATGGCGGACAACGGCCAGAAAGGCCCTGAGCTGATCGAGATTGAGCGGATGCATGAAAGGTCCCGGCGTGATCGGTTTCGGCTACTGTGCGCGAAGCCGCGGAAATTGAAAAGCTTTCGAGAAAAGACCGGGGTTCGAAAGCGATCCTCCAGGCAACCTAACCCCTCACGCACCTTACCTCCGCCTCCCCCTTGCAGGGAGATATCCGCCGCTCGGAAAGAAGGGCCCGCTGCAACGTATTCGGCGTAACTGCCGAAACCCTGTCCCTGTGTTTTCCGGAAGCTCAGGCGCTCAGAGCCAGATCGGATTGCGTCAGCATTTTCTCCGCCAGACGCCGGATCCGATCCGGCTCCGGATGGTGGTCTGCCTTTTCCGCCATACGTGCCCACAGGACTTTCAAGAGAGCAGCGCTCGTCACTTTCATGAAATCATGGGCAACAGCCGTCGCGTCCTCGCTCTGCAGCACCAGGTCGCGGGCCCGGCACCAGTTGGACGCGACCTCGCCTAGTTGCGGATACGCCGTATCATTGCGCTGGCATTCGGCACGCAGGAAGTCCTCAAACGCCTTGCCTTCCTTGCCCGCCAGCAGGCGTGTCACCAGCGCCCGTTCGTGAATGGCGTTGGCACCTTCATAGATCGCGGTAATCCGCACATCCCGGTAGCACTGTTCGAGGAAATACTCCTTCAGATAGCCATAGCCGCCCAGCACCTGCATGCCGAGTTCCGTTGCCTGCATTCCAGCCTGTGTGCAATAGGTCTTCGCAATCGGGGTCAGGAATTCCGCCAGCGCCCGGTTCTCGCCCGCCTCGACCGTCACCAGCGCCAGATGCGCGATGGCCCGGCCCCCAAGGGCCAGGGCGTCGATCTCGTCCAGCATGCGCCGGACATCCGCATGGCCATCCAGTGTCACGGGCTTGCCCGCCGCATCCCGGCCCTGCTTGCGCTCCGCTGCATAGGCGCTGGCAATATCCGCGGCGCGGGCGGCATGGGCGACACCCTGCAAGGCCACATCAACGCGGGCGTGGTTCATCATCGTGAACATCGCCTTCAGGCCCTCGCCTTCCCGGCCGATCAGCTCGGCCGCTGCCCCATCAAAAGCAAGCTGGCAGGTGGGTGAGGCATGAAGACCCATCTTTTCCTCAATGCGAGTGACAGTCACCGCATTCCGGTGGCCGTCCGTACGGGTACACGGGCACAGAAACAGCGACAGCCCCTTCACACCCTCGTCTGAGGTCCGTGCCAGCACCAGATGATGGATCTTTTCGCTCATGTCCTGATCGCCGCCGGAAATGAAGATCTTCTCACCGCTGATCAACCAGCCGTCGTCCGCCTGCACAGCGCGGCAGCGGATGCGGGAGAGGTCCGACCCGGCGTCCGGTTCGGTCAGGCACATGGTGGCAAGGGCCTCACCGGAGGCAAACTGGGGGATCACCCGTGCCTGCTGATCTTCCGTTCCGAAGGCAAGCAGGGTGCGGGCTGCCCCGGCCGCAAGGCTCGTCACCATCTGCAGACTGTGGTTGGCACCGGTGAAGATTTCAGACGTGATCGCAAGCGCGCCGGCATCAAGCCCCTGCCCGCCAAGCTGTTCCGGAATTGTCAGCCCCGGCCAGCCCTGCTCCGCATAGGCTGCATAGGCCTCGCGGAACCCGTCCGGCATCCGGACCCGCCCCTCCTCCAGCCGGCAGCCCTGGCTGTCGCCCGGCTCATTCAGGGGCGCCAGTTGCCCCTCGGCGAAGGCGGCGAAGTGGCCGCCGATCTCGGCGGCAAGGTCTGCGTCGAAGTCGGGCAGTTCTCCCGCCCCGACAACGTGGGTCAGGCAGAACAGGATATCGTCAAGCGGTGCGGCAAAGGGTTTCATGGGCTACAGGCTTTCAATGGATCGGCAATACGAGCAGTTGCTGCAATTTCCCCCTCATCCTCAGGAGGGCGTTAGCCCGTCTCGAAGGATGGGCGGCAAACTCTGGCGCAAGTGGCCCATCCTTCGAGACGGACCTGAAGGTCCTCCTCAGGATGAGGAGATAGGTGGCCAAGAACTTCGTTCCGGGAACTTGCGAGACCCTGGACATCATTCACTCCCTCACTCCACCCGAAACAGCGACACCAGCACGGCAGACGCCAGGCGGCGGCCGGTGCCGAGGAACAGGGAACGGTTCACCCAGTCGTAACGCGGGTCACCCGTTTCCAGCCGCGCCACCGTGCGGAAATAATAGAGCGCCGGGTCAACATCGTCGCCGCGGGCAAGGGCTTGCAGAACCTCCGGCGGACCGTGGCGCACACCCTTGTTGATGATCTCGATCACCGCGCCGTCGTCTGTCTCAAAGGCATAGCGGGTGTCGATGTCGGCCGAACCGTCATCAAGGATGGTTTGCCAGTCGGCGCCCATGTCGAGCACCGTTCCGGACACCTGACCGGTCACACGGCCACCGATGATCGGGATTATCCGCCGCGTTCCCGCCCTGCCCTTGCCCATTTCCCGGACAGGACCCAGCTCGACCTCGAGGTCGCAGAAATGGGTAAGGTCCGGGGCGATCATGCCAGCCCCAGCAGCCTTGCCGCATTGCCCTTGATGATGTCCGGACGCAGTTCGTCCTTGATGGCGATCTTCTCGAAATCCGCCAGCCAACGCTCCGGAGTGATCATCGGCCAGTCGGAGCCGAACAGCACCTTCTTCTTCAGGATCGAATTGCAGTATTTCACCAGGATTTCCGGGAAATACTTCGGCGACCAACCGGAGAGATCGATATAGACGTTCGGCTTGTGCTGAGCGACCGCCAGAGCCTCTTCCTGCCAGGGGAAGGAAGGATGCGCGAGGATGATCTTCATGTCGGGAAAGTCGACCGCGACATCGTCCATATACATCGGGTTGGAGTATTTCAGCCGCATGCCGTTGCCCGCGCGCATACCGCTGCCGACCCCGGTCTGACCGGTGTGGAACAGCGCAATGGAGCCTTCTTCCGCAATCGCTTCATAAAGCTCGTAGGCCATGCGGTCGTTCGGATAAAAGCCCTGCATCGTCGGGTGGAACTTGAACCCCTTGATGCCGAAATCCTTCATCAGGCGGCGCGCCTCGCGCGCACCCATCTTGCCCTTGTGAGGGTCGATGGAAGCGAAGGGGATCAGCACATCGTCATTCTCGGCGGCAAGCTCCGCCACTTCCTCGTTCTTGTAGCGACGGTAGCCGGTCTCACGTTCGGCATCGACCGGAAAGATCACCGCCGCGATGTTCTGTTCGCGGTAATGGGCCGCCGTTTCCGGCACGGTCGGCGGATGGTTCCACGGCGCGCGGAAGTATTTTGCCATCGTCGCCTGCAGATCGTCATAGCCATCGTCCGAGTGGCAGCCGCAGGGCTCTTCAGCATGGGTATGGATGTCGATGGCGCGAACCTTGGTGATATCGACCATTTCAAGCGCTCCTCAATCAGAGTGTGACCACAGCCGGGTCATCGTCGGTGTAAAGTCGTTCCAGCAGCCGCTCGCGGCGTGCCAGAACCTTGCGGATGTTCAGATTGCCCTTGGCGGTCATTTCGCCTTCCGGCATGGACGCCGGCTCGGACAGAACGATGGCGCGGGACACCAGCGTCGAGCTGCCGCTGATTTCGCGGGCACGGGCACTGAGCCGCCGGTGCAGTTCCCCCTGCAACAGCCCACAGTGAAAAGCGCCGCTGTCATCCTGCAGGTCGAACCCTTCCCGTTTCAGTTCCGCAATGTTTGGGAAGATCATTACGCCGATCTGCTTGCGGTCGGCGCCGGTGATGATCAGATCGGCCGCCAGCGGCGCGAGGCGGGACAGCATGTCGATCTTGAGCTGCGCTGCCCGCACCCATGTGCCGGACTGCAGCTTGAAGTCTTCCGATATCCGTCCATCGAAGCGCATGCCCTTGTTCGGGTCTGCCGGATCGACGAACAGCATTGCATCCCCGGTGATGAAGAAGCCTTCGTCATCGAAGGCGGCAGCCGTCTTCTCCGGATCGTTGAAGTAGCCCGGCATGATGTTGGGGCCCTTCACCCGGACTTCGCAGCGCATGTCCGCATCCGGGATCAGCTTGACGGTCACCCCGTTCACCGGAACACCGACAATGCCGGAATATGCTGCCGGCTCCTGCTGCATCATGGCCGAGGGAGCGGTTTCCGTAAGCCCCCAGGAAGATGTCATCAGCGGCACCTCGCCCTTGACCTCCATCGCCATGCGCTCGAACCCGGACCAGACCTCCTGCGGCAGGGACGCGCCGGCGTAGAAGACAAGGTCCAGATCCTCGAAGAAGCGGCGGCGCAGATCCGCATCCGCCTCCAGCGCCTTCTGCAGCATGCCGAACCCCAGCGGCACGTTGAACACCAGCGTGCCGGTCTTCAGCTTCAGGTTCTCTACCGTGCGCTCGAACAGGCCCTTCACCGGCTTGCCGTCGTCGATATAGAAGCTACCGCCGTTGGCCAGCATCATGTTGAAATTGTGCGAGCCGCCAAAAACATGGTTCCACGGCAGCCAGTCAACGATCACCGGCGGACGTTTGCGCAGGAACGGCAGGGAGTCAGCCAACTGCACCTGGTTGACACACATCATCCGGTGGGTCGTCAGAACACCCTTCGGGCTGGACGTCGAACCCGAGGTCATCAGGATCTTGCCGACCGTATCCGGCGTGACAGCCGCAAAGGCGCCGTCGACATCAACGCTGCCGTCCCCCTTCAGAAGATCGGCGAAGGCAGTGACGTTCCGGCTTCCTGTCCTGCTGGCAACGATCTCGACCGGTGCCAGTTCTGCAAGGTTCAACGCTTCGCCATATTGGTCGGCATCGACCACATAAGCCATTTTCGGCTTGATCAGGTTGATCGCCTCGCGCAGCCGGCCATGGGCACCGTGGATGAGCGAATATTGCTCGGCCACCGGCACCACCGGCACCCCGACGTATTGCGCGGCAAGCGCAAGAATGCCGTGATCGACGCCGTTGCCGGACATGATCAGAATCGGTGTATCGGCTCCCATGCCCCTTGCCAGAAGCGCAGCGCCAACCGCCCGCACCTTTTCCAGAACACCGGCATAGCGCTCCTCCCGCCAGCCTGCTCCGCTGCGCTCGGCCAGGAACACCCGCTCCGGGGCCTCCTCGGCCCATTTATGCAGCCAGTCGCCTGTGCGCTCTGCCACCGGGCCGAGCGGATAGGTCGACCGCAGCAAAATGGTTCCATCCGGACGGTCTTCCCGCTCGACCGAATGGCGCAAAAATTCTTTCGTGCGCTTCATGATCGTCTCCTCCCGAAACGTCTTGTCAGTCTTCCCGTTGGCGGTTGCTTTCGATCATCTGCATCACCTTGGTGGCCCCCTTCAATGCATCCGGGCTGATGCCCGCCAGCAGCATCTTCTCGTGTGCCAGGACCGCGGCCATCGCCTTTTCGCAAAGCCGCCGTCCGGCAAGCGTCGGCTTCAGGGCATAGGCCCTGCGGTCGCTCGGCAGCCGGTCGCGGATGATCAGGTCCCGCCGCTCCAGTTCATCGACGATCACCACCAGGTTGGGCCGTTCGATATCCATGGCCTCGGCCAATTGCGACTGGCGCAGGCCCGAATTGTCGACAATCAGGACAAGGGCGGTGTAGGTCAGCATGCGCAGGTCGAACGGCTTCAGGGTACGGCTCAGGTCCGACTGAATGACGTTGAACGTCCGCTTCATCTGATAGCCGTATAGCGAGCGAAGGGACCTGTCGCTGACGTTCACAACTCCGGTCTCTGTCTCCGGTTCCATCGCGGTTTTCCTCATGAGGTCACCTGAAGGTCGGATTGCGCTTTTCCAGGAAGGCGGCAAGGCCTTCCTGCGCATCCGGGCTGGTTTGGCTGATGGCGGCGCACAGGCTCTCGGTGAACAGACCATCCGTCTTGGACATGTCCTCAATCCGCGCCAAAGCCTGGATCATGATGTAGTTGGAGAGCGGTGCATTGGAGGCGATCCGGGCAGCCAGCTCCTGTGCTCTCGCCAACGCCTCTCCCTCCTCCACGGTGTAGTGGGCAAGTCCAAGGGCAAGACCTTCGCTCGCGCTGTATTTGCGCCCGGTCAGCATCATCTCGGTCATCCGGTCCGCCCCCAGAATACGGCCGACCCGCACGGAGGCCCCGCCGCCGACGAAGATGCCCCGGCGCCCTTCCGGCAACTGGAAGAAGGCGGACGGCTCGGCGACACGCACATGGGTGGCACTGGCCAGCTCCAGCCCGCCGCCGATGACGGCCCCGAACATGGCGGAGACCACCGGCAAACCGCCGAACTGGATCCGGTCCATCACCTGGTGCCAGCCGCGCGAGTGGCGCATGGTGCCTTCCGCGTCGCGGGCGACATGCTCGGACAGATCGAGGCCCGAGCAGAAATGCCCGGCCGTGCCGGTGATGACCACCGCCTTCACCTCGGCAGGCGGGGCTAGGAAAAATCCGTCGATGGCTGCCAGCAGCTCGTCGCACATGGCATTGCGCTTGTCCGGACGGTTCATGGTCAGGGTCGCGACGCTGTCGGCAATCTCGATTTTCAGGATCGGTTCTGTCATGGGGGTCTCCTCAGCGCGGCGGCAGACGTACGGCGCCATCCAGGCGGATGGTCGTGCCGTTCAGGAACGGGTTGGTCACGATGTGACCGGCAAGCAAAGCGTATTCCTCCGGCTCACCCAGGCGCGGCGGGAATGGAATGTTGGCGGTGATCTTGGCCGCGACCTCTTCCGGCAGGCCTTCCATCATAGGTGTGCGGAACAGGCCCGGCGCAATGGTCATCACGCGAATGCCGTGCTGGGCGAACTCCCGCGCCGCCGGCAGACACATGGCCGCGATGCCCCCCTTGGACGCCGAATAGGCGGCCTGGCCAAGCTGCCCGTCCTCGAAGGCAACCGATGCGGTGTTGACAATCACGCCGCGTTCGCCGGTTTCCAGCGGCTCCTCGTCCATGAGGCGCCTGGCGGCATGGCTCATGACGTTGAACGTGCCGAAGAGATTGACCTTCAGCGTCTTTTCAAAGGTATCGAAGGACAGCTTGCCTTCCCGGCCGACGATACGGGCAGCAAAACCGACGCCGGCGCAATTGACGATGATGCGGGGCGTCATGCCGAGCAGCTCAGTCGCTTCGTCGAGCGCGGAAGCGACTGCCGCTTCGCTGCCGACATCGGCCTGGACGGCAATCCCGCCAATGTCTTCCGCAACAGTGCGGGCCCGGTCGATGTCGAAATCAAGGATCGCGACCTTCGCGCCCTGGCTTGCAAAATAGCGTGCGGTTGCAGCGCCAAGTCCGCTGCCGCCCCCTGTGATGAGCGCCGCTTGTCCGGATATCAGCATGGCACAGCCTCTGAATTGGTTTTAGTCATCATTGTTATATCTCATACCTATTTTGATACACCGAAACGGCGCACGCCTTCCGGCTGGGGTTAGCCAGCCAGAAGGAACAGGGTGATTGACGGAAACAGGACCAGCAGGATCACGCGGACGATGTCGGACGTCACGAACCAGAGGACCGCCTTGTAGGTGTCCTTCATCGGCGTTGATCGGTCCATCGCGTTGATGATGAACAGGTTCATGCCGACGGGCGGCGTTATCAGCCCGACCTCCACAACGATCAGCACCAGGATGCCGAACCAGATCGCGACGTGTTCCGGGCTCATGCCGAAGTCGAGCACGCTGATCACCGGGAAGAAGATCGGGATGGTCAACAGGATCATCGACAGACTGTCCATGAGACAGCCGAAGACCAGATAGAACAGCAGGATCAGCGTCAGCACCGTCAGCGGGCTGAAGCCCTGGCCGACGACCCAGCCTGAAAGTTCCTGCGGCAACTGGCTGAGCGCGAGGAAGCTATTGTAGAACCCGGCGCCGAGCACGATGAAGAAGATCATCGCCGTGCTCAACGCGGTCTGGATCATGCTGTCGACAAAGATCTTCCAGGTCAGGTTGCCGGAGATGAGCGCGATGACACCCGTTCCTGCAGCACCGACCGCAGCCCCTTCCGTAGGCGTGAACCAGCCCAGGTAAATGCCTCCGACCACAAGTCCGAACACCAGCAGAACCGGCCACACGTCCATCAGAGCGCGCATCCGCTCGGCATAGGGCACCGGTTCACGCGTTCCGGCGGAGCCGGGGTGAAGCCGCACATAGATGGAGATCGTGATCATGTAGCCGATGGCGGCCAGCAGGCCCGGAATGAAAGCGGCCAGGAACAGTTTGGCGATGTTCTGCTCGGTCAGGATGGCATAGATCACCAGGATGACCGACGGCGGAATGAGAATGCCGAGCGTTCCACCGGCGGCCAGCGTTGCCGTCGAGAAACCGCCGGAATAGCCATAGCGGCGCAGTTCCGGCAGAGCGACACGGCTCATGGTGGCGGCGGTCGCCAGCGACGATCCGCAGATCGCGCCGAAGCCTGCGCAGGCCCCGACAGCCGCCATGGCGACACCGCCCTTGCGGTGGCCGAGCCAGCTTTCGGCAGCCTTGAACAGGGACGATGACATGCCCGAATGGGTCGCGAACTGCCCCATCAGCAGGAACATCGGAATGATCGTCAGCGAATAGCTGGAGAAGGTCGAATAGGTTTCCGACTTCAGCTTGGCGAGAATGATGTTGGGACTGCCGGTCGCAAGATAGAGACCACCCAGGCCGCAGATCATCATGGCAAGGCCGATGGGCGCGCGCAGGAAGATCAGCAGCAAAAGAACGGGAAACGACAGATAGCCGAGTTCAAGCAGGCTCAATGGACCCCTCCCTCGGCATCGGGCGTGAAACGCCGGCCGGTAAACAGTTCAAGCACCTTGGCAACCGCACAATAGAGCGCGACGACGGAGGCAACGGCAGCGGCGGCAAAGCTGAGCGCGAAGGCCCACCAGACCGGAAACTGGAGCAGAAAGGTGGTTTCGTTGTAGCGCATCTTGTCTTCCATACCGACGAACAGCCGCCAGGTGATCAGGAAGACCAGCAAACTGAGGAGAATCTCCCAGAGCACTTCAAGACCCCGGTTCAGCCAGTTAGGGAAGCTGCCGGCGAAAACGTCCACGGTGGCGTGTCCACGCTTCAGCTGGCAGATCGGCAAAAAGGCGAAAATGGTGAAGCTGATCCCCGCCTCGACCAGTTCAAAATCGCCGGAGACCGGACCGACGCCGGTCGCGATCAGCGCGTTGGCGGCGCCTTCGGACAAAGAGGTCAGAAACTCGGAATGACCGAATGTGTTCAGCCCGCGGCCGAGCACGCTGACGCAGGTCAGCCCGATCAGCGCCGTCAGAACCAGACCGCCGAGTATCGCCATGAAGCGCGCGAGACGCTCCACCAGAGTGAGCAGCATTTTTCATGTATCCTGTCGAAGAACGCTCTCCGGAAACAGTGTTTCCGGAGAACTGCTTCATGACGGTCAGTTGGCCATCAACTCGTCGGCACGCGCCTTCAGCGCCTTGCCATCGATGCCCTTGGCCTCCATTTCGGCGTACCATTCGTCAATGGAACCCTGAGCGGCGGCTTCCCATTCGGCAGCCTGCTCGTCCGTCAGCGTGATGATGTTGTTACCCATCTCCACGGCAGCCGCACGCGGGCCGGCATCGTCCGACTGCATCTGCTTGCCGGCAAATGCGGAGAACTCCTCTCCGGAGTTCGCGTCGATAATGGCCTTCAGGTCATCCGGCAGGCTGTCATACTTGTCCTTGTTCATCGCGAAGATGAAGGACGTGGTATAGAGCGCCTTGCCCGGAAACTCCGTGTGGTTCTTGACCAGCTCGTTCACCTTCAGCGCGCCGACAACCTCCCACGGGATGACCGTTGCATCGACCACGCCCTTGCTGAGCGCTTCCGGAATGGCCGGAACCGGCATGCCGATCGGCGTTGCGCCGAGGTTGGAAAACAGCTTGTTGGTCACACGGGTCGGCGCGCGAAGCTTGACTCCGTTGAGATCGGACACGGTTTCGATCGGCTTGCTGGAATGGATCACGCCGGGACCATGAACCCACAGGCCCAGCGGCTTGAAGCGCGCAAAGTCCTCGTCCATCATGGTTTCTTCGGCAAGCTTCCAGTAGGCGCGGGACATGGTCTCCGCATCCGACATCGTGAACGGAAGCTCAAACACCTCGGCGCGCGGGAAGCGGCCGGGCGTATAACCGGCAACGGTCCAGACAATATCCACGACACCATCAACGACCTGGTCGATCAGCTCCGGCGGCTTGCCGCCAAGCTGCATGGCCGGATAGCGCTCGATCTTGATGCGTCCATCGGATTCGGCTTCGATCTTGTCGGCCCAGGGGTCGAGCACGTTCTTGGGAACATTGGCCTGTGCCGGCAGAAACTGGTGCAGGCGCAGTGTGACTTCCTGCGCCAGCGTGGTCGATGCGGTGCCTGCAAGCGCAAGTGCGGATACAGTCGCAGCCACAGCCAGTTTGGCAAACTGCTTATGCAAGTTGATCATTGGTTTCCTCCCTGTTCGATCAACTTCAAGATCCGACCGGAATCCTCCCTCCGATCAGATGATGAGTTATAATAGTTATACTTCATAACTTTTTTCAAGCTATATTTCTGACGTCAGTTCATTCCCTCCATGGTCAGCTTTGCATGCACGCAGCCATTCCGAAAGATATACATTCTGGTCAGCCGCAAAAGCATCACAACATCCTGTAAAACTTGCCGGAGTTTGTGACGGCTCATTTCCAAAGGCAAGACTTTCCGCAAGAACAATGGACAAAAAACGCCGGTATCCTCAACCCTGCCAAATCCCGCAAAGAAATGTCAGGCAGGCAAAATGAACTGTCGCGTCTTGCCGATAAGAAAAGCACTGACAATTTCTACGGTATCAGGCGGCCCGGATTGTCGAGGAGCACCACATGCGGTCCGGGCGACAGCTTCAGCCGATATCATGGTGTTGACCGCGCAGTCGTTCGAATAATGAACCTGCCTGATCCCCGCTTCGCCGTGAGGGCCAGGGCCGAGCGACCCCGTTTCCGTTTCAAGGCAGGCAGACAAGCCGGGCAGGCCTCGGTCACCGCTGATTGTCCAGCCTCCGCAAGCAACCGGAGCCATAACGTTTCGGCAAGCGCGTTGTAATTGTATTTCCACACAGACTTGCTAAATAAGACCCACATTACAAAAATTTTATCCGGAAGAGGCACATGGCGGATTTCAGCGCTCAGATTGAGAAATCAAAAAAGGAAGTGGCCACGGCACGGCAGAAGATCGACGAGCTGACCTCAAAGATCGAAACCGCAAAGTCCAAACTGAACACCGGCCAGGATATTTCAATCGACATCGAGAACGCGTCTCTGGACGATGTGCACAAGCACACCGAGCTCATGGGGGCCAATATCGCCGAGCTGATCATGGGTCTCGATGATGTCACCGCAACCTTCTCCAAGGACTTCGATGCCATGCGCACGAAGACCGGATGGGAAAGCTTCATCGGCATCTTTTCCCAGCAACGCTCCGACAGCATCCGCCAGGAACGCATGCGCTCCGCCAGCATCGACGACAAGCTGCAGGACCTGATCTCCAAGTCCAATGTCATCGGCCAGTTGTTGCAGGAACAGCTCAACACGCTGAACGAACATTCCAAGCGCGTGGAAGCCAACCTCAGCGAGACGCTGAACCAGCGCGAACAGACCGTCAGCACGCTGGAAGACATCAAGGCCAAGCTGATCGCGATGGACCCGGACGTGATTGCGCTGGAAAACAAGATTTCCATGGAAACCGACGCGGCCACCCGCACCAAGCTGGAAAGCCAGCTTGCCGAGATGAACGCCGAATACAACCGCCTTGCCCAGGAAGAACAGGTCAAGCTTGCCGAAAGCCAGACGCTGGAACGCTACATCGAAAAGGGCAAGACCTGGGTCGACAGCCTGCAGAACCAGGCGGCCACCCAGATGGTGCTGATCAACAAGCTGCAGACGGACACCAAGCAGCGCGTCGTGCTTTACGATGCCCTTGTGAAGTCGCTCAAGACGGCGCAGCAACAGGACATCGCCCACAAGATCAACGAGATCGGCGTGGCCACCGACAAGGAAGCCCAGTCCGCCATGGCTGCCATCGGCTCGGCAACCAACCAGCGCATGGCCGACATGATGGAAGCCCACGAGGACCACATGGTGTTCGCCCGCAAGGTGCTGGAAGAAAAGGCCAAGTCCGACGAGCGCTTCGCACGCCGGTTCCAGCAGATCGTCGAGAAACACGACAAGAACACGTACGGGGCCTGAGGGTCTGAACGGTGGATCTGACCCTGGACCACAGAACCCTGGAAGAAGCGCATGAAACACGGCGCTACTTTGCCAAGTTCGAGCGGATCATCTCGCACTTGCAGGGTGTCGCGGAAAGCGTCATCAACGAGAACACGGCGCTTCCCACGGAAATTCCGGTTCTGAAGGAATATCTGGAAGCGCTGTCGGGAACCTTCACAGCGCTTTCCTACAAATACCTGCTGGCGGGCCGTGTCTCTGACATGCTGCCCTCGCTCCTGAACATCGACCGTCAGGACAGCGGCTTCCCGATCTATCAGGAGCTGCTGCAGATGGCCAACGATGCCATGCAAGCAGACAAGCATTTGCGCTCGCTGCCGACGATGCGTGAGCTGAAGCTGGAAATGGTCAACCATATCCTGCGCGAGCAGTCCACGCCGACAAACCTGCAATTCGCGGCGTCGCAGCGCCAGTATTACGAAGAGCTTGCCAAGGGCACGCTGTTCTGGGCGCGCAACGATCCGCGTCTGGCCTGGATGGGCAACGTCGCCGACAACCGGCGTCTGTACCGGCTGCATTGGGCGGTTTATGACAGCCAGCAAAATATTCCGCTGATCTATATTCTGGACCTGGAAGACAGCGGAAAGTGGCCGTTGGCCAAGGACGAGCGCCGGTGGCCACGCGTCCAGAGCCATCTGACCGCGCAATCGTCCGCTTCCCTCAAGCTGGTGACGATTGCCCGCGGTTTCGACCGTGACTTCGACGACCTCCACCCCAAGCGCCTGCGCCGGTTCTTTCTTGGCCCCATGTACAGCCACGCGTTCACCCAGCAGTCCGGCCCCTTGCGCGACGTGCTGGCCGAAGTTGCCGGCCGGCCGGGCGAGGACTGGGCACTTGCCTGGACGACCGAAACGCTGGTTGCCTCCGGCTCCGAGTTCGAAGCCGCCGGATTTTTCTCGTCCGTCGAACGGCAGGTCTACCAGCTCGATCCGCTGTCGGCCCAGAGCCCCGCGTCACAGGACGTGGCAGGCCACACCCACCAGCAGCGCTCGCTCATCCTGCCCCAGCGCCCCTATCAGGTTCTGGAAGAGCGCAACCCGCCAGGCTTTGCCAATATCCGCAAGTATGCCGTCAGCCCTTCGGGCAAGATCCTCAGTTACAAATAGGTTTTCCGCGTGACCCTTTCCAACGATCTCATGGAACTGAAAGAAGACAAGATCCGCGAGAAATATGTCTTTGCTGAAACGATGCTGCAGGGCTTTGACCACACGCCCCGCATCGCCAGGAAATCTGAAGCGCCCGTTGCCCAGGAGCGCTCTCCCGGCCTTGGCGCGCGCCGGCGGTTCCGCTCCACGACACCCGGCCTCGTCACACGCTCCACCGCCCGCCCGGAAGGCGTTCAGCTTTCAACCCGCATTTTGGAGTGTGACGACGACGCCCTGACCACACCGCTGCAGGCCAGTGTCCTGCGGTCCCTGCGCCGGGCACTGGCCGTGGCCCAGGTGACCGCCGACCAGTTTGCCGAGCAAAGCGGCCTTGCCGAGCTGAAACGCGCCAACCTTGCCGGAACGCTGGACGCCTCGCAGAAGACGCGGTTCCAGGACCTGTTGTCGGCAACCGCCATGATCGCCCTACATGTCTTTGCCAACATGACGGATTTCCTCCTGTCCGGCCTGTCTGCCGAAGCGGGGGAAACCGACATCCAGTGCGGCGAGGTCGAGGAAATCCTGTTCGACAACGACCAGCTTGCGCTTCATGGCATTCTCTGGGAACTGGATCAGGAGATCGCCGCGGCCGCGATTGAAACCGACGCCCAGCTCATCAGTCTCGTCACCTCCTTCTGCGAACAGCTGATGGAAAAGGTAACGCTGCGCGCGGAAGGCGTCAGCGTGTTGCAGCCCTTCTCCGAAAGCCGCTACCGGGTGGAAGCGGACAATTTCGAGATCACCGGCTTTACGCCCTCGGGGCGCGCGCACTCCACGACGCTCGCCATGGCGTTCAAGAAGCCGGAAGAAGTCGTCGGCAACCACATCGCCAAATACCAGGCGATGAAGCTTGCCAAGATGCTGATGGCCTATGATTTCGACCGCAAGCTCAACCCCTTCGCCGAACTTGGCGGTTTCATCTTCACCTTCATGGGCGACGGCAAGCCGGGCACCGGCAAGACCACGCTGATCCAGATGATGGCCGGCATGGTCAACGACTATTGTCAGGTCGCCGGTTATCCCTTCCGCTACCAGAACCTCTCCACCGAGAGCATCGACAGCTATCAGGGCAAGTCGGCCCAGAACGCCAAGGCCTTCATCCGCAACGTGACCGACCCGAATGTGATCGGCTTTGGCACCATCGACGACATCGACCAGCTTGCTGGCAAACGCGGTGACCGCCAGTCGTCCGCCGGCCAGCTGGAAATCACCGCCGTTCTGATGGAAAGCTTTGCCGGCGCGAACACCGTGGTGCGCGGCAACAGCACGTTCGGCATGTTCTCCAACTATCCGGAAAACGTCGACGATGCCCTGCGCCAGCGCGCCGGCGCCCGCTTTCTGGTCGATGGCCCGAAGAGCCGAGAGGACTACATCGACATCCTGCATCTGCTGATGGGCAAGAACCACTCGATCCCGGTTGGCGACCATGACCTTTTCGAAGCCCAGGCCCTGAAGAAAGCCGTTGCCGCCTCCTACGACCGCCATTCCCGGCCGCAGGAAGACGCACTGCTCAAGGTGTTCGAAGCGGTGCAGGCGGAAACCGGCGACCTGGACACGATCGCCAAGCTCGGCACCTATCTGAAGGCCATCCAGCAGGCGGACGAACGCTTTACCGGCCGGGCGATCAAGAACATCACCGATGCGGTGAAAGTGCGGGCGATGGATTTCGAACTGCCCGACGAATGGATGGAAGATCCGGAACTGTTCCTGTTCAAGGACTACGACACAAAGAAGGCGATGATCGCCGAACTGGCACAGCCGATCACCGTCGACATGGTCATTCAGGAAATAAACCGCTACGCGGACAGCGAATTCCGCTACGCGGACAAGTCCGACGAAGTCGCCATCGAAAACGCTGTGCGTGAAATGCAGCGCATGGAAGAAGCCAAGCGCCGGTATATGGAAATCACACGCCCATGATGAGGCTCGTCAAACATCACCTGATGTTCGGCAACCTCTATGAGGTGTCCGCACCGTCCATGGTGGCCCGTTACAACCGCGCGCTGGAACATCTGACCGGCAAACGGACGGCGCTTGAGGCCTTTCACATCGACATCTCCGGATACTCACCCGAGATCGGCGATGAGCTGGACGATATTCATTACCTCAATCCGCATGGCTGCAACCGGCAGTTCATCCTGCTGTCGATCGAACAGAAAACAGGACCACTGCTGAACGCCAGGTTCTCGACATCCCGTTCGATCCTGAGACGCTTCATCGATGACAACGAGGAGCAGCTCTTTGCCCTGTCGATCCGCGATTGTGTGGTCGGCGAACTGGTCAACTCGATCTATTCCATTTCCTCGCCGCAGGACCTTTTCTATATCCGGGCCATCGAGGTGGAAGCCGATACCGTTGGCGGGCATTCGGAAGCGGGCGAGGAACTGGCCGACAAGATCGACGCCTTCATGAGCGAGCCGGATGCCTGGTGGGACGATGTCCTGATTGCGGAGATGATCGAGCTTTCCAAGCAAACCGGCGACATCATCCGAACCCCCTTGTCGATCGGTTCGAAAAGCTATGAGCAGGGCAACTTCTACACGTCGCACTTTGGCGGGCTGTATGTCTTCCGCGATGTGAAGGAAACCGCGTGCATTGCCTCCAAGCTAACGGAAGCTGTCATCGACCTGCCGGTGAAACATGTCTTCAGTCTGGAAGACCGGCATGAAGTCGCCGATTTTCTGAACCGCAACCAGCTTGTGGAACCGATCCTCGACGCGGGCGGCGGCGTTGCCAGGAGCCTTCTGAAACAGAAACTCGACTTCATCGTCATCGACACAGCTGCCAGCCACGGCGAGGACCTGTCGGATGTCTCGCGGCGCGATCTGCGCGCGCTCAGGCGCAAATATCATCAGCAGCTTCCGGCCGAATATCATGCGCTCAACGACATCGTGCAGAGGCTGGACCTGAAACCCGAAAAACTTTGGGTCGAACCGGAAAACGCGGCTTACTTCTACCTGCTGCGCTCACGCAATCACCGCGACAAGAACCTGGTCAACATGCTTCTGTCCGAGCTGACACCGCTTGACTTCCGCCAGCTTTTCATTTGTCACAAGGACGCTTTCTACGATCAGTACCGCACCTGGGGCGAGTCCAAGAAGGACTATGCGGCCCAGTTCCTGGCGGAAGAATATATGGTCGACAAGGTCGGCACCCGGCTGGAACTCTTCGGGCCGGAGGCCGGCATGGCGGAGGAAGACCAGGCCGATTACGGCTTTGGCAGGAACATGGGTCCGTGGGGCGCAATCCCCGGGGAACGAGACGGTGAGGACGGCGCACGATGAAATGGATCAAATGGATAATCGGCATTCCGCTCCTGCTGATCCTTGTCGCTTTCCTCCATTACACGCTGCCCGGCCGCGACGTCGTGCGGATTGTCGGCACTGACGTCAAACGCATGGACATCGGCTCCTCCTCCCTGTTCTGGGCAGCCCCCGACGCGGGCACCAACCAGAACTGGACCAGGGACGTCCGCTTCATCAACACGGTCTGGCCCAATGGCAAACCGAGGGTCTACCGCAACGAGGACACGGACTGGGGCTGGCCGCCCTATTTCAAGTTCGACAGCAGCAACATCACCGCCCAGGCGCAGGATCTGGCCAAGAAAAGCGACGATGTCTGGATTGCCGTCACCCATTACGGCTGGCGGGTGGAACTGTTCACGATCTTTCCCAATGCGATCAGCATTGAGGTCGTCTCCGGGCCGGATGTGTTCCTGATCCCCTGGTTCAACATCCTGTTCATTGTGGTGCTGGTGGTCCTGGCCTACCTGATCATCAAGACCGTCAATGCCTTCAAGAAAAGGCGGATCGACCCTGTGGTCGACGGTATCGACGACTTCATGGATGACGTCGGCGACAGCGCCGAGCAGGCCCGCGCCAGCGCCCACCGCCGTGCGAGCGAAGCCACAAGCGGGTTCCGCCGCTGGCTGAAGCGCTGGTTCGGTTGACGCGGCCGCGACGGTGTGCCCTTTTCCCGGCCATGTCGCCTGCACCACCCTCATCCTGAGGAGGACCGTAAGGTCCGTCTCGAAGGATGGGCCTCACACACCTGAGCAAGCGGCCCATCCTTCGAGACGGCGCTGGCGCGCCTCCTCAGGATGAGGTCTTTTGTTGTAACATTCCAATTGCCAGGAACTCCGAGCTTGAATCAGCCAATCGACCTTGTCATCTTCGACTGTGACGGTGTCCTCATCGACAGCGAGGTCATCAGTGCGCGCATGCTGGTGGCAGAGCTTGCAACGCGCAATGTTCATATCACCATGGACTATGTCGCTCACCATTTCCTGGGCCGAAGCTATCCGGTTGTCCTGCAGCAGATCCGCCAGGAATTCGGCGTCGACTTGCCACCGGAATTCGAAACCGCTTACCGGGCCAATCTTCTCAGCGCCTTTGAAACGGAGCTCCGGCCGGTCAAGGGTGTGCGGCAGGTGATCGAGGGTCTTGCCGTGAACTATTGCCTTGCCACCAGTTCCAGTCCGCCGCGGCTTGCCAAGTCGCTGGAAATCACCGGGCTGACGGACCTGTTTGCCGGGCGCACCACGACGGCCTCCGAGGTTGCCCACGGCAAGCCCGCACCGGACCTGTTCCTTCTGGCAGCAAAAAAACATGGCGTTTCACCCGAGCGCTGCCTGGTGATCGAGGACAGCGAAAACGGCATCAAGGCCGGGCTGGCCGCCGGTATGGAAGTCTATCGTTTCATTGGCGGATCACACCTGACAGGCCTTGCGAATTCCCCCGACGCCGGGGCCGGTGCCGCGCAACTATTTGCATCTTTCGGCGAATTCTTTCAGCTTAGGCCGGATCTGAAGAAGAACGGCACCTGAAATGAAACATAAAATTCCTGCCGAGGCATCACGTCTCGATGATGCCGCCCGCGCCGGCTGGTTATACTATGTTGCCGGCAACACCCAGGACGAAATCGCCCGCAAGCTCGGCGTTTCCCGGCAATCGGCGCAGCGGCTGGTCTCGCTTGCCGTCAGCGAGCGGCTTATCAAGGTGCGACTCGATCATCCGATTGCCCATTGTATGGAATTGAGCAGCCGCCTGACCGACCGTTTCGGCCTGCAGAGCTGCGAAGTCGTTCCCAGTGACCCTGACGCCCCGTCCTCCACAGTCGGCATTGCGCTGGCGGCGGCAGCCGAGATGGAGCGTCAGTTTCGCTCCCAGACACCGAAGATCATCGCCTACGGAACAGGGCGCGCGCTGCGTGCCTCGGTCGACCAGCTGCCGCTGATGGACTGTCCGCAGCACCGCATCGTCTCGCTTCTGGGCAATATGATGTCGGACGGCTCGGCCTCGGCCTACAACGTCATCATCCGGCTCGCTGACCGTATCAATGCCCGGCACTACCCGATGCCCCTGCCCGTTTTCGCCCGCTCCCGTGAAGAGCTGCAGCTCCTGCACAATCAGGAAGCGGTGCACAATATCCTCGATCTCATCCGTCAGGCGGACGTCACCTTCGTCGGCATCGGCAACATGGGTCCGACCGCACCGCTGACGGTTGACGGATTCGTCAGCCACGACGAGATGCGTGCCCTGGAAAAAGCCGGCGCCATCGGCGAGATCACGAGCTGGGTCTACGACCGGAAAGGCGCGCTTGTCGAAGGACTTACCAACGACCTTGTGGCCAGTGCTCCTCTGCTTCCGGCGGGGGAAAAACCGGTTTACGGGATCGCGGCAGGCGACGGCAAGGTGCCTGCCATGCTGGGGGCCTTGAACGGCAAATTTGTGAATTGCCTGATCACAAACGAGACGACTGCTGAGCAATTGCTCAAGCTCTGAGCTTTTTCCCATTTTACATAACAAATTGTATTTAAAAGGCTTTTCGCAGCGCAGCGAGAAGCCTTTTTAATTTTAGGCGATTCACGCCTTGACTCAAGGTCAGCAATCGAGCGAATATTTGCCCGCAAGAATGGCAATTGCCCAATCTCGCCTGGGAGGAAAATATGGCATTTCATACCCGTGCGCTGCTCAGCGCATGTGCAATGGCGGCGCTATGCGCATCCGCATCTGCAGAAACCATCACCATCGCAACCGTGAACAACGGCGACATGATCCGCATGCAGGGTCTGACGAAGGACTTCACCGACAAGAACCCCGACATCGAAGTCAAATGGCTGACCATGGAGGAGAACGTTCTCCGCCAGCGCGTCACCACGGATGTCGCCACCAAGGGTGGCCAGTTCGACGTCATGACCATCGGCACCTACGAGGTTCCCATCTGGGGCAAGCAGGGCTGGCTCGTTTCCCTGAACGACCTGCCGGAAAGCTATGACGTGGATGACCTTCTGCCGGCTATTCGCGGCGGCCTGACCGTTGACGGCGAGCTCTATGCAGCCCCGTTCTACGGCGAAAGCTCCATGGTCATGTACCGCACCGACCTGATGGAAAAAGCCGGCCTGGAAATGCCGGAAGCCCCGACCTGGGACTTTATCGTCAAAGCCGCAAAGGCAATGACGGACAAGGAAAACGAAATCTACGGCATCTGCCTGCGCGGCAAGGCCGGCTGGGGTGAAAACATGGCGTTCCTGACGGCCATGTCGAACTCCTTCGGCGCGCGCTGGTTCGACATGGACTGGAACCCGCAGTTCAACACGCCGGAGTGGAAAGAGACCCTGACCACCTATCTCGACGTGATGAACGAAGCAGGCCCTCCGGGCGCGTCTTCCAACGGTTTCAACGAAAACCTGGCGCTGTTCCAGACCGGCAAGTGCGGCATGTGGATCGACGCCACCGTGGCGGCCTCCTTCGTGACCAACCCGAAGGACAGCCAGGTTGCCGACAAGGTCGGTTTTGCCCTGGCACCGGACAACGGCCTGGGCAAGCGCAGCAACTGGCTGTGGGCATGGACCCTGGCCATTCCGGCCGGCACCCAGAAGGAAGCCGCGGCGAAGAAGTTCATCGACTGGGCAACTTCCAAGGAATACCTGGAACTGGTGGCAGCCGAAGAAGGCTGGGCGAACGTTCCTCCGGGAACCCGGACGTCTCTCTATGAGAACCCGGAATACCAGAAGGTTCCCTTTGCCAAGATGACTCTGGACAGCATCAACTCCGCTGACCCGAACAACCCGACTGTCGAGCCGGTTCCCTATGTCGGTGTACAGTTCGTGGCTATTCCGGAATTCCAGGGCATGGCAACGGTCACCGGACAGGTGTTCTCTGCTGCCCTTGCAGGCTCCATGGACGCTGATGCCGCCCTGGCCGCAGCCCAGGCTGCAACCGAACGCGAAATGAAGAAGGCCGGTTACATAAAGTAGAAGCCTTCGCGGACCGGCGGGCGTCTGCCCGTCCCGCCGGTCTCCTCCTCTTCCGCGTGAGCTCTGACCGAGCAAAGGTCACACCATGGCTACCCAACACTCACGGGCGGCGGCCCGTTTGATGATCTCCCCGGCAGTTCTGCTGCTGCTGGGTTGGATGATCATCCCGCTGTCGATGACGCTCTATTTCTCTTTCCTGCGCTACAACCTGCTCATTCCGGGAATGGAAGAGTGGACCGGCTGGACCAACTACGAGTTCTTCCTCACAGATCCGGCCTTCTTCGCAGCGCTGACGAACACCCTGTTGCTTGTCGGGGGCGTCCTTCTGATCACCATTATCGGCGGTGTGCTTCTGGCCCTGCTGCTCGACCAGCCCTTCTGGGGTCAGGGGATCGTGCGCATTCTGGTCATCGCCCCGTTCTTCGTCATGCCGACGGTCTCCGCGCTGGTGTGGAAGAACATGTTCATGAACCCGGTCAACGGCCTGTTCGCCTACTTCGCGAAATTTCTCGGTCTGCAGCCGTTCGACTTTCTGTCCCACGCACCGCTTTTCTCGATCATCCTGATCGTGGCCTGGCAGTGGTTGCCCTTTGCAACGCTCATCCTGCTCACCGCCCTGCAGTCGCTGGACAGCGAACAGCTGGAAGCGGCCGAAATGGATGGCGCCAACTTCCTGAACCGCTTCGTCTTCATCATGGTGCCGCATCTGGCCCGCTCGATCACCGTGGTGATCCTGATCCAGACGATCTTCCTGCTGTCGGTTTTCGCTGAAATTCTCGTCACCACCAATGGCGGTCCTGGCTATGCCTCGACCAACCTCACCTACCTGATCTACGCCCAGTCGCTGTTGCAGTTTGACGTCGGCGGCGGATCGGCCGGCGGTGTGGTCGCCATTATCCTCGCCAACATCGTTGCGATCTTCCTGATGCGGATGATCGGCAAGAACCTGGAGGCCTGACCTATGGCGCGAGCAGTCTCCAACCGCCGCAAGGCCCTCGTCACCATCTGTGCATGGGCTGTCGGCATCGCCATCTTCTTCCCGATCCTGTGGACCGTGCTGACCAGCTTCAAGACGGAAGCAGAAGCCATTGCGTCTCCTCCCAGCTTCCTGTTTTTCGACTGGACTCTGGAAAACTACAGCACGGTCCAGGAGCGTTCGGACTATTTCCGGCACTTCTCCAACTCGGTCATCATCTCCTTCGGCTCCACCCTGCTGGGTCTGCTGATCGCGATACCGGCCGCCTGGTCCATGGCCTTCGTGCCCGGCAAGCGCACCAAGGACGTCCTGATGTGGATGCTGTCCACCAAGATGCTTCCGCCGGTCGGCGTGCTGATCCCGATCTATCTCCTGTTCCGGGATACGGGGCTTCTCGACACACGCGTCGGCCTCGTGATGGTGCTCACCCTCATCAACCTGCCGATCATCGTCTGGATGCTGTTCACCTACTTCCGCGAAATTCCGGGCGAAATCCTGGAAGCCGCGCGCATGGACGGTGCCGAGCTCTGGTCCGAGATCATCTATGTGCTGACACCCATGGCGGTGCCCGGCATAGCCTCGACCCTGCTGCTCAACATCATCCTGTCGTGGAACGAAGCGTTCTGGACCTTGAACCTGACGGCAGTCGACGCCGCCCCCCTCACCGCTTTCATTGCAAGCTATTCCAGCCCGGAAGGCCTGTTCTACGCAAAGCTGAGCGCTGCCTCGACAATGGCAATCGCCCCGATCCTCATCATCGGCTGGTTCAGCCAGAAACAGCTCGTACGCGGCCTGACCTTCGGCGCGGTTAAATAGGAGACCTGAACATGGGTCAGATAACCCTCAACCAGATTACCAAGAGCTTTGGCGACGTTCAGGTTATTCCGCCGCTGGACCTGCAGATCGATGACGGAGAGTTCGTGGTCTTCGTCGGCCCCTCCGGCTGCGGCAAGTCCACACTCCTGCGGCTGATCGCCGGCCTGGAGGACGTTTCGTCCGGCGACATCAACATCGACGGCAGGAATGCCACCGAAGTGCCGCCGGCAAAACGCGGTCTTGCCATGGTGTTCCAGTCCTATGCGCTTTATCCGCATATGTCGGTGCGCAAGAACATCGCCTTTCCGCTGCGCATGGCCGGCATCGACAAGGCGGCCCAGGACGCCAAGGTGGCTGCGGCCGCCAAGGTGCTGAACCTGACCGATTATCTGGACCGGCGCCCGGGCCAGCTTTCCGGTGGCCAGCGCCAGCGTGTCGCCATCGGCCGCGCCATCGTGCGCGAACCCGCTGCCTTCCTGTTTGACGAACCCCTGTCGAACCTGGACGCGGCACTGCGTGTCAACATGCGGCTCGAGATCTCCGAACTGCATCAGTCCCTGAAGACGACCATGATTTACGTCACCCACGACCAGGTGGAAGCCATGACCATGGCCGACAAGATCGTGGTGCTGCACGCCGGACGGATCGAGCAGGTCGGCTCGCCGCTTGAGCTTTATCACACGCCGCGCAACAAGTTCGTGGCCGGCTTCATCGGTTCGCCGAAGATGAACTTCCTGTCGGGGCGCTTTGCCACCGAATTCGATGCAGCCACCATCGGTGTGCGTCCGGAACATCTGACCGTGTCGCACAGCGACGGCAAGTGGGTCGGCAAGGTTGCTGTATCGGAACACCTGGGCTCTGACACCTTCCTTTATGTCGACATGGACGGCGTCGATGACCCGGTCACCGTGCGCTCGACCGGCGAGATCGGTTTCCGCCACGGCGATACCGTCCACCTGACCCCGACCGCGGACAAGATCCACCGCTTCGACAATCAGGACTTGAGGATCGCATGAGCCGACTTGCAGGGAAATCAGCGCTGATAACCGGATCGGCCCGGGGGATCGGCAAGGCCTTTGCCGCGCGGTTTGTGGAAGAAGGGGCTCAGGTGGCGATTGCCGACATCAACCTGAAGGGCGCCGAAGCCGCAGCGCGCGACATCGGCCCGAACGCCTATGCCATCCGGCTGGACGTCACCGACCAGTCCTCCATCGACGCGGCCATTGCGGCCGTGGAGGAGAAGACCGACGGGCTCGACATCCTGGTCAACAACGCAGCGCTGTTCGATCTCGCACCGATTGTCGAGATCACCCGCGAAAGCTACCAGCGCCTGTTCGACATAAACGTCGCCGGAACACTGTTCATGATGCAGGCCGCGGCGAAATCGATGATCAGGCGCGGTCAGGGAGGCAAGATCATCAATATGGCCAGCCAGGCGGGCCGGCGTGGCGAAGCGCTGGTGGGCATCTATTGCGCCACCAAGGCCGCCGTCATCAGCCTGACCCAGTCGGCGGGCCTTAACCTGATCGAACATGGCATCAACGTGAATGCCATCGCTCCCGGCGTCGTCGACGGCGAGCACTGGGACCATGTGGATTCGATGTTCGCAAAGTACGAAGGCCTGCAGCCCGGCGAAAAGAAAGCCCAGGTTGGAGCCTCCGTGCCGTTCGGGCGTTTGGGCACCGCCGAAGACCTCACCGGTATGGCCGTTTTCCTAGCGTCGAAAGACGCGGATTACATCGTATCCCAGACCTACAACGTCGATGGCGGCAACTGGATGAGCTGACCAATGACCCAAAAACTAGATGAAACTGTGCTCACCAGTCTTCCCGAAACCGTCAAGGCCCCGGCTTACAGCCGGTCGGACCTTTCCCCCGGCATCCTTCACATCGGTGTCGGCAATTTTCACCGCGCGCATCAGGCCATCTACCTGAGCAAGCTGTTCGATCTCGGCGAAGGCCATGACTGGGCCATCGTCGGTGCGGGCCTAAAGCCCTATGACAAGGCCATGCGCGAACGCCTGCAAGGCCAGGACTGGCTGACGACCGTGGTCGAACTCGATCCGGACGGCCTGAGCGCGCAGGTCTGCGGTGCCATGATCGACTTTGTCGATGTGGACCCGCAAGCGCTGATCGCGCGCCTTGGCGACCCGGATATCCGCATTGTCTCGCTGACGATCACCGAAGGCGGTTACTTTGTCGATCCGAACACCGGTGGGTTTGATGTCAACCACGCGGACATTCAGGCGGATCTGGCTTCGCCCGATGCCCCTCAAACGGTTTTCGGCGTCCTTGTGGCCGCCCTTCTGGCGCGCCGCGACAAGGGGGTTCAACCCTTTACCGTGATGTCCTGCGACAACCTGCCGGAAAACGGCCACATGGCGAAACAGGCCGTTGCCGGGTTCGCCAAGGCGCTGTCACAGGAAGCCGGAAGCTGGATTGCCGACAACGTCGCCTTTCCGAACGGGATGGTCGACTGCATCACGCCGGCGACCGGTGACCGCGAACGCACCCTGGTGCAGGAGCGTTTCGGCCTGACCGATGCCGCTCCCGTCGTCTGCGAACCCTTCCGCCAATGGGTGCTGGAGGATCACTTTCCGGCCGGCCGTCCGGCTCTGGAAAAGGTTGGCGTCGAATTCGTCGATGATGTCGCCCCTTACGAACTGATGAAGCTGCGCATTCTCAATGGTGGCCACGCGGCCATTGCCTATCCGGGGGCTTTGCTGGGGCACTACTTCGTCCACGATGCCATGGCCGACCCGCTGATCCGCGCCTTTCTGAAAAAGCTGGAAGAAGACGAAATCCTGCCCACGGTACCGGAAATTCCTGGCGTCAGTTTTCAGACCTACCTCACCACCGTGATGGAGCGTTTCTCCAATCCGGCCGTGGGGGACACGATCCCCCGTCTTTGCCTTGACGGCTCCAACCGGCAGCCGAAGTTCATCCTGCCGTCGATCCAGGACCGTCTCGACAAGGGACTTCCGATTGCCGGTCTTGCTCTCGAAACGGCGCTGTGGTGCCGCTACTGTCTCGGCCACAACGAGGCTGGAGAGCCGCATGTCATCGAAGACAACAACGCAGACCTCCTGAAGTCCTGGGCGAATAGCGTCTATACCGGCAACACGAATGACATCGAAATACCGGAGCTCTTCGGTGGCCTTGCCTCCGAGGCAACCTTCCTGAAGGCCTTTGGCTTTGCTGCAAAGATGATCGCCGAGAAGGGTGTTGCCGAAACGCTGACAGCCTATGTCGACGGCCGGTTTTAAAGCGGCACGGCCTCGTTCCAGGCAAGGCCCCACTCACTGACAAGGGATCACACTCGCGGCACTGTGTGCGCAATGTGATCCCATTTGCCTTTCAATTTGCCCTGCCCCGCTTACGTTCGCCTGTACTGGAACGCAGTAAGGCGAGACTACGGGCATGACACACTTGAATCGACGGGATCTTCTGGCAGGCAGCGCGGCAATGGCCTTGCTGCCGGGAACAGCGTTTGCGGCAGGCGACGAATTCTTCCGGCTTGGCCTGGCAGAACCGGGCTTTACCATCCAACCCAAACTCGACCTGCCCGATCCTGACGGCAGCGTTCACACGCTCTCCGACTATTCCGGAAAGGTCCTGCTGGTCTCGTTCTGGGCAACATGGTGCCCACCCTGCCGGAAGGAAATGCCCGGGCTGGCGCGTCTTGGCCAGGAACTTGGCCCCGAAGGGTTCGAGGTGCTTGCCGTCAACGTCGGCGACCGGCAGGACCGGATCGAAGGCTTTCTGGATGAGTTCGACCATGACGGCCTCACCGTCCTGATGGACACGGACAAGGCCATGCCCAGCACCTGGTTTCTGCGCGGCTTGCCGGTGACCTACATTTTGGACGGCACCGGCAAGGTTATCCTTGCCGCCATCGGGGACCGGGTGTGGGATTCGGACGAAATGATCTCTGCGCTGCGCACGCTGAAAAGCACCTGACGGCAAAGCTGCGATCACTGCGATGGCCGAGGTCAGCCGTTGTCCTTGGGCACGATCACCGGCCGCCCTCCGCCCGGACGTGTCAGGATTTCCAGCGGAAAGTCGTAGGCCTTCGACAACAGCCCGGCCTGCATCACCTCGTCGCGCGCGCCGAAGGCGAGACGGCGTCCACCCTGCATGACCAGCACATGGTCGGCGACGGCAGCGGTCAGATTGAGATCATGCATCACGGCCACGACGCCGCCGCCGCGCTTGGCGTAGTCGGCCGCAAGTTGCATGATCTGGACCTGATGCTTGATGTCGAGACTGGACACCGGCTCGTCCAGGAACAGCCAATGCGGCAGCCCTTCCTCCGGCAATGGCTCCCAGACCTGACACAAGACGCGCGCGAGCTGCACCCGTTGCTGCTCTCCACCGGAGAGGTCCTGATAGCTGCGCCCTTCGAACCCCGAAAGGCCCACCTTCGCAAGCGCCTCGGCGATACGGCGGGCGCGGAAGCTTCTGTCCCGGCGCACGCCTGTGACACCAAGTCCAACCACTTCGGCCACATTCAGCGGAAACGAGATCTGGCTTGCCTGCGGCAGCACCCCGCGCATGGCCGCCAGAACCTCCGGCGACAGGCCGCGAACCTCGAGCCCGGCAAGGGCGATCTTCCCGGAATAGGGCATGTCCCCTGTCATCGCCTTCATCAAGGTGGTCTTGCCGGAGCCGCTCGGCCCGATAATCGCCAGCACCTCGCCTGCCCTTGCATGGAAGGAAAGATCTTGCACGATCCGGGTCTTGCCCGCTGAAACAGAAACCTGTTCGACAACGAGATCCGCCGTCAATGCCGTGCCGGTTTCGATTGTACTGTGCAACATGAGCCCCGCTCCTAAAGGCCGGTCAGGCCGCGCTTGCGCAGCAGGATCCAGAGGAAGAACGGCGCGCCGGCAAAGGCGGTGATGATGCCGATGGGCATTTCCGCCGGTGCCACGATGGTGCGCGCCAGCGTATCGGCTGCAATCAGCAGACAGGCGCCAAGAAGCGCTGCGGCAGGCAGCATGTAACGGTGGTCCGGCCCGATGGTGAGGCGAAGCAGATGCGGCACAACGATGCCGACAAACCCGATGCCGCCACTGACCGCCACGCAGGCCCCCGTTGCGGCCGCCACCAGAAGGATGCTGAGGTTCTTGAGCCGCTGCACCTTGATGCCGATGTGAGAGGCCGCGGCCTCGCCCAACGTCAGCGCGTTGAGACCACGCGCCAGAAACGGCACACAGACCAGCATTGCCAGGATGATGGGCGCGGCGGAAGCGACCTTTTGCCAGTTGGAACCGGCGAGCGAGCCCAGGCCCCAGAACTGAAGGTCGCGCAGTTCCTGGTCATCGGCCACATAGACCAGCAACCCGGTGATCGCACCGGTGAGCGCCCCAAGCGCGATACCCGCCAGAAGCAATGTCGCGACCGAAGTGATGCCGCCCCGCGTGCCGATCCGGTAAAGGATCAGCGTCGTCACCAGACCACCACCGAAGGCCGCCAACGGGACCGAGTAAATGCCCAGGAGCGCCATGACCGGAGCCAGCAGCGAATTGCCCAGAACGATGAAGGCAGCCGCGCCAAGCCCCGCCCCGGCGGAAACGCCCACAATGCCGGGGTCCGCCAACGGATTGCGGAACAGACCCTGCATCACCGCGCCGGAGACCGCCAGCGCCGCCCCGATCAGTGCTCCCAGCGTGACACGCGGCAAGCGGATATCCATGAGCACGATCCAGTCCCTGGCCGATACCCCGTCCGGAACATGCTCGCCCGCTCCTGCGACATAGGACGGCACGTGCGGGAGAAGCTCCAGAACGGGGATCGATATGGGACCGATGGCAAGGCTTCCCAGAATGACGAGGCAGGTGAACGCGGCGAGCAGCACAATGACCGCGCGCGCGAGGGGCGCCCGGTCTCCGTGCTTGAGATCGGCAAGCCCGAGAAGCGCGGACAGCCGCCCGCTTCTGCCCGCTAGCGCCGTTTCGCTCATCAAGGCCATCAGCTTGCCGTGTCCGCCAGGCGGTTCGACAGGTCGCGGACAGCTTCGGCCGTACGCGGACCGAACCCGAGGAGGAGCTGTCCGTTCATCCGGATCAGCCGCTTGTTGCGGCCTGCCGGTGTCTGCGCCAGCGCGGGATGATCGAAGATCGCTTCGGCACTCGCGCCGCTGTCACCGTCGCCGTGCCGGTCCATCATCAGCACCACGTCGGGGGCCGCGCTGATAATGGCTTCATCGCTAAGGATCTTGTAGCCGGAAAAGCCGGTGGTGGCGTTCTCCGCCCCCGCCAGTGTCAGAATGCCGTTGGCGGCCGTATCCGAACCTGCAGCAAGGATACGCCCGGCTTTTGTCGACAGAACAAACAGAACGCGCACCCCTTCGGTCCTGCTTTCCGCAGCACGCTGCGCCTCGGCGAGATCGTCCCCGAGCTTGCCCGCAAGAGCTTCGGCTTTCCCCGGAACGCCGAGCACTTCACCGACGACACGCACTTTCCTGAGGATCCCCTCGGCGGTGTAGGCCTCCGGCACATCCGCCATCGTCACACCGGACTTGTGCAACACGTCCAGCGTTTCCTGCGGACCGCTGCCTTCCAACATCAGGATCAGATCCGGATTGACGGACAACACGCCTTCCGGCGAAAGCGCGCGCATGTAACCCACATCCGGCAGGTTTGAAGCTTCCGCCGGATAGATGCTTGTGGTGTCGCGGGCAATCAGCCTCTCCTCTTCACCAAGGGCATAGACGATCTCCGTCACCGAGCCGCCGATGGCGACCACCTGATGGCTTTCCGGCAGGCCTGTCTCTTCGGCGAGCAAAGGCTTTGCGGACAGCACCAGGGCAGCGGCGGTCAGAACGACCGCCGCCGAGACACCGCAAAAACGCGAGAGAGCCCCGATCATTCCGCAGCTCCCAGCCTGACCGCACCGTCGAGTTTCGGCATGTTTTCGGCAAGGCCGCGCCAGTCGGTGCGTTCCCGGTTGCCTTCACCGCGCACGCCAAAGAACTGGATAATCTGCTGGCCTTCGCTGTCATAAGCCTCGACCGAGGTAACATGACCGACATCCGCCGGCTTGCGCACCACCCAGACCTCATAGATGTGATCGGTGCGCAGATGCAGATGGAACGTCGGATCCATGATGTTGATCCATGGCCCCCTGTCCATCACGTTTTCCACCGGGCCGGAATGGATCTGGATGCAGCCGCGGTTGCCGACAAAACACATGATCGGAATTCTTTCCGAGGCGGCAAGACGCAACAAGGCCGGGACGGCGCCCCGATCAAGCGGCCAGGCCCATGCTTCGCCCGCAAGTTCGAAGGCGCTGACCCGGTCGAGGTCCAGATCCTTCAACAGTCCGTGGAACTGGTGCGGATCGGTCATGGCCTGCCAGCGGTCACGCAGCACCTCTTCAGCACCCTGTGACGGCAGCTTTCGGCTGAACGGCTCGGCTTTGCTCACGTCAGGCAGGACATCCGGTGTCTGGTCTTCCAGCGCCAGCTTTTCAACCAGAGTGTTCCAGGCTTCCAGGTCCGTTTCCGCGCGGGTGTGGATCTTCATCACCGCATCGCCATGGGCATCGAAGAACTGAAGCGACCTGCGGATATCGTTGCCGTCAGCCTTTTCAACCGCGAAACCATGTACCCAGTTGGCCGGGAACATGCGCGTGTCGATCTGCTCGCCCAGCATCAGGGCCGCACGCTTGCCGTTCACGAATTTCTCGAACGGTCCGATCTTCTCGTGAACCGCACTCTCGTTGCGCGTCAATGCCATGACCGTGCCAACGCTCTGCAGCCCCGGAAACAGGTCGTCGAATCGCGGCTCGATCCGGCGCGCACCATGCCCGACGAAGCTGGCCACCAGCTCCGCTTCCGTGATGTCGAGCATCTGCGCCAGATCCCGTTCGCGCATCTTCGGATTGTTCGCGCGTGCTGCCCGGATGCTGGCAGCGCTTTGCCTGGGTTCAGAGGAAATCTGATCGGCATTCATGAGTTTTGCCCCTAATCGCTGTGGTCTTCCTGCAGCGCATCTTCAGTTTCCCGCCCCAACATCCCGTCACGTAACATTCTGGGATCATTAGGAATTTTGGATTCATTCCAAAGAAACGGTTTTCCTCAAAGGCCGCAATCTTATACTTGACTCCTATATTCATATTTCATTAGGAACACAATACCTGAGTCACTGACTCATGTTTATAACGCTGTGTGAGAGGCAGCGAAAAGGACGCGAACAACGCGCACTCTTGGAGAATTTTTATGGGGCTAAAAAAGACCGGCAACTCCCGCTTGATGGGGGGTGTTGCCCTTTGGGTTCTGGCTTTTAATTGCGGGGCAGCGGCACAGGATCTGGAACCCGATGCCGCGTCGGCGGCACCTGCTGCCGTGGGACAGGATCAGCCGGTGTCGCTGTTGCAGCAGATCGTGGTCAGTGCCGGCGTACCGAAAGTCGCCATCGACACACCGCAGGCGGTCACGGTGCTGGACCAGGAAAGCATCAACGATCTGCAACCGCGTACGATCGGTGACGTTTTCGAGGAAATTCCGGGCGTGACGCCAATCGGCAGCAACTCGGTTCTCGGCGAGAGCATCAATATCCGCGGTATCGGCGAAGCGCTTTCGGGCGACGAGACCCGGATCATCATGCAGGTCGACGGGGTCAACAAGTTCTTCGAACAGTACCGGATGGGATCGTTCTTCTCCGATCCGGAACTCTACAAGCAGATCGAGGTTCTGCGCGGACCGGCTTCCTCGACGCTCTATGGCGCCGGCGCCATGGGCGGTGTGATCACCTTCACCACGAAAGATGCCAGCGACTTCCTCGATCCGGGCGACCTGATCGGCGGCCGGCTGAAAACCTCCTGGGATTCCAACGGCAACGGCTGGCTGGGCAGCGCGATCATCGCCACGGAGCCGGTCAAGAACCTCGAGTTGCTGGGCGTCCTCAACTACAGGCAGTCTCAGGACATCACGGATGGCCAGGGCAACGAGGTTCCGGACACGGATTTCAACTCCATCAACGGCCTGATCAAGGCCCGTTACACCTTCGGGGAGAACGACGACCAATCCGTTTTCGCCAGCTATCAGAACTGGTCGAGCGACGAGGACAACCAGAATTACGACCAGATTTCCTGGGAGAACACTTTTGGAGACGTCGACCGCACAGTTACCGACCAGACCGCGATCATCGGCTATCAAAACGCCTTCACCGGCAACGATTTGCTGGATGTGAAGGCCCAGGTCAGCTGGTCCGACACCCGGGTGGAGCAGAAGAACCAGGACCCGATCTGTTACGGCCCAAATAGCTGCGTCTACTCTCTCGGAATGAGTTCAGAATACTCCTATGAAACCTGGCAGGGCAAGGCTGACAACGTCGCCACGTTCCAGCTGGGTGGAGACTGGATGGCCTATGTCACGACCGGCATCGACGGCCAGTATCAGGAGCGGCTCAATCCACGTCATTTTGCGAACTATACTCAATCCGGTTCGAACTCTCACCCGGAAGGCGAAACGGTCAACGTCGGCGGCTATGCGCAGGCCGAGCTGGTCTGGAACGACCGCATCACCCTTATTCCCGGCATGCGCATCGACTACAGCAATGTGTCCGTCGGCAGCTATGTGAACAGCAGAGGTGCAACCGTCGACCTGAACGAGGACAAGAGCGCCGTCGGCTACTCTCCAAAGCTTGCGGCGATGATCAAGATGTCCGAGTGGCTCGGCGTCTTCGGCTCCATTGCCCATACCGAGCGCCTGCCGTCACTCGACGAGGTATTCTCGAATTATGTCGTCAACGATCTCGACAAGGAACTGTCGAACAACTTCGAGGCCGGTGTCACGCTGTCCTTCGACGACCTGATCATGGGCGGTGATGCCTTCCGCCTGAAGGGAACGGCGTTCCGCAACAACGTCACCAACTATTACGCCAGCTACTGGAACGGTTCGTCGGTGGTGAAGGAAGTCATCCCGAAAGCCCGTTACGAAGGGCTGGAGCTGGAAGCTTCCTACTGGACGGAAAGCGTTTACGGATCGCTTGGCGCCTCGCTGATCCGGGGCAACAATGTCAGCACCGGCGGCTACATGAACGCCGTGCCCGCCGACAGCGCGTTCCTCAAGATCGGCTATGTCTACCGGCCATGGAACCTGGACTTCGGCTGGAAGGGCGACTTCTACGCCCCCCAGGACCGCGTGGGGTCCGACGAGCAGGAAACCGCCGGCTATGTGCTGCATAACCTTTATGCCGCCTGGAAACCGGAAGAAGGCTTCATGGCGGACAGCGAGGTCCGCTTCAACGTCGACAACGTGTTTGACAAGTCCTACCGGAACCACCTGAGCGACGACGAAGGTGCTGGCCGCAGCTTCAAGCTGAGCTTCGCCAAGAAGTTCTGACCCATGACCCGCCGCCTGTCCCCGCGGGCGGCGGGTTGTCCGTTGGAGAGAGACAGTTACGGCCCTGGAAACGTCGACCGCCAGCGGCGCAGGAACGTTTCCCGGGTCAGTTCATCGAGCGCGACCATGAGCGCCGGCGACAGCCCGATGGGCCGCAGCGCGGTTGAACTCAGCCCCTCGCCCTCGTTGCCTTCTTCCGTTTCCAGAAGCGGGCTGATCAGCAAAGCGGTCCTGAGCGCGAGCGTGCCTTCCGAAGACAGAAGGAAGTCCAGAAACGCTTCCGCCTCGGCCTTGTGGTCTGCCTGTTTCGGGATCATGAAGGTTCGTGACAGCACCAGGGTGTAGTCGGACGGCAGCACAATGCCGATCCGCTTGTCCTTGAGCTGATAGCCCTGGGCGTACGACCCCAGCACGTTGTAGGCAATCAGATAGCGCCCTTCGGCAACGCCCTTGATGATGTCGACCGAGCAGCAGGTGGAAACAGCCTGCGACCGGCCGAAGGATTCCTGCAGCGCGCCGAATGTTGTCGCTTCCTGCGCATCGGCGAACGCGAACAGATAGCCGAGCCCCGATTGCTCGATATCATAGGTCGCGACCCGTCCTGCATAAGGTGTACCGTCGGGCCTCAGCAGGTCGAGCAGATCGAAGCGGCTTTGCGGAATATCCTCCGCCGGCACCAGCTCTCGGTTATAGACGATCACCGCCGGCTCGCGGGTGATGCCCCACAATTCGTCGCGCCAGCGCAGCGCCTCCGGCAACCGTTCGGTCAACCGCGAGCGATAGGACGCCGCGCAGGCCTCGTTGACAAGTTGCACCATCTGGTGAACACCGGAGCTGATGACGATGTCGGCACCGGCAACCCCATCGCGGCAGTCCCGGCGGGTCAGCCGGTAGAGCTCGTTCGATCCCCATTGTTCATATCGCACCTGCAAACCCGGCTGGGTGCGCAGGAAGGTCTCGACCACGGGCCCGAAGACGGCAATATCGGTGGTCGAACGCAGCACCAGCACCCTGTTGGTGATCTGCGGCCCGAAAACCTCCACCAGCTCCTGGGCTGAAACGGCCCGGCCGGCGGTGAAGAGAGCGGCGAGGACAGCCAGACCCTTCAGAAAAGACACAAGCTTCATGCGCTTCCCTCCGGCAGGGCTGCAAAAACAAGGGCGGCGCGAAAGCAGCCGCTGTCGGTTTTTTCCAGCCGCAATTCACCATCGAAGGAGTGGGCGACAGCATGTGCGATCGCAAGACCGAGACCGGAACTGCTTTGCCGTGACAAGGCGCCCTTGTTGAAGCGGGAGCCCAGTTCGGCAAGAACGCCGTCCACCGGACCGCCGCCTGCATCTTCCACCCAGATACTGGCCCGGCGACCTTCTGACGAGGCACCGACCCGCACCGGCGAGCGGCCATATTTGAGCGCGTTGTTCAAAAGGTTCTTCAAGGCTTCCTTCAGGGATTGCGCATCGGCCAGTACTTCGACGGGCTCCTCGCCGATATCCAGGATGACGTCGAACTCCGGATTGAGAACTGCGTGATCGCCTTCTTCGAAAACATCGAGAGCAATGTCGCGCAGGTCCACCCGCTCCCGTCTGGCGCTGTCACCCCGGTGGATCACAAGCGCCTGGCTGAGAAGCTGGTCGAGAAGACGGCCGAGGCTGGCCGTGCGGGTCTGGATCCGCTCGACGATCTTTTCCTTTCTCGCAAGCTCCGGTTCATCGGTGAAAAGGTCCGCCTGCGCCCTGAGCGCCGCCACCGGTGTTCTGAGCTGATGCGCGGTGTCGGAGATCAGATGCCGCATGGAGTTCATCTGTCGGTCGAGCCGGGCCATGAAGCCGTTGAGGGCATTGATCATGACCGCCGTTTCCCGCGGCACCGAGGTATCCAGCGGCGTCAGGTCGTGCGGATCTCGTGCGCTGAGACCACCGGCGATCCGCTCCAGAGGCTGCAACACCGAGCGTACGACAACCACCGACAACAGCACCATCGCAAGCCCGGAAGCAGCAAGCACGTAGAGCGCCTTGCGCGTGATGTCATAGGCCATTTCATTGCGGGCGCGCAGCGTCTGGCCGACAACCACCTTGACCGTGCCGTTGAGCGTGCGCTCGGCAAACCGGCGCGAGACAACGGCAAACCGGGCTTTTTCACCAAAAAAGGAACTGTCGAAAAACCCATCCCGAAAATCCCTGCGCCGCGTTGGCAGGGTAATTTCGTCGTAGCCTGTCAGGGTTTCCCCTTCCGCACCGATGATGCGGTAGCCTATCCTGTCATCGGGGGCGAGGGCCAGCAGCTCGAACGCGGAAACCGGCAGCTCGATGACGGGCCGGCCGTCCTGCACGGTAATCGACGAGGCGATACCGGTCGCCGCCCCCAAAAGCAGCCGGTCATAGGCGCTTCGGGCCGCTTCCCGGCCATAGGCAAAGGCGGCGATGGAAACGATCACCCCGCCGAAGATCAGCAGAAAGGCGATACCGAAGGCAACACGCGCCGTGAGCGAGGACAATGCCACCTTGCGGAACAGATCAGTCATCGACTTCCAGCTTGTAGCCAAGCCCTCGCTGGGTCTCGATCCTGACAGACCCGCCCGAGAGTTTCTTGCGCAGCCGTGCGACATAGAGCTCCAGCGCGTTCATGCTGACATCGGCATCCTGAAAACTGAACACCCCATCGAACAGGCGTTCCTTGCTGACAGTCTTGCCGCGATTGTGAACCAGGATCTCCAGCAGCGAGAATTCGCGCCGGGTCAGGGTGATCGGGTTGCCGCCCTGCCGGACAACCCGCGCGGAGGCATTGAAGGAGAGCGTGCCGAGCGTCAGCTCCTCCGACTTGTCGTTCTGCTCCCGGCGATGGAGCGCGCGGATGCGGGCCTCCAGTTCGCGGTGGTCGAACGGTTTGACCAGGTAATCGTCCGCTCCGGAATTGAGCGAGGACACCCTGTCGTCGACGGAAAACTCGGCCGTCAGCATCAGCACCGGCGTGCGTTCGCCCCGGGTGCGCAGTTCCTTCAGCAGCTCGGTGCCCAGTCCGTCCGGCAAATTGATATCGAGAACGATCACGTCGTAGGTCTGGACGCTAACGCAGGCCCGCGCCTCTTCCAGGGACTTGGCCAGATCGCAGGCGATACCGGACCGGCCCAGCCGGATCATGATCGCTTCGGCCATGTCGAACGTGTCTTCAACAAGCAAAAGACGCAAAGATTCATTCCTCCCGCCCCAAGTCTTGCCCCGCAATTTCGCCGCGCGCAAGCAATGTGCGCCGTGTTGACAGGTTGATGACAGGGTTTGCCGCTAGGCTCTTCCTCACATCCGTTGGGAGGACTCGCAATTGCGACACAGCGGATACAAGGGGCTTTCCAATAGCCCTGCTCTTGTGGAGGAACGACAACATGACATTCAAAACGACCCGCCTCTTGCTGGCGGCCGCATTCCTTGGCGCGTCCGCTTTCGGTGCAACCGCTGCCGACTTCAAGCCGGAAAACCCGGAATGCATCGCACCGGCCAACCCGGGCGGTGGCTGGGACTTCACCTGCCGCCAGGTCGGCAAGACCCTTCAGGACCTGAAGCTTCTGGACAAGACCATGCAGGTGGTGAACCTGGCTGGCGGCGGCGGCGGCGTGGCCTTTGCTGAAGTGGTCAACAAGCGCGACGACGACAACGACCTGATCGTGGCAGCGTCCTCGGCCACCGCAACCCGTCTGGCTCAGGGCGCTTACCCGGGCAACACCATGGACCAGGTCCGCTGGGTGGCCTCCGTTGGCGCTGACTACGGCGTGATCGCCGTTGCCGCCGACAGCCCGATCAACACGCTGCCGGAACTTCTGGACGAGATCAAAAACAATCCGACATCCATTTCCGTTGCCGGCGGTTCCGCTGTCGGCGGCTGGGACCACCTGAAGGTTCTGATCGCGGCCAACGCTTACGGCATCGAAGACGTCCGCAAGGTGAAATACATCGCCTTCGACGGTGGCGGTGAAGCCGTGACCCAGCTTCTGGCCGGTTCCGTGCAGGCCTTCACCGGCGACATTTCCGAAGCCAAGGGCTTTGTCGACAGCGGCGACATCAAGGTGATCGCCGTTCTGGCGCCCGAGCGTCTGCCCGGTGAATTCGCCGACTTCCCGACCGCCAAGGAACAGGGCATCGACGCAATCGGCGCAAACTGGCGCGGCTTCTACGCTCCGGGCAAAATGTCCGACGAGGCATACAATGCCTGGGTGTCCAAGGTCTCCGACCTTTACTCCAGCGACGAGTGGAAAGCCATCATGGCTGCAAACGGTCTGGCTCCGCTTGACCTGCAGGGCGAGGAATTCGAGCAATTCGTTGCCAACTCCGTGCAGCAGATCCAGAACATCTCCAAAGAAATCGGCATCATCAAATAAAAAAACCGTGGGTTGTGCCGACTTGGGGGGCGCAGTCCTTGTGCCCCCTTCTTTGTTCGGATGACGCCCCAACGCGGGCCTCATCCGGTTTACCGCGCACCGCGGTCATGCCGACCGCATAAGTCATGACCGGGCACACCGGATTGCCGGCAGACGCGGTGGCAGACGTCAAGTGCCGGAAAACAACAGAAAACGCACGGGGCGGCGGCCGGTATCGGAAGAGAGCCGCTCTCAGGAAGGAAACCATGAGCGACCGTATCTTTGGCGCGGTCGGGCTTTTTCTCGCGCTGGGATATGCCTGGGCCGCTCTCATTATCGAAGAAAGCTTTCTGTCCGACGCGGTCGGCCCGAAGGCGTTTCCCCTCATCATCGCCGCAGTTCTGGGCCTTGCCTCCCTTGCTATTTTCCTGAAGCCCGACGCCGCGCCGGAATGGCCGTCGTTGCCGCGCCTTCTCGAAGTCGCCCTGGCTGTGCTGGCGATGATCCTCTACGCGATCCTGCTGCCGGAAGCCGGTTTCATCCTGGCAACGGCTGTTGCCGCCAGCTACCTCACCTGGCGCCTCGGGTCCGCGCCCATCGGGTCGGTGCTCATCGGCTGCCTGACGTCGGTCGGCATCTACGCTGTCTTTCACCTCGTGCTTGGCCTGTCTCTGGCCAAGGGCCCGTTCGGGTTTTAACGGAGCATCGGCATGGACACTCTCTCATCACTGGCCGACGGCTTCGTCATCGCGCTGACCTGGCAGAACCTTCTGCTGGCCCTGCTCGGCTGTTTTCTCGGCACCATCATGGGTGCCCTCCCGGGCCTTGGCCCGTCCAACGGCGTCGCCATCCTGATCCCCCTGGCCTTCACCCTCGGCCTTGGCGCGACACCCTCGCTGATCCTGCTGACATCGGTCTATTACGGCGCCATGTACGGCGGGCGCATCTCGTCGATCCTGTTGAACATTCCCGGTGACGAACCGGCGATGATGACCTGTCTCGACGGGTATCCGATGGCCCAGCAGGGCCGCGCCGGCGAGGCGCTGTCGCTCTCGGGCGTTGCCTCCTTCGTCGGTGCGTTCATCGCCACCTGGGGCCTCATCCTGCTGGCGCCTCAGCTGGTCAAGATCGCGCTTCTGTTCGGCCCGGCGGAATATTTCGCCCTGTTCACGCTGGCCTTTGCCACCCTGGGCGGCGTTGCCTCGACCAACCAGGCCAAGACCGCCTTCGCCGCGGCACTCGGCATCGGTCTGGCCACCGTCGGCGTCGACACCCAGACCGGCGTTCCGCGCTTCACCTTCGGCGAAGTGCACCTTTACGACGGCATCGACTTCCTGGTCGCCATCGTCGGCCTGTTCGCCCTGTCCGAGGTCTTCCTGTTTCTGGAACACCGCCATGGCAATGCCGAAGCCAACGCCAGCAAGGTCTCCGTCGGCCGGCTGATGCCCAGCTTCGCGCTCCTGAAATACTGCACCCCGACCATGCTGCGCACCAGCCTGCTCGGCTTCGTGGCCGGTGTTCTGCCCGGTGCCGGCGCGTCGCTCGGCTCGTTCGTTTCCTATACGTTCGAAAAGAAGCTCGTCGACAAGGAAGGCACCTTCGGCAAGGGCGATCCGCGCGGTGTCGCCGCACCGGAAGCCGGCAACAACGCCGCGGCCGGTGGGGCGCTGGTGCCGATGCTGGCGCTCGGTGTTCCCGGGTCCGGCACAACAGCCGTGCTGCTGGCGGTTCTGCTGGCGCTCAACATCACCCCGGGCCCGCTGCTGTTCACCCAGCAGCCGGATGTGGTCTGGGGTCTGATCGCGGCGCTCTTCATCGCCAACTTCATGCTGCTGGCCATGAACATTCCGATGATCGGCCTGTTCACCCGCGTTCTCCTGGTCCCGCCGCGCATCCTGATGCCCATCGTCGCCATGGTCAGCTTCGTCGGCATCTACGGCATCTCCGGCTCCTCCTTCGACCTTCTGGTCATGGTCGGATTTGGCGTGCTCGGCTGGGTGCTGCGCAAGCTCGACGTGCCGCTGGTCCCCATCATCCTCGGCACGCTGCTGGGCAACGCCATGGAAAACAACCTGCGCCGCGCCATCACCATCAGCAACGGCGACTGGGCCGTCCTCGTCGGCAGCCCGCTCTCCATCGGGCTGTGGAGCCTGGCCATCATCGGCTTCGTCCTGCCGATCATCTTCGGCCGGGTCCTGAAAGCCCGCATGCGCCACATGAAGAAGGATGAGGAAAGCTCAACCATCGACTGATTGCCGACCAACGCCGCCACAAACCAAAACGCCCTCTCCTGCCGGACGAGGGCGTTTTTTTATTGAGGCGCGCACGCTGACCCACCAGGTTCCGGATCAGCGCGCAGCTATGCTGCACTTGTCCGGAATGACGTGCGGCAGGCACACAGAAGGATGCCCGCTTCGCGTCCCCTCAAGTCGGTCGCGCCTGTGTCTTCGGCCTCTTCTGTAAAGCAGTCATTGGCTGTTCGCTTTTTGAACAACCCAAATGGGGCGGGAAGCTGCCAAGTAGCTTATGGGCATGATGGCAGCGTAGTGAATACTCGTCTCACGTATATTTCAAGACGATTACACGTTGCTAATATTCAGTATTTGATTCAATCGGCGCCACTTTTGCCCAAAGGCTCTACCCTTACTGGATCGCTGAGCAAGGAAATCACTGACAACGATCGAAAGGTTGGTGACATAGAGAGCAACGTTCACAAAAGCAGCCACAGGCTTTCTTGTTTTTGAGATGTCGAGGCGCGCTTTTTCTGCCATAGGAAGATTTGTGCGAGAAAGCGACTTGTAGCCCTCGGAGGACTTCCGATATGGCAACCAAAGATCATATGAATGCTGATAGTTTATTTGATTTCTAAGATGAGACAGCCATGATCCGGTTGCACCACCTCTTAAGATCGCTTGCGACAATTCATCGGCTTTCGCCACGAAGTCTGATGAACTAGGTGCTCCCTCCAACACCGCCTTCGCTGCTTCATTATTTAAGAAAGTACAAAATTCTCGCCAGAAAGCTTCATGTACACCTGCTCCTTGACTATTTTGAGGTCGAACCAAAACAGAAATTTCCCCAGGGCCGTTCGACGGATGATTTTCGACGGAAATCCAAAACATACCCGGCGTAATAGTTGATGCGTTAGGTTTATAGAGACTCAGTACATCATTGATGTGTTTCGTTTGCCGCCGCTCTAATTTACTGATCGAGGCACCCCGACTTCTGAGAATTGCATGAGCAGCAAAAAAACTGGAATAGTAATATTTAAGTGTTGGCCAACCCAAAGCCTCGAAATTATCCCTTTCAAGTGAAGCAATAATATAGCTCTCTTTAGCTGCAAGGGAAAATCGTTCAAAATCATAAGCAATTGCAGGCACAAAACTGTTAATCGACACCCGATTTAGAAGCACTTCTCCCGCGTTTGTTGTGGTATCCGGGGTGAAGGCGCTATTTGTCACCCAGTTTTGAAAGCCTCCTTCAACACTTGGCTCAACACCCAACCGGGAAAGAAGTCCTGTACAGAGTAGCGTTGAAAGCTCGGTCACATGTTTTCTCTCAAAGGGTAAGCTTTGAAACGACACGTTTCTCAAGGTAATCACGCAACGCTGTCCAACTAGATCCGGGCTTCTCAAGTTTTGCGATCGGAAGGTTGCTGAATACCGGGCCAAGCACTGTCTGAAAATGCTCTGCAGTATATTCTTGGCCAAACTTGTCAACCAACCTCTGTACTACCGGTCTAAACAGAGCAAGAAATGCACGAAAAACCACAGGTTTGGCTAAAAGCGGTGATGTCGTTTTATTTGTTATTTCAGCAGAAACCGCCGTAAGGTAGGCGTTCAGAATATCGTAGATCTCTTCTTCGGTTCGAGAAGAAAATAATGGCAGAAGCGGCTTTACAGCATGATTAAATGTAACCCTTGTAATTTTAGTTCGAGAAGCTTCAGAACGCGACAATAAACCCGCCATTGCACTATTATTATCTTCATCAAAAGTATCAAAAACGTCCCGCAAAACTTCTTCTGCTTCTGTTTCAACGTCTGCAAGCTGCTTGATATCTAGCAGAAGCTGGGACGGAACAGGCCTTTGTTTAGTATTAATATCAATAAAGAGGCGGGTTTCGTCCCTTCTTGACAGACCATTGTAAATCACAACAGGTACGCGAAGCGGGGTTTCTGCCATAGAAAATCCGTACACTCTATGTTGCCCATCAAGAATTAGAAACGCCCCAGGACGTTTTGAGAATTCTATTGTCTTTCCTCGACCAACAATCCTTAGATCTGCTGCTGGTTGTGCGGAAAGAACGATCGAGCTGGGAATTGTACCCATTTCTTCATCTATGTACCGCGCGATTTCCATTGCACGCTTCTTGTCCAGCTCCCTTTGAAAACCCTTTATTGGATCCTCCTTGCGAGTTGTGACAACGCAGGTCTCGGCCAGAATGTTGCTAAATAGGGTGAGTGTATAAAACTGATGACGACCTTGCTTTACCAAGCTCACACTGTAGCGGAGTCGTTCAGCCTCATCTTGATCAGCATCCGCGGCGTTTGGTGCCTTTGCCACTAATTTGCCCTCCAATCGAAGCTTGCTCCGCATTTCATATCGCCAAAATCAAATGATTTCTGACATTGTACCTTTTGCATGACCATAACCAGCCTCGGCAACCAAAACAAACATCTACAGGAAATTACACTACTAATTTGACCGTCTGATTTGGAAAGACTTGCCTCTGCAGCAAACGTCGGGATCCGATCACTCAAACTGTTACTGCTTATTTTCAGCGAACACCCGCTTTCAAAGCACAGCGTCAGAAATTTGAGCGTCCGACTTGCGCCCGCGAAACAGCCGTTCGATGCTTTACCATCGAACGGCAGCTCTGGGCCGAAAGCTACAAAAGTCTTGCTCGATTTGAGTGCCCGCTTCAACGACTGTGCGGAAAAACCGTCATTCCCCTTCCGCCCAAGCAGAACGTTCCCCCTCAAATCTCCGTCCGCATCCGGTAGCCCGGGGCGAAGATGAGGCGGACGTGGGTGATGGGCAGGGGGCCGGTCCAGGTGATGCGTTCCATGGCGAAGAGGGCCGCGCCCGTGGTGGCATCCAGTTTGCGGGACAGGGTCTTGTCGGCATTGACGGCGAAGAAGGAAATGTCGCCGTGGCTGTAGGGCGCGTTGTGGACCAGCCATTCGTTGGCGCTGACGTCCTCGAACGTCATGTCGCGGGCCGCGGGGGCCGCTTCCAGGTTGATGTAGCGTTCCTCGAAAACATACGGCCGGTTATCGGCAAAGTGCAGCGTCTTCAGAAACAGGACGTCCGCGCCGAGGCTGACCTGGAACGCGCCGTGCAGCATCGGCGGCAGGGGCCGGAAGTCCCTTTCCAGAAGGCTGTGCCGGTAGGTGCGGCCGAGGGCTTCGACTTCCTCACGCAGGATCGGGATGGTGAGTGTTGCGCGCTGGGGCGGGTTGAGCGCAACCCGCGTTCCCGCCCGGCGCTTGCGCACCACAAGCCCGCTTTCGGCCAGATCCCTGAGGGCGCGGTTGACGGTGGTGCGGGCGCAGCCGAACTCTTCCGCAAGATCTGCCTCATGGGGGATCTGCTCCCCCGGCTGCCAGATCCGGTCATGGATCCGGCGAAGAAGTTCCTCGCGTATCCCCGTCCAGGAATTTGTGTCCGCCAGCGCCAAGTCGTCTTATCCGTTCAAGTCGTTCTTCAAGGCCGTTTGTCGAAGCCGTTGTTCAGAGCCGTTTTCAAAGCCCTTTTCAAAGCCTGGCGCGCAACGAAGCCATGGTGGCCCGGTATTTCGCGCGGATGGCGTTGCCTTTTACATGGTTTCCGCCGGAAACAACATGCCGGCCAGCCGACCAGACGTCCGTGACCATCCGGTCGTCACCGGCAAAGATCCAGGCATCCAGAATTTCATCGCCGTCCCGGCCTTCCAGATCGATGGCCGTGCCATCCAGCGCGACGAGATCGGCAAGCGCGCCTTCCGCGACCTTGCCTGCGGCACGCCCCGCCGCCTGCGCACCGCCGGCAACCACACCGTCGAACAGCACCCGCCCGGTGGATTTTTCCTTCGTGGCGACAGAGGCCCGGCAGGTGTCGCGCAGCCGCTGGGAATATTCCAGCGTGCGCAGCTCTTCCGATAGCGCGATGCGGATGTTGGAATCCGAGCCAATGCCGAAGCGACCGCCAGCCGCCAGATAGTCGACACCATCGAAGATGCCGTCGCCAAGGCTGGATTCGGTGATCGGACACAGGCCCGCAATGGCGCCGGTCTCCGCAAGGCCTGCGGTCTCCTGCGGGGTCATCTGCGTACAGTGGATCAGGCACCAGTTTTCAGACACCGCGTGGTTGGACAGCAGCCATTCCACCGGGCGCTGCCCCGTCGCTTTCAGAACCTCGTCCACTTCCGGGATCTGCTCGGCAAGGTGCATGTGCAGAGGATTGCCGCCGGCAAGGGCAACGGCGTTCTTCAGGCCATCCGCGTCCACCGCGCGCAGCGAATGCGGGGCAACGCCGATGACCGCATCATCCGGCAGGGCCTTGAGCGCCTGGGACGCCAGCGCGTGCAGTTTCTGGAAGCGGTCGAAATCATTGCCGAAGCGGATCTGTCCGGCCGCCAGCGGGCGCCCGTCGCAACCGCCGAACTGGTAAAGAACCGGCAGATGGCTGAGGCCGATGCCGGTGTCGCTGGCGGCTGCCATGATGCGTTCCGACATCTCCGCCAGATTGGCGTAGGGCGCCCCGCCCGGCTGGTGGTGCAGATAGTGGAACTCGCCAACGGCGGCATAGCCCGCCTCCAGCATTTCCATCTGCACGAAGGCGGCAATCGCTTCAACATCTTCCGGTGTCAGGGCGTCGAGGAAGCGGAACATGATCTGGCGCCAGGTCCAGAAACTGTCGCGGCTTTCGCTGCCGCGCCGCTCGCTCATGCCGGCCATGGCCCGCTGAAACGCATGGCTGTGCAGGTTGACGGGCGCCGGCAGAAGAATGCCAACGCGCTCGCCCTCCGGCCGGGCCTCTCTTTCAACGGCGGCGATGCGGCCGTCCGGGCCGACCCTGACGGCGACATTTTCCGCCCAGCCATCGGCCAGAAGCGCCTTTTCCGCAAAAACCGTCGCGCCCGAAACTGTCGACATGCCGTCTTTTCCTCCGTTGACACGTTAATATGTGCATGCATATTATCTTATAACGCAATCTAATCAAGCCGGAGATGGACGTGCTCAAACGCCTCCTCACAAACGCCAGGCTGGCGACGCTCACCGCGAACGGAGCGCCCTACGGCCTGATTGAAGACGGTGCGCTGGTGACGGAGGGCGGCCGGATTGCCTGGATCGGCAAGGCCGCGGATCTGCCGTCCCACTACACATCGCTCAACGCCGACAATCTTGACGGACGGCTGGTGACCCCGGGGCTGATCGACTGTCACACCCATGTTGTTTTCGGCGGCGACCGGGCGCGCGAATTCGAAATGCGCCTTGAGGGCGCCAGTTATGAAGACGTTGCCCGCGCCGGCGGCGGCATCGTTTCCACGGTCAAGGCAACGCGGGCAGCCAGCGAAAAGCAGCTTCTGGAAGCCGCCCTGCCCCGTGTCGATGCGCTGATTGCAGAGGGCGTGACCGCCATCGAGATCAAGTCCGGCTACGGCCTCGACCGGGAAACCGAGCTGCGCATGCTGCGCGCCGCCCGCAAGATCGGCAAGCTGCGCCCGATCACCGTCAAGACCAGCTTTCTGGGCGCTCATGCCATTCCGGCCGAATACAAGGACAAGGCCGACACCTATCTGGAAAAGATCTGCCTGCCCGCTCTGGAAGCCGCCCATGGCGAAGGCCTGGTGGATGCCGTCGACGGGTTTTGCGAAGGCATCGCCTTTTCGCCGGAACAGATCGGCAAGGTGTTCGACAAGGCAAAAGAGATTGGCCTGCCGGTGAAGCTGCACGCAGAGCAGCTCTCCAACCTGAACGGCGCGGCGCTGGCCGCCTCCTATAGCGCGCTATCCGCCGACCACCTGGAATATCTGGACGAAGCCGGTGTCAAGGCAATGGCCGAAAGCGGTTCCGTCGCTGTGCTGTTGCCCGGCGCGTTCTACACCCTGCGCGAAACGCAATACCCGCCGCTGGATCTTCTGCGCCAGCACAAAGTGCCTGTCGCGCTGGCAACCGACTGCAATCCGGGGTCATCCCCCCTCACCTCGCTGCTGCTGACCATGAACATGGGCTGCACCTTGTTCCGCATGACACCGGAAGAAGCGCTGGCCGGTGTCACCCGCGAAGCCGCCAGGGCGCTTGGCCTTGGCGACCAGGGCACACTGGCCTCCGGCAACCGGGCGGATCTCGCAGTGTGGAACGTCACCCACCCGGCGGAGCTTTCCTACCGGATCGGCTTCAACTCCCTCTTCAAACGCATTTTCGGAGGCTCTGAATGAGCGCCCTCACCCTGACGCCCGGTGCTGTGACCCTGGCGGATCTGGAACGCATCTACCGCGAAGAACTGCCGGTGCGCATCGACCGCGCTGCGGAAGCTGCGATCAACCTTGCCTCCGAGCGTGTTGCCAAGGCCGCACAGGGCGGCGACGCGGTTTACGGCGTCAACACCGGCTTCGGCAAGCTTGCCAGCGTCAAGATCGCCCCGGAAGACACCGCAACCCTGCAGCGGAACCTGATACTCTCCCATTGCTGCGGCGTTGGCGAACCGCTCGACAGAACCACCACCCGCCTGATGATGGTGCTGAAGCTCATGTCGCTGGGCCGCGGCGCGTCTGGTGTGCGCTTTGAAGTGATGAAGCTGATCGAGGCGTGCCTGGAAAAGAACGTCACGCCGATGGTGCCCTCGCAAGGGTCTGTCGGTGCTTCCGGCGATCTGGCCCCGCTGGCCCACATGACCGCCGTCCTGATCGGCGAAGGCGAAGCCGACTTCGGTGGCACCCGCATGCCCGGCGGCGAAGCCCTTGCCAAAGCCGGTCTTAAACCGGTGGTGCTTGGCCCCAAGGAAGGCCTCGGCCTGATCAACGGCACGCAGTTCTCGACCGCCTGCGCGCTCACCGGCCTGTTCGACGCCTGGCGTCTGGCCGAAGCGACCCTGATGACCGCAAGCCTTTCCACCGACGCCATCATGGGGTCGACGGCGCCGCTCCTGCCGGAAATCCACGAACTGCGCGGCCATCGCGGCCAGATCGAAGTGGCAAGGGCCATGCGCGCCATCATGGACGGCTCGGAAATCCGTGAAAGCCACCGCGAAGGCGACACCCGCGTGCAGGACCCCTACTGCATCCGCTGCCAGCCCCAGGTGGCCGGCGCCTGTGTCGACCTGCTGCGCATGGCCGCCCGCACGCTGAAGATCGAGGCCAATGCGGCAACCGACAATCCGCTGGTGCTGATCGATGCCGACCGGATCGTCTCCGGCGGCAACTTCCACGCCGAGCCGGTTGCCTTTGCCGCCGACCAGATTGCGCTGGCGATTGCCGAACTCGGAGCGATTTCCCAGCGCCGCGTCGCGCTGATGGTCGACCCGACCCTGTCGTTTGACCTGCCGCCGTTCCTCGCCAAGGACCCGGGCCTGAACTCCGGCATGATGATTGCCGAAGTCACCACCGCCGCCCTGATGAGCGAGAACAAGCATCTGGCCAATCCGTGCTCGACGGACTCCACCCCGACCAGCGCCAACCAGGAAGACCATGTCTCCATGGCCGCCCATGGCGCCCGCCGCCTTGCCCGCATGAACGCCAACCTCAGCCAGATTCTGGGGGTTGAGCTGCTGTGTGGTGCCGAAGGCATCGAGCACCGCGCCCCGCTGAAGACCAGCGCCTCGCTGCAGACCGTGGTGGACAGCCTCCGCGGCGTCGTTCCCTCGCTGGAAAAGGACCGCTACATGGCGCCGGATCTTGAAACCGCGGCCGGCCTGATCCGCAGCCGCGAGCTGGTTTCGGCAATCTCAGCCGGCCACATGATCACGCTGGGAGACGCCCATGCAGCCGGTTGATGTCATTCGCGGAGACAGCCCGGTCGTTCTCGGCGTGCCCCACGCGGGCACCTTCGTGCCGGACGACATCAAGGCCCGTTTCAACGACACCGGCCTGAAACTGGCCGACACCGACTGGCATGTGGACCGGCTCTATTCCGGCCTGCTGCCCGGCGCGACCATGGTGAAGGCCAACTTCCACCGCTACGTGATCGACGCCAATCGCGACCCGAAAGGTGTCAGCCTTTATCCGGGCCAGAACACCACGACCCTTTGCCCGACAACCGATTTCGACGGCCAACCGCTCTACCAACCCGGCATGGAGCCGGAGGCAGACGACATCGAAGCGCGGCGGCTTGCCTGGCACGCCCCGTACCACGCCGCCCTTCTGGCGGAAATGGAACGGGTGCGGGCAAAACACGGCGTCGCCATCTTGTACGACTGCCACTCGATCCGCTCTGTCGTGCCGTTCCTGTTTGAAGGCACGCTGCCGGATTTCAACACCGGCACCAACAACGGCACGACCTGCGCCCGCGCGATTGAGGCTGCCGTTGTCGGCTGCACGCAAGCAGCGGAAGGCTACACGTCGATCCTCAACGGCCGCTTCAAGGGCGGCTGGACGACACGGCACTACGGCCAGCCGGCCGAAGGCTTTCACGCCATCCAGATGGAGCTCGCCCAGAAGACCCATCTTGCCACCGAAGACACGCCCTTTGCCTATGACGATGCCAGGGCTAACCGGCTTCGGGTCCATCTCAGAAAGATCCTGAGCGCACTGGAAACCCTTGCGCCGACCTTGTTCCAGAACAACACCCAGGGAGCGAACAATGACTGATCGCCGCCACAACGCCCGCGACGTATTCCCGCCCACCGGCACCGAACTCAACACCAAGTCGTGGCTGACCGAAGCCCCGCTGCGCATGCTGATGAACAACCTTCATCCGGATGTGGCGGAAAACCCGCACGAGCTGGTCGTCTACGGCGGCATCGGCCGCGCCGCACGCACCTGGGACGACTTCGACCGCATCGTCGCAAGCCTCAAGACCCTTGAGGAAGACGAGACGCTGCTGGTCCAGTCCGGCAAGCCTGTCGGTGTTTTCCGAACCCACAAGGACGCCCCGCGCGTTCTGATCGCCAATTCCAACCTGGTGCCGAACTGGGCCAACTGGGACCATTTCCACGAGCTGGATAAGAAGGGCCTGGCCATGTACGGCCAGATGACCGCCGGGTCCTGGATCTATATCGGCACCCAGGGCATCGTGCAGGGCACCTATGAAACCTTCATGGAAGCCGGCCGCCAGCACTATGAAGGCAACCTGAAGGGCCGCTGGATCCTGACCGGCGGTCTCGGCGGCATGGGCGGCGCCCAGCCGCTTGCCGCCGTCATGGCAGGCGCCTGCTGCCTTGCAGTGGAGTGCGACGAGAAAAGCGCCGACTTCCGCCTGCGCACCCGCTATGTCGATGAAAAGACCCACTCTCTCGACGAGGCCCTGGCGCTGATCGACCGCTGGACCAAGGCGGGGGAAGCCAAGTCCGTCGCCCTGATCGGCAACGCCGCCGATGTGTTTTCCGAGCTGGTAAATCGCGGCGTGAAGCCGGACATCGTCACCGACCAGACCTCTGCCCACGACCCGGTCAACGGCTACCTGCCACAGGGCTGGACCGTCGCCGAATGGCGCGCCAAGGCCGAGACCGATCCGAAGGCCGTCGAAAAGGCCGCGCGCGCTTCCATGAAGGTGCATGTCGCTGCCATGGTCGATTTCTGGAACATGGGTGTGCCGACGCTGGACTATGGCAACAACATCCGTCAGGTGGCCAAGGAAGAAGGCCTGGAAAACGCCTTCGCCTTCCCGGGCTTCGTTCCGGCCTACATCCGCCCGCTGTTCTGCCGCGGCATCGGCCCGTTCCGCTGGTGCGCGCTTTCCGGCGATCCGGAGGACATCTACAAGACCGACGCCAAGGTGAAGGAACTCATCCCGGACGACGAGCACCTGCACAACTGGCTGGACATGGCGCGCGAGCGTATTGCCTTCCAGGGCCTGCCGGCACGCATCTGCTGGGTTGGCCTCGGCCAGCGCCACCGTCTGGGCCTTGCCTTCAACGAAATGGTCCGCAACGGCGAGTTGAAAGCCCCGATCGTGATCGGCCGCGACCACCTCGACAGTGGCTCGGTCGCTTCGCCCAACCGCGAGACCGAAGCCATGAAGGACGGCTCGGACGCCGTGTCCGACTGGCCGCTTCTGAACGCCCTGCTCAACACCGCGTCCGGTGCGACCTGGGTGTCGCTCCACCATGGCGGCGGCGTCGGCATGGGCTTTTCCCAGCACTCCGGCATGGTCATCTGCTGCGACGGCACGGAAGATGCCGACCGGCGGATTGGCCGGGTGCTGTGGAACGACCCGGCAACAGGAGTGATGCGTCACGCGGATGCCGGTTATGAGATCGCGCTCGACTGCGCGAAAGAACAGGGGCTCAACCTGCCGGCCATACTGGGTCATCCTGCGTCCTGATGGACGCAGAAAGATGACCCGGCAACGAAAGTGCGATCAAGCACGGCGAGATGCTCCGATCCTTGAACCTGACAGAGAGGTAACACCATGAAGAGACGCGATTTTCTGAAAGCCGGTGCCACCGGCACGGCCGCCGTTGCAGCCTCCACCCTGGCCGCACCTGCCATTGCGCAGGATGTGCAGCAATGGCGCATGGTCACGGCATGGCCGAAGAACCTGCCCGGCCCGGGCGTCGCCGCCCAGATGCTGGCAGACCGCATCACCGCGCTCTCTGCTGGCCGCATCGAGGTGAAACTCTTTGCAGCCGGCGAAATCGTTCCGGGCAATGGCGTGTTCGATGCAGTCGGTCAGGGCACGGCCGAGCTCTACCACGCGGTTCCCGCCTATTGGGGTTCCAAGTCGAAGGGCATCCTGCTGTTCGGTTCGCAGCCGTTCGGTCTGACTGCTCCCGAACAGGCCGGCTGGATGATCCATGGCGGCGGCCAGGCGCTCTATGACGAGATCTACGCCCGATTCAACCTGAAACCGTTCCTGTGCGGCAACTCCGGTCCGCAGTGGGCCGGCTGGTTCCGCAACGAGATCAACAGCGTTGACGACCTGAAGGGCCTGAAGTTCCGCTCCACGGGTCTGGCTTCCGAAATGTGCTCCAAGCTCGGCATGGCGGTTCAGGCCATGAGCGGCCCGGCCATGTTCCAGGCGCTCCAGTCCGGCGCACTGGATGCCGGCGAGTTCATCGGCCCCTGGACCGACAGCGCACTCGGCTACTACCAGATCGCCAAGAACTACTATTGGCCGGGTGTCGGCGAGCCGTCTTCGGCAGAAGAATGTGCCGTCAACCTGGAAGCCTACAACGCTCTGCCGGCCGACCTGCAGGAAGCCGTGCAGCGTGCCTGCGCCAGCCTCTACAATGATGTTCTGACGGAATACAACACCAAGCATGCCCAGGCGCTGACACAGCTGGTCAACGATCATGGCGTGATGGTGAGAAAGCTTCCGGACGAGGTCATGGTTGCCATGGGCAATGCCGCCGGTGAAGTCATCGCCGACCTGCGTGCGGACGAAGACGAACTGGTGCAGCGTATCACCGAAAGCTTCCTCGCCTACCGCAAGCTTATGCGCGAATACATGCCTTATGCCGACAACGGCCAGATGAACGCGCGCTTGCTCGACTACAGGTACGACTGATCGGGGTGGCGTCGCACATCGGGGAAATCCGTTTCCCCGATGTGCCGGCGTTTCATCGCCCTGTCTGTCGCCTGAGGGGAACCAGTGGCCTGTCTGACAGATCGGCACCTTGTTCCGGCAAGCGTGGCCGATCCTTCGAGACAGCGCTTCGCGCTTCCTCAGGATGAGGCTTTGGGTGGGGATGGGGATGGGTCTTCCTCGTGACTTGGCAAATGGACAAATCACGTTGCCCCTGCTTTCGTCATCCAATGGCTCGACCATGGGATCCATTCCGTTTCCTCTCCACCCCTGAGGTCGTTTCTAGGTAACGGCATGGTTTGCAGGGTCGAGCCCTGCAATGACGAATATCCGAGAGGTTTGAAACTGCGGAGAGGCCAGGAGGTTTGAAGGCGCCTATCAATGCCCCCCCACTTGTCATCCCGGACGGAGCGAAGCGCAGATCCGGGATCCAGTACACCGCAGCCGAGCGGTGTTCAGCATTGGGGTCAACGGTTACTGGTTCCCCGCCTTCGCGGGGATGACAATAACAGAGACTTCGACACCTTACCCCGCAGGCGGCAGCGGGGCCGCAAGCGGATCGAGAAAGCAGGACAGATTGCGATGGAAAAACTGGCGGGCGCGCTGGAGCGTGTCAATTCGGTCATAGGCAACACGCTGTGCTGGGCAGCGCTGTTGATGCTGCTGCTGCAATTCGCCATCGTTCTGCTGCGATACGTCTTCGGCTACAGCTTCATCTTCCTCGATGAGGGCGTGCTGTATTTTCATGCGGCGATCTTCATGCTCGGCGCCGGCTACACGTTCCTCGTCAATGCCCATGTCCGGGTCGACATCTTCTATGCCAAGGCCAGCGAGCGCGCGAAGGCGTGGATCGATATCTTCGGTCACCTGTTTCTGCTGACGCCGGCGCTCGTCCTGCTGATCTGGTTTTCCTGGCCCTCCGTGCGCGGCAGCTGGGCCATTCTGGAAGGACCGATTTCCGTTGGCGGTATCCCCGCCTCCTTCCTGTTGAAATCCCTCATTCCCGCCTATTGCGTGCTGCTGCTGATCCAGGGTGTGGCCGCCTTCATCCGCGATGTTCAGAAGCTGAAAGGCGCTGCAGCATGAGCCTACCTCTCGATCTCATCATGTTCGGCGCGCTGATCGCCTTCATCCTGATGGGCTATCCGGTTGCCTTCACCATTGCGGGCGTCGCCACGGGATTTGCCCTGCTCGGCTGGATGATGGGCGACTTCAACATCCAGCTGATGGGTGCCATGGGCCAGCGGTTCTTCGGCGTTCTCACCAACCCGGTTCTGACCGCGATCCCTTTGTTCGTCCTGATGGGCGTCATTCTGGAAAAGAGCCGCATTGCCGAGGATCTTCTGGAAACCATGGGCCGTCTCTTCGGCCGCATGAGAGGCGGCCTCGGCGTTTCAGTGATGCTGGTTGGCGCCCTACTCGCAGCTTCCACCGGCATTGTCGGTGCCACCGTTGTTGCCATGGGCCTGATCGCCCTGCCCACGATGCTGCGCAACGGCTACGATCCGAAACTTGCCTCCGGCATGGTCTGTACCGCCGGCACGCTGGGTCAGATCATCCCGCCGTCTACGCTGCTGATCATCCTGGCCGATGTCATGTCCAACGCCTTCCAGCAGGCACAATACGCCCAGGGCAAGTTCACCATCGAGACGATTTCGGTCGGCCAGACCTTTGCCGCCGCCATGATCCCGGGCCTGCTGCTTGTCGCCGTTTATTGTGCCTACATCGTCGGCCGAGCCTACCTGTTCCCAAAGGACGCGCCGGCCATGTCGGAAAACATCGACAAGCCATCCGGACGCGAGATTGCCGCGGCCATCGTACCGCCGATCCTTTTGATCATCGCAGTGCTCGGCTCGATCCTCGGCGGCATCGCCTCGCCCAACGAGGCGGCTTCCGTCGGCGCTGTCGGGGCGATCCTTCTGGCAGGGCGCCGCCTCGGTGTTTCCTCAAGGCTCATCGTGCTGGCAACGGCCGCCCTCCTCACGCTTGCCGTCGCCGCGTCCCTCCTGCCAATCCGCCTGCAGCGCTCCGATATCACCACCGGTGGCTACGTCATTGCAGCGATCTATGCGGGGCTTGCGCTGTTTGCCCTGGGCGTCGTTCTACACATACTGAAGAAGGCTTTCGCGGACGGGCTGTTGAAAGCCTCGATGCTCTCGACGCTGACTGTCACCTCGATGATCTTCGCCACGATCCTGATGGCCAGCTTCTTCTCGCTGGTGTTCGTCGGTCTTGGCGGGGAAGACCGGGTGCATGACATTCTGCAGGAAATGCCGGGCGGCCCGACAGGCGCCCTGATCTTCGCGATGCTGTTTGTCTTCGTTCTCGGCTTCTTCCTGGATTTCGTCGAGATTTCGGTGATCCTGCTGCCGGTCCTGATCCCGCCGCTGATCCTGATGGGCATCGATCCGATCTGGCTGACGGTGCTGATTGCCATCAACCTGCAGACCTCGTTCCTGACCCCGCCGTTCGGCTTCTCGCTGTTCTATCTGAGAGGCGCGGCCCCGAAGGAAATCACCACCGGTCAGATCTACCGCGGCGTGGTGCCCTTCATCGTCCTGCAGATTGTAGCCGTGGCCATCCTCTGGAGCTTCCCGATGTTCGCGACCTGGCTCCCCCGCTGGCTTTATTAGGAAGTCAGCGCCCCGGTAAAAATCTCGATACCCCCGAAAAGCCGCAGCAGAACCCGCTGCGGCTTTTTTGTGCTTATCTATGTCGTACATGGAGTTTCATTCTTTGACGTTTTACGTTATTTTTTCCCAAAGCTAGGGAGAAATAAAAAGAATGGACAGTTTCTGGGGCGCATTTGCCGGTGCTCTTGGCCTGGTTATCGCGCTGGATCCGGATCTGATGGAGATCATCGGCCTGTCCATGCGGGTCACCCTTACGGCTGTCTTTCTGGCCTGCGTGATCGGCCTGCCCCTCGGCGCTGCGGTCGGCACTTTCAATTTTCCCGGAAGAACGCTTCTGGCCGTCATTCTCAACGCGCTGATGGGCCTTCCGCCTGTCGTGGTCGGGCTGCTCGTCTACCTCGTGCTGTCAGCCTCGGGCCCGCTCGGGCCCCTGCGTCTGCTCTATACACCGACAGCCATGATCATCGCGCAGATGGTGCTGGTGACACCGATCGTCGCTGCGCTGACCCGGCAGGTGATTGAAGATCTCAACCGGGAATATTCCGAACAATTCGCCTCGCTCGGCGTCGGTGCCTTCGACCGGCTGACAGCCATGCTCTGGGATGCCCGTTACAGCCTGCTGACGGTTGCCCTGGCTGGTTTTGGCCGGGCAGTCGCCGAAGTTGGGGCGGTCATCATCGTCGGCGGCAACATCAACCACGTCACCCGCGTGATGACCACCACCATCGCGCTGGAAACCTCCAAGGGCAATCTCCAGCTCGCCCTGGCGCTTGGCGTGATCCTGCTGATGATCGCCTTTGCCGTGAATGCCGGTGTCATGGCCTTGCGTGCCTCAGCCGCGAGGGCCGCCTATGCGTGATGCAGCTTTCGACACTCCGGGCGTCGCCTCCACGATGCCACACGGCCAGGCGGCACACGATCCCTTGCTGGATGTCAGACGTCTCGGGTTTTCGGCAGGCGGCGAAAAGCTGCTGCACGACGTGGACGTCGCCATTCGCCGCGGATCGCGCACCCTTATCATGGGCCCCAATGGCGCCGGCAAGAGCCTGCTGCTGCGGCTCATGCACGGTCTGCTTCAGCCGCAAGAAGGCGCTATCCTGTGGCAAGGTGGCCGAATGGACGCCACGGCCCGGCGCGCCCAGGCCATGGTCTTCCAGCGGCCCGTGCTGCTGCGCCGGTCGGTCATCGCCAATCTCAAATTCGCCTTGAGCGTTCGCGGCCTGCGTGGCAACGAACGCGCCGAAAAGATCAGGACCGCTTTGGAAACGGCGGGGCTCAGCCACCTTGCACGCCGTCCGGCACGCGTTCTGTCCGGCGGCGAACAACAGCGTCTGTCTCTGGTGCGCGCGCTCGCCTGTGAACCTGACCTTCTGTTTCTCGACGAACCCACTGCCAATCTCGACCCGGCCTCCACCGCTGCCATCGAAACCCTGATCCTGGAAGCCAATGCCCGTGGCGTCACCATCGTTCTGGTGACCCATGACGCCGGACAGGCAAAACGCCTCGGCGAGGATCTGGTGTTTTTGCAGGACGGCACCGTTGTCGAAACGGGACCCGTCGAAAAAGTGCTGGCCAACCCCAGAAGCGAACCCGTTCGCGCCTGGCGGGACGGCCGGCTTTACCTTGGACCCAACACCCAATCACTCAATAATTATCCTGGGAGAAAAAATTGATCAGAAGAGCATTTCTGGCACTTGCCGCTGCAGTCCTGACGACCGTATTCGTCGGTCAGCCGAGCTTCGCGGAAGACAAATTCATCGTCGTCCAGTCCACCACCTCGACCCAGAATTCGGGTCTGTTCGATTATCTGTTGCCGATTTTCAAGGAAAAGACCGGCATTGAAGTGCGCGTGGTTGCCGTCGGCACAGGCCAGGCCATCAAGAACGCCGCCAATGGCGATGGCGACGTCCTGTTCGTTCATTCCAAACCGTCTGAGGAAAAATTCGTCGCCGACGGTCTCGGCGTCTCGCGCTCTGACGTGATGTACAACGACTTCGTTATTGTCGGCCCGGCTGATGATCCGGCAGGTGTTGCTGGTTCAGAGGATGTCGTTGCATCCCTGAAGAAAATCGCCGAAGCGAAGGCTCCCTTTGCCTCCCGCGGCGATGACAGCGGCACGCACAAGGCAGAGCGTCGCCTTTGGAAAGCCGCCGGCATCGACCCGACCGAAGGTTCTGGCGACTGGTATCGTGAAACCGGCTCCGGCATGGGCGCAACCCTCAACACCGGCACCGGCATGGGCGCTTATGTCATGACCGACCGCGCCACCTGGATCTCTTTCGGCAACAAGGGCGACTACAAGGTTGCCGTTGAAGGCGACCCGATCCTGTTCAACCAGTACGGCGTCATTCTGGTGAACCCGGAAGTCCATACCCATGTGAAGGCCGACCTCGGTCAGGAATTCATCGACTGGGTCCTGTCCAAGGAAGGTCAGCAGGCGATCGCCGATTACAAAGTCGACGGCCAGCAACTGTTTTTCCCGAATGCGGACAAGGGTTCGAGCTGAGCCAGCCGGTCAGCTTCTTCATCTCCGAAGTGAGCGGAGCCAGATAGATTTCTGTGTCGCTTTCTCCGCTCAAACTTTCCCCCTTCTCTCGTGAGGAGGGGGATTTTTTTTAACCTTGCCAGTGGCAGATGAACCTGCCTCAAGGTTCAAGTGTCACCCTGGCACTTGCGACGCTCCCCAGTGTGACCAGCCAAATGTCGGAAGGTTCCTGACTGTTGCCAACTGTCAGATGCGTGAACGCCGGAGGGAGATTCAGGTGCGCCTTTCCCTAGAGCAAACACCGCCTTTATCCTCCAGCTTATTCCCCCAGCCGCACGGACGAACTGGTGTTGAAGTCAGCACTGGAGAAGCCCAGGTGCTCCAGGGCCTGGTTGGCACCAATGGCAATCACGATGATGGCGGCAAACGCGATGAGCATGGCTTTCATTGGGTATCTCCTTCGGATGGCGCCGTCGCCGATTTCAGATAGTCGATCAGATCATCGCGGTCTTGCTGTTCGACAATCCGCTGCATCGGCATCTTTGAGCCGGGAATATAGTGATCCGGTCCGTCCAGGAAAAGCTGGTCGATCGTCGTTTCCGACCAGATAATATCAGATCCCGACAGGGTCGCAGAATAAGGGTAGTCCGGCACTGTGCCCGCACGCCGGCCGAAGACGTTGTGCAGCGTGGGCCCGGCCTTGCGCGCCGTATCGCCGGTCAGCGCATGGCAAATGGAACACTTCCTCGCGAATTGCCGTTCGCCGTTGGACATCTGTTCCGGCTTCTTCAGGAATTTGGGTGTCTCGGTTGCCATCGGATCGAACGTGGCAAGCTCCGCCAGAGGCCAGGAATAGACGATGTTCTCGATGCCGCCCGCATGCAACACATCGCCATCTTTGGAAAAGGCAAGTGCCCAGATCGGCCCCTTCAAGGCTGCGCGGAAATCCGTTTCCAAGGCCCAGGACTGAGTGTTGAACACGGTGATGTAGCCGTGACCGTCGCCGGTCGCGAGACGGGAGCCGTCGGGACTGACCGCCATGGCCAATATCGGACGGCGTTCGAAGGAGAAGTCTTGCAGCCGCTCGCCCGTTTCAATATCGACGATCCGCGTCACTCCATCCTGTGAGCCATAGGCAAGCCAGCTTTCCCGCTCGCCCTCGCCGCCAACAGCCATGACGTTGATGCCGAAACCGTTGCGATCGATGACCCGCTTTTCACTGCTGCTTGCCAGATCCCAGAGCTTGATCGACCCGTCGACCGAAGCCGAATAAAGCTGCTGCCCGTCTCGTGAAAACGCGACCGCATTCACACCGGCAGTGTGCCCGGCCAGAAAGGCCGGTGCGCCACCGTCAACCGGCCACAGGCCGACACGCGCGTCCCAGCTCGCACTGGCAATCGTCGTCTTGTCCGGAGAAATCGCAAGCCCCATGATCTTGGCCGTATGTCCTTCCAGGACCTGGTGCGAGCCATCGCCGGTGTCCCAGAGGATAAGGTCGTTGTCGTCTCCGCCTGAAACCAGGTGCCCGCCGTCAAGGAACTGAACCACCTTGACCGCCGCAGCATGGCCTTCCAGCCAGCGCGGGGCCCGGTCTGTCCAGATGCCGACAGAATTGTCGAAACTGGCGGTCGCCACCTGCCCGGTCTCAAGTGAGACATCGATGTCCATGATCGGACCGCCATGGCCTTTCAGCGTCTGGAAATCCGCAGCAAACCCCGCCGTTGAAACGCTGAGCGAAAAGGACAGCGCAGACAACAGGCGATGAAGGACCCTCGGTCCCCACTTGCGCAGAGATGGCCCTGCCGGAACGGCCCCGGTCACAAGGCCTGCGCGGCAATCCGGCAGGTTTTCCGTTCCAGCCGACAGTTCTTTCCTGCAGACCGAGCCGATCATCTCACATTGGCCTATTCAGCCGGAACCGCTTTGTCGCCGCCGGAGTGTTTGGCGGCGGCGAGCTCTTCCGCTTCTTTCATTTCCTCCACCCACAAGCCGTGGTGTTCCTTCGCCCATTGCAGCTCAACCTCGCCGGAGCCCATGGCGTCGAAGGCGCCTTCCATGCCGATGGACCCGATGTAGATATGCGCCAGGATCAGCGCCATCATCAGAAAGGCAACAATCGCGTGCCAGAGCTGCGCGAACTGCATTTCCTCATGTGGTGCAAGTTCGCTCGGCAATGGGCCAAACCCGACCAGTTGAGGCAGGCCGATGGCGTTCAGCTTTTCGAAGGTGGCCGCGAACATCGGCATCTCGAAGGGGAACAGCAGAGACAGCCCGGAAACGGAAATCGAAGCACCCAGCACAATCACACCCCAGAACACCAGCTTCTGGCCAAAGTTGAATTTCTTGGCCGGTGGATGAACGCCTTTCTTGAACAGCCCGCCCCCGACCGCGATCCATTTCAGGTCTGTCTTGTTAGGGATGTTGTGGGCCACCCACATCACGAACACCATGATCAGGCCCAGCATGAAGGCCCAGCCGACGTTGTTGTGAATCCACTTGGAGAAATGCGCGGCAGGTGCGAAAGCTTCCTTGCCGATCAGCGGGATAATGACAAAGCGCCCGAACAGGGTCAGCAGGCCGGTAATCGCAAGCAGAACGAAGGACCCTGCCACCAACCAGTGCCCGAAACGCTCGATGGCCTTGAAGCGGGTGATGGTGTAGCCGGTCTTTTCGCCGTCGATGCGGATGCGTCCGCGAATGAGATAGAAAAGGGCCAGCAGAACGATGGTCGCGCCCAGCAGCCAGGCACCATAGGTCGCAAGCGGCCCCTTGCGCCATGCCAGCCAGCGCATGCCGCCATCCTGCATGAGCACGGTCGCGGCGAAGCCACCGGACGTTGTGGTCACGTCGGCAGACCCGTATCTCAACGCCCGCCAGAGCTCCGGATCGGAAACGCCGCCACGCGTGCCGAGCTGCGAGGAGATGGCCGCCGCGTCGCTCGGATCGCCGGTGTTGTTGCGGCGGAAGTCATAGTCGACCTTCTCGCCGCGCTGGCGTTTCATGATGTCTTCCAGGGTCTGTGCCCCGCCGGTCGCGGACCGGTCGGCGGACGTATCCTGCGCAAGCCCGGTTCCCAGACCAGCTCCAAGAAGGGTCAGAAGAACAAGCAAAGCCATAGTCACGCGTTTCATGAACGCAAACCTCTTTGTCGATTACAACCGGAGACGAGCGGGGCGGCCTCAAAGCCGCCCCGCTTACGTTTCTTTCAGGCATGCCCCGAGGCGTGATGGACGGTCCGGGTAAACCGGACTGTCCTCACCCTTCAGGATCAGCCGCCTTTCTGGCCGTAAGCAGTGCCCCAGCCCCAGGCGCCCGAGCCGAAGCCGCGAGCCACCACACGTTCACGGTAGATGGCCGACACGACGTCGCCATCGCCCGCGAGCAGAGCCTTGGTGGAGCACATTTCCGCGCAGAGCGGCAATTTGCCTTCCGCGATACGGTTACGGCCGTATTTCGCGAATTCTGCGGTGGAGTTGTTTTCTTCCGGACCGCCGGCACAGAAGGTGCATTTGTCCATCTTGCCGCGCGAACCGAAGTTACCCGCTTGCGGGAACTGCGGAGCGCCGAACGGACAGGCGTAGAAGCAGTAGCCGCAGCCAATGCACAGGTCCTTCGAGTGAAGCACCACACCTTCTTCGCTCTGGTAGAAGCAGTCCACCGGGCACACCGCCATACAGGGTGCGTCCGAGCAGTGCATGCAGGCCACGGAGATCGACCGTTCGCCCGGCTTGCCATCGTTGATGGTTACCACCCGGCGGCGGTTGATGCCCCACGGCACCTCATGCTCGTTCTTGCAGGCCGTGACGCAGGCATTGCATTCAATGCAGCGTTCGGCGTCACAAAGGAACTTTGATCTTGCCATTTGTTGTCCTCCTTACGCTGCCGAGATCTTGCAGAGAGTTGCTTTGGTTTCCTGCATCTGAGTCACCGAGTCATACCCGTAGGTCTGAGCGGTGTTGGTGCTTTCCCCGAGCACATAGGGGTCGGCACCTTTCGGATACTTGGACCTGAGATCCTCACCCTGGTAATGACCACCGAAGTGGAACGGCATGAAGGCAACGCCTTCGCCGACACGTTCGGTCACCATTGCCATGACCTTGACCTTGCCGCCTTCCGGGCCTTCGACCCAGACCTGTGCACCGTCCCGCACCCCGAGATTGTTGGCATCCCGCGGATTGATCTCGATGAACATGTTCTGCTGGAGTTCGGCCAGCCACGGGTTCGACCGGGTTTCGTCCCCGCCGCCCTCGTATTCGACCAGACGGCCGGACGTGAGGATGATCGGGAAGTCCTTGGAGAAGTCGTTCTTCTGGATCGACGCATAGAGCGTCGGAACACGCCAGAACGACTTGTCGGCATAGGTCGGATAGTCCGCGACCAGATCCCGCCGGTTGGAGTAGAGCGGTTCGCGGTGCAGCGGCACCGGATCCGGGAAGGTCCACACGACGGCACGGGCCTTTGCGTTGCCGAAAGGCGCGCAGCCGTGCTTGATCGCTACCCGCTGGATGCCGCCGGACAGATCGGTCTTCCAGTTGATCGTGGCCGTCTTCTCGTTGAAGTCGGACGGAACGGAGGTCATCGACTGTTCGCCGACTTCTTCGTTCTTGCCCGATGTCGCATCGCCCTCGCCATCAGCGGCGTTGGCCTGCTCCTGCTTCATCTCCAGGCCGACGATATTCGCCATGACCCGCCGTTCTTCGTCGGTGAGATCTCCATCCCAGCCGAGGTCGACCAGCATCTGCATGGTGAATTCCGGATAGCCATCCTGAATTTCCGCACCCGGATTGGAGACGCCCTCCGCCAGAAGGTTCTGGCCGTCGCGCTCCACACCGAAACGGGCACGGAAGCACAGACCGCCTTCAGCGACCGGCATGGACATGTCGTAGAGGTTGGCGGTGCCCGGATGTTTCATTTCCGGGGTTCCCCAGCACGGCCACGGCATGCCGTAGAACTCGCCGTCGTTCGGCCCGCCAACCGCCCTCAGCGTGGTGCGGTCGAAGGTGTGCTGGTTGGCCATATGGGACTTCAGCCGTTCCGGCGACTGGCCGGTATAGCCGATGGTCCACATGCCGCGGTTGAACTCACGCGTCAGGTCCTCGATGTTCGGCTCCTCGCCGTCCATCGCAATGTTCCGGAAGAGACGATCGTCGAAACCGAATTTCTTCGCGAACTTGGCCAGAATGACATGGTCCGGCTTGGATTCGAACAATGGTGCAACCACCTGCTCGCGCCACTGCAGCGACCGGTTGGAGGCGGTCACCGACCCGCGGGTCTCGAACTGGGTCGAGGCCGGCAGAAGGTAACAGCCGTCGGTGCGGTCATGCAGGATTGCCGAAACGGTCGGATAGGGATCAACCACGACCAGAAGGTCGAGCTTTTCCATAGCCTGTTTCATTTCCGGCAGACGGGTCTGGGAGTTCGGGGCATGGCCCCACAGAACCATCGCACGGGTATTGTCCGGCTGCTCAAGGTTGTCCTTGGCTTCCAGCACGCCGTCGATCCAGCGACTGACCGGGATACCCTTCAGGTTCATCATGGCCTTGTCTTTGCCGTCAGCACCCTTGATGGTGCCGAAGCGGCCTTTCAGCCAATCCAGATCTTCTTCCCAGACGCGGGCCCAGTGTGCCCAGGAACCGGCCGTCAGGCCGTAGTAGCCTGGCAACGTATCGGCGAGAACACCGAGGTCGGTCGCGCCCTGCACGTTGTCGTGTCCACGGAAGATGTTGGTGCCGCCACCGGCGGTGCCCATGTTGCCCAGTGCAAGCTGCAGAATGCAGTAGGCACGGGTGTTGTTGTTGCCGTTGGTGTGCTGGGTACCGCCCATGCACCAGATCACGGTGCCCGGACGGTTGTTGGCAAGCGTCCGCGCCACGCGCTTCACCTGGCTTGCCGGCGCACCGGTCACACGCTCGACTTCCTCGGGCGTCCAGTTGGCAACTTCTTCGCGGATCTGGTCCATGCCCCACACGCGGGTGCGGATGAACTCCTTGTCTTCCCAGCCGTTTTCGAAGATATGCCAGAGAATGCCCCAGACGAGGGCAACGTCCGAACCCGGACGGAAGCGGACATATTCATCGGCATGGGCCGCGGTGCGGGTAAAGCGCGGATCGCAGACGATCAGCGGTGCATTGTTCTGTTCCTTGGCGCGCAGCACATGCAGCAGGGAGACGGGGTGTGCCTCCGCCGGATTGCCGCCGATGATGAAGATCGCCTTGGAATTGTGGATGTCGTTGTAGCTGTTGGTCATGGCGCCGTAGCCCCATGTGTTGGCTACGCCGGCAACCGTCGTGGAGTGGCAGATGCGGGCCTGGTGGTCGACGTTATTCGTCCCCCAGTAGCCTGCGAACTTGCGGAACAGGTAAGCCTGCTCGTTGCTGTGCTTGGCAGAGCCGAGCCAGTAGACGCTGTCCGGGCCGCTTTCGTCGCGGATCTGCAGCATCTTGTCGCCGATCTCGTTGATCGCCTCGTCCCAACTGATCCGCTTCCACTCGCCGCCTTCCTTTTTCATCGGATATTTGAGGCGGCGCTCGCCATGAGCGTGTTCGCGGACGGAAGCCCCCTTGGCGCAGTGGGCGCCCAGGTTGAACGGGCTGTCCCAACCGGGCTCCTGCCCGACCCAGACACCGTTGGAAACTTCGGCGATGACGGTACAGCCAACCGAACAGTGCGTGCAAATCGATTTAACTGTCTGAACTGCGTCGCCGGTGGATTGTGCCTTGGCTTTGGTGACCGTTCCCCCGGTCACAGTGATGGCCGCCAGGCCACCTGCGGCAAGACCGGATCCCTTGAGGAACGTACGCCGGTCAACCGACTTGTGTGCAGCGTCTTTCAGGATACTTGCACCTTGGGGGCGTCGCGCAACCCCATTGGTCTTTTTCCTAAGCATGTTGCCCTACCTTGCTTGTATCAAATTCTGATACGGCTGGGTTATGTGTGAACCGGCGTCCGGGCGTTTCGCAACCATGGCCGGGAAGGTATTACAGGGTCCGGTTAGAACCGGGCGCTGTCGTAGTAGGCACGGGTATGAACCGTATCCTGCATCTTGTCGGAAGCCAGGTCGGGCTCAGCCGCTTCAGCGGTGGTTCCGGCGGTAACCGTGGTGACGGCAACCGGGGCGGAAATCGCCGCCAGCTTCAGGAAGTCCCGGCGGCCTGTCCCCTCTTTCGGGTGTGCCGTTTCGGGTTGTTTCATTGTCGCATTCCTCCTCTAGTCAGAGAGATGGCGCAGCCACCCCTTTCAGATGCAACCGTCAGTTCGAGATCATGTCGAAGCCTTGCGCCTCGATTTCCATGAACTGGCGCCCCAACGATCCGACAGCACCGTAGAACACGGAGGTTCCAGACGCTTCCAGATCGGTAAAGAAGTGTATTGCCCACGGTTCGATGTGGGCGTTGAAGAAGCTTTTCTGCTCGCTGAGAGACGTCACCTTGCCGAATCGGCCGAGGATCATCCCGGCCATCATCTCCATCAGCGAAGCGATGTTGTCTTCCGGTTCGTGCTTGTCTTCAGCACGTTCGATCCCGCGCTCCGCCATGTCCTGACGGAGCTTGGCCAGCGGCTTTTCATTGAGAAATCCGGTCAGATAATAGCTGGCGTAGGGCAGAAGTTCTCCGCGCCCGAGGCCGATGAAAAGGGCATTGAATTCACGTTCGGCGGTTTCCGGCGTCGTTACCGCGGCAATTCTGGAAAGCGCGCCAAGGGCATTGCCAAGCGACGTGTCGCCACCCTGCAATCCGGCGATCTGCTCAAGCAGCTCAGCCCCGGCCGGGCGCGCGAGCACCAGTGCCAGAAAGTCGTATAATTCGGACCGGGCCTGATCTTCCGGTTCGATAATGAATTCCCTCGCCACAACGGCCATTCTAGCCTTTATCCTCCCACACGCACGCGGTGCTTTTCTGGCGCAACATCTTCTTAGACTTTAGTATTAATCGAAGTCGAACCGCATTCGGCGCCGCTTCGGCGGGCGCTCTTCTTCGACTTCGATCAGTGCTGTTTCTTCGGCCACAATAGTTCCAATTTCACTAATTTGCACCGGCTCGTCTGTTTGCGTCAATCGAATAGATGTTTTTCCATTTTCGTCATCAGTACATTGCGTAGCGTCAAGTTCTTCTTGCTGCACTGCAGCAGAATCACTTTGTCCGCGAAGCATTTCACTGTTCTCGGCCGATGACGTTTCCGGGTTTTCTGACGTTGCGGTTTCAACAACTTGTTTCAAGAACCCCCGGCCGACCTGATAGGCGGTCTTCACCACCTGACCGGCAGTTGCAGCATCGGTGTAATCGTCTTCGTAGTCATTCAGACCGTCGAGATTGGCAAGGACGGGATTCGACACCCAGAGACGGCGCAAGGCCCGCCGGCGCAGCCGCTCCGGCACGGTCTTGGCAAGAAAACGAGTAAAATCGTCATCCTTCTCGAGACTGTCCGGATCCGGCAGGCCGAGTTCTTCCAGGATTTCCGCGTCGCTCTTTTCTTCCAGTTCGACGCGTTTCGCAGCTTCAAGCTCCGCATCGCGGCGCTCGATCTCCGCAGCTTCGGCTTCGCGCACCGCAGCCTTGCGCCTCGACCAGAAATCCCGTGGCTTGTCGTCGCCGGAACTCACTGCAAAGTATCCTTCTTGCGGGCACCCGGCGCCCGGTAAACATCGGCAAGCTGGCGGATGCGCGGATCCCCGACTCCATCTTCCTCAAGGTCGATACGGTGCATGTCGCGCTGGCGCTTGTAGAAGATTTCCTCTTCGTGGTGCATATCCACAAATTCCCGGATCCAGGCAATAAGTCCCGGTGGCATCGGCACTTTTTCAACAACAACCTCGGCGGAGTCCGTGTAGTCCAGGCCTTCGTGGGCCGACGCCGTCATATGAAGCACTTCAATGGGGATCGCCGGTTCCAGTTCCGGCGCGTCCCGCATGACAACATAGACCGAAGGCACCTTATCGGACAAAGCGATCAGATAGGCTTCGGTCTGGGTGTGGTGCAGTTCCAGGCTCAACGTCACGGCATGGTATTCGATCACATCGCCGTCGGCCCGCAGCATTTTCCAGTCCGCAGGCGCCGCCCCCGGCAACAGGGATACGGGCAGCCAGGTCCATTTCTGCCAGCGTGTCACGCCAGGCCGCCTGCGCACCACCACACCAACAGGCATGACGCGCGTTCTTTCCCTCGTCACGGACAAACCTACCTTCCCGTCCACCGGTTCACTCCGGCGCTGTATTGAACTTCATCTAGATGCTGTAGCAAGCAACATAAATTTCAAGGCCCGCGGAAGTCGAACTTGACGCGCACGCTTCCGCCCCCTTGATATGTGGTTTGGAAATGTCTGACAAATCACTGAAGAATCGATTTCGGACAATCCGGGGAGAGGACGCGCACACAATGACGCAACCAAGGCTTCTGCTATGCGATTGCCTGAATACTCAGGTTATCGACGCCGGGCAGATTGAACAGGCCACAGGACTGTCCTGTTCAAAGATCCACACAGAACTTTGCCGCGGCGAAGCACCGCAGGCTGCCGAGGCGCTTCAGGCGGGAAATGTGATCGTCGCCTGCCAGCAGGAACGCCTGGCGTTCGAGGATCTGGCGGCCGACCTTGAAGTGGAAGAACCGCTTTTTGTCGATCTGCGCGACCGCGCCGGCTGGACCGCCGATAGTCGCAGCGCGTCTCCCAAGATGGCCGCTCTGATCGCCGAAGCGATCCTGCCCTCCCCCGGCGCGAAGGTTGTCGACGTCACCTCTGAAGGTACTTGCCTGATCCTTGGCGGCGCTGAAGCAGCGCTCGCCGCAGCGGATCATCTGTGCGAGCTCCTGAGCGTCACCGTGCTGCTGGACCCTTCCGACGAGCTTCCCCTTGCCGACGACCGGCGTTTCGACATCGTTCGCGGCCAGGTAACAACGGCAACGGGTGCGCTTGGCCAGTTCAAGGCCGGTTTCGATGCCTTGCAGGAACGCATTCCCGGTGGACGGGGTGCCTTCAACTGGACCGATCCCAAGAGCGGCGCACGCACGGAATGCGACATCATTCTGGATCTTCGCCGGGCGCAGCCGCTTTTTCCCGCCCCGGAAAAACGCGAGGGCTATCTGCGGGCAGACCCGGGCAATGCCGCCGCCCTCACCAAGGTGTTGCTGGAAGCCTCGCAACTTGTCGGCACCTTCGAAAAACCTCTTTACGTCCGCCTGGACGAGCAGCTTTGCGCCCATTCCAGGGCCCGGAAAACCGGCTGCACGCGCTGTCTCGATCTCTGCCCCACCGGCGCCATCACCCCGGACGGCGACCATGTATCGGTCGATACAATGGTCTGCGCCGGGTGCGGAAGCTGTTCCGCAGTCTGCCCGTCCGGTGCCATCAGCTATGATGCGCCCCCGGTCAGCAACACCTTCCAGCGTTTGCAGACCCTTGCAACCACCTGGCGGAAACTGAGTTCCGACACGCCGCGCCTGCTCGTTCACGACGGCAACCACGGTGCGGAGCTGATCCGCCTCGGCGCAAGATACGGCAAGGGACTGCCAGCGGACGTCATTCCGATGGAGATGGAGGCTCTCGCCAGCTTCGGCCACGCGGAAAGTCTGGCAGCACTTGCCTGCGGGTTCGGCGATGTGACCCTGTTGCTGTCCCCCGCCACGGAAAAGGAAGGCATCCCCTTCCAGACCGAACTGGCCAACGCAATTGCCGGCAACGAACGCGTGTCGATGGTTTCGCCCACCGATCCGGACGAACTGGAAGAGTTTCTCTACCGCGAACAGCAGCCGGTTGCCGCAGTGCAGCCGATCCTGCCGCTTGGCTCGCGCCGGCAAATCACACGCCTTGCGGCCAAGGCACTCAACGACCCGGGCAAGGTCATTCCGCTTCCTGCGGGAGCCCCCTACGGTGCGGTCGAACTGGATCACGACGCCTGCACGCTCTGTCTGTCCTGTGTGTCTCTCTGCCCGTCCGGTGCGTTGAAGGAAAACCCCGATGCGCCGCAGTTGCGTTTTCAGGAAGACGCCTGTCTGCAATGCGGCATCTGCACGACAATCTGTCCGGAAAAAGCCCTGTCACTGGACCCGCGGCTGGACCTTTCGGACGACGCGCTGCGGGCAAAGGTTCTGAAGGAAGAAGAGCCGTTCAACTGCATTGAATGCGGCAAGCCTTTCGGCGTCCGCTCGACCGTGATGAAGCTGACGGAAAAGCTCGCCGGCAAACATTCCATGTTCCAGGACAACAAGGCCATCCAGCTCATTCAGATGTGCGACGATTGCCGCGTGAATGCCGTCTATCATTCGGAAAACAACCCGTTTGCGTCAGCGGAGCGTCCGCGTGGACGCACATCGGACGACTACATCAGCAAACGGCGCGATCATTGAACCGGATGAGACGAAATCATTGGTATTGGATCGGCGCGCCGAGGTCTGCCGGGGGAATGCGGGAGACAAAAGCCAGGATCGCGTCGAGGTCCTCAAGCGTCATCTGCACCGGCACGATGGGCGATGGCCTGGTGATGTCGAAGGGCTCGGTGACACCGTCGATCACCGTGAAAGCCGGATGCGGGTTGAGTGCGAAAAACGCCTCGAACCGCATTTGCCAGTCGGAGAAGCTGCGCATCACCGCGAAGGAAGGCGACGAACCGATGGTCGACAGGCGCGTTGCTTCATTGACCATGTGGCATCGCCCGCAATGGAGCACGGCCAGTTGTTCGCCGCGAATGGCATCGCCGGAGAGCAGCACCGGGCCGGAATCATCTTCTTGCTTCAGCGCGGCGGTGAAAACCTGTTCGCCATTCTTTTCAAAGGCATCGACCGTTCGCCGGCCGATGTCGCCGGTCAGCCAGTCCCGAAAGCGGGCTGCGTGTTCGTTGGCCTCGTCAAGGGTGACAAGCGCCCAGGTCTTCCCCAACCCGGAGAACACCGCTCGCCCCGAAGTGTTCCCCGAAGAGCCGTCGGAAAGCCGCAGATCGGAAGGTTCGGTGTCATCGACGATTTTAATGCGGATACCGGTCTTGAGAGAAAAGCGCGGCAACAGATATTGGAGGAAGCCGGTTTCGGCGATGGCCTGCGGCACCCCCAGCCGGAAGGACCGCGACTGGGCCATCCCCGGCGCATGCAACAGCATGCCGGACAACAGGGCGACGGCGAGAATGATCAAGGCACGGCAGCCCACGCGCTTCCTCCCTCACGTTGCTGGCCACATGCGCTAGGGTAGGTTTCAATTCGGCGCGCAGTCAATGCGCACCGCATTCAACAGGAGAACAAGATGAGCGACGATTTCAACATGTCCATGCGCAAGTTCCTGAAGCAGGTCGGTGTGACCTCGCAGCAGGCAATTGAAAAAGCCGTACGCGAGGCTGGCCCGAGCGCTGGCAAAACCTTCAAGGTGAAAGCCGTGGTCACGATCGAGGAACTCGGTCTGGAACACGTGGTCACCGGTGAAATCGAAGGGCAGGACTAACGTGCCGCTGACGCGTGAAGCCGCCCTGTCGGTTCTGAAAACGATCAAGGACCCGGCCACCGGCGAGGACATTGCCGGTTCCGGCATGATGCGGGCACTTCAGGTGAACAGCGGTTCGGTTCGCTTCGTTCTGGAGATCGACCCGCGGCGCATGGCCGAGATGGAAGCTCTCAAGACCGAAGCGGAAACGAAGCTCGAAGCTCTGGAAGGCTGCGACAGCGTTCAGGTGATCCTGACCTCTCATTCGGACCAGCCTGCCGCCCAACCCGCAGCGCCCAAACCGAGCGAACCCCAACCGATCCGGGCAAAACCGGCGGCACCCGGCGCCACCGGTCCGCAGAAAGTGCCTGGCATCGACCGGGTGATCGCCGTTGCCTCGGGCAAGGGTGGCGTCGGCAAGTCGACTGTTGCGGCCAATCTTGCCTGCGCATTGGCCGCCGAAGGCCGCAAGGTGGGTCTGCTGGATGCCGATGTCTACGGACCATCGCAGCCAAAGATGCTGGGCATCTCCGGACGGCCGACGTCGCCGGACGGCCAGATGATCCTGCCGCTGCGCAATCACGGCGTCACCATGATGTCCATCGGATTGATGACCTCGGGCGACGAGGCCGTCGCCTGGCGCGGGCCGATGCTGATGGGCGCATTGCAGCAGATGATGACGCAGGTGCAATGGGGCGCGCTCGATGTGCTGATCGTCGACCTGCCACCCGGCACCGGCGATGTCCAGATGACGCTCTGCCAGAAATTCGCCGTCGACGGCGCCATCATCGTTTCGACGCCGCAGGATGTTGCCCTGATCGATGCGCGCAAGGGCATCAGCATGTTCAACCAGATGCAGGTTCCGCTCATCGGCATGATCGAGAACATGTCGACCCACATCTGCTCCAACTGCGGCCACGAGGAACATGTCTTCGGCCACGGCGGCGTTGCCGAGGAAGCAGAAAAGCTCGGCGTTCCCCTGTTGGCCGAGGTGCCTCTGCATCTCAACATTCGCCTGGCCGGTGATGGCGGCACACCGATTTCGATCAAGACACCCGAAGCCCCGGAAGCCTCCGTGTTCCGCCAGCTCGCCCGGACCCTGATTGCGGAGGGCAACGCATGAGCGAGGTTCAATTCCCGCCGCTGTTTCAGGGAGAAGCCCTGACCGGCCAGGCCGACCCCTTCGAGCGCGCCCTGGCGCTTGCCATCACCGGAACGGACCCCGGCACGGTTGTCTATAACCTTGGCGGGGAACGCCTGCGGGCCGCGCTGATCTTCGCGCCGGAAGTGCCGCTGGAACAGGCCATGGCTGTCCTGCCGGTCTGCGGTCTGGGGTTTCAGGCAGCCCTCGGTACGCTTGCCCCGCCGGAGGTGGCCGTCCACCTGGAATGGGATGGCCGGATCCGCGTCAATGGCGCGGTTTGCGGACGCATGCGCATCCGGGCCTCCACAGAGGATCCGCTGGCCACACCGGACTGGCTGATCCTTGGCCTGGAGCTCAACATGACCAGCCGGAAATCAAGTCCCGGCAAGGATCCGGACCGCACGTGGCTGTCCGAAGAAGGTTGCGGCGAGATCACCGCCGACCAGCTTCTTGAGTGCTGGGTGCGTCACAGCCTCTACTGGCTCAACCGCTGGCTTGACGACGGCCCGCGCCCCGTCCACGCCGAATGGCGCGGCCTTGTGTGGGCCATGGGCGAAACTGTGGAAGTCGATGGAACCGCCGGCACGTTCGTCGGCGTCGACGAAAATTTTGGTATGCTGCTGCGAACGGAGGAGGACACGGTCCTGATCCCGCTTTCCAGCCGTCTTGAGGAATAATCGGATGAAACTCGCCCGCGCCATTCACCTGGATGACAGCGACCGCAACGTCTTCTTTTCGCCGGCCCGCACCGGCGAATGGTGCCTGTCCGGCGGTTTCGAGTTTTCCGACTGGACGGAAGCCGACCTGAGTGGCAAGGCCCGCCAGGCCTTCGCCAACGGCTGGCTGGGCCTGGAGACGTTCGGCCGGGCAACCTTCGTCGCCGTCACGCCCATCGGAGATACCGAATTTACGGCCCTCACCGAGCGCCTCGCGCAGCATTTCGTCGAGATCTACGGCGCGCCGTCCGTGGAGGCCGCGCTCGGTGTGGCCCATCAGGAGCTGGCCTATATGGCGGAACTCTGTGAAGAGCATACGGAAAACACGCTGATTGCCGTTCAGCGAGAGCTGACCGAAGACGGCGTACGTGAATCTTTCCGGACAATCGCCGCTCCTGAAGCGAAGCTGGACATGGTCGCCGTCCATGGCGACATCGAATAGCTCCTGATTTTTTGGCCGGATGCCGTTCCGACGCCCGGCAGCTGCCAGCCCCGAAGACAGGGATGATTAACCAGAAAGTTTCAATAATCCCGATTGCACGTCATAATATTGATCTCCCCGGTGCGTTGCGCGCATCATGCAGCCGCTTGTTTTGATTTCAGATTCTTCCCAAGGATGATTGCCCATGTCCCGGCACACACTCTCCCGCCGCCTGTTTCTCGGAACTGCGACCGCTGCCCTGACGGCCCTGCCGCTGCGCGGTTTTGCGCAGGAGCTTTCCCCAGCCCAGACACCTGGTGTTGAAGCCCCGCCCGAGCAGATTGCAAAAGCCATCGCCGAGCTTGACGCAATCGTGGCCGACGTGATGGAGCGCAGCAAGATTCCGGGGCTGGCCATTGCCGCCGTCCATCGTGGGCAAACCGTCTATTCCAAGGGCTTCGGCGTGCGCCGCCTTGGCGGATCAGACCCCATCTCGCCAGACACGGTGTTTCAGCTTGCGTCCCTGTCAAAACCGGTGGGGTCGACTGTTGTCGCGCGCCAGGTCAGCAAGGGCGTTGTCGCCTGGAACAGCCGGATGCGCGATCTGTTGCCCTGGTTCGAATTGTCCGATCCCGACCGCACCGAAAAGCTGACCATTGGCGACCTCTACAGCCATCGTTCCGGCCTGCCCGACCATGCCGGTGACGATCTGGAAGATCTCGGCTTCGGTCGCAAGGAAATTCTGGAACGCTTGAGACTGCTGCCGCTGGCACCGTTCCGCATTTCCTACGCCTATACCAACTTCGGCCTGACCGCCGCTGCCGAGGCCGTTGCAGAAGCCTCCGGCACAGATTGGAGCAGTCTCTCGGAAGAAGCGCTCTACCGGCCACTCGGCATGACCTCGACCAGCTCCCGCTTCGCCGACTACATGGCGGCTGGCGACCGCGCCATCCCTCACAGCCGCGACGGTGACGGCTTTGCCCCGATGTTCCAGCGCGACCCGGACGAGCAGTCACCTGCCGGCGGGGTCAGCTCAACTGTGAACGATCTGACCATCTGGCTGAAGATGCTGCTGGCAAATGGCGAACATGCCGGTACCCAGCTTATCGCACCGGAAGCGCTTCTGCCGGCTCTCAGCCCGCAAAGCTTTTCGGACCGTCCCCAGAGCCCCGATGCAAGATCCGGTTTTTACGGTTACGGCTTCAATGTCGGTACAGACCCCTCTGGCCGTGTCCGGATCGGCCATTCCGGTGCATTCCTACTGGGTGCGGGCACCTGCTTTGCGATGATCCCCTCGCTCGACCTCGGCATTGTCGTTCTCACCAACGCAGCCCCAGTCGGGGCCGCCGAAGCCATCGCCGCCTCCTTCACCGATCTGGCACAGCTCGGTTACATCACCCGGGACTGGTACGCTGGATATTCGAGCAGGTTCGAAGGCTTCTACACCAAGCTCGGCAGTACCGTGGGCCAGGAACGTCCGGCGGATGCAGCCCCGACGCCTTCGCAAGACCGTCTCACCGGCACCTATTCCAACCCGTATTTTGGCGAGGTCGAGGTCAAGGCCGCGGGCGAAAACGTGGTGCTGACGGTAGGACCGAAACAGATGCAGTTTCCACTGCAGCCCTGGAATGGGCCGGTAATGGTGTTCGATGTCACCACCGAAAACGCGCCGGCAGGGTCCCGCTCGACGGTCGTCTTCAACGATATTTCGAATGGCCCGGCCGAATCCATCGAGATCGAGCTCTTCAGCGAAACGGGGCCCGCGCTCTTCGAAAGGATCTGACGTCACATCAGGTCGGCGGGTTTCACAGAAGAAACGTGCCGGTCAGTCGCAAGGCCGCATAGCCACCAACGGAAACGCCGGTCACCTCGCCGTCTGCCGTGCTCAGAACCGTCCTGACGATGCTCGGACGGCCCATCTCGACACCCTGCTCGGTCAACAGAACCGCTTGCCCGCCAACGCCGGGCAGGAGTTTCCCGGCCCGGACCAATTCGCAGGCCAGCGCGCCATTGGTGGTGCCGCTGGCCGCCTCCTCCGGATCGCCGACACCATGGCACAGGTCCCGCAGACGAACCTTCGCCTTGCCCACCCTGAGCCCCGTTCGGCACCAGACGCCCATCGTGTCGATGGACCGCGCCTGGCTGAAACGGCGCAAACCGTCATCATCCGGACGAAGCGCCGCCAGAGCGCCGGTGTCAGCCAGCTCGATGAAAACATGCCGAAGGGCCGTCGAGGACGCCGCAACGCTGATCACTCCGGAGGGATCGATCCCGAGCAATGGCGCGATCTCGTCTGCGCTCGCCTCGTTCAATCCGAACTTCGGCAAAGGCTGCTGCATGGTGACGGCCCCGTCCGAGGCTATTTCGACGTTGATCTCACCCGCAGGTGTTTGCTGAACGTAGCTGCCGGGCCCGATCCGTCCGTCCTCCAGCATCGCCGCAAAAATAGCCACGGTAACGTGGCCACACATGGCCATTTCCGACCGGGCCGAATGAAACCGGACCTCGATCCTCTTTTCGGATGTCTGCCGGACAAAGCCGGTGGTCGGCGCGCCGAGATCCGCCGCGATCCGCTGGCGGGCGTCCGGCCATAGTGGCGTATCCTCGAAGACGACACCGCCGATGTTGCCACCCCGTTCGTCGGCTGCAAAAGCGGCATAAAGGCGGACGGGTAACTTATCCATTTCGGATTTCTCACGCTGCGGGGGCTGGAACGAAACCGCATCCGACCATGCGAGAGAAGGTGGGGCAACACTGACGGCATGTTATCCAAAGATAGGAAACCGCCAGTGCGAGACGTCAATTATTCATCACGAAATCGTCACGCGGGGGCCCCGCCATTTTATTTCCATGTGATCGCATTCAGAACCAAGTATCTGCCAGCAGAAAAGCCAATTTCAGGAAAGTGATCGCGTCATGAATACGATTTCCAGCCAACGTCAATACGCTGGTGTTCTGCCGGCCTTGAACTTCCATACGCTCGGTCTGATGTTCATCGCAGGTTTCTTTGCAACCAATGCCTTTGATTTCTGGGGCCAGATGATCAGCCCGGCCCTTGGGTTTGCGACCCTTTCACCGCACGGCCTTGCCAAGAGCCTGCTTGGTAGCCTGGGTTTGCCGAAGGGCGATTTCGCCGGATACTTCGTCCATTTCTATGTCGTCGGCCTGATCGGCTATCCGATTGGCTGGATGTTCATTTTCGCGCCGTTGTGGCAACGCGTTTTTGGCACCACCCACTGGCTTCTGCCGTCCGCAATTTATGGCTTTGGCCTGTGGGTCTTCGCCATCGGCGGCATCACGTCGGTTGCCGGCCTGCCCTTCTTCCTGAACTTCACCGGCATCGCCTGGGTCGCCCTTGTTGGCCATGTCCTTTACGGCATCGTGCTGGTGGCTGTGCTGAAGTTGATCAAACGCAGCCAGGGCGCCTGACCCCGACAAAAGAGACGAACCCGCGGTCTCTCACACCCGAAAGTGCGGGAGACTGCGGGTTACTTCGGCAAAAACTCGATTGAGAACGACGCTAAGCTGTCAGTTTCCAGGCTTCAGATCAGTCCGGAACGCCTCGACAATCAGGTCAGCCATCTGATCGTGAAGGTCCGCACGAGACCGGCCACCGCCATCGGTGCATAGGGTGTCCGTTTCGCCAACTGATTTCATGAAGGCAAGCGCATCAGCCTTGCACACGGGCAGAAAGCTGAAATGGACGGCATCCGCGATGTAATCCAGTTCGGCGTCCGGGGCAGCCTCAGCCAGATGTGCGGAGCGAACACCCACGTCGATCTTCCCGGCGACACCCAGGTTGAGAAAATGCAGTGGGATGTCGATACCGGCGAAACTCTGCTCGTTGAAAGCATCTGCAACCGATGGATCGACAGCGACAACCGATGTGATCCTGGCATCCCTTCGGTCTTGTTCGAACAAGGTCTTGTCGACCGTCCGCAGATCTAACGGCTCGACCTTGATTTCCTCGCCGTCGCGAAACGCCCTGCCGCCCTTGAACCAATAGCAATCCGGCATTTGCGGATTGGTGTCGCAATAGTCGGCATAAGCCTCCAGACTGGCCGTTGCACCTGCGCTTTCCAGAACGGCGGCTCCGCCAAGGGAAAATCCCAGCAGGCCGATTTTCCCCGGATCGATTGACGTCGACCAGTCCGGATCGGCAAGCAGCTTGTCGAGCACCCTTGCAAGATCATCCGTCCGCTGCCAGAGCTTCGGCGTGTCTTCCGGCGTGGAATCGCCGCTGGTAGTGCCTGGATGGTTGGGACCGGCGACAATGAAGCCGTCGCCGGCAAGTTCGCTTGCGATCCAGGCCATCTTTTCGACCGACGCTCCCGAACCATGCGACAGCAGGATCAGCGGAAAGGAGCCGTCCACCTTGACGGCATCTTGCAGGGCGGGTGTTCCTTCGAAGATCCTGTCATCGCCTATGAGCACCTGCTCGCCGCCCGATTTGGCCGGATACCAGACCAGGACGGTGAGATCCTCGCCCCTGGCTTTCGAAGTTACCGTGATCTTTTGAACACCCACCGGCTCTTGAGCCTTGGCAGGCGCGGTGACGGCCAACGTGAGAACCAGAGGCAGGAGAAGAGATTGTATTTTCATGACGTGGCTTTCAGTCAGTGGAGCAATGACTGAATTCTTGCTAAGGCCTTCATCGAAAGCGTCCTCATTCGCGATTCAGTCACTCCGGATCGCGATCAAGGTCCCCGCTGTCGCCCCACTGAGGTGCCTTGCCCGTGCTGTTCGTTCCCCTGCCTTTCGTCAACGCCTTGCTGCTGGTGCTGGTCTTCGTGTTCCTGAAGAAAAGCAATGGAGCAGCCGCCACGCGCGCCTTCCTGATGCTGATTGCCTTGTGCTGCCTGCAATCGATCGTTCTGGGCCTGCGCTGGGGGTACAACGTCGAAGCCCTGCGCTTCGTGCAACCGCTGCTCGCCGCTCTGCTTCCGCCGCTTGCCTATGAAAGCTTTCGCGGTCTTGTCGACCGGGCGGCGCCCGGACCGCTTCGCCTGGCAGCGGCGCCGCTGGCAGCGCTCGTCACGCTCGGTTTGATGCTTGCGGCGCCTCTCTTGCTGGACGGGGCGCTGATAGTGCTGTTCCTGGCCTATGCCGTGGCCCTGGCAGGGATCGCGTGGCGCGGACCGGACGGCCTCGGCCTTGCCCGGCTGGACGAAGCCGCCGCAGCCCACCGCGCCCTGTGGCTGGCTGCCTTCTGCCTGTGCCTGTCCGCCGGCTTCGATCTGGTCATCCTGCTCGATTTTGAACGCTCGGGCGGCAGCCATGCAGCGCTTCTGGTCAGCAACGCCAATATCGTCAGCCTTCTGCTGATCGGGCTTGCCGCCCGCACGGCAGGCCAGGCCCAGACGGAGACAAACAACGAGCCGGAACCCGCGGTCCAGACCGCCACATCCGAAGACGCTGAAATCGTCGCACGGGTCGACGCCCTGATGACCGCGCAGCACCTTCACCGCGACGACACGCTCAACCTCTCAAGGCTTGCCCGCCGTGCCGGTCTGCCCGCCCGCCAGGTCTCACAGGCCATCAACCGGGTTCGCGGCATGAATGTCTCGCGTTATGTGAATGATTTCAGGGTCAAGGATGTCTGCACCGTGCTGCAGCAGGAAGACGTGACCGTGACCGAGGCCATGTACCGCGCGGGATTTTCGACCAAATCGAACTTCAACCGCGAATTCCTGCGCGTGACCGGAATGACCCCGGATCAGTGGCGGAAGGCGGACGGCCGCCACAGCGAGCAGAAAAACCAATAAGCGCACCAAGCGTCAGCAGGATGCCCCCGGCATTGTCCTCCCGGACCCAGCGACGCGAAGATCCGGGACGACGAAAGAGGGGCTGAAAAACAAAAAGGCGCACCGGATACCGGTGCGCCTTCGACTTCAATATGTCCTGCCTCAGACAGTGCCCTGCTGAGCCTTGTCGAAAATTTCCAGCGCACCGTCCTTGGTCAGCGGAACCGGGTTGCCGCCTGCGGTCGGGTCGACAATGGCCATCTCCGCAATCAGGTCGCGTTTGCTGTCATCGACGTTGAGACCCGACAGCGTGTGCGGCACGCCGAGGTCTTCACGCAGTTTCAGGATCGCGTCGAGCACACCCTGATACCCACCCGAGATGCCAAGGAAACCGCCAAGACGTTCGAATTTCTGTTCGATGGCCGGTTTGTTGAACTGCAGCACATAGGGCATGAACACCGCGTTGGTCATGCCGTGGTGGGTGTCGTACAGCGCGCCGACCGGGTGGGAGAGCGAATGGATGGCCCCAAGACCCTTCTGGAAGGCAACAGCCCCCATGGCAGCGGCGCTCATCAGATGACCGCGAGCCTCAAGATCAGCCCCATCGGCCGCAACCTTCGGCAGATTCTCGAACACCAGCCGCATGCCTTCCAGCGCAATGCCTTCGGACATCGGGTGATACATCGGTGCGGAATAGGCTTCCAGGCAATGTGCCAGAGCGTCCATGCCGGTGCCGACGGTGATGAAGCGCGGCATGCCAACCGTCAGCTCCGGATCGCAGATAACGATGGCCGGCAGCATTTTCGGGTGGAAGATGACCTTCTTTGTGTGGGTCGCCTCATTGGTGACGACACCCGCACGGCCGACTTCCGAGCCGGTTCCTGCGGTGGTCGGCACGGCCACGATGGGTGCGATGCCGTCCGGATCGGCGCGTTTCCACCAGTCGCCGATGTCCTCGAAATCCCAGATCGGCCGGCTCTGGCCGGACATGAAGGCAATCAGCTTGCCGGCATCAAGCCCCGAGCCGCCACCAAACGCGATGACACCATCATGGCCACCGGCCTTGTAAGCCGCGACACCGGCCTCAATGTTGCTGTCGACCGGGTTCGGCTTGACGTCTGAAAAGACCGCAGCCTGAAGGCCATCGGCTTTCAGGCTCTCGATTGCGGCAGCGACCATCGGCAGGCCGGCAAGGCCCGGGTCGGTCACCAGCAGCGGATTGGACATGCCTGCGGATTTGACCGCTCTGGGCAGTTCCTTGATGCGGCCGGCACCGAAACGAACGGAGGTCGGATAGGACCAGTTGACGGAAGGAAGTGAGCTCATGGGTGTCTCATGGGTTTATGTTGGTAATCATGGTCGGGCTGCCCCGACCTGTTTCCGCGGATGTCGCCAAGTGCTTCAACAGCCACCCTCTTTTCCCTTGAACGGAGACATTGCCCTAGAAGGAAGAAGAGGAGAGCAAGACCAGTGGCCCGATTGCCTTGCAGGCGTAAGAGCCCGGTCTTGCCCGATCGTTTGTCAGTTGCGCCTCAATGTTCCAGACGGAAGTGGAACGACTTTGGCTGGGTCAGGTTGTGGAAGCCGATTTCGGAAAGGGCAGCGCCCTTGCCGGTGTCCTTGACGCCGGTCCACACAAGGGCCGGGTCGAGATAGTCGCAGCGGTTCATGAACACGGTGCCGGTCTCGACCCTGTCGCCGATTTCGCCGGCAGCCTGAGCGTCTTCGGTCCAGATGGAAGCCGTGAGACCATAAGGGCTGTCGTTCATGAATTGCAGCGCTTCCTCGTCGTCCTTCACCTTCATGATGCCGACGACCGGGCCGAAGCTTTCCTCGCGCATCACCGACATCTGGTGGTTGACGTCCGTCAGCACCTGCGGCGCCAGATAGGGCGTTCCTTCCTTGTCGGCGTCGAACTTGGAGGTGTCGATATGCGCCTTCGCACCCTTGCGCAGGGCTTCATCCGTCTGCTCGCGGATCCAGGCAGCAAACCGTGCCTGGGCCATCGGGCCAAGGGTGGTCGCCTCGTCCAGCGGATTGCCCAGCTTGTACTGGCTGGTCAGATCCACGAAGCCTTCAACGAAGCGGTCGTAGAGGCTTTCATGCACATAAACGCGTTCGATGCCGCAGCAGCACTGGCCGGCGTTGTAGAATGCACCATCGACCAGATTCTCGACCGCATAGTTCAGATCAGCATCGGCCCGCACATAAGCCGGATCCTTGCCGCCCAGCTCCAGGCCAAGCGTTGCGAAAGTGCCGGCCAGGGCCTTTTCGATGGCACGTCCGCCGCCGACGGAGCCGGTGAAGTTGACATGGTCGATAAGACCGGAGCCCAGCAGTTTTTCCGTGCCCTGGTGGGTCAGAACGATGTTCTGGAAGACACCCTTCGGCAGACCGGCGATCTCGAAAGCCTTGGCCAGGCGTTCACCGACCAGAAGCGTCTGCGCGGCATGTTTCAGAACGATCACATTGCCCGCCATCAGCGCCGGCATGATCGTGTTGATGGCCGTCATGAACGGATAGTTCCAGGGCGCGATCACCATGACGATGCCAAGCGGCGCGCGGCGCAGGTACCGCTTGAAGCCCGGCTTGTCGGTGCGCTCCACATCAGCCAGCGCTTCGGCCGCGATGTTCGCGCAATATTCGGTGCGCTCGATGGTGCCGCCAAGTTCGCCGCCGAAGCGGATCGGCCGGCCCATCTGCCAGGCCAGTTCCGGCACCACTTCGTCGTTCATCGCCTTCAGCGCTTCCAGCGCCTTGAGGCAATAGGCGACCCGTTCGGCAACCGGCAGGGCAGCCCAGCCCGGTTGCGCGGTCCGCGCCGCGGAAACAACCCGATCAACCGCGGCATCGTCCAGCGCCGGGCGTTCGGCATAGACCGAACCGTCGATTGGGGAAATCAGCTTGATGATATCTGACATTTTGAACCTCTCAGAACCGCCTCTACGGACGGCTTGTTGAAAGTGGTTGGCTCTGTTTATTCCTGAAGTGCTTTCATCCGATCCTTCATCCTGAGGAAGCGCTTCAGCGCTGTCTCGAAGGATGGGCCGCACACTCTTGAGCAAGTGGCCCATCCTTCGAGACGGGCCTTGCGGTCCTCCTCAGGATGAGGTGAGCGGATGGTGCTTCTTCGCCTCTTATGCCCGCTCGAAACCGCGGGCAATTTCGTAATCGGTGACCACGCGATCGAACTCCTCCAGCTCCCATTCGGCAGCGCGGGCATAGTGGTCGATGACCGCATCGGAGAAGGCTTCCCGCAGGAATTTCGACTTGCGCAAGGTCTCGCGTGCATCGCGCAGGGTGTGCGGAATTTCCTTGGCCTTGCGCGCATCATAGACATCGCCGGTGGTTGGCGCGTCGAGTTCCAGCTTCTCTTCCATGCCCTTGATGCCGGCGGCGATCTGAACCGCCAGCGCCAGGTAGGGATTGAGGTCGGACCCGCCGATACGGCATTCCACACGCAGAGCCTTGGTGCCCTCACCGCAGAGCCGGAAACCGGCGGTGCGGTTATCGACCGACCACACGGTCTTGGTCGGCGCGAAGGTGCCCTTCTGGAAGCGCTTGTAGCTGTTGATGTAGGGCGCCAGGAAATAAGTGTAATCCGGCGCATATTTGATCAGCCCGGCCATGTAGTGGCGCATTATCTGTGACATGCCGTATTCGCCCTTGGCATCCACGAAGACGTTGTTGCCGTCTGTGTCGAACAGCGACTGGTGTACATGGGACGAGGAGCCGACACGCGAATGATGCCACTTGGCCAGGAACGATGCGGAGCGTCCCTTTGCCCAGGCAATTTCCTTCACCGCATGTTTGGCGATGGTGTGATATTCGGCCGTGTCGAGAGCCGGAGCATATTTGATGTTGAGTTCTTCCTGCCCCGCTTCGGCTTCCCCCTTGGTGTTCTCCACCGGAATGCCGGCCGCGTAGAGGTGATTACGCACCGGGCGCAACACGTCCTCTTCCTTGGTGGTCTGCAGGATATGATAATCTTCGTTGTAGCCGGAGATCGGCTCCAGATTACGGTAGCCGTCCTTGCGCAGATCCTCGAAACTCTTCTCGAACAGGAAGAATTCCAGTTCGGTCGCCATGATCGGCGTCAGGCCAAGCTCGCCGAGACGTGCCACCTGCGTTTTCAGCATGGCACGCGGTGAATGCGGCACTTCCTCGTGGGTGTGATGGTCGAGGATATCGCATATCACCATGGCGGTACCCTCAAGCCACGGCACCCGCCGCAGGGAGCCGAGATCCGGTTTCATGACATAGTCGCCATATCCGCCCGACCAGCTCGTCGCCGCATAGCCTTCGACCGTGTACATCTCCAGATCGGTGGCCAGCAGATAGTTGCAGCAATGGGTCTCGTGATAGGCACTGTCGACGAAATGCTGGGCATGAAACCGCTTGCCCATCAGCCGCCCCTGCATGTCGACGATACAGGCAAGCACCGTATCGATCTCGCCGGAGGCGACGAGGGATTTGAGGGCATCAAAGGTCAGGTTCCCGGACATATGGTGTTTTCCGCTGGTCTAAATCTCGAGAGGAACAATCGGCAAAAGAGGCCCCGGAGAGACAAACCTCCCCGGAGCCCGTGAGCATTGGTGTTAGCCAAAGTTGTAGGGAGGTCCAGCCTGGTTGATGACCTGGTTGTATTCCTCGAAGATCGAGATGATCTTGGCCTGGAGTTCACCTTCCTCGGCGACCTGTTTCCAGAAGTCCTTGGCGGCATCTTCCACTTGCGCCCATTCGGCGGCCGGAACCGTGCGCAGCTTCAACTTGTCACCCCGGGCCCGAAGGCGCGCTTCGCCACCCCAGTACCACTGGTTCCGGTAGGTATGGCTGGCTTCGGTTGCCGCCAGAACAAGCTGCTTCAGGTGATCCGGCAGATCCGCCCAGCGTTTCTGGTTGACGAACCAGGACCCGATCCAGGCACCGGAAATGTTGTTGGTCAGGAAGTAATCGGTCACATCCGCCCAGCCGACCGTGTAGTCTTCGGTGATACCGGACCAGGCCATGCCGTCCAGTTCGCCGGTCTGCACAGCCACTTCCGCATCTTCATACGGAATGGTGACCGGAACAACGCCGAACTTGGACAGGAACCGGCCGGCGGTCGGGAAGGTGTAGAGCTTCAGACCTTCCAGATCGGCAACGGACTTGATTTCCTTCTTGGTGTTGAAGTTGCACGGGTCCTGCCCGGCAGAGGAAATCCAGGAAACGCCGACTTTTTCGTATTCGGAGCGCCAGATGTCGGCAAGACCGTATTGGTTGAAGAGAACCGGCACATCCAGAATATGCTTGGTCGCGAACGGGAAATACCCGCCGAACTGGCGCAGCGGGGTCGGCGAGGCCATGGAGTCATCGTCCGAATGCACGGCGTCGATTGTGCCGCGCTGCAGCGCCTGGAACAATTCGCCCGTCGGGACGATCTGATCGGCGTAGTAAAGCTCGATCTGCAGTTCACCGTTGGAGGCATTGTTGACGTAGTCCACCATGGGCTTCGTCACCTGCTCGCCAAGCGCGCCGCCGGCATAGGTCTGCAGACGCCACTTGATGGGCTCCTGGGCAAGGACAGCCGGAGCTGCCAGAGTGGAGGCACCGGCGGCGGCAGCCGTGCCGAGCCCGGCTTTTCTAAGAAAATCACGTCTATTGGTCATCATAGTTCCCCTATGTGAATGTGCGGTCCAAACGGCAAGCCGGATTCCCGGTTCTGTATGTTGCCGCGCGTCAGTGTCTGTTTTCTCCAGACTTTTCTTTATTGTCCCGGTGCCCCCTACTTGGCATAGACCAGATTGGGCAGCCAAAGAGCGATTTCCGGGAAAAGCATCACGATCACGAGCGCCAGGATCATCACCAGAACGAACGGCAGGATCGAGCCGTAGATATCGCGCATGGAGATGTCCTTGGGCGCCATGGCGCGCATCAGGAACAGGTTGTAGCCAAAGGGTGGCGTCATATAGGCGATCTGGGTGGTGATCGTATAAAGAACACCGTACCAGATCAGGATGTCGCCGCGCGGCATGCCCAGATCCAAAGACCCGACCAGCGGCACATAAAGCGGAGCGACAATCACCAGCATTGCCGTGTCGTCCAGAAAGGTGCCCATCACCAGAAACGACAGCTGCATGAGGATCAGGATCATCCAGGGCGACAGGCCGAGCTGTTCTGTGAACAGGCTTTCAATCGCCTTCACCGCCCCGAGCCCGTCAAAGACGGCGCCAAAGCCAAGGGCCGCCAGAATGATCCACATGAACATGCAGGAAATGCCGAGCGTGTTCTTCAGACACAGGGTCAGGATGTCCAGCGTCAGACGGCGGCGCAAAATGGAGGCGATCAGCGCGGTGAGCGCGCCGACGGCGGACGCTTCCACAAGACTGGTCTTGCCCATCACGAAGGGCACCATCATGGCCGCGAAAATGATGATAGGCAGCAGACCGGCCAGCAACAGACGGTACTTCTCTGCCCTGGGCACATTCCGCTCGTCTTCCGGCAAGGCCGGACCAAGTGATGGCTGAAGGCGGCAGCGAATGGCGATGTAGATGATGAACAGTGCAGCCATCATCAGCCCCGGAACCGCCCCGGCGAGCCAAAGCTGGCCGACAGGTGCCCGCGCGATCATGGCGTAAAGCACCAGAACCACGGAAGGTGGCACCAGAATGCCAAGGGAGGAGCCCGCCTGGATCACCCCCGTGACCATGCGCTTGTCGTATTTGCGTTTCAACAGCTCCGGCAGGGCAATGGTTGCCCCGATGGCCATTCCGGCCACCGACAGGCCGTTCATGGCGGAGATCAGCACCATCAGCAGGATCGTGCCGATGGCCAGCCCGCCATTGATCGGCCCCATCCAGACATGGAACATCTTGTAGAGGTCGTCGGCGATCTTGGTCTCCGACAGGATGTAACCCATGAAGATGAACATCGGCAGCGTCAGCAGCGGATACCACTTCATCAGCTTCATGGCTGCCGAGAACGGAATGTCACCGCCACCCGTGCCCCAAAGGGCCAGGGAAGCAATGGCGGCAATCGCACCGATGGCGCCGAAGACACGCTGCCCCGTCAGGAGCATCAGCATCATCGACGAGAACATGAGAAGAGCGATCATCTCATAGGACATCAGATCGTCTCTCCCTTGATCCGGGCGATATCTTTCAGGAATTCAGCGAAGACCTGCAGCAACATCAGAAAAAAACCAATGATCATGATGAGCTTGACCGGCCACAGATAAGGCCGCCATGAGGTCGGGCTGCGCTCGATGTAACCCATCTGTTCCCGCGCGGCTTCCGGCCCGCCAGTGAGGAAGGCAGTGATCAGGTCCTTGTAGAAGGTGAAGGGGTCCTGCTGAAAATGGCCAAGCGAATAGGCAAAGGAATTGAGCGCCCCGTAAAGAAGGACGCCCAGATAGAAGATCAGCAAAAGCACGGTGAAGGCGTCGAACCAGGCCTTCTTCTTCACGCTCCATTCCGCATAAAACAGATCCATGCGCACATTGGACCCGAGCTGGATGGAATAGGGCCCACCCAGAACATAGTAAGCGACCATGGCAAATTGCGCCATTTCCAGGGTCCACATGGACGGACTGAAAAACGTCTTTGAAACGGACGACCACAGCAGAATGCCGGCCATCACGAAGAGACCCCACATGACGGCCTTGCCAAGCCTGCGATTGAAACCGTCCACGGCCCGGACATAAATGCGTGCGACCTTAAGCATTCAGCCCTCCTTCGGCCGCCGCGCGCAGAACCGGCGCCAGCAACGCGGACCAACGCGCTTCTTCTTCCGGCGTTTTCACTTCGTCATTGCGGATTTCGATCATCAGGCACGGCAACTTGCGGTCCTCGCCGTGGCGGCGGATGGTGTAATAGACACCATCAGACGGCGCATAAGGCTCATTGTCGCCAACGGTCAGGTCTCCCCGTCCCTTCAGCGCCGCCAGAACCGGATCCGCAAGGCGCCGGTCGTTGTCATAGATCAGGCCGATTTCCCAGGGCCGGGACACGCCCTTGTAGACCGGGGTAAACGAGTGGATAGAGACCACTGCCGTCGGCAGCCCGCCTTCGAGCCGTTGGCTGATCACCTTGTCGATGGCATCGTGAAAAGGCCGGTGGGCCAGATCGAGACGAAAGTTTTTTTCATCGGCCGCCAGATTCTGGTTGCCCGCAATCTGGGTGGTTTCACTGAGGCACGGGATCAGATCGGCCCGGTTTTCCTCGCGGTTACAGTCGATGATGAGGCGCGAAACGGTGGTATGCACCAAGGGAGCGTCAAGGCTTTTGGCCAGCCCCCTGGCAACACCGAGCGCCCCCGGGTCCCATGCGATATGCGCGATCTTGTCCGCGTCGGTGATACCGAGCGATGTGTCATAGGGAGGCGGAAAGAAGTTGGATGCGTGATCGCATACAAAAACGAAAGGCCCCGCTCCCTCCGCATTTTCAACGGCGACAGCCCGCGCCATGCCTCCGGTCTGGGGATTCAAACCCATTCCCAACTCCCTGAAAGATCGGCCCTGCGATTTTGTAATGTTTATTACAGGATTGCCGACTTTGATAACTTCTGTAATATTTGATACGCAGATTGCAGCGGCTGTCAAATGAAAATCGGCGCCGCGGACCGTCATAAAGGCCGACGCCCATGGAACGTCCTCTTGTGGAAGATATTCGCGACCGTCTGGACGAATTCACCGCGACGGAAAAGAAGGCGGCGCATGCCTTGCTGGCCAATTACCCGATGCAGGGCCTGGGCACCGTGGCACAGTTTGCAGAGGCCGCCGGGGTCAGTTCCCCCACCATCCTGCGCTTTGTCGGCCGCCTGGGGTTCCCCGGATTTGCCGAGTTCCAGCGCAAGCTGCGCGGCGAGCTGGAAAGCCAGCTCAATTCACCGCTGGCACGCAGCGCCAACATGGAGGAGAACCCTGTCGGCGATCCGCACGTCAGCCAGCTTCTGGACAATGTGCGCGAGACGTTTGCACACCTGCCGAAGGGTGAACTCACCGGCCTCATCAAGCTGCTGTCGGACGAGCGCAAGCATGTGCATCTGATCGGCGGCCGCTTTACCGATGGCCTCGCCCGCTACATGGCGGCGCATTTGCGGATCGTAAGGGCCAACGTCAACCATGTCGCCGGACAGCAGGGCAACTGGCTCGACCAGCTCATCGGCATCGGCCAGAAGGATGTGGTCGTCGTCTTCGACATCCGGCGCTATCAGGCTGAAATCATCCAGTTCGCCGAAGCAGCTGCCCGCCAAGGGGCCACGGTGGCGCTTGTCACCGATAGCTGGATGTCCCCCGTCGGCCGTATCGCCAGTTTCGTCTTGCCTGCGCGCGTCGCTGTTCCCTCCCCCTGGGATTCATCCCTGGCACTCATGGCGATTGCCGAAGTGCTCATCACCGGGGTCACTCGGGAAAACCAGAAATGCGCCCAGGAACGCATGCGCGCCCTGGAGAAACTGCGCAACGACATCGATCCCTCAACCGAGGGCCGCGCCATGGGACCGGATATCTGACCAGGCACGAACCGGCCGGAACCATGCACGATCGAAGATCGGTTCGCTCGCCGGAAACGACTCACCTATACTCGCCACCATCACGGCCCTGCTGACCATGGAAGCGGGCCCCTGACTGAAGCTGCGCCAGCCGGTCCGGCAGGCCCTGAACCGGCAGGCCTGAACAGGGAGCGAGATCCATCGCAAGTGACGCGCCCCCGAAAGGTGCCGTTTTCCGGCCCGTTATCCGTTCGACACCACGCGCCTTTATCCGGCAGGGCGATCGGCTGCTGGTGCAAGACAAGCGTCATCCCGTCAAGGGCCGCTATTTTACCCTGCCCGGCGGCAAACAGGACCCGGGTGAAACGCTTGAAGCCTGTTTGAAGCGGGAATGCGCGGAAGAAATCGGCGCTGAAATCACCGTATCGCATCTGATGTATGTGGCGGAAGTTTATCGGCGGAAACAGACGGCGAAAGACTATCAGCACCAGCTCGACTTCATCTTCGCCTGCAGTGTTTCGGAAGACTACGAACCGGTTCTGGGGCCTCATCCGGACCCGCATCAGGTCGGGACACGCTGGATAGGCTTTGAAGACGCTCAACAGCTACGTCCGCTTTATGTCACAAAACTGTTTTCACTTGGCTGTACGCGGGAGCCCGAAGTCTATCTCGGACCCTATAATGATTAATGCCCCAAAGACCATCCGGGAGAATATCCGTTTTCTGTGCGCGGAAATCGATGGTCAGCTCATACAGCTTGAAGCTTTCTTCAAGGAACCGGCGGCTGCCACGGCGCGGCGGATCACGGACCGGGCCGGCTATGCCCACAATCTGAAAAGCCGGATTTTGGCGGCCTGTGTCCAGCAGATGGCCGGAGCCGGCAAGACCGACCGCAAGCACCTTGCCTTGCGAAGCCTGGAGTTTGTCGCCACAGACCTTCTGCGCATAGCAAATCTGGTGCGCCAGTCTTTGCGCCATGCTGAATGCATCGAGACCTTCGCCACCCTGGAGCCCCGTCGCTATCCGGTGATTGTCAACCGGGTTCGCGAAGGTGTCGCGCGGATCGAGGAAACACTCCTCAGCAGAGACAGCGAAAAAGCCATCGAAATTGGGCAACTTCAGAACAAGATCGAGGCTGACTACCGCAAGCTTTTCAAGGTCTACACGCGCGGCATGCGCGACCCGGACCGTTCGCCCGCCGACATCGCCAACAGCCTGCTTGTTGCCAGCGAGTTTCAGCGCATGGGCGAAGCCCTGCGATCCATAAGCGAAGCGCTGATTTCCGCCAACATTGGCCAGGCGGTCAATTTCGAGCGCTATTTCACCCTGCAGAACCTGATGTCGGATCTGGGAACCGCACGCGAAGACCTCACCATCGAAATGCTCGCCGAAACCCGGTCGGGCAGTTCGATCTCCGCCATCAAGGACAAGAAGACCGAAACGGTTGCAGCCGTCTTCAAGGATGGCGACAAGAGCAAGGTCAAGGAAGAGCGCCAGGGCGTGAAAAGCTGGCATTCGATCTATCCGGGCCTGGCGCCGAAAATCCTCTCCTACCAAAAGCGCAACCAGTCGGCAGCGCTTCTGATTGAACATCTACCCGGATTGACCTTCGAACACATCATGCTGAACGAAGGCGACGCCTTGCGGGACAGGGCACTCACCAGCCTCTCGCGCACCCTGAAGGACATATGGAAACAGACGCGCACAGCGGAACCGGCAGAACTGGGCAGCATGCAGCAGCTTGGCAAGCGCCTTGAGGAGGTGCGAAGGGTTCATCCGCACTTCAGGAATACCGGCATCCGCTTCGCCGGTGAGACCTTGCCTTCCATCGACAGCCTGATCGACGAAGCAGCCGCCCGCGAGGCCCAGGTCACCGCACCTTTTTCCGTCTATATCCACGGCGACTTCAACGTCGACAACATCCTTTACGATCCAGGCGAAAACCGGATTCACTTCATTGACCTGCGTCGCTCCCGTTACATGGACTACGTCCAGGACGTTTCGGTTTTCATGGTCTCGACCTATCGGCTTCAGGCACTCGACCGGGAAACACGCCGCCGGATCAGCGAAGTCACGCTTGCCTTCTACAAGTCCGTCCGGGCGTTCGCCCGCAAACAGGGCGACGACACATTCGAATTCCGGCTGGCGCTCGGCCTTGCCCGGTCCTTTGCCACATCGACGCGGTTCATCCTGGACAAGTCTCATGCGCGGCGCATGTGGCTGCGGGCCCGATACCTGATCGAACAAGCGCTTGCCTGCCCGCCCGGCGCCGAGGCCCGGTTCCGGCTGCAGATGAAGGAGATCTTCGTTGACTGACCTCAGGATCGCAGTTGTCGGCATTCCCGGCAAATGGTCGACGGAAGTTCTGGCGGATGCCCTGGAAGCGCAAACCGGCTACCGCTGCGTGGTCGACATGGCCGATGTCGTTCTGGACCTGGACAAGAAGGCGCTCGTCGCCGGTCAGACTGACCTTTGCGGCCTCGACGGTATCGTGGTCAAGAAGATCAGCCAGACCTACAGCCCGGCAACACTGGACCGGCTGGAGATGCTGCGCGTTGCCGAAGGTGCCGGCGCCAGGGTCTTTTCCAGCACCAGATCCATTCTAGGCCTGGTCAACCGGCTGAGCTGCACCGTAACCCTGGCGAATGCCGGCATTCCCATGCCCGCAACCTGCGTGACCGAAAACGCAGAAGACGCCCTGGCCGCGGTTCAGAGGTTCGGCGGCGCTGTTTTCAAACCGCTGTTTTCGACAAAGGCACGCGGCATGACGCTGATGGATGCAGCAGAGGGCGAAGCCGCCCTCCGGCAAAAGATCGACGCCTTCAAGGCCGACAACCCGGTCATGTATCTGCAACAGAAGGTCAACCTGTCCGGCAGGGATCTCGGCATGGTGTTTCTTGGCGGGACCTATCTGGGCACTTATGCCCGTGTGGCCCAGACCGACAGCTGGAATACGACCATCCTTCACGGCGGCAAATACGAACCCTTCGAAGCCGATGCCGAACTGATCGAACTGGCGCGCCGCGCGCAGGCCCCCTTCGATCTCGATTTCACCACTGTCGACGTCGGTCTGACGGACGCGGGACCCATCGTCTTCGAAGTCTCGGCTTTCGGTGGCTTCAAGGGTGCCCTGGAAGGCGCCGGCATCGACGCTGCCACGCTTTATGCCAACCATGTAATTGAAAAGGTGCGCGGATGACCGGCATTACCGTTCAGGACATTGTCGACGCCCTTTCGCCGGAAAAGGAAACGCAGAACTGCGATCCGGTGTGCCTCACGGTCGGTGGCCATGTGGTTGAAGTGCGGTGTAAATCCCCGGCGCTTCTGGCCGAATTGCTGCGCTATTTTCAGCATGTGATTTCCGCACCGAGCACACCGGACCGGATCGTCCACGTGCTTGGTCCGGCGGAATTGCCCTTCGACCCGCAATATACCGACTGGGAAAGGGAAACGGGAAAATCCGGCCGCAAGGATGCCATCTGCGACCTTGAAAACGGGCGCCTGATCCTCAAGGTCCGCACCGGCCTGCAGTTCCTGCAAACTCCCAACTGGGCGATTGCCTTCGGACCGACGGACGATCACCCCAACCAGGTGATCAACTTCATCAACACCCAGTTTCTCAACCACTTCCAGCGACAGGGCTGGGTCGCCTGCCATGCGGCGGCCGTCCGCACGCCCAACAAGGGGCTTGCGATTTCCGGCCTGTCCGGCGGTGGCAAGTCCACCTCCATGCTGCGGCTGATGGAACTCAGCGGCACGCAATACGTCACCAACGACCGCCTTCTGGTACACAATGCTGGCAACAGCACCGATGCGCTCGGCATTCCGAAACTGCCGCGCATCAACCCGGGCACAATCGTCACCAATGCCCGGCTCACCGGTCTCATCGACGAAGAACGCGAAGAGGAACTCCGCAACCTGGAGCCGGACGAGCTCTGGCACCTGGAAGAAAAATACGACCTCTTCATCGATGACATCTATGGCCCCGGCCGCATCTCCCACGATGCCCGCCTGACCGATTTCTGGGTGCTGAACTGGTCTCGCGACAGTGCCGAGGCAACCGAAGTCAGCAAGATCGACCTGAAAGACCGACCGGATCTCCTGTCGGCAATCATGAAAAACCCCGGCCCGTTCTATCAAACCCCGCAAGGTCCGTTCTGGCCGATGAAGACACCGCTGGACACGCAGGCCTATCTGGCAGCGCTTGAAGGCGTTCAAGTGTGGGAAATAAAGGGACTGATTGATTTCGACGCCCTGTTCCAGGCTGGTGCGGATCTTCTGGGGCAAACACCATGACGCTCCGTTTTGCCATTCTGGTGCGTCATGGCGCCTATCGTCAAAAGCCGGGCACACCCAGTGCCCTGCAGCCATACGCTTTGACTGATACAGGCAAGACGCAGGCACAAGAGGCAGGCACCGAAATTGCGGCCATCGCGGGGCAAGACGGCTTCCGGCTGGCACCGGAAATCCTGTGCTCCCGCCAACTCCGGGCCTGGCAGACGGCAGCGCTTCTCGGTCAGTCGCTTGGCGAAACCCTCGGCTTTGACGTCACGATCACCGAGGACGAAGCTCTTGCCGAACGCAGCGTCGGTGCCCTTGCCAACCTGACCCTTCCGGAAATCGAGCAGGTGATCGCAGACGACCCGCGCACCGCACCGCTGCCGGGAGACTGGAAATCGAACAGCCATCACAGACTGCCGGTCCAGGGCGCGGAAAGCCTGATGGATGCCGGGCAGCGCGTGGCTGCTTTCATCGAGCAGAAGATGGCGGACCTGAAAGACGAAGCCGGACCCAATGCGCGGATCTTCGTTGGACACGGCGCGTCCATGCGCCATGCCGCCCACTGCCTTGGTGTTCTGGCGTTTGACCAGATCCGCCAGCTCAGCATGCACCACGCCCGTCCCGTCGTCCTGAAGCTGGAGCGCGACGGCACCTGGGCGCACCACGGCGGCGCCTGGAAACAGCGCCAGCCACTTGAAACCGCAACGGATTGAACCGGATTGCTGCCATGATGACCCATCTGCCACTGACCCCGCTTCTGCCGCCGATGGATAAGGCCGAGGCCATTGATCTCGGACTGCCGGAAAGCTGCGTTCCCTGGCCGCTGGCGCCGGTTGAGAGCCTGCCGTTTGACCGGCCAGGAACCCGAAACGCCTCCCGCTGTGTTGTCGGCAGTCTTGCCCGGGCAAATGCCCTTGGCCCGTGGGACTGGCCGGACAGGCCGGTGATCTTCATTTCCGACCTTCATGCCGACGCGGAAAGCCTGTTGAGGTCCCTGACGGCGGCCCGCGCAATCCAGCGCACTGGCGGCGGCCTGACCGACTTCCACCTGACACCCTTCGGGCGGAGCTGCCAGGTCATCATCGGCGGCGATTGCCTGGACAAGGGCCCGAGCAATCTGGACCTCCTCGACAGTCTCGGTGCGCTGCTGAAAACCGGCGCCGACGTCATCCTCCTCGCCGGCAACCACGATCTGCGTCTTTACCTTGGCCTTGAAGCCCTGACCGTGAAGCGCAGCTCACTCAACGCCCATATGTTCGTGCGCATGGGCAAGAAGGTGATGCCGCTTCTGAAGGAAGTTCATGACCGCTATGTCGACGCTACAACGGATCTCGACACCCTGCCCGATGAAGAGACGTGCTTCTCGCTGATGGTTCCGGGAAAGAAATGGACCAGACAGTTTCCGAAGGTCGCTTCCCGCTATCTGAGCGACGCGGCCATTCGCAAGGAAATGCAGCGCCTCAAGAAGAAGACCGACAAGTTCGCGGAGCATGCCGCCGAGGTCGGCCTCACCATTCGTCAGCTTTACGCTGCCGCACTCAAGTGCCGGGAGCTGTTCGTTGAGCCGGGTGGTCGCTACGCCTGGTTCTTTCAAAGCCTCAAGGCAGTCCACCAGAGCGGCTCGCTGCTGTTCGTGCATGCCGGTATCGACGACCAGATGGCCGCCCAGATCTCGGCGAAAGGCGTTGCCCACGTGAACCGCCGCTTCCGGAAGGAAAGCCGGAAAGACCCCTTCGTCTTCTATTCCGGCACCATCGCCAACCTGATGCGCACGAAATACCGGGACGTCGACCATCCCCTGACCGAAACCGGCGTTGACGATCTCCACCTTGCTGGCATCAGAATGCTGGTGCAGGGACACGTCAACCGGCACAGCGGCCAGGAACTGACGTCCAAACACGGCCTGTTACATCTGGAAGCCGACATCACGCTCGACCGGCATTCGCGAAGCTCTGAAGGGCTGGAGGGCATCGGCACCGGGGCCACGATCATCTGCCCTGACGGCAATATTCTCGGGATCAGCCGGGACTATCCTCATGCAAAGCTGTTCAACCCGGCGCATATCCTCCAGCAACATGGGGTGTCGTCATGATGGAACGCAAGGGCCGTTTCCGACACCAGTCCCTGCAGGACAAGAAATCGATCCAGAAATTGCTCGACGCCATAAAGCGCGGCATCGCCAAGGGTGAACTGCAATTTGGCGATGACACCGGCGAGATTACCCTGCACCCGAAAGGCCTACTTGCCCTCAGAGTGACAGCCACCACGGAAGACGACCAGTCCCGCCTGGATCTTCGCATCACCTGGACCAACGATGGCCAGGACAAGAAGGACAACGGCAAGCTGAAGGTGAAGGGCGGCTCGTAAAGCCAGGCCCGGACCAACCAGATGTGCCAAAATCCGACATTCACCCGCTGATAGCGTGCTGCGACGAAACCCGTCGAAGCCGCCGTTCATTCCATCAACGAAGACGATTGGCCGTCAGATGCCGGTACTACGGACGTAGCGGACTCTCGCTTCTAGCAGATGAAGGTCCGCTTGTTTCGTTAGGCTATTTCCAGGTAGAACGTCCTGTCGAACGATCAGTTGAAGTCCCCCTCTATTGACGCTTCGCTGTGCAGCCAGTCTCGCACGGCTCGGCCTATCCGCCACGTTCGAAGCCGTTCGAACGATCTTCACCAGGCACGCTGGGTGCTTGCATTAAGCCGTCGAGGGTCACACACGTCAAAACGGCAAGGTCTCTCATGTTGCTATTTCTCCATCGCTGCTCAGTCAGGCCGCCTGGAAAGCACACCTTCATGCCAAGGACGCGCGAGCCCTCATGTTTCGGACAGATCGGGAGACTTTTTTCCAGTTCCGGAACCAAACGAATTTGCAGCGCCGACCGTCCACTCGGCTAATTTCCCTAAAGATTCGGTGCCTTGCGTTCCTCCCACCATTTGTGCATCGCCTTGAACATCGGCTCGAGTGCACGGGCGTCCGCCGTTGCGGAATACTCCACCCGCGGCGGCACCTCGGGAAAGACCTTCCGGTTAACCAAGCCATCCTGTTCCAGCGCACGCAGTTGATTGGTGAGCATCGTCTGAGTGACGCCTTCGATCTCGCGACGCAGCTCGCCGAACCGCTTTGTGCCGCGGAAAATAAGGATCTGAAGGATGGACAGCTTCCACTTGCCGCCGATTATGTTGAACACAAGCGGCGCGGGACATGGAAGGGGAGCGTCGGCCGTGAAGCCTTCTGATTTTTGCATCTGCTGATCTCCCTATTTTCTAGCATTAGTATCAATATCAATACTATATACAAAAATACTGCCTACTTTTGATTATCGACCATGTAGCCTATTTTCGTCCTAACGATAAGAGGACGAGACATGGCCATCACGGTTTACACGATCAGCGACGCCCCCCGGCCGTGGCGGGTGCTACTCGGTTTGGCTATCAAAGGGCTCGCATTCGAAACCGTCGTGCTCAAGGCTTCCGAGGGAGAGCACAAGGCGGCGGCCTTCCTGTCGGTGAATCCACGGGGAACGGTTCCGGTGGTGGTCGATCGATCGGTGACGATCCGGGATTCGATTGCTTCACTTGCCTGGCTCGACAGAGCGTATCCCGACCCGCCCTTGTTCGGTCGAACCTCAGATGAAGCGGCGCTTATCTGGCAGCGCACGGCAGAGTTCGCGGACTATTTGCGTACCGCAGTGAACGATGTTCTGAGCCCGATATTCTTCGAGAACGCGTGTACCGCGACTCCTGACCTTCTAAGGTCCGCATACATCGCAAGAGTGGAACTCGCAGGGATCGAGAACATGCTTGTGGCAGGGCCGTGTCTTGGTGGAGAACAATTTAGCGCGGCCGACGCCGTCGCATTCCCCGAATTACGCCTCCTCCAACGAGTCGCCGACACCAGGCCGGACGTTCGGACTGAGGCCTCTGTTTGAGCAATACCCGCGTACCGGCGCCTGGGTCTCAGCTATCGAGGCGTTGCCTGGCTACCCGCAAACTCAGCCTCAACATTGGAAGGAAACTGCGTGATGACTAAGATTGCAGATCAGACGAGCTACGAAAAGACGATAAGCGTCCGCGCAACGCCAAACCAAGTCTTTCAAGCTTTGAGCGAAGAGATGGACCGGTGGTGGACTATCCACACGGATGGCGTACTGACATCAATTGGTGACACCGTGAAGGTGGAGTTCCCACCGAACAACGGCCATTGGACGTTCGAAGCGCTGGCGATGTCTCCAGGCGCGTTGGTTGAGTTGAAATGTATCGACGCCTTTCACGTCGTGGCTGGGCAATCTGCAGAGATCGAAAAGGAATGGCTCGACACGACACTGCGCTGGCGTATTTCTGCGGATGGAGACGGCGCGCGGATACAATTCGAGCATCACGGTCTGACGCCCCAGCTTCATTGTTACGATATTTGCCACCAGGGATGGGATTTCTTCTTCGCCACCAGTCTCGCCGCTTACCTTAGCGAAGGCACGGGCATGCCGCATTCGAGCGCTTGACCGAGATTCCTGCCGACAAGAGGGTTCATCGGGTTTCCGCTCGACGCGGCAGCTTGCATGATGCTTGGTTCGAGTTCGAACGGCAGACCTCAGCGCTCAAAGCAGTCGTTGGCATCCTGGAAACGAATGGCAAAATAGGGCTCGATCCGGACCTTCGCTGCGCAAAGCACTGACGTCGCCTATGGGCTCGTAGCGGACTTACCGCGACGCAGCGGGTCGACTGTATCCAATCAGGCTCTCCAGCGACACTTCCTGCCCCACCCGTCGCCGTCCCTCCGGAGAAGGAAGGGAAAGCCGCGTAGCGATCCGGAAATCAATTTCCGGCCGGGAGAAGAAAGCCCCTCTCGCACAGAGATGCAAAGGCTGGCGTCTACTGGATCCCGGTCTTGGCTACGCCAAACCGGGATGACAAGGGGCGTGATTTGGTGTGCCGAAGACGCCGGAGCGGACTCTTGCCTGTGGACCGATGCTGGTCAGGCTGCGGCGCCCTTGGCGGTGGCCGCAACCGCCTCAGGCTTGCGGCCGTAGCTCCAGTAAGCGGCGCAGGCGCCTTCCGAGGACACCATGCAGGCTCCCATCGGATTGTCCGGTGTGCAGACCGTACCAAACAGCTTGCATTCGGTCGGCTTCTTCACCCCGCGCAGGATGGCCGGACACTCGCAGGATTTCACCTCGCGCGACTCCTTCGGGCTGAGGGCAAAACGCTTTTCGGCGTCGAAGGCTGCAAAAGCCTCCCGAATTCTCAAGGCACTGTCTGAAACATATCCAAGACCGCGCCATTCAAAGGTTCGGCGCAGCTCCAGCACTTCGTCAACCAGCCTCTGCGCCTTGCGATTGCCTTCCAGGGTCACGACGCGGGTGTACTGGTTTTCCACCTCGTGCCGACCTTCATTGATCTGACGGATCAGCATCAATGTCGACTGCATCACGTCGAGCGGTTCAAAGCCGGCAATGACGACCGGCTTCCTGAAGTCCCGCGCCGCCGGTTCATAAGGAGCCCAGCCGATGACCGAGCTGACATGGGAGGGACCCAAGAAACCGTCGATCTTCACCGGTCGCTCGCCCGGTTCCGCCGGAGCGTTGACGATGTGGGCGATGGCCGGAGGCGTCAGAACATGATTGCAGAAGACAGAGAAATTCTTCAGCCCCTCCGCCTCTGCCTGCAGGATCGCGACCGCCGTCGGCGGCGTCGTCGTTTCGAAACCGATGGCAAAGAACACCACCTGCCGCTCCGGGTTCTCCCGGGCGATCCGCAGCGCATCCTGGGTCGAATAGACCATCCGGATATCGGCCCCTTCGGCCTTGGCCCGGATGAGGCTTTTCTGCTTGGTTCCCGGCACGCGCATCATGTCGCCGTAGGTGGTCAGGATCACGTTCGCCTTCAGCGCCAGTTCCACGGCGTCGTCGAGACGGCGAACCGGCAAGACGCAGACCGGACAGCCCGGCCCATGAACATACTCCACATTTTCCGGAACCAGGTCCTGCACCCCGTAGCGAAAGATCGCGTGGGTATGACCACCACAGAATTCCATCAGATGATAATGCCGATCCGGATCGGCTTCCTGCCGGATGGCAAGGGCAAGCTTTTCCGCCAGCTGTCCGTCCCGAAATTCCTTGATGTATTTCATGCGTCCGCCCCCGCCACCGGTTCGCCTGCCATATCCTCCAGCTCTTCGGCGAGTACGCCGGCTTCCGCCATCAGCTGCAAGGTGCGTTCGGCTTCCTCTTCGCTGAGCTTGTGCAGGGCATAGCCGACATGGACGAGAACATAGTCGCCGACGGCAACCTCCTCCAGCAGAGCGGTCGAGACCGGTTTGCGGATCCCCTCCAGGGCAACGATTGCCATGGCGTCGCCGTCAATGGAAACGACCCTGGCGGGAATGGCAAGACACATGAACCGGACCTCCTACTCCGCGGCAAGGCCGCGCGCGTGCGCCACCTGCATCTTCAGGGCACCGTCCAGCCATGCCAGCCAGCCGATAAGGCCCTCGCCCGTGCGGGCCGAAACTTGCAGGACCTGGATCTTGCGATTGACCCGCCTTGCGTTCTTGATGGCCGCCCCGACGCAGAAATCCACGTGCGGCAGAAGGTCGGTCTTGTTGAGGATCATCAGATCGGCATTGGCAAAGATATCCGGATATTTCAGCGGCTTGTCCTCGCCTTCCGTCACCGACAGGATCACCACCTTGAAGGCTTCGCCGAGATCGAAGGCCGCAGGGCAAACCAGATTGCCGACATTCTCAATGAAAAGCACTCCGCCTTCGTCAAGCGGCAGCCTTTCCAGGGCGTGGCCAACCATATGCGCATCCAGATGGCAGCCCTTGCCGGTGTTGATCTGAATGGCGGGAGCACCGGTTTCACGGATCCGGTCGGCGTCATTCGACGTCTGCTGATCGCCCTCGATGACCGCGGCAGGGGTCTTTCCTGCCATCCGCTTCAAGGTTTCAACAAGCAGCGTTGTCTTGCCTGCGCCGGGGCTGGAAACCAGATTGAGCGCCAGAACGCCTTTTGCAGTCAGCAAGGCCCGGTTGCGATCTGCATAGGAATTGTTCTTGCCCAGAATATCGGTTTCGATCTGGATCAGCCGTGCCTGGCTCATGCCCGGCACAGCCCCACCGGCTTCGCTCTCGCCGAAATGGACATGACCGACATCGTGTGTGCGCCCATACGCGTCAGAATGCCCATGATGAGGGTCATGGTCTTTTTCATGGGAACCGCTGCATCCGCATACCGTACACATCAAACCACCTCCAGTTCCCGGATCTTCAGTTCTTCACCGCTGACGACCTGCAGGGCTTCGGAACCGCATTCCGGGCAGCAATCGAACCGCCCCGTCACTGGCACGGTCTTGAAACAGGACAGGCACAGCGCTTCGGCTGAAGGCCTGGAAATTTCCAGCACAGCGCCATCCGCCAGCGAGCCCTTCATGACGACGTCGAAGCCGAACTTCAGCGCTTCGGGTTCGACGCAGGACAAAGGCCCGATGTCGACGGCAACCCGCTTCACCCTGGTGAAGCTGTCCTTCGCCGCCTGGTCCTTCAAAATGTCGAGGATGTTCTCGCAAAGGGACATTTCATGCATCGGCAGCCTCCCTCTGGTGAGCCGCTGTTTGCAGCCAGTCCAGAAAGAAAGCCTCGGCTTCCGCCAGATTGGCGGCAGCCCTCGCAGAAAGGCCTTCCTTCACCTCGCCAAACTCATAGCCGGAGATCCCCAGCACGAAGGCCTTCGGCGTAGCGCCGTAAAGGGTTTCGCACAGGGCGAGCACGGTTTCGGGAACCAGGCTGTGACTGCCGAGCACTTCCGGTGCGCCCGGTGCGATCTCCCGGAAGGAATAAGCCCCGTCCCCGCCGATTTCCGCATCAGCGAAGATCACCACATCATGGCCAGAAACCGCCAACGCATGTTCGGCAACGAGCTGATAATCGGTATCGACCTCCAGCCCCGGAAGATCGCGCGCGGCAACGGCTTCGGACAAGGCCGGCCCAAGCCCGTCGTCCCCTCGCCCCGGATTGCCGTAGCCGATCAGCAGCATGACGACATCCTCTTTTCAGGCACATAAAACCTTGCCGCACACAAATTCTCTCCATCGTCATCCCGGCCAAGCGCAGCGCGAGCCGGGATCGGGGAGCCACACATCTCTCCGGAATTCATTTCCAGAAAGAGAGTATTCGGCTCTCCGATCCCGGATCTCTGCGTTGCTGCGTCCAGGATGACTGAAGGAGAGGCTGTCATGTCGTTATCCCCCCACGTTCAAACACACTGCGTCTGGCTGTCGACCAGCGCACCGTCCGCATTGAACAATTCCACCTGCAGCGGCATCTGGCCAAGGGCGTGGGTGGCGCAGGAAAGGCACGGGTCGTAGGCGCGGATCGCGACTTCGACATGGTTCAGCATGCCCTCGGTGATCTGCTCCTTGCCGGACAGATGCTTGATCGCGACATCCTTCACCGCCCGGTTCATGCCCTCGTTGTTATGGGTGGTGGAGACGATCAGGTTGCAATAAGTGACCTGGTCATGCTCATCGACCTTGTAATGGTGGATGAGGTTGCCGCGCGGTGCCTCGATCACTCCGATGCCTTCCTCGCGCCGATCGCCCTTGGCAATCAGATCCGTCCCTTGCAGATCCGGGTCGTTCAGCAGCTCCCTGATCTTTTCCACGCAATGCAGAACCTCGATCATGCGCGCCCAGTGATTGGCCAGCGTGGAATTGTTGGGTGTTCCGCTGGTGACGGCTTTCAGATCCTTCAGGGCGGCATTGGCAAGAGGCGTGTCGATGAAGCTTGCAGTGTTCATGCGCGCCAGCGGCCCGACCCGGTACCAACCTGCGTCCGGTCCAAGCGACTTGATGAAGGGAAATTTCATGTAGGACCAGGAGCGCACGTCTTCCACGATCAGCTCATGATACTTGGTGTAAGGCACCTGATCGAAGATCATGTCACCGGTGGAACTGAGCGCGCGCAGATTGCCGTGATAAAGATCGAGCGCGCCGTCGCTCTCGCGTACCAGCGACATGTAGTTGGACGGGAAGGAGCCGAACTCAGCGACCAGGTCCTCATGTTCGAGCGTATAGTCCCGGGCCAGCTTCACTGCATCCAGAGACCATTCGATCATCTGATCCACCGTGGCGAGGAAATGATCCCTCCGTTCGATGGGTAGATTGCGGTTGATGCCGCCCGGAATGGCCCCAGTGCCGTGCACCTTCTTGCCCGCCGTTGCCTCGATGATCTCCTGACCGTATTTGCGCATCAGGATGGCGCGTTTGCCGAGTTCCGGATTTTCCTTGATCACTTCGAAGATGTTGCGCTTTTCCGCAGGCGCACCAAAGCCGAACAGAAGATCGGGCGCCGCCAGATGGAAGAAGTGCAGAACGTGGGACTGCATCACCTGGCCGTAATGCATCAGCCGGCGCATCTTTTCCGCCGTCGGCGTCAATTGGTCGACCCCCGCGATCATGTCCATGGCTTTCGCCGCCGCCAGATGGTGGCTGACCGGGCAGATGCCGCAAAGCCGCTGCACGATCACCGGCACTTCCCACATCAGCCGCCCGCGGATGAAGCGTTCGAAGCCGCGGAATTCGACGATATGCAGCCGGGCTTCATCCACCTCGTTGTCCGCATTGAGATGGATGGTCACCTTGCCGTGCCCTTCCACACGGGTGACGGGGGAGATTTCAATCAGTCTGGGTTCAGCCATTGTGATCGCCCTCAGTCGAACTTGATCATGTCACGCTCGAAGCCCCGGAACTTGCCGGTCAGCAGCCTGGAAAGCGTGTCGAAAATGATGTCCCCGCTCGGTGCGCAGCCCGGGATCTGGTAGTCGATCTCCACCACCTGGGAACAGGGATAGACCTCGTCCAGCAACAAGGGCAGCGCCGGGTCGTTGGGCACGTTGTGGGTGGTGTTGCGGATGTATTTGCCGGTGATATAGGCCTCGTCCAGACATTCGCGCAGCGGCGCGTCGGAATGCATGATCGCGTTGCGCATGGCCGGCAGGCCGCCCATGATCGCACATTGACCGAGCGCGATCAGCACATCGCAGTTGCGGCGGAAATCATGCAGCACATGCACGTTCTCCTCGTTGCAGCAGCCGCCCTCTATGATGCCGATGTCGCAACGCTGGGTGAAGCGCTTCTTGTCGGTCAGCGGAGACCGGTCGACATCGACAAGCTGCATCAGATCGATCAGGCGTTCGTCGATATCCAGGATCGCCATGTGGCAGCCGAAACAGCCGGCAAGAGACGCGGTCGCGATCCTGGCCTTGGGCAGCTCGCTCATTTGCGCTTCTCCTCGATGTCATGACCGATCAGCCCATGATCGAATTCCCGCTCGCCGATGGGAACGGCAAAGCCCACGCGCTTGCGGATGATGCAGCCGACCGGGCAGACTTCGGCTGAAATGGCGTGATCGCTCACCTGCGCATCCGTGTCGGCAAGGTTCTCGCCGTTGACCGCGACCCGCCGGTGAATGCCGCGGCCGACATAGCCGAACACCCCCTTGCCATCGACATCCTGGGAAGCGCGGATGCAGCGCCCGCAGGAAATGCAGCGGTTGGTGTCCAGCGCGATATCGGGATGAGACGCATCCAGCGCCCGGCAGGGTTCGAGATAGGGAAACTTGGTGGCTTCCGTCATGTCCAGCCGATAGGCCATGGCCTGAAGCTCGCAATTGCCGCTGGCTTCGCAGATCGGGCAAAGGTGATTGCCCTCGTGAAACAGCATCTCCACCAGGTCCCGGCGCATCTTGGTCAGATGCGGGGTCTCGTTCTCCACCGCCTGCCCGGGTGCCGCCGGTTGCGTACAGGCCGCCACGCTGCGCCCGCCTGCCTTCACCGTACACACCCGGCAACTGCCCTGGTGGCGCAGGCCTTCATGGTCGCACAGACGCGGAATATAAACCCCGGCCTCGTCGGCAGCTTCCATGATGGTCTGGCCCGCATAAGCGGTGATCTCCACTCCGTCGATGGTGAAGGTAAAGCCAGTCTCTCTCTTCGTGCCGCTCATTGGGTGAAATCCTTGTCGAAGATATAGGAGCGGCGCTTGGCGATCTTGCGTGCTCCGTCGATGGCCGACTGGATGTCGAACGTGTCGCGAATGCCGTCCTTGCTCGGCTTGATCACCGCCGAATAGACCAGCGGGAAATTCTTCAAGGTGGTGAGAACCGGATTAGGCGACGTCATGCCGAGGCCGCAGCGGCTGGTTTCGATGATCGTTCCGGAGAGATCCTTGAGGTAGTCGATATCCTCCGGGTTCGCGAGGCCCTTGCGGAACTTCTGGATCGCCTTCTGCAGGAAGACGTTGCCGACCCGGCAGGGCGTGCAATAGCCGCAGCTCTCATGCACGAAGAAGGACATGTAATATTCGACGATCTCCAGAACGTTGCGCTCGCCGTTGAAGACGATGATCGCCCCGCCAGTTGCAAGGTCGTCGAAGGTCAGTTTGCGGTGAAAGCTGTCGCGGGCAATCATCGTGCCGCTCGGCCCGCCGACCTGCACGGCAGCCGCATCCTCACCGCCAACCATCGCCAGCAGTTCCCAGACCGTGTGCCCGTATGGCAGTTCATAAATGCCAGGGTTCAGGCAATCGCCACAGACGGAGAACAGCTTCGTGCCGTGCGACCCTTCCAGGCCCATCGCATTGAACCAGGCCGCACCCTTGTCGAGAATACGGGCGGCATGACAGAAGGTCTCCACATTGTTGACCACCGTCGGATACCCGAGATACCCGCGGTTGACCGGAAACGGCGGCCGCGTCTTGGGTTCGCCCGGCAGGCCCTCGCAGGAGCTGATGAGCGCACCTTCCTCACCGCAGATATAAGCGCCCGCGCCGAGCTGCAGGCGGATATCGAAATCGAAGCCCTTCACGCCCAGAATGTCCGTGCCGAGCAGGCCCCGACGGCGCCTTTCCTCCAGCACCTGATGCAGGAGTTCGCGCAGATAGACATATTCGCCGCGCAGATAAAGAATGCCCTCGCGCGCCCCGACGGCTCTTGCCGCAATCGTCATGCCTTCGATCAGCAGATGCGGCCGTTCGGTCAGGAGAACTCGGTCCTTGAAGGTGCCCGGCTCGCCTTCATCGGCATTGCAGATGACGAAATGCTTTTCAGCGCGCTCGCTGGCGGCAAAACGCCATTTCCGCCCGGTGGTAAAGCCCGCGCCGCCACAGCCGCGCAACCCGCTTTCCTCAATCGCGGATATGATCTGCGTCGGGGTAATTGTGGCCGCCTTGGCAAGTCCGGCGTCTTCCGGCACCGGAGCGAGCAACACCTCGCCTGCGTGGCGGATGTTGTTGTCGACCATATGCAGAGCGCGTTCAGTGGGTGTCAGCGCCTCGAACCGTTCACTGATCAGCTGCTCCGGACGCTGGCCAGCCTTCAGCGCCTGTGCGGCACTGCGCGCCGTTTCCGGTGTCAGCTTCGTCAGGACGATGTCATTGACCATCGCGGCCGGCGCCTGATCGCACATGCCGATGCAAGGGGTGTATTCCAGCGAAAAGGCGCCATCATTGCTGGTCTCGCCCACCTTCACCCCAAGCACCTCTTCAAAGGCACAGGCAACGTCGGACAGACCGGAAAAACGATCGACGATATCGTCGCACAGCCGGATGGTAATGCGGCCTTTCGGCTTCAATGACAGAAAGGAATAGAAACTGGCAACGCCCTCCACCTCGATCCGGGTGAGACCGGTGGCAGCGGCGATATGGTCCATGGTTGCCGGGGCAATACAGCGGTAGCGATCCTGCACGTCGCGCAGGATATCGAGCATGCGATGCTTGTCGTTGCCGAATTGCGCGCAGATCGCGTCTATCTCTTCGGCGGGAACAGGTGCGGTTCCGCAGATGGCCGTCGAGACCCCGTTTCCGGTCTTGTGCCCGTTTTCCATGGCCCCTCCATTCTGATACCCAAAGCTGACTGCACCCGAGCCGGCACAGAAAATGCGCTGTTCCATCAGCAACCGACTGGCTGGTGTTGCGCCCCGCCCTAAATCGATTTGAAGCCGAACAGGCCTGTCGCGCATAATGGCAACGAGCCGCAACAAACTTGTGAAATTTACCGGCTACCTCACGCTCACAGACTTGTAGGACAACGTCTTTGAGGAAAATCAACTTGCATAAAATCGGAGCAGCCAGTGCCGTCACAGTCTGCCAGCCGGATGCGGTTCCGCACCGGTGCAGATGCGCCTCCGGCAATCACGTGCAGGACAGACTTTTTGGGGTCGACTGGTTTGAAGGGACAGGCAGTGGATACGCCAGTTGCGCAAGCGGCTCCAGCCACAAGCGCGCTTGCGTCGTCTCACAAGGCTTGGCGCGTGAGGGCTTTGCCCCTGCTCCGGACGAATGCCGACCGGAGCAGCGTTGCGTCACTCAGCGCAGTGGGCGCTGCGCGAAAGTGTTATAAGCCTGCAACTGGCCATTCGAACCGTTTCTGGTTTCCAACCGCTCCAGGTTGATGATGGCAGACAGCATCAGCCGGTCCTGGCTCCAATCCGCCGGTTTCTGTATCGAAAGAGCCGACAGAAACACCACGGCCACCATGGGCAATACGGCCAGACTGGTGACACCCCAATGCGGGCGAACCCGGTTGGTTTCCAGAAGGGCCTCCACCCGGCGGCGGAGTTTTTGTGCCGGCGAGCGGCGCAACAGCTTGTCCTGCACTTCCAGAAGGGCAACGGCGGCAACACCGACGGACCGATCGCGTGCTTCCCTGTCCTGGCGTTTGCGAATTCCCGCCTGGGCAGCCCGCAGCAGGCACATGCAGTAGGACCTCAGGTCCACATGCGCGTTTTCCGCAACCTTCTGATCGCAGGCAAGTTCACGCAGACGCTCGACTTCCGACTTCCACATGTAGAAGAACGGGTTCCAGAAAAACAGCGGCCGCAGCAGTTCCAGTCCGACCTCCCAGGTGACATCGCCCTGACGCAGATGCTGGAACTCGTGCTTGAGAACCAGCTTCAGATCCTCCGGCTCGGCCAGAAGATCGGACGGGATGACCACATAATGGCGCTTCAGGCCACGCGCCGAGAACGGCACCAATGCGCTGTCGGACAGCAGCAGTTGCACACGGCCGTTGCTCCGCCATTCGTGGCAGGTGGCCAGCACACGGTGCAGCCGGACGAAACTGACGACGAGTTTCAGGGCGAAATAGCTGAACCCGGCCAGAAGGCCGAGAGCAATTCCCACACCGACGCCGTTGGACAGGGTCAGGATCATTTCACTGAGCTGCCCGCGCAAACCCAAAAGGGACTGGAAGTCTTCCGCCGGAATGGCAATGCCACCACGCAGATACTGCGCTACGGCATAATCGGCCAGATTGACGGACAGGGTCCGGGGGACCACTTCCGCCGACAACATGTGCTGGTAGCCCATGACGGCGAAAGGCGTTAGCAGGATCAGCGCGAACAAACCGTTCAGCAGCCCAAGCTGTACGGAAAAATCGACCTTTTTTCCGGAACGGGCCAGCAGAAGTTTGGCGCTCAGCCACACCATTGCGGTGATGGCAAGTGTGATGTTCAGATCGATGTAGATATCAAAAATCTGGTTAAGTAGCGTCATCTGTCCTCCTCCTGTCCAGCAACGCTCTGATTTCCTCCAGATCGTCTCCCGTAAGTTCGTATTCATCGACAAGCCGGGCCACGAGGGACGCAGGTGTGCCGTCGAACAGTTTTTCTGACAGATTTCGGAGAGATCGGGACTGGTAGGTATCCCTGGTCAGCCGAGGGGAATAGATGAATGTCTTGCCTTCTTTGCGGCTGTCCACGAAGCCTTTTTCATCCAGAATCCGCATGATGGTGGCACAGGACGTATAGGCGAGTTTTCTCTCCGGCGGCAGACATGCAAGGATGTCCCGCACGGAACCTTCGCCGAGCTTCCAGAGTTCAGTCATGAACTCCAGTTCGACTTCGGTCAAAAACTCGTTGCTTTTACGCTTTCTCATTACAGTCCTGCACCGATTGCGGAATGGATGTGGCTTACGACATCTATTCTTGCACCAGAATATCGGAAATTACTATGTCTTTAGTCGATGAAGGCATTCGGGTCTTTTCCCGTTTTTGAGGCACCCTGCGGGGACGAAGCGCGCGGAAAATCCGCGCGCCCGGTTGCTTATCAAACCTTCCAGAAACAGAAGACGCCCCACCCGATGCTCAGGGCCAGTGGCCACCAGAGCGGGTTGCCCACCAGGCCAAGCCAGGCCAGGAAGATGTAGGCCGCACCGAGCAGGGTGATGAAGAGGCGGTCGCCACGGGTCGTTTCCAGTCCGAGGATCCCCCTTCGTGCAGCACCGCCCGGAAATTTGAATTCCACAACAGTCAGCACGCCGATTGCGGAGAAGATACCGACAAACAACAGGGCCGTCGGCAAGGTCCATGCCATCCAACCGAGCATCATACCCTCCCCAGGGCGAAGCCCTTGGCTATGTAGTTACGGACAAAATAGATAACGATGGCGCCGGGAATGATCGTCAGGGTCCCGGCGGCCGCCAGCAGACCCAGTTCGTAACCGGCGGAGGAAGCGGTTCGGGTCATCACGGCAGCAATGGGTTTCGCCTCGACGGCGGTCAGTGTCTTGGACAGCAGCATTTCCACCCAGGAGAACATGAAGCAGAAGAAGGCAGCCACCCCGACGCCGGACTTGATGGCCGGCAGGAAGATCGTCATGAAGAAACGCGGGAAGGAATAGCCGTCCACATAGGCGGTTTCGTCCAGTTCCTTGGGCACCCCGCTCATGAACCCTTCCAGGATCCAGACTGCCAGCGGCACGTTGAACAGGCAGTGCGCCAGGGCAACCGCCAAATGCGTGTCGAACAGGCCGACGGCGGAATAAAGCTGGAAGAACGGCAGCGCGAAGACGGCGGCCGGCGCCATGCGGTTGGTCAGCAGCCAGAAGAACAGGTGCTTGTCGCCCACGAAGGAGTAGCGGGAGAACGCATAGGCTGCCGGCAGCGCAACAGTGATCGAAATGACCGAATTGATGGTCACATAGATGATCGAGTTGATGTAGCCCCAATACCACGTCGGATCAGTGAAGATGTCGATGTAGTTGGCAAAGGTCCAGGTCTGTGGGAACAGGGTGAACCCGGACAGGATCTCATTGGTGGTCTTGAAGCTCATCGCGACGAGCCAGTAGATAGGCAACATCAGGAAGAGGATATAGATCACGGGAACCAGGCTTTTCAGGCGCATGACGGTTCTCCTCAGGACTTGTTATCGTTCATCGTCATCAGCGTGTAGAACAGCCAGGAGGCGAACAACGTGATGGCGAAGTAGATCAGGGACATGGCGGCTGCCGGTCCAAGGTCGAACTGACCGAGGGCGATCTTCACAAGGTCGATCGAGAGCAGTGTCGTGGAGTTGCCCGGACCGCCGCCCGTCAGCACGAAAGGCTCGGTATAGATGTTGAAGCTGTCCATGAAGCGCAGCAACACGGCAATCGTCAGCACCGTTTTCATCTTCGGCAGCTGGATAAACCGGAATACCGCCCAGCGGGACGCACCGTCGATTTCCGCCGCCTGATAGTAGGCGTTCGGGATCGAGACCAGGCCGGCATAAGCCAGAAGCACCACCAGCGACGTCCAGTGCCAGACATCCATGACGATGATCGTCACCCAGGCCGCAATCGGGTTCTGAGTCATGTCGTAGGAAATGCCCAGAGTGTGGTTCAGGAAGTAACCGAGCAGACCGATGTCCGGCAGGGTGAAGATGTTCCACATCGCACCGACCACGTTCCACGGGATCAACATCGGCAAGGCCATGGTCACCAGGCAGAACGGTACCCAGAAACCCTTCTTGGGCATGGACAGCGCAATCGCCACGCCGAGCGGCACTTCGATGATCAGGATCAGGAAGGTGAACAGGAACTGCCGGCCGAGCGCATTGTGGAAACGCTCGGAACGAAGCACCTGCTCGAACCAGTCCAGCCCCTGCCAGAAGAACAGATTGTCTCCGAAGGTTTCCTGAACGGAATAGTTCACCACGGTCATCATCGGGATGAGCGCGTTGAAGGCGACAAGAAGAAGCACCGGGGTCACGAAGAACCAGGCGCGTTGATTTTGCGTTTTCATCGTGCCCCTCCCTCGGGCTGGCTCGCCAGCCAGCCGTCCTTGTAGAGACGCGTCTGGGATTGTTTGAAGTCGAGCATCACGTCGTCTCCGGCACTGGGCGCTTCGCCCTCCAGAATGGCGTTGATGCGCATGTCGTGCGCGACGGCCTCGACCACCTTGTGGCGGCCGATGTCGGCAACCTTGCGAACCTTCGCCGCAATGCCTGCGCCGCTGGCGGACACATTGACGAATTCGGGCCGAACGCCGATCTGGGCTGCGCCATCGCCGGCACTGGCCACCGGTCCTTCCAGCGCGACCCTTTCGCCGCGGAAGAAGGCCGCTCCGTTCTGGACCTCGCACGGCAGGACGTTCATGCCCGGAGAGCCGATGAAGTGACCGACGAAAGTGTGGGCGGGACGCTCGAAGAGGTCCACGGGCGTGCCGATCTGCACAACCTCGCCGTCCTGCATCACCACCACCTGATCGGCAAAGGTCAGCGCTTCGGTCTGGTCGTGGGTCACATAGATCATGGTTGCCTTGACCCGCTGATGAAGCTCTTTCAGCTTGGACCGCAGCTTCCATTTCAGATGCGGATCGATCACCGTCAGCGGTTCGTCGAACATCACCACGTTGACGTCCTCACGAATGAGGCCGCGGCCCATGGAGATCTTCTGCTTGTTGTCCGGCGAAAGATTTGCCGCCCGGACCTTTAGCATTTCGGTGACTTCCAGCATTTCGGCGATCGCGGCGACCCGGCGCTTGACCGTATCCTCGTCGCGCCCCCGGTTTCTCAGCGGAAAGGCCAGATTGTCGTAGACGGTCATCGTGTCGTAGATGACCGGAAACTGGAAGACCTGCGCGATGTTACGCTTTGCCGGCGGCAGGGCCGTGACATCCTGATCGTTGAACAGGATCTTGCCTTCCGACGGCACCAGCAGGCCGGAAATGATATTCAGCAGCGTGGACTTGCCACAACCCGACGGGCCAAGAAGGGCATAGGCCCCGCCATCGTCCCATGTCAGGTCGATCTTCTTCAGGGCGTAATCTGCATCGCTGGCCGGGTTCGGCTGATAGCTGTGGCGCAGATTGGAGAGTTTGATTTGTGCCATGATGTCCTCTCCTCAGGCAGCCAGCTGGCCGTCAGGCGCAAAGAAGAAACAATGGCTCGGATCCAGGTAGAAGCTGTGGACCTCGCCGACGGAATAGGGATGGACACCGGGTGACAGCGAAACCCAGGCATTGCCGTCCATGTCGAAATGCGCGCTGCTTTCCGATCCACTGAGCTCGGTTACCAGAACGTGGCCGTCGAGCTTCACCGTGTGATGCGCACTTTCCACCGGCATGACATGGTGGGGCCTTATCGCCAGAGTGTATGTGCCGTCCTGAAGCCCCGAAGCGGTGCCTGTCACCTGCCAGCGCGTGACCTCGTTGAGCATGACCATGTCACCCTGCTTCGTCACGGAGGCGACGTTGATCGGTGGATTGGAGAACACCTTGGCCGCGTCCAGATCTTTCGGTTTGCGATAGATGTCCGCGGTCGGGCCGAACTGCACCACGTTGCCATCGGTCATCAGGGCCGTGTGCCCGCCCAGAAGCAGGGCTTCCTCAGGTTCGGACGTTGCGTAGACGACGACCGCGCCGCGGCCTGCGAAAAGCTCGGGAAGCTGGTCGCGCAGTTCCTCGCGCAGCTTGTAGTCGAGGTTGGCAAGCGGTTCATCGAGAAACACCGCATCGCTTTCCTTGACGATCGCGCGCGCCAGCGCGGTGCGCTGCTGCTGGCCGCCGGAAAGTTCATGCGGATTGCGCTTGAGATAAGGCTTCAGCTTCATCAGCTGGGCCGCTTCTTCCACCCGACCCTCGATTTCCGACTTGGCAACGCCCGCGACTTTCAGCGGCGAGGCAATGTTGTCGAAAACTGACATATGCGGGTAGTTGACGAAAAACTGATGCACCAGGCTGATGTTGCGCTTTTGCGCGGACAGACGCGACACATCCTTGCCGTTGAGCACGATCTGCCCGCTGGCCAGACTGTCGAGACCAGCCATCAGCTTGATCAGCGAGGTCTTGCCCGAGCCGGTTTCTCCAAGCAAAACATTGAAGTGACCGGGATGCAGCGTCAGGCTCGTTTCCTTGACATGGGTGATGCCCGCAACGCGCTTGCTGACGTTCTTGAGTTCTAGAGACATTTATTCTCGCCCGCGTCCGGACAGGTTCAAGTGGCGAAACATCGATTTCGCGCCCTGTCGCTTCGGATCGGTGGTGGACCGGGGAAACGCCCCGGTCCGGTTTGTCGGGTGATGAGTGCCCGGGCACCGTATTCTGCCTGGCAGAAACAATGCCCGTGCACGTCGCGCCGGGGTTTACTTTTCAGCCCAGCGAGCGACCAGCTCGTCGTAGTTCACGGTCTGGCCCTGGGGCTTCTCGTTTTCGAGCTTGGCTTTCGGTGCGCCCGGCTTGTCGAGCCAGACCTGCGGGTCGGACTCTTCGTTCAGACGCGGGCCGCATCCGCCGTAGACATTGGCACGCTCGTCAGCCTGCTGCATGCGCGCCATGACGATGTCCATTTCCTCGGCCAGACGGTCCATTGCTTCCTGCGGCGTGAAGGCGCCGGAGTTCACGTCACCGATCTGCTGCCACCAGATCTGGGCCAGCTTCGGATAGTCCGGAACGTTGATGCCGGTCGGGGACCAGGCAACACGGTCGGGCGAGCGATAGAACTCGACCAGGCCGCCAAGCTTCGGAGCACGCTCGGTAAAGGACTCGTGACGGACGGTACTGTCGCGGATGAAGGTGAGACCGACATGGCTCTTCTTCACGTCAACCGTCTTGGAAACCACAAACTGGGCATAGAGCCAGGCAGCTTTCGCACGGTCCACCGGAGTGGAGTTCAGGATGGTCCAGGACCCCACGTCCTGGTAGCCGACCTTCTGGCCTTCTTCCCAGTAGGGACCATGGGGGCTCGGCGCCATGCGCCACAGCGGCGTGCCTTCGTCGTCAACCGTGTTGTTGCCTTCGGACTTCGGCTTCACCATGTCCGCGGTGAACGCGGTGTACCAGAAAATCTGCTGGGCAACGTTGCCCTGGCTCAGAGCCGGCAGGGACTGGTAGAAGTCGAAGCTGGCAGCCCCTGGAGGCGCATAATTGCGCAGCCATTCGTCCCACTTGCGGATGGCGTAGACGGCCGCCGGGCCGTTTGCAGCACCGCCGCGGGAAACCGAAGCGCCAACCGGGTTACAGGTGCCGGCTTCCATGCGGATGCCCCACTCGTCAACCGGAATGCCGTTCGGCTCGCCCTTGTCGCCCGCGCCCGCCATGGACAGCCAGGCATCGGTCATGCGCCAGCCGAGATCCGGCGCGCGCTTGCCGTAGTCCATGTGACCATAAATCTGAACGCCGTCGACTTCCTTGACGTCCTTGGTGAAGAACTCCGCAATATCCTCATATGCGGACCAGTTCACCGGCACACCGAGGTCGTAGCCGTATTTGTCCTTGAAGGCCTTCTTCAGGTCTTCGCGGTCGAACCAGTCCTTGCGGAACCAATAAAGGTTCGCGAACTGCTGGTCGGGCAACTGATAAAGATCGCCGTCCGGACCGGTCGTGAACTGGGTGCCCATGAAGTCTTCCAGGTCGAGACCCGGGTTGGTGACATCCTTGGCATCGCCGCTCATCCAGTCGGTCAGATTGTAGGCAAGCTGCAGACGGGAATGGGTGCCGATCAGGTCGGAGTCGTTGACATAGGCGTCATAGAGGTTCCGGCCGGTCTGCATCTGGGTCTGCACGGCCTGCACCACTTCCCCTTCGCCGAGGATCTGGTGATTGACCTTGATACCGGTGATTTCTTCGAAGGCCTTGGTCAGAACTTCCGACTCGTAGGAGTGCGTCGGAATGCCTTCGGACAGGACGTTGATTTCCATGCCGTTGAACGGTTCGGCCGCCTTGATGAACCACTGCATCTCTGCAAGCTGCTCGTCTTTGGACAGAACGGATGGCTGGAATTCCTGGTCGATCCACTTTTGCGCCGCTGCTTCATCGGCAAAAGCGGACCCTGCCCCCGCAAGCACAGCACCAGCTGCGACTGCGGTGAGTAGATACTTACGCATCTGCATCTCCTCCCGTGAGATAATATACGCCGTCGTTATCCGGCTCGGGATAGAAGGTCACAGCATTGCCATGTTGTCAAACTAAATTTTTAGTAGATAGATCAGCATCCAAAATACAGAGGCAATATCTTGTTTTTAAAGGCTTTTCATAGCCTGAACGCTTATCCGAATGCGATCCGAAAACCCAGCCGCCTGTCAAGCGCTGCCCACAGTGCGGCACAAATTAGACATTGGATGTAGCACGAATTCGGGTTTCGAGTCTTTCATATTCTTCCGCGCAAAGCTTCCATTGACATTCGTTTTGCATCGCAAAACGAAATATGAATAAATGTTTCGCACTGCGGCACAGTGTGATCGGCCAACAGTCGACGCCGCGTCACGTCCGGCAATGGAGCCCGGCCGAACTCCGATGGCCGGTACCCTGGGGTGGTGGCAAGGCGCTTTGCCTGGACCGGCGGACTGGATCAAGGGACCGGGCGCAGATAGTTTCCTGCGTTGACGCGACAACCTCAAAGGCTATGTCACATGGCGGATGATCCACCAGTGCCTGACCGGTCTTTAAGAGAAGGATGACAGCAGCCAATGACCACTTTTCCAACCGATGCACCGGTGCTGGTAACAGGGGCCACAGGGTATGTCGCCGGCTGGCTGGTGAAGGAACTGCTCGACGCAGGAAGAACGGTCCATGCTGCTGTCCGCGACCCGGATGACACGAGAAAGACCGCCCACCTTCAGGACGTTGCCGCCACATCGCCCGGCACCTTGCGCTTCTTCAAGGCCGACCTGCTGAACGAAGGCTCCTATGCCGAGGCAATGGCAGGCTGCGCGACCGTCTTCCACACCGCCTCTCCCTTCACCGTTTCGGTCAGGGACCCGCAAAGGGAACTGATCGACCCGGCCGTGAAAGGCACACGGAACGTTCTGGAGGAAGCCGCACGGACACCTGATGTCAAACGTGTTGTCGTCACCAGTTCCTGCGCAGCCATTTACACCGATGCGATCGATTGTGCGAAGGCGCCCAGCGGCGTTCTGACGGAAGATATCTGGAACACCACGGCTTCCCTCGATTACCAGCCCTACAGCTATTCCAAGACGCTTGCGGAGAAGGAAGCCTGGAAGATTGCCGGCGCTCAGGACCGTTTCAAACTGGTCACCGTCAATCCCTCACTGGTGATCGGCCCTGCCCTCAACGACAGACCGACCTCGGAAAGCTTCAACATCGTCCGCCAGATGGGCGATGGCACCATGAAGCGCGGCGCGCCGAAGTTGGGTCTTGGGGTCGTGGATGTACGTGACCTGGCCAGGGCCCACATGGAAGCAGGCTTCAGGGAAGATGCCGACGGCCGTCACATTATCTCCGGCCACAACACCAACATTCTGGAACTCGGCAAGGCCCTGATCGAAAAATACGGTGACCACTACCCGGTGCCGCGCCAGTCTCTGCCGAAGTGGATCGTCTGGCTGGTCGGACCGATTGTCGGTGATATTTCCCGGAAATTCGTCACCAACAACGTCGACGTGAAATGGCGTGCCGACAATTCCAAAAGCAAGCGCGCCCTGGGTGTTACCTACCGGCCGATGAAAACGTCCATGGAAGAGATGTTCCAGCAGATGATCGACGCCGGGGCGTTCGGAAAGTAGCTCGCTTCAGATTACGCCCTCTCCGTTCGCTGAGGTCACGGCATGGATTGCAGGGTCAAGGTGCGGATTACAGCCCCCGTGATTCCGGCGAAGCGTGAGCCGGGACCGGGGAGCCCCAGGTTTTCAAAAAACAAAAGGCGCGGCCGGAAGCCGCGCCTTTCCCGATGAGGAAAACCCGAAGCAGGTCTTACATCTTGCACTCGTCCGAATAGGCATCGCCGTGGTCGGTCAGGGCCGTTCCGACGATCTTGTTGGTGTAGACGTCGCCTTCCTTGATCACCTCACGGACATAGATGTCCTGGATCGGATGATGGTTCGGGCCGAAGCTGAACTTGCCGCGCACGGACGGGAAATCCGCAGCCTCAAGAGCGGCCCGGAAAGCGTCCGCGTCCGTCACATCCGCCTTGTCCATGGCCGACAGCAACAGGTTGGCTGTGTCGAAACCCTGAGCCGCATAGAGCGACGGCAGGCGGCCGTATTCGGCTTTGAAGCTATCCACGAAAGCCTTGTTGGCATCGTTGTCGATGTCCTTGCTCCACTGGCTGGTGTTCTTCACCCCCAGCGCCGCATCGCCAACCGCCTGCAGGATGCCCTGATCGAACGAGAAAGCAGGACCGACGACCGGAAGATCGATGCCGCTGTCGGCATATTGCTTCAGGAAGGAGATCCCCATGCCGCCCGGCAGGAAGAAGAACACGCTGTCGGCGCCCGACGCGCGGATCTGGGCCAACTCGGCCGCATAGTCGGTCTGGCCCAGCTTGGTGTAGATCTCGCCCGCCAGTTCGCCGCCATAATAGCGTTTGAAGCCGGTGAGCGAATCCTTGCCGGCCGGATAGTTCGGGGCAAGGATAAAGGTCTTCTTGAAACCGGCTTCCTTGGCATAGGCACCAGCGGCCTCATGCAGGTTGTCGTTCTGATAGGCGACGCTGAAATAGTTCGGATTGCAGCCTTTGCCGGCCAGTGCGGACGGACCGGCGTTCGGCGACAGGTAGAACTTGCCCTGAGCGGTCACCGACGGCACGACGGCCATGGCCAGGTTCGACCAGATGATACCGGTCAGGACGTCGACCTTGTCCGACTGGATCATCTTGTCGGCAAGCTGAACCGCGACGTCCGGTTTGCGCTGGTCATCCTCGACGATCACCTCAAGGTCCTTGTTGCCGGCCTGTTTGACCGCCAGCATGAAGCCGTCGCGCGCATCGATGCCAAGGCCCGCACCACCGCCGGACAGCGTCGTGATCATGCCGACCTTCACAGGCTCGGCCTGCGCGGCTCCAGCCAGAAGGGCCACCAGGCTGGCGGCCGCAGCAAATTGTTTCAACATGGGAAATCCCCTCTCTTAAGTCCCTTGAGCCCACTTGCGGGGCTCTTGAAACCACACTCTATCGGCACAATCGCGGATGGCAAACATGCAATTCGTCCGGAAGTGACGAGGGGCCGCCTGTGTCAAAGAGCCGTGCGCACGTGCCAGAGTTCGGGGAAGAGTTCCACTTCCAGCATGCGCTTCAGATAGGTCACCCCGCCGGTGCCGCCGGTGCCACGCTTGAAGCCGATCACCCGTTCCACGGTGGTGACATGGTTGAAGCGCCAGCGGCGGAAATAGTCTTCCAGATCAACCAGTTTTTCGCCGACCTCATAAAGCGCCCAATGAGCTGCCGGATCCCGGTAGACCTTCTGCCACAAGGCCATGATCTCGGGGACTTCCCGGTGCGGGGCAGAGGAAGGTTCGGCGATGGCATCCTCCGGCACATCCAGACCCTGACGGCGGGCAAAGGCAAGCACGACCTGATAAAGGCTCGGCCGTGCCAGTTCCGCATTCAGAAGGGTAACGCCTTGCGGATCGTGTTCATGCGGGCGGATCATCGCCGTGTTCCGGTTGCCCAGCGCGTATTCGATCAGCCGGTATTGCAGCGACTGAAAACCGGAGGACATGCCAAGCGCATCGCGGAACTGCGTGTAGTCGCTGGGCGTCATTGTCCGCAGAACGTCCCACGCGGAATTCAGCTGCTCCATGATGCGGCTGACCCGGGCAAGCAGTTTCATCGCCTGCGGCATGTGATCGTCTTCTATGGCCTCGCGAGCGGCATTCAGCTCATGCAGCATGAGCTTCATCCAGAGTTCCGAGGTCTGATGCTGAATGATGAAAAGCAGTTCATCGGATGCATCCGACAAAGGCGCCTGAGCGTTCAATATCTGTGTCAGGCCCAGATAATCGCCGTAGGACATCTTGTCCGCAAAGCGCATCTCGGCGCCTTCGGTTTCCGGATTATAGGCTTTTCCCGGCTCGACTTTATCGTTCATGGTTCTCCCCGCTGGTCTCTTCGAACGACCGATTGAAGGCATCTATAGCCTCGACATGGCAGAGTTGGATAGAAGAGATATCCAGCAGGCATGACAAAACGGGTGAGCAACGGCTGCGTCCGATCAGGGCATTCTCAACCGTCGGCGGCTTCCAGAATGGCGGCTGCGGAGAAGTCATAGTGGCTGCGTTTGGATATCGATTTGCTGAAGCTCGAAAAATCTATCTTCTCCCAGTTCCCGTTCCCGAGCCGGCTGAGGTAAGTGTCCACATTCCGCGAGGTGATGGGCGACATCCTGAACAGGACATCGACGGAAAATTCGCTCTGGATGCGTCTGAAATAGTGGTCCCGCAACACAACAATCGCCCAACCCCCTGAAAAAAAGTGCCCGCCGTGGGTCATGGTCATGTCCCCCGATTTCACCGCCTCCATACCCCGGTTGGACCAGTTGAGCCCGGCAAACAGAATGTCCTTGCCGACAAGCAATCCGGCATCGGCAGCTGCCCGTTGTGCACCGAGGGCGATGTCGTCGTTCGCCCCCCACACCACATCGATGCGCGTCCGGTCCAGGACGTCACGCGTGCGCACGAAAGCAAGTTCCTCGTTCCAATTGACCGGAATGGCATGCAACAGTTTGACATCGCTGTTGTCCGCGACAGCGCGCATCATGCCGAGTTCGCGCCGCAGGGCCCCTGATGTTGTCGTGTCGCCCGTCAGGGCGAGCAGCCGGATCTCCTTTGCCTGCGGATGAAGCTTCCGCGCCTCGGCAAACAACGACTGCGCCATTTCGTAACCGGCCGCTTCATTGTCCGGAACGATCGAGGCAATGATGCCACGAAGATCGATATTCCGGCGTTCGAGTTCGCCCGTTTGTTGCGGCGTCAGCTTGTTCAGCAGAAACAGAACCTTGCTGGGCAGGCCTGCCAGCTGCTGCATCAGCCTGGCTGCCGACTGGCCCTCATTGACCAGGATGAAATAGTCGGGAAGATCTCCCTGGCTCAGACGCTGGCTGAGAAGTTCTTCCATGCCGTAGGGGCGCCTGTTTGCGTTGAGGATTTCCAGGTCGACATTCAGATCGGCTGCGGCAGCAAACATCGTTTTGGACACTTCGCCCCAAAAGCCCGTTTCACCACCCGGATTGATGAAGGTCACGCGAAAGTCCGCCGCCTGAACCACACTGGCAGCAATCCAGAACCAAACCAGATACAGCAGTCTGACGAACATATTTATCCTTCGCACTCAAACGAGGGCTGGAACAGCTTCGGGTTCATAATAGCCACCACACACATTCTGAAGACACGGCAAGCACTTGCATGCATTTCAAGCATTCAACACCCAGGATTTTCGGGAGCCGGACTTTAAGACAGCCTGCGAGCGAGCCGACTATGGCAGAACTGCTGTCACCAGGTCATTTACATCGAGCGGGCACCTTGATCCGATTTTCTTAATCAAAGCAAAATCTGCCCTGAAAAAGCGTCCTTCAAAACCGGCGACACCGGAAGGAGTGCATCGTGCATAACGAAAGCCGACCTGTTGAACGGGGTTTCTTCGGAAGGCTTGCCTCAGCGTCAGCCGTGCCGTCTTCAAAAGACGCTTCGGATCGTTAGCAAGGCAAAACTGCCTACAGAAAGACGTGGTTATACGTTTGATTTTGTGAAAATCTGATAACCGCGCCTTGAAACGGACACTACCGGGACCCTGTTAATGTCAATTCGTGCAAGCATTTATCATCTGACGCATTACCGATACGACCGCCCAGTTACGCTAAGCCCGCAGATCATACGCCTGCGGCCGGCTCCACACAGCCGCACCCGGGTCCTCTCCCACTCGCTGAAGGTTTCGCCAGAAGGGCACTTCGTCAATCATCAGCAGGACCCTTACGGCAACTGGCTGTCCCGCTTCGTGTTTCCCGAGCCTGTGCGCGAATTCAAGATCGAGGTGGATCTGGTCGCCGACATGGCCGTCTACAATCCCTTCGACTTCTTCATCGAGGAAAGCGCCGAGGAATGGCCCTTCGACTATCCGCCTGAACTTCGTGAAGATCTCCAGATCTACCGGAAGCTCGACCCGACCGGCCCGCACCTGACCGCATTCCTGGAAACTGTGCCGAAGGATCGCCAGAGAACCGTCGACTTTATCGTCGGCCTGAATGCCAAAGTCTCCCAGACCGTCAACTACGTCATCCGGATGGAACCCGGGGTCCAGACGCCGGAAGAAACATTCGAAAAAGGCACCGGGTCCTGCCGCGATTCCACATGGCTGCTGGTGCAGGCTCTGCGTCATCTCGGTTTTGCCGCCAGGTTTGTTTCCGGGTACCTCATCCAGCTGAAACCGGATCTGGAAGCGCTCGATGGCCCTTCCGGCACCGACCACGACTTCACCGATCTGCACGCATGGGCCGAGGTTTACCTGCCCGGCGCCGGTTGGATCGGGCTGGACCCCACGTCCGGGCTGCTGGCGGGGGAAAGCCACATTCCACTGGCCGCAACACCTCATTACGTCAACGCGGCGCCGATTGTCGGCATGGCGAGCAAGGCGGAAGTCGACTTTGCCTTCGACATGAAGGTCTCCCGCGTTGCCGAACACCCGCGTATCACCAAACCTTTCTCGGATGATGCCTGGTCGGCGCTCAATCAGCTCGGGGCCAAGGTCGACCGTATCCTGGCGCAGGAAGATGTCCGGCTGACCATGGGCGGAGAGCCGACGTTCGTCTCAATTGACGATTTCGAAGCCGACGAATGGAACACCGATGCCGTTGGTCCCACCAAACGTCAGAAGGCGGACACGCTGATCCGCCGCCTGCGTGAGCGCTTCGCCCCGGGCGGTTTTCTGCACTACGGCCAGGGCAAGTGGTATCCGGGCGAGACCCTGCCCCGATGGACGTTCTCGCTCTATTGGCGCCGCGACGAAAAGCCCATCTGGAAAGACCCGGACCTGATTGCGGAAGAAGGCCAGGAGACCGGCGCGAACGCTGAAAAGGCCGAAGCCCTGTTGCAGGAGATCGCGACAAAGCTGGAAATCGACCCGGACTACGTCGTGCCGGCCTATGAGGACCCGGCGGTCTGGCTGGTAAAGGAAGCCAACCTGCCGGAAAACGTCACCCCGGAAAATTCCAAGCTGGAGGATGCCGAAGCCCGGCATCGTATTTCGCGCGTCTTCGACCGCGGGCTGACCGCACCTGCCGGCCACGTGCTGCCGATCCAGCGCTGGCAGTCGAAAGCCGGTGGCCATCGCTGGCGGTCCGAGCAATGGAAGTTACGACGCAACGCCCTGTTCCTGGTTCCCGGAGACAGCCCGGTCGGTTACCGCCTGCCGCTGGAGTCCCTGCCTTACGTCCCACCGGCGCAATATCCCTATACCAACATCGCCGACCCCACCGTGCCGCGGGATCCCTTGCCGGAATTCCCCGCCGGCCCGCGTGCCGAACGCGAACAGAGCATTGCACGTTTCACGGCGGGCGAAGCTCAGCAGGACAGGCGCGAACAAACCCTGCCGGATGCCGAAATCGGCGATTCCGCCGTCAGGACAGCCTTGTCGGTCGAGGCGCGTGACGGCCGTCTGTGTGTGTTCATGCCGCCGGTGGAACGCATAGAGGACTATCTGGAGCTGGTGGCGGTGGCGGAGTCCGCCGCTGCAGATCTGAATCTGCCGGTCCATATCGAGGGGTATCCGCCACCAACGGATCCCCGCATGAATGTCATCCGTGTCGCGCCGGATCCCGGCGTGATCGAGGTCAACATCCACCCGGCCTCGAACTGGCAGGAATGTGTTGCCATCACTGAAGGTGTCTACGAGGAAGCCCGGCAGACACGGCTCGGCGCCGACAAGTTCATGATCGACGGCAAGCACACCGGCACCGGCGGCGGCAACCATGTTGTGGTTGGCGGCGCGACGCCGCTCGACAGCCCTTTCCTGCGCCGGCCGGACCTGCTGCGCAGCCTGATCCTGCACTGGCAGCGTCATCCCAGCCTGTCCTACCTGTTCTCGGGCCTGTTCATCGGCCCCACCTCGCAGGCCCCGCGTGTGGACGAGGCCCGGCACGACGGCCTTTACGAGCTTGAAGTCGCCCTGGCTCAGATCCACCGCCCCGACGAAGGCCCGACACCCTTCCCCTGGCTGGTCGACAGGTTGCTGCGCAACCTGCTGGTCGATGTCACCGGCAACACGCACCGGGCGGAAATCTGCATCGATAAGCTTTACTCCCCCGATGGCCCGACCGGGCGGCTGGGTCTGGTTGAGTTCCGTGGTTTTGAAATGCCGCCGGATCCGCGCATGAGCCTTGCCCAGCAGCTATTGCTGAGGGCCCTCATCGCGCGCCTGTGGCAGCAGCCGCTGTCCGGCAACCTCACCCGTTGGGGCACGGCCCTGCATGACCGCTTCATGCTGCCGCATTACGTATGGACGGATTTCCTGGATGTTCTGGGCGATCTGGAGCATCACGGATTTTCGATGCGCCCCGACTGGTTCGAGGCCCAGGCCGAATTCCGCTTCCCCTTCTGCGGTGAACTTGAGGTCGACGGCGTCCATCTGGAACTGCGCCAGGCGCTGGAACCCTGGCACGTCCTCGGTGAAACCGGCGCCATCGGCGGCACCGTGCGCTATACCGACAGCTCCACCGAACGGCTGCAGGTCAAGCTTACCACCAGCGATCCGGACCGTTATGCCGTCACCTGCAACCGCCGCACATTGCCGCTGAGGAAAACCGAGACCAACGGCGTCTCTGTTGCCGGTGTTCGCTACAAGGCCTGGCAGCCAGCCATGGCGCTGCATCCGGTGCATCCTGTGGACGCCCCGCTTACCTTCGATATTTTCGACCGGTGGAGCGGCCGGGCGCTCGGTGGCTGCGTCTATCATGTTGCCCATCCGGGCGGACGGAACTATGAAACGTTTCCCGTCAACGGGAATGAGGCAGAGGCCCGCCGCCTTGCCCGGTTCGAGCCCCACGGCCACACGCCCGGGCTCTATATGCCGGGGCTGGAACGGCCGCATCCGGAGTTTCCGTTGACGTTGGACCTGCGCAGACCGCAGAATGTCTGACGGACCGGCAGGCCCGCCGATTGGAAACGACGTATGAGCTTGGACGAAAACGCAGAACCCGGAGCACTTCGCTACGGCCTCTTGAAGGCCTATCGTCCTTTTCCGGATGTCTCGGACGAGCTGCTGTTTCCTGACGGGCGGGTCAGACCGGTCTGGCGACCGTTTCTCGATCACCTGAGCGCATTGACGGCGGATGAGATCGCCGAGCGGTTTGCACGCGGCAATCAGTATCTGAACGATGCCGGTGTCTATTTCCGTCAGTACGGGCAGGACGGGGCCAACGAACGGGAATGGCCACTGAGCCACATTCCGGTGATCATCAGCCAGGACGACTGGCAGGTGATCACGGACGGTCTGACGCAACGTGCTGAACTGCTGGAGCAGGTTGTCGCCGACCTTTACGGCGACAACAGCCTGGTGGCGAACGGTTACCTGCCCGCAAGCCTGATTGCCCAAAGCTCCGAATGGCAGCGTCCGCTCGTCGGCATCAAACCGAAGTCCGGGCACTTTCTGCATTTCCTGTCCTTTGAGATCGGCCGCGGGCCCGACGGCACCTGGTGGGTTCTGTCCGACCGGGCCCAGGCGCCCTCCGGTGCCGGTTTTGCGCTGGAAAACAGGGTTGCGACCGGGCGCGTTTTCAACGAGTTCTTTGCCCGAGCAAACGTTCACCGGCTGGCCGGATTTTTCCGGCGGTTCCGCGATCATCTGGTGGAACTGCGCGGAGAGAGTGAAAGCCGCGTTTCCATCCTGACCCCAGGCCCCTTGAACGACACCTATTTCGAGCATGCCTATATCGCCCGTTATCTCGGCTTCATGCTGCTGGAAGGCGAGGACCTGACGGTTGAGAACGGCAAGCTGATGGTTCGCACGGTTGCCGGCCTGAAGCCTGTCAGTGTTCTCTGGCGGCGCCTCGATGCCGGCTGGGCCGATCCGGTCGAGCTGAACGAAACCTCCCAGATCGGCACACCTGGCCTTGTACAGGCCGTGCGCAGCGGCGCCGTGACCATGATCAACGCGCTCGGAACCGGCGTTCTGGAAACACGGGCACTGCTGGCCTTCCTGCCGCGTATCAGCGAGCATCTGCTTGGCGAACCGCTGAAACTGCCGAATGTCGCGACCTGGTGGTGCGGGGAAGAGGCAACCAGAGCCTATGTGAAGGAACACGCGGAAAGCATGATGTTCAGCCCCGCGCTGTCGACCGCTCTGCCCTTCACCTCCTCCAAGACCGATTTTATCGGCAAGGATTTCAGCAAGTTCCACAAGGGCATTCTGGAATCCTGGATCGACAGCAAGAGCGACAAGCTCGTGGGACAGGAAGCCGTAACCCTGTCGTCATCGCCTGCCTACGACAATGGTCTTCTGGTTCCCCGGCCGATGAGCCTCCGGGTTTTCCTGGCCCGGACGGCCAACGGCTGGGAAGTGATGGCAGGAGGTTTTGCCCGGATCGGGCGGACGGAAGATGCCAGCGCCATAGCCATGCAGTCCGGTGGATCCGCCGCCGATGTCTGGATCGTTGGTGGCCAGAAGCAGCACAAGGAAACCCTGCTTCACCAGACGGAATCGCCGTTCTTCAAATCGCAGCCCGGCACCCTGCCCTCCCGCGCAGCCGACAACCTGTTCTGGCTCGGCCGTTACGTGGAACGGGCGGAAGGCGCGGTGCGACTGCTAAGGGCCTATCACGCCCGGCTGATGGAAACGGCAGACCCGGAAGCCCCGCTCGTCGCCCTGACGGCGGAATATCTCGACAAGATCGGCATGTCACCGGACGAACCGGTTCCCGCTGGTTTGTGCGACATGCTGCAATCGGCCGTAGCCAGCGCTTCGAAGGTACGCGACCGGTTTTCCGTCGACGGCTGGCTGGCGCTCAACGACCTGGCGCAGACCGCAAACGGCGTCAGGCGCACAATGCATGGCAATGCCGATGTCACACGGGCAATGGGCCTGCTCCTGCGCAAGATAACCGGCTTTTCTGGCCTCGTTCACGAGAACATGTACAGGTTTATTGGCTGGCGCTTCCTGTCCATCGGCCGTGCATTGGAACGGGCCCACCGGATGGCCGATCTCCTGTCGGTCTTCACCGACGAGGAGGCACCGGAAGGCTCTCTTGAACTGCTGCTCGAGGTTGGCGACAGCGCCATGTCCATGAGCCGGCACTACGCCGTGTCCCTCAGCCACACCACGGTGCTGGACCTTTTGGCAATGGACATCAAGAACCCGCGCGCGGTGCTCTATCAGCTTACCGACATGAAAGATCATATCAGCGTGCTGCCCAACGCAACGGAAAACGGGCATCTGTCGGAGCTGGCCCGCTCGGTTCTGCAGGTTCACACCCGTTTGGCAATCGCGACACCGGACACACTGACACCGGACACTCTCGGCGATCTGCGGGACCAGATCGCCTATCTCTCCGTGGAGCTGACCGATGCCTATATCCGATGATATCAGGCCGCGTTCCACCAACACGCCCGACGTGAGGCGCCCTTGTTCTACGATGTAACGCTCGAAATTACCTACGATTACGCCAGTCCGGTCAACTACGGTCACCACGCGCTCAGGCTGATGCCGGCGACCATTCCCGGTGAGCAGACGTTGATCGACGGACAGATCCACATCGTTCCCTCTCCGTCCGAGCGGCACGACCGGGTGGACTTCTTCGGCAATGCCGTCACGGACGTCGTTTATCGCCGCAACCACAGCGAACTTGCCTTCAAGCTGAAGGCACGGATCGACAGAACCGCGACGCCGGAAGCCTTCGACATTTCTCCACCGTTGAATGCCCTGCCGAAAGAGCTCTCCGCAGTCCAGTCTCTCGCGCCCAAGGCGCCGGTCCATTTCCTGTCCGCCTCGCCGCGCCTTCCCCTCGACCCTGCCTTCGCGGTCTATGCCCAGGATCTCGTCGTGCCGGGCATGAGCACGATTTCGGCGGTGGAATCCATTGGCAAGGCCTTGAACAGGGACATGCAATTCGACGCCGAAGCCACGACGGTCGACACCCCGGCCATCGAAGCCTTCGAGCGCCGCAACGGCGTCTGCCAGGATTTTTCGCATATCATGATCGCCTGCCTCAGAAGCATCGGGATCCCGGCGGGCTATGTCAGCGGCTTTTTGCGGACCATCCCGCCGGAAGGCAAGGAGCGGCTGGAAGGCGCCGACGCCATGCACGCCTGGGTCATGGCCTGGTGCGGCATCGATATCGGCTGGATAGAATACGATCCAACGAACGCGCTCCGGGTCGGCCAGGATCATATCGTTGTCGCCCATGGCCGCGACTATGGCGATGCAGCACCGGTAAAGGGCATCTTGCGCACGTCCGGATCCCAATCGACCGATCACAAGGTCGATGTTGTGCCGCTTTGAGGCAAGCCGTCTTTCCGGCACTGCGCCTGAACATTGGCTTTAGATATTATCGCGAGATATCCCCGGATGAGCCGGGTGAACCTGTTTCCATGAGAGCCATTTTGTTAAAACGTGGAACGCGACCAAGGGGAGTTGGTTATGCGTTCTTTTCTTCATGCCATCGTGTTCCTGCTGGTTTCGGCCAGCACCGTCCAGGCAGGTTATGACCAGTCGAAGGACTGGTTCCATGCCAAGGACTGGCGGGAACGGGTTCGCATCCAGTTTTTGCTGGTTTTCACCGGCGACTATGCCTTCCAGGTGGATGGCACTTTTGGCAAGCTCACCTACAAGGCGCTGACCGACTTCCAGAAACATCGCGACTTCTATCCGAACGGCGTGCTCGACAGCGAGCAGATGCAGATCCTTCAACGCGATGGTCTCGACCTTGTCGAGCGGGTTGGATTTGAAACCTATTTGGATGCCATTGCCGGTTTGCAGCTTGGCGTTCCCGGCAAACTCTTCGAACCGTTTACGCGTACGCAGCGCGGCCATCTGTGGCGGGCCTATGACCACAGCATCGAACTGGAAACGCTGCAGGTCCCGGCAGACGAAACCGGCTACGCCGCCCTCTACAAGCGCCTGACCGACACCAGCGATGGCAGGATCGTGGAACACAAGCAGTTCCGCAACGATTACTTCGTCGTTTCCGGTCAGCAGAACGGACGCGATTTTTATCTGCGGATGATGAAAACATCTTCAGACAGCCGTGGCTTCTCACTTGCCTGGCAGGCTCGCCATGCGGTCTTCATGGATCGCGTGGCGGTTGCCATGTCAAACAGCATGACGTTTTACGACGGTTCAGGTGACAAGAAGCCGGACGACGAGAAACTGGACGCGGTCACCTCGGCGCCCGCTCTGAAGCTTCCGGAAGAGGATAGCCGCAGTACTCCGCTTCCCAAGGGTGCGCGCAAGAATGCGCACGGCCAAAAGACCACCTCATCCGGCAGCGGCTATTTCCTGACCACCAAAGGCCATATCGGGACCAACGCCCATGTGGTCGGCAACTGCCGGTCGCTGGATATTCCGGGTCATGGAACTGCAAGGCTGGTGAGGGCAGATACAGAAAACGATCTTGCGATCCTTCAGCTCGACAGCGGCAAATCGGAACATGCCGCACAATTCCGGTCTGAACAGCCGATTGTACGCGGCGAGGAAATCTTCGTGATCGGCTACCCGTTCGCCGAGATCCTGGACAACAACTTGAACTTCACCCCCGGCATGATCTCGTCATTGGCGGGTGTGAAGGGCGACAAGCGGCATTTCATGGTGACCGCACCAGTCCAGCCCGGCAATTCAGGTGGCCCGGTTCTGGACCGGACCGGAGCAGTGATCGGCACCGTGGTATCCCGCCTCGACACGTTCAAGACGCTGAAACTTGCCGGGGACCTGCCGGAGAACGTGAACTTCGCCGTCCGCGGAAAGCTGATGGCGCAGTTCATGGAAGAGCTTGGCCTGGCCCCACGCTACAACACGATCACCACCCTCAAGAGCCCGACGCGGATCGACGAGGAAGCCTCGCAATACACCGTTCTGGTGCTGTGCCGGAACTGAGCCTGCCGAAAAGAAACCCCTTGCTGCCGGCAGGCGGGAATTCATCGGATGGCCTTGTCCTGTGCGTCGAAGAAATGCAGGCGGCTTTCGTCGAAGGTCAGACCAATACGAGTGCCCTCTTCCACTTGCTCAGCACCGCTGATACGCACCAGGATCGTGTCCAAACCGTCGAGAGCCACGTAGAGGAACGTGTCGGCCCCCAGATATTCGGCGACTTCCACCGTGCCGCTGCAATGCCCTTCGCCGGGTGCGGTGATGCCGATATGTTCCGGCCGGATGCCCAGTTTCACCGGGACTTGCGCGCTTCCGGCATGCGGATAAGGACCACCGCCGTGCCCTTGCAGCGAAAACTGCCCCTCTTCCAATGAACACGGCAGTACGTTCATCTTCGGCGAGCCGATGAACTGGGCAACAAACAGATTGTCCGGCCGCTCATATAGCTCGCGCGGAGACCCAACCTGCTCGATCTGGCCGGCCTGCAACACCACGATCTTGTCGGCCAGCGTCATCGCTTCAACCTGGTCGTGGGTCACATAGATCATCGTGGTGCCCAGGCTCTTGTGAAGCCGTGCAATTTCAAAGCGCATTTCCACGCGCAGGGCCGCGTCCAGGTTTGACAGCGGTTCGTCGAACAGGAAGGCACTCGGCTCACGCACAATCGCACGGCCGATGGCCACCCGCTGGCGTTGACCACCCGAAAGCGCCTTGGGGCGCCGGTCGAGATAGTCGTCCAGCTTCAGCACCTCGGCAGCAGCATTCACCTTGCGATCAATCTCTGCCTTGGGAAAGCCTGCCGTCTTCAAACCGAAGCCGACATTCTCGCGCACAGACATATGCGGATAGAGCGCATAGGACTGGAACACCATCGACAATCCGCGCCCTGAAGGCGGCAAAGCGGTGACGTCCTTGCCGTCGATCTCGATGGCGCCGCGGCTTGTTTCCTCCAGGCCCGAGATCAGGCGCAGCAGTGTCGATTTTCCGCAGCCGGAAGGCCCGACAAAGATGACGAACTCGCCGTCCTTGATATCGAGGTCAATCCCCTTGATGACCTGCAGGTCGCCGAACCATTTTTCGACCTTGTTGAGCTGGATCGCTCCCATCCCGTCCCCCTTAAGCTGCCTGTTCGGCGTGTGAAGGCGAAGCCCAGGTCAGCCAGATGGCCGACGTCCAGGAGAACGACCTTCCCCCTGCTCCCGCACCGGTTTCCGGACTGAAATATTCGGCAAAACCACCGCTTTCGATCAGCCGCGCCGTATCCGCCCGCAGCCGCTCGGCACGGGTGGCATCGCCCGCTTCGGCAAAGCCTTTCGCGATCATGTAATTGATCATCGCCCACACCGGCCCCCGCCAGTAGCGCAGGGGCTCGTAGCTGCGGTGGTCCGGGTCGTAGGAGGGCATCAGATAGTCGACCCGTGCCGCAATCCTGTCGAAGTGGTCCTGAAGCGCGCTGAGGGTTTGCGGATCGCTGAGCCCTGCATAAAGCGCCAGAAAAGATGCGCTGGAGAGGCCATCGGTCTGCTTGCCGCTGCGTTCGTCGAAAGCGACATGAGCCTGGACCTTATCGTTCCACAATGTCCGGCTGCCTTTTTCCATCGCAGCGATCCAGCCCCGGATCTCTTCGGCTTCCGCACTCTTGCCGAGCTTTTCCGCCAGCGCCAGAAGATCCCGGTTGGCACGCAGGAAGATGAAGGTCACTCCCGGGTCAGCGACGAAGAAGGGGCAGGTCTCGGCGACCTTTGCCGGATCCCAGCCGACTTTTCGGCAGGCCGCGACGATGCTGAGATAGCGGTCATAATCCTCCTTGTGCGGCCGCATGGCCGGGTCCACATGCGAGGTATCCTTGCGCTCATAAGGACCGATGTCCTTGACCTCAACCGCCCTCAGAGCCTCATCCCAGTCCGGCAGGTTGTCCCGGCCGGATTCCCATGGGTGAATAACCGCGATGACACCAAGGTTTTTCGGGTCGCGATAGGCCAGAAACCAGCGGTGCCAGGCCATCAGCTTGGGCAACAGCGCTTCCGCCCGTTCCAGCGCCTTGCCGGTGCGGTCAGCCTCAAAGAGACTGTGAACGACAGACGCGGCCACTGGCGGCTGAGAATGTCCGGAACTCGGGATCGGGCCGCCGTCGGTGCCCCAGACACTCGGACCTGGAAAATAACTCGGGTCATCCTTGCGGAACAGGATGTGAGGCACCATTCCGTCGCGCCACTGGCCCTGAAACAGCATCTCGATTTCCTGCCAGGCACGGTCCTGATCGAATTCCGCGAACCCCAGCGCAACGAAGACGGAATCCCAGTTCCACTGGTACGGATAAAGCCCCTTGGTCGGGATCGTATATCCGCCCTGGTCGTTTTCGGTCAGGATGGCCCTCGCCGCCTGGTCTAGATCTGTGTGTGCCACAGCAAACTCCCTTGGGCTCTTCGCAGCCCCTTCTCTTGATCGGTCAACCCTTGACGCTGCCGGCCGTCAGGCCCTGGACAAGGAAACGTTCGAACCACAGGAAAATGAAAAGGACGGGCACGGTCGCAATCACCGCGCCCGCCATGAGGTGCTGACGCGGCACCTCGGAGGAATTGAGGGACACCACGCCGCGCGACAGCGTGAAGATGTCCGGATCGTCCAGGAACATGAACGCGAACAGGAACTCGTTCCAGGCGATCATGAAGACGTAAAGCGATACGGAGGCCAGCGCAGGCAGCGACAGCGGCAGGGTGATCTTCAGGATCACGCCGATGCGCGACAGCCCGTCCATCAGCCCGGCTTCTTCCAGTTCCGACGGCAGGCCGCGGAAGTAGCCCTGCAGCATGTAGAGCGCGACCGGGATCGTGGTTGCCGGATAGACGATCAGAAGGCCGGTGAGCGTATTGCGCAGGCCGAGCTGCGAGAAAACCGCGTAAAGCGGGATCACCAGAACGATGGCCGGGACCATGTAGATGAGCAACACGGAGCGGGCCAGAAAGGCCTGCCCCGGAAACCGCAAGCGCGACACCGCATAGGCACCCGGCACCGAGAACAGCAGCGTCAGCACCACGGTTGCCACGGAAACAAAGGCGGAAACCATCAGGTAGCGGCCAAAATTGAACTGGGTGAAAAGCTCGACATAAGACCGGAACAGACCGCTGATGCCCTGACTGACGTCTATCGACAGGTCCAGCGGGTTGGCGAGCAGCGCCTGCTGGCTTTTAAGCGACGTCATGATCATGACGTAGAACGGCAGGGCCACGATGATGGAAAAGACGACGAAGCCGATGCCCTTGGCAATGCGGATATAGACGACCTCGCGCTCATAGCGCGACATGGCGCCAAGCTGGGCACTATCGAGACAGATGGCGTTGGCACCGGCGACACCGGCGACAAACAGCACCAGACCGAGGCCTTGCCAAAGCGTGTGTTGTCCAAGCGACAGTCCGAAGGGAGCCGCGAAAGAGACCACCATCACCACAACGAACAGGATGGCAGCCGACAGCCCCCTGTCCGCCATGACGCCAGCGTGTCCCGCCGACTGCCGCCAGACCAGAACAAGAGCGCTGATGAGCCCGGCAAGACCGGCGGCCGATGCCTGCGGCAGGGCCACATCGCCAGTCACCAGCGTCAGCGTGACCCCGATCACCACCATGGCTGTGACGCCCCAGATAAGGCCCGTCAGGGCAACGAGAACGATGCTGCCGGGTTTCATAGCCCTTCCTCCTTCGGTGAAAAGCGGATGAACAGGGTGGCGAAGGTGACAAGAACGACGAACACGACGACCGCAACAGCCGCACCGGCACCGAGATTGGACAGGGCAAACCCCTGTTCATAGACATCGACAGTCAGCGTGCGGGTGCCCGCATTGCCGCCGGTCAGCAGGAAGATGTCGTCGAACTTGTTGAAGGTCCAGATGAAGCGCAGCAGGAACAGGACCGAGAGGATGCCCATGAGCTGCGGCAGCGACAGATACCAGAACTGCTGCAAGGGCGTCGCCCCGTCCATTTCGGCAGCTTCATACATATCCGTGTTGATCGACTGCATGCGTGCCAGGATGAAGAGGAAAGACAGCGGGAAGTAGCGCCACGCCTCAAAGGCGATCACCGTCGTCAGCGCCAGGGGAAACTCCATCGGAATGCCGAGGAAGGAAAACTCGATGGCCCGCTGGCCGAAGAAATTGATCGAATCGGTGACAACGCCCATCTTGGTCAGCAAGGCGTTCAGCGTCCCGGAGAACGGGTCGAACAGCACCACCCAGGTAAAGGCGACGGCAATCACCGGTGACACATAGGGAAACAGGAACAGGCCGCGCAGGACGCCGCGCCCCGGAAAGGACGTGTTCAGCAGCTGCGCCGCAAAGAGACCCAGCACAAGCGCTCCGCCGGTGCCGAAGATGGTGTAGTAGAAGGTGATGCGCAGCACGGACCAGAATTCGTCGGCGCTGAAGATCCGGCTGAAATTCTCGAACGTGAAATCGAAGTTGGTCAACACGTTGTTGGCTTCGCCGGTAATCACGGGCTCACTCGCTCGCTCCGGACGGTGCGCGGCCAGAAATGCTTCCGAAACCGTTCCGACCAGTTTGACGTCGCCGCGCCAGCCGGGTGCCACCGTTCCAAGGTCACAGGTCATCTTCGCGCCGTTCAGGGAACAGTTTTCGGAGTGCGAGATAACCGTGAAACCTTCGGGAACCACATCGCTCAGCGTGACGTCTCGGATTTCCTCGTCCTGTGAGGAATTGCGCAGCCGGTATTCCAGTCGGGCCTCGTCGCCCGGCGCTTTCGGTCGGCCACGCACGCGCTCGTTGACCAGCACTGTGGGCGGCCGGAGGTCGGCGAGCTGAACCGGTTTCACGCTGATCCAGAAATTGGCAAGCAAAGGCCCGGCGACGATTATCAGGATGATGGCGAAGGTCGGCGCCAGCATCAGATAGGCCAGCCACATTTCGCGCCGCTGCATCGGACCGATGCCTTTTGGTGGCCCAGAGGACGCGTCAGCTTGGGATTTGGTGTTCATCTTTCCGCCCGAGGTCTCGGTCCCGTTCTGCCGCTGGCAACCGTCCGGCACCAACAGACAACTGACTAAAGCTCCATCAGGACTGCCGTCATTGCCGCGGCAGACGATGGAAAGAGGACCGGGCATAAGGAGAACGCCCGGTCAGGGTCTTTATGTGCGGGAATTCCCACCCCTCCGTTCAGTCCGGAGAGGTGGAAACGCTTTACTGGATCTTGGCCAGTTCTTCGTTGAGCTTGGCAACGGTTGCCGCCGCATCCCGCTCATCGTCGATGTACTCACGCACCAGACGGTTCATCACCTGGCTGTTGATCATCTTGGAGGCAAGCGAAAGCTGGCCTTCCTTGACGCCCCAGCGGCTGGCGGTGTCGAGACCGGATACGATGGTCTTGATGGTGTCTGCATCGTAGAGATCGGTCAGCGGTGCCTTGCGGTCGACACCCACGGGAAGCTCCGCCCAACCGTCGACGAATTTGGTCGGATTGTCGGCCGTACCGCGGCGGATCGGGAACTTGCCTTCCGGTGCGATCGACAGGGTCGACAGGTAACCGTCGTCCATGGAGAACTCGACGAATTGCATCGCCGCTTCGGTGTCCGCATCATTGGTGATACCGAAGTAGCGCATGTCTGCCCAGGCAGCGCCATCGGGATTGGACGGTCCGCTCAAGGTGGTGACGACACCGGTCTTGGACGCAAGTTCCTTGGAGGTGGGGTCATCCGTGATGGTCGGCGGGGCGCTGTCGCGAAGTCCGGCAAGCTCGTCCAGGATGAACGGCGACCAGATGATCATGGCCGCTTTGCCGGCAAAATAAAGCTCGCGCGACTGCTTCCAGAAGAGATCACCAGGAGGCGACGCCTTGGCGATTGCCTTGTAGAACTCCAGCGCTTCGATGGTTTTCTTCTCGTCCAGAGGCGTGAAGCCTTCCTCGCCAACCGGGCTCACGCCATTGGCCAGAAACACATGCTCCAGCACCTGGCTCATGAAGTTCTCGTCCACCTTGGTGGCGGCAACGAAGCCGAACATCTCGGGCGGGTTATGCAGCTTTTCGACGGCCGCCAGAATGTCTTCATAGCTGTCAGGCGCGGCAAGGCCGTTTTCCTCGAACAGGTCCTTGCGGTAGATCACCATCTGGGTCCAGCCGTCCACGGGCACCGAGGCAACGCCGTCTTCAACGGCGGCCATCGCAACCGCGCCCGGCGCGAAGGTGTCAACTCCAAGTTTCTCGAACACCTCGGTCGCAGCTTCGGTGTCCAGAATGCCCGCTTCCGCCCAGGGCAGCGCGTATTGAACCGTGTGATAGATGACGTCCGGCAGGTCACCGGCGGCAAAGGCTGCCGTGGCGCGCGTGCCGAGGTCGGATTCGGTCACCGGAATGACATTCACCTCGATGCCCGTCTTTTCCTTGAACGCGGCGGCCATTTCTTCCTGTTTGGCCAGGCGCTCCGGTTGTTCTTCTGTTGTCCAGAACCGCAACGTATCGGCCTGTGCGGCCGTCAGACCGAGCGTCAGAACGCCCGCGATGGTCGAGGCCAGAAATGTCGTCCTCCCAAACATATTACTCTCCCTTCCTGCCGGAATGTGGCTGTTGGTTCAGCCGGTCGCGGAGCGCGCTTGCAAGCGCCTCCGATGAATTCGCCGGAGCGCCATCCGAGGCGCGCCGGATCAGGTTTGCCGTGGCAAGTGCCTGCAGATCAGTCGGATTTTTGCCGTCCAGAACATCAATCAGCATGCGCGCAACCCTGCCGCCTGCTTCCTGCGCGCTTTGCGAGAATGTCGTCAGCGGCGGGTCCAGGTATTCCCCAACCGGCAGGCCGTCATATCCAACGATGGTGACATCCGCGCCGACCTTCAGGCCGAACTTGCGGCAGAACTGGACCGCCCCGATGGCCAGAGCGTCCGTCGCACACAAAAGCGCGGTCGGCGGCGCCTCGAGCGACAGCAGCGCCTCGGCGCCTGCAAACCCGCCCTTCTCGGTGAGCAACTGCAGCGTTTCCAGCTCCGGGTCATGCGCAACCCCCAGGGCCTCAAGGCCCTGCCGGTAACCGTCGCGCCTCTGAAGCGCGAAATTGAGTTCCATCGGTCCGCCGATGAAACCGATCCGCTCGTGCCCGAGGCTGTAGAGATGGCGGACGCCGTCGGCAAAAGCCGCCTCGTTGTCGATATCGAACCAGGCATAGCCAGACGGGTCGCACGTTCGGCCGTGCGCGACGAAGGGAAAATTGTGCTCCCGCAGATAGGCGATGCGCGGATCGTCCACCTCCGTACGGGTGACGATGAAGCCGTCCACCTTGCGCCGGGCGATCAACCGCTTCACGGTTTCAATCATGTGTTCGCGCGAATGGGCCGTCGTCACCAACAGGTCGAGCCCCAGTTCGTCGAGGGCTCTGGCGATGCCGTCGATGAACTCCGACAGGAACGGATCGGCGCCGCTGCCGTGACCAACTGGAATGACGATGCCGAGCGTATCCTGGCGTCCGCGCTTCAGATTGCGCGCTGTGGCCGACGGCTGATAGCCCAGTTCCTGAACCGCCGCCAGGATGCGCTTGCGGGTAGCTTCGGAAATATCGGTGTAATTGTTGAGGACCCGCGACACGGTTCCCTTCGCAACGCCCACATGGCGCGCCACGTCATCAATCGTGACGGAATCGCGAAGTCGCGACATCAATCCTCCCTGCGAGCCTTGTTGGCTCGAGTCCCTTTCCGCAGCCGCTTTCGACAACGGTTTGTTTTATCGCCAAAAGTTTTGCAAAACCGATTTTGTAAGTCAACAAAATCGGTTTCGGAGATCGAATAATTCTTTTTTTGCAAAGCGGGAAGAGTTTGAGGCAACAACGAAACATGCCTCTGCAATGTTTCGGAAATCAAAAAAGGGAGGAGCATTTCTGCTCCCCCCTTGCATGGATCAATCTCTGCTCAGCAACCTTTGAAACAGCTTTGGACGCCAAGGCCTGCGATGATTGTCAGAACGGCACTCCGGACACGAGAATCAGGTTGGCGTAAGGCGTGCACTCACCGGTACGAATGACGGCACGTGCTTTCGCGCAACGCTCCTTGAAATTCTCATGGGACATGCGGACGTGCTCGATGGGTTTGCCCGCATCGGCCGCCCAGTGGGCCAGCCGGACCTCGATCTGCGTGACGAGATCTTCCGAGGCTTCCTCTGCGAAGACTGCCTGCTCGACGATCATTTCATCGGCCAGCGCTTCCAGCACATCGAAAAAGCCGGGCACACCCGGGCTCACCGCCAGGTCGATCACACCGACATTGGCAGGCACCGGCAGGCCCGCGTCCGCCAGGACGATTTCGTCCATATGGCCGAGCGAGGCAACCAGTTTGCTGAGGTGCCGGTTTAAGAGCTTGGTACGTTTCATGGCCTTGTCCTGAATGTTCGGTAGTGCTTACGTGAGCGAGACCAGTGTTTCGCAAAGCGGCACGGGGTCATAATAGGGTGCGGAGGCCTTGCTGACGAGAGCAAGACGAAGAACGGAAAGTCCCAGATCCCGCAGCCCTTCCGTTTCACTTTCCGGAACTGCCTGGTCGACGATCACGAAATTCAGCAGCCGATCCACCGGGCAGTCGCTGCCCGCGTCCCGCCGCAGGTAGGCAAGCAGGGTCATCACCTTGTCCGCAACGCTCATCGTTCCCGTTTCCGGGTCGTGCCCCGTTCCGGGCACAAAGACCTTCGGCACAGTGCGCGCAGCGATGGCCATTCCGACACCAGTCGGCAGAAGATTCGCGATCAGGCTGGTGTAGAAGCTGCCCGGCGCGTAGCAGATCAGATCCGCGGACTGGATCAGGCTCTGGTTGCGCTCCGGAAACGCAGCTTCCGCAGGATCCTTGCCGGACAGTCCCCGGTTGAGAAAAAGGAATTTGATCGGCGACACCAGCGGGGGATGTTCCTTGCCGGTCAGAAGATGCTGGCCGATGACCACCTCGCCATTCTCCAGCTCCGCGCCCAGATGCAGGTTATCCTCGGCAATGGCCCGCACGGTGCCCTGCACACCTACCAGCTTGGCCACCAGAAAGATGATCGGTTCAAGCTGCTGGTTCTGGTTGAGATAACCCCCGGCCAGGATCAAATTGCCGATGCTGGCTCCCCGCAAATCGAAAGCATCCGGACGCGCGGCGTAAAACGTGCCCAGCTGGTTCTGGATCAAAGTGCGCATCGGCTGCTCGATCGCCGTCACAAGACCATGCGTTCCGGCAATCATGCTATCCAGCTCGCCGGCCAGATCCGCTTGCGGCGCCGTTTTGGAAAAACGGTGCGTGAACAGGCGAAAGATATCGGGGTGACCAAGCACCGTCTCGTCGGCAAGAGCCATCAGCCGGCTTCTGAGATCGCCGATGGCAGGCATGTTGAAGGCAATCCTGAGGCCTTGCGAACTGCCGCCGCTGTCGAACGGTGTTACCAGATGAATGGAATTATGCGTGTAGCGTTTCAGGTTCTGGGCAACACCGTTGAGCGCCGAGCCCCCACTGAAAAACAGCGTCCTTGGACCAAGCTTGGGATTGGACAGAAACCGTTCGATCCGGAACGGATCGGGCAGGCGCGCCACACGGGTGATGGTAATTTCAGTCAAGTCCTGTCCCTTGGGATGTCCGGCAAGATCAACCGGGTAAAGGAAGTGCGGCGCCTATCCATGCCAATACGCTATCCAATCCATATGGCGCGGAAATCATTGACATTCGTCAGTGTCGGTCCGGTGACAATCTGATCTCCGATCGTGTCGAAAAAGCGGTGAGCGTCGTTGTTGAGCAGGGCTTCTTCCACATCGGCACCGGCCTTGTCCGCCCGGGCGAGCGTATCGGGTCCGATAACGGCTCCGGCCACCTCCGCGGCCCCGTCGACACCATCCGTATCACAGGCAATCGCATGGATACCTTTAGCGTCGCGCAAGGCAAAGGCCAGAGCGAGGGCATATTCGGCGTTAGGTCCGCCGACACCTTCACCGCGACGTGTGACCGTCAACTCGCCGCCGGACAAAAGCAACAGGGGCGTGCTCCCCTCAGGCCGGTCGCTCTGGCGGCTCAAAGCCAGTTCCGCATGAGCGCGCGCAACATCCCGCGCCTCGCCTTCCAGTGCATCGCCCAGGATCTCGACATCGCAGCCTTCCGCCTCCGCAAGGCTTTTGGCAGCGTCCAGCGACTGGGAGGGAGCCGCGTAGATGGTATTCGAAACGCGGCTGAGCTTTTCGTCATCCGGCTTCAGAACACCACTGCCCTCAGCCAGAACCTGCTGAACCGAGTCTGGCACCTCGATCTTCCACTGGTCCAGGATGGCCTTTGCATCGTCTGCCGTGCTTTCGTCGCCCACCGTCGGACCGGACCCGATCTCGGCAGGACTGTCGCCGGGAACATCGGAAATGAGCAGGGTCAGCATTTTGGCAGGATAGGCAGCGGCAGCCAGTTGGCCGCCCTTTACGCGGCTCAGATGTTTCCGCACGACATTCATCTGGCCAATGGGGGCCCCGGAAGCCAGAAGCGCCTGATTGACCGCCTGCTTCTCCGCAAGCGTGATGTCGCCCGCAGGCGCGACCAGCAGCGCCGAAGCGCCGCCGGATATCAGCGCCAGCACAAAGTCGTCCTCACCCAGGCCGGACACGAGATCGATCATGCGCTCGGTTGCGACCAAACCCATTTCGTCCGGAACCGGATGCGCCGCTTCCACAATCTCGATGCCCTCGCACGGTCTCGCATAGCCGTAGCGCGTAATCACCAGACCTTCGCAAGGCCCCCAGGCCTTTTCGACCGCCTCAGCCATACGGGCGGAAGCCTTGCCTGCACCAACCACCACAACCCGGCCTGCCGGTTTTTCCGGCAGAAACCCGGCGAGGCTTTGCATCGGGTCAGCCACCTCGACAGCCCGCAGAAACAACCGCTTCAAAAAATCCCGAACGCTTTCGGCCATGGCACCACTTCTTCCGTAAATCGTGTTCTCCTGTTTGAGCGCAGAACCGCAGGCATTATCAAGGCCGAAACGCTGTCTTCCGGTCTGGCAGGCTCCAAAACCCAGCGAAACTGTGTGCCCCGCAGCATAGAAATGTTTTGCGTTTCACCGCTGCCAACCACACATGAGCACCAATTTCAAGGAGGACAAAATGACCGCGCAGACAATGCCCGCCCTTGAGACGGCAATCCGCAACCCGGATAATCCGGGCCACCTGATGGTGATCAAGGACGTCCCCCGGCGCATCCGCATCTACCAGGGCGCGGCTCTGCTTGCAGACAGTACCCGCGCGCTCCGCGTTCTGGAAGTCGGCAAGTCTTTTTACGATCCGGTGATCTATGTGCCCGAGGCCGATCTCAAAACCCGGTTCGGATATGTCGACAAATCCACCCACTGCCCCATCAAGGGCGATGCCAGCTATATTTCCCACGACAGTGAAGAGATTGGCTGGGTCTACCGATCACCGGTGCCGATGGCGGAGAAACTTTCCGGGCATTATGCCTTCTGGCCGTCCAAGGTTAGGGTCGTTGAAGGCGAATAGAGCGAACAGAAATCTGGAAACTTCGGCTCAGCCCTTGCCGACATCCTCGACATAAACCAACGCCCGGCCCTGGCAGATCCTTTTGCCATCTTCGGCTTCGCAGATCGTTTCCAGATCGACCAGATGTTTTTCCGGCCGCAGACGCGTAATGGTAACTGACGCCGTCAACATTTCCCCGACAGGCGCAGGCGCCACAAATTCCAGACTTTGCTTCAGGTAGTTGGTGCCTCTTCCCGGCAGCTCCACCCCCAGCAGATAGGAGAACAGCCCCCCGATCAGCGGCCCCGGAACGGAAACCGGCACCTCAGTGCCTTCGCCGGCAAGCTGCGCGAAACCAAGCATGTCTTCCTCGGTGTATCTGCGCCGCACTTGGGCGCGTGCCCCGACTTCCAGGCTCATGTCCGCCTCCCCAGTTTACAGGTTCCGGACAAGGTCACTGCCCCGTCCGCCGCGCGTGCGACCTCGATCAGGATCAGGTCCGCCTCATCCTCACTCGGTGTGAACGAAAACGTCAGTTCCTCGTTTGCATACGCCGGGTTCGGGAACATCATGGTCTGAACGGCATGGGTCCGCTCCGGATAGAGCGCTGCCAGATGGGCGAAGACCCGCGTATAAAGCAGCATCCCGTGCGAAACGGTGCGGCCGAACCGGGTGCGGCTGGAAAACTCGGGATCGACATGGATCGGATTATCGTCACCTGACAGATCCGCAAAGGCGTCGAAATCTTCCTGACGGGGAATCCAGCGAAACGTCGCGCCGTGCTGCGCGTCAGCGGTGAGGCTCATCGGTTATGCTTTCTCCAGCGGTTTGTCGGCAAGGAAGTCGTCTTTGAGAATGTTCTTGCGCACCTTGCCCGCAGCGGTGCGCGGAAGGTCGTCCGTAACGGTGAAGCTTTTTGGCACCTTGTAGGGCGCAAGCTGCTTGCGGCACCAGTCGGCGAGCGTCGCCGTGTCCAGATCTTCACCCGGCCGCGCTATCAGAAAGGCCGCACCGACCTCGCCCCATTTGGTGTCCGGCACGCCGATGACAACGGCCTCAAGGATGGCGGGATGACCGACCAGCACCTTCTCGACTTCGGCCGGATAGACGTTCTCGCCACCGGAGATATACATGTCCTTGATGCGGTCGACGATGTAGTAGTAGCCGTCCTCGTCGCGGCGCCCGATGTCGCCGGACTTCAGCCAGCCGTCGACAGTGAAGGTCGCGACCGTCGCTTCCTTGTTGTCCATGTAGCCCGGCGTGATGTTCGGCCCGCGAAACTGGACCTCCCCCTCACCCGGCCCTTCGACAATGCCGCCATCGCCGTCGACCAGACGGACGTCCGTGAGGATCTGCGGCTTGCCGACCGAGCCGATCTTGGCCGATGCGTGATCCTTGTCCATCAGGAACACGGTTGGTCCGGTTTCGGTCATGCCCATGCCGTTGCAGATGGTGACGCCGCGTTGCTGAAACTCGGACAGCAAATGTTTCGGCACGGGCGCACCGCCACAGCCGAGCGACCGGACCTTCGAAAAATTCGTCTTGCCGATCCTGGGTGACAGGGCCAGTGCCTGATAGATCGCCGGAACACCGAAGAAGCAGGTGACGTTTCCAGCTGAAACGAGATCGAGAACGGTCTCCGCATCGAACTTGCGCAGAACCGTCGACATGCCGCCGTTGAGGAAGATCGGCAGCGTTGGCAGATTGATGCCCGCCGTATGAAAGAGCGGCAGGAAGTTGACGCCCTTTTCACCGACGGAAAGCCCGGTGGCCTGGCAGTAGTTGATCATGTTGGCATAGGCCATGCCCGCCGTCTGGATAACCGCCTTCGGCAGGCCCGTCGTTCCGGAGGTGAAGAGCAGATACCAGGGCGCCGACGCCTTGACCTTGCCGCAACCGATTGCAGCAGGACTTGCCTCAGCCAGCAGATCGTCGAGAGCGCTGACACCTTGACCTTTTGCGCCCATCGGCAGCAGTGACAGGTCGGCACCGGCGGCAAGCTCTGCAGCGGTCTCCGCAAAGTCCTGATCATGAAACAAAAGCTTCGCCCCGGAAGCGGCCAATATGGGCTGCAGTTCGGCAACCGGCTGGCGCCAGTTCAGTGGCACCAGAAGGATGCCGGTCTTTTGGGCGGCAAACAGCAGCGCGAAGAAATCCGGATGATTGTGGCAAAGCACCGCCATGCGGTCGCCCTTGGCAAGCCCCCGTGCGAGCAACAGATTGCCCAGGCGTGTCGCCCGCTGGTTGATGTCGCAGAAGCTGAAGGCTCTGCCGCTGTCCCGGTCGACAAAGGCAGTTGCTCCGGGCGTGAGCTCCGCCCGTTTTGCAGCCATGTCGGTCACATACTCCATAGGTCCTCCCAACACCTGGTGCGGCTACGAACCGGCGGCCTTCGGAAGGTTGAGGCGATCACGTTGGCGATCATCGCTCGAACCTTCAGGCCAGGCCTCTCCTCAAGCCCACTTCCTGGTGAATTCCTTCATCCCCTCGAGCGTGCTCGGACGGGTTACCAACTCCAGAAACCTGGTCTTTTCCTGATCCAGACGCTCACGCACGATGCTCCGCCTGCGCTCGTCCCAAACAGTCTGCCGTGTCGCACGATGGGTCTGCGCGAAGCCAGAAGCGAGTTCCGCGACCCAGCCCTCAACGGTTGCGGCAAGGTCAGCCCCTTGCACGCGGCACTCGGCAAGGTCCAACGCAACCGCATCCGTCGCTCCTATGCGCGTGTTGCGATACTGGATCGCAAGGGCCCTGGAGGGGCCGATCCGTTCCGGCAGCAGCGCAGTCCAGCCGCCGTCCGGCCCAAACCCCACCTGATTGTAATAGGGCTGTACGAAAGCCGTCTCCGACATAGCAACTAGATCCGCCGCCAGCATCAGACCGGCAGAGCCACCCGTCACCGGCCCGTTGACGGCTGCAAGCACCGGCGCCGGAAAGGCCAGCAGGTCAAGGATTGCCTCGTGCAAGCTCCCGACCAGCACGTCGGAATAGGCGTGAAGATCCTCGGCCGACCCGGCATGGTCCATGAAGCTGCCAATGTCACCGCCGGTCGAAAAACTGGTGCCACGGCCAGACAACACCAGCGCAACCGGCTCGGCAGTGGCTGCGGCTGCAAGGGCATTTCGCAGATCGCTGACCAGAGCCGGAACAAGGGCATTGTGCCGCTCCGGCCGGTTCAGCCAAAGCCAGATCGCACCGCCGCGCGTTTCTGTCTCGACGAGGCTCATGACATGCGCCTCAGGGCTTGATGCCGTTGGCAATCAGGTCGTAGGCGCTGGCCACAAGATCGGCAATGGGCTTTTCCGACTTGAAAACCACCAGTTGCTCGCCCAGTGCCCGGGCAATTCCCATGAGCGCCCAGGCGCGGGTTTCCGTGTCGCCTTTCGAGATCTGACCGGCGGCCTCGGCAGCCATCAGCCCCGACCGGTACCCCTCGGCAAATGTCCTGTAGTATTCCTCATAGGCGGCGGGATCGACAAACAGCGCTTCCTGAACGATCCGGTAAAGATCGGGATGGGCCTGGACGAATTCCAGAAACGCCCGAAGACCGGCCTCCTCCGCTTCCAGGCGGTTGTCGATGTCCTGCGTTGCCTCGGCAATCGTATGGCGGACAAGGCGGCCCATTTCCAGAACAAGCTCGGAGAACACCTGCTCCTTGGTGGTGAAGTAGATATAGAAAGTGCCTTGGGCGACGCCGGCCTCACTGGTAATGTGACCGATGGAAGCGTCGTTATAGCCTTTCTCGCCAATCACCCGTTCTGCAGCAGTCAGGATTGCCTTCCTCGTGGCTTCCCCGCGCGCCGTTTTCGGCTGATTGCTCGCACTCTTTTGTGCTGTTTGTGCTTCTGCGGCCGGTTTACCCACCTGCTGTTTCCTCCCAACTCCTGAAACATGAATCAGTATTCATGTTTGACACATGAAAGCAAGAACCTTCTGCACGCAGACCCGCGCGATGGGGCCATCCGGTACCGTCAGAAATCCCGGATCAGTTTGCTTTCTGCGGCGGCGCTGCAAACTTTCCGGCAATGAATTTTGGGTATCCTTGCGGCTCGCCCGAATTCACGAGCGTTTTCCAACGCTGGATTCGCATTGGTTTCTCGGGCTAAACTGCGGCGGCAGAGACTATGGCGATTGGACGCAGCCGTGGTTTTTGACCTTGATCAAGGCCAAAACTTTGAATAGCAGTTTTGAATGGCTATAAGTTAGCTGCTATTCTGGAATCGGACGGAAAGGCTCCAGACGGCAAAGTTGGCCGCGCGGGACGCGAGTTGCGCGGGCAGGAGAGAGGCGCTGGCAAAAAGTGCCCGCGATGAGAGGATCCTGAGAATGGACGTGAACGCGTATCTGGAAGAACGCCTGGGCAAACTGCATGACAATGGTAATTACCGCGTCTTTGCAGATCTGGAACGCCAGGCAGGTGATTTTCCGCGCGCAACCCGTTACCGCGAGGATGGTTCGGTTCAGGATGTGACCGTTTGGTGCTCCAACGACTACCTCGGTATGGGTCAGAACGAAAAGGTCGTGTCCGCAATGCAGGACGTGATCTCCAAATGCGGCGCTGGCGCTGGCGGAACGCGCAATATTTCCGGCACCAACCACTACCATGTTCTTCTGGAGAACGAGCTGTCCGACCTTCACGGCAAGGAAGCGGCTCTGATCTTCACCTCCGGTTATGTTTCCAACTGGGCAGCGCTCGGTACGCTCGCCTCCCAGGTTCCGGGCATGATCGTCTATTCGGACTCGCTCAACCACGCCTCCATGATCGAGGGCATCCGCCACGCCCGTTGCGAAAAACGTATCTTCAAGCACAACGACTATGAAGATCTGGAACGCCAGATGGCAGCGGACGATCCGGACGCGCCGAAGCTGGTCGCATTCGAGAGCGTCTATTCCATGGATGGCGACATCGCGCCGATCAAGGAAATCTGCGACGTTGCCGACAAGTTCGGCGCGCTGACCTATCTCGACGAAGTGCATGCCGTCGGCATGTACGGCCCACGCGGCGGCGGCGTTGCCGAACGCGAAGGCCTGATGGACCGTCTGACCATCATCGAAGGCACGCTCGGCAAGGCTTTCGGTGTCATGGGCGGCTACATCACCGGCTCGAAAACGGTGGTCGACTTCGTCCGCTCCTTCGCGTCCGGCTTCATCTTCACCACCGCCCTGCCGCCCGCACTGGCAGCAGGCGCAACCGCCTCCATCCGGCACCTGAAGGACAGCCCGTTCGAGCGCAAGGCGCACAAGGACCGGGTCGCCCAGGTCCGCGCCGCCCTCGACAAGCGCGGCATCCCGCACATGGAAAACCCGAGCCACATCGTTCCGGTGATGGTGGGCGATGCCAAGAAGTGCAAATGGATCTCCGACATCCTTCTGGAGACCTACGGCATCTACGTTCAGCCGATCAACTACCCGACGGTTCCGGTCGGCACCGAGCGCCTGCGCTTCACTCCGACCCCGCTGCACACGGCCGAGGACATCGAACACCTCGCCAGCGCGATCAACGACCTGTGGTCGCAGTGCGCACTGGCCCGCGCTGTCGCGTAAGCGCTGGAAAAAACAGATCCTGCAAAACCCGCTTTCCGATGGAAGGCGGGTTTTTCTTTGACCGTTTTCCACCGTGGTTATCCCGTGACTTGAGCACGAGTTCCAAGCCTTTGCAGTTCCTGTGAGCGATAAAGCGCACCGGCATGGACTACAGGATCGAGCTTCCATGATTTGTCGCCCCGGTTTGATGCGTCAGCAGCAAGACCGGGACCCAGTACGCCGTGTCGTTCGAGGCAAAGACACACTCTCAGCCGGTTACTGGATCTCTGCCTGCGCAGGGATGACAAGTTGCCATTACCTACGGGCAAAAGTCTGTGTCGAGGGTTTTCGCGAATACGAGTGGGCGAACCGTACAAGAGGTGTGAAACCAACAACGAACGTCTCGACGCGGCCATCGTCCGCCCTGCCCTTTTCCCATCCCCGCCCTAGCTACTCTCAGATGCCTTTGCCATGGGGAGACGGTTGCGATGCGGATAATCCTTGCTGTTGTTGTCTGGTGCCTGGCCCTGATCCCGCCTGCTTTTTCGGAAGAACTCGACCTGGAACTGGTGCTCCTGGCGGATGCGACGGGATCCATCGATGAGGCAGAAATCCAGTTCCAGCGCAAGGGATATGCTGACGCGATCACGGATCCGTCCGTGCTGAATGCCATATCCAGCAATATCTACGGCAAGATCGTCGTCACCTATGTCGAATGGGCCGACGTGCACTCCCAGGATGTTGTCGTCGACTGGACAGTCATCGACGGACCGGAAAGCGCCCGGCAATTCGCGGCGGAGCTTATGGCGGCCCCGCGCCGCGCCTATGGGCGCAACGCCATCGGCGCCGCTCTCCTGAAGGGCAAGCAACTGATCGACGGCAATGCCTATGCGGGCCTTCGCAGGGTGATCGACCTGTCCGCCGACAGCGCCAACAACTGGAACGGACCGACCATTCCCGAAGCCAGGGATATCGTGGTGTCCTCCGGGATCGTGATCAACGGGTTGGCGGTTCTGTGCCGGCATTGTTCCGGGCGGCCGATAGCCTACGATCTGGAACAACGGTTCTACCAGACCATCATCGGCGGACCCGCCGCCTTCGTAGTGACCGCTGACAGTGCGCAAACCTTTGCCGACGCCGTGCGCAAGAAACTGATCCTGGAGATTGCCGCCAAACCCTCTGACGCGCAGCGTATCCTGAAACAGTTGGCAGCCTTGCAGTAACCGTGAAACGGCTCTTGCACGGACCTTTCCAGTTGCATTTTCGCTTTTGGCAAATCACGGCTGTCACACAAGCGCGTCATCGCATTATGATTTGAGACGACAGCCCAAGCTATCCTAACGTCACTGCGTGCAAGGGGGAAATCGTTTCATGACAACCGGCCTGTTGCTTCTGGCACTGTTTACGGTCAGCTACACACTGCTGGCCAGAACACTGTCCAACGGCATATTGACGGCGCCGATCCTTTTCATCGGCTTCGGTTACCTGATGGCGCAGACCGGACTGATGCCCGGTACCGACGCGGAACGCCTGCTGCACATCGTTGCCGAACTGGCTCTCATCGTCCTTCTGTTTCTGGACGCGGCACAGATCAACCTTCAGGCCCTGCGCCATCGCCACCAATGGCCATTGCGCATGCTTGCCCTCGGCCTGCCATTGGCCATCATTATCGGCACACTGGCCGCAATACCCTTTCTGAGCGGTGAACCGCTTATCGTCGCAGCCCTTGCCGCCGCGCTACTCGCCCCGACCGATGCCGCGCTCGGCCAGGCGGTCATCACCAACAAGGCGGTGCCGGAGCGGGTAAGACGGGCTCTAACGCTGGAAAGCGGTCTCAATGACGGGCTGGCGCTGCCGGCCGTTCTGCTGTTCGCGAGCCTTGCCGGCGAAATGATGCAGCCGGGCGCGACAGACTGGCTGATGTTCGGCGCCAAGCAGCTGCTTCTCGGCCCGCTGGCGGGCGCAGCTCTCGGCGCGCTGGGTGGCGTCCTGTTTCTGACAGCCAAACGCCGGGGCATGACCACCGACACCATCGAAGGCATCGGCGCCATCGCCATGGCCTGCGGTGCATATCTTGCCGCTGACGAAATCGGCGGCAACGGCTTCATTTCAGCGTTCGTTGCAGGCCTCTTCTTCGGCAACGTCATCAAGGGCCAATGTGCCTTCATTTACGAATTCACCGAAAGCGAAGGGCAGATGCTTTCCTGGGGCGCGTTCTTCCTGATCGGCCTTGCCCTGGTGCCAGAAGCCATCGCGCACCTTGATGCCGGCAGCCTGACGCTCATTCTGGTGAGCCTGTTCGTGGTGCGCCCGCTAGCCGTCTGGCTCTCGCTTTCCGGGACGGATGCCGCCCCGCTGACCAAGCTCTTCTTCGGCTGGTTCGGCCCGCGCGGACTGGCGACCGCCCTGTTTGCGCTTCTCATCGTTGACCAGATCGATCACGCAATCGGCCAGCAGTTGCTGAACCTGGCCGTCAACGCGGTCTGGATCAGCGCGGTCCTGCACGGCATCACGGCCGTGCCTTTTGCAAGGTGGTACGCGGCCCATATGTCCGGCCAGGACGATGCCGCGGAACTCAAGGCGATGCCCGCCATGCGGCCGGAGGTAACGGCAGACTGAAGTAAGACAAATCCGATAGCCAAGGCGTAGAGCGCCAGTAGCCGGGGGAAGACATGACAAGACAGGTTGTTGCCAAACTCAGCGAACTGCAGGACAGGAAACCGCACTACGCCCTCGTCACCGATGTCGACCTTGTGGTCGTCCGCTTCGACGACGACATCTCCGTCTTCTACGGCCGCTGCCTTCATCGCGGCGCGCTCATGTCCGATGGCTACGTCAGCGGCAACAATCTCATCTGCGGCGTCCATTACTGGGACTACCGGCTCGACAGTGGTGTGTCCGAGTACAACAACTCCGAGGCCCTGCCGAAATTCACGAGCTGGGTTGAAGGCGACGATGTGCTGGTGGACGCGGACGAAGTCGCTGCCTGGGCACAGGAAAATCCGCAACCGTTCAACCGCGAAAGCTATCTTGGGCTTTATGCCGACACCAGCCACGGCACCGAGGAAGAACCGTATAATAGCCTGATCCAGCAATATGCCCGCGATGGCCTCAGCAAGACGGGACATCATGGCCGTGTCGACTCCATGGGCGTGCCGCGCAACCAGTTGCCAGACTGGGACGACATCCAGATCCTGACGGCTCAATTACAGAAATTCCCGCTTCTGGAGGACGAGCCGGTCGGCACCGATGTGGTGGTTGGGCCGAACGCCCAGAAGCCGCTGAGGCTGAAGATCCCGCTGCTTGTGTCCGATATGAGCTTCGGTGCCCTGTCGGAGCCGGCCAAGATCGCCCTTGCGAGAGGCGCAGAGCTTGCGGGCACCGGCATCTGCTCAGGTGAAGGCGGCATGCTGCCGGAAGAACAGCAGGCCAATTCAAGGTATTTCTATGAGCTTGCCTCGGCCCGTTTCGGCTTTGCCTGGGACAAGCTCGACAAGGTTCAGGCGTTTCACTTCAAGGGCGGCCAGGGCGCCAAGACCGGCACCGGCGGCCATCTGCCCGGAGCCAAGGTCAGGGGCAAGATTGCCGAAGTGCGCGGTCTTGAGGAAGGCGAAGACGCCATCTCGCCGCCCCGTTTTCCGGACTGGACAGAGCTCTCCCAGATAAAGGACTTTGCCGACGAAGTGCGCACCCGCACCGGCGGCATCCCCATCGGCTACAAGCTGTCGGCCCAGCACATCGAAAACGATATCGATGCGGCGCTGGAAGTGGGCGTCGATTACATCATCCTCGACGGCCGCGGCGGAGGCACCGGGGCCGCGCCGATCATCTTCCGGGACAACATCTCCGTTCCAACCATCCCCGCCCTCGCCCGCGCCCGGCTGCACCTGGACAACTCGGGACGGCCGGACGTCACGTTGATCATCACCGGCGGCCTGCGCAAACCGGCCGATTTCATCAAGGCTCTGGCGCTCGGTGCCGATGCTGTGGCGCTTTCCAATTCGGCCATGCAAGCCATCGGCTGCATAGCCATGCGAGCCTGCCAAACCAACAATTGCCCAGTCGGGATCGCCACCCAGAAGCCGCATCTGGTCAACCGGCTGGAAATCGAAAAATCCGCCCGCCAGCTCACCAACTTCTTCGAGGCCTCGGTCGAGCTGATGCAGGTCATGGCGAGGGCCTGCGGCTATTCGCACCTGAACCAGTTCGCTCTGGAAGACCTGACAACCTGGAAGCGGGAAATGGCCGAGCTATCCGGCGTTGCCTATGGCGGCATCGCCTGACCGGCGCGTTTCTTGAGGGAGGAAGACCAATGGACGCTCAGGATCTCGACTGGATCAAGGTGGGACACGTCAACGATCTGCCGCAAGGCCGGGTAAAAACGGTGACGGCCCGAACGACATCGATCTGCCTGTCGCATTTCGACGGCCAGTGGGCCGCCATGGACAACCATTGTCCGCATCAGCGCGGCCCGCTGGGAGAAGGCTCCATCGAAAAGGGATCGGACGGCAAATGCTGGATCCGCTGCCCCTGGCACGGGTGGGATTTCGACCCGCTGACGGGCGCTCCTCCCGGCGGTCATGAAGACAGCGGCCAGAAGCTCTATCCCCTGCGGATCGAAGGCGACGAGATTTTCATCGGTCTGGAACCGGAGCCGCCCCATGAACGCACAGTCACCGACGTCATGGCCGAAACGATGGTCAACTGGGGCGTCAAGCGTGTCTTCGGCATGGTCGGCCATTCCAACCTCGGCCTTGCCGATGCCATCCGCCGGCAGGTCAACACGGGCGCATTGGGCTATGTCGGTATTCGCCACGAGGGCGCCGCTGCCTTCGCCGCCTCCGCCTATGGCAAGTTGACCGGCAAACCGGCGGCCTGCCTCACCATTGCCGGGCCTGGTGCCACCAACCTTCTGACCGGTCTCTGGGACGCAAAGGTCGACCGGTCTCCGGTTCTGGCCCTCACCGGTCAGGTGCAGACCCAGGTGTTCGGTCCGGGCGCCTTTCAGGACATTGATCTGAAATCCGCGTTCGAGGCCGTCTCCAAGTTTTCCCAGCCGGTACTCAGCACCTCCAACCATGCCGAGCTGATGTCGCTGGCCTTGAAAACCGCGCTGGTGGAGCGGGACGTTGCCAACCTGATTTTCCCGGACGATGTCCAGACCAATCCGAGCAGCAAGGACGCCGGCAAACCCGAGGGCCGCCTTGGCGGAACCACCATCACGCCCTCCGGTGAAGACCTTGCCAGGGCCGTTGAGATGATCAACACGGCCAGACGCCCGGTCATTGTGCTTGGCTATGGCGCCAAGGATGTCCGCGACAAGGTCATCGCGCTTGCCGAGAAGATCGGCGCGCCGGTTCTGACCACCTTCAAGGGCAAGGGGCTGATCCCCGACACGCACCCGCTGGCAGCCGGCGTTCTTGGGCGTTCCGGAACCCCGATTGCAAGCTGGTTCATGAACGAGGCAGACCTGATCCTCTCGCTCGGGTCGTCCTTTGCCAACCACACCGGCATTGCCCCTTACAAGACTATCATCCAGGTGGATTTCGAGCGCATGCAGCTTGGCAAGTTCCATCCTGTGACCTTGCCCGTGTGGGGCGAAATCGGCACCTTCTGCGAGGCGATTGTCGATCAGGTTCTGAAACCGGCCGATGCCCCCGACCAGGCAAGCGAACTGGTGGAACGCTGGACGATCTGGCGCGCGGAAAAGGAACACCGCCTTTCTGAGGACAGCGGCAAGGGCATTCACTCGGCGGCCGTCTTCAAGGCGTTGAGCGATCTGTGCCCACCGGACGCGATCCTCCCGGTCGACGTCGGCAACAACACCTATTCCTTCGGCCGCTATTTCGAACCTTGCGGACAACGCATCCTAATGTCCGGCTATCTCGGCTCCATCGGCTTCAGCCTGCCCGCGGCCCTGGGCGCCTGGAGCGCGACCCAGGATTTCGAGGAATTCCACGGCCGCAAGGTGATCTCGATTTCCGGAGACGGCGGCTTCGGCCAATACGCCATGGAGTTCACCACCGCCGTCAAATACGGAATGGATATAACGCATATCCTTTTGAACAATTCAGAGCTCGGCAAGATCTCCAAGGAACAACGTTCCGGCGAATGGCCGGTCTGGGAAACGAACCTCACCAACCCGTCCTTCGCCGCCTTCGCGCGCCTCTGCGGCGGGCACGGCCACAGGGTGACGGAGGCTGCCGAACTGAAAGACGCCATCACGGATGCCATCGCCCATAACGGCCCCTCACTGGTGGAAATCATCACCGATGCGGATCTGGTGTGATGGGGTTTCAGGATGAGACTTGTCATCCCTGCGAAGGCAGGGAGCCAGTAGACACCGCCAGGGGTTTGTTGCGACACTTCATCGTCCGCAAATACTGGATCCCGGCCTCCCGCTACGCTTCAGCCGGGATGACAAGGAGTGGACAGGACGCAGGGGGAGCACGATGCAAACAGCAGCCATTCTGATTGACATCGGAAAATACTATCTCATGGCCGGCGGGCTGGTCGCGGCACTGTTTCTTGTTATCGGCATCGACCGGGTGGAACCGTCCGCACGCGGATCTCACGTGTTCCGGCCCTTGCTCATTCCCGGCATCTGCCTGATCTGGCCTCTGGTGCTCTATCGCTGGTACGTGCTTGAAAAACACGGGGAGGCTGGCCGGTGAAACGTGCGCATCGCAAGGCTCATGCCCGTATCTGGACCATCCTTGGCCTGCTCCTGCCGCTGGTTTTCTTCACCATTCTGGCCATGCGCCAGTCGCCCCCCGCGGACAGACCGGCTGTGCTGATAGAGGCCCCGGCAGAAAGCTCCGGGGAGGCAAGCCAATGAGCGTGCAATACACACCGGTCATCTGGAACCGCAACAAGATGGTCTATGATTCCGTCCTGCTGATTGCCGTCGCGCTTTATCTTTACGTCTTCATTCGTGTCGGCCCGTTCTACGAGGACGTCACCCGGCCGATTGACGGGGCCATCCTGAGGATGCGCGCTTTTGGAAGCTGTGCCTTCCTGATGCTGACGGTGATCCTGTGCATCGGGCCACTGGCCCGGCTCGACAGGCGCTTTCTGCCGCTGCTCTACAACCGCCGCCATTTCGGCGTGATGACCGCCGGTATTGCTGCCGTTCACGCCAACTACGTGCTCGGCTGGTATTTCAATTTCTCGCCGACCGACCGCTACATTGCGCTGCTGTCCTCCAACACCAGCTACGGACAGATCCTCGGCTTTCCCTTCGAGGCCTTCGGCATTGCCGCGCTGTTGATCCTCTTCGTGCTGGCCGCCACCAGCCATGATTTCTGGCTCAGCTTTCTGGGAGCGCCGATCTGGAAGGCGCTGCACATGTTCATCTATGCCGCCTATGCTTTCGTCGTGCTGCATGTGGCGCTCGGTGCATTGCAGGGATCGTCCGATCCCATCTTCACCGGCATGGTTGCGGCAAGCGTTGTCCTGGTCTCCGGCCTTCACTTTGCAAGCGGGCATCTGGAAGCCAATCGGGAAAAGGGCGATGCAACGGCAAAGGCTTCGCTGGAGGAAGCCGGCTGGGTTGTTGCCGGAGAGGTGGACGAGATCGACGACAACTGTGCCAAGGTCGTGACCCTGAGCGATGAGGAACGTGTCGCCATCTTCAGGTATGACGGCAAGCTATCCGCCGTCACCAATGTCTGCGCCCACCAGAATGGCCCGCTTGGCGAGGGCAAGGTGCTGTGGGGCTGCATCACCTGCCCCTGGCATGGATACCAGTACAATCTGGCGGATGGGTGTGCGCCCGCGCCCTTCACCGAGAAGATCGCCACCTACAAGCTGAAACTGGTCGGCTCCACCGTTCTTCTGGACCCGAAAGCCCTGCCGCCCGGAACCTATGTCGAGCCGGTCGTGATCGGAGGTGCGTCATGAGCTGGAAACAAACCAAGGCTGCGCCGTTTTTCGTCGGTTATCTCAACAAGGTGCCAAAACCGCTGGTCGCTTTTGTCGGCGTCTTCTCCCTGTGCTTTGTCGCAGGGCTTGGCCTTGCGGCCTTTGCCCTGTCCTCCACCCAGAACGACCCGGGCAACGGTGCGTTTCAGTGGGGCAACCGGTTCGAACAAACTGGCCTGCTGGAACTGCGCCCCTATCCGGTGTTCCGCCTTCCCGCCGATGGCGACACCCCTGCCCGCACTTACATGCTGGCCGGTCAGGGCAAACGTGGTGTGTTCGAACAGGCGGAAGCCAATCGCGAGACGCCGGTGACCTTGCGCGGAGTGCCGGTAAACCGGGGCGACCTGACGATGATCCAGGTCGGTCAGGTGGAAGCTGCAACGAACGCTGCACCCGGTTTCAATCCAGCCGAACCGGTCTCGCTCGGTCGCTGGAAGCTGACCGGCGAGATCTGCGACGGCAAGTGCTACGCGGGCGCCATGCGCCCGGGCCGGGGCCTTGCACACAAAGCCTGCGCGGATCTCTGCCTCACCGGCGGCATTCCCCCGGTCTTCGTCTCGTCCGGACCGGTCGAGGGCCGCTCCTTCTTTCTGATGGCCGGCAAAGACGGCCAGCTTCTTGGCGAGGCCATTGATCCACTGCTGGCGCTTTACATCGAGGTCGAAGGCGAGGTCGAAAAACTGGACGACCTGATGGTCTTCAAGGCGGACCTTCTGACCGCACGGGTGCTGAAATGAGCGACCATCCGCAGAAGCCTCTCTGGCAGACCATTGTGATCTCACTCATGATGACGGCACTCCTCGCCACGATTGCCTGGGCCGTCTGGACCTACGCGAACAAAGGCGTTCAGGAATTCGCGCCCGGCTCGTTCCTGCGCGATTTGCGCTTCTTCATCGGGCTGCTCGCCGTGTTTCTGGTGCTGAGCGTGCTGGACCGTATAGTCGAGTTCCTGAAGGCGAAACTGGGCGGCGGGCACTGACTGGAAGCCTATCTGGATGGCCACTCCAGTTCCTGGTCCTGCCACCAGCGCTTCAAACTTGAAGACATGGCGGCCTGCTTATCAATTCAGCCCTTCACCAGCTCCCGCAGCAGACTGTTGAACTTTTCCGGCTCTTCCATGTGCGGCGCATGGCCCGATGCTTCATAGCCGTGGAAGTGGAAATCCGGAACATTGTCCGCGTGCCAGCGATGCACGCCCGGGCCGTAGAGTTGGCTGCGCAGACCGGCGACCAGATGAAACGGCACGGGAAAGGCTTTCAGAAGCGGGCGGAAATCCTGCGCCGTCAACGAGGCCCACATTGGCTTCAAAAGCACGGGATCGGCCGCGGCAATTTCAGTGCGGGCAAGCGCTTCGGCAGCCTCCGGCACCGGCAGACCTTCCGCGAAAAGCCTTCTTGCAATCCGGGCGGGTAACCGCGCCCAGTCCGCGACGATGGCGTTCAGGAAATGACCGTTGAGGTCTGCATTGAGGCCGTTCAGCGTGCCATTCTGCCAGTCCCGATCATTGAGCACCTTTGGCGTCATGTCGATGGCAACGAACTGGGAAATTCTCTCCGCGCCATGGCGCTCGATCATCGCGTAGGACACCAGTGCGCCCATGGACCAGCCGCACAGGATCGCATCCGTCAGGCCACGTTCGGCAAGGGCCGCATGAACCGCATCGGCAGCCGTCTCGATCGTCAGGGGCAGCCGGTCGGCCGTTTTGCCATGTCCCGGCAGGTCCGGAACGATGCAGCGGGCATCTGCCTTGAGCGCATCGACCTGAGCATCGAAGAAACCGCCCGGACAGGACCAGCCGTGGATCAGCACCAGCGGTCTGCCCGTTCCCTCGTCGCGGATGTGCATCATATTCCCGCTCACGCACGCCCTGCCCGTAACCGTCCGACAATGCCCGTCGGGAAAAAATAGACCGACAGAATGAAGAGGACACCCAGCCACAACAGCCAGCGTTCCGGCGCTACCAGCGTCGAGACCACCGGCACCGCGCTGGTCGCCTCGGCAGCAACCCCCATCAGATTGTGCAGGTAGGTCTGCGCCAGAATGAACAGGGTTGCCCCGAGCACGGCCCCGTAGAGCGTGCCCATGCCCCCTATCACGACCATCAGCAGAATGTCGATCATGATCTCCATGGAGAGCGTTGTCGCCGGGCCGGTGTAGCGGAGCCAGATGGCCAGAAGAGAGCCGGCAAGCGCTGCCATGACTGCGGACAGAACGGTGGCTGTGGTGCGGTACCAGACCACGCGGTAACCGATCGCTTCCGCCCGGAAGGCATTGTCGCGCACCGCCTTCAGCGTACGCCCGAAGGGGGAATTGACGATGCGCAGCATGACCAGGAACAGAATTACAGCGGCGAAGAACACCAGATAGTAAGCCAGGATCTTGCCGTTGATGCTGACGTCGAACACCTTGGCCTTGATCAGCTTGAAAGCCGGCGTCAGCTCGCGTGGGATCTTGTAATTGAGCCCGTCCTCACCGCCTGTCAGCCACGACATCTGCGACACCAGCACGGCAAAGGCGCTTGCGACCGCCAGCGTTACCATGGCGAAGAAGATCGCCTTCACCCGCAGCGAAAACAGCCCGATGGCCAGCGCAAACAGCGCCGCGACACCAGCTCCCGCCGCCGTGCCCCAGACCAGGGCTCCATAGCTCGGCCCGGTGGTCGAGAGCGCCAGCGCGGTGCCGTAGGCCCCGATGCCGAAGAACATGGTGTGCGCGAAGGAAACGATGCCGGCATAGCCCAGCAGCAGATCGTAGCTTGCCACCAGCACGATGAAGATGCAGATGCGCGCAGCCGTCTCCAGCGATTTGGTACCGGGAAAGAGAAACGGCGCGAAGGCGAGCGAGATCAGCACGATCAAAAGCAACGCGGTCAGAAGACCGCTGCGCGGTGTGTCGCCGGAAAGAAGTCTGGTCAGCATTCTCTTCTCCCGTCCCTACTTCGCCTTGACGACCGGATAAAGGCCCTGCGGCCGCCACATCAGCACCGCAACCATCAAGGCGATGGTCGAGATCAGCGCCACCTTTGGCGCCAGAAAAGCGGTGTAATTGGCGAGCAGCCCCACCAGCATGGCCCCGATGAAACAGCCCTCGACCGAGCCGAGCCCGCCGATGATCACGACGATGAACACCAGCACCATGATCTCCGAGCCCATGTGCGCGGTAATCGTTTCCTGATAAAGGCCCCACATGACGCCGCCCAGTCCGGCCAGCGCCGATCCGGTCATGAACACGATCAGGAACAGGCGGCGAACGCGGTAGCCCAGCGCTTCGACCATCTCGCCGTTCTCCACCCCGGCCCGCACCAGCAGGCCGATCTTGGTGTTCTTCAGGATGTGGCGCATCCCCAGGAACAGGGCGAGGCCGATGCCCACGGCCACCAGCCGGTATTTCTCGATGGCCGCTTCGCCGATCACCAGCGATCCCTGCAAGGCTTCCGGCCGGGACATGTGCAGCTCGTCCGGGCCCCAGACCACATAGATCATCTGCTGGGCGACGATCAGCCCGCCCATGGTGACAAGGATCTGCTTCAGGTGTTCGCCATAGACCGGCATCACGATCACCCGTTCGAAGGCAAGGCCAAGCAGGCCGGTGACAAGCATTGCTGCAAGGATCGCGACCAACACGGCAGTCAGGTTCATGAACACGCTTGGCGAAGCCGTCCAGCCTGCCAGCCAGGCCAGAACCGTGAAGCCGACGAAGGCCCCGACAGCGACAAAGGCGCCATGACCGAAGTTGATCACGTCCATCAGCCCGAAGACCACCGTCAGGCCAGACGCCATGATGAAGATCATCATGCCCATGGCAAGCCCGGCCACCGTCAGCGTCAGCCAGCTTGCCGGATTGCCGATGGCGATGAGGCCCACAGCGGCCAGCACCGGCACCAGCAGCACCGGTAGTTTCTGGGCAAGCTGTTCTTTCAGCGGGATTTTCTCGATCCGCGGTTTGATCGCCGTCTCGCTCATTGATGTGCCTCCAGGCTCAGTCCCATGAGTTTTTCCTGCAAGGCCACATCCGCCACCAGCTCGTCCATGCGTCCGGAATGAATGATGCGGCCATCATCCATCACCGCGACCGTGTCGCCGATGCTGGAGGCCATGGCGAAATTCTGTTCCACCAGCAGGATGGTGGTGTCGGTTTCCTTCAGTTCCTTCAGCGCGTCGGTCATCGCCTTGATGATCGCCGGGGCGAGACCCTTGGTCGGCTCGTCGATCAGGATCAGCCGGCGCGGCTCGATGATCGCACGCGCCACGGACAGCATCTGTTTCTGACCACCGGACAGCGTGCCCGCGGAGGAATTCCAGAAGTTGCCGATCGGCGGAAACAGCTCCTTGATCCACGCAAGACGCTTTGGGTCCATCGGCCCGTTGGCTGCGGCCAGGATCATGTTTTCGGCAACCGTCAGATCGGTGAAGATGCCCATGTCTTCCGGCACCAGGGCGATCCCCCTGCGAGAGATTTCCGGGGTCGATAGCTTCGTGATCACATGATCGCCAAACCGGATACCGCCCTGGCTCGCGGTCCAGAGCCCCATGATCGTCCGCAAGGTGGTGGTCTTGCCCGCACCATTGCGGCCGAGCAGAACGGTCACGCCGCCCTCCGGCACTGCAAGATCGACACCCTGCAAAATGTGATAGGGGCCGATATGAGTATGAACGCCGGACAGGGTAAGCAGGTTCTCTGCCATCACGCAGCCTCCCCGGACGAGGCCGGCGCCTTGCCGAGATAAGCCTCCTGCACGATTGGCAGAGCAATCACCTCCGACGGTTCTCCATCGGCCACTAGTGCCCCGTTGTGCAGAACGATGATGCGGTCGGCCAGGGTGCGGATGACATCCATCTTGTGTTCCACCAGCAGAATCGTGCGGTCCATGTCGCTCTTCAGTTTCTTGATCAGCTCCAGGATCACCGGCACTTCATCGACGCTCATGCCCGCGGTCGGTTCGTCGAACATCAGCACCTGCGGGCCAAGGGCGATCAGCAGCGCCACTTCCAGCTTGCGCTGGTCGCCATGAGGCAAGGCGGAAACGGTCTGGTCTGCCTGATCGCTAAGCCGGACCTCCGCCAGCACATGGTCTGCCCGCTCCAGAAGCTCGACATGGCTTTCGGCAACGCTGAAGAGATCGAAGCCCTTGCGGGCCTTTGCCTGCGCCACCAGGCGCACGTTTTCGCGCACGCTCAGGGTTGGGAACAGATTGGTCAACTGGAAGGCGCGGCCGATGCCCCTGTCCGTGCGCTCGGGCACCGACAGTCTGGTGATGGCCTCGCCGTTCAGGAGCACCGACCCGGCGGTTGCGCTCAACTGGCCGGATATCAGGTTGAAGTAGGTGGTCTTGCCGGCGCCATTCGGCCCGACGATTGCCGTCAGCGTGCCGCGCTCGAACGCGCAGGAAACGTGATCGACCGCCACATGGCCACCGAAGCGAATGGTCAGGTCTCTCGTTTCCAGAATCGGGTGTTCCTTGGCCACGATGCGCGTTCCCAGGTTTGAAATGTCGCGAAAGCTGTATCGGAAATGTGCCCGGCCGAACGGGCGTCTCGCCAGCCGGGCACTTTATTGGTTCTTGGGGCCACGCAGGCGAAGCACAAGGCTCCGCCGCGTCTTCGCAAGGCTTACTGGTTGCGCACCGGGATGTTCATGTCCTCTATTTTCAGTTCGCGCACCAGCTCCGGGATGCCCCATTCGACATCCGGGTCGACCTTGATCTTGAAGTGATACATGGATTGCAGAGCCTGGTGATCTTCCGCACGGAACATCATCTTGCCCTTCGGCGTTTCGAACTCCATGCCTTCCATGGCGGCAATCAGATCCTCAGTCTCCGTGGAACCCGCCTTGCGGATCGCCTCGACAATGGCGATACCGGCCGACATGCCACCTGCGGTGAAGAAATCCGGCGGTGCGTCAAAGCGCTTCTGGTGTTCTGCCACCAGCCAGTCGTTCACCGGGTTCTTCGGGATCTCGTAGTAATAGTAGGTCGCCCCTTCCATGCCCGGCAGTTCCTTGTAGGCCGCCATGGCCGCCAGGATGTTGCCGCCCGTGGCAATCTCGACACCGAAGCGCTCCGGTTCCATTGCCTTGATCTTGCTGATCGGATTGCCGCCACCGGCCCAGATCACGAACAGGAACTTGCGGCCCGGCTCATCTTTCAGGGCATCGAAGACGCGCTGTGCGTTGGCGGTGAAATCCTTGGTATCGGTCGGGGCGTATTCCTCGAACACCAGCTTGGCTCCGGTGCCTTCCAGCGCTTCCTTGAAGGCGGCAACGCCGTCACGGCCAAACGCATAATCCTGGGCCAGCGTCGCGATGGAGACGCCTTCCTGCCCGAGTGCAACGGCGTTGGAAATCGCGTCCTGGGATGAATTGCGCGAGGTGCGGAAGATATAGCGGTTCCAGTTTTCGCCGGTGATGCTGTCGGCCACCGCCGGCTCCACCAGCAGCACCTTCTCGTATTCTTCGGCGACAGGCAGCATGGCCAGCGCAACACCGGAGGAGACAGGGCCGACGGCGATATCGACTTCATCGTCGCCATAAGCTTCCGCCAGCGCGGCCTTGCCGATATCCGGCTTCAGCTGCGTGTCTTTCTCGATGACCACGATCTTGCGGCCGTCGATTTCCATGGTGCCGTCAGTGGCATATTCGAGGCCCATCATCAGGCCGGTATGCGACTGTTTCGCATAGGCCTCCAGGGCACCGGTCTTGCCGTAGACGTGGGCGATCTTGATATCGTCGGCCTGGGCGCCGGCAATTCCGGCAGCCGCCACACCGATGCCGGCCACAAGCGGCACGGCCCAGCGAAAAACGCGTTTCGTCATGAATTCTCCTCCCGTTGCGCGAAAGGCCGAAAACCTGCCGAGCCGCTCCCACGACTTCGGACAGGGCAACATCATCGCCTGACGCGGCATCATATGACACCTGAATCAGTATTCATGTCAAGGCAAGATACGTGTTCAAATCAGCCGCCTCACCGGCCTGGCCGTGGGTGAGCGCAAATGTTGACCGAGACCGGAGACTGCTGCGGCGGACACAAACGCATAGCTCCACGAGCGGCGGCACGATCCATAACGGTCATCTCCATAAAGGATGCCTGAGGTATTATGATGACAGAGGGAAAAGAGTGGAGCCGACTGGCGAGCCGTCGAATGTGTTTAAGAGCAGCCCAGAGACGCGCCAAAGGCGCGGCGGATATCTGGGTTCCGGATCGGCGTCCGGCTTTACTTCGCTTGTCCGGAATGACGTGCGGGCGGCGGCGGCGGCGCCTCGGCTGACGGCCTCGGCGAGACTACCGCAGCCGCTTCTCCGTCTTCGCATCGAAGAACAGCGCCGAGGCCGGGTCGAAGTCGATGGCAACAAGGCCATCGGAAACCGGGGCATCCTCGCCCTTGGTTTCCACGATCACACGTTCTCCCGTCGGGCAGATGAGATACGAATAGGCGACACCGCCAAGCTGCTCGCACAGATCGACCTTTGCGCCTTCCTGCGCCGGAGAGACTTTCAGATGCTGCGGCCGCAGCCCGACCAGCACCTTTTCCCCCTTGGCCGGCAATGAGACCGATGTCGGCACGGCAACACCGCCGAACGCAGCAATGCTGACAGTACCGTCTCCGGCGACCCCTTCGACAAAATTCATGCTTGGGGAACCGATGAAACCGGCAACGAACCTGTTGTCCGGATCGGAATAGAGCTGCATCGGCGAGCCGACCTGCTCGATAATGCCGCCGCGCAGCACCACGATCTTGTCGGCCAGCGTCATCGCCTCGACCTGATCATGCGTCACGTAGATCATGGTCGCGCCGATGTCCTTGTGCAGGCGGGCGATTTCAACGCGCATGTCGACGCGCAGTTCCGCATCGAGGTTGGACAGCGGTTCGTCGAACAGGAACACTTCCGGCCCGCGCACGATCGCACGGCCGATGGCGACGCGCTGGCGCTGCCCGCCGGAAAGCGCCTTCGGCTTGCGCTTCAGATAAGGGTCCAGCTTCAGGATCCGGCTCGCCTCGGCGACCTTGGACTGGATCTCGGCCTTGGGATGACCGTTCATCTTCAACCCGAAGCCCATGTTCTCCTCAACCGTCATATGCGGGTAAAGCGCGTAGGTCTGGAACACCATGGCCACGCCCCGCTCGGCCGGGTCAATCCTGGTCACATCCCTGCCGCCGATCTCGATCCGGCCGTCAGTCGTCTCCTCCAACCCGGCGATCATGCGCAGGAGCGTGGACTTGCCACAGCCGGACGGACCGACAAAGACGCAGAATTCGCCATCCTCGATCTGAAGTTCCACTCCGTGGATGACTTCCAGATCGCCATATTTCTTGATGGCTTTGGTCAGTGTGACGCCAGACATGTAATTCTCTCTCCCTTGGAATTTCTTTTACGCCGGGAACTGCCAGTCCTCGACCGCCGCCGCGATCTTCGAGGCTGCGTCCAACAGCGCAGGCCGTGCCTCCAGAAGCTGCTCCAGGCTCTTGCGCTGCGTGGAAGTTGTCACGGAAAGCGCACCGACCGGCCGCCCCCTGGATGACAGGATCGGCGCCGCAATGCAGATGATGCCCGGCTCGTGCTCCTCCCTGTCGTAGGACAGGCCCTCTTGGCGGATCTTCTCCAGATCCGCGCGCAGTGAAGCCTCGCTGGCAAGCGTTGCCGGGGTGTATCGATAGAACGACTGCTTCTTCAACACGCGATCGAGCTCAGCCGGCTCCAGGAAGGCCATCAAGGCCTTGCCGACGCCGGTGCAATAGGCCGGGCCAACCTTGCCGGCCTGCGAAAACATGTCGATGGCGTTGGTCGGATTGCGCTTGTCGACATAAAGCACCTGTCCGCTGTCAAGCTGCGCCAGATGTACGGTTTCCCCGACCGCTTCGGACAAGGCGCTGACGAAAGGACGCGCGATTGGCGCAATGGAACTTTGCCGCCAGGCCGCATGTGCCAACCGCACGAGGCGGATACCCAGCGAATAGGTCTGCTGGCGTTCGTCATAGGCAAGCATGCCCTGACTGACGAGGGTCTGCAGCAGCCGGTAAAGGGTCGCCTTGGGATGGGTGCTGTCGGACAGAAGTTCGGAAAAGCGCACAGGCCGGCCGACGGCCGCAACCTTGTCCAGCACTTCCAGCGCCTTGCCGACCGTGCCGTCACCTGTCGATGACCTCTCCTGTTTGTTCATGAGCTCCTCCATCGGCCCGTTTCTTGCGGTCGAGCCTGTTGACAACTTATCGCCATCACATCAGAGTATCAATATACAAAACTAAGTTTCACATAATGGAACAAAAAGGGAGGACACCATGCGTTCCATGCTGAAAACGTCCGTAGCGGCCTTTGCCATGTTGGCAACCGCGATGGGCGCAGCTTCTGCTGACGGCCTGACCGGCAATCTGAAAATCTTTCTCGACACATCGAACCCGGCGCCACGCGCAACCATGGAAGAGATGATCGCGCAGTTTCAGGAGAAGAACCCGGAGCTGACAATCGAGACGACGGTGATCGACCGGGAGGCCTACAAGACGCAGATCCGCAACTTCCTGACGGCAAACGCGCCGGACGTCGCCACATGGTACGCGGCCAACCGCATGCGTCCTTACGTGGAAGCAGGCCTTTTCGAAGACGTGTCGGACCTGTGGGCGGATCCGGCCATCGGCGACAATCTCGCCTCCACCAAAGGCGCGATGACCATCGACGGCAAGCAGTGGGGCGTGCCCTATACCTACTATCAGTGGGGCGTTTACTACCGCAAAGACATCTTCGACGAGCTTGGCCTGTCCGAACCCACCACATGGGAAGAGGAAAAGGCGAACTGCCAGAAGATCCTCGATGCGGGCAAGAAGTGCTACACAATCGGCACCAAGTTCCTCTGGACCGCAGGCGGCTGGTTCGACTACCTGAACATGCGCACCAACGGCTTCGACTTCCACATGGACCTGCTCACTGGCAAGGCCTCCTGGAAGTCCGACGAAGTCCGCAAGACGTTCGCCAACTGGCGCGAACTCATCGACATGGGCGCCTTCATTGACAACCACCAGACCTACTCCTGGCAGGAAGCCTTGCCGTTCATGGTCAAGGGCGATGCAGCCGCTTACCTGATGGGCAACTTCGCCGTGGCACCGCTGCGTGACGCCGGTCTCAGTGACGACCAGATCGATTTCTACCAGTTCGTGGAAATCACGCCGGGCGTCGCCAAGGCCGAAGACGCACCGACCGACACCTTCCACATTCCGGCCAATGCGGAGAACAAGGAAAACGCGCGCGAGTTCCTGAAGTTCGTGGTGTCGCCGGACGTCCAGACCTGGATCAACGACGGCGAGCACCTTGGTCAGCTGCCGGTCAACTCCAAGTCGTCGGTAGACAACGACAAGTTCCTGGAACAGGGCTTTGAAATGCTGTCCTCGAACTCCCCGGGCGGCGTTGCCCAGTTCTTCGACCGCGATGCCCCGGCTGAAATGGCGAAGGTTGCCATGGAAGGCTTTCAGGAATTCATGGTCAAGCCGGACAACCTGGACAGGATCCTGGACCGTTTGGACCGCGCCCAAAAGCGTATCTACAAGTAAGGTCCGCCTGCGCGTGACCGGACAGGGGGCAACCGCTCCCTGTCCTCTTTTCCGGTATACGCCGACGACTCACGAAGAGTTCCGAAAATGGCCCAAGCATCCGTGACCGAGATCCGCCAGAGTTCCTGGTGGCATCGCAACCAGCAGCAGCTTACACCCTGGCTGTTCCTGGCTCCCGGGATCCTGTTTTTCCTGTTCTATGTGATCTTCCCGATTTTCCAGTCCTTCAACCTGTCGCTCTACGAGTGGGACGGTCTGGGCAAGGCGGAATTCGTCGGGCTCTACAATTACGAGGAACTCTACTGGGATGACGCGTTCTACACCTCGCTGAAGAACAACGTCCTCTGGCTGCTGCTCTATCTGCTGGCCATTCCGGCAGGCCTGTTCATCGCACTGTTCCTGAACCAGACCGTCACCGGCATCCGGCTCTACAAATCGCTGTTCTTCTTTCCCTTCGTGATCTCCCAGGTCGTGGTCGGCCTGGTGTTCACCTGGTTCTACGACCCGACATTCGGCCTCCTCAACGTTCTGCTCGGCGCGGTCGGCCTGCCGCCGCTTAACGTTCTGGGAGACGAGAACACGGTCACCATCGGCATCATCGTCGCGGGCCTCTGGCCCCAGACAGCCTATTGCATGATCCTCTATCTCACCGGCCTCAACGCGGTCGATCCGGAACAGATCGAGGCCGGGCGGCTCGACGGCGCCAAGGGCTGGCGCATGCTCTGGTACATCATCGTGCCACAGCTTCGCCCGGCCACCTTCATCGCCTTTGTCGTCACCATCATCGGCGCGCTGCGCTCCTTCGACCTGATTTCGGTCATGACCAACGGCGGCCCCTTCGGCGCCAGTCGGGTGCTCAGCTTCTACATGTTCGAGGTCGCGCTCTCCGAATACGGATTCCGCATGGGCTACGGCGCGGCCATTGCCGTGGTTCTGTTCCTGATCATGCTGGCCTTCATCGCCTACTTCCTCTGGTCGATGTACAAAGAAGAAAAGGCGCGCTGACATGTTCCCGACACCGATCGAACGCACGTCCCGCTCCTGGCAGATCACTTATCAGTCGCTGCTGCCACTGGCGCTGATCCTGTGGCTGTTACCGCTGATCGCGGTCGCCATCTTCTCCGTCAAGCCGGACGCGGATTTCTCCAACGCCAACTACTGGGGTTGGCCGTCTTCCTTTGAAGGCTTCACCAACTACGCGCTGGTCTTCACCGGCTCGGACATGCCGCAGTATCTCCTGAACTCGTTCAAGATCACCATTCCGACGGTCATCGGCGCGGTTGGCCTGTCGTGCATGACCGGCTTTGCCCTTGGAGTCTACAAGTTCAAGGCCAACATCTGGATCTTCTTCATGTTCGTGGCCGGCAACTTCGTGCCGTTCCAGATCCTGATGGTGCCGGTGCGCGATCTGACCCTGCAGATGGGCCTCTACAACACCATCACCGGCCTTGTGCTGTTCCACATCGCCTTTCAGACCGGCTTCTGCACGCTCTTCATGCGCAACTTCATCCGCGCCCTGCCCTTCGAGCTGATCGAGGCTGCGCGTGTCGAGGGCGTCTCCGAATGGCGGATCTTCTGGTACGTGGTTCTGCCGCTGATGAAGCCGGCCATCGCCGCGCTATCGGTGCTGATCTTCACCTTCATCTGGAACGACTATTTCTGGGCCGTGGTGCTGACGCAGGGCGTTGAAAGCCAACCCGTTACTGCAGGCATCACCTCCTTCAACGCCCAGTACCGCGCCGCCTACCACCTGATGAGCGCTGGCTCCATCGTGGCTGCCCTGCCGCCGGTTGCCATGTTCTTCCTGATGCAACGCCACTTTATCGCAGGCCTCACACTCGGAGCCGTGAAATGATCCGCAGCTGGCATCTTGGAGATGACAGACAGAGCCTGGTCCTGGCCAGCTTCGACAACCGATTGCCGGAAGCCGTCTACTGGGGGCCCGCCCTTCCCACTGGCGAAAACCTGGAGAGGCTTTCGGCAGCCACGCTCGCCGATGTCACCGGCGGCATGGTCGACCGCAACGCCGGCCTGAGCCTGTGCCCCGAAGCCTCAGAAAGCTTCCCCGGGCAAACCGGCCTCGCCGCCAGAAATGCAGCCGGCACCCCGCTCATGCCGTCTTTCCGCTTCGAACGCGAAGCCACGACCGAGCATGGGATGACCTTGGTTTTCACCGACAAGGCTCTCGACCTCGGTCTTGTCTTCGATCTGACCCTGACACCGGAAACTTCCCTGCTGAAATTGCAGACACGGCTGGAGAGCGCGGACGAGATAACGGTCGACTGGCTGGCGGCACCTGTTCTACCGGTTCCGGCCCACACCGGTGAGATGATCGAATTCTCCGGCCGCTGGTGCGCGGAATTCCTGACCCGCCGCGTGCCGTTTGCACCCGGCGCTCGCGTCCGCGACAACCGCACGGGCCGCACCGATCATGCGCATTTTCCGGGCCTGATCGTCTGCGGCGCGGGAACGTCCAACACGGCAGGTGAAGCCTTCGCGTTTCACTACGGCTGGTCCGGTGGCCACAAGATGGTGGCCGAGGAACTTGCCGACGGCCGCCGCCAGGTCCAGTTCGGCCACGCCACCGCGAGCCTTCCAAGCGGCCGCCAATTCGTCAGCGCGCCGCTTTATGCCACCTATTCCGCCACCGGCTTCAACGGCGCTGCCGTAAGGTTCCAGCGCCATGTCCGCGATCACATCGTTCAGGCGGCCCGCACGCCGCGCCCGGTGCACTACAATTGCTGGGAAGCGGTCTATTTCAAGCACGATCTTGAAGAACTCAAGGCCATCGCCTCCCAGGCGGCGGACCTGGGCGCCGAGCGCTTTGTCCTGGACGACGGCTGGTTTGGGCGCCGGGATGACGACACCTCGTCTCTCGGCGACTGGGTGATCGACACACGCAAACATCCGGATGGCCTCACCCCGCTGATCGACCATATCAAGGCGCTCGGCATGGAGTTCGGCATCTGGTTCGAGCCGGAGATGGTCAATGAGGACAGCGACCTCTACCGCACTCATCCGGACTGGGTTCTGGGTTCCGCCGACCAGGTTCGCGGACGCCAGCAGCTTGTGCTGGACATGTCCCGCCAGGACGTCCGGGACTATCTTTATGCCCATATCGCCGATGTCTTGAAAAACAACGACATCGGCTACATCAAATGGGACCACAACCGCATCCTGCCCGTCGTCGATGCCCGGCAGGTAGAAGGCTTCTATGAGCTGGTCGACCGTTTGCGGGCAGACTTTCCCGACGTGGAAATCGAAAGCTGTTCTTCCGGCGGCGGGCGCATCGATTTCGGCATTCTGCAACGCACGCACCGGGTCTGGCTCTCGGATAGCAACGACGCGCTGGAGCGCCAGCGTATCCAGCACGATGCCAGCCTGTTCCTGCCGGCCAGCGTAACCGGCTCTCATGTTGGCCCCCGTCACTGCCATACCTCCGGCCGCACGCTGGACATCCGCCTGCGCGCCTGGACCGCGGCTCAACGCCATATGGGCTTCGAGATGGACCCGCGAGAGTTGACAGAGGCCGAAGCCGATACGCTGCGCACAGTGACGAGCTGGTGGAAGGCCAACCGGGACTGGATGATGCAAGCGGATATCCTGCGGCTCGACAGCGCGGACCCGGCAGTGATTGCAGAACAGCAGCTTTCACGGGACGGCAGCCAATTTGTTGCCTTCGCCGCACTGACGCGCCCAAGCGACCAGATCCTGCCGCGCCCATTGAGGCTGACAGGACTGGACCCGCAAGCCAGATACAGGATAAGCCTCGTCAATCGGGACGAAGCACCTGGACTGTCTCGCGGCGCCCCGCTCCTGAAACATCAAGACCTTGAAGCCAGTGGACAATATCTGATGTCCCACGGGCTCACATTCCCCTGGCGGTTCCCCGAAACGGTCTGGGTTGTAGAAGGCAAACGTCTTTGAGTAACGTTACTCAAAACGAACGGATTTCGGCTTCGGCCACCAAAACAATTGAGGAAGTGCCATGAACGCAACATACCCGGATCTCGACAATGCATCGGTTTTCATCACCGGTGGCGGCTCCGGCATCGGCGCAGCGCTCACCGAGGGTTTCCTTCGGCAGGGAGCGAAAGTCGCCTTTGTGCAGCGCTCGGATGCCGCTGCCTTTTGCGACGAGATGGAGCAGAAATACGGCCGCCGTCCGTTGTTCCTGCCCTGTGACATCACCGATATGACCGCCCTCAAGGCCGCAATGGATCAGGCAGCCGAAGCCCATGGCCCGATTACGGTTCTGGTCAACAATGCCGCCAACGACAAACGACACAAGACCGAGGAGGTCGACGAGGCGTTCTGGGACTGGTCCGTGGCGATCAACCTGAAGGCCTATTTCTTTGCCTGCCAGCATGTGGTGGCCGGCATGCGTGCCGCTGGCGGCGGCTCGATCGTCAATTTCTCGTCCATTTCCTACATGATGGGCAACGCGGGCTATCCGGTTTACACCACCGCCAATTCAGGCATCAACGGCATGACCCGCAGCCTTGCCCGCGAGTTCGGCCCGGAAAACATCCGCGTCAACGCCCTGGCGCCCGGTTGGGTTCTGACCCAGAAGCAGAAGGACATGTGGGTGACGCCGGAAGGTCTGGCGGCCCATATCGACCGGCAGTGCCTCAAGGTTGAACTGCAGCCGGAAGACATGGTCGATCCGGTCCTGTTCCTGGCCTCCAGAACCAGCAAGGCCATGACCGGCCAGGCTCTGGTCGTGGATGGCGGCGTGGTGGTGACGGGATGACCACGCACCCAAAAGCAGCCTGGATCGCGGCGGATTGGGGCACCACCAATCTGCGCATCTGGGCGCTTGACGAAACCGGCAGCATGCTTGCCCATCGCAGCTCGGACAAGGGCATGGGCCGGTTGGAGAAACAGGACTACGAGCCTGCCCTGATCGAACTGGTCGCAGATCTGCTGAAGGAGGACGTGGCCACCCCGGTGATCGTCTGCGGCATGGCCGGATCCCGTCAGGGTTGGGCTGAAGCCCCCTATATGGCCACCCCCTGCACGCCGCCGTCAATCCGCAATGCCACCCGGGTGGAGGCAGCCGACCCGCGTCTGGATGTGCGCATCCTGCCCGGCATCAAGCAGCTAACGCCCCCCGATGTCATGCGCGGCGAAGAAACCCAGATCGCCGGGTTCCTCGTGGACAATCCCGGCTATACCGGCACTCTGTGTCTGCCCGGAACGCACACCAAGTGGGTCGCCCTCAAGGACGGGCGGATCGAGCGGTTTCGCACGTTCATGACGGGAGAAACCTTCGCCCTTCTGTTCAGTCACTCGGTGCTGCGGCATGGCCTGTCGTCCGACGACCTGGACAATGCTGCCTTTGCTACAGCCGCTGAACACAGTTTCCATGCGCCCGAAATGCTGACGGCTGATCTGTTCGGCGTACGCGCCGCCGGTCTGGTGGCGGACCTCGCCCCGGCGCAGGCCAGTGGCAGACTGTCGGGCCTTCTCATAGGCGTCGAACTCGCTGCCGTCAGCCGGGATTTCGATCTCGGCAATACCGCCCTTCTGGGCAGCGACAAGATCGTCGGCGCCTATCGCGCCGCCTTGACCCAGGTTGGCTACGCCTCCAGACAGCTCGACGCGCAAACCATCACCTTGAAGGGCCTGACCCTGGCCTATTCCTCCTACGAACCGGAGCATTCATGAGCCGTAACCTGATTGCCATTCTGCGCGGTCTGACCCCGGACGAAGCCCTGCCCGTTACCGAATGTCTGATAGCCGCCGGCATCACCCGCATCGAAGTGCCGCTCAACTCGCCGGATCCGCTTGTCAGCATTTCAGCGATGGCCAAGAGCTTCTCTTCAAAGGCGGAAATCGGCGCAGGCACCGTGCTCGCCCCCGAGCAGGTGCAAGACGTCAAGAACGCAGGCGGCACGCTGATCGTGTCACCCGACTGCAATCCGGACGTCATCAAGGCAACGAAAACCGAAGGCATGTCCTCCTTTCCCGGGGTGATGACTCCGAGCGAGTGCTTCACCGCTCTGCGCAGCGGCGCCAATGGCCTCAAGTTCTTTCCCGCTTCGCTCATTGGTCCGGACGGTCTGAAGGCGATGCTGGCCGTGTTGCCAAAGGGTACCCCCACTTATGCGGTCGGCGGTGCCGGTCCGGACAATTTTGGCGACTGGATCAAGGCCGGGGCCACAGGTTTCGGCATCGGGACAGCACTGTTCAAACCCGGTCTCAGCGTTGCAGACGTCAGCGACCGGGCCGAAAAAATCGTCGCCGCCTATGACGCGGCCGTTGCAGCATCCAGGTGATTTCATGAGCACAGTTTTCGACGAACGCCAGTGCACCCTTGGTGAGGGACCGCTGTGGCACCCCGAACGCCAGCAATTGTTCTGGTTCGACATCCTGAACAAGCGGCTGCTCAGCCGCGACAACGGCACCGAGAAAACCTGGCAGTTCGATGAATATGTCTCTGCTGCCGGCTGGGTGAGCCAGGCCGAGCTGCTGATCGCAAGTTCTTCCAAACTGTTCCTCTTCAATCTGGAAACGGAAGCCTCCGCAAAGATCTGCGATCTGGAAGCCGACAATGCGGTGACACGCTCCAACGACGGCCGCGCCGACCCCAGGGGCGGCTTCTGGATCGGCACCATGGGTATTGGCGCCGAAAAAGGCGCCGGATCGATCTATCGCTACTACAAGGGCGAACTGCGCAAGCTATTTTCCGGTATCACCATTTCCAACGCCATCTGTTTTTCGCCGGATGGTACCACGGCCTATTTCGCCGACACCGACGCATTGACCATCCAGCAGGTCTCTCTGGACGCCGAGGGCTGGCCTGCCGGCACGCCGACCTTGTTCACCGACCTTTCTGCAGACGGCTTCAACCCGGACGGTGCTGTGGTCGACAGCGAGGGCTTTCTTTGGAACGCCCATTGGGGCGCAAACCATGTCGCCCGCTATTCCGCGGACGGTAAATTCGCCGAGGCGGTTTCCATGCCCGCAAAACAGATCTCCTGCCCGGCGTTCGGCGGCGCGGATATGCAGACCCTCTTCGCCACATCCGCTGCCGACGGCCTGACTGGCCAGGACGAAGGCAAGACCTATTTTGCACAGGTGAAGGTTCGTGGGCAGAGCGAGCACCGGGTCGTGCTGTAACGGCTGCAACCCCTGACATCACAGGATTTCCGACGTGCGCTTTCCCCGCCTCTGAGGGACCGACAAACAAACTCCGGCAACGCACCGCCCCTCGCATGTGGGTTGCCGAACCATCAGGCAGTGAGCACCCATCATGAAACGCACTCTTGGCACCTGCTATTATCCGGAACACTGGCCGGAAGAGATCTGGGAAGCCGATGCCCGCCGCATGGCGGAAACCGGGCTGACATGGATCCGCATCGGTGAGTTCGCCTGGTCGCGTCTCGAGCCCCGTCCGGGTGAGCTGCACTTCGACTGGCTGGACCGGGCCATAGAAACCCTGGGACGCGCCGGACTGAAGGTCGTGCTCGGCACACCGACCGCGACGCCGCCGCGCTGGGTTGTCGACAAGCATCCGGACATGGTCGCTGTTGATGCCGACGGCAAACCGCGCAAGTTCGGCTCCCGCCGTCATTACTGCTTTTCCCATGAGGGCTATCGTCAGGAGAGCGACCGGATCGTAAAGCTTGTCGCCGATCGTTACGGCAACAATCCGCATGTCGCCGCCTGGCAGACCGACAACGAATATGGCTGCCACGATACGATCCTCTCCTATTCGGAGGCCGCCCGAAAAGCGTTCCGGATCTGGCTGAAGGAACGTTACGGCTCCATCGAGGCACTCAACCGGGCCTGGGGCAACGTCTTCTGGTCGATGGAATATCTCTCCTTCGACGAGATCGACCTGCCCAACCTCACGGTAACAGAGCCCAACCCGTCGCACACGCTCGCATTCCGGCGGTTCTCGTCCGATCAGGTGGTGACCTTCAACAAGCGCCAGGTCGATATCATCCGGGCACATTCCAGCGCCCCGATCAGCCACAACTACATGGGCCGGGTCACCGATTTCGACCACTTCAAGGTTGGCGACGATCTCGAGATCGCTACCTGGGACAGCTACCCGCTCGGCTTTCTGGAAGACCGTGTCGGCGCGGATGATACCCATCAGCGGGCCTTCATGCGCCAGGGCGATCCGGACTTCCAGGCGTTCCACCACGATCTTTACCGGGCCGTCGGCAAGGGCCGCTGGTGGGTGATGGAACAACAGCCGGGACCGGTGAACTGGGCCCCGCACAATCCCGCTCCATTGCCGGGCATGATGCGGCTCTGGGCCTGGGAGGCTTATGCCCACGGCGCGGAAGCCGTCTGCTATTTCCGCTGGCGCCAGGCACCCTTCGCGCAGGAACAGATGCATGCCGGCATGCTGCGCCCGGACAATGCCGATGCGCCTGTCCTTGTCGAAGCCCGCAAGGTCGCAGACGAATTGCGCGATGCACCTGACGTCTCGTCCCCGCGGGCGCCCGTTGCACTGATCTTCGACTATGACGCGGATTTCGCCTGGGCCACGCAACCCCACGGCAAGGGACTTTCCTACTTCCAGCTCGTTTTCGACACCTACAAGGCGCTGCGCAAGCTCGGGCTTTCGGTCGATATCCTACGCGGTGAAACCCGTGACTTTTCCGGCTACAAGATTGTTGCCCTGCCCGGCCTCATCTACGTGACGCAGGATCTGAAACAGGCGCTGTTGGAAACCGAAGCCCTGGTGGTGATGGGCCCGCGCACCGCCGCCCGCAATGCCGACATGGTCATTCCCGTGCCGTTGCCACCCGACATGCCCGGTCTTGACCTTGCCGTCTCACGTGTCGAGAGCCTGCGCCCGGACATGCCGATGCTGCTCAAGGGTGGTGGCGCCTTCACCGGTTACCGCGAGGAACTGGAAGGCGCCGGCGAAGTCATACTGGAACTTGAAGACGGCCAACCCGCCGCCTACCGTCAGGAGCATCTCGTCTATCTCGGCGGCTGGGGTGACGAAACCGCGCTAAAGCGGCTTTACGCCATGCTGTGCAAGGAAGCCGGGATCGACACGCTCGACCTTGCCGGCGGCGTCCGCTGCAGGACAACCGACGGCCTCAGGATCTGGACCAACTATGGCGCGGACCCTGCCGAAACACCGGCCGGCCGGATCGAAGCTGCAGGGGTGTTGTTCGAGACGCTCTGAAGAAACAGTGGCTCCACCCTAAAAGGGGTAAGAGAACCAAGCTCTTCCCCCTCCCCGTCTTTGCAGGGCTCGACCCTGCAATCCATGCCGTGACGGCGCCTCAAGCAGCGGCCCGACGAGTCGGAACGAAACGGCTTGGACGCCATGGCCGAGCCATGGCATGAGGCAGAAATTGGACGATCTACTGGGTATCTCTAAGGCTGTGCCGTCAGGCCGCCTTGCCCCTCGTCAGCTCGGTGATGATTGCCGCGAAATTGTCGACACCCTGTGCCCCTGAAACCAGGTGCTGACGTTCGAAGACGACCGCCGGAACGCCGTGGATGCCGTTGCCGGTCCAGAAGGCTTCTTCCGCGCGAACGACCTCGGCAAAACGACCATCTTCCAGAACGGCGAGGGCTTCGACGCGGTTCAGGCCGACGCTTTCTGCCACATCCGCCAGCACTTGGTCGTCGTGAACGTCCTTCCGGTCGTGGAAGTAGGCCTGGAACAGCGCCATTTTCAACGCATGTTCCTTGCCGCTCTCACCAGCCCAATGGATCAGCTGATGCGCCTTGAATGTGTTCACCATGCGCATGTCGTCGGTGAACCTGAAGTCGAAACCGAGGCTTGCGCCCAACTCCGTCAGCCGGTCCCGCGCCGCCTGGGATTGCTCTGCGCTGGAGCCGTATTTGCGCATGATATGCTCGCGCAGGTTTTCTCCTTCGGCCACCATGTCCGGATTAAGCTCGAACGGGTGCCACTTGATGGCGGCGGAAACCCCCGTGCGGGCAATCGCCTGTTCAAGCTGCTTGAAGCCGACAATGCACCAGGGGCACACGACATCGGACACGATATCGATCTGAAGAACATCGTCGAGGCCGGTCGTGTCTGTCTCTTGCGTAGTCATGTTAGCTCCTTTGCCGGCGCTCTCAGCCGGGGTCTGGCAAGCACCATTGTCTGTCTTTCCCTGCATATAGGAGCCACAGCCGCACGGGAAAAGGCGACGCCTACCAGCGGACAACCGCATTTTCCGATCGAACAGCAGCCTTCCCGCCCTCCGTCAAAGGGTGTGATCGCCTTTCGGCGGCGGTGTACAGCCTCAGTCCATGTCCTTGGCTCGATCCCCACTCCGGTCGACCTGCATGCTTTCGAACAGGGTTTCGGATCGCGTCCGCATGGCATCGACACAGGCGGTACTGGCCTCGTCAGTCCGCCTTTGTCACCTTCACCCGGGTGCCCGTCTGAGAAGCTTCGGCAATTGCATGGATCACCGCTTCGAAATGAAGCGCTTCGCGGAAGGATGGCACCGCGTTGCGGCCTTCGGCAATTGCCGTCAGGAACTCATGAACCTCGATCACCTTCAGGTCGTTGAAGCCAAGCTGATGCCCGGCGGCCGGAACGAACTGGCCGTATGGCGGATGGGCAGGGCCGGTCAGCAACGTCTTGAAGCCCTGTTCGGCAGCTTCGCCCCGGTTCTGGTAGAGCCGGAGTTCATTCATGCGCTCCTGATCGAAGGTGATCATGCCTTCCGTACCATGCACCTCGAAGGCGATGTAGCTCTTGCGACCCCAGGCACTACGCGAGGTCGAGACGACGCCATGGACACCGTTTTCGAAGGTCAGCAGCGCAGAGGCAATGTCCTCGTTTTCCACCGCCCGGCGCTCGCTTGAGCCATCGCCCAATGGCCGTGTTTCGTGAACAGTTCTTGTCTCCGCGATCAGGCTCTCAACCGGGCCGACCAGGGCCGTTGCCAGCGAGATCAGGTGGCAACCAAGATCGCCAAGCGTGCCGAGACCGGCGTCGGCCTTGGTTGCCCGCCACGTCCAGGCCAGATCCGGGTCGGCCTGATAGTCCTCGTCGACCATGCCGCGGAAGTGCACAATCCGGCCGATGGCGCCGTCCGCGATGAGTTTGCGGGCATGGGAAATCGCCGGATTGTGCAGGTAATTGTACCCGACAATGGTTTTCGCACCCGTCCTTTCGGCAAGAGCCAGCATCTGCCTGGCGTCCTCCAGGCTGAGCGCCATCGGCTTTTCCAGATGCACATGCTTGCCGGCCTCAAGCGCGGCAAACGCCATCTCCTTGTGTACCTTGTTGGGCGTGGTGATGCAGACGATATCGACCTTGGGATCCGCAATCAGATCTTTCCAGTCGCTGGTAGCCCTGGCAAAACCGAACTGGTCGGCAAAGGCTTCAGCCTTCTCTGCCGGTACATCGCACAAAACTTCCAGGCGGGTTGCCGGCACATCGCCGAACACCGCTTTCACCGAACCATAGGCAAGTGCATGGCACTTGCCCATGAAACCGGTGCCGATTAATCCGATACCGAGACTTGTCATGTAATCCGATCCTCCCGGAGGTGACGAAGCGGACCGCTCCGCCTTTAACCTCATCCTGAGGAAGCGCCTTGGCGCTGTCTCGAAGGATGGGCCGCGTGCTCAAGAGTGTGCCGCCCATCCTTCGAGACGGACCGGACGGTCCTCCTCAGGATGAGGTCATAGTGGTTCTGGCGCTCAGACTTCGTCCATGCCGACGGCACGGCGTTCGGCAATGGACTTGAGCGCGGCTTCCGCAAGGGCGAGTGCCTTCAGACCATCTTCACCACTGGGGGACGGCGCCGAGCCTGTTTCAATGGCCTCGACGAAGGCGGTGATTTCCGCCGCATAGGCTTCCGTGTAGCGGGTCATGAAGAAATCATGCAGCGGCGGGCGGGTGTAACCGGCCTCTGTCGCCACCTCGATGGAAACCGGACGCTGGTTTTCCGCGCTGACCACCCCTTTGGAGCCATGAACCTCGATCCGCTGATCGTAGCCATAGGTTGCCCGGCGGGAGTTGGAGATCGAACACTGCTTGCCGGACGCCGTCGTCAGCACCACCGTGGCGCTGTCGTAGTCGCCCAGTTTGCCGATTTCCGGATCAACCAGAACAGAAGCAGTGGCATAAACGGTGGTGACTTCTTCGCCCAACAGAAAGCGGGCCATGTCGAAATCGTGGATTGTCATGTCACGGAAGATGCCGCCGGAGGACGTGATGTAGGACGGCGGTGGCGCACCCGGATCACGCGAGGTGATCTGCACCATCTCCACGTCCCCGATCTGGCCTTCGTCAATGGCGGCACGCACGGCACGGAAATGCGGGTCGAAGCGGCGGTTGAACCCGAGCATCAGGGTTGCGCCGAGGTCTTCAACCGTCTTCAGGCAGGCCTTTACCCGGTCAAGCGACAGATCGATGGGCTTTTCGCAGAAGATGGCCTTGCCTTCCCGTGCAAATTTCTCGATCAGATCCGCATGGGTGTCTGTCGGCGTGCAGATGATCACCGCATCGACATCCCCCGCAGCTGCGATCTCGTCGATGGTGCTGACGCGCGCACCATAGGCAGCCGCAAGCGTTTCGGCAGCTTCCGGGAAAGCGTCCGCAACCGCGACAAGCGTCGCACCGGCCGCCGCGCCAATGGCCTTTGCATGTACTTTACCGATACGTCCGGCCCCAAGCAGGGCGACATTGACGGCCATGATACTTCCTCCCGGATAACATGTGGCAGGGCGGGCTGAACCAGCGCTTGCCAATTTAGAATAAAAATTCCAAAATCATTTTCGACGGAATGTGTCAAGCAGGAAAAGAAGAAGACAATGAATGACGCCTCGCCCCATCCAGACCTGGACGCCAACCTCGCTTCCGCCGAAATGCTTGCTCCGCCTCAGTCCATCGACGCGTTTTTCACCCGTCTCGGCAGCACAGCGGACAGATTGCCCAAACGCCTGAAACAATTCGCGAACTATATTGCAGCCAATCCGGACAAGGTGGCGGTTTCCACCGTTGCCGAACTTGCAGACGGCGCTGATGTGCAACCCTCCGCAGTCATGCGTTTCTGCCAGGAAATGGGCTTTTCCGGTTTTTCGCAAATGCAGAAGCTGTTCCGCTCCGATTATTCCCAGAAGTGGCCGGACTATGCCACCCGTCTCGCCAAATTGCGGGAACACGGCACTGAGTCTCCCTCCGCCCTTCTGGCCGAATTCGTCGAGGTTGGCCGTGCGTCTTTGGAAAACCTGCTGACAACCGTCGACCCCATTGCCCTGCAACAGGCCGTCGATGTGCTGGCCCGCGCCGAGACAATCCACATGATCGGCTTCCGCAGGGCCTTTCCGGTGACCTCGTATCTTGCATATGCCTTTGAAAAAATGGACGTTCCTGCCGTTCTTCATTCCGGCATTGCCAACATCAACATGGAACACCTGATCCGCCCGAACGACGCCGTGATTGCGGTAACCTTCGCGCCCTACACCGAAATGACCATCGATATGGCCACCAAGGCCCGTGCCAGTGGCGCCGATATTGTCGCTATCACGGATGTGGTCACCAGCCCGCTCGCACGCCTCAAGGCGATCCAGCTTCTGGTGTCGGAACTGGACGTCGGCGCGTTCCGGGCCTTGTCCGCAAGTCTTTCTCTCGCCATTGCGCTGGCGGTTTCCGTGGGGGCGCAGAGGAACCGGATATGAGCTTTATGGAAAAAATCTGTTGCGCTCAGATAAAAATGGAATTTATATTCCAAACGCGGCAACGGTCAGCCGGAGCCGCCACAGACTTCTGATGACGCGGGTGGGATTGTTAAAGGCCCGCGGTCCACGTTCTGGGAGGAACACCATGAAGAAGACACTTATCGCGATGGCGGCTGCCGCTGTTGCCTTCACCGGACTTACCGCTCCGGCCTCCGCTGACGGAGAACGTTTCGTTCTGGTCAGCCATGCACCGGACAGCGACAGCTGGTGGAACACGATCAAGAACGCCATTGCCGTTGCCGGCGACCAGATGGACGTCGAAGTGGAATACCGCAACCCTCCGACGGGCGACCTTGCCGACATGGCCCGCATCATCGAGCAGGCGGCTGCGTCCAACCCGAACGGCATCATCGCGACAATCGCCGACTACGACGTTCTGAGCGGCCCGCTGTCCAATGCGGTTGCCAAGGGCATTCCGGTCATCACCATCAACTCCGGCACCGAAGAGCAGTCCAAGAAAATCGGCGCTCTGATGCATGTCGGTCAGCCGGAATATGACGCAGGCAAGGGTGCCGGCGAAAAGGCCAAGGCGGCCGGCGTCACCGACTTCCTTTGTGTGAACCACTACATCACCAACCCGGCATCGGTTGAACGTTGTCAGGGCTATGCCGACGCACTGGGCGTGGAACTCGGCAGCCACATGATCGACAGCGGTCAGGACCCGGCTGAAATCAAGTCCAAGGTCATGGCCTATCTGCAGGGTCATCCGGACACCAACGGCATCCTGACCCTCGGGCCGACCTCGGCACATCCGACGCTGGCAGCGTTGGAAGAAATGGGCAAATCCGGCACCATCCACTTCGGCACCTTCGACCTGTCGGGTGAAATCGCTGAAGCCATCAAGGGCGACGTGATTGCCTTTGCCATCGACCAGCAGCCTTACCTGCAGGGCTACCTGCCGGTCGTCATCCTGACGAACCTGGCGCGTTACGGCGTGGTTCCGGGCAACTCCATCAACTCCGGCCCGGGCTTCGTGACCAAAAACAACATTGCCCTGGTGGAAAAGTACGCCGGCGAATACCGGTAAGCGAACCTGAAGGGCCGCCAGGTGCGGCCCTGCGGAGAGGCGGTGTCCGCCTCTCCCTTTCAACAGACACACCCGCGCGCCCAGACGGGCAAGCACTGAATTCCAGAACACTGTTCTGCGGCCGGGCCGCATACTGGACGCGGCCGGCCACCCCGGCACGCAGGAGGAGACCTATGGCTGAGACACAATCGGCAGCCGCCCCTCAGAAAGACGAGCGCATCCGCGAAATGTCGCCCATGCGCAAAGCCCTGATCCGCCCGGAACTGGGCGCGATCTGCGGCACCATCCTTGTTTTCATGTTCTTCCTGGGCATCGCCAGCGACAGCGGCATGTTCTCGCCGGAAGGCATCATCAACTGGGGCACAGTCTCTGCCCAGTTCGCCATCATCGCCGTCGGCGCCTGCCTCCTGATGATCGCAGGCGAGTTCGATCTCTCCGTCGGCTCCATGATCGGCTTTTCCGGAATCATCATCGCACTCATCTCCGTACAATGGGGATATCCGGTCTGGGTCGGCATCTTGGTCGCTTTCGCGATGGCACTGGCCATCGGCGCGCTCAACGGCTACCTGGTCGTCAAGACCGGCCTGCCCTCCTTTATCGTCACCCTCGCCTTTCTCTACATTCTGCGCGGCCTGACGATCTTCATTTCCATCGCCACCACCCGCAAGACCATCATCGGCGGTGTACGTGAGGTCGCAGAGGGCGATCCGATTGCCTGGCTCTTCGGCGGCAAGGTTTTTTCCGGCCTGTTTGTCTGGCTTGCCGATCTCGGCATCGTCGGCAAGTTCGTTGCTGGTCCGAAAGCCGGCCAGCCGGTGGTCGAAGGCATCCCGATGCTGATGATCTGGGCGGTGATCCTGATCGTGTTCGGCCACCTCCTTCTCACCCGCACCCGCTTCGGCAACTGGATCTTCGCCGCTGGCGGAGATGCCCAGGCAGCCCGCTATGTCGGTGTTCCGGTGAACCGGGTCAAGATCCTGATGTTCATGTTCACCGCCTTCTGCGCGACCATTTTCGCCACCTGCCAGGTGATGGAATTCGGCTCTGCCGCGGCTGACCGTGGCCTGCTGAAGGAATTCGAAGCCATCATTTCCGTGGTGATCGGCGGCGCGCTTCTCACCGGTGGCTACGGCTCGGTGGTCGGCGCGGCCCTTGGCGCCCTGATCTTCGGCGTCGTCCAGCAGGGCCTTTTCTTCGCCGGGGTCGAAAGCTCGCTGTTCCGGGTTTTCCTCGGCGTGATCCTGCTGCTGGCCGTGATCCTCAACACCTATATCCGCCGCATGATCACGGGGGAAAGATAAGATGTCCGACAACCTGATCGAACTCGTCGATATCGAGAAACACTTCGGCCCGGTGATCGCCCTGAACGGTGTCTCCGTTTCCGTGAAGGCCGGCGAATGCCACTGCCTTCTGGGCGACAACGGCGCGGGCAAGTCCACCTTCATCAAGACCATGTCCGGCGTCCACAAGCCGACCAAGGGCAAGATCCTGATGGACGGCAAGGAAGTCAACTTCAACAGCCCGCGTGACGCCATGGAAGCCGGCATAGCGACCGTCTACCAGGACCTGGCGATGATCCCGCTGATGTCCGTCACCCGCAATTTCTGGATGGGCCGCGAACCGCAGAAGCGCTTCGGCCCGTTCAAGTTCTTCGACTTTGCCCAGGCCAACGAAGTCACCATGACCGAAATGGCCAAGATGGGGATTCACCTGCGCTCGCCGGACCAGGCGGTCGGCACCTTGTCCGGCGGCGAACGCCAGACGGTGGCAATTTCCCGTGCCGTCTTCTTCGGCGCCAAGGTGCTGATTCTGGACGAGCCGACATCGGCCCTTGGCGTGCGCCAGACCTCCAACGTTCTGGCGACAATCGACAAGGTCCGTCAAAAGGGTATCGGCGTAGTCTTCATCACCCACAACGTGCGCCATGCCATGGCCGTGGGCGACAGGTTCACGGTGCTCAACCGTGGCAAGACGCTTGGCACCGCGTTGCGCGGGGACATAAAAGCGGAAGAACTTCAGGACCTGATGGCCGGTGGCCAGGAACTGGCGGAACTGGAAGGTTCGCTCGGCGGCACCATCTGACGGGCTGAATGAGAAACGGAATGTGCACGTGAAGAAACTCGATGTCATCACGATAGGCCGCTCGTCGGTCGACCTTTACGGAGCCCAGGCGGGCGGGCGTCTGGAGGACATGGCGTCCTTCAACAAATATATCGGCGGCTCGCCCACCAACATGGCCTGCGGCACCGCGCGGCTCGGCCTGCGGTCGGCGCTGATCACCCGTGTCGGTGACGAGCACATGGGCCGTTTCATCCGCGAGGAACTGGAACGGCACGGCGTCGACACACAGGGGGTGATCACCGACAAGGAGCGGCTGACCGCCCTCGTCCTGCTGGGCATCCGTGATCAGGAGCAGTTCCCGCTGATCTTCTACCGCGAGAACTGTGCCGACATGGCGCTGGTTGAAGACGACATCGATCCCGCGTTCATTGCGTCGGCCAAGGCTGTTGTCGCCACCGGCACGCACCTCAGCCACCCGCAGACGGAAGCCGCCGTTCTGAAAGCCCTGAGGCTTGCGCGTGAAAGCGGCAGCCGCACCGCGCTCGACATCGACTACCGCCCCAATCTGTGGGGCCTGTCCGGACACGGCGACGGCGAGAACCGCTTCATCGCGTCCGACAAGGTCACGGAAAAACTGCAATCGACCTTGCATCTGTTCGACCTGATTGTCGGCACGGAAGAAGAATTCCACATCGCCGGCGGCACCACAGATACGCTCGAGGCACTTCGCAACGTGCGCAAGGTGTCCGCAGCGACGTTGGTCTGCAAGCGCGGACCTATGGGCGCAACCGCCTTTGAAGGTGCCATTCCCGGCAGCCTTGACGACGGCATATCCGGCCCGGGTTTCCCGATTGAGGTGTTCAACGTTCTGGGGGCCGGTGACGGCTTCATGTCCGGCCTGCTGAAAGGCTGGATCACCGGCGAAGACTGGGTCACGGCCCTGACCTATGCCAATGCTTGCGGTGCCTTCGCGGTGTCCCGGCACGGCTGCACGCCCGCCTACCCAAGCTGGGAGGAACTGCAGTTCTTCCTGAAACGGGGTGTGAAGGACAAGGCCTTGCGCAAGGACCCGGACCTGGAGCAGATCCACTGGTCCACCAACCGGCACCGGCTGCACGGCGGCGACTGGTCGACCATGCGAGTCTTTGCCTTCGACCACCGCATCCAGCTGGAACAGATGGCCGATGCGGCCAATGCCGGTCACGAGCGGATCGGATCGTTCAAGAAACTCTGCCTCGACGCGGCCCTTGCGGTTGCGGACGGTCAGCCTGGCTATGGCATCCTGTGCGATAGCCGGCATGGCCGCGAGGCGCTTTATCGGGCCGCCGGAACCGGACTTTGGATCGGTCATCCGGTGGAGTGGCCTGCCTCCCGGCCACTGACCCTGGAACCGGAAATCGGTCCGGATTTCGGCGGCCTGGCCGAATGGCCGGCAGAGCATGTGGTCAAGGTGCTCTGCTTCTATCATCCCTATGACACCGACGCGATGAAGGCCGAGCAGGAAGGCATCCTGAAACGGCTGTTTGCGGCCTGCCGCCGCAACCGGCTGGAAATGCTGCTGGAAGTCATCCCGTCCAAGGTCGGCCCGGTGGATGCGGACACGACAGCCGCTATCATCCGCCGCTTCTATGAGATCGGCATTTATCCGGACTGGTGGAAACTGGAACCGATGACCTCGGCAGAAGCCTGGGCGAGAGCCTGTGCGGCGATTACCGAAAACGATCCCCACACCCGCGGCATCGTGGTGCTGGGCCTCGATGCGCCGGAAGATGAGCTCGCCGCCAGCTTTGCCGAGGCGGCCCGGTTTCCGCTGGTCAAGGGTTTTGCCGTCGGCCGTACGATTTTCGCGGATGCCGCCCGGAAATGGCTGGCGGATGAATTGACAGACGAAGCTGCCATCGCCGACATGGTGAGCCGCTTCAACCGCCTGTGCCACATCTGGGATACCGCCCGCGCAGAAGCCGGAAGCAAGGCGAACGAAAACGAACCCCAAGGAATTTCCGCATGAGTACGATCCGTCTGACAGCCGCACAGGCGATGGTCCGTTATCTTTCGGCGCAAATGACCGAAGACGGCGAGCGTTTCATTGATGGCGTCTGGGCGATCTTCGGCCACGGCAATGTTGCCGGCATGGGCGAAGCGCTGGAGCAGGCCGGCAACGCCTTGCCGACCTGGCGCGGCCAGAATGAACAGACAATGGCACATACTGCCATAGCCTATGCCAAGGCCAGAAAACGCACCCGGGCGATGGCGGTGACCTCTTCCATCGGCCCCGGCGCCACCAACATGGTGACCGCCGCCGCCCTTGCCCATGTAAACCGCCTGCCGGTGCTGTTGATCCCTGGGGATGTCTTCGCCAATCGCGCACCGGACCCGGTGCTGCAGCAAGTAGAGGACTTCGATGACGGTACGGTTTCGGCCAATGATTGCTTCCGTCCCGTCTCACGTTATTTCGACCGGATCAGCCGCCCCGAACATCTGCTGACGGCACTGCCGCGGGCTTTTCGCGTGATGACCGACCCGGCCAACTGCGGCCCGGTGACCCTCGCCTTCTGCCAGGACACCCAGGCCGAGGCGTTCGACTATCCGGCAAGCTTCTTCGAACCCAAGGTCTGGCGCATTCGCAGGCCGGAACCGGACAGCCGGGATATTGCCGATGTCACGGCACTCATCAAGGCAGCGAAAAAACCGGTTCTCGTCTGCGGCGGCGGCGTCATCTATTCGCAGGCCGAACAGACCCTTGGCGAGTTTGCGACGAAACACGGCATTCCGGTGATCGAGACCCAGGCCGGCAAATCGGCACTGGCCCAGTCTCACCCGATGAACTTCGGCACTGCCGGTGTCGATGGCTCGGCCTGTGCCAACGAGATTGCGGAAAGCGCCGATCTCGTCATCGGCGTCGGCACCCGTTTTCAGGATTTCACCACCGGCTCCTGGGCTCTCTTCAAGGAGCCCGGCCGCAAGCTGGTGTCGATCAACGTTCAAAGCTACGACGCGCTGAAGCACGGCGCCATGGGTCTCGTCGGCGATGCCAAAGTGGCCCTGGAGAAGATCTCCACCGCGCTCGGCGACGAGAAGAAGTCTGCCTTCGATCCGCAGTCCCGTCTCGACTGGCTGTCCAGGGTCGACGCCCATTGCAGCGCCCGCACCAACGTGCCCGCAGACTACCTGCCGCTGGATGCGGAGGTAATCGGCGCGGTTCAGCGGACTTCATCGGAAAAGACCATCGCCATGTGCGCCGCCGGCACCATGCCCGGTGCGCTGAAGCTCCTTTGGCAGGCGCCACAGGGCGGCTATCACATGGAATACGGCTATTCCTGCATGGGTTACGAGATTGCAGGCGCCATGGGCGTCAAGCTGGCCCAGCCGGAGCGGGATGTCGTCTGCTTCCTCGGCGACGGCTCCTACATGATGGCCAATTCGGAGCTGGCGACTGCCGTCATGCGGCGCGTGCCGTTCACGGTGGTCCTGACGGACAATCGCGGCTACGGCTGCATCAACCGGCTGCAGATGGGCACCGGTGGCAACCAGTTCAACAACCTCTATCAGAGCTGCAACGTCGAGGCCCAGCCTGACATCGACTTCGTCGCCCACGCGGCCGCGATGGGAGCTCACGCGGTGAAGGCAAAGGACATTGCCGACCTGGAAGCGCAGATCCTCGCCTCAAAGGACCGGGCCATTCCGACGGTGATCGTCATCGACACGGACCCGATGCACGGACCGGGTGAAAACGGCGGTGGCCATTGGTGGGATGTTGCCGTTCCCGAAGTTTCGCAGCGCGCCGAAGTCCGGCAGGCCCGTGAAGGCTATGTCGCGGAGCTGAAGCACCAGAACCTTGTCGATTAGGGAAAGGCATCGCAGCACACCGACATCCTCTCCTTATGACCTCTTCCTGAGGAGGACCATCCGGTCCGTCTCGAAGGGAGGGGGGGCAAATACCGAACAAACGGCCCATCCTTCGAGACAGCGCTGAAGCGCTTCCTCAGGATGAGGTCGGAAAAACACAGATATCGAACCCAACGCTCCGACGCGTTACAGGACAACAGCCATGATCCTTTACGGCACCAACCCGATTGCCTGGGCCAATGATGACGACCAGACCCTTGGCGCGCATATTCCGACTGAGCAGATCCTGTCTCAAGCCTCAGAAATCGGCTTCGACGGTATCGAGAACGGCCACCGCTGGCCCAACGACCCGGAAGAGCTGAAACAGCTTCTCGGCAGCTATGGCCTCAGGTTCATTTCCGGCTGGTATTCGCTCAACCTGCTGGTCCAGTCGGTCGAAGAAGAAAAGAAGGCGATCCAGCCTCATCTCGACAAGCTGAAACACAATGGCTGCAAGGTCTGCATCACCTGCGAGACCTCCAACACCATTCAGGGCTCCCAGACAGACATCAACACCAGCCCGGTGCTGACTGCTGACGAAATGAAAGCCTTCGGCGCCAAGATCGAGGAACTCGCGGCCTTCTGCGCAAGCCAGGGCATCGATCTTGTCTACCACCACCACATGGGCACCGTTGTCGAGACGCCGGAAGAAATCGACGCCTTCATGGACGCCACCGGCCCGGCAACCAAACTGCTGTTCGATGCCGGCCACTGCTATTTTGGCAGCAACGGCCAGGATCCGGCTCCGGTGCTGGAAAAACACGCCGCCCGCGTGAAGCATTTCCATGCAAAGAACGTGCGTCCGGCCGTGATGAAGGAAATCCGCGAGACCAAGAAGTCCTTCATGGACGGCGTGCGCACAGGTGTCTTCACCGTGCCGGGCGACGAGGAAGGCGGCGTTGATTTCAAGCCGCTTCTCAAGATCCTGAAAGACACCGGCTATGAAGGCTGGATCGTGATCGAGGCGGAACAGGACCCGGACGTCCGCAACCCGTTCCAGTATCAAAGCCTCGGCCTCAAGACCCTCAAGCAACTCTCAAAGGAAGTGGATTTGACATGAGCCATCTTCTCGTCAAGCCGTCCGGCACCTCCGGCAAGGTGCACGACATCACGCCGGAAAGCGCCAGATGGGGCTATGTCGGCTTTGGTCTCTATCATCTGGAAGCGGGTCAATCGGCATCTGAAGATACCGGCGACAAGGAAGTCATCCTCGTCCTCGTGGAAGGCAAGGCTTCGTTTTCCGCCGGCGATGAAGACTTTGGTGAACTGGGCGACCGGATGAGCGTGTTCGAGCGCAAGAAACCGCATTGCGTCTATGTGCCCAACGGCAGCAAATGGTCTGCGAAAGCCACCACGGACTGTGTTCTGGCGGTCTGTACCGCACCGGGCAAGGGCAATTACAAGGCCCGCGTCATTACCGATATCGGCCAGGTGGAACGCGGCAAGGGTGCCAACACCCGCTACATCCATCCGATCGCGATGGAAGAAAGCGATATCGCCGACAGCCTGCTGGTGACGGAAGTCTATACGCCCCAGGGCAACTGGTCGTCCTATCCCCCGCACCGGCACGACGAAGACAATTTTCCGGATATGACCTATCTGGAAGAGACCTATTACCACCGCCTCAACCCGAAACAGGGTTTCGGCTTCCAGCGCGTCTTCACCGAAGACGGCGAGTTGGACGAGACGATGGCTGTTTCAGATGGCGACGTGGTGCTGGTTCCCAAGGGCCACCACCCCTGCGGCGCGCCCTATGGCTACGAGATGTATTATCTGAACGTCATGGCCGGCCCCTTGCGCAAGTGGCGGTTCCAGAACCATCCGGACCACGACTGGATCGCCCAGCGGGACGCTGGATAGGTTCAAGTAGCAGGGACTGAGCAAGCGGCCATCCTTCGAGACGAGCCTTTGCCCCTCCTCAGGACGAGAATTGCTCAGCGCGAAGACAGCAAAAAGGGCGCCGACAGGCGCCCTTTTTCATTTCTCTTGTCTGCGTTCTTACGCGGCAATCAGAATGTGACTTTCCTGTAGCTGCTCGGCGAACTCGACGCCGCACCCTGCTTCGGTCTGGCGTACGACTTTCGCATTCAGCACGGTGCCATCCAGGAACTCCAGCGTCAGATGCTCGCCATTCGGCATGTCTTTGAGATCCAGGATCTGCGCACCCGTGATGCTGACATCGACCAGCTGGGCGGTGCGCTTGCGGCCGTTCGAGAAGGTAAGTCTGACATCTTCCGAAATCGCCTTGCGGACTGCACGCCTGCGGTCCTCGACATCCTTTGTGACGTCCGAAAGAAATTTCTCGACCTCCTGCGCCAGGCTGGAACTCGCCTCCGAAACCAGATCAGACGCCGTGCTGACAGACCCGGCTTCCGCGGACGTCTGTTCAACTGCGCCGGAAACGGAGGACATGCTGTTGGCGGCGTTGCCGGTGCTGTCGCTGGCAGATCGCGCCGAGCGTGCGATTTCCTGGTTTGCCGCCCGCTGTTCCTCGATAGCCCCGGCCACGGAGCTGGTCAGGTTCTTGATGTCGGATACTTTCTCGGTGATATGTTCGATAGCCCCGGCCGCATCGCGAACCGAGTTCTGAATACCCGAAATCCGACCGGAAATTTCGTCCGTTGCCTTGGATGTCTGTTCCGCGAGCTGCTTGACTTCCGATGCCACGACCGCAAACCCGCGCCCGGCTTCACCTGCACGGGCCGCTTCAATGGTGGCGTTCAGCGCCAGGAGGTTGGTCTGTTCCGCAATGTCGCGAATGAGATTGACCACGCTGCCGATATGTTCGGCAGCTTCCGACAGCGTCTCGACGTTCCGGTTCGTATCTTCCGCCGCTTTCACGGTTTCCAGAACGATACGGGTCGTGGCTTCGGTCTGGTTGGCGATTTCCTGAACGGTGGCTGTCATTTCTTCCGTGGCGGCTGCAACAGCAGCAACGTTTTCCGACGCGCTGACAGAGGCCTGCCCTGCGTGGTCAGACTCCGACTTGGCGTTGATCGCGAGATCTTCCAGCGTGGTGGCGGCGCCGCGCATGCGTTCCATCTGCTCGGATACGGTTGTCAGACGGCTGGACATGATCGACTTGAAGTCATTGATCACCCCTTCCAGAAAGGCCTGACGCTGGCGTTCCTTGTCGCGCTCGTTTCGGGCCTGTTCTTCAAGATGACGCCGTTGAATGGCGTTTTCCTTGAACACCGAGACGGCCTTGAACATGTCTCCGATCTCGTCGCCACGCTTGGCGTCATCGGTCTCCACACGTGTATCGCCTCCGGCAAGCGCATTCATTGCGGCAACAACCTTGCCGATGGGGGTCGTGATCGTGCGAGCCGCGAAGAAACCGACTGCGCCAGCCACAACAAGCAGAACAAGTCCTGTTAACAGCATGCGGTTCCGCATTGTTGTAACTGGTGCAATCGCTTCTTCGTAAGTCTGCATGGCGATGATCACGAAGTTCTGGCCATGAAACACAAATCTGATTGCATCGACTTCCATGGGCTCTTCGCTGAAAAACGAACTGATCCCGAAAGCTTCCCCGGACGCGAAGGCTTCATCGATAATGGAATTGTCGACCTTGGTGACAAGAATGTCGTTCTGTTCGGACGTGAGCTCGGAATTGTTACGCATCAACCGGTCTTCGCCGATCAAGACAAGTTCCCCTGTCTTGCCGAGACCAAGGTTATGGCTCAGAAGCTCATCGATTTTTCCAACAGGCATTTGATACGCAAGCACGCCAACTGTTTCATCGGCAGTGCGAACCGGATGCGCGATGAAACTGGCCGGAGCATCGGAACTGGGCTTGTAAGGCGCGAAATCCTCGAAAGCGACCTTCCCGTGCTCCGTGCTGCTCATCGCCTTGCGATAGACTTCACCGAGGTCGGTATCGGCCCACTTGCCTCCGCCGGTACTGAAGTTGGTCGCGAAGTCCGCTTCCTTGAACACCGAGTAAACGAGGTTACCCTCGGTATCGAACAGAAAGACGTCGTAGTATTCGTTGTCCTGTTGAAGCTGACGGAACCATGGGTGGTATTTGGCATGCACCTCGTCGTAGTCGGTGCCGGAGGCACCCTTGTCGAGCAGCTGCTTTTCACCATTCGGGTTCGGATTGTCGGCTATATACGCCTTCTGCAAAGCCTGACCGGGATCACCACCGGACTGTTCCCAGTTTTTCCAGGCGGACGCAAATTCCTGGACGGCAGCGGCGGTTCCCGGATGCTCTGCAACAATGGCAAGATCCCGCTCGATCACCTCCAGATAACCGAGTGTTTCCTGCTTCGAGATCTTGGCGGCCGCCATGAGGCGTTCTCTCGTCATCTGGTTCACGCTTGCTGCAGACGTGACGTAACTGGAAACACCGATACCAATGCCGACCACCGCAGCGGCGCCCAATACCAGCGCCGGGATCTTTTTCGACAAACGCAAACCTGAGAACATTCGTCCCCCCTCTGATGGCCAATACGCCAACATCCAAAATCGGACGTAGGGTAGGAATCATGAGCGAACAAATTCCTAATTTTTCTGGACGAAGAGCTTCCCAGACAAATAGAACAATAAGAAATCAAAGAAAAAATAAAACCACACTGTCAATATTCGCAATGATTTTATTTCATACTGACATTTTATACTTTCAGGGAATTGCCTACAGGCGAATCGCCGTTTCTTCCCGTCAGGCCGGTTCGAGACAGGCAACCAGAGCACCACGGTGCTGGATCACGTTACCGGCAAGATTTGCGCCCGCATCAACGCTTTCCGCGACATCCCCCCCGGAGAGATATTTCGCCAGAAAGGCCGCATTGAAACTGTCTCCGGCAGCCGTCGTGTCGACAATTTTGGAAACCGGCGCCGGCTGGAAAGCCTGCCGCGACCCTGCGTCCGCACAGACCACCTGTTCAGGGCCGTTCTTGACCACCACCATGCCGGCTCCGGCGGCAAGATAGCGGTTCGCGCTGTCATCCGGGGTCGCATCTCCAAAATGAGCCAGTTCGTCCTCGAAAGAGGGCATCAGGAAATCGCAGCAGCCGGCGGCTTCCGTAACGCTTGCCCGCATCGTGTCCGCATCTTCCCAAAGTCGCGGGCGCAGGTTCGGGTCGAATGCCGTTTTGGCCCCAGCCTTGCGGGCAGCTCTCAGTCCGTCCAGGAATGCTTTACGGTCGTCCGGCGGAAGGATGGCAAGGGTAATGCCGCTGAAATAGATCAGCCCCGCCCCTTTGAGCGCCGACGCCAACACGTCCTGGTCGGCCGCCAGCAAGCGCGCGGCGGATTGGGAACGCCAATACGCAAAGCTGCGTTCACCATCCTTCAACTGGATCATGTAGAGACCGACAGTCCGGTCGTCCCGCTTCTGGATGGTGGACGTCTCCAGATCCGAGCCCTTCAGGAAAGACAGCATGTCTTCCGACACCTGATCGCGGCCAACGGCTGTGTAATAACCGACTGTCCAGTCGGCGGGCAGGCATTTGCGCGCGTACCAGGCGGTGTTCAGCGTATCGCCGGCAAACCCCATGGCATATGTGCCCTCGCCCGTTGGTGCCATCTCGACCATACATTCGCCAATGGCAAGGAATTTGAGTGACACGGCAGGGCTCCTGGGGCTTCGGGAATCAAAAAAACTAAAGATGAAAATCCCGCAGAAATCCGGGATTTAAATGCATTAGCATAAAAGCCCCTGCCAGAAAAAGTGCCCAACGGCCAACGGCTTGAGCCAAAGCGGTTTGGCCGTCAAGGCAAAGGTCGTCCATCCCCTGCTTTCCGCCGTTTCCCAAATTAAATTTATTTGATAGCGCCACGCATGAAGCTCTGGACAAACTGCCCTTCGAAAAGAAGGACTATCGACGCCAGGAGGCTCAGGTTGCGTCAAATCCACTCCAGAGCATTCGGCTTGCCGGCCCCGGACGAATACACGCCTGAAGCCTGGAAGGTTCAAGCTTGTGGGCTGAAAATCACGCCAGATCCTCATCGGCGGCCACGAACACGTCCGTGTTTGTGCCTTGCAGCGACGCCAGAAAGGCGTCCGGCACCGGGCAATCGGTAAAGACCGCATCGACATCACTGAGATGGCCGCCGCGCACATGGGCGTTCCGGCCGAACTTGCTGTGGTCCAGCACCAGATAGGATCTGCGGCAATTGGCGAGAATGGACTGGCGCGCGGCTACTTCGTCCTCATGAAAGTCCAGCAGCGTGCCGTCTTCATCCACGCCGGCAACGCCGAAAATGCCGATATCAACCTTGTAGTTGGAAAAGAAGGACTGCGCCGCAGACCCAAGCACATCGCGGTCGCCGTGTCGCAAACGGCCACCCGTTATCGTCACCTGAAAGGACGGATTGATCGACGCGGTGAAGGCAACGTTCAGGTTGTTGGTAAAGACCGCCAGCTTTTCATGCCCGACAAGGGCCTGCATGACGATTTCCGGCGTAGTGCCGATGGAAAAGGCAAGCGACTGGTTGTTGCCCACGTGCCTTGAGACCAGCTCCGCTATGCGCTGCTTTTCCGGAAGGTTCAGAATCTGCCGCGTGGAATAGTGAATGTTGGAAGCGGGTGCGGGCGGTTCGACACCGCCGTGGGTTCGGCGCAGAATTCCAAGTTCGCAAAGACCGTTGACGTCCCGGCGGATCGTCTGTGTGGTCACCTCGAACCGGTCTGCCAATTCCTCAACGGATGCAAATCCCGCCTTTTGTACCAGATCCGCTATTTCGGCCTGACGCTTTGAAATATCTATTTGCCCAAGCATATTCTTCTGATCCGCCATCGTCCCCTTTCCTCCCGCAGGCACGGGAGGCCAGCCGCTCCAAAGGCAACATGTTGACTCGAAAAAGCCTGACTTCGAAGCCCCTTAAAACATTTTCATATGAACCTTATTCGACGCTCATATGAAAATGATGTGACAATAGGGGATCGAGCGGGCCACGGGAACACCAGCGACGCCTCGCAATCGAGATAGGCCACAATATCTTTGGATCTTGGAACGTAGTTGCAGGGAGGATTGCTGCCAGCCGTCCGGAACTTCAGTAAACCGGTCATCCGGCCATGACCTGAAACCCATAGGGTTCAGCAGAGATACCGCCGGACAAATCATAAGACGGCTCAGGCGAAAGGGCTTGCTCGAAATTCACAAGAGCATGAAATGAAAAAGAAAATCTGTGTCTGCAGCAAACCGGCAATCAAATGGCACGTCATGTCATCAGTGACGTGCGAACCTGACACCAGCATTGACTGAGAGATCCGGGGCCGGACAGCTGGCCACCGCTCATGTAAGGCACTGCCAATGCGCTCACAAACCTGGCCGGATCTCCCTCCCCTCTTGGGAGGAGAAGTACAAGGGGTGGGGGCAGCAGTCTCGCCGGACGCCTCTCCCCACCCTGCAGGGTCAATCATCTATAGAGAAACGACTGTCCCTCGCTGTCGAACAGATGCAGTTTTTCCGGCGCAGCCGTCAGACGGATGGACGTGCCCCTTGCGATCTTGTGGATCCCCGGCAGCTTGGCGATCAGGGCCGATGCACCGTCTTTCGGACGGAAGTAAAGCACTGTTGTTTCTCCGAGCGCTTCGACGATTTCGACCTCGGCGGAGATCAGGAAATCGTCGCTGTCCGTCACTGTCAGGTCTTCCGGCCGCACACCAAGCTTCACCGCCGCGCCCTTGTCGCTGTCCAGCGAGGCAATCGGCACGTCCGCATGACCGTCATCGGCCATGACCAGGGACGTTTGGGCGCCGGTTGCCGCCACCTTGGCATCAAGCAGGTTCATGGCGGGCGAGCCGATGAACTGGGCAACGAACGTGTTGGCGGGGCGTTCGTAAAGATCCAGCGGCGCGCCGAATTGTTCGATATTGCCGCCATGAAGCACGACGATGCGCGTTGCCAGCGTCATCGCCTCCACCTGATCGTGGGTAACGTAGATCATGGTGCTTTCCGGCATGCTCTCCTTCAACTGCGCGATCTCGATCCTTGTCGCAACGCGCAGGGCGGCATCGAGGTTCGACAGCGGCTCGTCGAACAGGAACACCTTGGGGTCGCGAACGATTGAGCGGCCAATGGCAACGCGCTGTCGCTGACCGCCGGACAGCGCTTTTGGCAGGCGGTCGAGATAAGCCGTCAGCTGCAGCCTGTCCGCCGCCGCCCGCACAGCCTTGTCGATTTCATCACGCGACTTGCCGGCCAGCTTCAGGGCGAAGGCCATGTTGTCGTAGACCGTCATATGCGGATAAAGCGCATAGGACTGGAACACCATGGCAATTCCGCGCTGTGCCGGCGGCACGTCGTTGACGACGACGCCGTCGATTTCCAGTTCGCCGCCGGTGATTTTTTCCAGGCCTGCGATCATCCGCAGCAATGTCGACTTTCCGCACCCCGATGGGCCGACGAAAACGATCAGCTCGCCTTCGTTGATATCCATGTTGATGTCGCGCAGAACTTCGACAGATCCATAGGACTTGCTGACATTCTTCAAGGACAACGATGTCATGCCGGCTGCTCCCGATTGTTGATTTTGTTCATGTTATTTCACCGATCCGGCCAACAGGCCGCGCACGAGGTAGCGCTGCATCGCGAAGAACACGAAAAGCGGCACGGCGATGGACACAAAGGCAGCGGTCGCGAGAATTTCCCAATTGCCGCCACGCGTTCCCAGAAGTTCCACGATCTGGTTGGTCATGACCGTGGTCGAGCCCGTGGCATCGATCAGGAACACCTTGGCCACCAGAAGGTCGTTCCAGGTCCACAGGAACTGGAAGATGGCGAAAGAGGCCAGCGCCGGAAAACTGAGCGGCAGGATGATGCGGGTGAAGATCTGGAAATCCGTCGCCCCGTCCACCTTGGCATTCTCGATGATGTCCCGTGGCAGCCCGACCATGTAGTTCCTGAGCAGATAGACCGCGAGTGGCATGCCGAAGGCCGTATGGGCCAGCCAGACCCCCATGTAGCCCTTGCCGATGCCGACCGCCAGGTGAAGCCGCAGCAGCGGAATGAGCGCCAGTTGCAGCGGCACGACGAGCAGCGCCACAACGGCGGCAATCAGCAAGGCACGGCCGGGAAACTCCATCCAGGCAAGGGCATAGGCTGCGAACGCCGCGATGACGATCGGAATGATCGTCGCCGGTATGGTGACTGTCAGCGTGTTGAAGAACGCCTTTCCCATATTGTCCTGTCCGGTTCCGGAAAACAGGATGGTGGCATAATTCTGCCAGGTGAATTCCGGCGGCACGGTCGCTGTCACGAAGACACGCTGGCCGCGGCCGGAAATCTGCTTGTCGTTGCCCTTCCAGACATAGGACCCGTCGGCCTGCAACGTCAGGCTTTCGCCGTCGCCCATATCCGCCGTTTCGCCGGTTTGATAGGCCGAGACATCGCGTGAGGACACGCCCCACGACCGGATGTCGCGCGGCTCACCCTCGAATATGTTTCCGGTGACGATGAACTGATCGCCGTCCGCCACGCGGGTCTCATCCGGATCCGACGTCCTGTAGACTTCGTTCTGCTCGGACGGGAACAGCGCTGCCCACCAGCCGGAACTGGAAATCTGGTCGGCGGTCCGGAACGACGAAACGAACAGCCCGACGGTGGGAAACAGCCACAACAGCACCAGCGCGGCGACGGAGATATGAACGGCCCAGGTCAGGCCGGATTTTTTCCCAGCAATGCTGGCCATCACTTCATCTCCTTCCGGGCGTTGTAGACGTTCCACACGAGGATCGGTGTGACGAGCAGCATGATGATGATGGCACTTGCCGACCCCACGCCCCAGTCATTGGCGCGGAAAAGCTTGTCGTACATGTAGTTGGCCAGAACCTGGGTCTCCCACTGACCGTTGGTCATGGCGAAGACGATGTCGAACACCTTGAGCACGGTCAGCGTGATCGTGGTCCACACCACCACGATGGTGCCCATGATCTGCGGCACCTTGATCTTGAAGAAGATCTGGAACGGGTTGGCACCATCAACAATGGCGGCTTCCACGGTTTCCTCCGGAATGCCGCGCAGAGCCGCCGACAGGATCACCATGGCAAAGCCGGTCTGGATCCAGATCAGCACCACCATCAGGAAGAAGTTGTTCCACAGCGGCAGCGTCAGCCAGGTTTGCGGTTCGCCGTATGGCACATCCGTAATCCAGAGGCTGAGCGCGGAATTCAGAGAAATCCAGATCAGCCAGACCCCGGCGACCGCGATCAGAAGGCGCAGCGGCAGAAGCCAGACCGACTTGTCCTGACCCTGCGCAACGATCCCGCGCACAAAGGTCCAGGCCACATAGGCGACGACCAGGGCGAAAGCCAGCAGAAGAAGGGTTGGCAGGAGCTGGAGAAAGACAATGGAACCGATGCCGCCGTCGAACTTCAGCCAGATCGCGTTCAGAACACCGATCTGGTTTTGATCGGCTGCGCGCGTGTCATAGATCAGCTTGAAGATGACCGACGCGCCAACGAAGGAGATCGCCATCGGCATGAAGATCAGAGACTTGGCGAAATTGCCCCATCTGATCCGGTCCGTAAGCTGGGCAACCAGCAGACCGAAGGCTGTGGAGGCGGCAGGAACCACGATGAGCCACAGCATGTTGTTGCGCACCGCTTCCCAGAACTTCGCCTCGTTCATCATCTGACGATAGTTGGCAAGTCCGACGAAAGCGCCCCCTTGCGAACGGTCCGTCAGCGACAGGCGCAAGGTCTCGAACACCGGATAGGCAAGGTATAACGTCAGCGCGAACAAGGCCGGAAACAGAAACAGCCACGGCCGGATCATGTTGGCCCGGTTGATGTTCCTGCCAGCATTGGGGCCACGGGCCGGAAACAGAACCTTGTCGATGAAGACATTCGAGAAGAAGAAATAGGCAAGGCAGGCGCCAACGCCAATTACGATGGTTGTGAGCCCTAACAGTGCCGGATTATCCGATAGCATGGCCGTTCCCTCCCATTATTGATTATGGGGTGGCACCCGGAAGACCGGGGGCCTCCTGCGTTTAGGAACTGTGTTTCTTGACCGTTTCGCCCATCCGTCAGAAAAACGGCCAGTCTCCCTGAGGAGACCGGCCGCCTGGAGGATTACTTGAGGGCGTCCCAGCTTTTCTGGATTTCCTCGGCGACGGCTTTTGCGTCCTTGCCGCCGGTATAGTCGACCATCCCGGTCCAGAACGTCCCTGCACCGACGGCGCCTGGCATCAGGTCGGAACCGTCAAAGCGGAAAGTGCTGGCATTGACCAGGATTTCGCCCTGCTTGCGCAGCGTGTCGTCCTTGTAGGCTTCGGGGTTGGCCCCCTTGTGCGGCGTAAGGAAGCCGGTCTGCGCCATCATCACTTCATGGGCGAGCGGCAGTTCGAAGAACTTCATCAGTTCGTTCGTCGCATCGGACGGATTGGTGATCGCCATCAGCGTACCACCGCCAAGAACCGGGTTGCCGAGGTCCTTGTCCGCATAGGCCGGGAAGTAGAAGAAGTCGACATCGGTGCCGAATTCCACACCATCCGGGAAGAAGGCCGGCACGAAGGACGCCTGGCGGTGCATGTAGCACTGCGGCGGTGAGGAGAAGAGGCCTTTCGGGCTGTCGCGGAAATCGGTGGAGGCAACTGCGCCCGCACCGCCGGCAACCTTGGCATCGTCGCGGGCAAACCAGCCGAATTCTTCGATAGCGGCCACGACGCGGTCATCATCGAAGGGGATCTCGTTGGTGGTCCACTGGTCGTAGACTTCAGCAGGCTGCGTGCGCAGCATCATATCCTCGACCCAGTCAGTCGCCGGCCAACCGGTGGCCGCGCCTGACCCCAGGCCGATACACCAGGGCGTTTCGCCATCGGCGACGATCTGCTCCGTCAGCGCCTTCAGCTCTTCCATGGTTGTCGGCACTTCATAGCCGGCATCCTCGAAGTTTTCCGGAACATACCAGACAAGGCTCTTGACGTTGACGTTATAGAAGAAGCCGAACAGTTGATCCTTGCCGTCCGCATCCTTGTAGGTGCCAAGGTCGACCCAGCTTTCACCGGCACCGTAGTTGTTGGCAATCCAGTCGCCCATTCCCTCAGGCAGCGGCTTAAGGAGACCGCGCGCGGCCATGTCGGCAGCAAGGCCCGGCTGCGGGAAAACGGCAATGTTCGGAGCTGCGCCGGCTTCGGCATCAATCACGATCTGCTGCTCGAAGGAATCCGACCCGGTGTAGATGACTTCAGCGCCGGTGGCTTCGGAGAAATAGGCAAGCACGTTCCGGAAATAGCCGTCTTCAGGCTGCAGCCACGGACCGGCGATCGTCACGGTCTGACCCGTGAGGTCAGGAGCGCTCTTTGCCCACTCGTTGTAGCTGTCCCAGTTAAAGGGGCCTTCCCCCGGAGTGAATTTCAGGTCAGCCGCGAACGCAGCGCCCGCGCAAAGGCCAATAGCCAGCGCGAGGCCAGCCGTGCAGGCTTTCAAACGTAATTTCATATCTGTCCTCCCAGATTGTCCCTATTCCGGAACGCTCCATTCAAGGTGGCACACCTTGCCACCTTGCAGCAATACCCGCCCGCATCACCGGGCCGGCAATTCTACCAGAAACCTCCATCCAAACCGCTTTGGATTTGGCCCTAACCATGTCTTCAGGCTTCAGTCTTGTCAAGCGTGCTGCTCGCGAATTAATGTTGCATTTCAATAACAGCCTGTCGGGAGGGCGCTTTCAAAGCGTTTTGGGCCAAAATGAGCAATGGCGTGAACCTGAAAGAACTGTCGCAACGGCTGAACCTGTCTCAGACAACGGTCAGCCGCGCGCTTAACGGCTATCCCGAAGTCAGCGAGGAAACCCGCAAGCGCGTGAGCGAAATGGCCGCCAAGCTCGGCTATGCGCCCAACAGCCAGGCACGGCGGCTTGCGACCGGACGCGCAATGGCGATTGGCCACGTCATCCCCCGCTCAATTCACGAGATGATGAACCCGATCTTCCTGGAGTTCATCGCAGGGGCCGGAGAGACCTATTCGCGTCATGGCTACGACATGATCATTTCTGTGGTCGATGACGACCACGAGGAAGACGCCTACCGGCAGATTGCCTCGCGCAAGAAAGCGGACGGCGTGATCATTCACGGCCCTGCCAACGAAGAGCATCGGCACAAGCTTCTGAAACAGCTCAACCTGCCCTTCGTCGTCCACGGCCGCATTCCCGGCGCGGAGCAGGAAACCTCATGGATCGACATGAACAACAGGCGCGCATTCGAGCGCGCCACCAACCTGCTTCTGGACCTTGGTCACACCCGGATCGCATTGCTGAACGGCCTTGAACACATGGATTTCGCCAACCGGCGCCGCCGCGGGTTCGAGGGAGCGTTGGCCGCCCGAGGACTGACACCAGACCCTGCCCTCATGCGCAGCGCCGATATGACGGAGCCCTTTGGCTGCGACAATGCGATGGAAATGCTGAAGAGCGACAATCCACCGACCGCCTTCCTGATCTCATCCATGATATCGGCGATCGGCGTTGCACGCGCGGTCGGCCAGTGCGGGCTGACAACCGGCAAGGACGTTTCCATCATCACGCATGACGATGCCTTGTCCTTCCTGCCGAACAGCGGCGAGGTGCCTATTTTCACCTGCACACGTTCCTCGGTCCGTTACGCCGGGGAGAAGGCCGCCGAACTGCTCCTGAACATGATCTCCAATCCGGCCAGCAAACCGGTGTCCATGCATCTGGACGCGGAGCTGATCATCGGCCAGTCCACTGGCCCGGCGCCTGCAGCATCGCGATGATCAGACGTGGTTGAGACCGCAGTTCTGGAGCAGGTCTTCCATCCGGGCCAATCCGTTGAGACGGTGAATCCGCGCCAGTTCCGTGGCCTTGTCTGATTTGCCTTCCCGGATCGCCTCGACGATCACGCGATGGTCGGCAACATTCGCGGCCGGGGCCTTGTTCAGACGCAGCAACACGAGGTTCGCCCGGTACACCTGATCAAGAAGACCTTCGATCTTCGACTCCAGACGCAAATTGCCGCTCGCCCTGGCAATCAGCCTGTGGAACCTGTCGTCGCAAATCGCCCAGGCCTCGATATCTTCACGTTCCAGTGCCTCGTCAGCGCGGGTCAACACACCCTGGATTTCTTCAAGGGTATCAAAGCTCATCTTGCCGCATGCATTGCCTGCTGCAAGCGCTTCAAGCGCTGAAAGGATCTGGTAAATCTCGCAGATATCCTGCCGCGAAATCGGCAGGACCTTGGCACCGCGGCGCGGCACAAGATCCACAAGACCATCTGCTTCCAGTCGGATCAGCGCTTCGCGCACCGGTGTCCGGCTCATGCCCAGCCGGGTTGCAATGTCCGGTTCCGGCGCCTGAAAGCCCGGCGGCAATTGTCCACTCAAAATCTCTGTTTTCAGCCGCTCATATGCGTTGTCGACGCGGGTGAATCTGGCTTTCGTTGACATTGCGGGGTGCACCCGTTCTCCTGACGTGTCTTAAAATATTTGTGTTATCCCGCACCTCTCGAATGAGGTCAGCGCGGCTTGCCCAGGGCGCCGAAGGCAATTCCCTCCGACGCGGCCGCCCTTTTCTGAAAGCAAATCAATGCCGTATTGCTAATTAATTCGATAGAATTTTAATCACCGACCTTCCGTCAGAGCACCCGAGGTGAGCGCTCCCATCGACAGACCGCGCATTTCCTCGATTTCTTGCAGATTTGCGGCTTTCTTCCGGCGGAAAAAATACTGTCAAAAATTACGGTGACAGCCGAACAGGCCGCCATTTCCTTAACGTAATCTCAGCTCTATCCAACCCGATAGCGTCCGAAAAACCCGGTGAAATTGCAGCAATCGTTTACCGTTTCTCCGAGTCGGATGACCTTGGATGCGGACCCTCAAGAGACTCGCGGCCATTTCAATTCTTCGACCGCCCTCCTTCCGGGTCGAAAGGTCGAAGGTTCAACATTTCATAACGCACCAAAGAAACCGAGCCGATTCCGGCAACCGCAGATCACGTAACAGGTCGCGTCAGCAAGGGAGAAATCCCTGTAAACAAAACATCTACCGCCTGCAAAGGTGAAAAAAATTCTTTCAAGACGAAATCGAAAAGAAGCCAGCATTCCCTCAGGACGGAGAGAAATTTCCCAGGACTACTCTTGAGATAATCCGCCGGCATAAAAATTCATAAGTAATTTCCAAATATTACGCTAAGTGACAAACAAAATCGCAAACGCGACCGCCGGTCTCAACTTACCTTTGATTAACTATAAAATTTTAGCTTGGGCACTGACAATAATCGTGGTGCCACTGTGACGACTGCCCCTGCCAAAATGATGCACGGATTGAAAGCCCGTCTTGCCAGTCTTCTGGCGAGTGCGTCAGTTGTCACCCTGTTTTTCGCCGGTGCCCCCGTATCCGCACAGTCGCTTGAAGAAGCCATGAGTGCCGCCTATGCCATCAATCCGGGCCTGAAGGCGGAACGCTCGCGCTACGAAGCGATCAACCAGGATATCTGGACCGCAAGGTCCGAGTTCTTGCCCACCGTGACCGGCACCTATGTGGGTGAACAGAATGCCCTGCTAAGTGATCGGAATAACAACAGCGACAGATCGTTTTTCCACGAACTGGGCATTTCCATGTCCCAGACCGTGTTTCAGGGATTTGCCGGCGTCAACCGGCTGAACCAGGCGCATGAAGAAGCGAATTCGGGTCGCAACCAGCTGATTGGCACCGAGCAGACACTGCTTTTCAACACGGCCGATGCCTATCTGCGCGTCGTTCGCGACAAGGCCATCCTGTCTCATCTGCGGGCCTACACCAACGTGGTGCAGCGGGAGGTGACTGCCGCCCGCGCACGGTTCAAATCGGGCGACGCCACCCGCACCGATATCGAGCAGGCCCTGGCCCGCCTGGGCGAGGCACAGGGAAACTCCGACCAGGCCACCGGCGATCTGGAAGCTTCTGAGGCGGCCTATGAGCGCCTGACCGGCCAGAAGCCGGGCAAGCTCGGCTGGCCCGGCATTCCGCGAACGATCGAACCCGATGGACTGGACGATGCGATCTCCGTCGCGCTGCAGAACAACCCCTCCATCCGCGCTGCGACTGCCGATGCCCGGGCAGCACACTATGCCGCGCGCGCCGCAGTCGGCGACATGCTGCCGCGCGTCTCGCTGGAAAGCGAATGGCAGACCGGATACCGGGGCAACCTTGGCAATCAGGACGAAGAGGATTTCCGCTTCGGCGTGCGCGTCACGGCCCCCTTCTTCACTGGTGGCCGCAACATCGCCGCCGTCAAGCGCGCGAACCATACCGCCGCGCAGCAGGAATACGAACTGGACGACACCCAGCAGATCATCCGCGAGAACGTTGTCCGCGCCATGAAGCAGCGAGCGGCCTTGAGGCTCAAGGTCAAATCGGTCAAGCGCGCAATTTATGCAAACAAGCGTGCGGTCAAGGGCCTGCAGGTGGAATTCGACAGTGGCCAGCGGTCCCTGCTCGACGTTCTCAACGGCGAACGCGAACTGCTGCTCAGCAAGGTTGACTATGTGAGGGCGCGCTACGACAGCCGCATCGCGGATTTTTTCCTGCTGGCCAACATCGGTCGCCTGGCACCTCAGCATTTCGGGATCATCGAGGAACGACCAGCGCCGATCCCCCGTATCATCCCCGAATTCAATACCTGGGACCTGCGCCTCGGGCCGTCGGAGAACGATCTCTTTCAGTCAGGCACCGTGGAAGTCGCGACCGGCGACACCATCGTGATCGAAACCCAGCCGTTGCCTCCGGTCAAATAACAAGCCGTACACGAAAAAACCCCGAAGCAAGCTCCGGGGTTTTATTGTTTTCAGACGTCGGCGGCTCAGTGAGTTGCCGGGGTCACCATGGCACTGATGGTGTCCTGAACGTTCAGAACGCCAATCGGCTTGCCGTCATCATTGACCACCGTCGCTTCACCCTGACCGCTTTCGGCGAAGGACTTGGCCGCCTCTTCCAGCATGATGCCGCTGGAAATGGTCAGCCCGCCGTCCAGCGTCCGCGACGTGTCCATGACCGTATCGACCAGGATCACCCGGCCACGGTTCACTTCCCTGACGAAGTCGGAAATATAGGCATCTGCGGGCCGGAGAACGATCTCCTGGCCTGTTCCCTGCTGGATCACTGCCCCGTCGCGCAGCACCGCGATCCTGTCGCCGAGACGCAGGGCCTCATCCAGATCGTGGGTGATGAAGACGATGGTCTTCTGCAGCTCTTCCTGAAGATCCAGAAGCACGGTCTGCATGTCCATGCGGATCAGCGGATCGAGTGCCGAGAACGCCTCGTCCATCAGCAGGATGTCGGCATCGTTGGTCAGCGCGCGGGCAAGGCCCACACGCTGCTGCATGCCACCGGAAAGCTGGTTCGGATAATGATCCTCGAAGCCTTCCAGTCCCACCCGCGCGATCCAGCGGGCTGCACGCTCCTCGGCTTCCTTGGCCGGCACACCCTGGATCTCCAGGCCATAGACGGCATTCTTCATGACGGTGCGATGCGGAAGGAGAGCGAACTTCTGGAACACCATCGCGGTCTTGTGCCGGCGGAATTCCCGCAGTTCCTTCTGCGACATCTTGCAGACGTCTTCACTGCCGTAGAGCACTTCACCCGCCGTTGGATCGATCAGCCGGTTGATGTGCCGGATCAGCGTGGACTTACCGGATCCCGACAGCCCCATCACCACCTGGATCTTGCCACCCGGCATGGAGATGTTGATGTCGTTCAGGCCAAGAACATGGTTGAACTTCTCGTTCAGCTCGGTCTTGGACATGCCGTCCTTGACCTTCTGCACCATCTCCTCTCCGCTCGGGCCGAAGATCTTGTAGAGGTTCTTGACCTCGATACCCTTAGCTTCAGCCATGGACCACCTCCGAATGCTTCTGAAGGCGCTTGCCGTAGGCCTGAGTCGCGCGATCGAAGATGATGGCGATGGCGACGATGGCGAGGCCGTTCATGATACCCATGGTGAAATACTGGTTGTTAATGGCGTTCAGAACTGGCTGGCCGAGCCCCTTCACGCCAATCATCGACGCGACAACCACCATGGCAAGCGACATCATGATGCACTGGTTGATACCGGCCATGATGGTGGGAAGTGCCAGCGGAAGCTGCACGTTGAAGAGTTTCTGACGTGGGCTCGAACCGAAAGCGTCGGCCGCTTCCAGAACATCGGGGTCGACAAGCCGGATACCGAGATTGGTAAGCCGTATCATCGGCGGGATCGCATAGACCACCACCGCGATCATGCCCGGCACCTTGCCCAGACCAAAGATCATGACGACCGGGATTAGGTAGACAAAGACCGGCATGGTCTGCATGAGATCCAGCACCGGATTGAAGAAAGCCTGAACCCGATCCGACCGCGCCATGAGGATACCGATAGGGATACCCAGGACAATCGAGAGCAAGGTGCAGACAGTTACCATCGCGATGGTGCTCATCGTATCTTCCCACATGCCGAAAAGGCCGATCAGAAAGAGTGCGATGGTTGCTCCCGCGGCAATCTTGATGCTGCGGCTGAGGAGGTAGACAAGTCCAATAAGGACCGCCAACACGATCGGCCAGGGAGAATCGATCAAGAGATGCTCGAGGGAGACCAGAAAATGCTTCAGCGGGTCGGTGATCCTCCCAAGGAAATCGCTGTAAGCGTTGACAAAGGCCTTGAACTCACCGTCGATGGTAATCCTCATGTCCCGCAAGGTGCCCCTGCTGAGCGAGGGAAATTCTATCCAGTCCATCTTTATTGTCCCGATGGTTTATTGTGTGCCCCTAAGTGAAGAGCCCGCACCAATGTGCGGGCCCTGTTATCGAGTTCGGCAGATCAGAGGGCTGCCTTCACTTTTTCCGCCACCTCTGGGCTGACCCACTTGGTCCATACGTCCTCGAAGTTTTCGAGGAAGTAGTAGGCGCCGTCTTCGTTTGTCGCCTGGTTTTCCTGCATCCAGGCCAAGACCTTGCCTGCAGTGCGGTTGTCCCAGGTACGGCCCTTGACGTAGTCCATGGTCGGTCCGGCCTTTTTGGCGAAATCATCCGTCACGACGGTAAAGACTTCGGACTTCACCCAGGAGTTCGGCTTCGGATCCGGGCAATCTTCCACGACCGTGCAGTTGTCCCATTCTGCCTTGTCGTGCGGGACTTCGAAGTCGAGCAGTGTCATGTCGTATTTGCCGAGGAGCGCGGTCGGCGCCCAGTAATAACCGAGCCAGCCTTCCTTGCGTTCGTTTGCGCGCGCCATGGAACCGTCGAGACCAGCGGCGGAGCCGGAATCAACAAGTTCAAAGCCGGCATCCTCGAAGCCGAAGGCGCGGAACAGGTTGCCGGTGGTGATACGGCAGTTCCAGCCGGTCGGGCAGGTGAAGAAGCCGCCCTTGCTCTCGTCTTCCGCACCCGGGAACAGCTCGGGATGCTTCTTGGCGTCCTCGACCGTGTAGATGTCGTGCTCTTCGGCGATATAGGTCGGAATCCAGAAGCCTTCGATACCGCCTTCGTTCAGGATTTCGCCGCCGATGATCAGGGATCCTTCCGCAACGGCCTTGTCGAGCGGTTCACGCACGGCGTTGATCCAGAGTTCCGGCGCCATGTCCGGCTCGCCCTTGGAGTTCATGGACGTGAAGGTCGGCATGGTGTCACCGGTGACCAGTTCGACGTCGCAGCCATAGCCATTTTCAAGAATGATCTTGTCGATCTGCGCGATAGCGCCGGCCGACGCCCAGTTCATTTCCGCAACGGTGACCGTGCCGCACTCTTCTGCCATGGCAGACGAGGCCATGCCGATAAGGGCGGTCGCGGCGACCGAGACAAACAACTTCTTCATGAGGGTGCTCCTGTGCAGTCTGTTTGCTTGAGTTTGAATTGGACGCGGCGCGCGAAAGCTTCCGTGAAAGCAATCACCGTCCTGCGTACCCAATGGAAAAGAATAACGAGCTGAGAACAGAAGTTAGCCGAGAAGGCTTTTAGATTAACTATTATTAGTTCTGCCTTCATTTGACGCATATACGATGTTCTTGCTCGAAACAGCCGTAACCATCCTCTCGGATTGAAAAGAAGGTCATACCCGGTATTTGCACCGAGCTCAGGCTCAACGGCCAATACAATTGCATTAAGACGCCACTAGCACAACAGCATAGTCTCAATTCCTATGTCATTCATACGGCATATTTCGCAGCAAAGCCTGTAGGCGACATATTAGTGCTCGTATTCGTCAAATAACCTAATTTTCTTACTATCGAAGCGATTCTTTTTTCCCCTAAAAAGTGTTTAAACTCAATAGCATCAACTATTGAGTGCTGCATATGGGATGTCACGTCACGACCTGTTGGCGCAGCACCTCGTGCACGAGGTCAGCAAGCACCGGCGCGGCACAGGCGTGTTTCCGCAAGAAGACCATTTCGCGGCCTGTGCCGCCCGGAAGGTCTTTCAAGGTCATCGCGGGGCCGTGCATCCGCAAACCCTGCCAGACGGGTAAAATCGCTTGCCCTGCTCCTTGTGAGACCATCTGAGCAATCGTTTCAGGGGCATCGAGTTCGCACAGGATGTGCTCTTCACCAACCAGCCCGCCAAAGTCGGACCAAAGTTTCCGGCCGCCCCACGACTGTCTGTCGTAGACGATCCAGGGCAGGTCCTCGGCGGGTGCAGAGGTGTCGCGGCCTGGCGGCAAGGCGTGAACGGCTGTTTGAACCTCCAACGTTCGGCTGATGATGTCCTTGGGCAAATCAAAGGGAGCGGCAACCGCAATGACCGCGTCCAGTCCCCCACTGCGCAGCCCCTCGTAAAGGTCTGCCGACGTCCCGGGCCGGACCGTCAGCACCGCCTGAGGCGCCTTCACCCGGAATTGTTGAATGACAACAGGCACCGTGTCTGAAAGTGCCGTGGACACCGCCCCCAGCCGAAAGGGGCCCCTTAGGCCGGTGGCATCTATGTCACTGGTCAGCTTTTGCGCGTCCCGCACCAGACGGCGCGCCGCCGGCAAAAGCCGGAAGCACGTTTCGGTCGGCAAGGCCGCATGCGCTGTTCGGTTGAGCAGCGCCGCTCCGAATTCGGCTTCCAGGACACGGATGCGCTGGCTTACGGCAGCTGCCGTAAGTCCTTGCTGTCGGGCCGCCGCGGCAATGGAGCCGGTTTCGGCGACGGCCAGCAAGCTTTCGAGAAAACGGATATCCAAAACAATTTCCTTCGCTCAGAAGCAAAAAAACATCTTAAATGTTTTGGACAGGATCTGCTACTCAACACAGGTTTTCAAAGGAGCCGATTGATGCAACCCTGTTTCCATCTTGCCTATCACGTAACCGATCTGGACGAAGCCCGAGCTTTCTACGGCGGCCTGCTGGGCTGCAAGGAGGGTCGCAGCACGGACACCTGGGTCGATTTCAATTTCTTCGGTCACCAGGTTTCGCTCCATCTCGGCAAACCTTTCGAGACGTCCAACACAGGCAAGGTTGGGGATCACATGGTGCCGATGCCGCATCTGGGGGTGGTGCTGGACATGGAGACCTGGAAGGCGCTTGCGCAAAAACTGACAGACGCTAACCTCGCCTTCGTCATCGCCCCGACCGTCCGGTTCGAGGGCCAGCCCGGCGAGCAGAGCACCATGTTTTTCAGAGACCCTTCCGGCAACCCCATCGAAATAAAAGGCTTTGCAGATGAAGCCGGGGTTTTTGCCGCATGAGGCCGGTTGTTCCTTTCGTGTCTTCCGCCAGTCCCGATGAGCGCCAGGCCTGGCGCGAGGCCCTGCCGCAGGCACTTGACGGCATCGCCGACGTCAAGCCGTTCGAGGACCTGACGGACGACGAACGCACCGCTGCGCGGGTTGCCATTGTCGCCAATCCCGATCCCGCCAATGTGGCAGCTCTTCCCAATCTGGTCTGGGTGCAAAGCCTGTGGGCCGGCGTGGAGCGCCTGATGGGCGAACTTCCTGCGGACGGCCCGAAGATCGTCCGCCTGACCGATCCGCAAATGGCGGAAACCATGTCGGAAGCAGTTCTCGCCTGGACGCTTTACCTGCACAGGGGCATGCCCCGATATGTCGCCCAGCAGCGGCAGAAGATCTGGCAGGATCATGAACTCAAGCGTCCCCAGGAGCGCACGGTCGGCATCCTGGGTCTTGGCAAGCTCGGCGCAGCGGCCGCCTTGCGGATGAAAGCCAACAGCTTCAACGTGATAGGCTGGAGCCGAACCGAAAAGTCGATTGACGGTATTGCATGCCGCCATGGCCGAGACGGGCTTCTGGAAGTTCTCGGCAAATCGGATTTTATCGTACTGCTGATGCCGCTGACAGATGAGACCCGTGGCTTGCTCGGTCGGGACGAACTAAGCGCCTGCAAAAAGGGCTCTTCCATCATCAACTTCGCCCGTGGCCCGATTATCGACAAGGCCGCTCTCCTCGACGCACTGGATCAGGGCCCGCTCGGCCACGCCGTTCTCGACGTCTTCGATGTAGAGCCCTTGCCGCCCTCTAGTCGGCTTTGGGACCATGCGAAAGTCACCGTACTGCCGCATATTTCCGCGCCGACCATCATCAGCACCGCCTCCGGGATCGTTGCCGGCAATATCGGCCGGTATTTTGAAGACGGCACAATTCCCCCGGCAGTCGACCGGGACCGTGGATACTGACATTTGATCCGGCCGCCGTCGCAATAGTGTCAAGGATCGGGCTCTATTCAGGCGGCAACCGTTTCGTCTTCTTCAAAAGGTGTTTGATGACCGACCTCCCCATTCTCGGTGCCGCGCTGACAGTCGACACACTGGAAACACACCGCAAGCTGATGCTGGAAAAACCGCGGGATCTGGAGTTACAGGACTTCTGGCCAGCGGAAGTCCTCAACGGCGACTGGAAGCCGATTGTCGAAAAGGCCAGGAAGCTGCTGGATGGCCATCAGGGCCGTGTGGGCATTCATGGCCCTTTCTTCGGCTTCACCGTGGACAGCATGGATGTGGATGTGCGCGAGATCGTGCGCAAACGCCTGTTGCAGGGGCTGGAAGTCTGTGAAGCCCTGGGCGGCACCCACATGGTGGTGCACAGCCCCTATACGACCTGGGACTACAACAACCTCGACAATTATGAAAATGCCCGGCAGCGCAAGATAGAGCTCTGCCACCTGACCATGGCGGACGCCGTCAAGCGCGCCGAAGACATCGGCTGCGAACTCGTTATCGAGAATATCGAGGACAAGGACCCCTATGCCCGGATAGTCCTGGCCGAGAGCTTCGGCTCGGATGCGGTGAAAATCTCGATCGACACTGGCCACGCGCATTATGCCCACGGCACGACCGGCGCCCCGCCGGTCGATCAATACGTCAAGGCCGCCAGCAACCGTCTGCGCCACATTCACCTGCAGGACGCGGATGGCTACGCCGACCGCCACTGGACGCTTGGGCAGGGCACCATCAACTGGCACTCAGTGTTCGATGCGCTGTCCAAACTCGACAGCGACCCGCGCCTGATCATCGAACTGCGCGACCACTCCGGCCTGCCGGCATCGATCGCCAACATGGCAAAGCTGGGGCTAGCGCAGTAGCCGCGAAGACACCACGGCCGGACGGCGCATATCAGTGCGCCGTCATTCCGGAAAAGCGCGGTGCAAGGTGCACTTCTCCGAAAGGACGCCCAGGCGTAAGCCCGGGCACACAATTTCTGATGAACGTCAGCCCATCGCCCAGGGGCCATGGTATCCACCACCGGCCTTGTCGGTGCGCTCGAAACCATGGGCTCCGAAGAAATCGCGTTGACCCTGGAGCATATTGGCGGTGGACCGGCCGGTGCGCATGATGTCGAAATAGGACAGCGCTGCCGAAAGCGCCGGCACCGGCAAGCCGTGCAACGCGGACTGGGCAACAACCTGGCGCAGCATTGCTTCGGTTTGCTTCAGCTTTTCCGAGAAGAACGGCGCCAGCATCAGGTTGCGTTCGGCATTGTCGGAAAGTGCAGACGCCATGTCGTTCAGCATGGAAGAGCGGATGATGCAGCCGTTGCGCCAGATCCTGGCGATTTCCGGCAGAGGCATTGCCCAGCCATATTGTTTGGCCGCTTCCAGGATTAGGCCGAAACCCTGCGCGTAACAGATGATCTTGCCGGCAACGAGCGCAGCTTCCAGAGCATCGATCGTCACCGCCTCCCGGTCCATGCCGCTCGGTGCCGCACCAAATTCGGCTTCGCCTTCCTCGCGTTCAGCATACCGCGCGGACATGTTGCGCGCGGCAACCGCCGCCTCGATGGCGCTTGCCGGGGTGCCCAGCATCAGGGCCTCGATAGCCGTCCAGCGGCCGGTGCCCTTCTGGCCCGCCTTGTCCAGGATGATGTCGAGCATCGGTTTGCCGGTCTCCGGATCCGCCGTCTTGGCAACCTTTCCGGAAATCTCGATCAGGTAGGACTGCAGGATGCCGCCGTTCCACTTCTCGAAGACATCCCCGATCTCCGACGACGACATGCCGAACCCGTCGCGCATGACACCGTACACCTCGGCAATCATCTGCATGTCGGCATATTCGATGCCGTTGTGGACGGTCTTTACCAGATGGCCTGCACCCGCTTCGCCGAGATAAGCCGCGCAGGGCGTGTCCTCGTGCTTGGCGGAGATTGCTTCCAGAATGTGTCCGACCTGGTCCCAGGCGTCTTTCGCGCCGCCGCCCATGATGGACGGACCAAAGCGCGCGCCTTCTTCACCGCCGGATACGCCGATGCCCATGAAGCGCGGGCCCTTCTCGGCAGCATCCGCCGCCCGGCGGTTGGTGTCGTGGTAATTGGCATTGCCCGCATCGATGATGAGATCGCCGGCATCGAGCAGCGGCCGCAGGGCCTCGATCTGCGCATCGACCGCGTCGCCAGCCGGCACCATCAGGATGACGGCACGCGGGGTCTTGATGGCAGCTACAAACTCTTCCAGCGTCTTGGTCGGCACCAGTTTCGGCGCGAGTTCCCCGGCCTTTGCAATGAACTGGTCGGTCTTTTCCGTGGTCCGGTTGAACACCGCGATCTGAAAGCCATGTTCGGCGATATTGAGCGCCAGGTTGCCGCCCATGGTACCGAGACCGATCAGGCCGATTTCCGCGGCCGCGCCGTTTGAGCTCATGAACATGCCTTTCATAAATCGATTAATGTCTGGTGGGGCGGTGATAGCCGACAAGCTGCTGAACGGCAATGTCTGGATGGGGCAAGATCGCGTAAAATCCGATCAGCCGAAAGCACTTGCCAGATGATCCACCAGCAGTCGAACGCGCTTGGGGATGAACCGTCGTGACGGCAGGACCGCAAAGAGCGGCAGCTCCGGCAGATCGACCGGACACGGAGCCTTCCTGATATGCCCATCCGCCAGGGATTCGACACACATCGATTTCGGCAAGATACCCGCCACACTGCCTTTCAATACAAGGGCTCGCGCAAGCTGCAGGTTTCGCGTCCTGTAAAGAGGCACGCCCCCCTCTTTGCCTGCCTGCATCAGAATTTCTGCAGGATCGATCACCCGTCCTGACGTCAGCAAGTCGTCGAACGTCGCCCCTTCCAACAGATCCGGACAGGCGACAAGGACCATGGGACTGGACGCAATCTTTCGGACGATGACACTCTCCGATGCAACCCGGTTTCCGCGAAGGGCGAAGTCGAACCGCTCTGCGGTCAGATCCACAGGGCGATCACTGACATGCACGTCAATCTGAACGTCCGGAAACCGTTCGTTGAAGCTGGCCATCGCCTCTGCCAGAACATCCAGCGGCAGGTCGACCGGCACGGACACACGCACGATCCCTTGCGGTGCCTGCGCCGACTTCAGCTGTTCGCCAGCCTCCTCCAGAGCCCGCAAAGCCGGCTGAACCTTTTCCCGGTAGGCCTCGCCCTCCACCGTCAGCCGCACCTGCCTGGTCGTGCGCCGGAACAAGGCAACACCCAGCTCCTCCTCCAATGTCTTGATACGAGCCGTGACCGTCGACCTCGGCAGATCAAGCTGACGCGCGGCAGCGGCAAAACTGCCAAGACTGGCGACTTCGACAAAGGTTTCCAGATGTGCAAGCGTTGTCATTGAGCGATAATTTCAGCCAGAGTGTTCACGTTTAAACAGCTACACTGAATAATAGTATCGGTCTACCTCCTGTGCACCATCAACGGCACCAAGAGGCAATCCCATGAAACGGCGCAGTTTTCTGAAATCAGCTTGCACCATGACGCTGGCTGCTCCGGCAATCTTTACCGTAGTTTCGGCCGCCCCCGCACAGACCACAACAAAGTCTCCCCGGCTCGACATCACCTGGCTTGGCGGTGCAACCATGCTGATCGAATGCGGTGACCTCACCCTCCTGACCGACCCGGCCTTTGGCGTAGGTAAGCAGGCGTTCCGCATGGGAGATCCCAACAAGATGTTCGATCTCGCCAAGGGACCCGATGTGGTGCCGCACGAACGGCTGACCCCGTTTCGCGGTGTCGATCTTTCCAGGGTGGATCAAGTTGTCCTGTCCCACTTGCACGAAGATCATTTCGACCAGAAGGCGGAAAGCGCAATTGCCCCGGACATGCCGTTTCTCGTTCCCTCTCATGACCGGGAACGCCTTGCCGCAAAAGGCTTCACGCAGGTTCAGGTGGCCGACTGGCTGAAACCTCACATGATCACCAGGGGTGACGTCACCCTCACACTGACCGCTCTGCCTGCCGAACATTCGGAAAATCCTGAGATTGCCGCCCTGCTTGGTCCCGGCAACGGTTACTGGCTGGAGATACGAAAGGGCGACTGGGCAAAGTCGGTCTATTGGACCGGCGACACTTTCCCGACGCCAAATGTGCTCGACGCGCTCGAAGGCTTCGGGTCACCGGACGTGTTCATTCCCCATCTTGGCGGCGTCGGCACTTCAGGACCTCTTGGGCAGATCAGCATGGGCGCCGGTCATGCCGCCGTCTTCGTGGATCGGCTCCGGCCGGGCAAGGTGCTGCCGGTCCATCACTCCACCTACGCGCTCTATCTCGAACCTGTCACCAGCCTTCCGGCAGCACTTGCCGGCAAAACCCAGGGGCTGGATCTTGTGTCGGAAGGCACCTGCGCGAGCTACACCTGACCTTGAAAGCAACCGGCTGCCGGCCTCACCAACAGGGCATCGGTAGCCACGCAGCACACGGCGGGCTAAATTTAGCCGGCTAATTTACCCATAAAAATAGCGGCTGGCCGAATAAAACTGTCATGTAGAGCTGATAGGCGATCTTCATCCGCAACCCTTTTGCTGCTCTGTGCAAAGGATCTGTCACATGAAAAAGCTTCTGATTGCAGCCGGTCTTCTGGCCGCGGCATCCGCCTCTGCCTACGCCGAAGATGTTACCGGCAAGCTCGTGCTCTACACCTCGCAGCCGAACGCCGACGCGCAGGCGACCGTCGATGCCTTCACCGCGGCCCATCCGGGTGTTGAAGTCGAATGGGTGCGCGATGGCACCACCAAGATCATGGCGAAGCTGCTGGCCGAATTCGAAGCCGGTGCACCGAAGCCGGACGTGCTGCTGATCGCTGATATGGTGACCATGGAAAGTCTGAAGCAGGAAGGCCGCCTGATGGCCCATGAGGCGGCTGATGTTTCCGCCTACGATCCGGCGATCATGGACAAGGACAAGACCTACTTCTCCACCAAGCTGATCACCACCGGCATCATGTACAACACCAATGCGCCGATGAAGCCGACGTCCTACAAGGACCTGTTGAAGCCGGAAGCCAAGGATAAGCTGGCCATGCCGTCGCCGCTGACCTCCGGCGCCGCGACCATCCACATGACCGCGCTGACCTCCAACCCGGACCTCGGCTGGACCTATTATGAAGGCCTCGCGGACCAGGGCGCTAACCCGCAGGGCGGCAACGGCGGTGTCTACAAGGCGATTGCCGGCGGCGAGAAACTCTACGGCTTCGTCGTCGACTTTCTGCCGATCCGTGAAAAGGTAAAAGGTGCCCCGGTTGAGTTTGTCTTCCCGGAAGAAGGCGTTTCCGCCGTCACCGAACCGGTCGCGATCCTCTCCACCGCGCAGAACCCGGATGCGGCCAAGGCATTCGTCGACTTCCTGATCTCCGAAGACGGTCAGAAGCTTGCTGCCTCTCAAGGCTATCTGCCGGCCCACCCGGGCGTCCCGGCCCCGGAAGGCTTCCCGGCCCGCGACCAGATCAAGCTCATGAAGTTCGATCCGGCCGAAGCCCTGAAACAGGACCAGGCCAACAAGATGAAGTTCTCCGAGATCTTCGGCGGATAAGGCTGTCTACGCAAAACAAGTTCGGCTGCGCGGTACTCGTTTCCCGCGCGGCCTTCCATTCTTTTCACGTCATTCCGGACAAATGCAGCTCTGCTGCCTGCTGATCCGGAATCCAGAAATCAGCATGAGCAAAGCGAATAATTTTCCGTTTGGAATTTGGCCGCGCCTCCAGCGCGAAGTGTGTCTGGATTCCGGATCAGCGTTCGACTGCGTCTCGCTTGTTCGGAATGACGGCGGGAAGCAACGGTAAATCCCTGTGCAGCTATCAAAGCTTTCCGAAAAGACCACCCTCCTCGCACTCGTTCTCGGCGCAACGCTGATCTGCGGCCTGCCGTTGCTGCTCTTGTTCAAGACCGGACTGACGAGCGAGCACGGCCTGAACGTCGGCCCGCTTTTGGAGGCGCTGCAAAGCCGGTCAGTCTTGCGCGCCTTGTGGCACTCAATCGAGAGCAGCTTCTGGTCTGCAGTTGCCGCAACCGTGCTCGGCACCCTGCTCGCTCTGCTCATCGGCCTCACCGACATACGTGCCAAGGGGCTACTGGTCTTTCTGATCCTGCTGCCGATGATGATCCCGCCGCATGTCACGGCAATTGCCTGGATCCAGGCACTTGGCCCGGGCAGCCCGGTGCTGCGATGGCTCGGGCTGGCACCGGAACTCGGCTCCACGCATCCGCTTTATTCCCGCGAAGGCCTTGTCCTGCTGCTGACCCTGCAACACAGCCCGCTGGTGTTCCTGCTGGTGCGCGCAGCGCTCCGGTCTTTCCCGCGCGAACTGTCGGACGCAGCTCGTGTTTCCGGCGCCGGGAGCCTGTTGATGCTGCGCCGGATCACCCTGCCGCTTCTGGCCCCCTCGCTGCTGGCCGGGTTCGCTCTGGCTTTTGTGGCCGCGCTCGGCAACTTCGGCATCAACGCGCTGATCGGCATTCCGGCGCGCTACACCACCTTGCCCGTTCTGGTCTGGCGCAGGCTGGCAAGCTTCGGGCCGGACGTGCTGCCCAATGTGGCGGTGATTTCGGTCATTCTCTCAACCGTTGCCCTCGCAGCCATTCTTTTGCAAGGCGTCCTGCAGCGGCGCATGCGCACCAGCCTTATCGGCCTGCCGCAGGACCCGCTGGCGATTTCGCTTGGCGGCAAGCGTCCCCTTGTCGAAGTTGCGCTCTGGCTGTTCGTCGCCTTCGTGCTGCTGCTGCCGACGGCCTCGCTGCTGGCAACGTCCCTGGTGCGCACCTACGGCCTGCCGCTTTCGGCCGAAACCTTCACATTCGAAAACTTCACCGAAGTGCTCTGGCGCCAGTCGGTTACCCTGCGCGCCTTCGCCAACTCCACGATCATCGCCGCATCGGCCGCACTTGCCATTGCCTGCGTCAGCCTGTTCCTGGCCTATTTCCTCGCCCATCGGAAACGGGCCCATCGGAACTGGGCAAACCTTGCACTCACACAATCGGAAATCGCGTTTGCGGTTCCCGGCCTGGTGATGTCGATTGCATTCATCCTGGCGTTTATCCGACCTTTGCCGGTCCTGAATATCTCGCTCTACGGCACGCTCTGGATCATTCTGCTGGCCTATATCTCCGTCTTCCTGGCCGTCGGCCTCAAACCGGTCACGGCCGCCTTCCTGCAGATGGACGGTTCGCTGGAGGATGCTGCGCGGGTGGCCGGGGCCGGTTTCTTCCGGCGCATGACGCGGATCTTCACCCCGCTCGCAGCTCCGGCAGCGGCCTCCGGAGCCATCCTCGTGTTCCTGACCGCGTACAACGAAGTCACGGTCTCCGCCCTGCTCTGGTCCACAGGCAACGAAACCATCGGCACCACAATCTTCAACTATGAGGACGGCGGCTACACCACCTTAGCCGCCGCGATGTCGGTAATCGTCGTGGCGGCAACGATTTTCATCATGCTGGCAATGAACGCCCTTGCGAAGCGGGTGCCCGTCGGAACAATCCCCTGGAAAGATTGAGCGCGTTTCAACCTCTCGTCATCCCGGTTTGGCATCGCCAAGACCGGGCCGGGAGGACGACAACGAACAAGACTCACTCCGGCAGCACCCAGCCCCGCAGGATCGCAAGCCGAAGAACCTCGCCCGGCTCCGCCTTGCGGGGGAGCATCATGAGAAGAGGCTGTGAAAGACCATCGAGACGGACAAAGACCTCCCAATACCCGCCCCGGTAGATCGTTCGCTCAACCGTTGCCTTGAAGCCGGACGCCCCCGTCGCCAGCACCAGATGCTCCGGCCGAAGCAGCAGTGTTGCGGAACCAGGCAACAGGTGATGCGGGCAATCGATGACCGCGGAAATCCTGCCGAAGCGCACATGTGCCTCACCGCCTTCCACCTGTGTGACGTCCACGGGTATCAGCGTGCTGCGGCCGATGAAACCGGCGACCTTTTTCGAATTCGGCCGGCGGTAAAGCGTGTCGGGGTCCGCCACCTGCAGGATGCTCCCGTCCCACATCACGGCCACCTTGTCGGCAAGGGCCATCGCCTCGCGTTGATCGTGGGTGATGAACAGGGTTGTCGCGCCGCTCGCCCTGTGGAAGGCCGCCAGTTCCTCTTCCATCGCGCTGCGCAGATGCGGGTCGAGATTGGCGAGTGGTTCGTCCATCAAAACGGTACGCGCATCTTGTGCAAGGCACCGTGCCAGCGCCACCCGCTGGCGTTGTCCGCCGGAAAGTTCCGCCGGTTTACGCTGGCCGTAAGGTGTCAGGGCAACCGTTTCCAGACACTCCGCCACACGGGCGGCCACCGCGCCCCGCTTTCCGCCTGCCGTCTCCAGCGGAAAGGCGACATTGCCCGCAACATTCATATGCGGCCACAGCGCATAGGACTGAAACACCACCCCCACCTGGCGCTGCTCGGGTGGCAGATGCAGGCCCTTGCCGGCAACAGCCTGCCCACCGAGCGTGATCTCACCCGCATCGACAGGCTCCAGTCCGGCAATGGCACGCAGCAAGGTCGACTTGCCGCACCCGGAGGGGCCAAGCACGACAAAGAACGTGCCGTCCTCAATGGAAAGCGACACATTGTTCAGCGCCTTATGCGCACCGAAGGACTTGGAAACGGAAGCAAGCTGGATGGACATGCCTCCCGTTAGCGCTCTCCCATGACAGATTGATTACAAGCGCTGCGAACGCCCGTCATCGTCCGCGCAAACGCAACAGCAGGTCGACTTCCTCTTCCAGCGCACGACCATAGGCGCGTGCAGCCGGAGCGTTGGAATGCATCAGGGTTTCATGCCGGAACAGGCAATAGGCCGCCAGGCACCAGTGATAGGCGCTACGTTCCTTCAGGAAATGCTTGACCGTCTCCTGAACCGGGTAGCGCATCAGAAACATTTCTTCTGCATGGGCAACCAGCGGATGAAGGCCATAGAGCGTTGCAAGACCGGGTGAGACGAAACAGGCGATATCCTCCACGGGATCGCCAAGACCGGCAAATTGCCAGTCGATCAGCCGCGCACCGTCTCCTGTTGCCAGGATCGTGCCGAGACAAAAACTGCGATGAACGAGCGACCGCTTGATCTCGCGTTTTTCGACCGCGGTGTCGGCAGGGCGCAGGCGTTTCAGGTTGGCTGCCTTGCGGCTGTCGGGAATGAGCGCCAGCATGGCATCGCCCCGCGCCAGCACTTCATGATACCCGGCCGGAAAGGTCTGGTGTCCCGCAATCGGTTCGCCTAACGCGGCAAACCGCCCAATCAGTTCAGCCGCCTCGCCGACATCGATCTCATTGTCGATCGGGGTCGGATAGCCATAGATCAAGAGCGGCGTATTCGCCGGGCTGCTGGTAAAAGCTTCCAGTTCCGGCGAAAGGCGATGGCGGAACAACACGGCAAGGGCATCGGCCTCCTGACGCGGCAAGGTCGGATAAAGCGGGTTGTCCTCGTTTTCGGGAAAAAACTCCTTGATGACGTAGCTTCGCCCCGGCGTGTCGAGGCGCCAGAACCGAGAGGTATAGGCAACTGGCAACGGCCGCAGCCGCGCTGCCGCCCAGTCCTTCACCGGCAGCAGCGTTTTCAAATAGGCCAGAAGGTCTGTATCCGACAGCGACAGGTGCACGAAGGGGTCCCTTCAAAAAATCTCCTTGTTCTGATCGCCGTGAAGGCCCTTTCCGTCAAGCCCCGTTTGATCCGCAAGGGCTGATGAGCCAGACACCGGACGCCGATGTCGGAGTTGTAGCACTGGCCGTCGTTCTGAGACCGCCCGCCGAAAGCGCCGTCTCAAGTAACGTCGGATGGAATGGCACCGGACCGCACTCCGGCTTTCAGGAACATGGGCGGACGACATGACGCATGACATCGAAACGGCCCCGCTTGCCGAGACGACCCCGGCACGGCGTGGGCGGCGGCGCAGGGGTGGCGACAAGGCCGGACCGGATCTCTTCCCGCAAAAGCCGTTCAAGCAGCCCCGACATATCTTCAAGCCACTGGAGGCCGTTTCCGCTGATGAACTGGAGGCGATCCACGACGCATCCATGCGCGTTCTGGAAGAGATCGGGATCGACTTCCTGCACGAGGAAGCCAGGCAGATCCTGAAAGACGCCGGTGCCGACATCACACCGGGTGCAGACCGTGTGCGCATGGACCGCGCGATGGTGGAAGAGCTTGTTTCAAAGGCGCCGGCCGAATTCACGATCCGCGCCCGCAACCGGGCACATGATCTGCACGTGGGCGGCGACGCCCTTGCCTTTTCCTGCGTTGCCAGCGCGCCCAACGCCGTCGACCGCGACCATGGCCGCCGACCTGGCAACCAGGAGGACTACCGCAACTTCCTGAAGCTGTCGCAGTTCTTCAACATCATTCACTGCATCATGGGTTATCCGGTCGAACCGGTCGATATCCACGCCTCGGTGCGCCATCTCGACTGCGTTGCCGACATGCTGCGGCTCACCGACAAGGTCTATCACATCTATTCACTCGGCAAGGAGCGCAACCTCGACGGACTGGAGCTGACCCGGATCGGCTATGGCCTCACGCGGGAGGAATTCGTCGAGACCCCATGCGTGGCAACGGTCATCAACACCTCCTCGCCGCTGCGGCTCGACACGCCGATGCTGCAGGGCCTGATCGAAATGGCCAGGGCCGGCCAGGTCTCCATCGTCACGCCCTTCACCCTCGCCGGAGCCATGGCGCCCGTAACAGTGGCCGGTGCACTGACCTTGCAGAACGCAGAAGCTCTTGTCGGGATCGCCTTCGCTCAGCTTGTCCGGGCAGGCGCACCAGTGGTCTATGGCGGCTTTACCTCCAACGTCGACATGAAATCCGGCGCGCCCGCCTTCGGCACGCCGGAGTATATGAAAGCGGCCATCGTCGGCGGCCAGCTTGCCCGGCGCTACCATCTTCCCTACCGCTCGTCAGGTGTTTGCGCGGCCAACACCGTCGACTATCAGGCGGCGCTGGAAACCACCTTGTCGGAATGGGGCGCGATCAATGGCGGTGCCCATATCATCAAACATGCCGCCGGCTGGCTGGAAGGCGGATTGAGCGCCGGGTTCGAGAAATTCATCACCGACATCGACCTGCTGCAGAAGATCGCCGAATACCTGACGCCGCTTGACGTCTCCGAAGCCGCGCTCGCGGTCGATGCGATCCGCGAGGTCGGGCCTGCGGGCCACTTCTTCGGCACCCAGCACACCCAGGACCGCTACAAGGACGCTTTCTACGCCCCCATCGTTTCCGACTGGCGCAACTACGAGACCTGGGCAGAGGCCGGCAGCCCGACCGCCTACGACAAGGCGAACAGGCTCTACAAGAAGGCTCTGGAAGCCTACGAGCCACCGCCGCTCGATCCCGCCATCGATGAGGAAATCGCAGCCTTTGTCGAAAGGCGAAAGGCCGAGGGCGGCGCCCCCACCGACTTCTGATCATTTCATGTCCAACGATTGAACACGGCCTGCCGTGCAAGAGCAGGCGCTTCCGGAGCAGATTGCATGAATACCCACACTCAGGTTGTTGTCATTGGCGGTGGCGTTGTCGGCTGCAGCGTTCTGTATCACCTGACCAAGCTCGGCTGGAAAGACGTGACGCTGATCGAACGTGACGAACTGACTTCCGGGTCGTCCTGGCACGCGGCCGGCGGTTTTCATACCCTCAACGGCGACCCGAACGTTGCCCAGCTGCAGAGCTACACCGTCGATCTCTACAAGGAGCTGGAGGAAATTTCCGGCCAGTCCTGCAGCCTGCACCTCACCGGCGGCGTGATGCTGGCCGACACGCCCGAGCGCATGGACTTCCTGCGTCTGGCCCAGGCCAAAGGCCGCTATCTCGGCATGGATCTGGAGCTGATTTCCGTTTCCGAAGCCAAGAAGATGTTCCCGCTTCTGGACGAGAAACACTTCATCGGAGCGCTCTGGGACCCGATCGAAGGCCATCTCGACCCCTCCGGCACCACCCATGCCTATGCCAAGGCCGCCCGCGTCAACGGCGCGACCGTGCTGCGCCACACCAAGGTAGAAGACCTGGTGCAGACGCCCGACGGCACCTGGGATGTCATCACCAACCAGGGCACCATCCATGCCGAACATGTGGTCAACGCCGGTGGCCTGTGGGCACGCGAATGCGGGCGCATGGTCGGTTTGGAGTTACCGGTGCTCGCCATGGAACACATGTACCTCCTGACCGACGAGATGGAGGAAGTGACGTCCCACAACGAAGCCACCGGCAAGGAACTGATCGGCGTGCTGGATTTCGGCGGCGAGATCTACACCCGCCAGGAAGGCAAGGGCGTGCTGCTCGGCACCTATGAGCAGAACTGCCGTCCGTGGAGCCCGCGCCAGACCCCCTGGAACTTCGGCCATGAACTGCTGGCGCCGGATCTCGACCGGATCGCGCCTGAACTGGAAGTCGGCTTCGAGCATTTCCCAGCCCTGCAGAAAGCCGGCATCAAGCAGATCATCAACGGCCCCTTCACCTTCGCCCCGGACGGCAACCCGCTGGTCGGCCCTGTGCGTGGCCTGCGGAACTACTGGGTCGCCTGTGGTGTCATGGCCGGGTTCAGCCAGGGCGGCGGTGTCGGCCTGACGCTGGCCAACTGGATGATCAACGGCGACCCCGGCTACGACATCTGGGGCATGGATGTTGCCCGCTATGGCACCTGGGCAACGCTCTCCTATACCAATGCCAAGGTGCAGGAGAACTACCGCCGCCGGTTCCGGATCCGGTTCCCGAACGAGGAGCTGCCCGCAGGACGCCCGCACCAGACCACACCGCTTTACGACAGGATGCTGGCGCAAGGCGCCGTCATGGGCGACAGCTGGGGCCTGGAAACCCCGCTGTGGTTCGCTCCGGATGGCGTGGAAGCCAGCGACGTCGTTTCCTATCACCGCTCCAACGATTTTGAGCATATCGGTACCGAGTGCCGGGCCGTGCGCGAGAGTGTCGGCGTGACCGAAACCGCCAACTTCGCCAAATACGAGATCACCGGGCCAGGCGCGGAGAGCTTCCTGTCGCTGATGATGACCAACACCATGCCGAAGGTCGGCCGCCTCATCCTGACACCAATGTTGAACGAGAACGGCAAGCTGATCGGCGACTTCACCATCGCCCGGGCCAGCGCGCAAAAATTCTTCATGTGGGGCTCGTCCCAGGCCGAGATCTATCACATGCGCTGGTTCGAGAAACACCTGCCTGAGGATGGCTCGGTGACGATCCGCGCAATCAATCTCGGCTGGGTTGGTCTCTCCATCGCCGGGCCGAATTCGCGCAAGGTTCTTGAGAAGGTTACCGGCGAGGATGTCTCGGGCGAAGCCTTCCGCTTCATGGACTTCCGCGAAATGGACGTCGCCAATGCGCCCTGCAAGGTCAACCGCATCACCTACACGGGCGACCTCGGCTACGAGATCTGGATGGCACCGGAGTATCAGCGCCAGGTCTATGATGCCGTGATGACGGCAGGGGCCGAATTCAACATCGTCAACTTCGGCATGCGCGCCCTGCTCTGCCTCAGGCTGGAAAAGAACTTCGGCACCTGGTTCCGCGAATTCCGCCCGATCTATGGTCCTTTCGAAGCCGATCTCGGCCGCTTCGTGAAGCTGTCCAAGGGGGCTTTCATCGGCAAGGACGCGGCCCAGAAGGAATTCGACGAAGGACCGAAGCGCCTGCGCGTCAGCTTCGTGGTCGACGCGTCGGACGCCGACGTCATGGGCGATGAGCCCGTCTGGCACGACGGCAAGGTAATCGGCTGGGTGACTTCCGGCGGCTATGCCCACTACCTGCGCAAATCCCTTGCCCAAGGCTACATTCCGGCGGACCTGGCAACAAACACACAGGAAGGTGCTTTCGAGATCGAAATCCTCGGCGAACGCCGCAAGGCCACGATCATCAGCGAGCCGCTGTTCGACCCGAAAGCCGAACGCATGCGCATGTGAGCGCTTGGTCTGGCCGGGCAACCCTGCCCTGCCTCACTCCGCCCCGGTGTACATCCTGCCGGAACACAGGCTGAAGTCTGTCAATGATTTGCGTACTTGGGACAATCCAACATTGCCCGAGACGTCCTGAGCCTCGTCCTCACGATCTCATCGCGTGGAGGCGCATTGCGCCATATCGAAGGATGGGCGGCAAACGCCCGTTCAATTGGCCATCCTTGGATTCGGGCTTCCAGCCCTCTTCAGGATGAGGCTCTCAGGGGATGGCGCAGACCTGCCGTGTGGCAGCGGCAAACCGACGGGACGAGCCTAACAGACCACACTCACAGACCGGCTCTCGACGTTTACTTCAGCCGAATGATTTTCGCACCGAGCGCCCGCGCGTAGTCGCTCTGGTTGGCGAACATCATCACGTTGGTTTCGGTCACTTCGGTCTGCTTCAGTTCCAGCGGCGTCTTGCCGCCCGGATTGACGATCACCTTGCGGGTCGGCGGCAGGCCGCGGAAGACCAGCACACCGGCTTCCTTGGTGACGATGGCACCGTAGGGTTCGTCATGGACAATGCGCGTCGTGCCGCTTTCGGCCTGTGCCGCGGCCCCAAGGGCGATGCTCATGCCGGCCGCAGCCAGCAGGGTTTTGCAGAAAGAATGCATGACACGTCTCGCTGTTAACGCTTCATTTACCATGAATCGTAACCGCTCGTTAACTTTTGCGCCAGAGCTTCTGCGGGTTTGTCCCGTAAAACGGCATTTATGGTTAACGCACGCGACGACCGTCAGGCAGAGACGCCGTGGCTGAGATCCTTGAAGCTATCGGCGACATGCTTGGCAAAAGCGTGCGTAGCCTTTCCCGCGTGGGCTCGTTCGGCCATCAGGATGTGGTAGTCGCCGATCTCCGGCAGGCCATGCCGTTCGTCCAGCGCCATCAAGGGGGCTTCAACAACGCTTGCCGGAAAGGGAGCTACCGCAAGGTCTGCCAGCAGCGCGGCTTCCTGACCGGCGCTGTGAAAGCTTGTGTAGGACACACGATAGGGCTTCTGGGCATCGTCCAGCGCAACCCGTGCGGCCCTGCGCCAGGGGCACCCGGGCGTGGAAACGGCAAGCGGCAGCGGATCGCGCTCATAAGCGATTCCGCCTTCCAGCCCCACCCAGACCAGAGGCTCGGTAAAGACGATTTCCCCGCCCCGCGCCAGCGCAGTGCCTGGACGGGCGGTAAAGAGCGCCAGGTCCAGCTCTCCTTTTTTCACCTTCTCATCCAGCATCGGACTGCCTTCCAGATGCACATCCACATTCACACCGGGGTGGGAGCGCGCAAAGCGCGACAGGATGTTGGGCAGAAACCTTGTGCCGAAATCCGACGGCGCCCCGAACCGCACCTCACCTTCCACCTCTGGAGATAGAAACAGGGAGACAGCTTCCTCGTTCAGCATCAGGATTCGCCGGGCATATCCCAGCAAAGCCTCGCCCTCCGGAGTCATACGTACTGTGCGCCCTTCGCGTGCAAAAACCGCGACACCGAGCATCGTTTCAAGTTTTTTGATCTGCATTGACACTGCCGAAGGCGTGCGCCCTACAAGATCGGAAGCCTTTGAAAAACTTGACGTTTCCGCAATCACCAGAAAGGTCCGGTAAAGGTCCAGATCGATAAGTGGCATGCCGCTGCCGGGCAGCTTTTCCATAGCGTTGGTATTCCGGTGCTTCAGATCAATTTTTTTGAACGAATGGATGAATACTATTCGATTGATTGAACTGCAAGACCCGCCCATACAGCAGGCAAGCGGCCTCGTCTTCAGGCAGTGGCCCGCGCTTTCTTGATACAACCGAACCAACTCAGGATTGGCAACGCCATGACCTATCTCGCACAAGCCCTCGGCGCTACTCTCATGGGTGTCGTCCATGGACTCTCCCCGGCAGAACTGGCTCGCATGAACCGGGCCCTGCAACAGCGCGAAGCCCAGAAGCCGAAGACACGCTGATCTGACGATCGGATTGAGTGTCGTTTGTCGGCCAAAGGCCGGCAATCAGGCATCGGTCCCAGGTATCGGAAACCAGCGTCAAGCCAGCTCGGGATAGCCGCGTTCGGTTGCCTCGGCTTCCATGTGCAAGATCACCGAATAATCGTCCGCAGACAGTTTTGAAAAGCCGTGAATGCCAAGGCGTTCGCGGCTTTTTTGCGTTTCAGGTGCGGTGAACACCTCGGCAACGGCCTCGGCAATACGGCCGTGTTCCGCATCGCTGAAGCGGCGGGACGTGATCAGCGGCAATCCCGGTGCGGATGCGGTTCGTGCTAGCGGGCGAACTTGCGCTGCCAATTCTGGCACCTCCCGGCAAGACAGATCCCAGCAGATTGCGTCAATGGAGGCAATGTCGGCCTTGCCGTCTGCAACAGCCTTCAACGATGCCAGATGGCTGCCGCTCTCACTCACATCTGAAAAGAAGCACCCGCCGTTTTCAATCTGCGCCACCGCATGACGAAAGGCGTTCATGCCCGACTGACTGTCCGGACCGTTGAAGACCGCCCGCTTTCCGCGCAAGTCTTCCAGGGTCTGATGTGCGCTGTCGCGCTTGACGATAAGCTGGCTGCAATAGCGCGGGCCATCACATCCTTCGGCATCATAATGCGGCGTCCCAACCAGCCTGACCTTGCCTGAAAGCGCATGGGTCAACGGGTAGCCGCAGGTTTGCGACAGGAGAAGATCCGGATCTGTCCAGGCCTCCACAAGGCTCCTCCCTTCTGGCCAGGGCCGGATGTTGTGCTCGGTCAGATTCAATGCACGGCAAAGCGCGTTCTGAAGCGCACCTTCAAGAGCCCGCGTCGCGTCGCGCACTTCCGGCCAGTCATACATCGGCAGCCGGACGGCGAGAAAAGAACGCCCGCTCAAGACACCGCCTTTTCCGCGACGGGAAAGGCGCTTGTTTCCTTGTGTTTGATCGGGTGCACGACGGGCTCCTTCACCTTGAAAAGATATTGTCTGGCCAACTGGAAGTAGCTGGAAAAGACATAGCCGCCGTTCCGCTCGTGCCATTGGGTTCGCGCAGCCCGATAAAGCGACGGCAGACGATACCAGGGCGCACGCGGGTTGGCATGGTGAACGACATGGAGATTATTGTTCAAAAACAGAAGCGAGAACACCGGGCAGAACTCGACGATGATGGATCGCGCTTCCGCCTTCTCATGCGCCCGGTGCTCCGCATAGGTGCGCAGCATCAAGAGGCTCATCCCCGGATAGGCGACACCAAGGACGTAAAGCCAGAGCGGCATGCCGCCGACCAGAGTGACAAAGGAGACCACCGGCAGCAGACCGGCGGCATGATGCGCCCAGGCTCGCATGACCGCCCTGTCCCCCGCCAGCATCATCCGGATTTCCGCCCCGACGAAACCGGTCACGGAAACCGCCGGACCGATCAGCAACCTGCCGATCAGCGTGTTGTTGATCGTCAGCACCAGTTGGATCGGACGCGGGAGCTTCTGCCAGTCAGCCCAGGCAAGATAGAAGCTTTCCGGGTCGTCATAGGGGTCCGTCAGCCGGTCGTTGTTGTGATGGCGAAGGTGAAGAGACTTGAAGCGGCGATACGGCACGCACAGGCCGAAGGAACAGTAGACAAGGGCCTCGTTGAGCCCTGGCCTGCGCGTTGGGTGTCCGTGCAGCACCTCATGCTGCAAAGAGGATTGCAGAGTGACCAGGATCGCCCCCAAGGGGCAGACCACCAAAGGACCAAGCTCGGAATAGAACCCGATCACCAAAACCCAGGCCAACGAGGTGGCCAGAACAAGGGCCAGTGTCGGCCACTCGCAGAATGTCGCGCGCGGCAAGGAAATCTCCAAATGTTTGAAAAATCGGCGCAAACCGAATCGAACAACTCAACTGTGCGCGCTGGGTATCGTCAGAACAATTTGAGACTTGGGAACAAATTCTACGTTATTTCTCAAATTCATCATCATGTTCTTAATTGTAAACATATGATGATTTTCCAAAAGAGATTGATGCCTTTCCGGCAAACTGGATGACCGGTTCGGAACATCAATTGGCGGTTTTGCTGCTAGACAAGAAAGCGGCTGTCCTCTGTTCTGGACGAAACGCCGGAAGGAAGGACAGTCATGCCAACACCGAACGAATCGCCGAACCATCATGATGTGATTATCATCGGCGCCGGCATTATCGGCTGCGCGATTGCCCTGTCGCTCACGCGCAAGGGCTACAAGACGCTGAATGTCGACGCGTTACCGGCCGCTGGCTATGGCTCCACCTCCAGCTCTGCCGCGGTGGTCCGCACCTATTATTCCACACGCGATGGCACCGCCATGGCCCTTGAAGGCTATCACGACTGGAAGAACTGGCAGGACTATCTGGGGGCCGAAGACGCGGAAGACCTCGCCCATTTCATCGAAACCGGAACCCTGGTGATGAAAACGGCGTCCGATAACTACCAGAAACATGTTCTGGAACATGCCGATGCACTTGGCATCCCCTATGAGCACTGGTCGGCTGACCGCATCACACAGGAACTTCCAGGCTACAATCTGGATTGCTTCGCCCCGGCCAAGACCATGGCAGATGATGACTTCGGCATGCCGACCGGCGGCGCGCTTCAGGGCGGTGTCTTTTTTCCGGCAAGTGGTTATGTCGACGATCCGCAGATTGCCGCACGCAATCTGAAGGACGCGGCTGCGAAGCTTGGCGCCCAGTTCCGCTTCAAGACCAAAATCGTCAAGATCCCCGTGGAGAACAACCGTGTTACCGGCGTGGTTTGTGAAAGCGGAGAACACCTTCCGGCAGGGATCGTCATCAATGTGGCCGGTCCGCATTCCGGCAAGGTGAACCTGCTTCTGGAAGGTGAAACCGGGCTCAGGATCGGCCATCGTCCGCTGCGCCAGGAAGTGGTCCAGATCGCTCCGCCTGAAAGCCTCAAATACTCCCGCGAAGGCCTGATTGTTTCCGACAACGATATCTCGGTCTACGTCAAACCGGGCGGTGGCGGCCAGTTGATGATCGGCAGCCAGAACCCGACCTGCGATCCGCATCTTGAAGAAGATCCTGACGATTTTGCCATGGACCTCACCGACCGCGGCCTCACCTATGCTTACCGCTACTCCCAGCGCGTTCCGGAACTGGGCGTCTCCCAGCACCCGGTTGGCGTGGCAGCACTTTATGACGCCACAGACGACTGGCTGCCGGTCTACGACCGGACCGACGTCGACGGCTATTACCTGGCCATCGGCACCAGCGGCAACCAGTTCAAGAACGCAACCGTTGCCGGGCGCCTGATGGCCGACCTGATCGGCTACTGCGAAGCCGGCAACGACCACGACGCCCAGCCACTGCAATTCAAGCTGCAGCATGTCGCCCACACGCTCAACACGGCCACATTCTCCCGCAAGCGCGCGCTGACGAAGGAAAGTTCATTCTCGGTGTTGGGGTAGAGTTTCCGATTATCAAACCTTACTCAGGCCGCTCAGGTCACTCATCCCAATCAACCTCATCCTGAGGAGCGTACGAAAGTACGCGTCTCGAAGGATGGGCCGCTTGCTCCGTCGCCTGCAGCCCATTCTTCGAGACGGACCTGAAGGTCCTCCTCAGAATGAGGTGGGGGTTGAGGCAAGTTTTCTTGTGACTGAGGTGAAAGTCCGGCAAATGCGCTCCAACAGCCGGCACCACACCTGAACTCTCGAACCACAAGCAAATCCACCGAGAGACCGACCTGTCGATTTCCGTCGTGGTCGAATCGCCCGTTTCGGGGTAAGCAACCGGGTCTGATCCTGAAGGAGCATTTCCGTGGCCTGGTCCCCACAACAAGACGAAGCCCTGAAAGAAGCCGCTGCCTGGCTGAAGCGTGGCGACCGGCAGGTGTTCCGCCTGTTTGGCTTTGCCGGCACGGGCAAGACAACACTTGCCCGGCATCTGGCGGAAGGCATCGATGGCGATGTCTGTTTCGGTGCCTTCACCGGCAAGGCTGCGCATGTGCTGCGCCAGAAAGGCTGCGAGGATGCGGGGACGATCCATTCGCTGATCTACCGTCCACGCTCGGCCAAGGAAGAAGAAGATAACGACGACGACGAAGACGACACTGGTCCGCAGTTCGCCATCAAGAGAGACAGCCAGGCCGCGACTGCGAGCCTGATCGTCATCGACGAATGCTCCATGGTGGACGAAGACCTGGGAAAGGATCTCCTGTCCTTCGGCACGCCTGTTCTGGTGCTCGGCGACCCGGCACAGTTGCCCCCGGTGAAGGGCGGCGGTTTTTTCACGGCAGCCGAACCCGATATGATGCTGACCGAGGTTCACCGGCAGGCGCAGGACAATCCCATCGTTCGCATGTCGATGACCATTCGCGACGGCGGCCAGCTCGACTACGGCACCTTTGGCGAAAGCCGGGTGATCCACCGGCGCGACATCGACAAGGACCAGATTCTTGCCGCCGATCAGGTGCTGGTCGGAACCAACAAGACGCGCAGGCTCTATAACGCCCGCATTCGCGAACTCAAGGATTTCTCCACCCCCATGCCCGCTGTCGGCGACAAGCTGGTGTGCCTGCGGAACGACAAGACCAAAGGGCTTCTGAATGGCGGTCTGTGGACGGTGAAACGCCTCCGGCAGCCCCGTGGCAACACGTTGCGGTTCGACGTCGTGTCCGAGGACGAACTCGCGAGAAACGCCGTGAAGGTGAAGGTGTTGCCGGCCATGTTCGAAGATGGCGCGGAAAGCATTCCCTATGCCATCCGCCGCAAGGCGGACGAATTCGACTACGGCTATGCCCTGACCGTGCACAAGGCCCAGGGCTCTCAGTGGGACAATGTGGTACTGTTTGATGAAAGCTGGGCTTTTCGAGAGCACAAGAGCCGCTGGCTCTATACGGCCGTCACCCGCGCTGCCGAGCAGATCACTGTTGTAAGATAGGCGCGTTTCCCGGGACGCCGGAAAACTCCTGCATGCCACCGGTTCCGGGAAGGGCCTGAAGACCTGTTTCGACAAAGGTTTTCAGATCGGCCTCGCTGCTACCGCTGCGCCCGAGCAGGGCAATCGCCGAAAACTGTCCGTCGATGAAGGTTGCCATACGGTCAATATCCGTGTCTTCGGATAACTCGCCGGCTGCAACCGCCTTCAGGAGACGATCCCTGATGGCGTGGAACCGGGCAGCCCGCAGGTTCAGGACAACCTCCTGATGCCGCTGCGCGCCGTAGGTGCAATCGACAAGGGCATTGACCAGAAAGCATCCCGCAGGCGTTTCCTTGTCCAGCGTCAGATCGGCGATTGCGCCGAGGAACTCCCGAAAGTCCTGTACGAAGTGTTTTTCGGCCCGTTTCAATTTGTCGAAAACCGGCCCGCCGTAGGTCTCGAAATAGTGCATCAGCGCTTTTTCAAACAGCGCTTCCTTATCGCCAAATGCGGCGTACAGGCCCGGTTTGGCCATGCCCGAAGCTTCGGCAAGATCGGTCATCGACGTTCCGGTGTAGCCGTTCTGCCAAAAAGCGATCATCACGGAATGAAGAGCGTCTTTGGTATTTACTTTTCTTGGCCGTCCGCGTGCCATCGGTCTGCACTCCTCATAACAAACCGTGTTATCTGGTTATAGAAGCTCGAGAAACCCGAGCACCGGCAGGTAATGCGCTCTTGCAAGAGTGCGCGCGCCGCCAACCAACCACGATATCTTGTGCAAAAATACCTGCTCGTTTCTAACGTAGAATACGCAATTTCCTGCAATTCGTACAGCAATTGCCTAGAACTCAACCTAGGAGTGTATATGAATTGTATCTCATTGCAATGCCTAGCCTGGCAGCCAAATTTCCTTTGAGGCAAGGCGGGGTATCCAGTCGCTTCTCTAATGACCTGATCCCGCCATTTCACAGTGGACGGAGCCCTCTTGTCCCTTTTCCGCCCGATTGTGGGAGCTTATCGTCTGCGGCTCAGTTTTTTCGACGGAAAGTACCTTTCGCAAATGGCAAGCGTAACGATGACCGACCCGGCGGCGCCCTCTTCCAAGGCTGCCCAATCCGCCCAGAGCGCTCAGACCGCCCTGCGTATCGCGCAGAGGATCGCGGATGAGATCGGCTGCAAGGCCGGCCAAGTGAATGCCGCCGTCCAGATGCTGGACGAAGGTTCCACGGTGCCTTTCATCGCCCGTTACCGTAAGGAAGCCACAGGCGGGCTCGATGACACCCAGCTTCGCAAGCTGGAAGAACGGCTGATCTATCTGCGCGAGATGGAAGATCGGCGCACCGCCATCACCAAATCCATCGAGGAGCAGGGCAAGCTCACCGACGATCTTGCCGCCAGTATCCAGGCAGCCGATACCAAGTCCCAGCTTGAGGACATCTACCTGCCGTTCAAGAAAAAGCGCCGCACCAAGGCGCAGATTGCCCGTGAAGCCGGTCTGGAACCGCTGGCGGACACGCTTTTGGGCGATGCGTCTCGCGACCCCGAAGCTGAAGCGGCCGCTTATGTCGATGAAGGCAAGGGCGTTGCCGACACCAAGGCGGCGCTTGACGGAGCACGCCAGATCCTGATGGAGCGCTTTGCCGAAAATGCCGAACTGGTCGGCCGCTTGCGCCGCCATGTCGAGGAACGCGGGGTCGTTCAATCGAAACTCATCGACGGCATGGCGGAAAAGGGGGCGAAATTCGCCGACTACTTCGACTACTCCGAAAAATGGTCGAAGATCCCCAGCCACCGTGCCCTCGCGCTGTTCCGCGGCCGCAACGAAGGCATCCTGTCCGTCGACCTGACAGTTGATGCGGACGACGTCTCCCCCGTCCTGCCGGCCGTGAAGATGGTCGCCGACACCTATGGCATCGCCGACCGGGGCCGGGCTGCCGACAAGTGGCTGATGGAAGCTGCCCGTTTCGCCTGGAAGGTGAAGCTCGCCCTGCACCTGGAACTCGACCTGATGGGTGTTCTGCGCGACAAGGCGGAAGAAGAGGCCATCCAGGTGTTTGCCCGCAACCTGAAGGATCTGCTGCTGGCAGCCCCAGCCGGCTCCAGAACGACGCTCGGCCTCGATCCGGGCATCCGGACCGGCGTGAAGGTTGCTGTTGTCGATGCGACGGGCAAACTGGTCGACACGGCCACCATCTATCCGTTCCAGCCGCGCAATGATGTCTCCGGCTCCCGCGCCGCCCTGCTTGCCCTGATCGCCAAACACAAGGTCGGTCTGATTGCCATCGGCAACGGCACGGCCAGCCGTGAAACCGACAAGCTGGCGGGCGACGTTCTGGCGGACATTCCAACCGCCCAGCGCCCGGTCAAGGTCATCGTCAACGAGGCTGGCGCTTCGGTCTACTCGGCCTCGGAACTGGCGGCAAAGGAAATGCCCGACGTCGACGTTTCCCTACGCGGCGCAGCCTCTATTGCCCGCCGTCTACAGGACCCGCTCGCCGAACTGGTGAAGATCGAACCGAAATCCATCGGCGTCGGTCAGTATCAGCATGACGTCAACCAGACCAAGCTGGCCCGTGCACTGGATGCGGTTGTTGAAGATGCGGTGAATGCTGTCGGCGTCGATCTCAACACCGCCTCGCCTGCCCTTCTGTCGCGCATTTCCGGCCTGTCGGACAGTCTGGCGAAGGCTGTTGTCGAGCACCGTGAAGCCATCGGCCGGTTCGACAACAGGAAGCAGCTCAAGGAGGTGCCGCGCCTCGGCGCCAAGGCCTTTGAACTCTGTGCCGGCTTCCTGCGCATCAACGAAGGCAAGGAGCCGCTGGACGCCTCCTCCGTCCATCCGGAAGCCTACCCGCTGGCCAAACGGATCGTGAAGGCCTGTGGCCGCGACCTGCGCCAGATCATGGGTGACGCCTCCCTGCTGAAGGGCCTCGAACCGTCTGAATTCACCGACGAGAAGTTCGGCTTGCCGACCGTGAAGGATATCCTGGCAGAACTGGAAAAGCCGGGCCGTGACCCGCGCCCGGAATTCAAGACCGCCACCCTTCAGGACGGCATCGAGGAAATATCCGATCTGAAACCCGGCATGAAACTGGAAGGCACGGTGACCAACGTGACCAATTTCGGTGCCTTCGTCGATGTCGGCGTCCACCAGGATGGGCTGGTGCATGTCTCCCAGTTGGCCGACCGTTTCGTCGACGATCCCCACAAGGTCGTGAAGGCCGGGGACATCGTGAAAGTGACGATCCTGGAAGTGGATGTTCCGCGCAAGCGCATCTCCATGACCATGAAGTCCCAGGCCGATTATCAGGGCCAGCGCGAGCGCGGCGGCCAGGACAGGGGCGGCCAGGATCGCGGTGGTCAGCATCGGGGTGGGCCGGCGGGCAGAGGCCCCGGTGGAAAAGGTCCCGGCGGTGGTAACGGCCCGCGCGGCGGCGGTGGCCCGAAATCCTCTGGCGGAGACAGCGGCAACAACGCGTTGGCCGCGGCCCTCGCCGCAGCCATGAACAAGAAGAAATAATCTCCTGATCCAGCGGTGTTTATGCGCGCCGCTGGATCAGCTCACTATTGGTTCTGACGACAGGTGTCGCTTCCATAGGGCGCTTCATGGACAAGGTCCGAACCCTTGCTGTGGATCGTATAACTTCCATCCGAGTAACGCGCTCCTGAACCGGAGACGACCTGCTCCAATCGTCTCGGTGGAGAACCGTCAAACGTATAGGTCACGTACCCGTTGCCACTTCTCACGTAGGTGACCGTCATCGGCAATCCTTCGGTGCACGTGTATTGGACAGTGACCGAGTCTCCGCCAATCGGCTGAGCCACGTTGCCGCCTGATACCGGCTGCTGGCCACGCATCGGAAAGGCGTCCGTGATGGCGTAAAGGTCAGACCGTGGGGCATCCCCTTGTGCGTAAAGGATCATGCGCCGATACAGATCCAGTTGCAGCGTCACATTTCGCGAGGAGTCATGGAGATACACCGACCACTCGTCCCGGCCGAATTCCTGAAAGTTGAAATTCACCGTGCCGTAGACGTCTGCCTCCTGCCACTGGCCATTCCCGACGTGTGTGAATGAGCCACCCGAATGCCGGACGACACCCACATTTCTGCCGTTCACGCCGGAAGCTGTTGATGGTTGACCCGCAGGTTGCTGCGGTACGGGATTTTGGACCTGAGGGCGACCTGCGCAGACCTCATAGATCCCGGGATAGGGACGTTCCGAGCAGAACAACCCACCCCAGTGATAGCCCGTCTGCCCGTTCCGGTACCTGATCTGGAACCATTCGTACCCATTCATCATGACCCCGGTTCCGGACAGGATCAAAATCGGATCTCCCTGAAAGAGACTGCCGCTCTGCCCGTACTGCATACCCGGCCCACTGCGGACCTTGCCACCGTAGGATGCCCCGTTCTGCGGAAAGTCGACATCCGGTGAGGCGAAAGCGAAATTCGCCGGCAAAACAATGGCTGCCAGCACGAGACAAGATGAAAACCTGTTCATCAAAAACCCTGTTCTATTGAAACTTCTTCAGTTGAAATGCGGCTTGTTCGCCAGGAACCACTGAACTTATCGAGTGACGTTAGGTTATATAAACGGGAAATGAAACCTCGATCCGCCTCCGCATGCGCGCAAATGGCTCACATGGCAGCGGCGTGTCGAAATCGCGTGGCTGAGACAACAGCAGCAAACCCGACAACGCTTCTCTTGGCAGGTATCAATTTCATCTCGAAAATCCATTTGATTTTTCAAGACAACCGATTGGGCGCGTTGCAAACAAATGGTGGCTTTGCCTGTGTTTACAAATACAAAGTCAGGCTGATTTTACTTGGCATTATTGACAGACCTCGACCCTTCATTTCTGAGGCTTTAAGCTTTCGAAACCCCCAAATGCGAGGCTGAGGGCATGACGGAGGAAGACGCCCAAAGAGAATGGCCGAAGCAGGACATGGAGTCCGGTACACTCGCCGCGCTTGCGCACCTTTACCGCGCCGAGGTGTTTCGCAGCACCCATTGGCGCACGCGCCTCGACAACACCACCAACTGGGCCGTGGTCACCACTGGCATCGCCCTGTCGGCGACATTTTCCAACAAGGATGCCTCGCCCCTGCCCATGGTGCTGGTCGGCCTGCTGGTGACTGTGTTTCTGATTTTTGAAGCCCGTCGCTATCGCTACTACAACATGTTTCGCGCCCGGGCGCGGTTGATGGAGACTGACTTTTACGCCCCGATTCTGGCTGGACGGAAGGTTCCGATGCAGGGGGGCTGGGCCACCATGCTGGCCGACGACTATGAGATGCCGCATTATCACATCTCTCTCGTCAGGGCGGCAGGGCGGCGGCTGCGCAGCAATTATTCCTGGATCCTGGCGATCCAGGCAGTCGCCTACTACGGCAAACTGGCCATTCATCCCATGCCGTTGAGCAGCCTTGCCGATGTGTTTCACCGGGCTGCCATCGGCCCAATCCCTGGATGGGCAGTCATACTGGCAGGCCTTGTGTTTCATACAAGCTGGGTGGTGTTTGCCATCGTGACCTATCGACTGGACAAGCTCTACCGGGAAAAACGCCACTCTCCCATGCAGGCGATCTGACGGAGGAAAGGTCGGGGCAGACGCCCCGTTCTGTTTTCCCGGGGCTGCCGTGTGTGATAGGGGACATTCCATTCAAAGCGGAGATTTTATGTCCTGATCTGTCGGGCACCCGTCAGTGCCCAGTTGCAAACAACCTCCCCCGGCATTGCGGGCAGTGTTTGCCGAACCTCACGTGAGACAATACCCGGTCATGACCTCATGATCGGAACAGGACAATAGTATCCAGATGATCAGACCCTATGTCAGCCAGGACGCTGAACGGATTATCCATATCTGGCGCAAGGCCAGTGAATACGGGCATCCGTTTCTGAGCGACGACTTTCACGACATGGCAGCCACCCTCATCCGCGACATTTATCTGCCGAAGGCGGAAACCCATGTCACGGAGATCAACCGCACTGCCGTGGGTTTCATATCGCTGCTGGACAGCCACATAGGCGGCTTGTTTCTCGACCCGCAATTTCACGGACAGGGCCTTGGAAGGGCCCTTGTGGAGCATGCGGTGAAACGGAAGGGACCGCTCACCGTTGAAGTCTTCAAGGAAAATGCACGCGCCCGGCGCTTTTATGCCGCCTGCGGCTTTGAGCCGACCGGAGAATACTTCCACGATATGGCGCAGCAGATCAGCATTAAAATGGCCATGAAATCCTGAAACGACTGCGGCGGCTTCCGGGCCGCCGCAACTGTTCCTCAAAAGCAAGGACGGGCTTTGGCTCAGAACCGGCTTGCCGCGAAGGGAGCCGGATCGATAGTCGGTCGCGCGCCCTCTATCATGTCCGCAATCATCTCACCTGTGACAGCGGACTGGGTCAGACCGTGATGGGCGTGGCCAAAAGCATAAAAGACACGGCTGTGCCCAGTTGCCGGCGAAATCACCGGCAGGCTGTCCGGAATGGAGGGGCGGAAGCCCATCCAGCGCTTGCCACCCTCCGACCGGAGCTCGGGGAAAAACAGCTTTGCCTTGGCCAGCATGGCGTCCACCCGGCGCCAGTTTGCCGGCAGATCGAGACCGCCGAATTCAACAGCTCCCCCCACGCGCAAACCGCTGGACAATCGCGACATCGCGAACCCGTGCCCGGACAGCATGATCATACGGTTCACGGTCACACCGGGTTCCGGGATGGTAATGTTGTAGCCGCGTTCCGTATCCAGAGGGATGCTGTCTCCCATCTGCGCGGCAAGAGCTTTCGACCATGCTCCGCAGGCAATCACCAGCCGTTCGGCTGAAATCTTGCGGCCATCTTTCAGAACCACATCACAGCCACTGTCGTTAGGCTGCAGGCGGCTGACCTCGCCAACCTCGAATGAGACGCCTTGCGAGGACAGCCACTCGGCCACCGAAAGGCAGAGCACCTTCGGCTCGTCCATCTGAACCCAGTCCGGCACGAGCGCCCCGCCGACGACACGGGCAGAAAGGTCCGGCTCCAGATCGCGGACCGCAGATGCGTCCAGCTCTTCCACCTTGATGCCGTAGTCGCGTTGTTCGGCCCAGCCTGCGCGAGAGGCTTCAAGCGACTGCACCGTGTCGAACAGTTCCAGGCAACCGTCCCGGCGCACCTGGTTGTGGGTTCCTGTCACCCGCCAGAGCGCCTCCCAGGCCGGAAGCGCCCCACCGTTCAGCTCTGCCAGCGCCTTTGTACTTTGCTGAACCTTTGTAGGATTGGAGGCCGCCATGAACCGCAGCATCCAGGGCAGGATCTTGAGCGCATAGGCCGGGCGCACCGACAAGGGCCCCAGCGGATCCAGCATCCATTTGAAGGCCTGCTTCCAAAGTCCGGGCGATGCCAGCGGTGCGACATCCGTCCAGGCGATGGCGGCCGCGTTGCCCTGGCTTGCGCCTGCCGCCGGGCCTTCTCGGTCCAGCACCGTAACGCCGTAGCCCCGCTGCACCAGGGCAGCGGCGGTCGCCAGACCGACAATGCCGGCGCCTATCACATGGACATGTCCCTTGCTCATTCGGCTTGTCTTTTCTCGTATGTCATCAATCGCCCGCACTGCCGGATCGGACAGCAGCCGCTCACCGCAGTCAGTAGAACCTGGCACTTGTTTTCAGAGTTCAAGTCCTGCCAGACCCGGCTTGCCTCGTCTACCGCTTCGCCGTGTGATATATCATAAATACACTTGGAACATACAAAGGTCTTTTCCTTCATGTCCGCAGAGTCCAGCCGATCCGCACAGGCTTATCGCCTGCTGGAAGAAGAGATCGTTACCTTGAAGCTGAAACCCGGCAGCACGGTAACCGAAGTTGCCCTCACCGAAAGACTGGGCCTTGGGCGGACCCCCATCAGGGAGGCCATCCAGCGCCTGTCCTGGGAAGGTCTTCTCAACATCCGGCCGCGTCTCGGCATCGTCGTCGCCGAAATGAACCCGTCCGATTTTCTGAAAGTCCTCGAGGCCCGCCATGCGCTGGAACGCCTGGTGGCCGGTTTGGCTGCACGGCTTGCCAGCAAGGACGAGAGAAGAACCCTGGAAGCGATTGCGGAAGACATGCGCGAAGCTGCCGCAAAACCGGATGTCGAGGATTATCTGCGCCAGGACAAGGCCTTCGACGAAGCCGTTTCGGCTGCCGCCTGCAATCCCTTTGCCGCCAAGGCTCTTGCTCCCTTGCAGACGCAAAGCCGCCGGTTCTGGTACCGCCATTTCGGCGAGGAAGACCTGACCCCGGCGGCCTGGAGCCATATGGAAGTCATGCGCGCCATTGCCGCGGGAGACAAGGCCGCCGCAATGGATCACGCTGAAAACCTGATGCTCTATCTGCGTCGCCAGGCAACGACGCTGGTCAGCGGCTCCGGCTAGGCATTTTCAGGCTTTCGCAAAGCTGAGGAAGGCCCAGCCTAGGCAGACACCGGAAAATGAGACCGCGTCCTGTTGGCAAAGGCGACCAGGGACAGCATCACCGGCACCTCCACAAGAACACCGACAACCGTCGCAAGGGCGGCACCGGAGTTCAGGCCGAACAGGCTGATGGCAACGGCAACGGCAAGTTCGAAGAAGTTGGACGTCCCGATCAGCGCTGCCGGAGCGGCGGTGTTGAACGGCACACGCCACAAGTATCCCCAGGCGTACGCCACGAAGAAAATACCGTAGCTCTGGATCAGTAGAGGCACGGCGATCAGCACGATCACCAGCGGCTTCTCCAGAATGGTCTGCGCCTGAAATCCGAACAGCAACACAACGGTCGCCAGAAGGCCCATGACCGAGAAGGGTTTGACCTTCGCCGTAAATTCGGCGATGCGCTCGTCATTGCCTGATCCATCCAGCGCCTTGCGGGTGAAATACCCGGCCACCAGCGGAATGATCACATAGAGGATCACCGAAAGAAGGAGGGTCTGCCACGGCACGACGATATCGGTGACACCAAGCAGCAGCGCCGCGATGGGGGCAAAGGCGAACACCATGATGATGTCGTTGATGGAGACCTGCACAAGCGTGTAATTGGCATCGCCCCGCACCAACTGGCTCCAGACGAAGACCATGGCCGTACACGGCGCGACCCCGAGCAGGATCATGCCGGCGATATATTCCTTCGCGGTCTGCGGATCCACAAGCCCGGCAAACACGTGCTCAAAGAACAGGATCCCGAGAGCGGCCATCGTGAACGGCTTGATCAGCCAGTTGACCACGATCGTGATGCAGAGCCCCTTGGGCTTGCGGCCCACATCTTTCAGAGAGGCAAAGTCGACGTTGACCATCATGGGATAGATCATCACCCAGATGAGCACGGCGACGACCAGATTGACGCTGGCATATTCCAGCGATGCGATCGCCTCGAAGACACCGGGATAGACCGCCCCGAGCCCAACCCCGGCAGCAATGCACAAGGCAACCCAGAGCGACAGGAAGCGCTCGAAGATCCCCATTGGTGACGTTTCCTGTGTCATTCCAACTCTTTCTCAACTCGGATTTTCAGAAAACCGGATGCAAGGTCGCCCCGGCTTGTCAGCACGCCCCACCTGGTTCACAACCGCCACCGGCGACAAGGGACGCAATCGGTGCGCAGAGTTCCGGATTGCCGCCGCAGCAGTCCTGCAGCAGATACGTCACGAGACCCTGCATCGCTTCCAGGCTTGCGCGATAACAGATCGAGCGCCCGTCCCGTTCGGCTTGCACAAGCCCGGAACGGGACAGGACACCCAGGTGGGTCGACAGGGTATTCGGACGCACGCTGAGGTCATCTGAAATGGCACCGGCGGTCATGCCTTCTTTTCCGGCCTTCACCAGCAGGCGAAAGACGTCGAGGCGGGTTTCCTGGCCAAGCGCTGCCAATGCATTCAGGGCATCTTCTTTTTCCATATTTCGAGAATACTCGAAATACCGAAGCATGCAAGCGCAATTTACCGGCTTTGCGGTTTGGCTGAGCAATTCCCCGGAAGCCGGCGGAACGACCACCTGACAAAATGGGCGTTACTTCCAACTCCGTTTCCAACCGAAACCAATCACCCAGAGCACAGCAAAACACGCCAGGGTGAGAATGATGCTCAGCACAAACGAGTCGAGATGGAGGAATTTCTTGAGCGGGTAGGATGCGAAAATCGCCAGGCCAATAAGGGCCCCTGTCGCGAGGTTTGATTGCGGTATTCGATGAATGGCAACCGGTGAGAGCGCCACGGCGACAACTCCAAACAGGATCGATGAGTGGAGGTAACTCAAGCCCAGGAAAGCGGCGCAGAAAACGACGGCCAGAACAATTGCCAATATGATGATGAAATAGGAATTCAAGTCAGCTCCCTCCAACGAAAAGAACCCTGCCCGATCTGGGCAAGGTTCTGTTATTCGCGACGACGGACTGCAATCTTGCGCTGGCTCAGGCAGCCTTGGCAGCCAGGCGTTTCCTGATGCTGTCCACATCCGCCCGCGGCGTCGCAGCGAACAGTGTCTTGGTGTAGTCGTGCTGCGGGTTTTCGAACACTTCATCCCGCGTGCCGTATTCCACCACTTCACCGAAGTACATCACCATCACCTTGTCGGCGATGTAGCGCACCACTGACAGGTCGTGAGAGATGAACACATAGGTGAGACCCATCTCTTCCTGAAGATCGGCAAGAAGGTTCAGGATCTGGGCCTGGACCGACAGATCGAGCGCGGAAACTGGCTCATCGAGCACCAGCAGCTTCGGCTTCATCATGATTGCCCGCGCAATCGCGATGCGCTGACGCTGTCCGCCGGAGAACATATGCGGATAGCGGCCGTAGTGTTCCGGCTGCAGACCAACCTTCTCCAGCATCTGAAGTGCCAGATCGCGGCGCTCTGCCGACGGCATGTCGGTGTTGAGCAGCAGCGGCTCTTCCAGCACATGACCGATCTTCTGACGCGGGTTCAGCGACCCATAGGGGTTCTGGAACACGATCTGCACCTTCTGGCGCATTTCCTTCGAAATCCCGGTCTGCGAGATATCGATCGGCAACCCGTCGATCTCGATCAGGCCGGAGGTCTGCGCGTCGATCATGGTGAGCATCCGGGCAAGGGTCGACTTGCCACAGCCGCTTTCACCGACCACCGCCAGGGTGCTTCCGCGTTCCACGTCCAGGCTCACACCCTTGACGGCCGTCAGGGTCGACGCCTTCTTGAACATGCCACCCTTGATGTCATAGGTCCGGTAGAGATCGCGGACCTTGAGGATCACATCGCCAGCCATCTCAGAAACCTCCTGCTTCGGCAAAGTCACTCACCGTCGGCAAGCGGTCGCCTGTGGCATTTTCCGGCAGGGCCGACAGCAATGCCTTCGTGTACGGGTTCTTGGGATTTTCGAAGAGGGTCAGCACGTCGGCCTCCTCCATCTTGCGGCCCTTGTACTGCACGATGACACGGTCGGCGGTTTCGGCAACCACGCCCATGTCGTGGGTGATCATGATCAGCCCCATGCCGCTGTCCTGCTGAAGCTGGACCAGAAGATCCAGGATCTGCTTCTGGATCGTGACATCCAGGGCTGTCGTCGGCTCATCGGCAATCAGCAACTTCGGGGCGCAGGCAATCGCCATGGCGATCATCACGCGCTGGCACTGGCCGCCGGACATCTGGTGCGGAAAGGCGGACAGACGCTCGCCCGGGTTCGGAATGCCGACGGAGGTCAGAATTTCCACCACCCGGTCCCGGGCCTGACGGCCTTTCAGCCCCATGTGGGTCTTCAGCGTTTCGCCAAGCTGAAAGCCTACGGTGAAACACGGGTTGAGACTGGCGATCGGCTCCTGGAAGATCATCGAGATGTCCTTGCCGATCACCCGGCGCCGATCCCTGGACGACAGGGTCCGCAGGTCAAGACCCTCGAATTCCATCTTGTCGGCGGTGATCGTTGCCGTATCCGGCAACAGACCCATGGTTGCCAGCATGGCAACGGATTTTCCGGACCCGGACTCGCCGACGATGGCCAGAACCTCACCCCCATCGACCGTATAATCGACCCCGTCCAGGGCCTTGAACGGGCCCTTGGCGGTGTCGAACTCGACCTTCAGGTTTCTGATTTCAAGAAGCGGCATCGCTTAGCTCCTCTTCAGCTTCGGATCGAGCGCATCACGCAGGCCGTCGCCGACCAGGTTGATGGCAAGAACGGTGACCAGGATCGCAAGGCCCGGGAAGGTGACCACCCACCAGGCGCGCAGAATGAATTCGCGCGCCTCGGCCAGCATAGTGCCCCATTCCGGGGTCGGCGGCTGCGCGCCCATGCCCAGAAAGCCAAGCGCGGCCGCATCCAGGATCGCGTTGGAAAAGGACAGCGTGGCCTGAACGATCAGCGGTGCCAGGCAGTTCGGCAGGATCGTCTTGAACATCAGCCGTATGTGACCGGCTCCAGCCACCTTGGCCGCGACGACATAGTCTCGCGTGCGTTCGGACAAAACAGCCGCACGGGTCAGCCGCACGAAATGCGGCTGCAGGACGATGGCAATCGCGATCATGGCGTTGATCAGCCCCGGCCCCAGGATGGCGACGAGCACCAGAGCCAGCAGGAGCGACGGGAATGCCAGAATGATGTCCATCACACGCATGATCAGCGTGTCGGTCATGCCGCGCACGTAGCCCGCAACAAGGCCGATCACGACACCGCCCACAAGGGCGATGGTGACCACGACGACACCGATGAACAGCGAGAAGCGCGCACCGAAGATGAGACGCGACAGCATATCGCGGCCAACTGCATCCGTTCCCAGCAGGAATGCGGCCTTGCCGCCCTCCTCCCAGAAGGGAGGAACGAGGAAACTGTCGCGGTACTGGAAGTCGGGGTCATGCGGCGCGATCAACGGTGCCAGGAGGGCCATGAGGACCAGAAGCACGAAGATCACGAGACCGATCACGGCGCCCTTGTTCTGCGAGAAGTAGTACCAGAACTCCAGAAGCTGCGCCTTGGTGGCGTTGCGGCTCTCGGCCTGGAGCTTGGTCGGATCGGCTTTCGAAGCCGGCGAGGTATTTGTCATTTTCCTTGTCCCCGGCTCAGTTGTAACGAATTCGCGGATTGATCAGGCCGTAGAGCACGTCAACGATCAGGTTGACCAGCATGATGATCCCGGCGATCAGCAGCAGACCGCCCTGGACCACGAAGTAGTCGCGGCGGGAGATACTGTCGACAAGCCACTTGCCGATGCCCGGCCAGGAGAAAATCGTCTCCGTCAGGATGGCGCCTGCGAGAAGCACCCCGACCTGCAGACCGATGGTGGTCACCACCGGGATCAGGGCATTGCGCAGCGCATGCAGACCGATGACCGCACGCGGCGGCAGCCCCTTTGCCCGGGCGGTGCGCACATAGTCTTCTCCCAGAACCTCGAGCATGGCGGACCGGGTCTGTCGCGCGATGACGGCCATCGGAATGGTCGCCAGCACGATGGAAGGCAGGATCAGGTGACTGACAGCTGACAGGAACGCCCCCTTCTCGCCGGACAGCAGACTGTCGATCAGCATGAACCCGGTGACCTGCGGGAAGAAGAACATCAGTGATATGCGCCCGGAGACCGGTGTCCAGCCGAGCGTCCCGGAAAACAGGATGATCAGCAGCAGGCCCCACCAGAAGATCGGCATCGAATAGCCGACCAGGGCTGTTCCCATGATGGCCTGATCGGCGATCGATCCGCGCTTCACGGCCGCGAAGATGCCGGCGGGAATGCCAAGGCAGATGGCGATGATGATGGCGCAAAGAGCCAGCTCGGCAGTTGCCGGAAACAGCGTCAGGAATTCATCGAGCACAGGCTTCTTCGACACGAAGGAGATGCCCAGATCTCCGTGGAAGATGCCGGTGATGTAGTCGAGATATTGATGCCAAAGCGGTTTGTCGAACCCAAGCTGGCCAAGGACCTGAGCCCTCCGCTCATCAGATATACCGCGCTCGCCGGCGAGCAGCTCGGCGGGATCGCCCGGCAGCATGCGGATAAACGAAAAGGCGACGAGAGTGACACCAAAGAATGTCGGTATCAACAGACCGAGACGGCCTAGAAGAAAGCGAAGCATGTCAGGTTCCAGATACAAAGAGCCAGCGGAAGCGACCTGATGTCAGGAGGGCATCCGCCGGCCAGAATGTCTGAAGGCGCCGGCATTGCTGCCAGCGCCTCCTTCGACTTGGGCGGACTTATTCCGCGACGTCCACACCTTCAAAGTTGTGACCGCCAAGCGGGTCCATGACGTATCCGGTGACCTTGGAGGACATCGGCATGAAGACGACCGAGTGGGCGATGGTTGCCCACGGAGCCTGCTCCTTGAACACGACCTGCGCTTCTTCGTAGAGCTTGGTACGCTCTTCCTTGCTGGTCACGGACTTTGCCTTCATGATCAAGGCGTCGAACTCTTCATTGCACCACTGGGCGCGGTTAGAGCCGCCGACACCGTCACAGCCGAGCAGAACAGCCAGGAAGTTGTCCGGATCGCCGTTGTCACCGGTCCAGCCGAGAAGCACGGCACCGTCACGATCTTCCGCCTTGGAACGGGACAGGTATTCACCCCATTCGTAGGAAACGATCTCGACGTTCACACCGACGTTCGCGAAATCGGCCTGCATGACTTCAGCCATACGGCGGGCGTTCGGGTTGTACGGACGCTGTACCGGCATTGCCCAGATCTTCATGGAAAGATCGGAGACACCGGCGGCTTCCAGCATTTCCTTGGCCAGTTCCGGATTGTAGTCGTCGTCTTCAACGGCGTCGTTGTAGGACCACATGGTCGGCGGGATCGGGTTCTTCGCAGCCTGGCCGGAGCCCTGGAAAACTGCGTCGAGGATCGCCTGCTTGTTGATCGCGTGGTTCAGCGCCTTGCGGACTTCCGGCTTGTCGAACGGAGCCTGCTTGGTGTTGTAGGCAAGGTAGCCCACGTTCAGGCCTTGCTGTTCCAGCAGGGTCAGATTGCCATCATCCCTGATATCGGCGATGTCGGCCGGTGCCGGATACGGCATGATATGACATTCACCGGCCTTCAGCTTCTGAAGGCGCACGGCTGCATCCGGAGTGATCGCGAAGATCAGGTTGTCGACCGGCTGCTTGCCACGCCAGTAATCCGGGTTGGCCGCATAACGGATCACGGCATCTTTCTGATAACCCACGAAAGAGAACGGACCGGTGCCGACCGGCTGCTGGTTGAGCAGTTCCTTGGTGCCGGCAGCTTCGAGCTGATCAGCATATTCGGCGGAGACGATGGAAGCGAAGTCCATCGCCAGGTTGGCGATCATCGGAGCTTCCGGGCGGTTCAAGACGAATTTGACCGTGTAATCGTCAACCTTGACGATTTCCTTGATCAGATCCGGCATGGACATGCCGTCGAAATACTCCCACGAGCTGCCGGCGGTGTATTCGTGCCACGGATTGTCCTTCTTGAGCTGACGCTCAAAGGTGAAGACCACGTCGTCTGCATTGAATTCACGGGTCGGCGTGAAGAAGCTGGTGGTGTGGAACTTTACACCCTTACGCAGCTTGAAAGTGTATTCCAGGCCATCTTCGGAAACTTCCCAGCTCTCAGCCAGGCCCGGCTGTACTTCGGTCGTACCGGGCTTGAACTCGACAAGACGGTTGTAGACCGGCTTGGAGGAAGCGTCGAACGTCGTACCAGCGGTGTAAAGTGCAGCATCAAAGCCTTCAGGTGACCCTTCCGAGCAATAAACCAGGTTTTTTGCAGAAGCACCGGTTGCTGCAATCACAGCAAGGCTTACGCCAAGAAGGGATGCCTTCAAGGTTTTTTGGAAATTCATCAAACTGTTCTCCCCTTGATGAAGTGCAAGGGCCTTGCGTCGTTGAATCGCGCAATGGAGTTAAGCCCAAGCCAGCGCAAACTAAGGCGTTTTTTTGTTAGAAAATCAACTACCAACATATTTCTAATTTGACGACCTTATTGAAATTATTTTGCTAGGTAAGAGTTACTGCCGTAAATTTTTAACACGCTCCTTTGAGCAAAGGAGAAACAAATACCGCCATGGCAGTTTTTCCACCTATCTGCTAACCGACTGAAAATTATAGGCTCCCGCGACATCAGGAGCCTACGGAATTGTCAGTCCTGCGTGGAACGCGTTCGTTTGACGGCATCCTGCCATCCGGCAAGCAATCTTGTCCGCTCACTTTCCTGTAACTGTGGTTCGAAGCGCTTTTCCAGCTTCCACTCCGCCGAAAAAGCCTCGGCACCGGGCCAGATTCCCGCCTTTGACCCGGCAAGCCACGCCGCGCCGAGGGCGGTTGTTTCCGGCACCGTAGGCCGGTCGACCGGCGCTCCAAGAATATCAGCCAGAAATTGCATCGTCCAATCGGATGCCGTCATGCCGCCATCGACACGCAGAACCGGCTGCTCGGCTTCCGGCCAGTCCGCCCGCATGGCCTCGATCAGATCGCTTGTCTGATAGCCGACGCTCTGCAGCACGGCGCGGGAAATTTCCTTCGGACCCGTGTTGCGGGTCAGACCGAACAGCGCCCCCCGCGCGTCCGCATCCCAGTAAGGCGCTCCCAGACCGACAAAGGCGGGCACAAGATAGACGTCCTGGTTCGGATCCGCCTGCTCGGCAAGCGACTGGGAGTCGCCGGCGTTTTCGATGAGCCCCAGACCATCCCGCAGCCACTGGACGGCAGCACCGGCAATGAAGATGGATCCTTCCAGCGCATAAGTGGTTTCGCCATTCAGCCTGTAGGCAATGGTCGTCAGCATGCGGTTGCTGGACTGGACCGGTTTGGAACCGGTGTTCATCAGCGCAAAGCAGCCAGTGCCGTAAGTGGACTTGACCATACCTGGCTCGAAGCAGGCCTGCCCGACCGTTGCGGCCTGCTGGTCGCCGGCAACACCCGTGATCGGTATCGCCCGGCCAAACAACTCGGTGTCGGTGACGCCGAATTCATCAGCGCTGTCCTTGACGTCGGGCAGCAGGCCATGCGGGATGTTGAGAAGCTTGCAGAGCTCCTCGTCCCACGTGTTGTCGTGAATGTTGTAGATCAGTGTCCGGGAGGCGTTGGTGGCATCTGTTGCATGCACCTTTCCGCCCGTAAGCTGCCAGATCAGCCAGGTATCGACGGTTCCGAAAGCGAGCTCTCCACGCTCGGCGCGCTCACGCACACCATCGACGTTGTCCAGGATCCAGGCGATCTTGGTTCCGGAAAAATAAGGGTCGAGCAGCAGGCCGGTCTTGGCCGCGAAGGTGTCTTCCCGGCCGTCAGCCCGCAATTTCGCACAGAAATCCGCGGTGCGCCGGTCTTGCCAGACAATGGCGTTGTAGACGGGCTCGCCTGTTGACCGGTCCCAGACAAGCGTGGTTTCGCGCTGGTTGGTGATCCCGATCGCGGCAACGTCCGCTCCGCCGGAGGGCGCTTTTTCCAGGGCTTCGCGGCACACGCGCAGCGTGCTCGCCCAAATGTCGGCCGGGGAATGTTCCACCCATCCCGACTTCGGGAAATGTTGCGGAAATTCCTGCTGCCCCACACTGACTGGTTGGAAATCGTCGCCGAAGACAATTGCCCGGCTCGACGTCGTGCCCTGGTCTATTGCCAAAACACATCCGGCCATGGCGCACCTCCCGTTTTCTTCTTGTCATGAAAACTGCCGGCAAGGCCGGCAGGTCCCCTGGTTCCCTTTGACGAAACTATGCCGCAGCGCCGGCCTGCTCTGCAAGATACGCCGACAGATAGGTATCCAGCTCAGCCGCTTCCTCCCGGTTGAGCCGCAACCCCAGCTTCGTCCGGCGCCACAGAATGTCCTGCGCGGTGCGAGCCCATTCGCGGCGGACCAGCCACTTCACTTCCGCTTCATGGAGATTGTAGCCAAAGCAGCGGCCGAGATCTTCGAGCGTCTTCGCCTCTCCCAGGATGAAGCGTGCATCCGTGCCGTAGTGACGGATCAGACGGGTGGCGAAAACCTTGTCCAGGAACGGAAAATCAGCCTCAAGTCGAGCGACCTCGGCCTCAAAGTCGCTCACCTTGAAATCACCGCCGGGCAGGGGCGCATAGGCGGTCCACACCCCGCGTTTCAACGGGAGATACGGCTCCAGCTTCTCCAGAACATGCTCTGCCAGCTTGCGGTAGGTCGTGATCTTGCCACCGAAGACGGACAGGATCGCCGGTTTGGCGTCGCCGACATCCAGTTCCAGCACATAGTCGCGCGTTGCCGCCTTGGCGTCCTTTGCGCCATCGTCGTAAAGCGGGCGGACGCCGGAATAGGTATGGACCACATCTTCAGGCGTGATCGCGTTTTCCAGATACTCACTCGCCGCCTTGCACAGATAGGCAATCTCGTCCTTCGAGATCTCCACCTTGCCCAGATCGTCGTGAAAATCGACATCGGTCGTGCCGATCAGCGTGAAGTCGTTTTCGTAAGGAATGGCGAAGACAATCCGGCCATCGCCGTTCTGGAAGATAAAGCAGCGGTCATGCTCGAACTGGCGCTTGACGATGATGTGGCTGCCCTTCACCAGGCGAACGCTGGAACTGTTGTTCGCGCCGGTCACACCGTTCAGCATGTCGGCAACCCAGGGGCCCGCCGCATTGACCAGCACGTTGGCGGTAACGGTCTTCTCCTCGCCGCTTGCCAGGTCCTTCAGCACGACCTGCCAGAGATCTCCCTCCCGCCGCGCGCTGATGCATTTGGTCCGGGTCAGGATGTCCGCTCCACGATCGGCCGCATCCCGTGCATTGAGAACGACGAGACGGGCGTCGTCCACCCAGCAGTCCGAATATTCGAACCCCTTTTTGAAAAGCTTCTTCAGCCCCTGCGAGAACGGTGCCTGGTCCAGACGAACGGTCCTGGTGGCCGGCAGCAGTTCGCGGCCACCCAGATGGTCATAGAGGAACAAGCCAAGCCGCAGGAGCCATGCCGGGCGCAGGTCCTTGTGGTGCGGCAGGATAAACCGCAGAGGCCAGGCGATATGGGGCGCGGCCCGCCACAAGACTTCTCGCTCTTTCAGCGCTTTGCGCACCAGGCCGAACTCATAATATTCCAGGTAGCGCAGGCCGCCGTGGATGAGTTTGGTCGAGGCCGATGACGTTGCGCCGGCAAGGTCACCCATTTCGACCAGAAGAACCGAAGCCCCCCGGCCGACCGCGTCGCGGGCGACGCCCGTTCCGTTGATGCCCCCACCGATGATCAAAAGATCGTAATCCGCAGCCATAACTATTCCCGGCCTGTGTTTTTGCGTCTCAGGATTGAAAATGAAAATAAAACGAAACTTCTCGAAATTCAATCAACAATTTATCGCACCAAGACGAAAGACCCCGACAAGAGGCTCGCACCTCCATCGGGGTCAGACAATCTACCTGGAATACGCAAGGCATTGAATCAACGACTATTCTCAGTCTTCAGCCGGTGCATCGTCCTCAAGCGGACCCGATGACACGTCAACCTTCTTGCTCTGTTTCGGTTTGCTGCCGTCCTCGACGAAAGGCGGCGTCGCCGAATGGTAGGTAACCTGCGGGAACGGAATTTCGATATCCCGCTCATCGAACACCTGTTTGATAAATTCGTTATACGCCCGCCCGACGCTCCACTGATCTCCGGGAAGGGTCTTGATACGGCCACGGATATCGATGGAGCTGGCACCAAAATTGGTGACGCCGTGCATTTCGAAATCGCCGATGATGCTGGATCCGAGATCCGATTTCTGCAGCCTGCGGAAAGCTTCCAGCATGGCCTCCTTGGCGTCGGTGATATTCGTGTCGTAGGAAACACCGATCAGCGCGACATAATAGGCGAAGCCGCGCATGAAGTTGGACACCATGTCGACCGAAGAAAACGGAATGATATGGGTCGTTCCGTCAAGATCGCGCATGCGCACGGACCGGACGGTGAGCCCTTCGACTGTGCCCGTTATTCCGGCAACGGTAACAACGTCGCCTTCGTTGATGGCATTCTCGATCTGGATGAAGGCACCGGTGATGATGTCCTTGACCAGGGTCTGCGCACCGAAGGAAATCGCCAGACCGACAACACCGGCACCGGCGATCAGCGGGCCGATATCAACGCCGACTTCCGACAGGGACAAAAGCAGCGCCATCACGACGATGACGACCGTCGACGCGTTCCGGAACAACTGAAACAGTGTGCGCTCGCGGGCGGTCACGATGTGTCCGGAACGCGATTGCAGCCTGAGATCCACCCAGGACATGACAGCCAGCCAGATCAGGAAGGCGACGAGCAGAACCAGGAAGGCGGATCCGTAGCTGCTGAGAAGCTGCACACCGGCTTCGCTTACCAGCCACTCGGCTATCGTCAACACACCCCAGATTTCCAGAAGCAACAGCACGGTTGCCAAGAACACGGCAAACCGGATGAACTTCAAAAGGCGCGGCACGAAAGCGTTCAGCCGGCTCTGAAGCGCCGGAAGGGTCCGGTTCAAATCGTCCGGCAGGCGGATCCCGCCCTTGATGGCTTTGGTAACGACCAGCGAAATGGCCATACCCGCCATGATGGTCAGGATCGACAGCCCCGTCGCTCGCAAGATGATGGTCGTGGCGTCGAACGGCCGGGTGATCCAGATGATGAAGACCGCCGCGATATATCCAAAGGCAGCCAGATGCCAGAGCTTGCCGACCAGAACGAGCGCGCGCTTGGCAAGAACGCTCTGCATGTGTTCGGCGTAATCCCGGGCACCCGCGTTAACGCGCTGCCTGTTCCGGTACACCAGAACCAGCAGATAGACCATGCCAAGAAGCACGACGATGAACCGCAAGGCGTTGCCCAGAACGAAGGAGACTGCAACATTGGCAATCGGCACCGCCAGAAACACGCCGTAGATCATCCAGTACATGAACAGCCGCAGACGACCGTACCAGTAAAGCGAACTCTCATCGGTGAACGGCAGAAGACGCAGCTCCGGACGGCCCGGCGCAAAGATGAAGCGCAGCGAGACATTGGCCATTCCGAGAATGAAGAATGCGTTCAGCGCCAGGCTTTCCTGCAACGTGACGCCGGCCTTTATTTCACCCAGATTCGCCAGTGCGGCCGCGTTGCCGACCGCCCACCCGATGCCGACCGTAATCGCATCGACAACCGACGTCAGGACCAGAACGAAAGTCCGGGTCAGCCCGCCGCCATAGCGCGCATAAACCGACATGCGCGGATAGAGCCGTTTGGCAATCAACTGGCTGACAAGAAAACCTGCATAGGCAGCGAAAAGAACGACGACCACCTGAAGCGCAATATCTTTCACCCGGTCCCATTTGACGGGAATATCACCACGCGCAACAAGCACCAGTCCATTCAACGAACGCACGGCCTGTTGCAGCAGATAGCTCGCATCATCCACGAGCGAGCGCGTGTATTCGCCGATCCGCAAGGCGAAGTTATCCTGCTGCAGGGGCGGCGAGGCTCCCTCTGCGGGAGTTGCGGCTTCGCTTCCGGGAACCTGCCTGTCACCATCGGCGGGCGGCTTGCTGCCGGCATTCTTTTTCAACAGGTCAATCAGCTCGGCCCGGCTTTTGGGGTCGTTCAGGACTTTTATCAGCTCCTGGTTCGCCTGTTCGACATCAGCGGGTGAGGACTGCTCCTGCGCCGCGGACTTGCCTCCGCTTTCTTGAGCCAGAACAGGAGCCATTCCGGCGAAGATCATCATCAGTGCAAAGAGGCAGCAGCGCAAAATCGTCATTTCCAACCCTTGTTATTTTCCAAAAGGCCAGTGGGCATCCGGCCATGGCAGGGACAATATGGAGGAACGACGCACGATGAAAAGGCTCAGTCTGCTGCCTGTGGAAATTTTTAATTATTATTACGGAATGCAAGTTGACCGAGTAGTAAGCGGTCAACCAATTCCAGCAGAAGTAGAGTTTCACTGGAAATCTGGAAAAGATCTCGCACTAACGCAAGGTAATATGCCACGCTCGGACTATCGGGTAACGTAATAATAACGATGTGGGCGCCAATCTGGCCGTGGAGGAGGAAGGATGCCCAGGTCCTTGATCAAGCTCGCCCTGGAAGGCACCGAGGACGCGCGGCGAAGGCTGTTCGCGCAGGTGAGCGAACTCGTGATCTCGAACCTGGAAGAGCGGACTGATCGGGAACTTGCGATCTTCTCCGAAGTGATCATCAAGCTCTACAGCGTCGGCACCCCGAAAGACCGGGCACAACTGGCGCACAAACTGGCGTCACACGTCAACACGCCGCCGGAACTTGCCCGCAAGATCGCTGAAGACGATGTCAATGTGTGCATGCCGCTGCTCGCCCAAAGCCCGGCACTGACCCAGGACGACCTGATCGATTTCGTTGAACGGCTGAGCAACGCCCACCTGCAGGTGATCGCGCGCCGCACAGACCTCTCCACTGAGGTTTCCGATGCCATTGCCGAAAAAGGCGACCGACCGGTACACCGTATTCTGGTTGGCAACCGCGAGATCAAGCTGTCACGGGATACGATGCTCTCTTTCGTCAAATATGCCACGGAAGATGTGGTCCTGCGTGAAGACCTTTGCCTGCGCTCCGATCTTTCCCCGGCGGTTTGCCGGGCCCTGCTGCCACTCGTCAATGACGAAACCAAGAAGCGGCTGCGCAGCATTATCGAAGGCTCCCTGTCGCAGGAACAACTCGACCAGATCGCAAGGCTGAAAGTGCTGCGCCGGGAATTCGGCGACACGCTGAACAATGCCGATATGGCCTTGCTGTGGCGGGAAGCCGAGCGCGCGGACATCACCATGAATGAACTGATGATCCTGCTTTTGCAGGATGGTCGCTTCAATCACGCGATCGAACTGCTCAGCGCACGCGGGCGAACAGCCCAGAAGGCTCTCAAGGATGCAGTCTTCAACGGCAAGAAGGATGTGGTTTTGAGAACAGCTGCGAAAGCCGGCCTCGACACCCCGACCTTTGCCCTGTTCGCCAAAGTCCGCTGCGACCACATGAAGATCCCGGCGGCACAGGCGTCCGAATGGACCGTGAACTACAAGAAACATCTCGAAAGCGCGGCGCAAGACAGACAGTCGCGCTGCGGTGACTTTCAGGCAAACCGGCGGGACAAAAAAACAAGAACCGCTATTGACCGGACAGCGAGCACTGCGGCGGTGTAGCAATAAATACGGCTGACGGAGACCAGCACAGCAAACTGGGGTGGCCACCCAGATTCTCCGGACTGAAGACCGGCCATGACGACACCAGCCTCAAGAAGCCGCGCTTTTCAGAGCGGTCACACCGATGGGCGCCGACTTGGTGCTTACCGAAGGGTTCGGATCGGGTGGGATCTCAGCTTCTTGAGCAAAGCGTCGCGGCAATTGCCGTCGACAGGGTCGCGACGGCATAGAACCACAGTCCCGGCAAAATGGCGGCCGCAGCCAACCCGCTTGTCTTGGCCGCGAACAGGACCAGCGCCACCAGCATGACATCCAGCATAGACCACTTGCTGACCATCGACAGCAGGGCCAGCGACCGGGTCTTTGCGCCGCTGAGCACAGCCACATGGATCAACAGGATCTTCAGTGCGGGAAATCCGATCGAGAACAGCGCCACGATCGCTGCGAGAACGGCATCGCCCTCATAGTAGAGGCTCGTCACCATTTCGATCAGCGTAGGACGGTCTTCCAGAAAATAGAGACGTTCGAACCGCATCAGCGGCTGGGTCAGTCCGAGAGCAAACGAAAATGTGGAAACCGGAAGCAGGAAAGCCAGAAATAATCGCATAGAACCTGCCGTACCCTGGCTATGGCTTGAACTTGAAAGGAGACCTGCGCCCGGCAAGGCCGGGAGGAGCTGTATTCCCTATATCACCCGGATCGGGAAGCACAAAACCTGACCGCCGCAAGCAACGATCAGGTATATAAGAACATCCATCCAAAGCCGCCAGCCCCCTGTTGGGGACCAGCCGTTGCAGGGGAAGGTTTGAGGGCCGCTAGCGCCCGCGTGCCCGCGCGGCGACCTCGTCGAGCAGATCCTGCTCCGCCATTTCCTGGGCGGTGCGTTCGCGCTGCTGGTCTCGCTCTTCAAGCTGCTCGAACTTTTTCAGTTCTTCAATCGCCTCGCTAAGCTCGTCCCGGGCGCGTTGAAGCTGATCGTCCAGTTCATGCGCGGAATTGCGCAGATTGTCGCGTCGGTCCGCGGCCGCCTTGGCGAACGTCGGATAGGCAAAATGTGTGACATCCGTAATACCCACCCGTTCCTGCTCCGACCGAATCTGGTCGTCGAGCTCATCGGCCATACGGTTGAACTCGGCGATCATGCTCTCGATCTGAGCAAGCTGTCGCCGCTTTTCGTCAACCTGAAACCGCTTCAAACGGATCAAACTGTCTCGGGTTTTCATTACTCAATACTCCCCTAACTTGGGCAGTTTACCCCTGAGTCATTTCCAAAAGGTTGGCAAGTTGCTCATACCCGTCAGAAAGTGATGTCGCTTCGTCTTTTCCCTGATTGAGAAATTCGTCGATCATGTCGAACCTGTAAATGGCCTCATCCACAGTCGGGTCCGATCCCTTTCGGTAAGCGCCAAGCCGGATCAGTTCTTCCATGTCGGTATAGGTCGACAGAAGCTGGCGGGCCCGACGCAAGATCGGGAGTTGCTCCGGTGGCACACAGCGCGGCATGGTCCGGGAGACGGATTTCAGCACGTTGATCGCCGGATAGCGACCGCGCTCGGCGATACCGCGTTCCATCACCACGTGACCATCGAGAATACCGCGAACCGCATCGGCCACGGGCTCGTTGTGATTGTCCCCTTCCACCAGGACGGTAAAGAGACCGGTGATCGATCCGCTGTTCTCCTTGCCGGGACCGGCCCGCTCCAGAAGGCGCGGAAGTTCGGTGAACACCGTTGGCGTGTATCCCTTGGAGGTCGGCGGCTCGCCGATAGACAGGCCGATCTCGCGCTGCGCCATTGCGAATCGGGTCACCGAATCCATCATGCACAGAACGTTTTTGCCTTCATCGCGAAAATGCTCTGCCACCGTCATGGTCAGATAAGCAGCCTGCCGGCGCATCAGAACACTTTCATCGGAGGTCGCGACCACCACGACGGATCGCTCCAGCCCCGCCTCGCCCAGATCGTCCTCGATGAACTCCTGAACCTCGCGGCCGCGCTCCCCGATAAGACCGATCACCGCGACATCGCATTTGGTATTGCGTGCCAGCATGGACATCAGCACGGACTTGCCGACGCCCGACCCGGCGAAAATGCCCATCCGCTGCCCCTCACAACACGTTACGAATGTATTAAGCGCGCGGACGCCGAGATCCAGAGGGGGCCCAACTCGTTTACGTTCTGAGGCCGGCGGAGGCGAACTTCGCAATTTGCGAGGCACTCCGCCATGAACAAGGCCTCCTTTACCATCAATCGGTTCACCAAGTGCGTTAATGACTCGGCCCAGCCACGCATTGGCCGGATGCACCACGCTGTCGCGCGCCTGAATCACCGCTTTGCAGCCCATTCGCACACCTTCCAGCCCGGAAAACGGCATGCAAAGCGCGTGTCCTTCGCGAAAACCAACAACCTCCGCGGGAACTTTCGGGTTATCCTCACCGTTATCGATTAATAATCTCGAGCCGACACTCATTTCATGAATAGGCCCTGCGATCTCGACGAGAAGCCCCTGAACCGCAGTAACCCGGCCATAAATCTCGGTCGGCATGAGCGAATCAATCTCGGCGAAAAGCGCCTTCACGTAAGATTCCTTTCCTCGTTAACGGATTTGGTAACCGATCGTTTACGACTCTGGTTAATCTTAACCTTTGGAAGGCTGACAAGCGAGAGCCATTTCGAAGTCAAAACGGCTTTGTTGAAAGGAATCTGAACGGAATCGGTTAGCGCCGGTTCTTAAAGTTCAACATTAAGATTTGTGAATCCGGATTTTTTTTGGGGATTCAACAAGTTGACTGTTGTTCACAGTTTCCTCTCTCCAGAGCTTGCCGTTACGAATCATATTTTGTTAACCATTAACCGGTAGCTTTGAGTCGGGGTTAACATCAGTCCTTCGTAGCAGGCACCGACAGAGCCGTTGCGACTTGCCCAGGAAAGGCAGAACAAGGGGATTGGCATGCGTGTATTGTTGATTGAGGATGATAGCGCCACGGCGCAGAGCATCGAGTTGATGCTGAAGTCCGAGAACTTCAACGTCTACACGACAGATCTTGGCGAGGAAGGTATCGACCTCGGCAAACTGTACGATTATGACATCATAATGTTGGATTTGAACCTGCCGGACATGTCCGGTTACGAGGTTCTCCGGACGCTCCGCGTTTCAAAGGTCAAGACACCGATCCTGATCCTTTCCGGCAACGCGGGCATTGAAGACAAGGTTCGTGGCCTCGGCTTCGGCGCAGACGATTACATGACCAAGCCGTTCCACAAGGATGAGCTTGTCGCACGTATCCACGCAATCGTCCGCCGCTCCAAGGGCCATGCGCAATCGGTGATTGTCACCGGCGACCTGAAGGTCAACCTGGACACCAAGACCGTCGAAGTCGGCGGCCAGCGCGTCCATCTGACCGGCAAGGAATACCAGATGCTGGAGCTTCTCTCCCTTCGCAAGGGAACGACGCTCACCAAGGAGATGTTCCTGAACCATCTCTACGGCGGCATGGACGAGCCGGAACTGAAGATCATCGACGTGTTCATCTGTAAGCTTCGCAAGAAGCTGGCAGCTGCAACTTCCGGCAAGAACTACATCGAAACGGTGTGGGGCCGTGGCTACGTGCTGCGCGAGCCGGATGTCGAAGTAGCCGCCTGATCTGACATCGAATGTAGACGTTTTAAAGCCCCGGCCTTTGTGCCGGGGCTTTTGTTTTGACCGCAAGACGTTGGGCAGCAAGACAGCCGGTGCTGGCCGGCGCCGGCACCCCGCCGGGGCTCTCCTCCAAAGTGATCCGCCCCTGGCGGTTACCCATCCGCATGTGATGCACCGTTGCCCGTGCCACCGGCACTGTCACGACAGCCCCGGCGACCAGGAGGGATTGGACCATCCGGCTTACGCCCCGGCTACATCCCCCTCCTGAGATCGCCTGAACGGGATCAGAGCTGCAACTGATAGGACGCCGGAACGTAGCGGAACCCGCTGCCATTGGTCTCCACATATCCGACGGCCGGGAACGGCATGTGATATCCGACGAAGGGGATCTTGTCGGCAGCCAGCATACCGAAGACGGACTTGCGGGTTGCAGCCGCGCCTTCCTTGTCCATGTCGAAGCGAACTTCCCATTCCGGATGCGCCAGAGACCACACATAGTGGTTGGCCGTGTCTGCTGTCACGGCAAGCTGTTTGCCGTCGCTCTCCAGCATGTAGATCATGTGACCGGGCGTGTGCCCTGGGGCAGCCATGGCGGTGACACCGCTTGCCGCGCTGCCACCGTCGTCAAGGAAGGTCATCTTTTCCGCCAGCGGCTTGACATGACTTGCCATCAGCTTGGTGATGCCGTTGGCTTCGGCATCCATCGCTGCCCAGAAGTCATATTCCTTCTGCCCGGTGACATAGCGCGCATTGGCAAAGGTTGGCGAACCGCCCTCCATCAGACCGCTGATGTGATCGGGGTGCATATGTGTCAGTACCACCACATCCACCTGCTCCGGTGTGTATCCCGCGTTTTCCAGCGCAGCGCGCATGTTGCCCCTGCCCGGCCGAGCACCTTCGCCATTGCCGGTATCGAACAGGACCAACTCGCTGCCCGTGTTGACGAGCGTAGGCGTGAAACTGATCTGGAAATTGTCGTCAGGCAGGAAATTTTCGGCATTGGTCTCGGAAAAGGTATCCGCATCCACATTCATGGCGAACGTCTTCTGCGGCTCAGCCAGAGTGACCGCCCCGTCGTGCAATGTCGTGACTTCAAAACCACCCACGGAATAGCGAGCAACCTTTGCCGGCAATGCGGACTGCTTTTCGGCCGCAGCATGAACCACGCTCGTTCCGGCGAGGCTCGCTCCGGCAAGCACACCACCAGCCCCCAGAAGCGCCGCGCGGCGCGTGAGTTCAACTTTGATCTCGGTCATATTCCCACTCCTTGCAATTCCGATGCATACAAAGTCGCCCTGCAATCGAACACGCCTGGTATCCGGCAGAACGCAAAGCTTACGTCGAAGAAGATGGAATGGTTTCAGGTCCAGACAAGACCTGACCGGCATCAGCCGGACGCCCTGCAATATGGAAAAAAATATTATTATTTCAATTACTTATTCGGAAGCGCACAGCAGATCGACACCCCACGCACCTTCACGATGGCGTGAAGGAAAAAGGCGGCCCGCGGCCGCCTTTTGAATTGGATTGCTTTGTTGGGGCCTCATTGCCCTGCCCGCTTTAACGGGCAGACGGGCCTTTAACGCCGCAGCCCCAGACCGCCTCCGGCGGCGAGCCGCGGAGTTGCAGCCGATCCGGTCGTTGCCTGGGCCGCCTGCTTCTTCTGGAAGAGGCCCCGTTTTCCGGCAACAGGCTTGAAGGCATCTGTCAGACCGACCACGGTTTCGGCAGCGCCGAGAACGAGATAGCCGTCGTCCGGCAGGGCTTTTGCCATCCTTCCGAGAATTTCCGTCTTGGTGGCCTGATCGAAGTAGATCAAGACGTTACGGCAGAAGATGATGTCGAACTCACCGAGATGAGTGAAGCTTTCCAGAAGGTTCAGCTTCTTCCACTCGATCATGGCGCGCATGCCGGCATTGATCTGCCACATCTCGCCCTTCTGCTCGAAATACTTCAGCAGCAGCTGGATCGGCAGACCGCGCTGCACCTCGAACTGGCTGTAGAGACCGGCCTTGGCTTTTTCCAGCACTTCGTTGGAAAGGTCCGTCCCCAGGATCCGGGTACGCCAACCAGCCATTTTCGCGGCGTCTTCCTTCAGGCAGATCGCCAGGGAATAAGGCTCCTGACCAGTCGAAGCTGCCGCGCACCAGATCTTGATCTGCTTGCGGCTCGCGCGGCTTTCCAGCAGCGCCGGCAGCATCGTGTCCTTGAAGTGTTCGAACGGGGTCTTGTCGCGGAAGAAGAACGACTCGTTGGTCGTCATCGCTTCAACCACTTCGGTTTCCAGTGCCCGGTTGGTGCCGCGCTGAAGCTGCTGAATCACCGCGCTGAGGGTTTCCAGCTTGGAACTGCGTGCGACCGGCAGAAGACGGCTTTCAACCAGGTACTGCTTGTCGTTGGACAGAACCAGGCCGGAGCGTGTCTTCAGAAAGTTTTTCAGAAACTCGAACTCGCTCGGGGTCATCTCGTGTTCCCCTTCAGAACGCGCGAGATCTTCGGGCCGATCTCCTTCAAGGGTAGAATTTCGCTGCAAACGCCCGTTTGTGCAGCTGCGCCTGGCATACCCCAGACCACGCTGGTGGCTTCGTCCTGCGTAATCACGCTGCCGCCACCCGCTGCAATGGTTTTGACGCCGTCGGCGCCGTCGTGTCCCATCCCGGTCAGGATGACGGCAAGACTTGCCGAACCGAACACCTTGGAGACACTGTCGAACAAAGGGTCGACGGCAGGCTTGCAGAAATTCACGGGAGGTCCGTCCGTCAGCCGGATTTTGGCTGCGCTGCCGTCCTTCTCCACGATCATGTGCTTGCCGCCAGGTGCGACATAGATATTGCCGGGCTTCAGCACTTCGCCATCCTCGCCTTCCTTGGCCGGACGCAGGGCAGCCTTGCCCATATGTTCAGCCAAAATGGCGGTAAAGGTTGGCGGCATGTGCTGGGTGATGACCACCGGCACGTCGTTCATTGCCGTACCCACTTCACGCATGACTTCCTGCAGAGCCTGCGGACCGCCCGTGGACGAGCCGATAGCGAGGATGCGCGGACGCGCGGTTGAATACGGACGGGTCTGGTACCTGACCGCCCCGGCAGCAGCGCCTGCCGGTTGCCCGGCCCCTCGAAAGCTTGCCCGCGTATCGGTTGCAGGGCGCGCAGGGACAGGACTGGCCGACTGTGCGGTGCGGCCGGCGCTGGTTTCAGCACGCATGGTGCGTACCGGCCCACGCATGCGCAGGGCACGCGCACCAAGCGCCTTGACCTTTTCAATCAGCTCGCGGCGGAAATCGACGGAAGTCGTGACCTCGGAGTTCGATTCCGGCTTCGGCACATAGTCCGCAGCCCCCAGCGACAGAGCCTTCAAGCTGATCTCCGCGTTGCGGCGGGTCAGCGTGGAAGCCATGATCACGATGAGATCGCGCTTCTTAGCCAGCATGAGCGGCAAGGCCGTCATGCCATCCATTTCCGGCATCTCGATATCGAGAACGACGACGTCAGGATTGCTTTTTTCGATATCTTCTACAGCAAGCTTGCCGTTGCGGTGCGAGCTGACGACTTTCAGACTTTTGTCTTCACCGAGCCAGCGTGTCAGAAGGCCGCGGATGACGACGGCGTCATCTACAACCATGACCTTGATGGGATCGCTGCCCGGACTCGTGCCCGCAGTTATGCTTCTTTGCGCAAACGCCATTTAGACTGCCCAACTCGAAACTAGATAAGACCGACTTCCTGAAACTTGGCTTCCACGATTTCGCGGTCAAACGGTTTCATGATGTACTCGTTGGCTCCGGCACGGATGGCCCGGGCAATGTGAGCGACATCGTTTTCAGTGGTACAGAATACGACAATCGGGTTTTCACCGCCCTCTTCCGCACGCAGGCTGGTCAGGAATTCAAGACCGTCCATGACGGGCATGTTCCAGTCCAGCAGGATCGCGTCCGGCATTGTCTTGCGACATTCGTCAAGCGCCTGCTGGCCGTCTTCCGCTTCGGTAATCTCGAAATTCATATCCTCGAGTATGCGGCGAGCCACCTTTCGGATGACACTTGAGTCATCGACTACGAGGCACTGTTTCATCAGGCTTAACTCCACTCAGTAGCCATTGTGGCCTTGTTACGCTGCAGCCATGGGTTCGGTGAACATCGCGCCAAGCAGACGGTCGACATCCAGAATGACCATCAGACGGCCGTCCAGGCGATGCACGCCTCCGGAAATCTCGGCCCAGCGGCGGTCCAGGTTCGACGGATTTGGCTCCGCAGATGCGGACGACAGCGTCAGAACCTCACCGACCGTGTCGATGACAAGGCCGTAGCTTTCGTGCTTGTACTCGATGCCAACGGCCATCATCTGACCCTCCTGCAAAGGAGGCAGATGCAGGCGGCGGCGCATGTTGATCGCGGTGACGATGCGTCCGCGAAGGTTCAGGACACCCTGAACCTCGGGAGCGGACATCGGCACGCGTGTCACGCTTTCCGGAACGAACACATCATGTACCTGGGAAATTGGCAGGCCGAACAACTGGCCGCCGATGACCACGGTTACATACTGGATCATGTCACTTGCGGATTTTTGCTCCGCGTTGAGTTTGTGTTCCAGCACAGTCATGCTGCAGCTCCCATTTCACCGGAGAAGACGTCTTTCAGGGCGGCAATCAGGCCCGGACGGTCGAATTTGGCGACATAGTCGTCAAAGCCCGCCTGACGGCCGCGTTCGATCGAAGCCGGCGTCACCATGGACGACAGGGCCAGGATCGGAATGTTGCGGAACCGGGGATCGCGGCGCAGCGATTCACAGAACTCGAAACCGTTGATTTCCGGCATTTCGATGTCACTGACGATCGCATGGAACTTGTCGCCGTTTTCCAGAAGGTCGAACGCCTGATGCGGACCGGTACAGGTGGTCACATCATAGCCGGCCGCCTTCAGAACCGGTGACAGCATGTTGCGGAAGAAGGACGAGTCATCCACAAAGAGAACCTTCTTGGTGAGCGCCTCGATGTCCATTTCCTTGCGCATGAACCAGTCTTCAAAGGCCTGCGGCAGATAGTAGCCAAGATCGATGATCTCGGTTGCTCGTTCCTTGACCACGGCGGAGCCGAGGATGCCAGGACGTTCCGAACCGACTTCGATGTTCATGCGATCCTCGACAATGTCGACGATCTCGTCGACCACGAGGCCCATGGAGCGGCCCGCATCGGAGAACACCAGCATCGGCTGGGTGCCTTCCGTCTTGTGGCAGTCGCCTTCGTTCAGATACACGAGCGGCATGAGAGAGCCGCGGTACTGGACCAGATCCCGGCCGTTTGACCGTTCGATCTTGGAGACTTCGAACTCCTCCAGGCGCGTGACCAGCGACAGTGGCACGGCCTTCGGTTCCGGCGCACCGGCACGGAACAGCAGCAGCGAGATCGAGCTCTGACCCGAAACGGCGCGGCTCTGCAGGTCTTCGTGTTCGTCTTCCTGGTTCTCGGTAACCGCACTCGACGCATGGCTTGCCATGGCACCGGCGATCCCGTTCGGGTCGATGATCATGATCACCGAGCCGTCGCCCAGGATGGTGTTGCCGGAGAACATGCCGAGGTTGCGCAGCATGGTCGACATCGGCTTGACCACGATTTCCTCCGTATGGAAGACACCGTCGACAACCACGCCGAATGTCTGGCTGCCCACCTGCATGACAACGATGAAGCCGTTGTCCGCATCGATGGCCTCGTCCGCGTTTTCGCCCTCATAGATACCGAGGAGCTGGGACAGATGCACCAGTGGCAGCAGCTTGTTGCGCAAGCGCAGAACCGGGGTGTCCTTGATACGCTCTATACGGTGTTCCGAATTGGTCTGTACGCGGACCAGTTCGACAACGGAAAGCTGCGGGATCGCAAACCGGTCGCCGCCGGCTTCGACGATCAGCGTCGAAACGATGGCAAGCGTCAGCGGGATCTTGATGATGAAGCTCGATCCCTTGCCCTGTGTAGAGCGCAGGTCGACCGTACCGCCGATCAGTTCGATGTTGTTGCGAACCACGTCCATGCCGACGCCGCGGCCGGACACGCTGGTGACCTTGGCAGCCGTGGAGAACCCGGCCGCGAAGATGAACTTGTGGATCTGGGCGTCTGTCATCTTGTCGACTTCGGCTTCCGACGCCAGGCCGCGTTCCACGACCTTTGCCTTCACCCTCTCGACGTCGATGCCCTTACCATCATCACGAACTTCGATGATGATGTGGCCGCCTTCATGATAGGCCGCCAGGGTAATGGTACCCTTTTCCGCCTTGCCTGCTGCGCGGCGTTCGTCAGGACGCTCCAGACCATGGTCGGCCGAGTTGCGGACCATGTGCGTGAGCGGGTCCTTGATCATCTCGAGAACCTGGCGGTCCAGTTCGGTATCCGCACCGATCATTTCCAGTTCGATCGGTTTTTCAAGTTCCTGGCTGAGATCGCGAACGATACGCGGCAGCTTCTGCCAGGCGTTGCCGATGGGCTGCATGCGCGTCGCCATGACGCCTTCCTGCAGTTCGGCAGTGACGTTCGACAGGCGCTGCAACGGCACCTTGAATTCGCTGTCCTCGTGGCGGCGCACGATTTCCAGAAGCTGGTTCCGGGTCAGCACCAGTTCGGACACCATGGTCATCAGGTGTTCGAGCGTGTCGACTGCTACGCGGATGCTCTGGTTGGAAACACCACCGCCGGAAGCTTTCTTTTCGCCGCCTTCTCCAGCTGCCTTCGCCTGTGGCTTGGCTGCCACCTTGGCTTCGGCCTTGACCGCAACGGGAGCGGGCTCGGGCTCTTCGACTTCGTCGACGATTTCTTCTGCTTCCGGGACTTCCGGCTCAACGACGTCGACTTCAACTTCGGTTTCGCGGAAGGCGCGCTCAAGTTCGTCCAGCGACACTTCGCCCGGACGGAGCGGACGCTCCAGAGCTTGCTCGGCCGAAGCATCCTCTTCAGGCGCTTCCGGCTCGGCATCTGCCACCGGAGCTTCCTCGGCAGCCACACCACCCTTCATGGCAGCGTCAGCTTTCGCGGACATTTCTTCCAGTTGGCCGATCAGCTCACTGTCGTCGCCTTGTGGCTCTTCGCCTTCAGCAGCTTCCAGTTCTCCCAGAATGTCCTTGATCTGATCGATCGAGGTCAGAATGAGGGAAACGGCTTCTTGCGTGACAGGAGCACCGTCGCGGAATTTCCCCATGAGGGTTTCAGCCGCGTGCGCAATACCTTCAAGGCGGGGAAGGCCCAGGAAGCCACAGGTGCCCTTGATAGTGTGCACCAAGCGGAAAATGTTATCTAGGATAGTGGCGTTGTTCGGTTCCTGCTCGAACTTTACGAGCTCAACATCAACAACATCGAGACTCTCATTGGTCTCTGTAATGAATTCCCTGAGGAGGTCGTCCATGGCCTGCTCTCACCCGACTTGTTACTGGTTCCGCACCCCAAAAGGGATGTCTGGACCGAGAAGTCCATGAGAGCTAGGTTGACGGCAAACAGTTAAGATACGCTGAAGCGGATGGAGTCTTTTGAAGGGCTTTTTTATTCTGCCAGAAGAGCCGTTATTTTTACCAACTCTTCTTGTTTATCTATCGTTAATACCATTCCGCATTCGCGGGCCAGCAGCAACGTGTAGATTGGCTGTACGGAATGCGCATCGACCCGCTCGGGCTCTTCGCCACTAAGGGTTTCCTTCATTCCGAGAGGAATACGCGGATTGAGACCGCTGGCCTGGAGCGTGAAGGTGGGCGATTGCGGGTCGCCTTCCATTTCAACCTTGATTTCGCCCCCGCGCGGAACGCACTGGTTGGCGATAAGGATCAAATTAAGAAGTAGTTTTACGTAATTTTTCGGCATCAGGTGCCGGGACAATTGCCAATTTAAGTCGGATTTTTCATTTTCCATGAACCCGCTCGCAACGACCTGAGCATCCCCAAGGTCGATCTCGGCACCTGCGGAGCCGGCTGCCCCGAAGGCAAGACGGGCGAACTGCAGTTTGGCCGAAGCCTGGCGTGCGCTTTTGCGGATGAGGTCCATGGCGAATTCGCGCATGTCCTCCGACCCTTCCTCGTCCAGCACTTCCAACCCGTTGGTTATCGCACCGACAGGCGAAATGATGTCATGGCAGACGCGGCTGGCCACCAGGGCGGCAAGATCAAGAGAGGAAAGCTCTTTAAGTGCAGACATGGCGTTTTGAGGCTCTTCTTGAGGAGGCTGCGGAAACTGATTCGACATAGTGGACGCAAGCGTTACACATCCTCGCGGCGGCTGCCAAGACAACGGTGGGCCGCAATCCGTATCATCCAGATGAAAATTTGCCCCGAAATCCGCCTTTTCCGGCCCCTGCATGCGGTTTGACCGAGCCCCTGTCTACCGCAGGGGTACACAACCGACCCGTTCGGCATTGTCCTGCGCTGCCGTCATCAACTGGCTGCCGTTGACGACGAACAGGAACCGGTTGACCACCGAATGGAAAAACACCAGGCGGCGGTCGACAATGGCATAGATGAACGGATTGCCAGCTGTTGCAAAGCCTTCGGACAGCGCGTGCGCGCCACAGCCGGCAAACAGCGGCGCATAGGCGTCAGGATCGCGCTTGAAAGCGGCAAGATTGCCTTGATTGACGAAGATCCATTCGGTGCCGCCCCATTTGAGCGTGTGCTCCCGCTTGCCCTTGCGCGGATACCCGTCGACGAAATAACTCACAGGGTCATGGCCGCCCAGGGCGTATCCGGTGATCGGATCTGGAACAAAAACCTGGGGACGTGCCAAGGCTTTCCCCGCAAATTGACAGAAGAGCAGGATCAATACAGCGCAAAGACATAACCTTGTCTTTTTTTGAGGCCAGCTTTCCATCGATTCGGCTTATGTAGGGTGCACCATCTCATGCGAATCAGCATGATATCGCATCAGTTTAACATTGCGGCCTGACCGGACGGCAACAATCGGCGCGGCCAAGAAACTTTGGGAGAATATCGAATGGCACAAAGTTCCCAGCGAGTTGTATCCCTGATATCGGCTGCGTTCCTGGCCTTGTGCGCATTTGCGTTTTCCAACCCGGCGCTCTCCCAGACATCCGGCAACGAGCCCATTCCATCAAGCCAGACCTACCAGCAGGACGAAATCCTTCAGGCAGGTCACCAGTTCTTCGGCTCCGTTTCCGGTGGCCTGGCGTCTGTGGTCGAGAAAGCCTTTTCCAGTTACGGCGAGCCGAACGGATATGTGCTGGGGGAAGAAGGCTCTGGCGCACTCATCGCCGGTGCGCGCTATGGCGAAGGCAGCCTCTACACGCGCAACGCCGGCAACCACAAACTGTTCTGGCAAGGCCCATCCGTCGGCTGGGACTTCGGCGCCGACGGTGCCCGGGTCATGATGCTTGTCTATAACCTGCCCACCGTGAACTCCATCTACACCCGCTTTGCCGGTGTCAACGGATCCGCCTACCTGGTCGGCGGCGTCGGCATGACGGTGCTCTTGAACAATGAAATCGTGCTTGTGCCCGTTCGTGCAGGTGTTGGTGCCCGTCTCGGGCTGAACATGGGCTATCTGAAGTTCACCCAGAAGCCGACATGGAACCCGTTCTGAGCAGACAGTAAAACGCGGCCACCGCAGCCTGGCGACAAAACCGGGTTGGATTCGTACTCCGTAGAAGACTTGGCGGCGGTGCTCCTGTCGTTTATTGATGGAGATGTGGGCGTTTTTTGAAGACGTAACCGGGAGCCGGACTTGATTGAAGCAGCGATGTATGTGGCGCTGGGGTTTTGCACCGCCGGCCTGATCGGACTGGCAATCCTGCCCGCATTTTATCGCCGGGCCGCCCGGCTGACCGAAGAAGCCCTGCGCGCCGTCAATCCGACCAGCTATGCCGAAGTCCGCGCCGCCCAGGATCAGGAGCGGGCGCGCCATGCCGTTGAACTGCGGCGGGTCGAAAAACGGCTCGACATCGAGCGCGAGAAGGCAGCCAAATTTCAGCTCGAAACCTCGCGGACGCGGGCCGAAATCGAAGCGCTGAAAAAATCCCATCAGGACACGATCTCCGGACTGGAAGCCAAGATCGCCGCCGAGGCGAGCGACCAGCACGCCGTCGACATGCTGTCGGCTGAAGTGACCAACCTGAAAAAGAAACTGTCGGAAGCGGAACGGGCTCTTGCGGAAAGCTGGACCAGGTCTGCGGAAGACGAACCGGCCCCCAAGCCCGCCGACACAGAAGAAGACGACAGCGGCTGGCTGCCCGCTTCCGGCACCATGGCACTTGCCACCATTACCGGGCTGGAGGCGGAAGTTGCCACGCTCAAAGCCAAACTGGCCCGGTATGAGCCCACGGTCGCGGGCCAGATGGACGCGGTGCGCAGCGAAACCGCCAAGACCAGACTTGCCGAACTGGAAGCCCAGCTGGTCGATACGGAATCCAATTATGTTGCGGCCCAGGCGGAAGTCACGCGTCTGTCCCTGATGCTGGATGCCGCCAGTTTCCCTGAGAGCGAGCGCGAGAAACATCTTGATGCCAAGCTGGAGAAGCTTTCCGGCGACGCTGCACGCTATCAGGCGGACGCGGCCGAAAAGGACCGCGCCCTTCAGCGGATCACCGCTCAGATGGCGAAGCTGCAAAAGGACCTTGCCTCGGTTCCCGCCCTTGTGGACCTGCGCCGCGATTTCCGCGCGCTTGCAGAAAAGCTGACCGGTGAGGAAGCACCGGATCTCAAGTCTTCCGGAACAAAGGCACCGGCAGCGCCCCTCGCCCCGAACAGCGCATCGGATGCTCCGGGGTCCAGCGACACTGCATCGTCAGACAAGGTTCAGTCAGAGGGGTCTTCCGGCGAAGCTCCTGCTTCGGAAGATGCAAGGGATGAAGAAAAGGCCTCAGCGAAAGACCAGGCTCAGGGTCAAACTCAATCCAAATCCGCGCATATCGCCAACGCAGCAGAAGCTCTGGTGAGCAGGGTTGTCGCCTCCAACCGGGCCAAGTCCAAACCGGCAGCTGAAAAAGCACCGGCTGGCACCGGCTCCGCGCAAAACAGCGAGCGGAAAACGAAAGCCACGAAACAAAAAAAGAAAGATGTGGCTTGATCTGACAAGGCCGCTCCGGTCATCTAGTCCCATGGACAGTCATCTGACAAACCACCAAAGCTGATCTGCTGTCCCCTCACCTGCGTTTGCAGCTTGCCGAGGCAGGGTGGGCCAGCGGTCGTGCACTAAATCGAGTCTGCGGTACATGTTGATCGAACGCCACAACGCCATTCTGGAACTCGCCCGGCAAATGGGCCGCGTCAGCGTCGACGATCTCGCCAGACGCTTCGACGTCAGTCCGCAGACCATCCGCAAGGACCTGAACGAGCTGTGCGACCGGCGCCTGCTGGCACGCACACATGGCGGGGCCCTGCTGTCATCCGGCATCGAGAACGTCGGCTATGAGGCCCGCAGGATCATCTCCAGCCGGGAAAAGGCGGACATAGGCGAAGAGGTGGCCTCTCTCATTCCCGACAATGCGTCGATCTTCATCAATATCGGCACCACCACCGAAGCCGTTGCGCAGGCGCTGTTGCAGCATCGCGGTCTGATGGTGATCACCAACAACATCAACGTTGCCAGCCTGATGCGCGGCTATTCGCAGATCGAGGTGGTGATCGCTGGTGGTGTGCTGCGCCACTCCGATGGCGGCATCGTTGGCGAGGCAGCTGTGGACTTCATGCGCCAGTTCAAGGTGGATTTCGCGATTATCGGTGCCTCCGCGATCGATCCGGACGGCTCCCTGCTTGATTACGACTATCGGGAAGTGAAAGTCACCAAGACCATCATGGACAATGCACGGCATGTCATTCTGGCTGCCGACAGCACCAAGTTCGAGCGCACCGCCCCGGTTCGCGTGGGGCATTTGCGCCAGGTCAGCACATTCGTGACGGATTATTGCCCCTCACCGAACTTCGCAAAAATTGCGCAGGAGGCCGAGGTCAAACTGATCGAGACAGGACAGCAGGAAGACACCGCCGTCGGCTGATCAGCCGCCAAAGCGCGCAAAACCGGTGCACAAACGGGTGGAGAACCCTGTGCGCAAGGTGTGCATATGCTGTGTGTGCCTTGGGGAAAAATGGCACGCCCAACGGGACTCGAACCCGTGTTTCCGCCGTGAAAGGGCGGCGTCCTAGACCGCTAGACGATGGGCGCGCGGGGCTTGAAAAGCTCATTGCCTCAAGCCGAGGACCGTGCGTATACGGCTGCATGACAAAAGACGCAAGCCCTAATTTTCATTTTTATGTCACATGCCTGTTCATAACCCGGCCGCTCAGGCTCGACGCGACGTCAGCGCGCAACAAAATCCGTACGGCCCAACTGTTTTCCCGTGACAGGATCGAAGCGTAACAGGGCGGTCTTGCTGCCTTCGCGCACCAGAACCATCAGCAATCCGTCCGAGATGTTTGCCTGCAGGATCTCCGCGTCAGCGCCAACCGCCACCGTCGCGGCATATTGATCGGCGGAAACATCGGTCTTATTGGTGTTGATCTTGTAGAGAATTGCTGCAAAGACAGCGATAAAGCCGGCGATCATGACGAGGGACGAGCCCAGCAGCAGACGCTTCAGCTTGGCCTGGATGCGTTCGGCCGCAGGATCAAGCGGCTTTTCACCCGGCCCCTCATCCCGATAATCAGGTTGTGACATGACAGACAATTCCCTCGAGTATCCGGCCGGTCTGGACCAGGATTTCAGTTTAACAGTTGATGCAGCCGATGCCGGGAAACGGCTGGATGCGGTGCTGGCGGCTCATCTGGAAGCCCTTAGCCGCAACAGGATCCAGTCCCTGATCAAGTCCGGGGACGTCACCGTCGGCGGCGCGAAAATAGTGGAGCCGAAATTCCGGGTCAATGAAGGCGATGCGCTGATCCTCACTTTGCCGCAGGCCGAGGACCCCGAACCCAAGGGCGAGGACATCCCGGTCGCGGTTGTGTATGAGGACGAACATCTCATCGTTGTCGACAAACCGGCCGGTCTTGTCGTTCATCCGGGTGCAGGCAACTGGACCGGAACGCTCGTCAATGCGCTGATCCACCATTGCGGTGACAGCCTGTCGGGCATTGGCGGCGTCAAGCGTCCCGGCATCGTCCACCGGATCGACAAGGACACATCCGGTTTGCTGGTCGTCGCCAAAACCGACCAGGCGCACAAAGGTCTTGCCGCCCAGTTCGCCGACCACGGCCGCACCGGTCCGCTTGAACGCGCCTATGCGGCTCTGGTCTGGGGCGCGCCCTCCGGCCTCAAAGGCACGATCAACGCCAATCTGGCACGATCACAGGCGAACCGGCAGAAGATTGCAGTCGTCAAGACTTCCGGCCGCCACGCCATCACACACTGGCAGGTGAAGGAAAGGTTCGGCAATGCCGAGCAGCCCGCCCTCGCCTCGCTAATGGAATGCCGCCTTGAAACCGGGCGCACGCACCAGATCCGCGTACACATGGCACACATCGGCCATCCGCTGATCGGTGACGATGACTACGGGTCGGGTTTCAAGACCAAGGCCAACCGTCTGGAAGATCCGCTCAAAAGCCTCGTGAACGGTTTTCACCGGCAGGCGCTGCATGCAGGCCTGCTGGCTTTCGAGCACCCGGCAAATGGCAAAACCTTGCGTTTTGAGAGCCCTTACCCGGCGGATTTCGCAAATCTGTTGTCAGGATTACAAAAATTTTAGGATTCGTTTTCGTTTTCTGACCATGCATTCGCCGAATTTGAACCTATATTAGTCTATCTTGTGTGCCTGTATGGACACGATTGTGCGTCCGCCTTCCCTTCGAAATGGCTTGCTTGCGTATCACTGCGGGGCAGCGGGAGGAAGGAGACGCAAACTTGACGAAAGGGGGTGCATGATATGGCCCAAAACGTTCCGACGCTTACAGCAGGGGAAGGCGGCCTCAGCCGGTATCTCGACGAGATCCGCAAGTTTCCGATGCTTCAGCCGCAGGAAGAGTACATGCTCGCCAAGCGCTACAAAGAGCATGAGGATCCTGAAGCAGCCGAACGCCTGGTCAATTCCCATCTACGCCTCGTCGCCAAGATTGCCATGGGTTACCGCGGCTACGGCCTGCCGATCGGAGAAGTCGTTTCCGAAGGCAACGTCGGCCTGATGCAAGCGGTCAAGCGCTTTGAACCGGACAAGGGTTTCCGGCTCGCGACCTATGCCATGTGGTGGATCAAGGCAGCTATCCAGGAGTACATCCTGCGCTCATGGTCCCTCGTGAAAATGGGGACCACGGCCAACCAGAAACGCCTGTTCTTCAACCTGCGTCGCCTCAAGGGCAAGATCCAGGCATTGGACGAAGGCGATCTGAAGCCGCATCAGGTTTCGGAAATTGCCACGAAACTCGGAGTGTCCGAGGAGGAAGTGGTGTCCATGAACCGCCGCCTGGGCGGCGATGCCAGCCTGAACGCGCCTGTGCGTGCGGAAGCGGACGCAGGTGAATGGCAGGACTGGCTCGTTGATGAAAGCGAAAGCCAGGAAACCTTGCTCGCGAACCAGGAAGAGCTGGACATGCGGCGCAAGATGCTGACTGACGCGATGGACGTGCTCAACGAGCGCGAACGACGCATCTTCGAAGCACGCCGTCTCTCGGAAGATCCGATGACGCTGGAAGACCTGTCCGGCGAATTTGGTGTCAGCCGTGAACGTGTCCGCCAGATCGAGGTTCGCGCCTTCGAAAAGGTTCAAAAGGCCGTGCGCAACAGCGCCCGCACCATGGACCAGCCGGCCGCCTGAGCCAGGCGATACTTCAGAAACGAAAAAGCGCCAGAGCGATGCTCCGGCGCTTTTATTTTGCCCGGGCCAGGTATTACCGGATCTCGGCCGTATAGCTCTCCACCGGCACGACCTTGCTGATCAGGCCGGCTTCAGCCATGAACTCCGCAAAACGCTGATAGCGGCCCGCGTCGAGTGCAGCCGGGCGCTTGGCAAAGCGTGGCAGCGTGTCGAACCAGGCCCGTCTGTTCAGCTCGTCATTGAGGTTCGGATACGCCTCTATGAAGGCATTCCAGGCTTCTTCCGGGTGATTGGTCAGATAGATGGTTGCCGCTTCCACAGCCGCCAGGAACTTTTGGAAGCGCGGATCGTCCGTCTTGTCCTTGTTGACCACATAGATCAGCTCGTCAAAGATCGGCACATCGTTTTCTTCCGGAAAGAAGGCCTTGCCCGGTTTGCCTTCGATCTCGAGCTGGGTCAGCTCGAAATTGCGGTAGCCGCCAATCACAGCGTCCACCTGTCCGGCAAGCAGCGATCCCGACAATGCGAAATTGACGTTGACCAGCTCCACATCATCGATGGTCAATCCTGCCGATTGCAGCATCTGTCCCAGCATCGCATCCTCAAATCCGGACACGGAAAAACCGATGCTCTTGCCCTTCAGGTCCTTAAGCTCCTGAATGGGGCCGTCTTTCAGCACGATGAGCGAATTGAGCGGCGTTTCCACCAGCGTGCCGATCCACTTCAGTGGCAGTTCCTCTTCAATCTGCGCATGAAGCGTCGGCTGATAGGACACCGCAATATCGCCCTGCCCGGCAGCCACCAGCTTTGGCGGCATGGCCGGATCCGCAGGTTCGATGATCTCAACGTCCAGACCTTCCGCCTCGAAGAAGCCCTTCGTCTGCGCCGTGACCAGCGGCGCGTGGTCCGGATTTACGAACCAGTCGAGCAGCAAGGTCAGTTTCTCGCCGGCCTGCGCCGGTCCCGACGCCAGCAACCCGGCGGCAAGAACAAGAGACAGGAAGTGTTTTTTCATGAGGTCCTCCGTTGAGCGGCAGCTAGCTGAGCGTCTGCCAGGGAACAAGAATTCGGGTGAGATGGTTCACGGCAAAGCGCATGATCAGCACCATGGCCGCGAGAAGGATGAGCGCGGCGAACATCACGTCCGCCTGCATCCGGTTGCTGCTTTGAAGCATGATGAAGGCGAGGCCTCCCTTCGCCCCTGCCCACTCGCCGATGATCGCCCCCATGGGCGCAAACACGGCGGCAACCCGCAAGCCGGAGGCGAACGCCGGCAAGCCTGACGGCAGGCGGAAGAACCAGAGTTCCTTCAAACGAGACAGACGATAGAGCCGGGCAAGATCGTGCAACCCCGGGTCCAGCCGCTGCAGGCCGTCGAAAAAGGTCGATGTGACGGTGAAAAAGATGACCAGGATGATGACGACGATCTTGGATGCCAGCCCGAACCCGAGCCAGAGCACCAGGATCGGAGCGATCGCGAAGACAGGCAGGGCCTGAGTGACCAGAATGGGCGGCATGGCCAGTCTGGCGGCAACCGGAAACAGCCACAACAGAATGGAAAGCAGCGCCCCGGCCGCAGCCCCCAGCACGAAGCCGAGCACGGTCTCGTAGGCGGTGATGCCTGCATGTTGCAGCAGAAAGCCGGCATGTTTGACGAAGGCGGCAAAGACCCGGTCCGGACCGGGCAGAATGTAATGCTGCGTATCGAAGATATGGACGATGGCCGCCCAGATCGCCACGGTCACAAGCAGGCCGAACAAGGACCTGGCAACAGCCTTCAGGAAAACAATCATCCGATAGGCCCCGTTGCAATGCGCAAACAGGAACGCTTATGAGCCGATACCGGCAGTCGGATAAGCAGCCAGGGCTGCGGTCGCAGACACTTACGCATAGGATCTCCCGTCTTCGGACAAGCCGAAAATGACAATGGAGATCCGGGAATAGGCTAAGGATTCCGTCCCTTCGCCGGCATGACCCGGATCAGGTTCTAAGGGTTCGGCGTTGCGCCATCTCAGTTCCGGAAACCGGAACACCCCTCGGACCAAGTCGGAACATGCCCTGTGCGGCGAAAAAAGGCAAGTCGCCGTGAAGAGGTTTTAACCCGTTGCCAAAGACGGACGCCGCCCACCCGGAGCACCTGCACTCGGGCACGTGAGCAAGAACCCAGGTCGGTAACCTGCAAAAAACGATAAGCCTACGGAGAAGATGAGATTTCTGGTCCTCGCCCGGCTCGCAATTCATTGAGCCAGGATGGCGATGGAATGAGCGTCCATGCGCAGCATCGCAGAAGCCGCAGCAAAGCGGCTTCTTCAGATGTTCAAGGCAGGCGAAGAGTGCTTACCCGGCCTGCCAGGCCGTGATCGCTTTTTCGACAGCGTCCGCACCGACAGTCCCTTTTTCAAGGGTCAGGATACCGCGCTTGCCGTTTTCATAAAGCATCGGAATGTCGATCCAGCCGCGTTCACGCAGCAAAGCGAGATTGCGTTGCTGCTCGTTCGGCAGGCTGGACAGGGCAATCCAGAAAAAGCCCGGAGACACCTTCACCGAAGCACCAATCAGCGCGTCGCCGCGGGCTTCTTCCGTAGGCTTCATGACGAGACCCGGAACGTTGACGACATCACCCGCAGCGAAGTTTTCCGGAAACTCGTACCTGATCTCGACGAGATGGCTGGCCGGCAGGGAGTTATCGTCATTCGGCTTGATACGAATGTCGACTTTCACATCGCGCTCGGGAATTTCGACGGACGCACTCAGAACCGCCAGGGCTTCACCGTCGAGGTTGGTTTCTTCCTCGACACTCCACACAACAGCACCTTGCGCCGCAGTGCCCGCGCCACCGGATTCTTCACCTTCTTCATAAAGGATCGAGCGCTGGACTGAAGAATCAGCCGCCGAGGCAGAGGGAGCAGGCGCGTTGTCATCGGGCGAAATCGCCGACAGATTGTCTGCCGGGACGGCAACCGGATTTTCGGGTGCCGCAGGCGTCTGATCGCTATCGGTGCTCGTGACGATGGATGGTTGAGCGGGCTCGGGGGTGGCCGGCGTGTCGGCCTGAGAGGTATCGGACTGTCCGGTGATGGTCGTCGTGGTCACCGTACGGGCATCAGGCGCGACCACATCCGCCTCGCCTTCGTTCAACAGACGGTCGGTGTTCTTCGACGGCTCGTCGCCTTCGCCGGCAGTTGCCGAGACCGGCGGCTCCACATTCGAGACCGGTTGGCTGTCCGAAGCCGTTTGGGAAGACGATGTGGCAGGTACAGTGCCATTGTCTGCGCTTTGATCGCCTGCGGGTATCAGGAAATAAGCCCCGCCCAGAAGGACCAACACCAGCAGAACGGCAGCAATCACAATCGGAACGGTCCGGCTGCCGGATGCATCGCCGCGCAGCGCATCGGACGCCTTCGGCTTGGACCGCTTGTTGCGGTCTTTCTTCGGCGCCCGCTCTTGCTTGGGCTTGCCGGTCTCATCAGCTTGGTACGGCTGATCGACGGAAACGGATGCCGCTGCATCGTTTGTCGGTTCGAACAGGCCATCATCCGCCGGTTCCGCCTGCGCCGGTCCACCGAACGAAGGTTCCTGGCGCACGGGCGCCGCGCTCGGGTCGGAAGCTTCCTTTGCGCTGTGAACGGCCTGGCTGGCCGCCGTGCCAAGGGCTTCAGCCTGAGAAAGGGTTTCCTTCAGGGGCGAAGGCGCCGGTGTTTCCACCGTAGGCGCAGCAGTTTCTTCCGGCTCCTGCGGGGCCGGCACTTCCGGTGCAGCCTCTGCGGCTGGCTCAACCTGCGGCGGTGTCACCGGCGGAGCGGCGACCTCCGGCTCGGGAGCAGGCGTTTCAACCTTGGGAACGGTTGGATTGAGACCCAGGCTTTCGCGTGCAGCCTCGGCCTCCACCTTGCGGATGGATTCTTCCAGACGCAGCTGCTCAGCCGTGATTTCAGACGGCGCCAAAGGCGGTTCATAGGCTTTGAGCTGATTGACGATGGCATTGCGCGCACGGCTGTAAACGCTTCTGCGTGCAGCGCCATTGTTTTCAGGTAAAGACGCGATCGTTTTCTTCAGAATTGAATAGTAATCAGCCATCTTCCTGCCTACCGGCCGACTGCAAGGATCTGTTCTGCGGGCCCGAGATTTCGTTTCTTTCTCAGGCTTATAGCAAGTTTTTTGAAAACAGGTGCTATTTCTTCAATATGTTCGCCGCGACAGAGAACCTTGCAGTACCCTTTTTCCTAACACAATTTTGTCTATTCGACACACACATGGAACGCCGAAAACGAAGGGCGGTTGCATGCAGTGATTCGCAGCACGCAACCTAAGTCCTTAATAATGTGCTTTTAGTGTCGCATATCTCAATCCTGGAACGGATTCTGCACAAGAATTGTGTCGTCCCGTTCCGGACTTGTCGATAGAAGAGCGACCGGAGCACCGATCAGTTCTTCGACATGTCGCACATATTTGATTGCCTGCGCCGGCAGATCGGCCCAGGTCCGTGCCCCTTCGGTCGATTCCTTCCAGCCCGGCAGGCTTTCGTAGATCGGCTTCACCCGCTCCTGGGCACCTTGCGACGCCGGCAGATAGTCGATCCGCTCGCCATCCAGTTCGTAACCGATACAGATCTTGATTTCATCAAGGCCGTCAAGAACGTCCAGCTTGGTCAGGGCGATGCCGTTGATGCCGGACGTACAGACGGTCTGGCGCACCAGAACCGCATCGAACCAGCCACAACGGCGGCGACGGCCGGTCACGGTTCCGAATTCGTGCCCGCGCGTACCCAGGAATTCGCCAACCTCGTCTTGAAGCTCCGTCGGGAACGGACCTTCACCAACACGGGTGGTGTAAGCCTTGGTGATGCCGAGCACATAGTTGATCGCCCCCGGGCCGAGGCCGCAGCCCGTCGCGGCCTGGCCGGCAACGGTGTTGGAAGACGTCACGAACGGATAGGTGCCATGGTCGATGTCCAGAAGCGCCCCCTGGGCACCTTCAAACAGGATCCGCTTTCCCTGGCGGCGCAGGTCATCCAGCAGGTACCAGACCTTGTCCATGTAAGGCAGCACCTTGTCGGCCACGCTGGACAGTTCGTCATAGATCGCCTGTGCGGAAATTTCGTCCTGACCCAGACCACGGCGCAGCGCATTGTGGTGCGTCAGCAAACGGTCGATCTTGGCCGGCAGGGTCGCGAGGTTCTTCAGATCCATCAGACGGATAGCGCGGCGACCAACCTTGTCTTCATATGCCGGACCGATGCCGCGCTTGGTGGTGCCGATGCGCGTCCCAGTGTTGGAATTCTCGCGCAACGCATCAAGTTCGCGGTGCAGCGACAGAATCAGCGTCACGTTTTCGGCAACGCGCAGAGATTCGGGCGTTACGACGACACCCTGACCGCCCAGGCGTTCGACTTCCTCTGCAAGGGCATGCGGGTCCAGCACGACACCATTGCCGATCACCGAGAGCTTGCCTTCACGTGCAACCCCGGACGGCAGGAGAGACAGCTTGTAGCTGACACCGTCGATGACAAGGGTATGCCCGGCATTGTGCCCGCCCTGGAACCTCACGATGACATCGGCTTGTTCCGACAACCAGTCGACAATCTTGCCTTTGCCTTCGTCACCCCATTGCGAACCGACAACAACCACATTCGCCATCTAGATTTTGCTCTCCTGAAGCAGCTTCCGCATTCTCCGAAACGTATCCGGGATGCCAACACGACAAGCCCCGGCAATCGGACCGGGGCAAACGGCGCGGACTATAGACACGTTTCCCAGCTCATGCGAGTCTCCGCGCCGAGATTGGGAAGGCAAAAGCAAGTTTTTTTGCCAACTCTCCCGGACGTCCCGGTCACCCTTGTGACAATTGACCGCTCACACCGCGCCTTAGACCGCATTTGCGGCAATGTCGCGACAGCGATTTATTTTGCCGGCGGCTCGCCTGCTTCCCGTTTGTCGTGACGGGCAAGCCTGAAGATCATCGGCGATGTGCGCAGCAGCCAGACGAAGCGATGGCGCTTGTTTGCCGGGACGGCATCCCGGCTCATGATGCGCGCGAAGACGAACACCACCAGCGAAAGGTGCAATGTCGCGGTGTAGAGGAAGAAGGCCGAGGGGCCAAATTGCTCCATCACCAGCGACGCGATGAACGGTCCGGCCATCGCCCCCACTCCATAGGCCAGCGTAAGCCCGGCCACCACATCGATAAACTGATCCGGTTCGGCGTTGTCGTTGGCATGGGCCGCACAAAGTGAATAGAGCGGCAAGGCAAATCCACCGAACAGAAAGACACCGGCGAAAAGCTCCAGGCGGGTCGATGACCCGGAAATGAAAAGGCAGGCCAGTCCGGCGCCGACCGTGAAGACACCCAGCACGATACGCCGGTCCATCCGGTCGGACAGCCAGCCGGCGGGATACTGGAAGATAGCCCCGGCAAAGACCCAGATCGCGACGAACGCGGCGACCGTTTCCAGTCCCAGTCCAACGCTGTCCGCATAGACCGGGCCAACCATGCGGAACGCACCGTTGGTAAGGCCGATGGTGAACACGGCAACAAGCGCGACCGGCGACACCCGCCACAGCATGAGCGGATCGAAAAAGCGTGCTGGCGGTGCTGCGGGATTTTGCTCGCGGGTCAGGGAAATCGGCACCAGCGCAAAGCAGAACAGGATGGCCAGGATGATCAGAATCTCCGGCCCCAGCGGCCCGAAGGCCGGCAGCATGAACTGGCTTCCCATGACGGCGATCATGTCGACGATCCGGTATACGGAAAGAATCCGCCCTCGGGAGGCATTGGTCGCAATGGAGTTGAGCCAGCTTTCCAGAACCATGGTGGTACCGCAAAACGCCGCCCCGCTCACCAGACGCACCACCATCCAGAGCCAGCCGACGGGCGTGAAGGCAATCGCCAAAATGGCAATGGCGCTGATGGCTGCCAATGTGGAGAATACGCGAATATGCCCTGCCCGGGCGATCAGAAACGGTGTCAGCAGAACGCCGACAATCATGCCGGCAAAATAACACGAGCCGAGCAGCCCGATCAGTGTGTCCGACATGCCCTCTGATTTGGCGCGAACCGAGATCATGGTGACGGAAAGCCCGTTCGCGCCCAAAAGACAGGCGGCGGCAACCAGCAAAGGTGTCAAACGTCCGGCAAGCGATCTCGTGCCTGCCGCAGCAACTTGGGTCATGAATGAGAAACTCTTGCGAGCAGCCGGACCTAAACTCGGCGTTATCACTGTTGCTTGCGCGAATGAGCCGCGCAAGTCCGGGTCCGACGCTTTTACAGACAAAACGGACAGCCCCGGCCTGAATTGCATATGGAACAACGGGAGACGCGCCCTGAAACACAGGATCGGCCTTCGCTCAAGCGACCGCAACACTGCTCAAGGCCCGCATCAATGAGGCTCGCCACTTAAAGAAAGGCAGCAATACATGCGCTCGCGTTTCGGGTGTTCTTCACACCGAGGCAGTGATACCTGAAAGACATCGTTCAAACGGAGGTTGCAAATTGCCACTTCGAAACTGGATCATGCTGACCGTGCTTGGTGCCATCTGGGGCGGCTCCTTTTTGTTCGCAAAGGTGGCTGTCGCGGAAATCCCGCCCTTTGTTCTTGTCTTCCTGCGCGTTTCCATCGCCTGTGCCGTCTTGCTGGTCATCCTCTGGCATCGTGGCATGTTGAGCCGGCTGGAGAAAAAATACGCCTTGCCGTTTCTCGTCATGGGTCTTTTGAACAACGCCGTCCCCTTCTCGCTTCTGTTTCTCGGTCAGACTGCAATCGGCGCGGGTCTTGCATCGATTCTGAATGCGACCACACCCGTCTTCACGGTTGTCGTCGCAAGCCTGCTGACCAAGCAGGAAACGCTTCAGGGCAACAGGATTGCCGGCGTCGTGCTGGGTGTGGCCGGGGTTGCCATCATGCTGTGGAGCAGCCTGTCGGGCCTTGCCAGCGATCCCTTGTGGGCTCAGCTCTGTTGCCTGGGTGCCGCCATTTCCTACGCCTGCGCAGCAACCTTCGCCCGCCGCTTCAAATCGCTGCCACCGCACGTGTCGGCAACGGGCCAGTTGATCGGCTCCAGCACGCTCATGCTGCCAGTCGCGCTTCTGACCGCGGGCAGTTGGTCCATTGCCGACCCCAGCCCAACGGCCTGGTTCAACGTGCTTGCGCTCGGTGTTCTGGCAACCGCCCTCGCCTACCTGATCTACTTCCAGATCCTCGCTGAAGCCGGCGCGACAAATGCGTCGCTCGTCACGCTGCTCGTGCCGGCAAGCGCGCTGTTCTTCGGCTGGCTGATCCTGGGCGAAAAACTGGGAGCGTTGCAGCTCGGCGGATTTGCCGTGCTGCTGGTAGGCCTCGTTGTCCTGGATGGACGCATCCTGAAACGGCGCCGCGCGCCAGCTGTTTGACCAATGAGAAAAAAGGAGCCTTCTGCAAAAGGCAGAAGGCTCAAGCGCCAGGAACTTGGGCTGCACCTGACGAATATCCGGGAGGGGCGATTAGGGGCACGCCCCGTAGGACCGGACAGCGGATTGGCGGGCGCTTGGGCAAACGCCCGCCGTTTCAGAAATTCAACGCCTTGACCTGCTTGACGTGAGAAACGGCCTCCAGCCGCGCCAGGACGTCGGGCGACACGTCGCCATCCACCTCCACGAGGCAGATCGCATCGTCACCAGGGGCCAGACGGCCGAGATGGAAAGTCGCGATGTTGACGCCGCTGTTGCCAAGTTCCATGCCGAGCTGCCCGATAAAGCCGGGCTTGTCCTCGTTGGTGATGTAAAGCATCTGCGGCCCAAGTTCGGCCTCCATGTTGATGCCCTTCACCTGGATGATCCGTGGCTTGCCATCGGCAAACACCGTGCCTGCGACTGATCGCTCCTGACGCTGGGTAATCACCGTCAGGCGCATGTAGGTCTCATAGGCACCGTCTTTCTCGCGGCGGATTTCCTCGATCTTCATGCCGCGTTCCTTGGCCAGAATAGGCGCGGAGACCATGTTGACCGTCTGCAGAAGCGGTGTAAGCAAACCGGTCAGCGCGGCTGCCGTCAGCGCCTGCACGTTCATTTCAGCGACGTTACCGGCATATTCCAGACGGACACCCTCAATGCCGGATTCCGTCAGTTGTCCCGCGAAGGACCCGAGCTGTTCCGCCAGCCGCACAAAAGGCACCAGCTTGGGGGCTTCCTCGGCCGTGATGGACGGCATGTTGAGCGCGTTGCGCACAGCCCCCTGAAGCAGGTAGTCGCACATCTGTTCGGCCACTTGCAGCGCAACGTTTTCCTGGGCTTCCTTGGTGGATGCGCCCAAATGTGGAGTGGAAACGAAGTTGGGCGCGCCGAACAGCACGTTTTCCTTCGCCGGTTCCTCGACAAAGACGTCAAACGCCGCCCCGCCAAGTTTGCCCTCGTCCAGAGCCGCGCGCACTGCCGCTTCATCGGCCAGCCCGCCCCGGGCACAGTTGATCAGATAGGCGCCCTTGCGCATTTTCTCGATGGCCTTGGCATCGATGATGTTACGCGTCTTGTCGGTCAGCGGCGTATGCAGGGTGATGAAATCCGACCGGGACAGCAAACCGTCCAGCTCGACCTTTTCGACGCCGAGCGCCACGGCCTTTTCCGGCGTCAGGAAGGGATCGAATGCGATCACCTTCATTTTCAGTCCGATGGCCCGGTCGGCCACGATCGAGCCGATGTTGCCGCAACCGATCAGACCGAGGGTCTTGCCGGTGAGTTCGCGGCCCATGAAGCGGGATTTCTCCCACTTGCCGGCCTGTGTGGACGCATCGGCCGCCGGGATCTGACGTGCGACGGCCATCATCATCGAGATGGCGTGTTCGGCGGTGGTGATCGCATTGCCGAAAGGCGTGTTCATGACAATGATGCCGCGCGCGGTCGCCTTGGGAATATCGACGTTGTCGACACCGATCCCAGCCCGGCCGATCACCTTCAGATTTTCAGCGGCACCAATGATCTTTTCCGTGACCTTGGTGGCCGAACGGATCGCCAGACCATCGTATTTGCCGATGATCTCCAGCAGTTTTTCCTTGTCCTTGCCGACCTCCGGCAGAAAGTCGACATCGACGCCGCGATCCTTGAAGATCTGCACGGCAGCATCCGACAGCTTGTCGGAAATCAATACCTTGGGAGCCATTGAAGCCTCTCCTTGAATACGAGAAACGATCCGGGCAGCGCACCGCCCGGGACTGTTGTCGTTGAAGGATTGAACAGGCTCAGGCGGCCTGAGGAAGCTTCGCTTTTTCCGACTGGAACACCCAGTCAAGCCAATGGGTCAAGGCCTCAAGATCGCTCGTCTCCACGGTCGCCCCCGCCCAGATCCGGAGACCGGACGGTGCGTCGCGGTAAGCGCCGATGTCATAGGCGATGCCTTCGGCATCAAGCATGCCTGCGAGCGCCTTGGCAAAGGCGGCCTGCTGGTCGGCGGTGAGCGCCAGAATGCCAGGATCGGTCACTTTGAGGCAGACAGACGTGTTCGACCGCGTTGCCGGATCAACGGCCAGGAAGTCGACCCAGGAGGTCTTTTCCACCCAATCGGCAAGTACCTTGAGATTGGCATCGGCCCGCGCGCGCAAACCGGCAAGCCCGCCGAGGCCGTCAGCCCATTTCAATGCGTCGATATAATCTTCGACGCAAAGCATGGACGGCGTGTTGATGGTTTCACCCTTGAAGATGCCCTCGATCAGCTTGCCGCCCTTGGTCATGCGGAAGATCTTCGGCATCGGCCAGGCTGGCGTATAGCTTTCCAGACGCTCGACGGCACGCGGGCTGAGGATAAGCACGCCGTGGGCGGCTTCTCCGCCCAGCACTTTCTGCCAGGAGAAGGTGACGACATCGAGCTTGTCGAAAGCAAGATCCTGCGCAAAGGCTGCGGAGGTCGCGTCGCAGATGGTCAGGCCTTCACGATCAGCCGGGATCCAGTCGCCGTTGGGAACACGCACGCCGGAGGTGGTGCCGTTCCAGGTGAAGACGACGTCCTTGCTAAAATCGACGGAGGCAAGATCCGGCAGTTCGCCGTAAGGCGCTTCCTGAACCCGGGCATCATCAAGCTTGAGCTGTTTGATCACGTCGGTGACCCAGCCGGAGCCGAAGCTTTCCCAGGCGAGCATTTCGACGCCGCGGGCGCCGAGCAGCGACCAGAGCGCCATCTCGACCGCGCCTGTATCGGATGCGGGAACGATGCCGATCCGGTACCCGTCCGGGACGTTCAGCACCTTGCGCGTCAGCTCGATGGCTTCGGCAAGTTTGGCCTTGCCGGGCTTGGCGCGGTGAGACCGCCCGAGCGGCGCACCGCCCAAGGCCTCCAGCGACCAGCCGGGACGCTTGGCACAGGGACCAGAAGAAAAATTGGGATTGGCCGGACGCACGTCCGGCTTGGCGGTAAGGTCTGTCATATCTGTCTACCCTCGCAGATAGTTGCCTCTCGTTGGGGAGAGGTGGCCCACCTATGGGGATAGGACCTTCCCGGCCTCCGGTCAATTCAAATCGCACGCACCTCGGCAAAACAAGAAAAGGCCGGTCGATTGACCGGCCTTTCGAAATCGCTGATCGGAAGATCAGAAGTTGCTGGTGATCGGACCTTGCGGCTCGTAGTAAACCGGGCCGGCTGGGGCTGAGACCGTGTTGAAAGAGTAGCGAGCACCCAGACGGAATTCGTGGGCGGTGAGATCTTCCCATTTTTCTCGAGTTCCACCAGTGCCTACACCATCAAGTCGAACACTCTTTGCTTCGCCGAGGTTCTTGTACCGGTATCCGGCATCCAAGCTCCAGTTTGGAGTGAAGGCGTACTCAGCACCGGCCATCAAAGCCCACGCAAAGTTCCATTGACCGTTGTCCCCATCGTAAGTCGGGCTCGAGCCATCAGGATTAAACGACTTCTTGTTACTGGTGTTCACGTAAGCTGCACCAATACCAGCACCAACGTAAGGCGTAATCCTGTTCCAGGTGCCGATGTCAACGTAAGCGTTGAGCATCAGCGTCCAGACATCAATGTCTGCTTGCTCCTTTGAGAATTGGCCAGATGTAGAACATCCGACGCAATCTGCGTAACCAGTTGCAGTGGCCCGTGTCTCATAATCAAGTGTCAGGTCGGTGCGGAAGTAGTCGTTAAACTGGTAGCCGACGCCAACACCGAACATCCAGGCGTTGTCCATACTTGTGCGTTCATATCGCAGATCCCCAATGCTGGGGTCATTAAAGCTACCAGTCGGATCGCTGTATAATTTGTACCCGATATCACCACGCAGGTACCAACCACCAACGGCCGGAACCTCCGGGATGTGCTCGATGACCGGGGTTGGCAAATCCGCGGCATAGGCTGCAGTGGAAAGCGCAACAGCAAATCCGGTCAAAGACAAACGCTTAAAGAAATTGTTCATGTCCTCGTCCTTTTTCAGTGAGCGTCCGCTTTAACCAATGCCGGACACACCAAACTTGAAAGCATATTGACGGGGATTGATTAATTGTGACTTAACTCTGTTCTTTAACCGCGTTTTTTTACCTTAAGGAAACCTTAACAGCCGCAGAAACCTTCATGGATCAGGAACAGGAACGGAAATTCATCCGACAGGCTGGAGACATAGCTCTCAAAGCGTCCCGTCCCGACCTTGACTGGACAAAGCCGAAACCGGCTTCAGGAAGCACTCTAGCGCGGTATTTTCCTGACCTTGTTAGGACTTCTCGAAAAAATACTATCCTGACAGCCGGTAAAGTGACTTCGTTTTGGCGCATCCGGAGTGACCGGCGGGAAGGATAGCAATAAAAAAGCCGCCTCAATCGGGCGGCCTTTTTTCGTCACGTGTTGTCCTGTCGATCAAGCAGCGGTGGTCGCCACCACGCCTGCGATATCGTTGACCACCTGCTTGACCAGCTCCGCATCGTCGCCTTCCGCCATCACGCGGATCAACGGTTCCGTGCCCGATGCTCGAATCACGAGGCGGCCGGAATTGCCGAGGCGAGCTTCGCCATCCTCGATAGCGGATTTGACAAGGTCCTGCTCCAGCGGCTGGCCGCCCTTGTAACGCACGTTCTTGAGAATTTGCGGCACCGGCTCGAACCGGTGACAGACTTCCGAAACGGGCTTGTCCTGATCCTTGACGCAGGCGAGCACCTGAAGAGCTGCAACGAGGCCATCCCCGGTCGTCGCGAAGTCGGACAACACAATGTGTCCGGACTGCTCCCCACCGACGTTGTAGCCGTTGGCACGCATGTGCTCGACAACGTAACGGTCGCCGACCTTCGTGCGGGCAAGACCGAGCCCGAGACTTTGAAGATACCGTTCCAACCCGAGGTTGGACATCACTGTCGCGACGATCCCGGGTGCGGACAGGCGGTTGCTCGCCTGCCACGACTGCGCCACCAGGGCCATGAGCTGATCGCCATCAACCACCGCGCCGGTTTCATCAACGATGATGACCCGGTCGGCATCGCCATCGAGCGCAATGCCGATGTCGGCGCGGACCTCATGCACCTTGCGCGACAGGGCGTCGGTCGACGTCGAGCCACATTCCTTGTTGATGTTGAAGCCATCCGGCGAGACACCCATGGTGATCACGTCCGCCCCGAGCTCCCACAACGCCTCGGGGGCAACCTTGTAGGCAGCACCGTTGGCACAATCGATGACGACGCGCAGGCCTTCCAGGCTCATTTCTCGTGGCAGCGTCCGCTTGGCAGTTTCAATATAGCGCTGCTGCGCACCGTCGATCCGCTTGGCCCTGCCAAGCTCGCTTGCGCCCGGCAGGCGGGAGGTCAGATCGCTTTCCATCAGCTCTTCGATGGTTTTTTCAATCGCATCGCTGAGCTTGAACCCGTCAGGACCGAAGAACTTGATGCCGTTGTCCTGAAAAGGATTGTGGGACGCAGAGATCATCACGCCGAGATCGCTTCGCAGCGAGCGCGTCAGCATGGCGACCGCGGGTGTCGGCATCGGCCCCAGCAGGAACACATCCATGCCGACCGAGGTAAAACCGGCGACGAGGGCGTATTCGAGCATGTAGCCGGACAGCCTTGTATCCTTGCCAATCACCACCCGATGGCGGTGTCCGCCGTTCTTGAAAGCCAACCCGGCGGCCATCCCGACTTTCAATGCCATTTCGGCGGTCATGGGATAGCTGTTCGCCTGACCGCGGATACCGTCGGTGCCGAAAAACTTGCGCATCTAATGTGCCTTGCTGGTCTGTCTGTCTTGGTTGCGCCCTTTGTAACGCAATAAGGCGCACGCACGATTCAAAATATGTGAGCAATTGTTACCATTAACCGACGGCCAAGGAACCTTGTAAAGCCCAAAACGAAGATGCCCGGCAAGTGGCCGGGCATCTGACATCTCTTTGGATCGGGATCGATCAGGACTGCGGCTGCGGCTCCATGCCACCGCTGGCCTCGTCGCCGCCACGCTTGGCACCGGCGGTCGGGACCGCGGACGACCGGCCAACCGGCTGGTCGTCATCCGTGTCACGCACCGGCGGCTTGCCGTCAAGCAGACCCTTGATCTCGTCACCGGACAAGGTTTCATATTCCAGAAGACCCTTGGCAATCGTGTGCAGCTGGTCTTCGTGGTCGCCCAGGATCTTCTTCGCGGTTTCATAGCCCTGATTGACAAAGGACTTGATTTCCGCATCGACGATCTTCTGGGTTTCGTCGGAAACGTGCTGGTTCTTTGCCACGGAATGCCCCAGGAACACTTCTTCCTGGTTCTCGCCGTAAAGCAGCGGACCGAGCTTGTCGGACATGCCGAACTGGGTCGCCATCGCACGAGACAGCTTGGTGGCCATCTGAATGTCGCCGGATGCACCCGAAGTGACCTTTTCGTAACCGAAGATCATTTCCTCGGCAACGCGGCCACCCATGGCCACGGCAAGGTCTGCCTTGCACTTGGCGCGGGTGAGCGACACCTGGTCCTTTTCCGGTAGACGCATGACCATGCCGAGCGCACGTCCGCGCGGAATGATGGTCGCCTTGTGGATCGGATCGGAAGCTTCCTGATGGAGAGCCACCAGCGCGTGACCGGCTTCGTGATAGGCGGTCAGCTTCTTTTCTTCCTCGGTCATCACCAGTGTGCGGCGCTCCGCACCCATCATGACCTTGTCCTTGGCGTCCTCGAATTCGGCCATGGTCACCAACCGCTTGGAGCGGCGGGCAGCCAGAAGCGCGGCTTCGTTGACGAGGTTCATCAGATCCGCACCGGAGAAGCCCGGGGTACCGCGTGCCAGCGTCTTGACGTCGACATCCGGTGCCAGCGGAACCTTGCGCATGTGCACTTTCAGGATCTTTTCGCGACCGGTGATGTCCGGGTTCGGCACCACGATCTGACGGTCGAAGCGGCCCGGGCGCAGCAGCGCCGGGTCGAGAACGTCCGGCCGGTTGGTCGCGGCGATGATGATGATGCCTTCATTCGGCTCAAAACCGTCCATCTCGACCAGCAACTGGTTGAGCGTTTGTTCGCGCTCGTCGTTACCGCCGCCGAGACCGGCGCCACGATGACGGCCAACCGCATCGATTTCGTCGATGAAGATGATGCACGGTGCATTCTTCTTGGCCTGCTCGAACATGTCGCGAACGCGGGACGCACCCACACCGACGAACATTTCCACAAAGTCCGAACCGGAAATGGTGAAGAACGGCACATTGGCTTCGCCGGCAACCGCACGCGCGGTCAGCGTCTTACCGGTACCCGGAGGGCCGACAAGCAGAACGCCGCGCGGGATACGGCCACCAAGACGCTGGAACTTCTGCGGGTCGCGCAGGAATTCAACGATTTCCTGAAGGTCTTCCTTGGCTTCGTCGATGCCGGCAACGTCTTCAAAGGTTACCCGGCCATGTGCCTCGGTCAGCAGCTTCGCCTTGGACTTGCCAAAGCCCATGGCCTTGCCGCCGGATCCTTGCATCTGGCGCATGACGAAAATCCAGATACCGAGAATGATCAGCATCGGCAGCCAGGAGAACAAGGCGCTCAGCAGCGGAGAGCTTTCCGCAGGCGGGCGGGCATTGATCAGCACGCCCTTGCTGCGCAGCTCATCAACATATTGCGCGCCATCAGGAGCGTAGGTCTGGAAGGCGCTGCCGCTGCTATAGGTGCCGGTAATCTTCTGTTCCTGAATGACGACCGATCGGATCTCGCCATTGTCGACCTGCTTCATAAAGTCCGAATAAGCAATGTCATTCGTCGCGCCATGCTGCGCGGGACTTTGAAATAGCTGGAACAATGCGATCAAAAGCAGGGCGATGATCACCCACAGAGCGAAGTTGCGAAAATGTGCGTTCATTTCGTTTCCTTAACCGCCCAACGCGACTAACTGCACGCGGTTACGTTTCTTTAGAGCGAAGATAGGTCGCCCAAAGCCCGCTGCCAAGGCGGTGCGCCATAGTTGCGCATCTGCGCTGACTATTTTCTTAAGAATGGACCTCTAACAGAAGTTCCAGATGGGGAAAACCTCAGATTTCCTCGTCTGCGCCCCCATTGTCCATAAAGTTATCCGTCAATTTACCTTGGATCGGCATTCGCTCCAATTCCAAATCAGCGCTGCTGCAGGAATTGCCAATGGTCAAAACGGCCGTTGCGGAAGCTGGCATCAGGATCTCCCCTGCCCGCCACAGGACCGGCGCACAGTCGAACGCGGCTTTCGGCCAGCCCTTCGGCCAGTCGATGTCCCGGCTGGACACTGGTGCGCTCATCAGTGGTCCCAGGCAAAGCGGCGCATCGCCCTCATCGGTCGCACGGTTGGGTGCCCGGAAAAGGTAACGGCCATCCCATGTCCCGGCCCCTGCAATGCCTGTGAGAATACCCGGAGGCGCCCGCCCGGCCTCTTTCCAGGCCCTGATCGCGTCTGCATCTGCGTCGAATACCGAGCCTTCAAGCGTCTGACGGTTCTGCTCGCCGGAGATCAGCACCCGGTCCAGGGCCTCAAGCTTGGCAAGCCTTGGACGGGTTACCTTCCCGGACACGCGTGCCATCATATGAACGAGCAGCCGGAGCCGAAATTCTTCGGCGAGATCCCTGTAGGCCTGTCTCTCCAGACGGACCGGACCGGCCGGATGCTCGGTGACCAGCCGCGCTGCCAGATCTTCCACCGTCGACTCAAGGGCTTTCCGTGCCCGGCGGACGTTGGCAGCGGTCTGCGCCAGGCGCTCCGCACTCAACCCTTCCTCGGCCAGCAGCGACAAGATGGCGCGGAGCCGGCTGCGCTTGTATTTGGGGTTCTGGTTCGAGGGATCCGTACACCAGGTTCGCCCGCGTCGTTCGAGAGCGGCTTTGAGATCAGACTTCGAAACACTGAGCAGCGGTCGCAGCAGGCGCAGGCCTTCCGGCCCGTTGCCCTCGTCGGCCGCCATGCCGCTCAAACCGGCAACGCCGCTGCCCCGGGTCAACCGGTCGAGAAAGGTTTCCGCCTGATCGTCCAGATGATGGCCAAGGACAAGCGCTTCCGCACCGGTGCCGCGCATGTGGTCAGCCATCAGCCGATAGCGGGCAAGGCGCGCTTCTTCCTGAAGATTTGTGGACGGTTTGCTGCCTGACCAACGCAGCACCGTGCAGTCAAACCCGCATGCGCGCGCAGTTTCAGCAACAAATTCTGCCTCCTGGCCGCTTTCGGGCCGGAGCTGATGGTCGACACACAACACTTCGGCGGCCCCCTGCCAGCCGGTGCGTTTGCGCCACTCATCGAACAGAACGAGAAGACAGAGGGAATCCGGGCCTCCGGACACGCCCAGGGCCAGATTTGAAAAAGACTTTAGTGGAAAAAAAAGAGTATCGACGCGATTGGCCGGGAGCCTTTCGGGCTCAACCGGCCTGTCAGGAGCACTGGGCACGACGGCGTTCATCCCGCGCCTGGGACAAAACGGCTGGAGCAGCGTTCGGATATTTGCTCAGGAGTTCGGAAAAGGTTGCACAGGCAGCATCGCCTTCGCCAAGACCCCGCAGAGAAACGCCCAGCTTGAGCAGGCTGTCCGGGCTTTTGGCGTTGCCGGGATGGTCGGTATAGGTTTTCAGGAAGGCATCGGCTGCCTCACGGTAGTTCTGCTGCGCCAGCAGGCTTTCACCCAGCCAGTATTGGGCATCTGCGGCCTGCGCATCATCCGGATAGGTTTCCAGAAAGTTGCGGAAGCCGCGTTCGGCGGCGGCATAATCGCCATTGACCGCGAAGGAATAGGCCTGATTGTAGTCGGAACTGGGATCTCCACTGCCGATGACATTGGCAATCTGGTCGTCATCGGTGGCAAGACCGGGATCAGGCGCGATGTCCTGACCGGTGCCCGGCAGGTTTTCAAGACCGTTGGCAAGCCGGGAAAGATCGATGGGACCATCGCTCGGCAAGCCACTCTCGTAGCCGCCGGACTGATCCCAGCTGCCGTCTCCCGAGCCGTCCGCAGGAAGGGTCGCAAAGCCGCCCCCCGGTGCAATCAGGCTGCCAGATTGCGGAATACCGTCCGGGCTTAAGCCCGGAGCGGTTGATCCTGGAGCGGCGTCGGAACGTTTGCCCGGCGTGCCGCCTTCCAATTGCTGGAAGCGGTATTCATTGTCTTCCTGCATGCGGCGCATCTGATCCTGCATTTCCCGCATCTGGTAGGACAACTGTTCGATCTGGCCGGTCAAAACCCGGATCCGTTCCTCAAGCTGGCCGATGCGCACGCTGGAATCATCGTTCTTGCGTCCGAACAGCTGGGCTTGCGACGGTGTGGCAGCGGCGAAGGTGATGACCAACGCCATGATGAGACCTGCCAGTCCCTTTAGTTTCAGCATTCGCTCCTCCGGTTGGATGTGCTGTAACAGTGTCTGGCCGTGGTCCGACAAACGCCAATACTCAAGCAGATCCACGCACATGATGTCTTACCATGCCCGGCTCCTTACTCAAGTGCACAGAGCGCTTCGACTTCGGCCAAATTTTGACGTTTCCTCCTGAAATTGAAGTGATTTTGCCAATTCGGGCAGGGCCAACGAAAAAGGCCGGGCAACTTGCCCGGCCTTTTGTTCGACATTTCCGCGATCAGTTGGTCGCGTTGTTCAGCACGGTCACCGCGCGGCGGTTCTGCGACCAGCAACTGTTGTCGTTACAGACAGCCACAGGCCGTTCCTTGCCGTAGGAAATCGTCTTGATACGCGAGGCGTTCACGCCCTGCGCAACCAGATAGTCCCGCGCGGCCTGGGCGCGACGAGCCCCCAGCGCGATGTTATACTGGCGCGTGCCGCGCTCATCCGCATGTCCCTCGACCGTGATCGTGTACTGGGAATAGCGTTTCAGCCACTTGGCCTGATTGGCAAGAGTTGCCTGACCCTGCGCATTCAGCACCGACTGGTCTTCCTCGAAGAACACGCGGTCACCCACGTTCACGACGAAATCCTGACCCGTGCCGGGCTTCACATTGCTCGACAGCCCGTCCGGTTTGGTCTGGGCACATGCTGCTGCGAACAGAACCGCGAAACAGACTGCAATCCAGCGTGCGCTTCGTCCGGCGTTTAAACTCATGAACATTCCTGTCTCCTACACCCCAGCCCGCCAACCTGACACTTCATCCGTCCGGTTCTTGGTAAACGCTTTCTAGCCAAAACTGGTAAAAAACGCCTTTTCAAACATGGTTAGCGAAATCTTAACACGACCTGCCCTTGCAGGCCGAATGACTACGTCAGTCGATCAACGGCGACCAGGAGGGGTCCGACGCAAAGGCCGGGGTCTCCACCCGCTGTTCGTTGTATCCGGTCAGATCCACGGTCCAGACCTGCGGTCCGCCGTTGGCACCCGGCGTATCGCGGAAGAACACCAGAACACGGCCATTCGGTGACCAGGCCGGGCCCTCGTTGTGATAGCCCTCGGTCAGGATGCGCTCGCCCTTGCCGTCCGGCCGCATGACCCCGATCATGAAGCGGCCCTGATGCTGCTTGGTGAAGGCGATCAGGTCTCCGCGCGGTGACCACACCGGCGTGGAATACCGGCCGGGGCCGAAGGAAATACGCTGTGCTCCACCGCCACTGGCACTCATCACATAAAGTTGTTGCGTGCCGCCGCGGTCGGATTCGAACACGATCTGGCGTCCGTCCGGCGAGAACGACGGGCTTGTATCGATTGCCGCATCGTTGGTCAGCCGGGTCGTCTGGCGCGAGCGCAGGTCCATCTTGAAGATGTTGGCATTGCCGCCCTGCTGCAGGCTCATCACCACGCTCTGGCCATCGGGCGAGAAACGCGGAGCAAAGGTCATGCCCGGGAAGTTGCCGACGATTTCGCGCTGCCCCGTCTCGATGTTGAGCAGATAGACGCTCGGGTCCGCTCCACCGTAGGACATGTAGGTGATTTCCTGGCTTGTCGGCGAGAACCTGGGCGTCAGCACCAGATCGTCACCCCGTGTCAGGTAGCGCACATTCGCCCCGTCCTGGTCCATGATCGCCAGGCGTTTGACGCGTTTGTCCTTCGGCCCCGTCTCGTCGACGAAGACGATGCGGGTGTCGAAGTAGCCCTTCTCGCCGGTCAGGCGTTCATAGATCGCATCGGCGATGATATGCGCCAGCCGCCGCCAGTTGTCCGGCGTTGTGTAGAATTGCTGGCCAAGCATCTGCTCTGAGGCAAATACGTCCCACAGACGGAATTCCGCCCTGAGGCGCCCGTCTGGCTGCTTGATCACCGTACCGGTGACGAGCGCCTGGGCACTGATCTGGCGCCAGTCGCCGAAGCGCGGCGTCGAATTCACGCTCATGTTCTTCTGGATGAAGCTTGCCGGATCCAGCGGCCGGAACAGGCCGGACCGCTTCAGATCGGCCGCAATGACGTTGGTCATGTCGGCGGCCAGCTTGCCGTCGCCGCCCTCGGCGGAGAACGACGGCAGCGCAATCGGCAACGGTTCGATATTGCCCTGTGTAATATCGATTTCGACAAGCGCGGACGCCGGCAGCGGCGCAATCACGACAAAAGAAGCGAGAACAAATGCGAGTCCTCTGGCTTTCCGATTTGTAAAAACCGAAAGTTTTTTCAGTATTCCGCGCATGAGCACAACAGCTCCCTTATGGACTTTTGAACTGGCCGGGCCAGTCTATCCCCCGAGCATCTCTCTGGGATCGAAATTGATGATGACTTCCTGCCAAGCTTCATACTTGGAAATTGGCAGATTATATGGCTGGCAGCGCATGATCGCACGAACGGCACTGCTGGAGGCTGCGCCAAAGGCCGGGTTGCCGCTGGAGTTGATGACTTCCGGCTGGCCCGAAACCTGACCATTCTGGGACAGGTTGAAGCGGACACGGACCTTCAGATCTTCCGCGCCGACGGCTCCCACCGGCGGATTCCAGCATTGCGCCACCATACCGCGCAGCGCATCCAGTTCTGACTGGCTCATGCGCACGTCCTGCTGCCCTCTCCTGGAGCCGAGGGACGCCTCATTCTGGCTGGTCTGACCAGTCTGTTTGGCGGGCTCAACCTTGTTCAGAAGCGCGGCGATATCCGTGCTGTTGAAATCTTCCTTCGGCGGCTCGGGCGCGTTTTTCGGCGGTGTCGGCTTGGAGCGCGGCGAAACCTTGGTCACGATTGGCTGCGGCGCTGGCGCGGCCTCTTGCTGCTGCGGCACAGGTTCCGGTGCGGGAGCGGTATCCGGTGTAGGCGCAGGCTCGACCACCGGGGCCGGTTCGGGCGCTGGCGCAGGGGTCGGTTCGGGCGCAGGTACAGGGGCTGGCTCCGGATCCGACACGGGCTGCGGTTCCGGCGCCGGAGCAGGCGTCGGCGACGGGGAAGGTGTCGGCGGTGTCGGCTGTTCCACCCTGCTTTCACCGGGCTTTTCGATGGGTTCCGGCGGTTCCTCGGCAGGGGTCTCGCTCGGGGTTACCGCAGCCACATCCCGGACCTCTGCCGTTTTCTCGCCGACCCGAAGCCTGGTGATGTCCTCGATGGGAACCAGTTCGACAGGCAGCGACTCCACCTGAGGAACGGCAAAGCTCTCCGCGTCCGGAAAGGCGATCAAGCCCCAGAGCAGTAAAGCCGAGTGACCGGCCAGAGACGCGATGAGACCTGCGCGCATGACGCGTTACGAGTCCCGTTCTTCCAGAGTGACCAGACCGAGGCGTTTAAACCCGGCCGCGCTGATGCGACCCATCAGCTTCATCATTGTGCCGTAGTCGGCATCCTGATCGCCGCGTACGTAGATGCGTTCCTCATAGCCATTGGCGGCAATGGCTTCGAGCTTCGGTACGATCTCTTCGATGGTGATAGGGGTATCCTGAATGAAGATTTCACCGGCCGCGTTCACGGAGATGGTTATCGGCTCCGTGTCGCCTTCCAGGGCCTTGGCGCTGGTCTCCGGCAGATCGATCGGCACACCGACCGTCAGCAGCGGAGCGGCCACCATGAAGATGATCAGGAGCACTAGCATCACGTCGACCATCGGCGTGACGTTGATTTCGCTCATGGGGGCGTGGCGACGCCTGCGCCGTCCGCGCCGACTGCCTCCTGCCTGACCTGAACCGACCTGCATGGCCATGGATCAGCCCCTCTCGTCGATTTGACGGGACAGGATAGCGGAGAACTCGTCCGCAAAGCCTTCCATGCGCGAAACCGCCTTGCCGACATCTGCGGAGAACTTGTTGTAGGCGATAACCGCCGGAATGGCCGCCAGCAGACCAAGTGCCGTTGCAAACAGCGCCTCGGCAATACCGGGCGCAACGACGGCGAGGTTGGTGCTTTCGGACGCTGCAATGGCCTGGAAGGCAGTCATGATGCCCCAGACCGTTCCGAACAGGCCGATGAACGGCGCGGCGGATCCCACGGTCGCCAGGATCAGCAACCGGCTTTCCAGCCGTTCGGCTTCGCGCTGGATGGTGACATCCATCACCCTGTCGATACGCTGCTGCAGGCTGCCGATGGCAGGCCGAGCGCCCTCGTGACTGCGCTTCCACTCGCGCATGGCCGCCACGAACAGCGCCGCCATGGAGTGATTCACACGATTGTGAAGCGTATTATAGAGTTCTTCGAGCGACTGGCCGGACCAGAACACCGTTTCGAACCGGCTCATCTGGCGCCGTGTCCGGCCGACCAGCATGATCTTGTCGACGATGATCGCCCAGCACCAAACCGAAGCGCCCAGCAGACCGAGCATCACGATCTTGACGACGATATGCGCTTGCCAGAACAGCGCAAAAAACGAGATGCCGCTCTCTGGCGCCAATGTCGATTGGACAAGTGTTTCCATAAATTCAATGACCTCTTGGCCGTCTGACGCTGTCTTGCATTCAAGGTTTCGAAAACGACAGCGAGGAACCGGAATCAGCCGGCCGGCTCTTGTAACCTGCCGCCTCTCTGACGTTTGATTTTGTCAAAACTGGGACTTTTCCTATCAAAGGCAGCCCCTCTCTAAAGGAATCAATTAAGGTTACTGCAAGATTAACGCAGTAATATGTTTTGAAAGTATTTTACGTTGACCCGGCGCACTGCCGGTCCGGAAAGGGCCAGGTCAGCGCCAAGACGTTCAACCGCCAGTGTTTTCCGCAGGCACGAATTTCCGAAGTTTTTCCGCCAGGATTGGCGGCAGTCGGGCGGGACGGCCCTGCGAGGAGATGATCGCGACGGTCACGGCGGCTGAAACCAGAAGCTCGTCGCCCCGGAAAATAAGCTGATCGAGCCGCACCCGGGCACCCTTGTACTCCGTAAGGCGTGTTTGCACCTTCAGAATGTCATCAATCCGGGCCGGCTTCTGGAAGTCGAGCGTCATTGTCTTGACCGCGAAGGCCAGGGACGCGCCATGCGTTCCCTCCGCCATCTCGATATGGTGGATGCCGATGAGACGAAGAAAGTCCGATCGGGCACGCTCGAAAAAGCGCACATAAGCGCCGTGATAGACGATGCCGGAGAAATCCGTGTCCTCGTAATAGACCCGAATGGGAAGCACATGACCGCCATCTTCCAGGCGGCCGGCGAGATCCGGCCAATCCGACACGTTTTATCCTCACAAACTCAATGAAAAAGCCTCCCGGCCAGCCGGGAGGCTCTTGCGCGGCTCAAAGGTAAGCCCTGTCTTATGCAGCGGCAACCTCGGAGAGGAATTTCTCGACGGACCGGCGGATCTGTTCCGCCTGCTGTTTCATCTCGATGGTCGCGTTCAACATGTCACCGACCGCTTCGGAGTTTTCCGCAACCCCTTCGTTGAGCGATGCCACCGTGTCCGCCACGCTACGTGTGCCTTCTGCGGCCTCCGCAACGTTCCTGGAGATTTCGCCCGTGGCTGCGCCCTGCTGCTGCACGGCGTCCGAAATCGTGGTGGTATAGGAATTGACCTCCTCAACGGATTCCGACACCCGGGCAATCTCTTCCACCGCTTCCGTGGTCGATGCCTGGATAGCCGCGATCTGCGCCGAAATTTCTTCCGTTGCCTTGGCGGTCTGACCGGCAAGCGACTTCACTTCCGACGCAACAACGGCAAAGCCCTTTCCTGCATCACCCGCACGCGCGGCCTCGATGGTCGCGTTGAGCGCCAGAAGGTTGGTCTGCTCGGCAATCTCGGAAATCAGCGACACGACATCACCGATCTTGTTGGCCGCTTCCGCAAGCCCGGAGATCTTGGAATTGGAGCTCTGTGCCGCCGTCGTGGTCTGGGACACGATATGTGCCGTGGTTTCGACCTGACGGGAAATTTCAGAGATCGACGCGTTGAGCTCCTCCGTGGCGGACGCAACTGCCTGCACGTTGGAGGAGGCGTTGTCCGATGTCATCACGGCGGTCTTGCCCTGGTCGGATGCGGCAGCGGACCGCTCGCTGAGCGCGGAAGACACTTCCTCCACACGGGCAATGTTCGTTTCCACCAGTTCCAGAACAGCCTGGGATTCGGCCCGGAAGCCGGCAATGAGTGCGTCGATCGTTTTTTCGCGCTCTTCGCGGGCGATATGGCCAACCTTTTGTTCCGATGCCAGACGCTCGCGTTCGATCGAATTGTCCTTGAAAACCTCGATGCAGCGTGCCATGCGGCCGATTTCGTCCAGCCGTTCGGTCGCTTCGACGGCCACTTCCAGATCGCCGTCAGCAATCTGGCGGGCAGCGGCGGAGAGGCGTTCCATGGGGGCGAACATGCGCCGGGTCACCCACCAGATCAGACCGACGATCGGCACCAGGCAAAGGAACCCGGAAATGATCGCGCCATAGGTGATCCGGTCGGCCGCTGCTGAAAGTTCCGTCTGCTTGACGGCATCGATCACACCGAACGGCGATCCCACGAACATGTTGTTGGCTTGCGCAAAGCGGTAGTCGCCGTCGTCCAGGCGGATCAGTCGGTCATCAACCTTGATATCAGCAATCATGTGAACCGCACTGGCGCGGCCACGCTCGTCGAGTTGAACCAGTTTGCCGTCTGAATCGGCGAGAAAGATGCGCTCGCTTTCGCCAAGGCCAGTCTTCTCGTTCAACAGCCCGGCCAGATGCTCCATGCTGGTCGTGAAGGCAATCGCGCCGAAAAACCGGTCAAGGTAGAATACCGGAACGGCAAGAACTTCCGAGACGGTGCCGTCATCTGTGGTGATAAAGCCTGAGGAATAGATCTGCCCGGCTGCAAGCGTTTCGTTTTTCGATGCCTCGAACAGCTTGCCCATGGCGACCTGCACCGGAAGTCCCTGGATCTGCGGGTCTTCAACGTTGAGCGCGAATTCCGGCCCCTTGCGATAGGTGTAGGTGATAAACCCGTCCGGATTGGCCAGCGCCGCATCGGAGAACAGGCCCTGACTGACGAGCTCCTGATAGATCGGATGAATGGCCTGGTGATTCTTTACGTAGTAGTTGGTTTCTTCCGGCTCCACCAGAAGATGACGCTCGCCTTCCGGATACGGATTGTCTGTGACGAAAATCCTCCGGAGCGTTTCTTCCTGATCTTTCTTCAGGTTCTTCCACCCGACCATGGTTTTCATCAGGCTGTCCTTGGCGCCTTCCAGCGTCGAGAAGAACGCAGCACTGTCTCTCACCTGCCCTAGAGACAGTTCGATAACCTTCTGTTTTGCCCTGGTCGCACTTTGGAGACCGGCATCGGCCTGACCGTTTGCAACATCGCGCGAAATGGTCGATGTGACCGTGACAATTGCCACACACATGGTCAACGCGCCAGCCAAGAACATTAAAGCCAGTTTAGATGAAAGCCGCTTACGCATGTATCCCCCCAGGTGATTAACCTGAAGATACGACAGAAGTCGCAAATAAATGCTTAATCGCTATGCAGGGCCTGATATAAATGACGAGGCCGCATCTTATAAATACTACGTAACTATTCAGGATCGGAAAACAGACCCATTTGCGGCGCATCCGGTCTGGACGGCGCGGCAAGCCCAAGATGTTCGAACGCCATGGGTGTGAGGATACGGCCACGTGGTGTCCGTTGCAGGAATCCGTTCTGAATGAGGTACGGTTCGACGATTTCCTCAATCGCATCGCGAGGTTCTGAAAGCGCAGCTGCGATGGTCTCGATGCCGACTGGCCCGCCGCCGAAGTTGACGGCAATCTGACTGAGATACCGCCGGTCGAGACTGTCGAGCCCGGCACTATCGACTTCCAGCTGTAAAAGGGCCCTGTCAGCCAGTTCCCTGTCGACCCGGTCGACACCGGCCACAATGGCAAAATCCCTCACGCGCCGTAGCAGGCGCCCGGCAATGCGCGGCGTCCCGCGCGAGCGCTTGGCAATCTCGCGTGCGCCGTCTTCCACTATGCCGATGCCAAGGATGGACGCGCCGCGCTTGACGATATGTTCCAGCTCGGGGACAGTATAGAACTGCAACCGTACCGGAATGCCGAAACGGTCGCGCAGAGGGGTCGTCAGCAGGCCGAGCCGTGTGGTCGCCGCAACAAGAGTGAACTTCGCAAGGTCGATCTTGACCGAACGTGCCGCCGGTCCTTCGCCGATGATCAGGTCGAGCTGGAAATCCTCCATCGCCGGATAAAGCACTTCCTCGACCGCCGGATTGAGGCGGTGGATCTCATCGATGAAGAGCACATCGCGTTCTTCCAGATTGGTCAGAAGCGCGGCAAGGTCGCCCGCCTTGGCAATGACCGGTCCCGAAGTCGCCCGGAAATTGACACCAAGCTCACGCGCCATGATCTGGGCCAACGTCGTCTTGCCGAGGCCGGGGGGCCCGACGAACAACACATGGTCCAGCGCTTCTCCACGGGCCTTCGCCGCGCCGATGAACACCTTCAGATTGGCGCGCGCCTGGGCCTGACCGACAAAATCATCCAGCACCTGCGGGCGCATGGTTGAATCGATCTCGTCTCCCCGGATTTCCGGCGTCACAATGCGAGTGTCATCCGACATGGCTTACGACCACAAACAGCAACACCAGAAGAGCCAGCGAATAGGCCACCCGGAGCGCGTAGAACTTCTTGTACTGGCGCAGGACAAACGGATCGTCCGACTCCACACGGCGTCCGTTGACAGTAAACGGACGATCTCCCACCGAGGCACTGAAGCGGTGATCGAGATACATGATACCGCCAATCGCGAGAACCACGAACACAACGGCAATGATGCCATAGGTCACGACGATCATCCCGCCAATTCCTTCAAGCCAAGGCGGATCAGCGTTTCGGTTGTGGCGTCCTCACCTGCGGACTGCATCGCCCTGGCCACTGCCCCGCTTGCCTGCGCCTGCGCATAGCCCAGATTGGTCAGCGCTGAAACCGCCTCTGCCACCGGTCGCGAAGCCACGTTGTCCGCAACGGTCTGGGACACGGCGATGGTGCCCTGGTCCACCGTGGCAAGGCTGGGCGCCTTGTCCTTGAGTTCTGAAATGATGCGTTCGGCGACGCGCTTGCCAACACCGGGCGCCCGTGAGATCACCGCCTTGTCGCCAAGGGCAATCGCGTTGGCAACTTCACTTGCCTTCAGGATGCCCAGAATGCCGAGCGCCACCTTGGCACCGACACCTTGCACCGTCATCAGGATGCGAAACCATTCGCGCTCGGCCTCGACACCGAAACCATAGAGCCGGATCATGTCCTCGCGAACGATCGTCTCGATAAAAAGAACAGCCGCCTCGCCTGCCCGTGGCAGGCTCTGGAGGATGCGCGAGGGGCAATGGACCTGATAGCCCACTCCGTGGACGTCCAGGATCACGTGATCCTCGCCGTAGCTGTCGATTGTGCCCTTCAGCTTACCGATCATATCGCCCCCATGGCGGCAAGCCGCGCTGTGCTGTTGGACCGGTGCTGTGCGTGGCAGATGGCAATTGCCAGTGCATCGGCAGCGTCGTCCGTATTGAAGGTGGCCCGCGGCATCAGAATCTTGACCATGGCCCGGATCTGGTCCTTTTCCGCGTGACCGGTGCCGACCACCGTCTTCTTGACCAGGTTCGGCGCATATTCGGCGACTGGAAGCCCGGCAAGCGACGGCACCAGCAGCGCGATCCCGCGCGCCTGCCCCAGCTTCAGCGTGGCCCCAGCGTCCTTGTTGACGAACGTATGCTCGACCGCCGCTTCCGCCGGTTCGTGCTGGCGCACGACGTCGCTGAGCCCGTCATGCAGCTCCACCAGGCGCTCGGCCAGGCTCTTCTTGTTGTCGGAGGTCACCGTGCCGGAAGCTATGAAGGACAGGCGATTTCCCGTCGCCTCGATCATGCCCCAGCCGGTACGCCGCAGCCCCGGGTCGATGCCCAGCAAACGAATCGCGTGTATCATGGAACAAATCGGTAACAAAACTTCCCCGTTGACGCCAGCCAAAGCGCGGCTTACCACCGCAATGCCTGTCAAAAACACCTTTGAACGCGTGTTATCAGGCCTTGCCGCGCGCGGCAGGCCCCTCCCCGCACAGAACCACCATCTGCCGGGCCTCAACGTTTCCGATCCCGTCCGACCAGCGAGACCCCATGGCCAACATCTTCAATTCCTTTCCGCCCGGCCTTCTGGCGTTTCTCGCTGCCGTCCTGTTCGTGGCCGGCTGCGTGCGCGGATTTGCCGGGTTTGGCGCTGGAATGATCTTCATGCCGGTGGCTGCCAGCGTCATGCTGCCGTCGACCGCAGCCGCCACCTTTCTGTTCATCGACGGCATCGTCGCTCTGCCGCTGGTGGTTCGGGCGCTGAGACTGTGCAACTGGGCGACGGTGCTTCCCGCGGTTATTGGCGCGGTGGTTTTCGTGCAGGTCGGCGCGTGGCTGCTGGCCAATGCGGACGTCCTGGTTCTGCGCTGGACGATCTTTGCAATCGTCACGGGCCTGCTGCTGCTGCTGGTCTCCGGCTGGCGCTATGAACGCAAGCCATCCAGACCGGTGTCCTTAGGTGTCGGTGCGATTGCCGGTGTGCTCGGCGGCATCTCGCAGGTCTCCGGCCCACCGGTCGTTGCCTTCTGGCTGTCGAGCGCCAAGGAACCGGCCATCGTGCGCGCCAACCTGATCGTCTTCTTCGCGCTGGCAAGCGTCGGCACCTTCATTGCCTATATCTTCAATGGCTTCTTTACGCTGGAAGTGTTCCAGCTCCTGGTGATGGCGATCCCTGTTTATGCCCTTGCCATCTACCTGGGGTCCAACGGCTTCAAGCGCGCCAACCCCTCCCTCTACCGCAAGCTGGCCTACGGCCTGATCGCCCTCGCGGCCCTTTCAAGCATGCCCCTGCTCGACCCGCTGTTCCGCTAGACGGTCCCGCCGTTGAAGCGTTTCCGCACCCCAGACAGCCTCATCCTGAGGAGCCGCACAGCGGCGTCTCGAAGGATGGGCCCCTTGCTCCGGTGTATGCAGCCCATCCTTCGAGACAGCGCTTCGCGCTTCCTCAGGATGAGGTCGAAAATGACTAAGCCCGTCCTGTTACAGGTCATGAAGTTGGTAAAAACAGTCAGCAAATCTCAACGCAAGCCCTATTCGCCCAGCGTCTTTTCCTGAAGCTTCTCCTGCCATTTGGCGCATTTTGCCGCCATCAGCCGGTTGAGCTCAGCCTCGAACTCTTCCTTGCTCGCAGATGCCTGAGCCAGAACACTGAGGGCAACAATGGCAGCATCGGCGGCCTCCTCACGCACGTCCGCCAATGTCTGCTTCTTGTATTCGCTGCCTGGCGCCTTCGTCGCCGAAAGCACCGCCTGCGCCAGCTCGCCGGCCTCTTCCGCCAACTTCAGCGCCCGCTCCTGCAAGGTTTTCGGGTCCTTCTGCGTCAGGTTGAAGATGTCGAACATCTGATCAGTTTCCTTTGCTCCACGATCGCCTGAGCCCTCCCTTCCCCACACCCCACGAGGGGGACAGAGGCCAGGCCCCAGGCGCGGAAACGCCTATTCAGCTTATGCAGCAGACGGCAGCCTGCCAAATCGGTAAGGCGGCATTCCCCTCCCCGTTGTGGGGAGCCGTTAGGGGGAGGTACAGTTGGCACGGACCTGGCGAATGCCTTCCTGTTCTCCAAAAGAAAAACCCCGGCAAGACCGGGGTTTTCGAAATCCATCTCCTGAAGATCTCAGGATGCCAGCGAGGCCATGGTTTCTTCGTCGACATCGAAGTTGGAGTAGACGTTCTGAACGTCGTCGTCGTCTTCCAGCATGTCGATGAGTTTCATCATGGTCTGGGCCTTGTCCGCATTGACCGGTGTCAGGTTCTGCGGCCTCCAGATGATCTTGGTCGAATCCGCTTCGCCCAGAGCCTTTTCCAGCGCTGCGGAAACCTCGTTCAGATCTTCAAAGGCGGTGTAGATCGTGTGACCGCTCTCGTCGGATTGCACATCTTCCGCGCCAGCTTCGATCGCCGCTTCCAGAACCGCGTCGGGTTCACCAGCTTCCGGCTTGTAGATGATCTCGCCAACCCGGTCGAACATGAAGGACACCGATCCGGTTTCCCCCAAAGATCCACCGCATTTGGTGAAATAGGAGCGGATGTTGGACGCGGAGCGGTTGCGGTTGTCGGTCAGGGCCTCGACAACGACGGCAACGCCTGCCGGGCCGTAGCCTTCGTAGCGGACTTCTTCGTAGTTGTCGCCGTCACCGGACTGGGACTTGTTGATCGCCCGCTGGATGTTGTCCTTCGGCATCGACTGGGCCTTGGCGTTTTGAACGGCAAGGCGAAGACGCGGGTTCGCATCCGGATCCGGGTCGCCCATCTTCGCGGCGACGGTGATTTCCTTGGACAGTTTGGAGAACATCTTGGAGCGGGCCGCGTCCTGGCGTCCCTTGCGGTGCATGATGTTCTTGAATTTTGAATGGCCTGCCATGGCTCTTCTCGGTTCTTTACAGGTGATGTCGATGAAAACTGCGCCGCTTATAGGCAAGTTGACCCGGAAAATCCAGCGCAGAGAAAAACGCGCCGGTGGTCAGCCCCCATTCGGCCAGAAGGACGGGATCACGGGTTCCAGACGTCCGCCTATTCTGATCGGCGCGATTTGCTCGGCAAGTCCCGTGCGATCATCGGTCTCGATGGCAACGCCGCAGATCGTGGCATTGCCGGTTGCCGGCGTGAACCGGGAGCTCGGAATTTTGCGCTGGAACCGGTTGACCGGTTCTTCCTTGTCCATGCCAAGCACGCTGTCATAGGCCCCGCACATGCCGGCGTCCGACATATAGGCCGTGCCGTTTTCCAGGATCTGGTGATCGGCCGTCGGCACATGGGTGTGCGTGCCGACAACAAGGCTGACCCGGCCATCCAGAAAATGGCCCATGGCCTGTTTCTCGCTGGTGGCTTCTGCGTGCATGTCGATGATGATGGCATCGGCCACATCGCCAAGCGGACACCCGTTGACGACGTTGTCGATGGCGGCGAAGGGATCGTCGAGCGCGTCCATGTAGACCCGGCCCATTACGTTGGCGACCATCACCCGCGCGCCGTTTCTGGCGGTGAACAGATGCGCCCCGCGCCCTGGTGTTCCGGAGGGATAATTCACCGGCCGAAGCAGCCTGTCCTGCCGTTCGATATAGACCAGCGTGTCCCGCTGGTCCCACACGTGATTGCCGGTGGTCACCACGTCGGCCCCGGCGTCCAGAACATCCTGCAGGATCGCCTCGGTAATGCCGAACCCGGACGCTGCGTTCTCGCCGTTGACGATCACGAAATCGAGCTGGTTGCTTTCCACCAGCTCCGGCAATTGCTCAATGACGGCGGTGCGGCCCACACGGCCGACGAGATCGCCCAGAAACAGAATACGCATATCTCTTCACTGGGCGGCCTGCTTCCGGCTCTCAATTTCGCCGTCACCCGAACGCCCGGTACCCTTGTTCGGTCAGAATTCCATTCAACGGCTTGTCATGCTCCTCCGAAGGGACGTGGTCAACCTCCTGCAAGGAAAACGCAAGCCCGATGCACAAAAGGGGGCCGGACTGTTGCAACTGCGCAATTGTCGTGTCGTAAAAAGCCTTGCCGTAACCGATGCGCGTGCCTGCGCCGTCAAAGCCGGCAAGCGGCATCAGAAGAACCTCCGGCCGCACCTCTTCGGACGAGGGGCCCGGTTCCGACGTGCCGAACCCGGCGGAGACCAGCTCCGTATCCCGTTCCAAACGGCGGAAAATGAGGCTCGGGCCGGTCATCACGGGCAGACACAGAGGATGCCCGAGCTGGCGAAGGCGATCCATCAGCGGACGCGGATCGATCTCGTCCCGGATCGGCCAAAAGCCGGCCACCACCGCCCCCGCCGGCAACGGCAGATCCTCGGCATGATCGGCAAGCTGGAGGCTGAGTTCGATCCGCTCGACCACCGGCATTGCCTTGCGGCGGGCCAGCACTTCCTTGCGGAGCTTGTCTTTTTCGGCTGCGATGATGGAAAGGTCGGTCATGAGGCCTCGACTGAATGTTTCGGCCCGCGTCCTGAAAATGAAACGCGCAGCCGCCCGACCGTTGGATTTGCAATCCCGGGAAACCTACTATGTAGGTGGGCGCCGTATGCAACGGACCACGGCCCAGCGCAGGGACAGCTCCCGAGGGGATGCGTAAGGCCCCGGGGATAATGTTCCTGACGTATCGGGCAGCCGCAAGTACCGCATATAATCCGGTGCAGCCGCAATTACCAGTGCGGCATGAGATTCATCACAAACGAAGTTTCTTGAAATTGGCTGGTGTGAACACACGCAGCCTTTGCTGCAAGATGCCGATCCGGCAACCGCCTCAGGCGTTGTCCTGGGCGCGCAAACTCTTGGACAGGCCATCCGCAAGGCTTTCGATGCGCGCTGCGGCCGTGTTGACGGCCCGCGACAGCTCTTCCTCGTTATGGCTCATGTTGTCGAGCGCAGCCACCTGCTGTTTCCTGGCGTCTGCCAGTTGCTCTTCAAGCCCGGCAACCTTGCGCTCCAGCTCCGAAAGCTGGTCGGCCGCCATGATGCCGGCCATCACCGTCAGGCGCTGGTCGCCGATTTCACCGAAGGCGCCTCTCAGGTCGTTGATCCAGCCGTCGAAACGCGCGGCAAGGCCCATCAGGCGCTCTTCCTCGCCGTCGTCGCAAGCCATACGGAAGGATTTGCCGTTGATGGTAACCGTGATTTGAGCCATTTCCGCCTAGCCTCCGTGCGCGTCGAGCACGCTGCGAATGGTTTCCATCGCCGAGACGAGCCGCCGGGACACATCCCGGTTGGCTTCTTCCAGCCGCGAAGCCCGGGCTTCGCTTTCATCGAGTGAGGCTGCCAATTGGGAGCGGTCTTCGCCGAGTCGCTGCAGATCGTCCTGCAAGGCATTCAATGACCTGTCTGCGTCAAGGCGCCGCTGGACGGCTGCTTCGAGACTACCGACGGCTTTGTCCAGACGCTTTACCGCATCGGCCAGGCTGGTCTTTTCCATGCAGTCGACATCCGCCATTAATTACGTCGTCCCAATCGTTCTTCTGCGGCGGTCCGCCCATTCCTTCCCAGGTCAGACTGGAGATTTTGCGCTTTCGACCTTGGAATTGCTGCTCAAATTACGGACATTTCGGGAAATGTGTGGCCAAGCACGTTTCACGGCGAAAAAGCAAATCTTCGTTAGAGCGCCGAGCTTAGGCGCCGCAACTTCTTCCAGTCAATGCCAGCATTGGCAGAATCCTCAACTCTATAACGTGTGATCGGAAAAATTATTCCCCGCCGGTGCGCGCAAGAGACCCAAAGCAGCTTTATTGACTCGGGTGCGGTTCCTGATATTTGTCTGGCGCTTGTTCGAGATTGACGAAAGTTAATTCTTGAGCATCGCACCTCAAAACAACCTTGCCGAGCGCCCTGCTGCGGCCAAGGGGGGCTCCAAAGCAAGCAACGGAACGACGATGACCGATCTTGACAAACACCAGCGCATGGCAAATGCGATCCGCTTTCTTGCCATCGATGCCGTGGAGAAGGCTAATTCCGGTCACCCAGGCCTGCCGATGGGCGCTGCGGATATCGCGACAGTTCTTTTCACCGAATTCCTGAAATTCGATCCGACCTCCCCGAACTGGGCCGACCGCGACCGCTTCGTTCTGTCCGCAGGTCACGGCTCCATGCTGCTTTACGGCCTGCTGTATCTGCTCGGCTATGAAGATTTCTCTCTCGATGAGCTGAAGAATTTCCGTCAGCTCGGCGCGCGCACTGCGGGCCACCCGGAATACGGCCACGGCGCCGGCATCGAGACCACCACCGGGCCGCTCGGCCAGGGTCTGGGCAACGCGGTCGGCATGGCGATCGCCGAACGCCTGCAGTCCAACCGCTTTGGTGAAAACCTTGTCGATCACTACACCTATGTGCTGGCCGGTGACGGCTGCCTCATGGAAGGCATCAGCCAGGAAGCCCTGTCGCTGGCGGGCCATCTGAAGCTCAACAAGCTGATCGTCATCTGGGACAACAACGGCATTTCCATCGACGGCAAGGTCGAGATCACCGATTCTACCGATCAGCAGGCCCGTTTTGCCGCCTCTGGCTGGAACACGCTCAGCGTCGACGGTCACGATCCGGTTGCCATCTCCGCAGCGATCCGCCAGGCCCAGGCCAGCGATCGCCCGACCCTGATTGCAGCCAAGACCACCATCGGCTTTGGCGCTCCGAACAAGTCCGGCACCGCGAAGGTCCATGGCTCGCCGCTTGGTGCCGAAGAGATTTCCCTCACCCGCGCCGCGCTTAACTGGCCGCACGAGGCGTTTGAAGTTCCGAGCGACATTCTGGATGCCTGGCGCATCGCCGGCCTGCGCTCTGCCCAGGCTCACAAGGATTGGCAGAAGCGGTTTGCCGAGGCCGATGCCGAGACCCGTGCCGAATTCGAGCGCCGCAACCGTGGCGATCTGCCGGCCGGCTTCAGCAAGGCCGTTCTGGACTACAAGAAAAAGCTCGCCGACGAACAGCCCACCATGGCGACCCGCAAGGCGTCCGAAGCTGTTCTGACCGTCATCAACGAAGTCGTGCCGGAAACCATCGGCGGCTCTGCCGACCTGACCGGGTCCAACAACACCAAGACCTCGCAGACCGAACCGGTCACACCGGACGATTTCTCCGGCCGGTACATTCACTACGGCATTCGCGAACACGGCATGGCGGCAGCCATGAACGGCATGGCTCTGCATGGCGGCCTGATCCCCTATTCCGGCGGCTTCCTGATCTTTTCCGATTACTGCCGTCCGTCGATCCGCCTTGCAGCGCTCATGGGCCAGCGGGTCATTCATGTCATGACCCACGACTCCATCGGTCTTGGCGAAGATGGTCCGACCCACCAGCCGGTGGAACATTTCGCCGCCCTGCGCGCGATTCCGAACCTGGCCTTCTTCCGCCCGGCCGACATCACCGAGACCCTCGAGTGCTGGCAGCTGTCGCTGGAAAACCGTGACGGACCGTCGGTCCTGGCCCTGACCCGCCAGAATCTGCCGTCACTGCGCAAGAGCTATGAGGAAGACAACCTCTGCGCCAAGGGCGCCTATGTGCTGATCGACAGCGACGACGACGCAGCCGTAACCATCTTCGCGACCGGTTCGGAAGTGGAGATCGCGGTTGATGCACATAAGGACCTGAGCGCAGCCGGCATTGCCGTGCGCGTGGTGTCTGTGCCATCGTTCGAACTGTTCGAAGCTCAATCCGACGACTACAAGGCCGCCGTTATCGGCAACAGCCCGGTCAAGATTGCCGTTGAAGCCGGCATCCGCATGGGTTGGGACCGTTTCATCGATTCCGACGGCATCTTTGTCGGCATGTCCGGCTTTGGCGCGAGTGGTCCTTACAAGGAACTCTACGAGCATTTCGGCATCACGGCGGACGCCGTCGTCGCAGCTGCCAAGGCAAAGCTCAGCGTTTAACCTAGATCAATTCCCGGCACCACGAATTCCCCCTATGGTGCCGGGCCTTTCGAGCACTAAGCTGCTCATCAAGTGACCACAGTGAGTGGTCTTTAAATCGGTTTAGCTCCGAATGGGGCCCACCGAAGATTGCGGGAGTGGATTATGGTAACCAAGATAGCAATCAATGGATTTGGACGCATCGGCCGCAACGTGCTGCGCGCCATCGTCGAATCCGGCCGCACCGACATTGAAGTCGTTGCAATCAACGACCTGGGCCCGGTCGAGACCAACGCGCACCTGCTGCGCTATGACAGCGTTCACGGCCGTTTCCCGGCAGAGGTCAAGGTCGACGGCGACACCATTTCCGTTGGCGGCGGCAAGCCGATCAAAGTGACAGCGATTCGCGATCCGAAGGAACTGCCCTGGGGCGAACTCGGCGTTGAAATCGCCATGGAATGCACCGGCATCTTCACCGCCAAGGAAAAGGCCTCCATGCATCTGGAAGCCGGCGCCAAGCGCGTTCTGGTCTCCGCTCCGGCCGACGGTGCCGACAAGACCATCGTCTACGGCGTCAACCACGATGCGCTGACCGCCAACGACCTGGTGGTTTCCAACGCGTCCTGCACCACCAACTGCCTGTCCCCGGTCGCCTATGTGCTGAACGAAGCCATCGGCATCGAAAAAGGCTTCATGACCACGATCCACTCCTATACGGGTGACCAGCCGACCCTGGACACCATGCACAAGGATCTCTACCGCGCCCGCGCCGCGGCCATGTCCATGATCCCGACCTCGACCGGCGCTGCAAAGGCCGTCGGCCTGGTGTTGCCGGAACTGGCCGGCAAGATGGATGGTGTCGCCATCCGCGTTCCGACCCCGAACGTTTCCGTGGTCGACCTGAACTTCATCGCCAAGCGCGACACCACCGTCGAGGAGATCAACGAAGCCATCAAGTCCGCCGCCAATGGCAAGCTGAAGGGCGTGCTCGGCTACACCGAAGACAAGCTGGTGTCCATGGACTTCAACCATGACAGCCACTCCTCGGTCTTCCATTGCGACCAGACCAAGGTCATGGACGGCACCTTCGTGCGCATTCTGACCTGGTACGACAACGAGTGGGGCTTCTCCAACCGCATGGCCGACACGGCCGTGGCAATGGCAAAGCTCATCTGATTGTTGCTTCCAAAAGACGCCGGATAATCCGGCGTCTTTTTTTGGTCGGCACGGACGCCAGGTCCGGCAAGACCGCGATACGATTTTCATTTCAGGCATAGCTCAAGGGCAAAGGTCATGTAGACTGGAACTGCAGAAACGCGCAGTTCAGTCCTGGAGACGCCATCATGACTGCCTTGCTGGTCATTATTGGGTCATTGTTTACAGTTGGTTGCCTGGTAGGTTTCGGCTACTACTGGGTTGATTTGAAGAGGGACAAGGAACGCCCCCCTTCAGATCGGGACTCGGAGCCTGTCCTTGACAGCTACAATACCGACGTCTCCCAAAAGCCGAATTTCCGCCCGGAAATTCCTGACACCAATTGAAGGGTCCGGAAAATGACCACTCTGACATTTCTTTTCGGATTTATTGTGCTGATCGGCGTCGGCTTCTATTTCGTCGAACGGTCGAAGGAACGCTCCTCAGGAAACACAAAACGGAGCTGGCAGCCGGATGTGGATGGCCAGAAGACCGAAACGATGGCCAACCTTCAAACACCGCCTGATCACTAACCTTCCAAAACCACATTTTTCCCTTCCCGGAGTTTTCCTTTTTGATCGAACTGCTTACCGTCATTTCGCTGACCGTCGTGGTCGCAATCGTTCCCGGGCCAGATTTTGCCGTCGTCCTCCGCAACGCTCTCATCGGCGGACGTCTCGCCGGTATCATGACTGCGCTCGGCATCGCGCTCGCGCTTGGCGTTCATGTCACTTACGCGCTGGCGGGCATCGGCCTGATCGTTTCCCAGTCGATCCTGCTCTTCAACGCGTTGAAGCTGATCGGCGCGGCCTACCTCGTTTTCCTGGGCGTCACCATGTACCGCACGGCATCGAAGGAGATGCCGGCCGATGGTACCCTGTCCGGAATGTCCCCCTTCCGCGCGCTCCGCTGGGGGTTCTTCACAAATGTGACCAATCCGAAGGCAACCATGTTCGCCCTGTCGGTTTTCCTGCAGGTGACCTCTCCCGCAACGCCGCTCTGGACCCAGATCGGCTACGGCGTGATCATGGCCGGCGGCGTGTTCCTGTGGTTCGTCCTGGTAACCTTCTTCTTCACCCTGCCTGCCGTGCGCCTCAAGTTCATGCGTGCCAAGCTCTGGATGGAGCGCTCTTTCGGCATTCTGCTGACCTTGTTCGGTATCGGCATCGCCGTTTCCACAAACTCCAGCCGTCCTTGATGACAGGTGCTTCCCAATAGGTAATTCAATGGCTTTCAAAACTCTCGATGATCTGACTGACATTGCCGGCAAACGTGTTCTGGTCCGTGTCGACCTCAACGTGCCGATGGATGGCAGCAAGGTGACGGATACGACCCGTATCGAACGCGTTCTGCCAACCATCCGCGAGCTGTCCGACAAGAAGGCCAAGGTCATTTTGCTGGCCCACTTCGGTCGACCAAAAGGGGAGCGCGTTGCCGACATGTCGCTCGGCCCGGTCGCATCGGCGGTCGCCGGCCTGCTCGGCAAACCCGTGGTCTTTGCAGACGACTGCATCGGCGAGGCCGCGAAGGATGCTGTCGACGTCATGGCCGACGGCGATGTCCTACTCCTGGAAAACACCCGCTACCATGCAGGCGAGGAAAAGAACGACCCGGACTTTGCCAAGGCTCTTGCCGCCAATGGCGATATCTACGTCAACGACGCCTTTTCGGCCGCACACCGGGCCCACGGCTCCACCGAAGGCATTGCCCGGCTGCTGCCCGCCTATGCCGGACGCACCATGCAGGCCGAACTGGAAGCCCTCGGCTCCGCACTCGGCAATCCGGTCCGTCCGGTTCTCGCCGTGGTGGGGGGAGCAAAGGTTTCTTCCAAGATCGATCTCCTGGAAAACCTTGTGACCAGGGTCGACATGCTGGTGATCGGCGGCGGCATGGCCAACACCTTCCTGGCCGCAAAGGGAACGGATGTCGGCAAGTCTCTGTGCGAGCATGATCTTGCGGAAACGGCGAAACGCATCATGACCGCAGCCGACAAGGCCGGTTGCGAGATCGTCCTTCCGGCCGATGCCGTCGTGGCGAAGGAATTCAAGGCCGGTGCGGAAAACGAAACCGTCGCGCTCGATGCCATTCCGGCAGACGGCATGATTCTGGACGTGGGTGCGGCCTCCATCGAGACCGTGAAATCCAAGATCGATGTTGCCAAGACCCTCGTCTGGAACGGGCCGCTGGGCGCCTTCGAGATCGCACCCTTTGATACCGCAACCGTGGCGGCAGCCAAACATGCTGCGGCCAACACAAAGGCAGGCAAGCTGAACTCCGTGGCTGGAGGCGGCGACACCGTTGCAGCGCTCAATCATGCTGGCGCCGCGGACGATTTCTCCTATGTGTCTACCGCCGGCGGTGCTTTCCTGGAATGGCTGGAAGGCAAGGAACTGCCGGGCGTAAAGGCACTCGAAGGCTGACGGCTCCAAGGGACAGGGAATCGCAATGCAGCGCTGTTTCACCAATATTCTGACCGAGGAGGTCGCCGCAACGGCGGCCTTTTACCAGGATCTGTTGGCCATGAAGCCCCAATTCGTGTCCGACTGGTTCGTCAGTCTGGCAGATGCGGAAAACCCTTCCCTCGAACTCGGCATCCTGAAACAGACAAGCGAGATTGTCCCGGCCCGTGCGCAGCGAGCCACCACCGGGGTGATCCTCACATTTGTCGTCAACGATTGCGCTGAAGTCTACGAACGCGCCCAGGCGCTTGGTGTGAATGTGGTCGAGGCACCGCGTGAAATGCCCTATGGCCAGATGCGGATGATTGTCAGGGATCCGGCCGGAACGTTTGTCGATATCAGTTCCCCGGTTTAAGCTGTCACGGGCCGGGCAGTTTGAACGCCTCAATTTAATTCGATCCACGAATTAAATCTCACAGCGCGTTTTCCGGCAGGCCCTTGTGTTTTAATTGATTTAGGCGGCCGCGACCCTCTGTTCATGGCTGAAAATCTTGCTAGAACGACCGGGACTTGACGCACCGCAAAATAGGTGTCGAGATTTTTCGCAAGCCTTGTCGGCTAAACGGAACCGCTTCCTCAGGAGATTTTTGATGGCACGTATCACCCTCCGCCAGCTTCTTGATCATGCCGCTGAACACGACTACGGCGTTCCGGCATTCAACATCAACAACATGGAGCAGGCGCTGGCGATCATGGCAGCGGCCGACCAGACCGATGCGCCGGTCATCATTCAGGCCTCCCGCGGTGCAAGGTCCTATGCTCACGACGTGATGCTGAAGCACATGATGGACGCGGTCGTGGAAATCTTTCCGCACATTCCGGTCTGCGTGCATCTGGACCACGGCAACGCACCGCAGACCTGCATGACGGCTATACAGGCCGGTTTCACCTCGGTGATGATGGATGGCTCGCTGGAAGCCGACGGCAAGACCCCGGCGAACTGGGATTACAACGTCGGCGTCACCAAGACCGTGACCGACATGTCCCATCTGGGCGGCATCTCCGTCGAGGGCGAACTCGGCGTTCTGGGATCACTGGAAACCGGCATGGGCGACAAGGAAGACGGCCACGGCGCGGAAGGCAAGCTCAGCCAGGAGCAGCTGCTGACCGACCCGGAGGAAGCCGTCAAGTTCGTCCAGGAAACGAAGGTCGACGCACTGGCCATCGCCATGGGCACCAGCCACGGCGCCTACAAGTTCACCCGCAAGCCGGACGGCGACATTCTCGCCATGCATGTGATCGAGGAAATTCACCGCCGTCTGCCGGAAACCCACCTTGTCATGCATGGGTCGTCTTCCGTGCCGCAGGACCTGCAGGACATCATCAACCAGTACGGTGGCGAGATGCCGCAGACCTGGGGTGTGCCGGTGGAAGAAATCCAGCGCGGCATCAAGAATGGCGTGCGCAAGGTCAACATCGACACCGACAACCGCATGGCGATGACCGGCCAGATCCGCAAGATCCTGAGCGAAAACCCGGGCGAATTCGATCCGCGCAAATATCTGAAGCCTGCCCGCGATGCCATGCAGAAGCTGTGCGTCGAGCGGCTGGAAGCCTTCAACACCGCAGGTCAGGCGTCCAAGATCAAGAAAACCATTACGCTTGCCGATATGGCCAAACGCTATCAGAGTGGCGAACTGGATCCGAAGATCGCGTGATTTTCGGCCGGACCGGCACAGAAATTCTTTCACTTTCTTGAAAGAGGGGCCTTGCGTCCCTCTTTCGCCGTCTTTAGGGACAAAATCCCGATCAGACATCAATCAGGACCGCACAAGTGAACCGTCCCCGCCTCTTTCTCGTGACGCCGCCGGAATTTGACACCGCCGACATGGCGGCCAAGCTCAAACAGGCCTTCACCGGCGGTGACATCGCTTGCGTGATGGTCTACCGGCCCGGCGCCAGCACCAAGGATCTGCAGGCCGCCGCAAGCGAGCTTGTTCCGATCATTCAGGAAGGCGGCGCGGCGGCCATCATCTACCGCGACACCCAGGCGGCCGGCCGCAGCGGAGCCGACGGCGTTCATGTCGACACATCGCTGGAAGACCTCAAGCTGGCAGTGGAAAGCTTCAAACCCGATCGTATCGTCGGCACCGGCGGCACCAAGCTGAAGCATGATTCCATGGAATGGGCCGAAACCGGGGTCGATTACATCTTGTTCGGCAAGCTTGATCTGCCTGAAAAGGCGCAAGCCCACGACAGGACCCTGGCCAGCGCGTCGTGGTGGGCGGAGCTGTTCGAAACACCCTGTGTCGCGCTCGCCGGCAACACGCTCGACACGCTGGCAGAGGTTGCCGCAACCGGAGCGGATTTCGTCGCCGTGAAGGATGCCGTCTGGCAATCCACCGAAGAGATTTCTACTGTTATCGCCGAAGCAAACCGTATTCTGGACGCCCATCCCTTTCCTGAAGCCGAATAGCCCGAGCTGGATGCATGCCGACACCTGAAACGAGCCCACGCCGCAAACTAATCGCCCCATCTCTGATGGCCGCAGGGCTGTTGGCAGCCGGGGTGCTCTCATTCGCGCCGTCGTCTCCTGCTCAGGCCCAGGCGCAGGCTAAGCCACAGGAAAATGCCGGTACCAGCGAAACGACGAAAGACGATGGCGCGGCCCCCAAGGTGGAAACGCCGACAGATGCGGACGGCAAGCCGTTACCGGTCCTGATCGACGTCACGACTAAGGACAAGACGCTTCTGAGCATCGTTGACGCGGGCCCGCCAAAACTGGACGAAGGGACTGTCGCCACCGCTGAAACCGCTTATGCCGCGTTCCAGCGTGGCTGGTTCCTGACCGCGCTCGGTCTGGCGACCCCGCTTGCGGAAGAAGGCGACAAGGCGGCCCAGGCCCTGCTGGGTGTGCTGCACGAAGCCGGGCTTGGCATTCACCAGGACAGGGCCAAGGCTGCCGACTGGTACAGCCTGGCCGCCGCACAGGGCGACACCGGCTCCGCCATGCAGTTGGCTCAGCTCTATTTGCTGGGCACCGGAGTCGAGGTCGACAAGAAGAAGGCGGCCGATCTTTTCGAAGAAGCGGCCGACGCTGGTAATGCGTCCGCGCTCTACAATCTCGCCCTGCTCTACCAGGAAGGCGAAGGCCGTCCCTTCAATGAGGAGAAATCGCGCGAGCTTCTGGAACAAGCAGCCAAGCTCAACGATCCCGAGGCCCAATATGCGCTTGGCCTGTCTTATCTGGAAGCGCAGACCGGCCTGAACGACCCCGGGCTTGGCGCGTTCTGGCTGGGGCGCGCGGCCCGCCGCGGGCACACGTCCGCACAGGTCTATTACGGCATCCTGAGGTTCCAGGGCAAAGGCGTGGATCCGAACGAGGCGGAAGCCGCGGACTGGTTCGAACGTGCCGCCACCGCAGGCAACCCTGTCGCGATGAACCGGCTGGCGCGGGTCTATGCCTATGGCCGCGGACGGGAGCAGGATTTCGCCGCCGCCGCAGGCTGGCACCTGATTGCCAGAACACTCGGCGTTTCGGATTTCTCGCTCGACAGGATTGTCGAGAGCCTGGACGAGACCACGATGGACGAAGCGCGCAAGCTTGCCGAACAATATTCGGCTACATTGATGGCTCCGTCACAGGAGCCCGGGACGGAATCTCCGTAAACCTTGCGCCGAAGCCCGCAATCGTAAGGCTGTTTGCCTTTTTTCCTTGAACTCCACCGGCTTTTGTGGTGGACAGGCGCGAGCAAAATTCAGGCGCACCGGCGTCCCGCCGGTCACCGCCCTGCTACAGGTTCTGTTGAGTTTTGGAGTTTTGTCGTGGTTTGGGTGGTAACCCCATCGAACGCGGCAGATTTCCAATGGTCAACAGATCTTGCGATCCAAACAAATCAAACAGTCGGTCGTTCCATGAAAATCAACGGAAACGAAATTAAGCCCGGTAACGTGCTTCAGCACCAGGACACGCTTTGGGCGGTAGTCAAAGTCCAACACGTCAAGCCAGGCAAAGGCGGCGCCTTCGCACAGGTTGAAATGAAAAACCTGCTCGATGGCCGCAAGCTCAACGAGCGTTTCCGCTCCGAAGACAAGGTCGAGCGCGTCCGCCTGGAACAAAAAGACTTCCAGTATCTCTACACCCAGGAAGACATGCTGATCTTCATGGACACGGAAACCTACGAGCAGCTGGAACTTCAGGCTGATTTCGTCGGCGACCGTGCCGCCTTCCTGCAGGACGGCATGATGGTGACCGTGGAGCTGCATGAAGAGCGTCCTATCGGCATCACCCTGCCGCAGTTCGTCACCCTGGAAATCCGGGAAGCCGACGCGGTGGTAAAGGGCCAGACCCAGTCGTCGTCCTACAAGCCCGCACTGATGGAAAACGGTGTGCGCGTCATGGTTCCGCCGTTCATCACGGCTGGCGAAAAGATCATCGTCGACACCGGCTCTCTGGAATACGTCCGCCGCGCGGACTGATCTCCGACCGGCAAGACTTCAAACTGGCGCGCCCGGATTTCGCCGGGCGGCGCCCAACAACAAGTGACGAAAAATGGCCCGCACAGCTCTCCTCAACGTGATGGTTCAAGCCGCAACGAAAGCCGGACGCTCTCTGGTTCGCGATTTCGGTGAAGTTGAAAACCTTCAGGTGTCCCGCAAGGGACCCGGCGATTTCGTCTCGGCTGCAGACCGCCGGGCCGAGGATATCGTGCGTGCCGAGCTGACCAAGGCCCGCCCGACATTCGGGCTGGTGATGGAAGAAAGCGGCGAAGTCGAGGGAACGGACGGACAGCACCGCTGGCATGTCGACCCGCTCGACGGCACCACCAACTTCCTGCACGGGATTCCGATCTTCGCCACCTCCATCGCCCTGGAACGGGCTGGCGAGATCGTTGCCGGCGTCATATACAACCCGGTGATGGACGAGCTCTACACCGCGGAGCGTGGCCGCGGCGCCTTCCTCAACGATCGCCGTCTGCGCGTTGCCGGCCGCTCGGAACTGCATGAGATGGTGTTCGGCACCGGCCTTCCCTTCATCGGGATGGGTGACCATGGCCGCACCCTGCGCGAACTGCGCCACATCATGCCGGAAGTGGCAGGCGTCCGCCGCTGCGGCGCTGCCGCCCTCGATCTTGCCTGGACCGCATCCGGCCGCCTCGACGGCTTCTGGGAGCGCAATCTCAATTCCTGGGACATCGCGGCCGGCCTTCTGATGGTGCGCGAAGCCGGCGGCTTCGTCAGCGATCTTCAGGGCAAGCACAAGATGCTGGACAGCGGCGATGTGGTTGCCGGCAACGAAGTTGCCCACAAATACCTGCTGCAGCTTCTGAAAAAGGCGGCTGCCCCGGCTCAAGGCTGATCGCTTCAAGCATTCGCCTTAAGCCTCACGCCCCGGAAATCCTTCTCCGGGGGGCGTCAGAGCTCCGATTCATGGCATGAGCGGCTAAAGCTCATGCTGGTGGCCCGACTTTCCGCATGGGCCGTTTAGGCTTCTTCGAAACCAAAGTGCCCTTTGGATAAAACCCGCTGTTTTCGGGCTTTCCAGACTTTATTCGGCCCTCTTCCGCAATTCGAGGTTTCCAAGCCGTTAAAAATCACGCTATCAATCAGTTACGTCCAATTCAGGTGATTGATAACGCAATATGGCCCGTGAATTCGACCCCTACAGCCTGTCCAGTCCGCGGGCCTATCTGACCTTCATGATCATCTTTCTGGTGATCGTTGCCTTCATTGCCTTCATCCTGTTTCCGCAGATATCGACGGCTTTCATGAGCAACCCGGGTCTGAATGGCCTGATCGTGTTTGTCGGCGCGTTCGGGATACTGCTGCTGTTCGGCCGTGTGATCCGCCTGTTCCCGGAAATCTCCTGGGTCAACAGTTTCCGGATCGGCGACCCGGGCCTCGACACACGCTCGCCGGTGCTCCTGGCACCAATGGCCGCGTTGCTCGGCAACAAGTCCGGCGACATGGCCCTGACGCCAACCACCGCCCGCTCAATCCTCGATTCCATCGGCATGCGCCTTGAGGAAAGCCGCGAGATGTCGCGCTACCTCACCGGCCTTCTGGTGTTCCTCGGCCTGCTCGGCACCTTCTGGGGCCTGCTCCAGACCGTCAGTTCGGTTGGGGCCACCATCCAGTCGCTCGACGTCGGCTCGGGCGATGCCAACGTCATCTTTGAAGACCTGAAAGCAGGCCTGGAAGCGCCCCTTTCCGGCATGGGCACAGCCTTCTCGTCCTCGCTCTTCGGCCTGACGGGTTCCCTGGTGCTGGGCTTCCTGGATCTGCAGGCCGGACAGGCGCAGAACCGGTTCTACAACGAACTGGAAGACTGGCTGTCCACGGTCACCGACATCGACCCGGAAGAAAGTCTGTTCAACGCGCCGGATTCGCCGGGTGTCGAACAGATACAGGCCTCGATCTCCGCGTTGCAGAAAAGCGTCGAGGACGGAGGCAGCAAGAACGCCAATCAGGCCATGGCCAATCTGGCGGAAGGCATCCAGGGCCTCGTCAAACACGTTCGCTCCGAACAGCAGATGATGCGCGACTGGGCCGAAGCCCAGGGCGAACAGCAAAAACGCATCGAGGGGCTCCTGTCCTCCATTTCTGCTGCTTTCGACCGCGCGAAGGAGTAAACCATGGCCGGACTGGCAGCATTGCGCGCCCGCCGCAGGGCTCAGTCGACCGACTACTGGCCCGGTTTCGTCGACGCCATGGCGACGCTGCTGCTCGTCATCATCTTTCTTCTGTCCATTTTCATGATTGCCCAGTTCTTCCTGTCGCAGCAGCTCTCGGGGCGCGACACGGTGCTGAACAGGCTGAATGCCCAGATCAGCGAATTGACCGAGCTTCTGGCGCTGGAGCGCGCCAACTCCGGAGAGCTTGAGGACACGATCCTTGGCCTGCAGGCCAGCCTTTCCGACGCACAAGCCGAACAGACCCGCCTGACCGGCCTTCTCGAAAACAGTTCAGGTGCTGCTGATGCCGCCGGTGGACGGGCCTCGCAGCTTGAAAACCTGCTGGACGACGAACGCCAGATCAGCCAAGAGGCCCTTGCCCAGGTCGAGCTGCTCAACCAGCAGATCGCGGCACTGCGCCGCCAGATAGCTGCCGCCAACGCTGCCCTTGAAGCCTCCGAGGCGAAGGAAGCCGATAGCCAGGCCAAGATCGCGAGCCTCGGCAAGAGGCTGAACGCCGCGCTCGTGCAGCGCGTGCAGGAACTGTCGCGCTATCGCTCGGACTTCTTCGGCCGTCTGCGCGAGATCCTGTCCCAACGCTCCGACATCTCCGTTGTCGGCGACCGGTTCGTGTTCCAGTCAGAAGTGCTGTTCGACAGTGGCCAGGAAGACATCAATCCGGAAGGCCGGCAGGAGCTCGACAAGCTCGCCGACGCCATCCAGGAACTCAGCGCCCAGATCCCGGACGAAATCAACTGGGTGCTGCGCGTCGACGGCCACACCGACGCCCGCCCCCTTTCAGGCACCGGACGCCTTCGCAACAACTGGGAGCTTTCCGCAGCCCGCGCCATTTCCGTGGTCCGCTACCTGATCGAGCGCGGCGTCGACCCCAAGCGGCTCGTGGCCGCCGGCTTTGGTGAATTCCAGCCGCTGCAAGAAGGCGATACACCGGAGGCTCTGGCCAAGAACCGCCGGATCGAGCTGAAACTGACGGAACGCTGAGCCTCGCCTCGCGTCTGCATTGCCGGACCAAGTGGCAAGTCCTGTCCGGCTGTTCTGACAAGCTGCTTGACTTTTCCGCCCTCAGACAGACTTTTCAAGCGCATGCAGATCCTCAAAGGCCATTGGCAGCTCATTCTGATCACGACGGTAATGTTCCTCTTCTGGAACACGTTCCTCGTTGTGCCTCTGAAGATCCTGATCGTCTATCTGCATGAACTGTCCCACGCCCTGTCTGCAATTCTGACCGGCGGTTCGGTTGAGGAGATCTCGCTCTCCCCCTGGCAGGGCGGCCATGCGATCACGCGTGGCGGCAGCCGTTTCCTGACGTTGACTGCCGGATATCTCGGCTCACTCGCCATCGGCATGGCGCTGTTGATGATTGCGCTGAAGACCGACGCAGACCGCATTGTGCTCGGGCTGCTCGGCGCCTTCACCTTGCTGGTCGCGCTTCTCTACGTCCGCGACCTCTTCGCCCTGGGCTTCTGCATTGGCACTGGCGTCGCCATGCTGGCGGCGGCGCGATATCTCAGTGTCACGGTCAACGACCTGATCCTGCGCGTCATCGGCCTGAGCAGCATCCTCTACGTGCCCTTCGACATCTTCGATGACACCATCCGCCGCTCGGGCGCCCGTTCCGACGCCTATATGCTGGCGGAAGAGTTCGGCGGGCCAACCATTTTCTGGGGCGGGCTCTGGCTGCTGGCAAGCCTTGCGATCATCTACCTGTGTCTCAGGCACGGGCTCGGGAACAGCAGCAATGTGGATTTCAGCAACCGAACCCGAAAGAGCTAGCCCGCGACTGCCGCTTGACCTGACAGTCCGCAAGGGCTGACCTATGGCGGACAATCCTTACCGGAGACCGCCATGCTGGACCTGCGCCCAAACTGTGAATGCTGCAACAAGGACCTTCCGCCGGACTCTGAAGAGGCCTTCATCTGCACATTCGAATGCACGTTTTGTGCGGACTGCGCCACGAACGTGCTGCAGGGCACCTGCCCCAACTGCGGCGGCAATTTTCGGCAGCGCCCAATCCGGCCGACCGCAGCCCTGCTGCGCCATCCAGCCTCCACGCAGCGGATCTTCAAGCCGGAAGGCTGTGGCCAGGGCTCCTAGGGTCAACCCCTAAAGCAGATTGCCGCCAACGAAGATCACCAGAAGGCCAGCACCGCCTGCTGCCAGTTTCTGCAAGGGCTTCCTGAAGCCGATGACCGCGTAAGAAACAAGGCCCAGACCAAGGCCGATCTTCACCGCAGCAAGCAGCGCCGGCAGCGGACGGGCCGCAAGCTCCAGCACCGCCGGATTGGCCACCATGGCCAGCGGGATGATGTAAAGACCGATGCCCAGCGCCATCGCCGAAAGCGCGACCTTCAGCCAGTTTTCGCCGATCATGCCGGCGGCAATGAAAACCGCGCCGCAGACCGGTGGCGTGATGGTCGACAGCAGCGCGAACCAGAAGACGAAAAGATGTGCCTGCAGGGGCTCCAGCCCCTGCTGCATGAGGGCCGGTCCGGCAACGGAAACGCAGATCACATAGGCAGCGGTCGTCGGCACTTCCATGCCCAGGATCAGACAGGCCAGCGCTGTCAGGAAGAGAGACGGCCACAAATAGCCACCGGATCCAGACAGGATCAGTGACGTGATCTTGACGCCGAGACCAGTGATCGCCAGAACACCAATGATGATCGACGCGCAAACGATGATCGCGGCGATGACCGACACCTGACGGGCGGCGTTGACAACGGCACTCTCCAGCCGCAGCAGAATGTCCTTGATTACAAAAGTGCCGCGGGCATTGAAGAACAGCAGTACGAATCCGGCCAGAATGGCGATGCAGGCGGCATATTGCGGGGTGTAGCGCGCAACGAACATGCCCCACAAAAGCACGGTAAACGGCACCAGAAAGAAGGCGGAGGTGATGGCCACCTGGCGCATCTGCGGCTGGTCTTCCCGGTCGATGCCGGCAAGGTCATACCGCTTTGCATAGGCATTGATGCCCACCCAGACCGCAAAGAAATAGAGGATTGCGGGCAGCAGTGCCGCTGCCATGATCTGGGTGTAAGGCACCCGCGTCAGTTCCACCATGACGAAGGCCCCTGCCCCCATCAGAGGCGGCATGATCTGGCCACCGGAAGAGGCCACGGCCTCGACGGCCGCCGCCAGTTTCTTCGGATAGCCGAGCCGCGTCATGGCCGGCAAAGTGATAGCGCCCGTGGAGGCCACATTGGCGGACGCCGACCCTGAAATGGACCCGAACAACGCGGAGGACAGCACAGACACCTTGGCCGCGCCGCCTTTCAACCGCCCAGCCGCGGCGGCGGCGACATTCATGAATCCCTGCCCGGCTTCCCCGGCATTGAGAACGGCACCGAAAATCACGAAAATGGCGACCACGCCCACAGAGACACCGGTCAGGCTGCCCCAGACACCGCCTTCGGCAATCGTCAGCGTGCCGAGAAAACTGGCAAGCGGTGTGCCGGAATGGCCGAACTCGCCGGGAATGTACTGACCGAACATGCCATAGGCCAGTGCAAGCGCCGCCACCACAGGCAAGGGCCAGCCGATTGCGCGGCGCGCACCTTCAAGCACAACAAGCAGCAGAATGCCCGCCAGCCAGAACTGAAAGTCGCCTTCCAGAAAGCCGTATTGATCGGAGAGCGCAGACTGATTTGCCGCGATCCAAAGGCAGACAGCCACCCCCGCAACGCACAGGACTGCACCGCTGGCACGCGTGATGAAGCCGCCTTTGGCAAAGATGAAGATCCACGGCAGGGCGAACGCAAGATGAAGCGGGCGGCTGACGAGGTTCGGCACCAGGCCGGAAAAGATCAGCCCGAGATGAAAGACCACAAGCGCCGTTGCAAGAAGAAGCATGGCCATTCGCTGGAAGGGCGATGTCTCGATATCACCACTGATCATGGGCAGGTATTCTATCTGTCTCTGCAGCCGCTCGGCCGATGGGTGCGCGAGCCGCTTGCACGGTTTCAATCTGTCGGAGAGGCACCTGCCCCCGGCTGGAACAAGTGACCTTTGAAAGGTCCAGGCAACGCCCGGCGCACACTCTCGCCGGGCCGATGCCTTGCGACACGAACAGCAAGGGGCGCCACTTTCCGGCAGATCCTGCCATGGCGCCCCGCACTCGTTCCTGCAACTTATTTCTGGGCGTCGGTCAACTCGATGCCCGCTTCTTCATAGTAGCGCACGGCGCCCGGATGGATCTTGCCGGTGATGTTGGCCATCAGCGCCTGATCGACACCGTTCCACCACGGAGCCTCTTCTCCCATCTTGGCTTTCTCTTCCCAGAAGGTCTTGGTCAAAGCATAGGCCGTATCGTCGTCCATCGCGGTGGTCGTAAAGGCGACGACCGGCAGCGACGTGGTGGCAATGTCTTCGGCCTGACCGGCATAGGTCCCGGCCGGGATAACCAGCTTGGACCGCTTGGTTTCAGCAATCTGATCGTCGCTGAGCGAAAGCACTGTCACGTCCGTGGAAGCGGCAGCCTCGATGACATTCGGCGCGGGCCAGGAACCGGCGGTTACGAAACCGTCGATCTGACCATTCTTGAGCGCAGCGACGGCGTTGGAAAGTTCGGCGTCGGCAATATTCACCTTACCGTCCAGACCGAACATCTTGAGATATTTCTCGCCTTCCTTCGCCCCGAAAGAACCTTTGCCGAGCAGAATCGTCTTGCCTTCCATTCCGGCAAAGTCGGTCACGCCACTGTCGCCCGACATGACGAAATGCATGGTCAGCGAAGGGATCGGGAACAGAGCGCGGATTTCGTCGAATTTCGGATCGCTCTTGCCCTCGAACATGGCCTTGCCGCCCTGGGCAAGGGACACGAGCACAGGCGGCGTCGTGAACACATAGTCTCCACCGCGCGCCTTGGCTTCCATCACGTTCTGAACGGAGCCCTGGCTTTCTTCCACGGTGACAATCATGTCACCGTTGCTGCCGGCCTTGATGGCTTCCGCGATCTGGACGCCCATCTGGTAATAGGAGGATCCGGTTTTCGCGGACTTGTAGGTGATCCGCGTTTCGGCATGGGCCTGGAATGTGCCAAACGCGAGGGTCAGGCCAAAGGCAAGTTTCAAAAGTCTGTGTGTCATGAGCGTCTCCCGAATTTTTCAGGCAGACTATTGTGTGATCCGCACCGTGGCAACGCGTTTCACATCATCTGGGTACGCCTCACTACGAAAGTTCGGCACTCTGCACGCTAGGCGCGCAATCTGGAAATCCACGCCCGACGGGTCAAATAAAAACCGCCGGCTGATCCCAGCCGGCGGCTTTGAAATCTGCTGAAAACAGGAACCGATCAGCGGTTTTCTTCGGTTTCCTCGGTTTCGCCGTTTCCGTCGTCTTCCTCGCCTTCGTCCTGAGCTTCGCTTTTCAGCGAGTTCAGTTTGGCGAACACGGCGTCGGCATCGATTTCTTCTTCTTCCTCACGCTGGATCGGCTTGGAAGCATCAAGCGCGAAAGCGGCCGCAATAGCGTCTTCGCTGGTGCTGTCGTCGACGGACATCAGGGTCTCGTTAGCTTCGCCGGCAGCCGGCAACGGAGCGTTCTTCGCCGCCTTTTCGACTTCCATGTCCAGCTCAAGCTGGCTGCACAGACCCAGGGTGACCGGGTCGGACGGCGTCAGGTTGGCAGAGTTCCAGTGGGTCCGGTCGCGGATTGCGGCAATGGTCGGTTTGGTGGTGCCGACAAGACGCATGATCTGCGCGTCCTTCAGTTCCGGGTGGTTGCGCACCAGCCACAGGATCGCATTCGGACGGTCCTGACGACGGGACACAGGCGTATAACGCGGTCCCTTGCGCTTGGATTCGGGCACGACAACCTTCGACCCCTGCAGCTTCAGCTGATAGTTCGGGTCTCGCTGAGCCTTTTCGACTTCTTCACGGGAAAGCTGGCCGGTCAGGATCGGGTCAAGGCCCTTGATGCCTTGCGCGGCTTCGCCATCGGCAATGGCCTTCACTTCAAGCGGATGCAGTTTGCAGAAGGAGGCGATCTGAGTGAAACTCAGCGCGGTGTTGTCCACGAGCCAGACGGCGGTTGCCTTCGGCATAAGCGGCGTGTTCGCCATCAGATAAATTCCTCTCGTCTGCTCCCTCGCCTGGCAGGGCGAAAAAGCGGTGTTCCTTGATCAATTTCCTGGAAAGTGGCGGGAATATATGTCGAAACACACGGAAACGCAAATACTCGCGCAACAATCGCATCCACAGGGGTATCCCTGCGGCATCAGACATCTACCGTCAGGACGATTTTACCAATATGGCCAGAGCCTTCCATGCGCCGATGGGCTTCCGCAGCCTCGGTCAACGGATAGGTGGAATCCATCACCGGGGCGACTTTGCCCGATTCGAGAAGAGGCAGGACCTTCTCCGTCAGGCTTTCCGCGATCGCTGTCTTGAAGGCATCGCTGCGCGGGCGCAAGGTCGATCCGGTATGGATTAGGCGCTTGACCATCAGCCGGGAGAAATTGACGTTCTCCGCAATGCCGTTCAGCGTTGCAATCTGGCAGATACGCCCCTCGACGGCCGCCGCCTTCCAGTTCCGCTCGACATAATCTCCGCCGACCATATCCAGGATGACGTTGATACCTTCCCCACCGGTGATCTCCTGAATTGCCTCTTCGAACTTTGCCTCACGATAGTTGATGGCATGGTCCGCACCCAGCTTTCGCGCCGCCTCGGCCTTTTCAGCTGAGCCAACGGTGGTAAACACCTCCGCGCCGAAAGCCTTTGCAAGCTGGATCGCCGTCGTGCCGATACCAGACGTGCCGCCATGCACCAGGAAGCGCTCGCCGCTCGTCAGGCCGCAGCGATCGAATACATTGGTCCAGACGGTGAAAAAGGTTTCCGGAACGGCTGCCGCCTCCACCATGGAGAGCCCCTTGGGAACCGGCAGGGCGTGACCTTCCGGAGCCTTGCAGTAAGTCGCATAACCGCCACCGGGCGTCAGCGCCATCACCTTGTCGCCGATCTTGTGACGCACGGCCCCCTCTCCAAGAGCGACCACTTCGCCCGAGACCTCGAGCCCCGGAAGGTCGGACGCCCCCTTGGGCGGCGGATAGGCGCCCTTGCGCTGCAGGACATCCGGACGGTTGACGCCGGCAGCTGCCACCTTGATCAGGATCTCTCCCTGTCCCAATTCGGGAATGGGACGCTCTTCAGCACACAGAACGTCCGGCTCCCCCGGCTCTGAAATGGCAACCGCGGTCATCCGATCCGGCAGATTCTGCATGGGGAGGTTTCCTTTTTGGTTCATATTGGGACTGGCTGGGCCAATTGTGACCAGCATATGGTAAACTCGGTGTCAGTCTATTTGCAGGAAAACGGCCCGGAGTGGCAACCGCCCGATCGCACTGAAAATCATGGCAGGAAACGCGGCCAGCCCTTTCCTGGCGCCGCAGTGGAGCAAACCGATGAGCCTTTTTGACGAAGATGTCCCCAAAAAATCCACTCCCGGCACCGTTGCCGTAGGGGAAGACCTGTCGCGTCTTTCAGAGGTGGAACTTGAAGAACGGATCGATGCTTTGAAGGCTGAAATTAACCGTACCCAGAAGGAGCTTGAGCAACGCGGCACTATTCGCGATGCCGCCAACTCAATCTTCCAGAAGTGACCCTGTAAATTATTACAGTTCTTGAGCTTATGCTCTTTTTTGGCGCGCACTTACAGTAAAGCAGGTAGGTAAAAATTTACTCGTTTACCTGTTATTAATCTTTCCAAATTATAAACATAGCTATCCAGTCATCTGGATGTGAGTGGCTCCTGTCCACTCTGTTTGACGCCTCCCTGTTAAAGACTTCAGAGCCGCAACACAGCGGCTCTTTTTTTTGCCGCCGCCTCATAGTATCTTGTCAATGTTCTGGTTAATGGCCGTTTATTTTTCTGATTGGCACGCGCTTTGCTGGATACAGGCCATAAAGACCTGCATCGTTTCAAAAAGGAACATCTGAAAAGGGATGTCATATCCCGGGACAGACCAGGAAGAGATGCCAGGATAACCGGAAGAGTAATTGAGGCTTAGCAATCCTATGACGGACGACATCAAGAAAGCCGGTGAAACAGGCAGCGCAGTTCATATCGCACATCATCTTGCGAGCTCCGACAGTTTCCAGAACCTGTTTCAGGAAGGCATGTCGCTGGTCGAGGAAACCGCGATGTACCTGGACGGTAGCGGCCGCGAAGAAGCCAAGCAGCTTCCCCGCCCAGCCTCCCTGGCCTATGCGACTGAATCCATGCGCCTGACCACCCGGCTTATGCAGCTTGCCTCCTGGCTGCTGTTGCAGCGTGCGGTCAATGAAGGCGAAATGTCCCGCGAGCAGGCCGGCAGCGAGAAGAACAAGGTTCGTCTCGACAAGCTGTCCACCGCCGCAGGCGGCCCGACCTGGAACGATCTGCCGGAAACGCTGCGTGAACTGGTCGAGCGCTCCTCCCGCCTGCAGGAACGCGTCGTGCATCTCGACAAGATGCTCTACCGCAAGGAAGCCGAGCAGGTCGAAGAAGCCACCAACGACAATCCGGTCGCTTCCCAGATCGACAAGCTGCACGCCGCATTCGGCAAGTTCGCCTGAAGCCGCTCAGACACTTTCAAATCCGGAAAGCCGCCGCAGGGCGGCTTTTTTGTTTTGAGTGAGAGCCTGCGCCGGATGCCGGTGCAGCCCCGGGGCATCACCCAGGATAGACAAAGCGCAGATCCGGGGCCTATTCACCGCTCCGCTCGCCGGAGCAGGCAACGCTATCCTTCCCGCGAACGTCCATCCATTCCGGAGCTCTGGCCAGCTCTCTGAAAACGAGTAGGCCCCGGGGTCTCGCGGTGCTCGCCCTCGGTGCCCCTCCTGAACTTGCTGCACGTTCTGCGGTCGCTCCAAACACAAAAAACCCGGCCACTGGCCGGGTTTTTCGTTTGAAGCTGTCGTGGCCGAGGCTTAGGAGCCCAGGAAACCAGCGAACTTGTTCTTGAAGCGAGACACGCGGCCGCCACGGTCCATCAACTGACGGTCGCCGCCGGTCCATGCCGGGTGGGACGTCGGGTCGATGTCGAGCGTCAGTGTGTCGCCTTCCGCACCATAGGTGGAGCGGGTGGTGTATTCGGTGCCATCGGTCATGACGACCTTGATGGTGTGGTAGTCGGGATGAATATCCGCTTTCATGGCCGGTCCTTTCAAGCGCCCTGCGACAACCTTCAGGGAAAGCCGCCAAGCAAACGCAAAACGAAGTGAGGGGCCGCCGATCCGGTTGCGGACGCCGCCCTCAGAAACATGAGGCGGGGATATACCTCATGGCGGGGGTCAAGACAAGGGGCAAATTCCCGCAATTTCCCGCTCTGTCCAGCAAAGGATTTCCGCCCCTTGCAGTCCTGCCCTGCTTTCGTCCGACAAAGCTGTTTCAAAGCCCTCCAACAGCTTTGTCCAAAGTCATTGTCCGCCGGGCGGAACATGTTAAGACGGGGGGAAAGAACAAGGAGACCCCAGTGGCCGACGCCCCTGCCAATGAAACCCAGTCCCCATCCGGAAAATCCCGCAGATCGCTTCGCCCGCTCACCCGCCTGCTGCCCTATCTCTTCCGATACAAGGGCATGGTCGCGGCAGCGATTGCAGCTCTGTTCTCCGCAGCGGTCATCACGCTGATTCTGCCAGCGGCCGTCCGCCGGATGATCGACTTCGGTTTCGGTGCCGACGATCCCGCGCTGGTCAATTCCTATTTTGCCGTTCTGATCGGCGTGGTCTGTGCGCTCGCAACGGCCAGTTCCGTCCGCTATTTCCTGGTCATGTGGATTGGCGAACGTGTCGTGACCGATGTGCGCGCCGACGTTTTTTCCCACATGACCCGGCTCAGCCCGGTTTTTTACGACAGCGCCAAATCAGGTGAGATTCTTTCGCGCCTGACGGCCGACACCACCCAGATCAAGGCTGCCTTCGGCTCCAGCGCATCACTCGCCATGCGCAACCTGATCATGTTCCTGGGCGCCGCGGTGATGATGGTGGTCACCAGTCCACGTCTGTCCGTCATCGTGCTGGCGGCAATTCCGGTCATTCTCGTTCCCATCCTCGGCTTTGGCCGGCAGGTGCGCAAACGCTCCCGCTTCGCCCAGGACACGCTGGCTGACGCGTCAGCCTATGCCAGCGAGATGCTGGGCTCTGTCCGCACCTTGCAGGCCTTCACTCATGAAAGCCTCAGTGCAGGCCGCTACTCGGACGCCGTCAACCAGGCCTTCCAGGCTGCCCGTCAGGCAATCGTCGCCCGCGCTGCGCTTACCGGCTTTGCCATCATGGTGATTGGAGCCAGCATTGTCGCCGTTCTGTGGATCGGTGCGAGCGATGTCTTCGCCGGCAGGATCACCGGCGGTGAACTCAGCCAGTTCCTGCTCTATTCCATTCTGGCTGCCGGGTCCCTGGCCGCCCTTTCCGAGGTCTGGGGCGAACTATCGCAGGCGGCCGGCGCAGCCGAACGCCTGTCGGAGCTTCTGGAAATCGAGCCGGAAATTGCTGCGCCCGCGAACCCTGTCCAACTGCCCGCGACACCGCGCGGCGAGATCGTCTTTGAGGACGTGTCCTTCGCCTATCGCAACGCGGAAAAGATGCCTGTCGTTCGCGACCTCAGCCTCACTGTTTCACCGGGTGAGACCGTCGCAGTTGTCGGGCCGTCCGGCGCAGGCAAGTCCACCCTGTTCAGCCTGTTGATGCGGTTCTACGATCCGGTTTCGGGTGTCATCCGCCTCAATGGCGCCGCCTTGCCCGACCTCGATCCGGAAGACCTGCGCCGCCATATCGCACTGGTGCCTCAGGACACGGCCATCTTTGGCGCCAGCATTGCGGAAAACATCGCCTACGGTCGGCCCGAGGCCAGCCGCGACGATGTGATCGCGGCAGCGGAAGCCGCACTGGCCGCGCCCTTCATCGAAAAGATGACGGATGGCTACGACACGATGGTCGGCGAGCGCGGCATCACCCTGTCCGGTGGCCAGCGCCAACGCATTGCCATCGCCCGTGCCGTCCTGAAGCATGCCCCTGTACTGCTGCTCGACGAAGCCACCAGCGCTCTGGACGCGGAAAGCGAAAACCTGGTTCAGCAAGCCCTCGACCGGCTGATGGAAAACCGGACCACGCTGGTGATCGCCCACCGGCTGGCAACGGTCCTCAAGGCAGACCGGATCGTTGTGATGGAAAACGGCCGGATCGTCGAAACCGGGACGCACAGCGAACTGACGGCGGCCGGTGGCCTCTATGCCAAGCTTGCCCGGTTGCAGTTTGGCGCCGAGCTGGACGTTGAAAACGCATAACCCTTCAAACGAAAAAAGGGCGGCATGATCGCCGCCCTGTCTCAGTCACGAAATTCGAACTCGATCACGCGTCATCGGGAACCGCAACCGTGTAGTTGAGCGGCATACGGCCACCGTCGGCGAAGATGGTCTGGCCGGTGACGTAACTTGCATCGCTGGAGGCCAGGAAGGCCGCAACGCTTGCAATTTCGGACGGTTCGCCGACACGCAGCATCGGCGTCCGCGACAGGATGCGGTTCTTGGCAGCCGGATCGCTGTTTACCGACGCCAGCATCTCGGTCATGATCGAGCCTGGCCCGATGGCGTTGACGCGGATACCATATTGGGCGAGCGACAGGGCCGTCGTCTTGGTCAACTGCGACATGCCACCCTTGGAAACGCAATAGGGGATCTGATTCGGGATTGCGAGCACCGAATTGACCGACGACATATTGACGATACAGCCCGGCTCACCGCCGTTCTGCACCTTTTCAACCATGTGGCGGGCAACGGCCTGCGAGCACAGGAAAGCCCCTTTCAGGTTGATCGAAAGGACGCGCTCGAAATCCTCTTCTTCCAGGTCGAGGAAATCCGCTCCGACCACGATGCCGGCATTGTTGACCAGCACATCGATATCGCCATAGGCATTCAGAGTCTCGGCAACCAGATTGCGGACATCCAGACGTTCGGCGACGTTGCAATGGATATACATCGCCTCGCCTAGCGATTTCAGATCTTCTGCCGCAGCTTCACCTGTCTCGTCATCCACATCGGCTATCACGACTTTCGCGCCATCGGCGACAAAGCGCTTGGCAACTGCAAATCCGATCCCCCGGGCTGCCCCGGTGATGATGGCGACCTTATTTTCCAAAGACACGGAAACCTCACGGCTGCTTGAGTTTAAATCTGACACGCAAAAAACGCGGGCCGCTTCGCGGCGGCCCGACCTTAAGTGTCAAAAACGGCTATGTCGATGGCCGTTGTCGTCCTCCAGCTGCGTCACCTGGTCAATTCAAACGGAAATTCCGTGTGTTTTGAGCGCTTCGGTGATCTCGTCCAGAATGGCCGGATCGTCGATCGTCGCCGGCATTTTCCAGGTTTCGCCATCGGCAATCTGCCGCATCGTGCCGCGCAGGATCTTGCCGGAGCGCGTTTTCGGCAGCCGGTCGACCGTGATTGCGATCTTGAACGCCGCCACCGGGCCGATCTTTTCACGTACCAGCTTCACGAGTTCCTTCTCGATCTCCTCATGGGTCCGGTCGACACCGGCCTTCAGCACCACGAAACCGCAGGGAAGCTGTCCTTTCAGCTTGTCCGCGATGCCGATGACGGCGCATTCGGCAACATCGGGATGCGTTGCCAGCACCTCTTCCATCCCCCCTGTCGACAGACGGTGACCGGCGACGTTGATGATGTCGTCCGTCCGCGCCATGATCGACAGATAGCCGTCATCGTCGATTATCCCTGCGTCCGCGGTCTTGTAGTAACCGGGAAACTCGGCGAGATAGGCATCGAAGAACCGCTTGTCGGCGTTCCAGAGCGTCGGCAAGGCCCCAGGCGGCAACGGCAACTGCACAACGATGTTACCGAGCGTATTTGCCCCCAGCGGATGGCCGGCATCGTCAAGCACCTGAACGTCGTAACCGGGCATGGGCACGGTCGGCGAACCGGGCTTGACCGGCAACTGGCCGAGGCCCACAGGGTTGCCGACGATGCACCAGCCGGTTTCCGTCTGCCACCAGTGATCGATCACCGGCACCCGCAACTGGTCGATGGCCCAGTTGACCGTTTCTGGGTCCGCACGCTCCCCGGCAAGAAACAGCGACCGGAACTGCGACAGATCATATTGTTGAATGAACGCGCCGTTCGGATCTTCCTTGCGAATCGCCCTGAAGGCTGTTGGCGCCGTGAACAGAGACACGACGTTGTGGTCGGAAATGACCCGCCAGAACGTGCCCGCGTCCGGCGTCCCCACCGGCTTGCCTTCGAAGACGATGGTGGTGCAGCCGTGCAGCAGCGGTGCATAACAGATGTAGGAATGACCGACGACCCAGCCGACGTCGGACGCCGCCCAGAACACTTCACCCGGCTGGATGTCGTAAAGGTTCTTCATCGACCACTTCAGCGCCACCATATGGCCGCCGTTGTCGCGCACGACGCCCTTCGGCTGGCCGGTCGTACCGGAAGTGTAAAGAATATAGAGCGGATCGGTTGCCTTGACCGGAACCGGCGCGATCCTGCGCCCCGCCGCGATGGCTTCCGCCTGAAGCGCGCCGAGATCGTGGTCCCTCCCCGGATTGATATCGGCTGCCAGTTCCTCACGCTGGAACACGAAACAGCTTTCCGGCTTGTGTCCGGCAATATCGATGGCCTGATCGATCAGCGGCTTGTAGGCAATCACCCTGCCCGGCTCGAGGCCGCAGGAGGCCGCGATGATCGCCTTCGGGGTCGCATCATCGATCCGCGTTGCCAGCTCGTTGGCGGCAAACCCGCCGAAGACGACGGAATGGATGACACCGAGACGTGCGCACGCCAGCATCGCCATCACCGCCTGGGGGATCATCGGCATATAGATGATGGCCCGATCACCCTTGACGAGTCCGCGGTCGGCCAGCACGCAGGCCATGGCCTCCACTTCCTCCAGCAGCTCTGCATAGGTGTAGGAGGCCGTGCGGCCGGTAATCGGGCTGTCGTAGATAAGCGCCGGCTGGCCGGGACGGCCGCGCTCCACATGCCTGTCCAGGCAATTGTAGCAGGTGTTGCACTCCCAGTCCGGATACCAGCGGCCATATTGCCCCTGATCCGGGTCGAACACCTTCTCCCCCGTCGAGACCCAGTCGATTTCCTCTGCGGCGTCCTTCCAGAACCCGAGCGGGTCCTGCTTCCAGCCTTGGTAGATCTCTTGATACCGGCTTGCCATGACAATGTCCTCCCAAACACAGGCCGGAAACACAGCTCCAGCTTTTGCGGTCTAGAGTGATGTATGGGAACCTGAAATTGCAAGCCTCCGCTTATAGGCAATTCGACTGTCGGGACTTTACGTAGGCACTCTGGCATGATTGTCTGCCGGACTTGTCTCTTCTATTCCTCGCGTTTTTCGGCACATGATTCCCATTTCAGATCCCTGGTTCTATGCGGCCGCCATTCCATCGGTCTTTCTGGTCGGTCTGTCCAAGGGCGGGTTCGGCGGCACTTTCGCCATGCTTGGCGTGCCGATCATGGCGCTGGTCATTTCCCCGCTTCAGGCGGCCGGCATCATGTTGCCGATCCTGATCGTCATGGACGTTGTCGCGCTCATCGCCTATCGCGGCCGGGCGGACTGGAAAAGCCTGACCATCCTGCTGCCCGCCGCCGCGATTGGCATCGGCATCGGCTGGGCCACCGCAGCTTATGTAAACGACGCCTTCGTCATCTTCCTGATCGGCATCATGTCGCTGGCCTTCGTCGCAGACTATCTTTTCAAGCAGCGCAAGGCCACCACTGCCAGTGGCCACAACCTGCCCAAAGGCACGTTCTGGGGTGCGATAGCCGGGTTCACCAGCTTCATCAGCCACACTGGCGGCCCACCCTTTCAGATGTATATGCTGCCTCTGCGTTTGGCGCCGCTGATGTTCGCCGGAACGGCGGTCATCTTTTTCGCCGCCGTAAACGCCATCAAACTGGTGCCCTATTTCCTGCTGGGACAATTCGACGCCACCAACCTGTCGACCTCCGTCATGCTGTTTCCCGTGGCCCTGGTGGCAACCCTTGTCGGGGTTTGGCTGGTGCGCGTCGTCAAGGCGGAAATGTTCTACGCCGTCATCTATATCTTCATGGGCCTGATCGGTGCCAAGCTGACCTATGACGGACTGATGGGCCTGCTTGCCTGAACCGGCGGACACAGCGGATCGTCAAAGGGGATAGCCCTGCCAATGATCGATTGCGCGGCAAACCGTTTCCGGTTTTGATACGGCGAAAATCAACCGGCTGCCGAGCCTTGCACACGCGGCGAAGGAGCGGTTGATCGGTCTCAGGACGTTTTCAGCATCCCGCGCCCCATGTGCCGGCAGGATGCTTCAGGGAGGATGGTCATGGATGCCAGCGTCAACCCCTTCACCCAGGGTCTCGACAAGAACACCGCCAATTACGCACCGCTCAGCCCGTTGAGCTTTCTGGCACGGGCGGCAGATGTCTTTCCCGATACGATTGCAATCGTCCACGGCCGTCAGCGGACCGACTACCGGACGTTTTATCGGCGTGCGCGTCAGCTTGGCTCTGCATTGACACGGCTTGGCATCGGCAAGAACGATACGGTCAGCGTCATGCTGTCAAATGTGCCGCCAATGCTGGAGGCCCATTACGGGGTACCGATGGCGGGCGCCGTGCTGCATTCCATGAACACACGTCTGGACGCGGCAATCATCGCCTTCCAGCTCGATCATGCCGATTGCAAGGTGCTGATCACCGATCGCGAATATGCGCCGGTCGTCAAGGAAGCCCTGTCGATCGCAACGGTGACCCCGACCGTGATCGACTTTTCCGACACGCAGTTCCCGCAGGACGGCGAACGGCTCGGCAGCCTCGACTACGAGGAATTTCTGCAATCGGGCGATCCGGAGTTCGACTGGTCGCTGCCCGATGACGAATGGGATGCGATCGCGCTCAACTACACCTCCGGCACAACGGGCAATCCCAAGGGCGTGGTCTATCACCACCGCGGCGCTTATCTGCTGGCCCAGGCAAACGTCATCACGGCCTCGATGGCCAAGCACCCGGTCTATCTGTGGACCTTGCCGATGTTCCACTGCAACGGCTGGTGCTTTCCCTGGTCGCTATCGCTTGTTGCCGGCACGCATGTGTGCTTGCGCTGGGTCCGGCCGCAAACCATGTGGGAACTGATCGCCGAGGAAGGCGTCACCCATCTGTGCGGCGCGCCGATCATCATGTCGACGCTCCTCAACGCGGCCCCTGAGCACAAGCGCGACCTGGACCGCGAAGTGGAATTCTTCACGGCAGCCGCCCCGCCGCCGGAAAGCGTGCTGGCCGCCATGAAAACCGCCGGCTTCAACGTCACCCATCTTTACGGCCTCACCGAAGTCTACGGCCCGGCGGTCGTCAATGACTGGAAGCGAGAGTGGAACGATCTGCCGTTGGACGAACAGGCGCAGAAAAAGGCGCGTCAGGGTGTGCGCTATGTCGCGCTGGAGGGCCTGACGGTGCTCGACCCGGAAACGCTGGCGCCAGTGCCCGCCGATGGCGAGACACTTGGCGAGGTCATGTTCCGTGGCAATGTCGTCATGAAGGGGTACCTGAAAAACCCGGAAGCCACCGAAAAGGCCTTCGAGGGCGGCTGGTTCCATTCAGGAGACCTCGGCGTGCTGCATCCAGACGGCTATGTCCAGTTGAAGGACCGCTCCAAGGACATCATCATCTCCGGCGGTGAAAACATCTCGTCCATTGAAGTGGAAGAAGTGCTCTACAAGCACGGCGACGTGCAGGCAGTCGCAGTGGTCGCCAAACCGGATGAAAAATGGGGCGAGACCCCCTGCGCCTTCGTCGAGCTCAAGGACGGCGCAACCGTGAGCGAAGCCGATCTGATTGCCTTCTGCAGGCAGCATCTTGCCGGTTTCAAGGCACCGAGAACCCTCGTCTTCTGTGAACTGCCCAAGACCTCGACGGGCAAGATCCAGAAATTCGCGCTGCGGGATCAGGCAAAAGCACTTTAAGGGGACGAAAACAAAAACGCCGCGCGGTGCGCGGCGTTTACATTCAGGACGACGCCCCTCTAATGGAGCGTTTCATTTTCCCGTATTCGCGTAATCTCATCCTTGATCTTGAGCTTTTGACGTTTCATGTCAGCCAATTGCAGAGAGTCTGTACTCGGACGTATCTGAGCGTCTTCAATCTTGCGTTCCATTTCCGCGTGACGGCGCTCAAGTTCTGCGAGATGCGACTGCATTGACATGGATGTCCTCCTGTCTGTTGGCTCAACATTTTCATCGTGCCACAGGAATTCCGGCGTTGTCGATTGCTGATTACGCATACCTTGAGCGTTTCGCCGTCAAATAATGCATTCTCGCAGGTATCCTTACGAAACCCTAAAGACGCCCCACCGATTAAGTCCCCGAAAACTCACGAAAATTGCCCTTGAAAGATTTGCCAATTCACAAGTTTTCAACATACGAAATCGTGACCGTCCCGCCCTGTTCGCTTTGCGAATGCACCCGATTTTTGAAAACCGGCTCCTGGCGGAGCAAAGATGATAGCTTGCCCGTGATCGGCAAAATGGATTAGGACTTATCTCCTGTTTAGGGGACATAGATGGCGCAGATGGATAGTGATGCGTTGCGTTTGCAACTGGCGCAGCTTCGCCAGGAACACAGAGATCTTGACGCGGCCGTAGAGGCACTTGCCTCAACTTCGAACCAAGATGCCTTGCAACTGCAGCGGCTGAAAAAGAAGAAACTGATGATCAAGGACCGGATCACAGCGCTGGAGGACCAGCTCTTTCCCGACATCATCGCCTGACCCTTTTCCGCCACGGGAGCTCCCACATAGGCGGCACGTTCCCTGAAAGTGAATTTCCGGCCCGGTCGTAGCGGATTCGCGCTTGCGATGCGCGGCTTGCTGCCTATACTCCGCGGCTCTTCTGAGCCTGCCGGAAACTGGAGCACTTTATGGCAAAAGCGGATGTCGCCATCATCATGGGCAGTCAATCGGACTGGCCGACTATGAAACACGCCGCCGACACGCTGGACCAACTGGGCGTCAGCTACGAGGCACGCATCGTCTCCGCGCACCGCACACCGGACAGGATGTACGACTTCGCCAAGAGCGCGAAGGCCGAAGGCTTCAAGATCATCATCGCAGGCGCAGGTGGCGCCGCCCATCTTCCGGGTATGACCGCCGCGCTCACACCACTTCCCGTCTTTGGCGTGCCGGTTGAAAGCAAGGCGCTTTCTGGCGAGGACAGCCTGTTGTCCATCGTGCAGATGCCCGCAGGCATTCCGGTGGGCACGCTGGCGATCGGCAAGGCCGGTGCGACCAACGCTGCGCTTCTGGCCGCTGCCGTTCTGGCGCTGCACGATCCTGCAATCGATGCCGCGCTCACCGCGTTCCGCGCCGAACGCACTGCCGCCGTCGCCGAAACGCCATCCAACGACTGACTTAGCCCTTCTGGCAGGATCCACATCATGAGCGCCAAAACCCGTTTGAGCCCCGGCGACACCATCGGCATTCTTGGTGGAGGCCAGCTCGGCCGGATGCTGGCGCAATCAGCTGCCAGCCTCGGTCTGAAGACACATATCTTCTGTCCGGACCCGAACAGTCCCGCCTTCGACGTCAGTGCCGCCTATACGGTTGCCGCCTATGAGGACATCGACGCGCTAGACCTCTTCGCGTCCTCCGTCGCCGCGGTGACCTATGAATTCGAGAATGTGCCGGGGGCGACCGCGGCCCATCTGGATGCCAGGGTTCCGGTGCGCCCAGGCGTTCGCGCGCTTGAAGTATCCCAGGATCGGCTGTTCGAAAAAGAATTTCTGTCCGGCACGGGTGTCGCCATTGCCGACTTTGCCGACATCGCCTCGCAGCAGGATCTAGACGAGGCCGTTGCCCGCTTCGGCGGCAAGGGCGTTCTGAAGACCCGCCGCTTCGGCTATGACGGCAAGGGCCAGCAGATGATCCGCAAGCCCGAGGATGCCGAAGGCGCCTTTGAAAAACTCGGCTCCGTGCCAATGGTGCTGGAAGCGCTGATCCCGTTCGAATGTGAAGTCTCGGTGATCGTCGCCCGCGACCTGGACGGAACCATTGCCTGTTATGACGTAGCGCGGAACCACCACGAGAATCACATCCTGAAAACCTCGACCGTTCCGGCAGGCGTTTCCGGGCAAACGATGGATGCCGCCCGCGAAATGGCCGGGCAGATCGTCGCCGGCCTAGAGTATGTCGGTGTCATGGGCGTTGAAATGTTTCTGGTCCGCGAGGGCGCTGGCGAAAGGCTGCTGGTCAACGAGATCGCACCGCGTGTGCACAACTCCGGCCACTGGACACAGGACGCCTGCCTGACGTCGCAATTCGACCAGCACATCCGCGCCGTGGCCGGCTGGCCTCTGGGCTCCGCCGAGCGGCATTCGGATGCGGTCATGGAAAACCTCATCGGCTTCGACGCCGATACCTGGCAGGATGTCCTGATCGAGCCTGCTGCCCGTCTGCATCTTTATGGCAAGGCCGAAACCCGGGAAGGCCGCAAGATGGGCCACGTCAACCGGATTTCCGGAAAGTCCTGACCTGGATCAGCCGATAGATGTTTGAAAAGCCCCGGCCTTGAGCCGGGGCTTTTTGTTGTGGCGCCGCGCCGCCGCCTAAGCGGCACGCCTCAGCCCGGCACGAGGCCCAGCTTCTCCCGCCGGGCAAAGCGCAGGTTCGCCAGCACCGCAACGGACGCAAGACCGCCAGCCAGCCCGCACCAGACGCCCACTCCGCCCCACTCGGCTACAAACCCCAGTCCAAGCGACAGGCTGATGCCGACGACCCAATAACCAAACAGGGCATAGAACAGCGGGATTGTCGTGTCCCCCAGGCCGCGCAGATTGTTGACGCCGATAATCTGGCCACCGTCTGCAAGCTGGAACAGCGCCGCCACCATCAGGAACGAAACCCCATAGGTCATGACTTCCCTGGCTTCCGGATCGCTCAGGTCGAGATACGCGCCCACAAGCTGCTCCGGGATCGTCCAGAACAGGATGGCGAAGAAGCCCATGAACAGCATGGTCACGGCCAGCGCCGTCCAGCCGGCGCGGCCAACCCCCTTGTGATCGTCCCGGCCGGAGGCAAGGCTGACGCGGGTCATGGCGGCCACGGACAGCCCGACGGGCACCATGAACGTGATGGACGCGATCTGCAGCGCAATGCCGTGTCCGGCAAGCGGCAATGTGCCCAGCCAGCCGATCATGACCGATGAGGCGGTGAAAAGAGATCCTTCGGCAATGATGGTCAGCGCAATCGGTGTGCCCAGCCGGACGATCTGGAAAAAGACCGGCCAGTCCGACCGCCATATCCGGCCAAGTATGTTGTAGCGCCGCAGCTTGGGATGCAGCATGGCGTAAGCCAGCAGGAACAGGAATGTCGTGGCCGAGCTCAAGACGGACGCAATCCCCGCTCCCACCAGCTCCAGACGCGGAAAGCCCCACTCGCCGAAGATCAGCACATAATCCAGAAAAGCGTTTGCAACAGCGCCGGCAATGGTCGCCCAGAGCACGACCTGCGTGCGTTCCATAACCGTCAGGAAGCCGCGGACGGCCATGATCAGCAACGCTGGCAACATCGTCCACTGCAGGAAGGCCATATAGATACCGGCAAGCCTGGCAAGCTCCGGCTCCTGCCCGAGCAGCAGAAGTATCGGCTCGATAAACAGAAGAACACCCCAGATAGGGATGCAGAACAGGACCGAAATCCAGAACCCCATGCGCACGGCACGGCGCAGGTCACGCGGTTTGCGCTGACCACGGGCACGGGCGGCAAGCGGGATCACAGCCTGCAGCAAGCCCATGCCGAAGAACCAGACCAGCATGTAGAAATTGAACGCCAGCACGGAGGCAGCAAGTTCCTGCGCGCCAAGCCGTCCGATCATCAGCACGTCGGTGGTGTTGATGGCCATCTGGGCCAACTGGGCGCCTGCCAACGGCAAACCCAATGTAAGAGTCGGCTGAATGTCGCTCCGCCAAAGGGACTGGCTCTTGTCCGAATCGGGAGCCCTTGACGCGTGCTGCGCCATAGTTTCCTCCAACTATGAGGGCAAGGTCATGCCTTCTTGTACGAGGCTCAATTGACCAGGGTGAGACATCCACCTCTAGTCGTGATACACTACCGTGTCCACACCTGTTCTGAGGGGTGCGGCCACTCTCCGGCCTAGCCGCCGGAATCCGATTTTGGCGGATTTCTTTGCGAAAGCCTGTGGACACGTAGGGTTTGCTCTGGTATTAACCCCGCCAAAGTGAGCGACGCGTCAGCGGCGATAAGGTCTCTGTACACAAGTGGATGCTTGATTGATCGGTACGCCGATGGGCATACGCATGTGTTGTTGAAACCACCGTAAGGTTCGTTGGCGAAGCCTCGCTTCCATCATTGTTCTTCTTGCTGCGGATCCTCTGCAGCGCATCGAAAACGGGAAAAAACGCGTGCAGGTTCTGGTTCGCGACAATAATGTCGATCAAGCGCTTAAGGCGCTCAAGAAAAAGATGCAGCGCGAAGGCATCTTCCGTGAAATGAAACTTCGCGGTCATTTTGAAAAACCGTCTGAAAAGAAGGCGCGTGAAAAGGCTGAAGCAATTCGCCGTGCACGCAAGCTGGCTCGCAAGCGGGCACAGCGTGAAGGCCTGCTTCCGGGCAAGTCCGCTCGCCGCTAAGTTCGGCTTGAGCGTTCCTGGCGGGTTTGGCCGCCAATCTTCTCAAAATTGCCCTAAGGCCGACCGACGTTCCGGTCGGCTTTTGGCGTTTGCGGAGAATGCATCAGGCTCCTCCCAAAGAGTTCCGTGCAGCCATACTCACGCCCTATTGGAGGCAGATGAACGGCATGTCTAATCGTATGACCCTTAGAGATCGTCTGTGCCGCATGCGCAAATTCCTGCCTCATGCAACGTTGATCGGACTGGCCTCCATGCTGGCGGCCTGTAACACGTCGGGTGTCTACAACGACGTGCCGACCAATGCCTCCGCCGGCTCTTCGACCAACATCGCCTCACTGTCAGCGGTGATCGATGCCAATCCGAACGATGCCAGTGCCTACAGCACCCGCGGCATCGCCTACGGCCAGGCCGGCAAACTGGACCGGGCCGTCGAGGATTTCAACAAGGCTCTGCAACTGAACCCGCAGTCCTATCAGACCTATGCAAACCGCGGTCTCGTCTATCGCCGCATGGGCCAGGACCAGCAGGCGATTGCCGACTACACCAGCGCCATCAACATCAAGCCGGACTATGACGTGGCTTATGTCGGACGCGGCAACATCTATCGTCAGCAGGGCAACTACAACGCCGCCCTCGCCGACTTCAATTCCGTCATCACCCGAGACAGCAGCGATGCCCGCGCATTCTACAATCGCGGCCTGATCTACCAGGCCCAGAACCAGAATCAGCGCGCGATCGAGGACTTTGCGACCGCCATCGGCCTCAATCCGAAGGCCAGCGCGCCCTATATCGCCCGCGGTATCTCCTACATCGCTGTGAACGACCCGAAAGCCGCCTTCTCGGACCTGTCGATGGCCGTCAATCTCGACCGGGATTCCGCCATTGCCTGGGCAAACCGGGGCCTCGCCCAGGAAATGCTCAACCAGCCGAAAGACGCCCGCCGGAGCTTCACCCGCGCGATCACGCTGGACAATTCCAACAAGATCGCCCGTGAAGGTCTTCGCCGCGTCGGCAACGGCTGATCCGGGCCAGGTACGCCCGAGACTTACACCCGGCTGACGCTCGCAGCTTGATGCGAGCGCATGGTGCGTCAGCACGCATTTCGACGTCAGCGCTTGTTCGTTTCGGTGCTTTCGAGCCGATTCGTTGCTAATCCTCCGTTCCTGACGAAGATAAGCCAGCTTCGCCCAATGATTTCCAGTCCCGCCCCGGGACCCTTGGCGAGAAACGCTTAGAACGGCACGTCGGAACGGAAACAGACCCGGTCACCATTCGCCGGATGATGCAGCTCCAGAGTTTCTGCATGGAGGGCGAGCCTCGGGGAAGCAGCCAGTGCTGCGCCCTCGGCATAGAACCTGTCCCCGGCAATTGGATGGCCTAGAGCCAGCATGTGGACACGCAACTGATGCGAACGTCCGGTATGCGGGAACAGACGGACCCGTGTCGTTGTCTCATTCCGTTCCAGCACCTGCCACCGCGTCAGCGCCGGCTTGCCGAGTTCCAGACTGACCATCTGCTTGGGCCGGTTCGGCCAGTCACAGATCAGCGGTAAATCGATCTCGCCCTCATTCTCGATCGGGCTTCCCCAGATATCGGCAATGTAGGTTTTGAGCGTCTTGCGCCGTTCGAACTGAAGCCCCAGATGCCGATGCGCCGCCGGGTTTCTCGCCAGAACCATGACACCAGAGGTATCCATGTCGAGCCTGTGCACGATCCGCGCATCCGCGTAGCGGTCCTGCGCGCGGCTTTCAATGCAGTCACTATGTTCGGCCGCCTTGCCGGGCACGCTCAAAAGACCGCTCGGCTTGTCGAGTACGAGAAGATCGTCATCTGCGTGCAGCACCGTCAGAAACGGCTCCAGCGGCGGGGCATAGACAAAGGAGGCTGGCGCGGCTTGGTTCATCGCCCTTGAGGTCCAATGACAAAAGGCGCGGATCTGACCGCGCCTTTCCAAAAACAGATGTGTTCGTCAGTGCTTTGCGAACCATTCAGGTCCGGCAATAGCTCAGACGGTCAGGATCGCCAGAATGCCGCTCAGAACGAACACGCCCGCAGGCGGGATCCAGCCGGAGGAGCCCAGCGCCATGCCGACAGCGGTGGCAACAAGGGTTGCAATCAGCATCAGCCAGCCGAACACAGCAGCAGCGGTGCCGCCGAAAGCGAACATGATGAGGCAGACAACAATGGTCAGGACTGCGATCGTGCCGATCTTGGAGAAGTTGATGAACCCCTCGTAAGTCTGCTCGTGAGCGTCATAGTCCATTGCAGGCGCAGTATCGTCAGACATGAAGTCCCCCAGGAAAATTCGATAGTCGGCAGTCTACATACAATAAAGCTTCCCGGTTCGGCAATGATGGGAAGTGCACAATTCGTCACTCAGGTCGCGACTTTTTGACAAGCTTGCTACCGGCGCCCCAGTCAGCAGGACAAACGGGCAGACAATCATGCGGCGTGCGAAGCCCCCGCAAGGCCCGCAGCAGTCAGCACATCGTCCTGCCGCTTGCGCACGGTTGCCGCATCAAAGCCGTCGATCTGTTCGTTGAAGAGCTGGAAGAAATTGAGTTCCGCCCGCAGATGCAGGAAGACACCCCCAAGTCCAATTGCGGCCCTGTCCATGAAGACGAATTCCTGCGGCACCGTGAGCGGGCCCAGTTGCTTCAAGGCGGAATGCACACGGAACGCCTCCTTGCGTCCGTATTCGGCCGCCGAAACGCCATCGGCGATTGACCGGACACGGTCACTGAGCAGCGGCCCATAGATAAACCTCGCCCAGATATTCAGAACCTCGATGACTTCCTTCTTCAGATCCTTGAACCCCCAGCGCTCATAGGCCGCCACAACCCTGTCGTTGTCCTCTTCCAAGAGGCCCCGATAGAGTTCGACAACACCCTCGACGAAGGCTTCGGGGAAAATCCTGATACAGCCGTAATCGAGCAGATTGATTCCCGCCGGAACCCCCTCCTGCTCGAAAACCGTGTAATTGCCCAGGTGCGGATCACCGTGAATAACGCCGAAATGGCTGAACGGGTGCCACCAGGCGTGGAACATGGTTCTGGCAAGCAGATTGCGCTCTTCCTGGCTATGGTCCTTGTAGTCGAGCAGGGGTTTCCCGGTGAGCCACCCCATGGTCAGCAGCCGTTTTGTCGACAGATCCTTGACCACTTCAGGCACGCGGATGCGGTCGAAATCTCCCAGAATTCCCTGGTAGACGGCGATATTCGCCGCTTCCCTGGCATAGTCGAGTTCCTCACGGACCCGGGCGCTGATTTCCTTGGTGATTTCCCGCGTATCGATGGCCGGGCTCATGCGCCGGTGCAGTGAAAACAGCATCTGCAACTGGCTGAGATCCGCCTCGACCGCCGAGGCCATGTCCGGATACTGCAGCTTGCAGGCCAGAACCCTGCCGTCGTGACCGGTGGCCCGGTGCACCTGTCCAAGGGAAGCCGCCGCCGACGGTTCCTTGCCAAATTCGGCAAACCGGTCCTGCCAGTTCGCGCCAAGTTCGGCACGCATCCGGCGTTTGACGAAGGCCCAGCCCATCGGCGGCGCGCTTGCCTGCAACTTGGCAAGCTCGGTGGTGTATTCCGGCGGCAAGGCGTCGGGAATTGTCGACAGAAGCTGCGCCACTTTCATCAACGGACCCTTCAGCCCTCCAAGGGCCGCCGCAAGTTCAGACGCATTCTTGGCATTGTCGAGTTCCATGCCGAACAACCGGGCACCGGCCACCTTGGCGGCAATCCCGCCCATGTTTGTGCCCACTTTGGCATAGCGCCCCATCCGGGCGCTGAGGCGATTGCTTTCGCGGTCTTTGCTTTCGGCCATGCGGTGGCGAACTCCTTTGTGACATCGGGCGCTCCATGAAACGCCCGACGCGCCAAATCGTTGGGAGGCAGTCTCCAGAAACTAAATATGACCTACCGCAGCAATATCCAGTTCCGCCAGCCGCTATTCCGACGCAGGCCGTTCTCCAGCCCCCAATGCCAGGTTATCTTCGGAGATAGCCGCTCTGTTCGATAACCGCCAGCAAACCGGAAGCGGAGCCGGCTTCCTCCGAAGGCAGCGAACGTCAGGTGAGAGCCAGTCTGCGGCCGAATGCCTCGGCAATTGCGGGGACCAGAATAACCGCTAGCTCTGGCTGATTTTTTCAAGCGCCCGGGTCAGATCGTCCCGCGTTGCCACAAGCCCCTTGTAGGCAAGCTGGTCCGCATCAAGGGCAAGAAGCTGTGTCCGCAAACCATCTGCCAGATCCGCGCGTCCTTCCTGCGCTTCCAGTGCCGCCAGAGGGTCATGATGGATCTTGATGGTGAACAGGATATCGCCGGAGCCCGGCAAGCGTCGCAGGGTCTGCCGTTCGACCCGGAGGAAAAGCTGTCCCAGCGCACCGTCATCAATCTTGACGCGGATCTGTTTGGGCAACGGGTGGTGAAGATCGCCGTCCGGATAGATCGACCAGTTGAAGCGCTCCAGAAACTGTCCGGCTTTCAGATTGTCGAATATCCGGGCCACCATCGTACCCATGCGGCTTCCGTTGAAGCCGGGGACATTGTCGTGAATGCCCGTCATGGACTGCCCGAATTTCTCCGCCAGAGACCAGGACGAGGGAAAACACAGCGCGGCGGCCGCGAGCCTGTAGCCATCCGGACCGGGCCGCATCAAAACGAGATCTTCCTGCACGAGACGCGCCGCGGTCATCAGCGGATGTGAGCCGGCAAGCAGTACCCGCTCGCCGGTGGCAACAATCTCGACCGCGTCGCCCGCCACCCTGTGGGTCTCTTGATGAAACCTTGCAAGGTTCTCCGTAACGAGGTCCAACACCTCCTGCTGCGCGGAAGCAGTATCGTCCTCTGCCCGAAACACCGTTTCAAGGTGGTCCGAAAACAACCGGTTCTTCTCGGCCAGGTGTTTCGCCAGAAAGGGATCGGGCTCAAGCCAGGCCTCCTCACCAATCGGCTTCAGGCCGACGGTGAAGGGCTGACTGGTGCCGTCATAAGGCGTGTGATGGAAGGGGGGCGACGGTTGCCGTGTCATTGAATACCGCGTCAGGCCTCTTCCAGCGCTTCCAGTTCGTCGATGATCCGCTCGATCACCGAAAGACCTTTCTTCCAGAAATCCGGATCGACCGCACTCAGTCCGAAAGGTGCCAGCAGTTCGGAATGATGCTTGGTACCGCCGGCCTTCAGAAGGTCGAAATACTTCTCCTGGAAGCCGGTCTCCGCTTCCTCGTACACCGCATAGAGCGAGTTCACCAAGCAATCGCCGAACGCATAGGCATAAACGTAGAAAGGCGAATGGATGAAGTGCGGAATGTAGGTCCAGAAGGTTTCATAGCCTTCGCTCAACTTGATCGCCGGACCAAGGCTTTCGCCCTGCACGGACAGCCACAGTTCGCCGATCTTCTCAGACGTCAGCTCACCGTTGCGGCGCTCCGTATGGACCTTCCGCTCGAATGTGTAGAAGGCAATCTGGCGCACCACGGTGTTGATCATGTCCTCCGCCTTGGAGGCCAGCATCAGCTTGCGGGTTTGCGGATTGTCCGCCTTGGCGAGCAGTGACTTGAAGGTCAGCATCTCGCCGAAGACGCTTGCCGTTTCGGCCAGGGTCAGCGGCGTCGGCGCCATCAGCGGCCCGTTGGGCGCTGCCAGCACCTGGTGAACGCCGTGGCCAAGCTCATGCGCCAACGTCATCACGTCGCGGATCTTGCCCTGGTAGTTGACCAGCACATAGGGGTGCGCGCTCGGCACGGTTGGATGGGCAAAGGCTCCGGGCGCCTTGCCGGACCGGGCCGGCGCATCGATCCAGCGCCGGTCGAAGAACCGGCCCGCGATTTCCGCCATGTCAGGGGAAAAGGCGCTATATGCGGACAGCACCGTGTCTTTCGCCTCGTCCCAGGGGATCACGCGCGTGTCGGCGTTGGGCAGGGGCGCATTGCGGTCCCAGGTGTTGAGCTGGTCCATCCCCAGCCACTTTGCCTTCAGCTTGTAGTAGCGGTGCGACAGACGCGGATAGGCATCACGCACGGCGGCCACAAGCGCGTCGACCACCTCCCGCTCGACCCGGTTGGACAGGTGGCGGCTGTCGGCAATATCGGTGAAGTTCCGCCAGCGGTCGGAGATTTCCTTGTCCTTGGCCAGCGTGTTGGTGATCAGCGTGAAGGTGCGCAGGTTTTCCTTGAAGGTTTTCGTCAAGGCTTCCGACGCCTTCCGCCGGGTGTCGGACGAAGGATCCACCAGCAGATTGAGCGTCGGTTCGATGGAAAGCTCCTGGCCCTCGACATCGAAGGTCAGCGAGGCCATCGTCTCGTCGAAAAGCCTGTTCCAGGCCCCCGCTCCGGTGACCGACTTCTCGTGGAACAGCTGCTCCACCCTGTCTTCAAGCTGATAGGGCTTGCCCTTGCGCAGATCCTCGATCCAGGGCCGGTAATGCGCGAACTGGCCGTCCTCAAGCGCGGTCTCCATCACCGCGTCGTCGATCTTGTTCATTTCCAGCGTGAAGAACAGAAGATGCGAACTGGCCGTCGTGATCTGCTCCTGAACGTCGCCGTAGAATTTCTGCGACGTCGGTTTGATCGTGTTTTCCGAATAGACGAGACCGGCGAAGGAAATCAGCCGGCCCATCAGGTCTTCCAGATCCTCATAGGCGCGGATCGCCGTCACCAGCGCGGAAACGTTGGTCTGCGCCATTTCGGCCAGCCTGCCCTTGTAGGACGTCTCGAAGGTCTTTGACCGATCCAGGATCTCCTTCAGATCGGCAGCAACCTCCGGCGCGTCGACAGCAGGGTAAAGATCCGTGAGGTCCCATTCGGGAAGAGACCCGAGATTTGCGGAAGCGGCAGCCTGCGGGGCAAAGACGGGATGTGGAAGGGGCAAATTATCTTCTCCGGTGCGCCACCGGACGAACGAGGTCCGGCAATCATGTGTTGCTAGAATTAGTAGGCCGGGAAAAGGCCCGCCCGCAATCTGGGTATGTAAACTTTTTTGCCCGTCCTTGGACGATTTGTTTACCCAATTGCGACCAGAATGGTTCGAAACGAGACAATTTGGGACGAGCGAAACCGCCAATGCAAGCACTCAGCGGCAAAATTCTCATTGTTGACGACGACCCCATCCAGCGCAGGCTGCTGCAGGAAGCCGTGAAGAAATTCGGCTACCGGTCGAAGACCGCCGAGAACGGCGCTGAAGCGGTGCGCATCATGTCGAGCGCAGAAGCAAGCGAGATCGATCTGATCATCCTCGACATGGTGATGCCCGAGCTCGATGGCCTGGGCGTTCTGGAGCGGCTGCGGTCCGACAAGAACGCAACGCCGGTGATCGTCCAGACTGCGCACGGCGGCATCGATACCGTTGTCAACGTCATGAACGCGGGCGCACAGGATTTCGTGGTCAAACCGGTGGCACCGGAGCGGCTGAATGTTTCGATCCGCAACCTGTTGAAGACATCCGCGCTGGAAGGCGAGATCACCCGGATCCGCAAGCAGGCGTCCGGCACACTGACCTTTGCCGACATCATCACCCACTCTCCGGCAATGGAGCGGGTGATCAATCTGGGCAAACGGGCCGCGGCATCAAACATCCCGATCCTGATCGAGGGGGAAAGCGGCGTCGGCAAGGAAATGATCGCCAGCGCCATCCAGGGCTCCAGCGACCGCAAATCCAAACCGCTGGTCACCGTCAATTGCGGCGCCATCCCCGACAATCTGGTCGAATCGATTCTGTTCGGTCACGAAAAAGGTGCCTTTACCGGCGCGGTCGACAAACACGTCGGCAAATTCCAGGAAGCCCATGGCGGCACCCTGTTCCTGGATGAAGTCGGCGAGCTGCCGCAGGATGTTCAGGTCAAACTGCTGCGTGCCTTGCAGGAAAGCGAGATCGATCCGATAGGTGCCCGCCGTCCGGTGAAGGTGGACTTCCGGCTGATTTCGGCGACAAACCGGCGACTGATCGATCAGGTGAAGGAAGGCGTCTTCCGCGAGGACCTTTACTACCGTCTGAACGTGTTTCCGATCTGGATCCCCCCGCTGCGCGACCGGCGCGAGGACATTCCCGCGCTGACCCGCCATTTCCTGGCCCGGTTTGCGGCCGAGGAAGGCAAGCCCCAGGTGGCGGGCGTCACCGCCGATACGCTCGCCATGCTGCAGGACTATCACTGGCCGGGCAACATCAGGCAGCTTGAAAACGCGGTTTTCCGGGCAGTTGTCCTGTGCGACGGCCCGCAACTGACAATCAACGATTTTCCGCAGGTCGCGGCCGCTACGGAACAGACCGCTGCGCCGGGCGCAACACACCAGCCGCAGACACCAGTGGCCCACCCGGACCGGATGCCGGGCGGTGATCTTGCCGCAGCTCCGGTTCGCCCAAGCGAACCCACGGCAACGCCGCATCCTGCACCTTCAGCCCACGCACCTCAGTCAGGTTTCGAACAATCGGCACCGTTCGGCTTCATGCGCAATCTCGACCAGGATGGTCATGTGCGCAAACTGACCGACATCGAGGAGGAACTGATTCGAGCAGCGATCAATCATTACTCCGGCCGCATGACGGAAGTTGCCAAACGGCTTGGAATCGGCAGATCCACACTCTATCGCAAGCTCAAGGAATACGGACTCGACGAAAGCGGTACCGACGCGGCAGCCTGAATTGAGGCAAATCATAGCGCCAACCATCGATTTCGACGATATTTTGACGCATTCTCCGGGTAACCACCACTACCTGAGCGTTTTTGCACTATGCGCTTGCGCCGTTGCAGTTAGGCAACGATTATCAGCAAAGCGAAATTAGGGTAAAAACTTCTTAACCTGCGGCAGCTAGGATGTAAGTCCTGCTGGGGAGCACGGGATGGGTGAAAGCCCACTGAAAACGGCGAGATAGAGATTGCGTACACGGTTAGTTGATTTCGACGCCGTCGGTTGGCTGAAGCGTGCCGCGAAAGCGGCCGGCGCGTTTGCTGTTGTGTCTATGTGCCTGGTCACCTTTGCCCAGGCCGAGACGCGTACCCTGAAGCTGTACAACGCGCACACCAAAGAGCGTGTCTCCATTACCTTCAAGAAAAACGGTCGGTATCTGCCCGACGGTCTGCGCGAAGCCAACCGCTTCCTGCGCGACTGGCGCCGCAACGAGATGACCAAGATCGATCCGGAACTTCTGGATCTCGTCTGGGAAGTGTACCAGAAGGTGGGCGCCCGCCAGCCGATCCACGTGGTTTCCAGCTACCGATCCCCCGCGACCAACAACATGCTGCGCAAGCGGTCCTCGGGCGTTGCCAAGAACAGCCAGCACACGCTCGGCAAAGCCATGGACTTCTTCATTCCCGGCGTAAAGCTTGCGACATTGCGCGCCACCGGGCTGCGCAAGCAAGTGGGCGGCGTGGGTTACTATCCAAGATCCGGCTCGCCGTTCGTTCACATGGACACCGGCAGCGTCCGTCACTGGCCGCGCATGACCCGCTCCCAGCTGGCCCGCGTGTTTCCCGATGGCAAGACGCTTCACATTCCTTCAGACGGCAAACCGCTGAGCGGCTATAAGCTTGCGCTCGCCGAAAGCAAATCCGGCCGCTCGCGCAGTTCCAAACCGACGATTGTTGCCTCCAATACGCGCTCGAGCTCTTCCAAGGGCCTGAGCACTCGTAACCAGAACCTGACGAGTCCGGGCAAGCCTATCCCGGTGACCGCGAAGAATGACAACGATTCGTCCGGTGGCGGTAACCTGTTCGCCAGCCTGTTTGGTGGTGGCAATAACCGCGACGATAACGCAGCGAAGCGCCCAGGAGCGGTCGGCAACACACGATCCGCGCCGGTTACGGCCGCGGCTCCTGCCGTCGTGATCGAAAATCCGCCGGTTCCCGGCCGGAAAATCCTTGGCACCGAACCGGAAGCTCCGGCAGCGGCACCGATTGTCGTGGCCAGCAGCGCACCGATCGTCAAACCGCCTGCGGATATTCCCTCCGTTGCCGCAAGCAAGACGCCTCCGCCTGCACCCAACACACTTGATGCACAGCGTTTCGCCATCGAGACCGGCCAGCCAACGGCGGCCAGCCCGGCTACGGGTTCCGTTCCTGAGAAAACGATTGATTCGCGGTTCCAGGTTGCCACGCGCCTACCGGTGCATAAACCGAGCAAGGGCCTCAGCGATGCAGCCAGGGTCGCTGCAGCAAATCTTGGCCTGAGCGGCGATGTCCCGGTTCCGGGCTCTGCCCCGACCGACGATCCGGTCGCTGCAATCGCAGCAGCCACGGGCACTTCCGTGCCCTCACCGGTTCCTGCACCTCGCTCGGAAACCACACTCGCCTACGCATCCGCCTCGGCGACACCGCCCGCCTTGAGCCGCTCGCTGCGGCCGTCGGTCAACGAGCCGGCACGGGCACAGGCCAAACGGCCAGCCCCCAGCGCAACCGCCAAGGCTGCCCCGGCCCGTCAGCCGTCCGTCTCTGGCCGGATCCCCCGCGACCAGATTGTCGACCCGCTGGCCGGATTCGCGAGCTTGCCTGACAAGTCCGCCCCGACGCTCCTGTCGGGCGCAGGCACCACACGGCACCGCGCATTCGCCTGGCTGAGCCACCCGAACCAGCGCCAGCTGAAGAACGTGATGATGCCCGGCAACCGCTTCGTTTCCGCCAGCTTTGAAAACAATGCCTACAATGGCCTGCGGACAGACCGTTTCGACGGCCCGGCCGTCGTCATCCTTCCGGTCCGCTTCGCCCGCTAAGCGGTCAGACGGAAAATCCAGATAAAAAAAGAGCGGCATTTCTGCCACTCTTTTCATGTCAGGGTGCGGTTCTTTCCGCTGATCAGCCTTCAGCGCCACCGGCACTGCCGGCCATGCCGAGTGCGTGCAGGTAGAGATCGAGAACCGCCTCTTCTTCTTCACGCTCATGAGGCTGCTTCTTGCGCAGGGAGACCACCTTCCGCAGGATCTTGACGTCGAAGCCGTTGCCCTTGGCTTCCGCGTATACGTCCTTGATGTCATCGGAGATGACTTTCTTTTCTTCTTCCAGACGCTCGATACGCTCTACGAATGCACGCAGCTGGTCGCCTGCCACTCCACCGGGATCGGACATATTTTCTGTTTCTCCTTCTCGTTCTTCCGTGTCGCGCTAAGCGCGGTCTTAATGGCTGCGGCTGATCTTCAGCCGCCGTCAATCACCTGGCCGTGCGTTGCCAGACTGCGCACCGGCCGTCAAGCAGCCATGCGCGTTCTGGCCAGTGCAGGCTCAATGTTGGGGTTTGTTCTTTTCGAAAGCCGCCTGCTGATCTGCTGTCGCCTCGGTCTGGTATTTGGCTTTCCAGTCGTCATAAGGCATGCCGTAGACGATTTCGCGGGCCTCGGCTTTTTCCAGTGGCACACCCTTTTCCTTCGCAGCGTCCTGATACCAGTTGGACAGGCAGTTGCGGCAGAAGCCGGCCAAATTCATCATGTCGATGTTCTGCACGTCAGTTCGACCGCGCAGATGGTCAACAAGGCGCCTGAAAACGGCGGCTTCCAGTTCGAGTTTCGTCTGATCGTCCATCTCGAAGGTCTCCCTCAACCGGACCGGTGAACCGGCCTTAAGCGGCGTCGCTGCGCGACTTGAAATGATGGATGCGCCGGCAGTCGGACATGCCGGCAATTTTTCTGATGGCCGGCTCAAGGCGGTTCGCCCATTCAAGCGCTCCGGCGTCGTCTGCAATCAGGTCCTGCCGCAGTTCCAGAAGCGCATGTGCCAGTCCACGGCGCGTTGCGTGCCGGTACATTGTGTCGTTTTTGAGAGCCCCGTCGTAAGGTTCATTGTCGCCCACAATGATATCGTCCTGCGCCCTCAAACCCTCCAGCAAGGGCTGAACGGCCCGCGGGTCGCTGTCCCACAGAACAGTGACATGCCAGGGCCGCGGCACACCGCGCCAGACCGGTGTGAAGCTGTGAATGGAAAAGATCACCGGCGGATCGCTCCCCTCGACCATGGCGTCCAGCGTCTGGTCTATGAGATCGTGATAGGGTTTGTGGAACCGCTCTATCCTGTTCGCCCGTTCGTTCATGTCGACCCTGGCATTGCCCGGCACCACGGCGCCATCCGACAGACGCATGATCAGCGTCGGGTCGTCATCGCCCCGGTTGGGATCGATCAGCAGGCGCGAATAAGTCGTCAGGCAAGCCGGCGCATTCAGCCGCTTCGCCAATTCGAGCGTCACCGCGCGCGCACCAATATCGTAACCGATATGCCGTTCGAACTGATCTGCCGGAACACCGAGATCGCCATAGGGCTCCGGAACGGTGTTGCGGGCATGATCGCACAGGAGCAGCACGCCGGAAGTTAAATCGCCTTTTACATATTCGGTCGGCTGAAAGGCCCGGCCGGTTTCGGCAGCTGGTTCTATCATGTCTCGCTTCACGGAAACTTCTGTGGCTCGCTATCGTGCAGGCGGTCAGGTTTACGGCAAAGCAGCGGCGGAACCAAGCCCGAAAACACCGCTTTCAGACAGCGTTTTAGCAGACCATCCACACCTTCCGTACGCCTGTGCTCTATCTATCGCCCGTTGATTTTGCCAACGTGTTAACAACGCGGTATACGCTTTATGGGCATCTAACATCGATATGAGGCGGTGCGGTCATGTTCCCGCCCCATTTCTGACGGCATAGGGGGTGAGACTGTTCAATCGGATAAAAAATCCGGACGGTTCGGGAAACAAGTCTGGGCGAAAGACTCCGTATCCCGTTAACGACGTTGACAAGGCCCCCTTGTCGACGCAAAAAGCGAATGTCTGTAAAGCAGCAAAGCGAATGACTGCATATGTTTAAGGTTGGGGAACGGAACCAGGGCGGGTCTCGGGCATGTGTCAGCGTGCCTGTGAAATTTGCCTTTGCTGCTTTCCTTGCCGTGCTGTTTTTCTCCGCATCCAGTGACGAAGCCAGAGCCGATCTGCGCCTTTGCAACAAGACCGACAGTCAGGTTGGTGTAGCCATCGGCTACAAGGACAAGACCGACTGGGTTACCGAAGGCTGGTGGAACCTTGCGTCCAACTCCTGCGAGACCCTGGTACCCGGGGCGCTGGTGTCACGATACTATTACATCTACGCAGTTGATTATGACCAATTCGGCGAATGGGGTGGCCGGGCGTTCATGTGCACCCGGGAAAAGGAATTCACCATTCGCGGTATTGAGGACTGTGTGGCTCGCGGATTCGAGCGGACGGGCTTTTTTGAAATCGACACGGGCGAACAGAGCAGCTGGACGGTCCAGCTGACCGAACCCGTGCAACAGGGGACAGGTGGGCGATGAGGCGTAACCGGCGAGTCAAAATTCTTGCAACTCTCGGACCCTCTTCCTCAGAACAAGACATCATCGAAAAATTGTATCGCTCCGGTGCGGACGTCTTCCGCATCAATATGAGCCATACCGATCATGATCGTCTGAAGATGCTTGTCGAACGCATCCGTTCTGTTGAGGAGAAGGTTGGACGGCCAATCGGCATTCTGGCCGATCTACAGGGACCCAAGCTGCGCGTGGGAACCTTTGCCGAGGGTCCAGTAATGCTGGAAAACGGCGCAACGTTCACACTGGACGCCGACAAGTCCGGCGGCAGCGTGGACCGGGTGCATCTGCCGCATCCCGAAATTCTTCAGGCGCTCGAGCCGGGCCACCGCCTGCTGCTCGACGACGGCAAGATCCAGCTCAAGGTTCTGGAAGCCGACCGCACCAGAGCGGTGACGGAAGTCATCGTCGGCGGCAAGCTGTCCGACCGCAAGGGCGTCAGCGTTCCCGATTCGGAAATCGCGACCAGCGCCATGACCGAGAAGGACCACAAGGACCTGATCGCGGCTCTCGACCAGAATGTCGACTGGGTCGCCCTGTCCTTCGTCCAGCGTCCGGACGACATCGCCGAAGTGCGCAAGATCACCCGTGGCCGCGCCGGCGTTCTGGCCAAGATCGAAAAGCCGCAGGCCATCGGCCGGCTGGACGAGATCATTGAGCTGTCCGACGCCATCATGGTTGCCCGTGGCGACCTGGGCGTGGAACTGCCGCTGGAACAGGTTCCCGGCCTGCAAAAGCGCATCACCCGTGCCTGCCGCCGCGCCGGCAAGCCGGTTGTAATCGCAACGCAGATGCTGGAATCCATGATCACCGCACCAGTGCCGACCCGCGCCGAGGTGTCCGACGTCGCCACTGCCGTGTTTGAAGGTGCCGATGCGGTCATGCTGTCAGCCGAATCTGCCGCCGGTGATTTCCCCATCGAGGCGGTGTCCACCATGGACAAGATCGCCCAGCAGGTGGAACAGGACCCCAACTACCGCAACATCATCTATGCACAGCGGACCGAACCGGAAGCCACTGGCGCCGACGCAATTTCGGCAGCTGCCCGGCAGATTGCCGAAACGCTGAACCTGGCTGCTGTCGTCTGCTACACGACCTCCGGCGCAACAGGCCTGCGTGCCTCGCGTGAGCGTCCGTCCAGCCCGGTCATCGTTCTGTCGCCGGTGCTTGCGACGGCACGCCGCCTGTCGCTTGGCTGGGGCCTGCACTGCGTGGTCAGTGAAGATGCCTCCACTGAAGAAGACATGATCGACCGCGCTTGCCGAATCTCCTTCTCCGAGGAGTTCGCAAAACCGGGCCAGCGCATCATCGTGACCGCAGGCGTACCCTTCGGCACGCCGGGTTCCACGAACATGCTGCGGATTGCCTTTGTCGGAAACGACGGCCAGGGCGGCATTTGACGATCTAATCGGTTAAACGATCCGAATACGAAAAGGCGGCCTCCAGGCCGCCTTTTTCATGCCGTGGGAACTGGTTCTGGCTCGGCTCCTGTTCCAACCGCCTTCGCCTTGCCGCCCGACGCCGCGACGCGAGCCACCAGCCTGTCGATGCCGGAGACGATCTCATCCGTATGCGTATGCTGCGGCATGTGCCCCGCTGCGCCCAGCATCAGCAACTCCGCCTCCGGCACATCCTGTAACAGGCCCTCACAATGGATCGACGGCCAGACCACCGTATCTTTTGTTCCGGTGATGATCAGCGTCGGTTGGTCAAGGTGCGCGTAATGCGCCGACTGCTGCCGGACAGCCTGCCTCAGGCTGCATATGTCCGCCGCGTTCGAGCGAAAGCTTTCGGGCCGGAAGAGCAGCGGCAGACGGACCGCATCGGCATAGCCTTCAACCGGTGGATCGGGATGAAAAACATGCCTCAGCATCTGCGGCACCAGCCGCTCGCCAACCGGGATCGTCAGTGTTCTGGAAAACAGCCAGCCGATGACGGGCAGTGCCGCAACCGTGTAGTACCAGTTGACCCCGCCCGGCCACACGTGGCTGACAGGGGCCAGGAAGACAAGCCCTTTCACCCTCTCCGGCGCGGCGAGGCCCACCGCTGCCGTGACGGCTCCTCCAAGCGAATGCCCCACCACAATGGCGGACTTGATGCCAAGCTTTTCAAGCAGACCAGTGATCAGCCTTGCCTGGCTCTCCGGGGTGTTCTGCCCCGTTCTTGAGCGCTGAGAGAACCCAAGTCCGGGGCGATCGATGAAGAGCAGCGGGTTACGGCCCCCAAAAGCGCCCTCAAACGCAAGTTTCATGTCATAGGCATTGCCGCTGGCGCCATGCAGGAACACCAGCACAGGCTGCCCGCTGGCCGCGTCAGATGCTGGAACAAAGTGATAGTGCATCTGCGCACCATCCACCTCGGCAAGATGGCCGTCGGGTTCATAGGCACGCGAAATCTGCCCTGCCCTGAAAAGAGAATAGGCGAAAAACAATCCGGCGGCGGCGAGAAGAACAATCAGGAACGTGATCATACTGCGGACATAGCACCGCCCACACGACAATCAAGTCTGGCAACATTCAAGTCTGGCAGCAATCAGCTCCGCCAGCACCGGCGAAAACGCTGAGCCGTCCTCAGGTGGCTTCGCCCTCGGCTTCTTCTTCCAGATCCTTCACGGCCTTGGAGGCATTTTCCAGGCTCGGATTGATTTCAAGCGCCCGCTTGAACGTCGTCAGCGCCTCGCTTTCAAACCCCAGACGCCGCTGAATAATTGCAAGGCCCGACAAGGCTCCCCAATGACGTGGCTCCAGCGCCAGTGTGCGCTCGATATCCACCAGAGACTTGCCGAAATCCTCTTGCATGTAATGGACTGTCGCACGCCTGTTCCAGCCTTCCGCATAGGCCGGCTTCAGGATGACGACCGTGTCCAGCAGGTCAAGCGCCAAGGCATGATCATCAGCCTGGATGGCCTTGCCGGCCCGGGACATCAGCACGTCTACCGTATCGCTACCCGATTCCATCCAGAGCATCTGGATTTCCCGGCCGATACGCGAGGCTTCCTTCGGATTGTCCGATTTGGCGAGGTTGGCAAAAAGCTCATCCAGACGAGACTTCTCGTCGTCCGGATCTGTCTCCTCGACCACCACCTGCCCACCTTCTTCCGGAAGATCGTCAGGAAGCGCGTTGAAGTCTTCGGCGGACGGAGGCTCTACCTCCGGACCGAGATCGGGAACAGGCTGTGCGCCAGCGAGACCGGCACCAGCAAGAAACAGAAAGGCAAACACAAAAATCCGCATCCGACGATTATGGGTCGTTGGATGCGGCGGTCAATCCTGGAATTTGACACATCTTCGTGCACCAGCGTGGCAATGGCCCGATTCACTCCTCGAACAACAAGACAAGGCCTTGCTCAGGAAGAGGTTTCCGGGTCTTTCGCCACGCAATGCGCAGCAACAAGATCAGCCCTGGCGTGCTTTGAAACGCGGGTTTTTCTTGTTGATGATGTAGACACGGCCTTTACGGCGAACCATGCGGTTGTCGCGGTGGCGGGTCATGAGCGCTTTGAGCGAATTTTTGATCTTCATGTCACTGTCCCCACAAGGGTCCTGCTTCTATAAACCAAATGAGCGCCAAAGGCGCTCACGTTTAACTGGATTGGCCTTGAAGCAGCGGCAGAACTTGCGCCTGTCTTCAGATCAACCCGCGCCTCTCGAAACCTTGATCAGCGCAATAATGGTGGGCGTGACAGGGATTGAACCTGTGACCCCTTCGATGTCAACGAAGTGCTCTCCCGCTGAGCTACACGCCCGAATTTCTCGGTAGTCCGACGCCCCAGCGCCGTGGTGGAGTGCGATATAACGGGGATCGGCAAACTGTGCAACCCCCCTTTTTCACCGAACCGTCAAAATTTCCCCAGCCCGGTTGTCAGCCCCAGTTTTCCGCGGCGTCACCACCTTGTCAGGCGGCCAGCATGCGCTCCACTTCCTGCACCAGGTCCTTCAGATGGAACGGCTTTGAAAGGACTTTCGCGTCCTTGGGCGCATCCGATTCCGGATTGAGCGCAACAGCTGCGAAACCCGTTATGAACATCACCTTGAGATCCGGATCGAGCTCCGTCGCCCGGCGGGCCAACTCGATCCCGTCCATTTCAGGCATCACGATATCGGTCAGAAGCAATGAAAACGGTTCTTCGCGCAGGCGCTCGTAGGCGCTTTTGCCGTTGTCGAACGAAACGACGTCGTGACCGGCATTTTCCAGCGCCTTCGCCAGAAAGCGGCGCATATCATTATCATCTTCGGCAAGCAGGATACGCGGCATCGTAATTGACCAGGTCCTTTGTTCGTGTGGGTTCTCTGTTCCCTTTCTGCCGGTTATAGCTCGAATTCCACAGAATGATAGGGTGAATTGGCTCACACACCCACGGTGTGGATAGCCAGTTGTTGAGAACAACCCTTCCATGGGGCCTCCCACACGGGAAGCCCTCTTAACGCAGGGGAAATCATCCAGCCACCTCCCCTCGCAGCGCGCTGAGGCTCTGCCAGGCCCGTGCAATCCGACCGTCAGCGCCCTCTTTCGCAGCAGCATTGCCCACAAGTGCGCAGGCTTTTGATCCTCTCGAGGTGGACGGCGCGACGATTCCTTGGCACCATAGGAAATGGCCTGCACCGGGCGGCAACCAGGACACAGCATTGACGGACGACAAGCAGCCTTCCTCCCCAGCCTCTTTCGAGGCGGATTTTAACGGCTTTCCCGCATTCGAAGTTCTGTGCCCGGCAGACCAGAGGGTGCCGTTCGTTTTCAATTCGCCTCATTCCGGACGGCAATATTCCAAAGGTTTTCTTGCTTCCTCCCGTCTGAACGAAACCGCGATCCGGCGGTCGGAAGACGCTTTTGTCGACGATCTGTTCACCCATGTCGTACCGCTGGGTGCACCGCTTCTGCGTGCGCACTTTCCCAGAGCCTATCTCGATGTGAACCGCGAACCCTACGAACTCGATCCGAAAATGTTCGAGGGACGCCTGCCGACTTATGCAAACAGCCGCTCGATACGCGTGGCAGGCGGTCTTGGCACGGTGGCCCGCATCGTCAGCGAGAACCACGAGATCTATCGGCACAAGCTGCCGGTTGCCGAGGCACTCAGCCGCGTGGAGGAAATCTACAAGCCGTATCACACGACATTGCGCCGGCTTTTGGCCCAGACCCACGTGACCTTCGGCTTTGCTGTTCTGATCGATTGCCACTCCATGCCGTCCAGCGTGAAATGCCAGACAACCGACACGCGCCCGGACTTCATCCTTGGCGACCGCTACGGCACAAGCTGCACCAGTGAACTCACGGACTTCGCCTGCTCGGTTCTGAAGGAAATGGGCTATAGCGTTTCCCGCAACAAGCCTTACGCAGGCGGCTTCATCACCGAACACTACGGCCGCCCCACAAGCGGCCTTCACGCCCTACAGATCGAAATCAACCGCGGGCTCTATATGGACGAGGAAACGCACCAGCCAACTCCTGGCTTTGGTGACCTCTTTCATAATCTGCGCCAGTTTGCCCGCGAGTTGACATCCATGCCGGACGCAGCCCTGCCGGCAGATTCCATCGCAGCGGAATAAAACCATCAGGACAAAAAAAAGGCCGCTCTCGAAAGAGGCGGCCCGAGTCTAGGGAGGAAACGCCCAAGGAGGGCGGTACGACACAACGTATCGCACCGCAATAAAATCGCATTGCACCGCACAAAGGTCAAGCCCGACACCCCCTTTGAACTGATCAAAGTATGAGCAGTGGTTCATGTTTTGCAGATTCATTTTTTTGCAGAACCGGTTATACAAGCGGCAATTCACTTTGATTTCGGTTTTGTGCGGTTTCCGCAACCAGGAGGTAATGATGTCGGCAGGGCCTGTTTCCAGTTCAAATATGTTCGCCCCGTTCCTGGACAGGCTGGCGGAAGCCGCCAGTGGTGCGATCATGCCGCATTTCCGTCAGGGTTTCGAGGTCGACAACAAGTGGGAAACGGGGTTTGACCCTGTCACCATCGCCGACAAGAACGGTGAAACCGCAATGCGTGCGCTGATCAACGAAACCTATCCAGACCACGGAATCCTTGGCGAAGAACACGGTCCGGAGAACCTCGACGCGGAAAATGTGTGGGTGCTCGACCCGATTGACGGCACGCGCGCCTTCATCACCGGCCTGCCAACCTGGGGAACACTGATCGGCCTGAGAACCGGCGGCATTCCGAGCCTTGGCATGATGGTTCAGCCCTATATCGGCGAGCGTTTTGGCGGTGACGGGAAGACAGCCTGGTACGATGGCTCCTTGGGGAACAGGCAACTTCGGACACGTCCCTGCGCCCGTCTGGAAGATGCCACTATTTTCACCACCACTCCGGCACTTTTTACTGAAAATGAGCGCCCGGCCTTCGACCGGATCGAAACCGCCGTGCAGTTATCCCGCTATGGCACCGACTGCTATGCCTATTGCATGGTGGCTGCCGGCCATGGTGACGCGGTGATCGAATCCGGCCTGCAAGCCTATGATATCGTTGCACTTGTTCCGATCATTGAAGGGGCTGGTGGCGTTGTCACCACATGGACCGGCGGGTCACCCGCCGATGGTGGCCAGATCGTCGCCTCAGGCGACCCGCACCTCCACGAAGTCCTGCTGCGGGATTTGGCAAAAGCGGGCTGACGGCGCTCATGGCCTAATCAGGAGACTTAGATCAGCTTCTGGCGCGTTCCAGCGCCTGTTCAGCTTCCAGCCCCGGAATGAAGGCGTCGAACGCTGCCCAGAACTGATCACGGAAGGCATCGCGCTCCATCATCAGTTCGTGTTCGGCACCCGCGATTTCCACATAGGCCGTCGCCTTCGCCCGTGCGACGAAGTCCTCGATCATGGGCGTGGAGACGATCCGGTCTTTCCCCGCCGCCAGCATCAGGCAGGGCAATTTGATGTTCGGCCCGGCCTCCCGCCGGCGGAGCGCCAGCATGGTCCGGCCGGTCGTGGCCAGCCAACCGAGCGTTGGCGAGCCGACGCCCAGTTCCGGTGCCTTTTCCAGAACCTTGTTGAAGCGTTCGAACCGAACCCTGTCGGTCGTTTGCCGGTTGACCTCATAGGCCACCGAAATCTCGGCATTGCCCCCGGGAACAAACAGCCTGCCGAAACCGAATAATGACAACAGACGGGCGGCGGGAATGGCAACCTTTTCGATCAGCCAGGACGTCTTGGGGGATGTTGCCTTCAGGCCCGGTCGACCGAACAGGCCAAGGGTAAGTATGCGCAGGGCCTTCCGGTAGCCGGAGACCAGACCAGGCGACCATGTTCCGGCCGGCAGGCCCAGAAGCGGCGCGGTCAGCACCGCCCGGTCCAGCATGGTCCGCAAGCGGTCGGTGTCGGACAGAACCACAAGCCCACCGGTAGAATGAGCCAGCGCGAAATGTGGTCCGGGGTAGGTCGCCAGCGACACTTCCTTGAGCACCGTGCGCAGATCCAGCTTGTACTTGTTGAAGTTCGAGACATGACCGCGCCTGGGATTGCGGGTCAGCCGTTGAGAACCACCCTGCCCGCGCCAGTCGAAGGCGATGACGGCAAAGCCTCGTTTGCGAAGATCTTCGATCACCTCGAAGTATTTTTCGATAAACTCTGCCCGCCCCTGAAGCAGGGTCACCGTGCCCTTGCGACGGGCGCCCGCGGCCGGCCAGTGCGCATACCGGATCTTCTTGCCATCCGGCGTCGTAACGAACCCGGATCGCGCCCCGTCTGGCACCGGATTGTCGGGATGATCGATCAGGGTCATGCGCTGCGAATCACTCGGCTTCGTTGAGAGCTTGTTTCTCAAACAGATAAAGGTTTTTCGTCAAGAACACATCACCCCTGCCGGCACTGCTGGCCCGGATATGCGCGCACTTGCGCCCTTATGTGATACCCGCATCCCGCATGCCCCTCAACAGGGTTCAGGCCGGCTCCCTGGGAAGCCGGCCCTGAAAATCTAAGATCGCGAGGAACCGCGTATCAGTACCAACGGCGCTGCCACTGATGACCACGATGACCGATCGGATGGCTGCGAACGATATTGGCGTTCCGGCTATCGACGACCATCCGGACCCGCATGCCGCGCCAGCCCTTTGCCTTGACGATATACATCGGGCCACGACGGTCGAGGATGCGGATGTGATGAAAACCACGGTGACGCAGGCTACGGCGGATTTCACGCGGCCCCATTTCGAAGTGACGGCCACCATGACGGCCATTCCAGTTGCCACCGCGCCCGTTACCACGGCGATGATCGACCTTGACCACCAGTTCGGCTTTCGCGGGGTCGATCTGGGTCTTGCCGGCCAGCGGCGCCGCGGATGCGGTGCTGATGAAACCGGCGGACACCAGCAGAATGGCACCGGCGATCGGGGCGGACAATTTCGAAATATTGGCAAACATCTTCAAATCTCCTGTCTGTTCCGCCAGCGCCGTGCTGACGTTGGACTGAAGATGCACCGGGCCACTTGAACGCAACCGGAAGGCATCGTTCATCTGGCGTTCATGTTTCGGCGACGCCCTTCTCGCCTGCCCTCTTGAAATGAAAATCCGAATTACCAAATCTCGGTATGCAAGCGCCAACACGGGTTTGCACCGCAGCCTGTCCCGCCAATTCGGGGGACGAAGGACTGCTCAACATCAGTGAAGTATCAGTTGCTCAAGAGAGGACAGACACATGCGTCACTTGGACTTTTCTCCGCTTTACCGCTCCACCGTCGGTTTCGACCGGCTTTTCTCGATGCTTGATGCCGCCGGCAACGAAGCACCGAGCTATCCGCCCTATAACATCGAGCGCACAGGCGAAAATGCCTACCGCATCACGATGGCCGTGGCTGGTTTTTCCGGCGACGAACTGAGCGTCGAAGCCAAGGAGCACACGCTCACCATCAAGGGTGAAAAAGCTGAAGAAGATGCCAACCGGGAAATTCTCTACCGCGGCATCGCCTCGCGCACCTTTGAGCGCCGCTTCCAGATTGCCGAACATGTTCGCGTGGAAGGGGCAAGCCTCGAAAACGGCTTGCTGCACGTTGACCTTGTCCGGGAAATTCCGGAAGCCATGAAGCCGCGCAAGATTGAAATCACCAGCGGTGAAACCAAGCAAATCGAAACCACGGCGCACTAATCGCCTGGTTCAACTTGCTGAAATCGCATCTTTGGGGCGCCTGGGAAACCAGGCGCCTTTTTTGGTGCTTGTGCGGAGAAGATCGCGAGGTGGGAACGGGTCTCAAACAGTCCCGGCAAGCACCTTCAGAAACGCGTCGACGTCTTCATCCGTCGTTGCGAAACTGGTGACCATACGCACGCAGACCTCGTCTGCAGCTGGCGCATGACCTTCGGCAAGACCTTTGGCAGGCCATTCGTAAAGCATGGCACCCGCCGCCTGCAGCGCCTCCATCTGGCTGCGCTTGAGGATCGGAAACAGCTCGTTGGCCTCCACCGCCCAGGCAGTCCGCCCGCCGGCGTCCCGGATGCCCTCGGCAAGACGCGTGGCCATTCCGTTGGCGTGGCTTGCGTTCGCCAGCCAGGTATCATCCTGGAAATAGCCTTCGAACTGGGCAGCCACAAACCGGCTCTTGGAAAACAGGTGGCCGCCGCGCTTGCGGAAATACTCGAACTGCTTCGCTGCTTCCAGGTCGAAAAACACCACCGCTTCGGCGCACCAGCAGCCGTTTTTGGTAGCTCCGAACGACAGCACGTCCACCCCGGCCTTCCAGGTCATGTCGGCAGCCGAACAGCCAAGTGTCACAAGCGCATTGGCAAACCGTGCGCCATCCATGTGAAGCGGCACGGAGCGCGACCGGCAGACCTCCTTGATCGCCCTGATTTCATCCAGCGTGTAAACGGTTCCGCATTCGGTCGCCTGGCTGATGGAAACGGAGGCGACCTGACCGTGATGAACCACGCCGTCGGGAACCTGCGCCATCTTGTCACGAAGCGCTTCGGCGGAGAAGCGGCCATCTGCCCCCTCGACGCCCAGCAGCTTGTTGCCACCGGTCATGAACTCGGGGCAGTTGCACTCGTCAACCTGGATGTGTGCACTGGAATGGCAGAAGATCGCCCCACCTGGTTTCGCGCATGCGGCCAGCGCCAGCGAATTCGCCGCCGAACCGGTCGCCACGAAAAAGACGGCAACGTCCCGTTCGAAGATCTCGCTAAAGGTGGCGGAGACGGCGTCTGTCAAAGGGTCGGTGCCATAGGCAGGCGAGAACCCTTCGTTATGGCGGGCCAACGCCGACATCACCGCCGGAGCTGCACCCGCCCAATTGTCGCTAGCAAAATTCATGTGCCGGTTTAATCACTTGGCAGAACAACCGGCAACTGATTTTTCAGTAGTACATCTCGCGTTTGCGGTAGGACCGGCCAAGCAGCCAATCCAGCGAAACCACACCCGGGCCCTTGAGCAACGGCACCAGCAGCAGGAAGATCCATAGCAACCGGTCATCGGCGATGATCGCATAAGGCTGACCGTCAAACAAAGCCCCGATGGTCTTGGCATCGGCCCCATGACCGTAGACATCGACATAGGTCATTACGCAGATGAAAACGATCATGCCGAGGCTGGCAAAGCGGGTGAAGAGACCGACAACCACCATCACCGGCAGAATGAATTCGCCCCAGGTGCCCAGAAGAACCATGAGACCATAGGGAAAGAACGCAATCTGGCTGGTGTCGTAACTGACCTGCTCCATCATCTTCGGCAGCATCTGCGCATAAGCACCCGCTGTCGGCGTGAAGATGTTCATGATGCTGCCGCCGATTTTCGTCATCGCCGAGTTCAGGAAGAACTGCAGCAGGATCGCGGCAAAAATGAACCGGGCGGCAAGCCCGATGAACCAGCCATCCGTCAGCCGTTCCAGAGCTCCGAACACCATCGTGTAGAGCCTGACAAAAAATCCAATCAGCACACCCATTTAATCCCCCTTGATCAAGCAGCATCCCTATGCCGCGTGTTTGTTAGTCGTCCAGCAGCAGACCGGAAAAGGCACCGGCGGCAAGACAGTCCGACAGGCAATCGGACAAGGAAAACGATTCGTCCTCTTCCTGTGCCCGGCCTGCTGCATCTGCAAGCGTATGCCCTTGCAGGAGGTCCAACGTAAACCCGGCACCGCCCGCACGCAGCAGAAAGACATTCACATCCATGTCTGGCCGGGTGATCAACACCGACTGCGGCTCTGAAAGATCGGCGGCCCCGGCCTCATCAGGCTCAAACCTGTTGGCCCGCGCGATTGTCCACACCGGCCAGCGGGAAGTCACCACGTGGACCGCAGGATGCGGCGTAAAACGAACATCCCCCAGCCGCTGCGGATCAATGTCCCCAAGCCTCGCCGGATCGAGAGCCGCCTCATCCGCCGCATGATAGGCTTGCAGCCAGGCCCATTCCAGCCGGGCAACGTCGCCAAGATAGGGATAGGACTGAAGCGGCGGGAAGGCGTTCAGAAAATCTGCGAATTCGGCACCGTACCAGATCAGGACCGGCGATGCCGGTGGATGGGCCGTCACGAAGGCCCTTGCAAGCGCCTTGAAATAGTCGTCACCCAGCAACGTCTTCACGGCGGGAAACGTTTCACCCAGCGCTTCGCTCAGGCTGACGATCACATTGTTGCGGTAGACATTGAACCGCCTGGGTGCCGTCTGCCCGTCCGGTCCGGTCAGTCCGTCGGGCGTGGCCGATTGCGGATCGAACAGCGCGCGTCCGAAAGAAGCGGCATCAACCTGCGGAGGGGACAGAGGGCTTCGCATTTCAGACCGCATGCTTTCGTCTGGCCCCTGCGGGCTGCGCCAGTATCCGGTCTGCGGCCTGTGCCTCGGCAAGCAGAACCGGCCAGGCAGGAACATTGTTGTCCCATTCGATCAAGGTCGGCAGCGGGCCGTTTGCACCAATGACGTCTTCATAGAGCTGCCAGACCGCCGTATCGACCTCACGATCATGAGCGTCGATCAGAAGCGGCCGGCCGGCATCGTCCTGGTCCGGGGCATGGCCCCCAAGGTGTATCTCGCCCACGGCGGCCATCGGAAAGGCCGCCAGATAGTCCGAGGCAGATCTTTCATGGTTCGTGCAGGACACATGAACGTTGTTGATGTCGAGCAGCAAACCGCAGCCGGTCCGACGCACGATCTCGCTCAGGAAATCCAGTTCGCTCATCGTGCTCTGCGCGAAGGCGACATAGGTCGACGGATTTTCCAGAAGCATCCGGCGCCCAACGGTTTCCTGCACTTCGTCGATATGGTCGCACACCCGGTTCAGCGTGGCCTCGTCATAGGGCACCGGCAAGAGATCGTTGAAATAGGTGGTGTCGTGGGACGACCATGCCAGATGTTCTGAAAACAGTCCCGGCTCGTATCGCCGGTTCAGATCCGACAAGCGCTGCAGGTGCTCCTTGTCGAGTGGCTGTTCACCGCCAATCGACAGACCAACACCATGAAGGGACAAGGGATACCGCGCGCGGATGGCTTCCAGTTGCCGGTGCGGCGGCCCGCCTGCACCCATGTAGTTTTCGGCATGAACTTCAAAAAAGCCGATATCGGCACCTGTTTCCAGAATATCCGCCACATGGTCCGCCTTCAGGCCGGCCCCGGCGCGTGCCGGAACAACGGCTCCGCTACGCAGTGCCGGTTCTGATCGGGTGTCGGAAACCATGGTACTCTCCAGATGGAAAACAGAGTGTCAGGCAGGCGCACTGGCTGAGGATAACTTCAGACCGCTTCGGCTGAAGCACCATGGCTGATGGAATTGAACTAAATGTGTGCCCTATCCACCCTGTGGGCAAATGCGGGCTTTCCAATCGCCTGCCTGAACAAGTTGCCGCGGATGCGGCCGATCAAGCCTTATCAGGCTTCGGGAAGGTCGCGCTTGAGTTCCGTCAGGGAGCCGTGACGGCCACCGGGAACATCCATCGTCGTGCACGTGCCTTTCGGGACCAGTGTCCAGGCGTTACCCTGATAGTCGATCGTCGAAGTGCCTGCGCAGGTCGTGCCAGGGCCGGCCTTGCAGTCGTTTTGCCCCTTCAGGGACACGCCATAGCATTTTTCCTTGGCCTGGGCATTGGCAGGCACAGTTGACGACAGACCCGCAACGGCGGTCGCAACCGCACCGGCAACAAAAGCTGCAGACATGGCCTTATGCTTCATCTTGATCTCCTCGGTTCCGTTTCAAATTCTTCACGTTCCGGCGTTCTTGCCGGACCGACAGTCACCAAGTGTAGATGACCCTATTGAGGGTAAATAGGAAATCAAACGCATGTGACTGTTTTGCGAGCATAACCGCACAAAGTTTAACAAACGCAAGATTCTTACTTATTTTCCATTGGTTTTGAGCTTTCCGGATGATTGGCACTTTTTGCGCGAAACAATTATAATACGGCGACGCAGAAACACTCTTGCTCACGACGGCGAAATCTGTCATGTTCGCGCCGCTTGGAATAGGACAGGTATGCTGTCCCAATTATCACCATGCTCAAAACGGCCCGGATAGGGCGCACGACAAAGCGGCATGGACGATGACAGGCTGACCACTCGGCGGATCCAGGGAGGATCCGTAAGGAAGCGAGACGGAATGTTTCGGCAGCGGGGAACCGCTGCGTCAATGCGGCGGTTTGCTTTGATAAACTGCTGAGGTTAATACAACAACAGAGCCGGGGCGGGAAAGCCAGGGTTCGCCGGACCGCATTCTTGATGGGATGCGACCCGAACGGAACCGGACGCTCCCAACGACGGCGGCACTGGGGTTAACAGTGAGGGCGCACATGACAAAGATAGAGCTGACGACCAGCACAGCCATGCAAGAGGGGAACGTGGACATGAAGACCACAGTAACCACCACACTTGCGGAACGACTGAGCACGGCCGCCGACAAAGGGCTCTATAATCCGTCGCGCGAACACGATGCGTGTGGTGTCGGCTTTGTCGCCCACATGAAAGGCGAGAAATCTCACAAGATTGTTGCCGATGGCTTGCAGGTTCTGGAAAACCTCACCCACCGCGGCGCGGTTGGTGCCGACCCGCTGATGGGCGACGGCGCCGGCATGCTGGTGCAAATCCCGCACCCCTTCTTTGCAGAGGAACTGGCGAAGGCCGGAACCACGCTTCCCGATGCCGGTGAATATGGCGTCGGCTTCATCTTCTTTCCGCAGGACGACGAGCTGCGCGCCAAGTGCGAAGCCATCATCGAGCGTGTCATTGAAGACGAAGGCAAGGAGCTGATCGGCTGGCGCGACGTGCCTGTCGACAACTCCTCCCTGTCCAAGGCACCCGACATTGCCGCCACCGAGCCGGTTTCCCGTCAGGTCTTCATCCGCAAGACAGGCGGTGAGGCCGATGACTTCGAACGCCGCCTTTATGTGCTGCGCAAGGTTATCTCGAACCGCGTGCGTGCCGAAACCAATGCAGTTTCGAAGGGCTTCTATATCGTTTCCATGTCCAGCCGGACCATTGTCTACAAAGGCATGTTCCTGGCCTATCAGCTCGGCGCCTATTACGCCGACCTGAAGGACGAGCGTTTTTCGTCTGCCCTGGCCCTTGTCCACCAGCGTTTTTCCACCAACACGTTCCCGTCCTGGGATCTCTCGCACCCCTACCGGATGGTCGCGCATAACGGTGAGATCAACACCCTGCGCGGCAACGTCAACTGGATGGCGGCGCGTCAGGCGTCGGTGTCGTCCGCGTTGCTTGGCGATGACATCTCCAAGCTCTGGCCGATTTCCTATGAAGGCCAGTCCGATACGGCCTGCTTCGACAATGCGCTCGAATTCCTGGTCATGGGCGGTTATTCGCTCGCACATGCGGCGATGATGCTGATCCCGGAAGCCTGGGCCGGCAACCCGTTGATGGACGACAACCGCCGGGCTTTCTACGAATATCACGCAGCCCTGATGGAACCGTGGGACGGTCCGGCAGCCGTTGCCTTTACCGATGGCCGCCAGATTGGCGCGACGCTGGACCGGAACGGCCTGCGTCCGGCCCGCTACATCGTCACCGACGACGATTTTGTCATCATGTCCTCCGAGGTTGGCGTTTTGCCGGTTGAAGAAGAGCGCATCGTCCAGAAATGGCGTCTGCAGCCGGGCAAGATGCTGCTGATCGACCTGGACGAAGGCCGGATCGTTTCCGACGACGAAATCAAGCGGCAGCTTTCCACCGCCAACCCGTACAAGGACTGGCTGCACCGGTCCCAGATCGTTCTGGAAGACCTTCCGGGCGTGCGCCAGCGCGCGCCGGTTGCCGGTGAAAGCCTCCTCGACCGCCAGCAGGCCTTCGGCTACACGGAAGAAGACATCAAGCTTCTGATGACGCCGATGGCGACCGTCGGCCAGGAAGCCATCGGCTCCATGGGCACGGACACGCCGATTTCCGCGCTCTCCGACAAGTCGAAGCTGCTTTACACCTATTTCAAGCAGAACTTCGCCCAGGTCACCAACCCGCCGATCGACCCGATCCGCGAGGAACTGGTGATGAGCCTTGTATCCTTCATCGGTCCGCGTCCGAACATCTTCGACCTGGAAGGCATGTCGACCTCCAAGCGTCTGGAAGTGCGCCAGCCGATCCTCACCAACGAGGACCTGGAGAAGATCCGCGCCATCGGCGACATTGCCGACAACCAGTTCTCCGCCAAGACGCTGGACATCACCTACAATTCCGAAAAAGGCGCCGTCGGCATGGAAGGCGCGCTGGACGAATTGTGCGAGCGTGCCGAAAAAGCCGTTCTGGACGGATACAACATCATCATCCTGTCCGACCGTCTGATCAGCCGGTCACGCATCGCGATCCCTGCCCTTCTGGCAACGGCGGCCGTGCACCATCACCTCATCCGCAAGGGTCTGAGAACCTCTGTCGGCCTGGTGGTGGAAACCGGTGAAGCGCGCGAAGTGCACCACTTCTGTGTTTTGGCCGGCTATGGCGCGGAAGCGATCAACCCCTATCTGGCGTTCGAAACGCTGCTTTCCATGCACATGGAAATGGATTTCCCCGAGGAAGTCGATCAAGACGAAGTCGTCTACCGCTACATCAAGTCCATCGACAAGGGCATCCTGAAGGTCATGTCCAAGATGGGCATTTCGACCTACCAGTCCTATTGCGGCGCGCAGATCTTCGACGCGGTCGGCCTCGGTTCGGAGTTCGTGAAGAAGTACTTCTTCGGCACGGCAACCATGATCGAAGGCATCGACCTTGCCGAAGTCGCCAATGAAACCGTCTTGCGCCACGAGCAGGCCTTTGGCGATGTCGCCATCCTGCGTCGCTCGCTGGAAGTTGGCGGTGAATACGCTTACCGGACACGCGGCGAAAGCCACATGTGGACGCCGGACTCCGTCGCCCTTTTGCAGCATGCGGTGCGTGCGAAACTTCCCGAGACCTATCGCGCTTTCGCCAAGGAAGTGAACGAGAAGAGCGGTCGCTACGCCATCCGCGGCCTCTTCCGGATCAAGTCCGCGGACGAAATCGGCCGTTCGCCGATTTCGCTCGACGATGTGGAACCGGCCGAAGCCATCGTCAAGCGCTTCGTCACGGGCGCCATGTCGTTCGGCTCGATCTCCCGTGAAGCTCACACGACGCTGGCCATCGCGATGAACCAGATCGGCGGCAAGTCGAATACGGGTGAAGGCGGCGAGGAACCGGAACGGTTCAATCCGCTGCCGGACGGCTCGTCCAACCCGCAGCGCTCTGCCATCAAGCAGGTTGCTTCCGGCCGTTTCGGCGTGACCACGGAATATCTGGTCAACTCCGACATGATCCAGATTAAGGTTGCCCAGGGTGCCAAGCCCGGCGAAGGCGGCCAGTTGCCGGGTCACAAGGTGGATGCGGTCATCGCGAAAGTGCGTCATTCGACACCGGGTGTCGGCCTGATTTCGCCGCCCCCGCACCATGACATCTATTCCATCGAGGATCTGGCGCAGCTCATCTACGATCTGAAAAACGTCAATCCGGAGGCCGACATCTCGGTCAAGCTGGTGTCGGAAGTGGGCGTGGGCACGGTTGCGGCAGGCGTTGCCAAGGCACGTGCCGACCACATCACGATTTCCGGTTACGACGGCGGCACCGGCGCTTCGCCGCTGACCTCGATCAAACACGCGGGCTCTCCGTGGGAAATCGGCCTTGCCGAAACCCAGCAGACCCTGGTGCTGAACGGGCTGCGTTCGCGCATCGCCCTTCAGGTCGACGGCGGCATCCGCACCGGCCGCGACGTCATCATCGGCGCCCTGCTCGGCGCTGACGAATTCGGCTTCTCGACCGCACCGTTGATCGCCGCAGGCTGCCTGATGATGCGCAAATGCCATCTCAACACCTGCCCGGTCGGCATTGCCACCCAGGATCCGGTCCTGCGCAAGCGCTTCAAGGGCACGCCGGAACATGTCATCAACTACTTCTTCTTCGTCGCCGAGGAAGTTCGCGAGCTGATGGCAAATCTCGGCTTCAAAACGCTGGAAGAGATGATCGGCCGGTCCGACTTCCTCGACAAGGAAGCTGCCCTCGATCACTGGAAGGCAAAGGGTCTCGATTTCTCCCGTATTTTCTTCCAGCCGGAAGCAAAGCCGGAAGAAACCCGCTGGACCGCCCGTCAGGATCACCCGATCCACGACATTCTGGACCGGCGCCTGATTGCAGCCGCCAAGCCTGCTCTCGACAACAAGGAACCCACGATTGTCGACGAGACGATCTGTTCCGTCGACCGCTCGGTTGGCGCCATGCTCTCCGGCGAAATTGCCAAGCGCTATGGCAACAAGGGCCTGAAGCAACCTGACACGCTCAAGATCAATCTGAAGGGCACCGCCGGCCAGGCATTCGGCGCCTTCGTCGCCCGCGGCGTCACCATTGATCTTGTCGGCGACGCCAACGACTACGTCGGCAAGGGTCTTGCCGGTGGCAAGCTGATTGTCCGTCCGCCGGAAAACACCCGGATCGTGCCGGAAAACTCCATCATCGTCGGAAACACGGTGCTGTATGGTGCCACCGAGGGTGAATGCTACTTCCGCGGCGTTGCCGGGGAACGGTTCGCGGTTCGCAACTCCGGCGCTCTTGCGGTTGTCGAAGGCGTGGGCGACCACGGCTGCGAATACATGACCGGCGGCGTCGTCGTCGTGATCGGCCAGACCGGACGCAACTTCGCGGCCGGCATGTCCGGCGGCATTGCCTACGTGCTCGACGAAGACGGCACATTCGGCTCTCGCTGTAACCTGGCCATGGTCGAACTGGAACCGGTGACCGAAGAAGACGATCTTCTGGAGAAGCTGCACCACCATGGCGGCGATATCGAGCACAAGGGCCGTGTGGACCTGTCCTGTGACATGACACGCCACGATGACGAGCGCCTGCGCCAGATGCTGACGAAACATCTGGAACTGACCGGCTCGACAAAGGCCAGGGAAATCCTCGACAACTGGGCACAGTACCGCCCCAAGTTCGTCAAGGTCATGCCGGCCGAATACCGCCGGGCCCTGCGCGAAATGGAAGAACAACGGCTCGGCATGGTCGCCGCAGAATAATCCGGCCAAACACACGAACAGGCTCTCGGCCGCTTGAGGCGGCCGATTGCAGCCACTCTGGACAGACGCATGACATTTTGAGGAGGTCGCCTTGGGCAAGGTAACCGGTTTTATGGAAATCGATCGGCAGGAACAGAAGTATCAGCCTGCCTCTGACCGTATTCGCCATTTCCGCGAGTTCACCATTCCGCTGAACGACCAGGACGTCATGAATCAGGCGGCCCGCTGCATGGATTGCGGCATTCCGTTCTGCCATGGTCCGACGGGCTGTCCGGTCAACAACCAGATCCCGGACTGGAACGATCTGGTCTATCAGGGCGACTGGGACTTCGCGCTCAAGAACCTGCATTCCACCAACAACTTCCCCGAGTTCACCGGACGCATTTGTCCGGCCCCGTGCGAGGAAGCCTGCACGCTGAACCTGGAAGACATTCCGGTCAACATCAAGAGCGTCGAACAGGCGATTGCCGACAAGGGCTGGGAAGAGGGCTGGATCGTCCCGGAACTTTCCGCCACCAAGACCGGCAAGGCGGTTGCCATCATCGGCTCCGGCCCTGCTGGCATGGCAGCGGCCCAGCAACTCGCCCGTGCGGGCCACACGGTGCATGTCTATGAGCGCGAACCGAAGGCCGGTGGCCTGATGCGCTACGGCATTCCCGACTTCAAGATGGAAAAGCACTACATCGACCGCCGCGTGAAGCAGATGGAAGCGGAAGGCGTGACCTTCCATTACGGCGTCAATGTCGGCGTAACGGTTGCCCTCGAGGAACTGGCCGAGCGTCATGACGCAGTCATCCTGTGTGCAGGCGCCGAACGCCCGCGTGACCCGGGAGTCTCCGGCATGGAGCTGGAAGGCTGCCATTGGGCAATGCCATATCTTGTCCAGCAGAACCGCCGCGTCGGCGGCGAGCCGGAAGGCGACGAAGCTCCGATCTGGGCTGGCGGCAAGCATGTTGTCGTCATTGGCGGCGGCGACACCGCCTCCGACTGTGTCGGCACGGCTTTCCGTCAGGGGGCCCTTTCGGTTACTCAGCTCGACATTCGTCCGATCCCGCCGCTGAAAGAGGACAAACTGGCTATCTGGCCCTATTGGCCAACCAAGTTCCGCACGTCCTCCTCGCAGGCCGAAGGCGCCGAACGTGAGTTTTCCGCTGCGACCCTGGCCCTCGTCGGCGAAGACGGCAAGATCATCGGTGTCAAATGCGCGCGCGTCGATGAAAAGCGCCGCCCGATCGAAGGCACCGAGTTCATCCTGCGCGCCGACCTTGTTCTGGCCGCCATCGGCTTTTCCGGCCCGTTGCTGGAAACCTACATCGCCGAAGCCGGCGAGAAGCTGGAACTGGACGGCCGCACCAACGTCAAGGCCAACACCGAGGACTATAAGACCAGCATGGACAAGGTGTTCGCCGCCGGTGACGTCCGCAAGGGCCAGTCTCTCGTTGTCTGGGCCATTCGCGAAGGCCGCCAAGCCGCACGCGCCGTCGATGAATTCCTGACCGGTTCCACCGACCTGCCGCGGTAAGCTCTTTCCGGACAAAAACAAAACCCCCGCAGGCAATTGTCTGCGGGGGTTTTTGCTTTTTCAGGTCCTGATCGTGTCTCAGGGCATCCCGGGTCGCACCGTCACCGAGACCCGGCCTTGTGCATCCTGACTGGCAGCACCGCTCAAAGGTCCCCTCAGGGCGGCCCCTGCAGGGAAAGCTCTATCCTCGTCGGCAGCCACGGGTTCAGATTTCACCACCACAGGCATGCGCGGATCATCCACACGCCCCTGCATCGGCGGCAAAGGCTCACCCTTCACGAAAAAACGATAGGTTCTGGTCGCCGGGTCGATTTCCTCATCGTCCTCCCCCCCCAGAAGCAATGCCTCCGGGGAGGTGGTGCGTCCGGTCAGAACGATGAAGTTGGGGTCATCCTCCACACCCTCGAAGGCAAGTCCGCCATAGCCCCCCAGCAGACGCGAGAGTTCCCGTTCAACGAAGAATGCGACCTTCCGATAACCGGCCCAGGTGAAACCGATCTTGTTGTTGGTGCGCAGTCGTGTGTTCTTGCCGTCGACATCCGGCCCATATGACGAATAGCTGCCGTCTTCTGCCAGGAAGATATCCCAGATATCAACATAGCGAACGCGCCTGTCTTCCGATGCACTCTGGAAGATCGAGTTGAGCTGGGTGAAATCGGCATTCACCAATTCATCGCTTGTCGGCGGCAGGCCGGCCCAAACAAGCGGCTTCTTTTCCTGGCGCACCACGCGTACCAGCGCATCCACCTTCTTGCGGTAGCTGTCCAACCATTCGGCGGTCATGAATTCGACGGGCGGGTCGCCGGGAAACGCTTTGCCAAGATCCTGCCGGCCGATCATCACCACGACGGCCTGAACATCCGCCCCCCGAATTCTGGAGACCACCTGCGTTGCCCAGTCGGGCGATCCCTCGCCCACAAAACCTTCCTTGTCCTCGGTAATGGCCTCGACACGGATCTGCGGTTTTTGCGCGAGCGTGTATTTCAGCCCATCGGCCACACCGCGTGCCATCCGGTCTCCAACCACAAGGATCAGACCGGCGTCTGGGTCTTTTTCGAGAACGTCGAATTTGGGCGGAGCCCCGGCGGGCCGGGAAACCCTCTGTTTTCTCTGGGTCTTTTGTGGCTTCTTGACGCGTTTTTCCGCACCGCCGCCAAACAGACGCTGAAGAGGAGCGAACGGATTGAAGCCCCGGAAGGGCCCGTTCTGCGCAACCACGATCTCACCACGCGGCACATCCTGTGCGGCGGAAATACCGGCAGAACAGAAAACCAGCACAAGACCGAGAGCAACGGCAAACCGGAGCGAGGCGGGGAGCCCGCCTTTGCCTTCCTCTTGCCGTGTCCGAATTCTCACGCTGCGCTCCTGCTGCGGCTGAACTCCACTCAGTTTAGCTGTCCAGCTTCAACCGTGCCAGCAAAACAATGGATGCATAACCGTCGGGAACCATCCCCCGGGAGCGCTGATAGGCACGGATACCCTTGCGGGTAGCCGGTCCGATCCGGCCATCCGCCGTGCCCACGGAAAATCCACGCTGGTTCAAAAGCGCCTGCAGCTCCGCAGTTTCCGAGCGGTTGAGCGGAAGGTGCTCGCGCGACCAATCCCCCTCGATTGGACCGCCGCCGATGATCCGGTCGGCAAGATGTCCGACGGCAAGTGCATAGGCGGTTGCGTTGTTATAACGCTTGATCACGTAGAAGTTCTTCAGCATCAGGAAGGCAGGACCACTTGCACCGGCCGGCAGAACCAGAATGGCGTTATCGGAAGGACGCGGAAACCCTCGACCGTTCGTCCGTTGGACGCCGTATTTGCTCCATTCGCGAAGGGTCAGCGTCTTGTCGCCATCGGCCAGATGATAGTCGAACCCGCGAGGCAGGTTCACCTCGTACCCCCAGGTCTTGCCAGTTTGCCAGCCATGCTTTTGCAGATAGGCGGCGGTAGAGGCAAGCGCATCGGGAATGGACGTCCAGATGTCCCTTCGGCCGTCGCCGTCGTAGTCGGCAGCATAGGCCTTCCAGCTCGACGGCATGAATTGTGTGTGCCCCATGGCGCCGGCCCAGGACCCTTCCATGTCCTGGAAGCGCACGTGGCCGGCCTGGACGATCCCAAGCGCGGTAACGAGTTCCTTTTCCCAGAAGCTCTTCCGGCGCGGCGCGGCATAGGCCAGCGTTGCCAGCGCCTGAATGACATTGTGGCGCCCCATGAAGCCGCCGTAGTTCGTTTCCATGCCCCAGATCGCCAGCACGGCTTCACGGTCGACGCCATAGCGGTTTTCGATGACCGCAAGCACCTGACTGTATTCCTTCAGCATCTCGCGGCCCTTCTCGACCCGCGCGTCTGAAACGGCACTGTCGAGATATTCCCAGATCGGCTTCACGAACTCGGACTGCTTGTTCATGAGGCGCAAGGTGTCATCGTCCGGCTGCATGCCGGTAAACACCGCATTATAGGTCTGGGATGAAATGCCTGCAGCCCTGGCCGTTGGCCAGAAACCGGAAACGAACCGGCTGAAACCCTGATCGGCCTGTGCCGGCAGCGAAACCGCCAGTAATGTGCCTGTCGCAGCGGCTGCGACAAGCAGCCGGCGCCCAAGGGTCCTCAGTCTTCCAGAGAGGGGCAGTAAAGTTTTCACGTTCGCAGTCAGCCGCGCAAGGTTCAGCATCAGGGCCTCCTCGATGCCCAGGTCCGTAAGTTTCTGCCCCCGCCCCATGAATGATGTGAATTTGGTTACCGTGACGTTAATGCCGGAATCTTAAGCCGGCTTCAACAGCGTTTTCGGTATAGTCGTTTCCCTGCTGCGAACTGTCGAAACGCCGGTGGGTGTAATTCCCTGTCACCGCAATGTTTTTGGTAACCGCGAATGTCAGCCCGCCAAACCCTGTCATGGTCCGCTCCTCGATCGAAACACCTTCATAGGTCCGGTAACTGTATCCGACACCGGTTTCCCCGACCAGCCGATCGCTGAAGGCGTGGGCAAGGCGCAGGTCGCCGGAATAGATGATCGACCCGCTGGAGCCATCAATGTCGGTCGCCTCGAAGGAAGTTCCAAGACCAGCCGTGACGGTCGTCAGGCGGCTTGGCGACCAGACCAGGGACGCATCGACAATCAGGCCCGACAGGTTGTCCAGCCGGTCGTCCTCAATGTCTTCGATGCGCCACCCCGCCCCCAACTCGCCAGTGAGCTTGGGACCGGAGGCGATCGTAACACCGCCCACGACCTGATACCCGTTGGCGTTTCGTTTTTCACACAGGGCATCGCTGCAGGTGTCGTCATACCGCCTCAAGAGCAACGACCCCTCCACGAAGGGTGAAATCACACTGCTGGTATTGCCGTCCAACCGAAGGCTGGTGGAATAAAGCGTGTTGTTGCGTCCTGATTCCGAACCGCTTTCCGATGTGTAAAAATTCCGGTCCACGCCAACCGCAGCTGTGGCCGCGACAATGCCGACCGCGCGCGTCCCGCTGAGACGCCCCGATAGTTCATGATCGTAGTCGGTGCCGGAGACGGATTCGGCACTGCCATCGTCTTCCTGGGTAAGCGAGTAGGATATCGTGGTGGTGACCTGCGTCGCTTCGCTGATATCAAGTCTCAGGTTCGTGGCGGCAAAGACGTTCGCTTCATTGTCGTCGCTCTCTCCGGGATACCCGGTAAAGGACCCTCGCAGCGACGCATCCAGTTGGTGCCGGGACCAGTTAGAGGTCAGGGAAACATCGGGAGAAATCTGGTAAAACGTGCCAGAGGTGCCGTCTGCTGTCTGAGATCTGTTGTCGGTCCAGCCCGACGACACGGTCAATTGAGGGGTCAGGGTAAAGGCTCCAAGCCGAATGCCCTGCGGAGCATCAAAAGTCGTATCGCCTCCAAAGACGCTGTCGTCGATACCGCTGCTGGTCAGGGGAACCGCCCTGTCGACCGCTGTTATCCTGTCGGCGAAGGGCCTGACCGGCGCAGCTCTTCCGTTGGTCCCAAGACCGCTTGATCCGCTTTCCGCCGTGGCGGAGTTCAGCGTTGAACGCAGGGAAAAAACATTGGTCTGCGTCGGATTACGGTCCGCTGCCTGTGCTGCCTGATCGGAAGGGTCGACTGATTCTTGCGCTCCATCCGGATCGTCGGATCCTCGCAAATCGTCAAGCGTCGTTTGTGCAGCCGCGGAAACGGCCTGCAAAACGGCAAGAAAGATGATCAGGGGCAGAAAGCTGCGCATGAAATTCGGGACCAGTCGACGTGGTATGTCAGGTCCAACCTGAAGAAGGATGGTTAATCCTTCGTTTCTTTTTCGCAAATTGAAAGGTTACACTAGGATACATAAAGTCACCTGACCGAGTGCAATTAGTAGATCACCGGTTCTTGATCCCCGTCAGCGACTGGCATAGAGGTAAGGCTGCCTTCAATGAAAAAGAAAAATGTTCATGACCACTGTGTTGCGTGACCCGATTTCCGAAGAAAATTCAGACATGACCTCCCTGTGCCTCGTCTCCGCAGAGCGGACCCTGGAAACGGAAATTGCCGGCCTCAGCGCCGTCCGCGCAGCGCTGAAGAACGGACTTGCCGTCCCGTTCCAGAAGACCTTCGAACTCATTCAGAAAAGCAAGGGCCGCGTTGTCATCACCGGCATCGGCAAGAGCGGTCATATCGGCACCAAGATCGCCGCCAGCCTCGCCTCCACGGGAACACCGTCCTTCTTCGTTCACGCCAGTGAAGCCAGCCACGGCGACCTTGGCATGATCACGGAAGGCGATGTCGTGATCGCACTCTCCTGGTCGGGCGAAACGCAGGAACTTGCAGGCATCGTCAGCTACACCCGCCGCTTCAAGGTGCCCCTGGTTGCGATCACATCGCGCAAGGACAGCACACTCGGCCGCGCTGCTGACATCGTCATGAACCTGCCGGCAGTCACCGAGGCTTGCCCGCATGGTCTGGCCCCGACGACATCCGCTCTCATTCAGCTCGCGGTCGGCGACGCACTCGCTGTGGCACTTCTGGAAGGGCGTGGCTTCACCGCTCAGGACTTCCGCGTATTCCACCCGGGCGGCCGCCTGGGCGCCAGCCTGAAAACGGCCAAGGACATCATGCACACGGGCGAACGCATGCCGCTGGTGTCCGCAGACACCTCGATGAGCGAAGGCATCGTCCTCATGACCCAGCGCGGGTTCGGTGTTCTGGGTGTTGTCGATGAACTGAAACAACTGATCGGCATCATTACCGACGGTGACTTGCGCCGCCATGTTTCGTCAAATCTCCTGGCAAAATCCGCCGGAGAGATCATGACACGCGCTCCGAAGACGGTAACGACGGACACGCTGTCCGCATCGATCCTCGAACTGGCCAACAGCCTGTCGATCACGTCCGTTTTCGTGATCGAGGACGGCCGCCCGGTCGGCATCGTTCACCTGCACGATCTACTTCGGATCGGCGCAGCCTGACCTGCGTTCGAATCGGCCAATATTTCTTCAGGAAGTCGAAAAAGACTCTTTTCCAGCCCGCAACTGGCGCGCTATTAGGATTTGATTAGCCATACGCCACTTACACTGCCCCAAAGTTTCATCGGCTTGACGCCGCAGACCTTGGTGTGTGTACAGAATGGATCTGGCGACATTAATCGGCATTGTGGGTGCCTTCGGCATCGTTACGACCGCTATTTTTCTCGGCGGCAGCTTCGGCCAGTTCATTGACGTGCCGTCGGTCCTCATCGTGGTCGGTGGCGGTCTCGCCGCCACGCTGATCCGTTTCCAGATCTCCGACATCGCAGCTGCATTCGTCACGGGCTTCAAGGTTGCCCTTGCGGGCAAGAACGCCAGTCCGCGTGACCTCATTACAGAAATTAGCAACCTGGGAGAAATCGTCCGCAAGTCTGGTCCGCTCGGGCTGGAGAACGTTGACGTCTCGGACCCGGTGCTGGCCAAGGGCGTACAATACATTGCGGATGGCTACGAGCTGGAATTCATCAGGGAATCGATGGAGCGCGAGCGAGATCTGCAGCTTTCCCGCTTGTCGGAAGGCAAACGCGTCTTCAAGGCTCTTGGCGATTCCGCACCGGCATTCGGCATGATCGGGACGCTGGTCGGTCTGGTGCAGATGCTTGCCAACATGGACGACCCGGCCGCAATCGGCCCCTCCATGGCTGTCGCCCTGTTGACGACCCTTTACGGCGCATTGATCTCCAACATCCTCTGTCTACCCCTGGTGGACAAACTGGATGCCAAATTCGACGTCGACGACCTCAACCAGACACTGATCATCGACGGCGTTTGCCAGATCCGCGAATCCAAGAGCCCGGCCCTGATCAAGGAAATGCTGATCGCATATCTGCCGGACAAATTGCGCGGCGACCTGGCGGATGCAGCCTAGAGCGAATTGCGATCCGATGCCCCGGGCAGAGCATTCGATAACCTGGAAATGCGAATGGATGCGGTTCAGTTGAAATCGATGGAACCGACGCTGATCCGGACCTGACAAAAGAGCGACACCAGCGCGATGGCAAAGAAAAAGAAACCTGAAGGCGGCGGCGGAGCACCCGACTGGCTGGTGACCTTTGCCGATCTGATGTCCCTGCTCGTCTGCTTCTTCGTTCTGATCATTTCCTTTTCCATTCAGGACAAGGAAAAGCTTCAGGTTGTCGCCGGGTCCATGCGCGAAGCCTTCGGCGTGAAAGATACCTCCCGCAAGACTGGCATCATCGAGGTCGAGGGCATTCCGATCCGCGACTACATGAAGGATATCAGCCAGGTCGAACAGGAAATGGACTCCGATTTCTCCCAGGTGCGCCATGAACAGCGGCGCAAACAGGGGCCGGAAGCCAATACGCACGACACGCTGGAAGCTGATATCGAAAAGCCGCGGCAATTCGCGACGGCCGCCGCCTCGCTGCGTCAGGCCTGGCAGGAAATGCCGGAAATCACCGAGATTTCCAGTAACATCATTCTGGAAGAATCCGAGGACGGCCTGAACATCATGCTGGTCGATCAGGACGGTCGCTCGATGTTCCGGGAAGGTTCGAAATATCCTTACGAGACCACCCGCCGCCTGCTCGCCAAGATGGCGCCGGTGCTTTCGCAAATGCCCAATCGCATCGAAATCACCGGCCATACAACGGCCGGACGCCAGTCCATCGACCCGAGTTATACCGGTTGGGAACTCTCCAGCGAACGCGCCAACATCGCCCGGCAGATCCTGTCTGAATACGGAGTGCCGGACAATCAGTTCTACTCTGTGGTCGGCAAGGCCGACACGGAACCGCTGTTCCCCAACGACCCCTATCTGGCAGCGAACCGCCGGATTGGCATTCTGCTGAAGGCAGAAGAACCGCCGCTGCCTGCAGGGCACAAGCTCTGAGAAAGCAGCGGCTCAGCAAGCGCTTCGGCGGGCGGTATGCGGGTCCGGTCTAGCTGACCTGCGAAACAACAAGCCGCGCACCATCGATTGAATCGACACGCACCTTTGTACCAGCAGGCAGATCCGGTCCGGTGATGCGCCAGATGGTGTCATCAATGGAAAGGTTTCCGGCTCCCTCCTTCAGCGGAGAGGCAAGCGTGAATTCCCGGCCGACATAACGGCTTCCACGCTGGTTGAGCCCCGGATCGCCCTTCTCCGATGCGAGTTTCTGCATCAGCCTTCGCCCGATCAGCAGGCTGACGAGAGAAAGCACCAGAAACAGCCCAACATTCACCTGCCAGGCGAAGTCGAAGAGCAGCGCCACACACCCAACGATCAGCGCCGAGAGGCCAAACCAAAGGAAGATCGTGCCGGGCGCCAGTATTTCGAGCCCCAGCAGCAAGAGCCCCAGAACGAACCAGCTCCAAGGCCCCAGGGCCGCGATTGTGCTTTCAATAAGGCTCACCGGTTCTCTTCTCCCTCGTCACTGCGGGTATTGGGAATACGGGAAGATGACCGCTTGGAAGATCCGTTCTCGCCGAAAGCTTCCTTCGCAATGGCGCCGATGCCGCTCAAGGAGCCCAGCAGCGATGTCGCTTCCATCGGCAAGATAAGCGTCTTCTGGTTGTTCGAGGTTGCCAGTTCCTTGAAAGCTTCAACGTATTTGTTGGCAACGAAATAATTGATGGCCTGGACGTCTCCGGAGGCGATGGCCGCACTTACAAGCTGCGTTGCCTTGGCTTCCGCTTCAGCCTCGCGCTCGCGGGCTTCTGCATCCCGGAAAGCGGATTCGCGGCGGCCTTCGGCTTCGAGGATAAGTGACTGCTTCTCCCCTTCCGCTTTCAGGATTTCCGACTGACGCTTGCCTTCGGCCTCGAGAATGTAGGCGCGCTTCTCGCGTTCCGCCTTCATCTGGCGGGCCATGGCATCCACCAGGTCGCGCGGCGGGTTGATGTCCTTGATTTCGATACGGGTGATCTTGATGCCCCAGGGCTCTGCCGCCGCATCGACAACCCGCAGGATCTGGGCGTTGATTTCGTCGCGGTTGGACAGAAGGTTATCGAGGTCCATCGACCCCATGACCGAGCGGATGTTGGTCATGGTGAGGTTGAGAATGGCATTCTGCAGGCCGAGCACTTCATAGGCTGCCCGGGCAGCATCGAGCACCTGATAGAAGGTCACACCATCCGCGCTCACCGTCGCATTGTCGCGGGTGATCACTTCCTGGGTTGGCACGTCCAGCACCTGCTCCATCATGTTGAGCTTGTGGCCGATCCTGTCGATGAACGGGATGATGAAGTTCAGGCCCGGCGTCAGCGTCTTCCGGTACTTTCCAAACCGCTCGATCGTATAATTGTAGCCTTGCGGCACCGTCTTTACGCCGGCGAAAAACACCAGAATGACCAGCACGACAAGGCCGATCAGAAAAATGTCGAATCCCGCGATTGGCATATACGTCTCCCGTAATTTTTAAAAAAGTGCTGTCACTATGCGACGAACTCCAAGGCGTTTCCAGCGTATTCGCGGCCTTGAGTTCGTGCGGACGCACGTACGCAGCCCGCCCCGCGAACACCTGTGGCGTTCGTCGGACGGGCACATGACTTATGGGCAGCCTGTCGGAATTTTACGAGTGTTTTCCACCGGCAAGGTTAAACGCCTGTGGATGGGCGGCTGATCAGATCCAGCCACCGAGTTCGCGCCGAACGATGTGGGTCAGCACGTCCATACCAAGATCGCTGTCATTCAGGCAGGGGATGTGGCTGAAATGCTCGCCGCCGCTTTCCTCGAAGATTTCCCCGGCCTCACCGGCAATTTCTTCCAGCGTTTCAAGGCAATCGGCGACAAAGCCCGGGTTCATCACCGCGACGTTCTTCACCCCGTCCTTGGCCAGTTGCTCAACGGTCTTGTCCGTATAGGGCTGCAGCCACTCTTCCGGCCCGAACCGGGACTGGAACGTAACCCGCAGTTTTTCTGCATCCCAGCCGAGAACCTCGCGCATCAACCGCGTCGTTTTCATGCAATGGCAGTGATAGGGGTCCCCGCGTCTGAAATAGGACTGCGGAATGCCGTGATAGGACGTCAGCACCACATCCGGCTTGAAATCCAGACTTTCCACGTGACGCTCCACCGACTTTGCCAGGGCCGTCACATAGACCGGGTCATCATGATAGGGCGGCACGGTCCGGATCGCGGGCTGCCAGCGCATCTTCAAGAGCGTCTTGCAGACAACGTCATTGACCGTCGCCGTCGTGGTTGCCGAATATTGCGGGTAGAGGGGGAAGACCAGGATCCGGTCGCAGCCTTCATCCTTCAGGGCTTTCAGCCGGTCCGGAATGGACGGCTGGCCGTAGCGCATCGCCCAATCGATCTTCAGCTTTCCATCCGCATCCCCCAGCACCTCTGACAATTTTTCCGACTGGCTGCGCGTGATCGTGCGCAGGGGCGACTCGTCCTTTTCCTTGTTCCAGATTTCCTCGTAAGCCTTGCCGGATTTGCCCGGCCGGGTCATCAGAACGATGCCATAGAGGATCGGATACCAGATCGCCCGCGGCCATTCGATAACACGCTTGTCCGAAAGGAACTCGCGCAGATACCTGCGCATGGGCCAATAGTCCGTGGCATCCGGTGTGCCCAGATTGACCAGAAGCACCCCCACCTTGCCACTCTTGACCGAAGGGTGATCTTTCGGCAGGTCGAGTTTTCTGAATGCGGCTTCCTGATCGGCTGCGATCGGCGCGGTCGGTTGAACGGTCATCTGCGGGGTAAGTCCTAAAACGGTCTGTCTGCGTTAAAACGGTCTGTCTGATGCCATACATAGGCCAAGCAAGAGCCTTGGCCAATGCGGCATTTGTCATACGCAGATACCCGGTTGCAGATCACCGGAAACTCAGATGGAAAAGCAACGACCCAGGACCTCATCCTGTGGCAGACCGTCAGGTCCGTCTCGAAGACAATCTCAAAAGAAAAGGATGGGCAACTTGCTCCAGAGTATGCAGCCCACCTTTCGAGACGGCGCTTGCGCGCTTTCTCAGGACGAGGCTGAAATCTGCATTAAGCCGGAAGCACGTCTACACGCCGCCAGCCTCAGCCATACTCCCGCTCATCCGCAATCACCTTGCCGTCATTCGGCAACGCCCCCGGCGCAACGGTCAGGACGTCCCCCTTGAGATGGGTAACCTCGCGCAGTGTTTCCGCGACCCGCTCCGGCAGACCATTGCCGCCGGCCTCGGTTTCCACCGTCAATGTCATGGCGTCGGCTTCACCAACACGGCTGACGGCAAGACGGGCCTTGCTGATTTCCGGGTGGGCCGCGACGATTTGCGCAATCTGGGCGGGGTCGACGAACATGCCCTTGACCTTTGTGCGCTGATCCGCGCGTCCCATCCAGCCGGCAAGCCGCATGTTGGTGCGCCCGCAGGGGGATTGACCCGGGATGATCTTGGACAGGTCGCCCGTGGCGAAACGGATCAGCGGATAAAGGCTGTTGAAGTTGGTGACAACCAACTCTCCGACCTCGCCCTCTGCCACAGGCTCACCGGTGCCAGGCCGCACAATCTCGACGATGTAATCCTCGTTGACGACCATGCCCTCCCTGGCATCCGTCTCATAGGCGATGACGCCAAGGTCCGCGGTCGCGTAACACTGGCCAACCTGGATCCCGGCAGCCTCATATTCTTCGCGCAACGACGGAAACAACGCACCTCCCGAGACCAGGGCCTTTTTGATGGAGGAGACATCCCGGCCCTGGTCCCGGCCGCGATCGAGGAGGATTTTCAGATAATCCGGCGTGCCGACGAAACCGGACGGTTTGAGCACCTCGATCGCTTCGACCTGACTGTCGGTATTGCCGACCCCGGCGGGAAACACCGTACACCCGAGCGCAATCGCGCCCTGGTCCAGAATGAAACCGCCAGGCGTCAGGTGATACGAAAAGGCATTGAGAACAACGTCGCCCTTGCGAAAGCCGGCCGCAAACAGGCTGCGCGCCCCGTTCCAGGGATCGAGCCCGGGCGCCTGCGGTTCCCAGATCGGGCCGGGCGACATGAAGACCCGGGCCGCGCCCGACAGGTCACCTGCCAGAAATCCGCCAAAGGGCGGTTGCGCGCGCTGCTTTTCCAGAAGGTCGGACTTGCGCAGAACCGGCAGACCGGCCAGTGCGGCCCGGTCGGTAACCGCCGCAAGATCGCATCCCTCCAGATGCGTGGCCCACCCGGTGGCACTACCGGTGGCATGGGCCAGAAGGTCCGGCAATCGGGCAAAAAGATCCCGTTCGCGCAGAGCGGGGTCCTGCCGCTCGCGCGCGTCAAACTGAATGTCGCTCATGGTCGTCTCCGCCTGTTTCGGCCCTGTGTCTGAAACCCCGTCAGGCCAGCCAGCGCTTCCTTCGCTTGTAATGTTTGACATTCCGGAACGAGCGACGGCCTTCGCCGCCAACGCCCAGATAGAATTCCTTGACGTCCTCGTTCTCCCGCAATGCCTTGGCATCGCCATCGAGCACGATACGGCCGGATTCCAGGATGTAGCCGTAGGTCGCGTATTTCAGCGCCACATTGGTGTTCTGTTCGGCAAGCAGGAAGGACACACCCTCATTGCTGTTGAGCTGGCGGACGATCTCGAAGATTTCCTCCACGAGCTGAGGCGCCAGCCCCATGCTCGGCTCATCCAGCAGGATCATCTTAGGCCGGCTCATCAAGGCACGGCCAATGGCGCACATCTGCTGTTCGCCGCCGGAGGTGTACCCCGCCTGGCTACCGCGCCGTTCTCGCAGGCGCGGAAAGTAATTGTAGACCATCTCAAGGTCCGCCTTCACGGCACTGTGCCCGTCTTTGCGGGTGTAGGCGCCTGTCAGCAAATTCTCTTCAATGGACAGGTGGCCGAAACAATGCCGCCCTTCCATCACCTGGATGCATCCCCGGCGAACCAGATCGTTGGGCGACAGGGCCTGAACTTCTTCACCCTCGAACACGATCTTGCCCTTGGTCACTTCGCCGCGTTCGGCACCAAGCAGGTTCGAAATCGCTTTCAGCGTGGTCGTCTTGCCTGCGCCGTTCGCGCCGAGCAGCGCCACGATCCCGCCCTTGGGAATCGTCAGCGACACGCCCTTCAGCACAAGGATCACGTGGTCGTAAATGACCTCGATATTGTTGACCGACAGGATCGTCTCGGCAGCTTCACGCACACCCTGCGAACCGGGCTGTTCTACATCCAGCAATGCCATTCCCTCTTCTCCCTGGAAGCTCCGCCGCACGTTGATGCGGCGCGGCGGAGCGGACTGCCTATCAGTTCGGGCAGGGTTCGGTGCGCGCCGGCCACGGCGCGTTCTTTTCTGCATATTCCGCAGCGGCTTGTTCCAGCAGCGGACGGACCACATCGGTCATCGGCTCGATCCAGTCCGAAGCCTGACGCCACTTCTTGCCGTCCCACTCCTGGATGAACACCGGATTGCTGCCGGCATGGTCTTCGCAGGTCACTTTCATCGGATGGGCAAAGCCCTTCAGACCGAGTTCAGCCAGCCGCGCCTCGTCCAGATTGAGTGCCTCAAGACCAAGACGCATGTCTTCGCCCGTGATGACCTTCTTGCCGGTCAGTTCCTGCGCGGTGCGAATGCCTTCCGCGATGATGACCGAGTTCAGGACGCCGCGATTGTAGAGCGTGCTGCCGATGGAGCTCGCATCGGTGGAGGACTTGCCCGCGTCGACAACAAGCTTCTTGATGTCGTCGAGAGCCGGGAAATCGGGACCGACACCGGAGAAGTTCAGAGCCTTGTAGCCTTTGGCACCTTCGCCGCCGGCTGCGGCATCGTCATCTCCTGCGGACCACCACACACCGATGAACTTGTCCATCGGGAAGCGGATCTTGACGGCTTCCTTGACAGCCGTCGGGTTCATCGCACCCCAGCCCCACATGACCATGTAGTCCGGACGATCCCGGCGAACATTGAGCCACTGCGAGGACTGGTTCTGCATTTCCGCACCCGGAACCGGATACTGCAGCAGCTCGAAGCCGTATTTCTCGGCAAGCTGTTCCAGCAGCGGCAAGGGCTCACGGCCATAACCGGCGTCGAGGAAGATGTAGCCGATCTTCTTGCCCTTCAGGTTTTCAAGACCGCCTTCCTGCTCACCGATGTACTTGATGACCACGGAAGCGCCGTCCCAATAGGTGTCAGGCACGTTGAAGATCCAGGGGAACGTGGAGCCGACAGCGGCAGCCGAAAGGCCGTAGCCCATCGACAGCACCGGGATCTTGTCGACACCGGCTTTCGGGATCAGCTGCAGCGTGATGCCGGTGGAATACGGGTTATAGACCAGTGCGCCCTTGCCCTTGGTGGCTTCGTAGCACTCGACGCCCTTCTGGGCGTTGTAACCGGTTTCACACTCTTCAATCGCCAGCTTGACGCCACCGATACCGCCATCGCGCTCGTTCAGCATCTGCAGATAGTCATGCATACCGTTGGCGATGTGGATGCCGGAACCGGCATAAGGCCCTGTCCGGTACGTCAGGAGCGGCACGTAGTTGCTGTCTTCTGCCTGGACCGCGGTCGTCATGGCGCCGGAGAGACCGACCCCGAGCGCAACAGCGGTTCCCAGCGCAAATTGCTTTATGTTTTTCATATTCTCCTCCCACGCGGCATCGAAAGGACTACCGCCGGACCGGTTACGCCATTCCTCACCGGATCGGTCCATGTCCGGATGGCGGGTGAAAAGGCTGGCGCCCCTAGTAAGGGAACGGCCAGACCCTGAGCTTCTGCTTCGCGATCTGCCAGAGCCGCGCAAAGCCGTGCGGTTCGACAATCAGGAAGAAAATGATGAGCGCGCCAATGATCATGAAGGTCGCGTGCTCCACCGTTTCCGCGGCCAGATCGAAGCCGAGGAGACCCGGAACGAATTTCAGCACGACCGGCAGGATCCAGATGAAGGCAGCCCCCATGAAGGCCCCACCGAGACTGCCGAGACCGCCCAGGATGACCATGAACAGGACCTGGAAGGACAGCCGGATGGAATAGGACGACGGCTCGGCCGCATTCAGCCAGAAGAACACCATCATCGCACCGGCGACGCCGCAGATGTAGGACGATACGGCAAAGGCCATCAGCTTGGTCTGAAGCGGACGGATGCCCATCAGTTCGGCTGCAATATCCATGTCGCGGATCATCATCCACGACCGGCCAATGCGACCACGCAGGACGTTCGCCATCAGGAAGGTAATCAGAACGGTGATCCCGAGAACGATGAAGTAGCGCGCCAGCGGCGTTGCCTCGGCCCCTGTGGCGACAATGCCGAAGACTTCGCGGTGCGGCACCTCGATTGCCCCCGAGGCGTTGTAATTGTAGAGCCACGGGATGCGAATGAAGCACCATTCCAGAAAGAACTGGGCTGCAAGCGTCGTAACTGCCAGGTAAAGCCCCTTGATGCGCAGGCTCGGCAGACCGAAGATCGCGCCGATGGCAGCCGAGAACACGCCGGACAGGAGCACCATCACGATGACATTGGCATCGGGAAAGATCGACGTCAGCTTGTAGGCGGCATAGGCGCCAACCCCCATGAATGCCCCGGTTCCGAGTGACAGCTGCCCGCAGAAACCGGTCAGGATGTTCAGCCCGATCGCCGCCAGCGAGAACACCAGAAACGGGATCATGATGGAGGTCAGAAAGAAGTCGTTGGCAAGGGCCGGTATGACGGCAAATGCGGTGATGAGGATGACGGCCAGACCGACGCGGTCCTGGAGGATCGGGAACAATGCCTGATCCGCCTTGTAACTCGTCTTGAATTGGCCAGCTTCGCGATAAAACATGGGTCAGAAATCCCTAGATCCGCTCGATGATACGTTCGCCGAAGAGGCCCTGTGGCCGGAACAGAAGGAAGATCAGGGCGATGATGTAGGCGAGCCAGGATTCGACCCCGCCGCCGACAAGACCACCCCAGTAGAGTTCGCCGATCTTCTCGCCGAAGCCGATGATCAGACCGCCGACGATGGCGCCCGGGATCGACGTGAAGCCCCCGAGGATCAGCACCGGCAGGGCCTTGAATGCGACGATTTCCAGCGCGAAGGACACATCGGAACGCGCGCCCCACATGATGCCGGTCGCCAGTGCCACGAGGCCGGCTGCGAACCAGACGATGGCCCAGATCTGGTTGAGCGAGATCCCGACGGAAAGAGCGGCCTGGTGGTCGTCGGCCACGGCGCGCAGGGCGCGGCCAATCCGCGTCTTGTTGAAGAAGATGGCGAGCGCCGTCACCATCAGCACCGCAATCACGGCTGCGGCAATATCGATATGCTGCAGGATGACCAGACCCCGGTCGCCAATTTCGAAGGCGGTCGAACCGGTGGGCAGCCCCAGTTGCTCGGTGATCATCTGCTTGGGTTCACCACCGAAGACGAACTCACCGAAACCGACGAGGAAATACGTCAGGCCGATGGTGGCCATCAGCAGGATGATTTCCGGCTGGTTGACCAGGGGTCGCATGACCACCCGTTCAACACCATAGGCCAGAACCCCCATCACGCCGATGGTCAGGATCAGCGCCAGATAGGCAGGCACCCCGTTTTCGTTGAGCCCCACCAGCGTCAGGCCGGCGAACACCACCATGATGCCCTGGGCGAAGTTGAACACACCGGACGCCTTGAAGATCAGCACGAAGCCGAGCGCGATCAGTGCGTAGAGAATACCGGCGACAAAACCTTCCCACAGGACCTGCAGGAAGAAATCCGGCATCTGGTACATCTGTACGAAGGGATCGATGAAAATATCGTAGAGCATGGTTCGTCCCTCCTAGTGGCTCACACCGAGATAAGCGTCGATAACGGCCTGGCTGGCCTGCACTTCCTCCGGTGGCCCATCGGCGATCTTCTTGCCGTAATCGAGCACGACCACCCGGTCGGAGAGATCCATGACGACACCCATATCGTGTTCGATGAGGGCAATCGTCGTGCCGAATTCCTGATTTACGTCGATGATGAACCGGCTCATGTCTTCTTTTTCTTCCAGGTTCATACCGGCCATCGGCTCGTCGAGCAGCAACAGGTCCGGTTCCATCGCCAGCGCGCGGCCGAGTTCGACCCGCTTTTGCAGGCCGTAGGGCAGACGCCCGACCGGTGTCTTGCGAATCGCCTGGATTTCCAGGAAGTCGATGATGTCCTCGACCTTGCGCCGATGGTCTATTTCCTCGCGTTCCGCGGGCCCGCGCCACAGCAGTTGCCAGAAAAAGTTCCTGTGCATCCTCAAGGATCTGCCGGACATGATGTTGTCCAGCGTGGTCATGCCCTTGAACAAGGCCACGTTCTGGAAGGTCCGGGCGATGCCCTGGCTGGCAGCTTCGTAAGGCTTCATCTTGCGACGCACCTGCCCCTGCCAGGTGATCGTGCCTTCCTGGGGGTGATAGAAACCATTGATGACGTTCAGCATTGACGTTTTGCCGGCCCCGTTCGGACCGATGATCGCGCGGATCTCGCCCTTCTGGATGTCGAACGAAATGTCGGTGATCGCCTTCACCCCGCCGAAGGACAGCGAGACGTTGTCGACCCGCAACAGCAGCTCTCGCTCCGTCCCTTCGTTGGCGTCCGCCGGCGGCAGCGTCTTTTCGGTCACAAGGGCGTTCATTCGGCGGCCTCCTGTACGCCCGCACCGGCGTCATGGGTGGTCATGTCGCGGATCTCGACAGTGGCTTCGATGATTCCCTTGCGGCCATCTTCGTAGGTCACTTCCGTGCGCACATGCTTGGAGGTGGATCCATCGTAAAGCGCATCGATCAGCGGACCGTAACGTTCGGCAATAAAGCTCCGGCGCACCTTCTGCGTCCGGGTCAGTTCGCCGTCATCCGCATCCAGCTCCTTGTGCAGGATCAGGAACCGCTTGATCTGCGCACCCGCCATCATCGGTTCGCGGGCAAGATCCCGGTTCACCTGATCGACATGGCTTTCGATCATGCCGTAGACATCGGGGTGGGCGGCAAGTTCCTGGTAGGACGCATAATTGACGTTGTTGCGTTCCGCCCAGGAGCCTACCGCGGTCAGATCGATATTGATGAAGACCGCCACCATGTCCTTCTCGTGACCGAAGGCAACCGCCTCCTTGATGTTCGGGAAGAACTTCAGCTTGTTCTCGATGTATTTCGGCGCAAACAGCGCGCCGTCATTGAGCTTGCCGACATCCTTGGCGCGGTCGATGATCTTCAGGTGGCCGTTTTCCGCGATGATGCCCGCATCGCCCGTGTGCACCCAGCCGTCCGGCGTCTTCGTGCTGGCGGTGGCTTCGTCATTCTTGAAATAACCGACGAAAACGCCCGGCGAGCGGTACATCACCTCACCGCTTTCGGCGATCTTCAGCTCCACATCGGGGGCAGGTTTGCCAACCGTATCGCCGAAGATCTCGCCATCCGGCTGCAGCGTGATGTAAACGCTGGCCTCGGTCTGGCCGTAGAGCTGCTTGAGGTTAAGCCCGAGCGAGCGGAAGAACTGGAAGATCTCCGGTCCGATGGCCTCGCCGGCGGTGTAGCCGACTTTCACCCGGGTAAGACCCATACGGTTCTTGAGCGGCCCGTAGACGCAGAACTCGCCAAGGGCATAAAGCACCCGATCCTTCAGGCCGACGCTCTCACCGTTCAGGATCTTCTCACCCACCTTGCGGGCAACGCCCATGAAATAGTCGAACATCGCGCGCTTGGCCTTGCCGGCATCTTCCATGCGCACCATGATCCGGGTCAGCATGTTCTCGAAAACGCGCGGCGGCGCGAAGAAGTAGGTCGGCGCGATTTCAAGCCGGTCCACATCGATCGTATCCATGCTTTCCGGACAATTGACGCAATAGGCGGCCGTAAAGGCCTGCGCCAGAGAGAACACATGGTCGCCGATCCAGGCCATCGGCAGATAGGCGAGCACTTCCTCGGTCTCGTTCAGATGGTCGAACTTGTTGCCGTTGCGGGCCGAGATAACGAGATTGTCGAAAGACAGCATCACGCCCTTGGGCCGCCCGGTGGTGCCCGAGGTGTAGAGCATCACCGCCACATCGGAGCCCTTGGCATCCCTGAACCCGGCTTCCCAGTCGGCCGCCAGCGAAGGTGTCGCCGAAATCAGGTCACGGCCCTTGTCCTGCACCGAGGCGTAGCTGTGCAGATGCTCGTGATCATAGCCACGCAGCCCGCGCGGCTCGTCATAGATGATCTCGCTGAGTGACTTCACCTCATCGGCCATCGACAGCAGCTTGTCGACCTGCTCCTGATCCTCGACCACCGCGAAGGTGACTTCGGCATGCCCGAGCACAAAGGCCATTTCCTCGGCAACGCTGTCCGAATAGACAGGCACCGGAACGGCACCGATCGCCTGAGCAGCGACCATCGCCCAATAAAGCCTTGGGCGGTTTGCGCCAACGATGGCGATCTTGTCTCCGGTTTTCAGACCCAGAGATTTCAAACCGATTGAGAATGCGCGGATTTCTTCACACACCTCGGACCAGGTCCAGCTTTGCCAGATCCCGAAATCCTTTTCCCGGAACGCCGTCCGGTCACCGAAGACTTGCGCATTGCGCATGAGAATCTTCGGAAAGGTGTCCTCCTCGCGCGGTGAAGCGCTGGCCGACCCTACCATGAACTGTTTCTTCCCCTGAAGCACCCTGCATTCGGATGAACACAGACGATATGCCTCTACATTTTTGTCGTTCGACAGTCCGCTGTCCGGCGCGTTTGGCCATCGGCGGCTTGATCTGGAAGGCGCCCCAATTGTTCGGGGTCATTACCTAAAGGGTATGAAACAATCTGACGCGGCAACCTTCAACCGGTAAATTATTAAAGGTGGACAGGCCAAGCGTTCCAAACCCGATGAACGCAGGCTAGGAGGCCGGATTTTCAGCAATATGTTTCAATCATGTCGAATTGTTGCAATTGCGCTGCAGGTGCGAGAGGCACCGCGGACCTAACCCTCTAGGCCAACGGCACTGCACTCTTGCGCACGACCAGCCATGGCTCCAGCTGAACGCTGCCATTGTCAGGTCTGGCGCCGCCGAGAAGGTTGAGCAGCAGCTTCGCCGCCTGTTCGCCCACCGCGCGGCGCGGCTGATGGATCGTCGTCAGCGGCGGCAGATAATGCCCCGCAATGTCGATATCGTCGAAACCAACCACCGAAACATCTTCCGGAACGCGAATACCGGCTTCGCTCAACGCGGAAATGAAGCCGAAGGCTGTCCGGTCGCTGGCACAAAAAACCGCGGTTGGCCGATCCGGCAGCGCCATCCAGGCGTGCGCAGCCCTGACACCGGCATCCAGGGTGTAATCCCCCTCGAAGGTCCAGGCTTTCGCCGGATCGAAGCCGGCGCCTGCCAATGTGGCGCGGAACCCGTCGCGCCGGTCACGTCCCGGCTTGTGCGACAGCAGCCCCGTGACATGGCCGATATTGGTGTGTTTCAGGTCGAGCAGGTGAGACACCGCCAGTTCCGCGCCAAGCAGATTGTCGACAACAGAGATTGGAACGGCCGGATCGTCACTCCACTCGCCGGCAAGAACGATCGGCGGTGCTTTGGGGTTCGACGACCTGATCCGGGAAATCGAGAAATGCCCGTCCAGAATTACGATCCCGTCGCAATTGTTCTTGCTGAAGTAATCGCTCACGCGCGAATGCGACATGGACGGTTTTCGGGTGTCGGCAATCAGAACCTTCAATTGCTTTTCCGCGCAAACCGTTTCGATGCCCTGCAAGATATTTGAAAAGTGGGAGTTGCCGATATCGGGAACGAGGGCAACGATTGTGCCCGTATCGCGGCGCCGGAGATTGCGCGCGGCATGATTGAGGACATAGCCGGTCTTCTCGACCGCTTCCGACACGCGGCGTCTTGTTTCAGCCGACACCCTGTCTGGCGTCGTCAACGCGCGACTGACCGTGGCCGTCGACACATTGGCTGCGCGGGCGACATCCTGAACTGTCGGGTTTTTCTTTTTGAATTCGGACTGTGGCATTGCGCGAATGTTAGCCGAGAACATTCTGGCGCCGCACGTTTTTTCAAACGCGATGGAAAAGAATTTTGCCGGTGTGCTGCTTCCAGGGTCCGGATGCGCATCTGCCAGGCACGGTCTTTGCTGCAGGACCACTGCGCCCCGCCCTAAAACGGGGGAGGCCCGGCAGTTTGGAGTCTGCCGGGCCGGTTGACTGACTGGAGGTCAAAGTTAGTCAGTCAGAGTCTAACCGTAAGATTAGAAGGTACGCTGCATACGAACACCGAAGAGGAGTTCGTCCTGGTCGTCCTGGGTATCCACATCGGTGTTTGCGTAACCAACGTCAGCACCCATGATGAAGCCGGAGACCGGCTCCCACTGAACCGAGCCGTCGATTGCGTAACGGGTAACGTCGTTCAGGCCAGCAGCGGCGTCGATGTCGGCGTAGGAACCGTCAAGCGCGAGGCCGATCGTGGAGGTTGCCTGGATGTAGGCACCAGCAGACAGCGAGTAACCGGTGGAGGTGTCGCCGTTGTTGAAGTCCGCTACGCCATCATACGTGGTGATGTAGGACAGAGCGCCATCGGCATAGAAGCCCTGGAAGAAGATGTTCGAACCGGAGTTGAGCATCGGCAGATTGATGACTGCACCACCGCCGACGGCAAAGCCGAGTTCATCTTCGCCACCATTGTTGGTCCGGTTGGCTGCGGCATCCGGGTAAACCTGATGCAGAGCACCGGACAACTGTGCGGAACCCCAACCCTGGGAAACGCCGAGAGCTGCAACGAAGTCAGGAGCACGGGTGCCGCCGTAGTTGCCGTATTCACGATCGGAACGGTCTTCCAGAGCGATGGTCGCGGAGAAGCCGTTGCCGAACGCTGCGGTGTAAGCGATCTGGTTGGTGGTCACGTCGGACCAGTCACGATCCACGACACCGATAAAGGCCTGACCGGTGAAGATGTCGAAGTTCGAGGTCAGACGACCAGCGGTCAGACCGCCCCACTGGATGTAAGCGCTATCCAGAGTGGTGCTGGTTTCACCGTTCGTGACCGTCGTGTAGGTGGACACGTAGGTACGCAGGGTGCCGAACTCGGTAGCCGTGCGAGCGTCCAGGTACAGGTAACCGCGGGACAGCCAGGAGTAGCCGTCAGAGTTACGGTCACTGAAGGCGCCGTCGTCCAGGACGTTGTTGACAACAACCTGGGTACGAACACGGCCGCCAACGCGGAGGCAGGTTTCGGTGCCCGGGATGTAGTAGAAGCGCGCGCCGTAAGCGTCACAGACACGAACGTAGTCGACCGGCTCCGGGGCTACCGGAAGGTCAGCCGCCTGGGCGGTGGTAGCAGCAGCAGCTGCGGCCGCGCCGAGCATCAGACTCTTGAGTTTCATTACATTACTCCAGTTTCAAATTCAGTCGGAAGGCTGAAGGAACGGATTCGAATACTTCACGCGACCCCTTCAAACTAACCTCTAGACTACCAACAACAAGCATTTACTTGCACCCCGCTGGCCGTCTCCGCATCAAAAAGCCAGTTCCAACTCTGGAATTCAAGCGCAAATTTCGCCTCTAAAAATATTGGTTTTCCGAGTCATATTTTTGCAACACATTGAATTTCCGCCGTTTTTTACAATTTTTCACTTTCGCGTTTTTGCCCTTGAACTCTCGCCATCTCATCCCCATATGGCCTGCCCCGACATTACTTTAAATACTAAACGAATATTTGAGCCATTTTTCTTTCATTTGCTTCGGCAGAAATGAAGAAAATTGTGACTACACTGTTTAGTTTACAGCCTCTGGAGAGAAGTTCGTCAAGAAAGAAGAAATAGCGACCTTGATTTTGTCCGTTTTTCCTGCGGTTTTTCGCGGTTTTTGAAACAATGAGGAATTGAAGACCAGTATTTCTTGAAAACTACAGTCAAAATTACGGAACGAAAAAACCCACGGGTTTCCTAAATCGGCGAAAATACCTCATTGAAATTTTTATTTGCCAATATCGTGATAGCTACTTGAAAAATTAAGTCGTTGGGGAAATATATCCAGCACGGACTGCATGCGCGCGCAGCACCACCTGCCCACGCACCTCGCCAGCCCCGCTCAATTTCGAAAAAGGAACTCCCATGGCTGAATCAGAAGAAGGCGCGGCATACGATTCGCCAAACCTGATGGAACTCACCGCGGGAATCGTTTCCAACTACGTGACGAACAATCCGGTACCGCAACAGGACCTGATCGAACTAATCGTCGATGTCCACGTCGCTCTGGAAACCGCAACCAACAACACGCCGACCGTGTTTCGCGCGCCCCTCGTTCCGGCGGTGCCGATAAAGCACTCGGTCACACCGGAGTTCATCATCTGCCTCGAGGACGGAAAGAAATTCAAATTTCTGACGCGTCACCTGAAAACGAAGTTCAACCTGACGCCTGCCGAATACAGACGCAAATGGGGCTTGAGCGCGGATTACCCGATGGTTGCGCCAAACTATGCGCAAAAACGTGCCGAAATGGCCAAGGCCGCAAAGCTGGGTCACCGGAAACGCTGACCGCCGACAAGGTTTTGAGGACTGGCCGCGCGGTGCTATATTGTCCCTATGGACTTCAGCCAGATGAAACTCAGCCCGCAGGCGCGCAAGGCGATCATGAAAAACGATCCCTTGGCGCAAATGAAGGCCATGGTCGAGCTTGCTCCGGGCAAGACTCCTGATGACCTGACCATGCGCAGTGGCGGCACGGGTGGTCCAGAGCTTTTGTCCTGGAGCCCGAAAAGCCACATGATGACGCTTCTGGTTACCGCTGAAAACCTCAACGCGCTCGCCGAGGATACCGCCGTCACCTACATTCAGGTCGGCAGTGCGATGCGGCGCTGAGAGCGCCGCATCCTGCTATCAATCCTTCAGGACATCAGATAACCGCGTCCGTACGTCCGGGTTGATCCGGATCGCGCAGAAGACGCAGGGCGCGTGCCGCATTCACCCTGCCGAAGCCCCACGCGACGTCAAAACCCGGTGCGCCGTCCGGATTGTCCGACGTTGCCATGAGGAGGTTTGCAACCTGAGGCGCTGACAGCGACCGGGCTTCCTGAAACAGCAAGGCAACGATACCGGCAACGTGGGGCGCAGCCATGCTGGTGCCGGATTTGGTCACCCGCATCGGATGAACGCCGCCACTGCCATTGCTCCGTCCGCCTTGCGCCCCGGATGCAACGATATTCGTTCCAGGTGCGGCAACCTCGGGCTTGTTTCGGTTGTCCCGTGTCGGCCCCCGGCTGGAGGAAGCTGCCGGCGCCAGCGAATGGTGGCTGTAATTGGCAACCGCGATGGCCCGCCGCGTTGTCGCCGGTGTCCCAAGCGTGCGAACGGGATCGAAATCCCCCCCCTGGAAGAACGATTGATCGGCATAATTATTTTTCTTGTCCCGCAGGTCCCGCTCGATCCAGGCATCGAACTGTCCGTTTTCCCCTTCCAGAGCTTCCAGCTTCACGGTCCAGACCCCGGATCTGAGCATTCCAAGGCCGAATGGCGCTTCAAGTTGCATGTAAATGCGCGCTTGCCCGTTCAGGCTCGAGAACCGCTCCGAATCGATGAAAACCTCGTCCTTGAGCATGGTGTTTCCCGGTGTCACAGGGCCGTATTCTGCCCCGTCCGGTGCAATCAGTGTCACGGCGAACCTGTCGACACTGGAATACCAGATCTCCAGTTCACTCGACGTCCTGTCTGTTCCCGTCTGCGTGACAGAGCCATCGGGCAGTGGCATGCCGCCACCGGTCTTCCAGCGCAGTTCCCGGCTTTCGCCCGTTTTGATGGTCCCGGCCGCGTGCCCATGCCAGACATGCTCGTTGCCTGCCGCGCTCACGAATGCGCGTCCCAATGGCTCCAGCAGTCGGTCGATGGCGCGTTCGACAAGGCTTTCCCCGTCATGGCTGCCGCCGTTCTGCCCAAGGCTCATGTTGATGACACAAGGCATATCGAGTGCATCCGCCTTGCCCATGATGTAGGCGACGGCATCAACCACATGGCTGGAATCGGTGAATGTATCCGACCCGTCGTTCGTGTCCGGCTGAACGAAAATCAGCGTGGCTTCGGGGGCAGCTCCAAGATGCGTGCCTTCCACGAACGTATCGTCATGCGACCTGCCATTGCCTGCCGCGATGCCTGCAACATGGGTGCCGTGCGAGCCCGCATCCGCCCTATGGCGGACGACGCTGAAGGGATCCTGCGCATTCAGCGCCTGGTTGATCTGATCGGCGCCATATTCCACCCCATAGGAGAAATCATCCGGCGCGTGTTCGCCCTGCCGGGCATCCAGACGCTGATCCCAGAGAAAGGCCAGCCTCGTGGTGCCGTCCGCATTGCGGAAGTCGTCGAGCGTGAAATCCATACCGTAGTCGATGATACCGACCAGAACGCCTGCCCCCGTGCGGCCCGGAACCCCGACGCTCCCCTGATGAACCGTGTCCGCCTTCGTTTCGGGCAGAGAGCTGTCCAGCATGGGGAACCAGCGCCGTCCGGCCTCAACCGTCTCGACCAGCGGATGCCCGTTCAGCTCCACCATGCGGTTCATGGGCAGGGACACGGAATAGATCTTCCCGGCCACATGCACCCAGTTGAAATCGGCAAACGCTGCTGGGGGTTGCTCGGTCTGAAGTTCGACGAGAACGCGCCTGACCTCCCCGAGAGGAGCCGCGCCGGCAGTCTCCAGCGATGCAGGACCGGACGGAAGGGCGTCGAGAGGGGATTCGTTTTCAAATGAACTCAGTTCTGCCTCGGCTGCATATCGGCGCAGCCTCGGATCAAGTTTCTTTAATTGCATGGAGACCTCCATCGCAGAAAAAACAAAGTCAAAATACCCGGCCACAATATCACGAAAGGCGAAGTTTTTCCGCCTACACGTCAAGCCTCGTTACCTCTTGCGACCCCGGCCTGTCATTCTCTCCTTGGACGAATGGTCAAACCTGTTTTTCGGGCTTAATCTCACCTCATGGAGGAGACACAGCAGCTCAAGACGCAGCTTGATCTGATGCAGGCAGCGCTTGACCATATCAATCAGGGCTTTTCGGCTTTCGACGCCGACCTCAGACTTGTCGCGTGGAATCGGGGCTTGTGGGAAATGCTAGATTTCCCTCAGGAACTGGCCCGGCGCGGCACGCATCTGGAAGCCTTCTTGCGCGTGAACGCAGAACGGGGTGAATACGGCCCCGGCGATATTGAAGGCAAGATCCAGCGCAGGCTGGAACGGGCCAAGCTGTTCGAGCCGCATTATTTCGAACGCATCCGGCCCAACGGCCAGGTGATCGCCGTTTCAGGCACGCCCCTGCCCCGGGGAGGATTCGTCACCACCTATTCCGACGTCACCGAAGATCGCCGCCGGCAGGAAAAGCTGGAACGCACGGTGGAAGAGCGCACCCGCGCCCTGCAGCAGTCGGAGGACTGGCTGCGGCTGGTGACGGACAATATTCCGGCCCTGATTGCCTATCTGTCGCCCGGCCCGGTCTTCCGCTTCGCCAACCGTCGGTATGCCGACTGGTTCGGCCACTCCGTCGCCTCCGTCGCCGGCCGGCCGGCGCCTGAAGTGGTCGGCGAGGAGCTTTTCAAGGAGCTGGAGCCGCACATCAACCGCTGCTTCGAAGGCAACGCCGTCAGCTACGAATATCAGCGCAATCGCTCGGATGGCAGCATCGCCTATATGCGCTCCACCCTCATCCCGGACATGACGAAAGACGGCCGAACCCTCGGGATCTTCGTGCTTTCCCTGGACGCCACCGACCAGAAACAGGCGGAAGCCGCACTCGTGCAGTCCCAGCGCATGGACGCTGTCGGCAAGCTGACCGGCGGCCTTGCCCATGACTTCAACAACCTTCTCGCCATCCTGATGGGCAACCTTCTGTCCCTCGGACGCACGGAAACACCGCTCGACCGGGAAACGCTCGACAGCAAGCTGTCACCGATGCTTGAGGCGACCAAGCGCGGATCCGACCTGATCCAGCGTCTCCTCGCTTTCAGCCGCGGCAAGGCCATCGATCCGCAGAACGTATCCCTGGCCAAGGTGATTGCCAGTGCGGGCCGTCTCCTCGAAGGGTCCCTGCCGCCCTCGGTCGACGTCACGATCACCACCGAGAATGCGGAAATCGGTGCCTGCATCGACCCGACACAAATGGAAACCGCGCTGATCAACCTGGCTTTCAACGCCCGCGACGCGATGCCGGAAGGCGGCACGCTGACCATCGCGCTGGACATGTGCGAGCTCGATGCCCGCGGAGCGGACGATTTGGGCATTCCACCCGGCAAATTTGCGCGCATCACCGTTGGCGACACCGGAAGCGGCATGGATGCGGAAACGCAGCTGCGGGTCTTCGAGCCCTTCTTTACCACCAAGACCTTCGGCACCGGCAGCGGCCTCGGCCTGTCCATGGTCTATGGTTTCATTCACCAATCCGGCGGCGCGATCCACATTTCCAGCACGCCGGGAGCAGGCACCTGTCTGACCCTCTATCTGCCCTACCGACGCATTGCCACGTCCATTGGCGCGGACACGGACAAAGGTGACGCAGAACCGGTAAGACCCGGTCGGGGCGAGCTTCTGCTTCTTGTTGAGGATGACCCGGATGTCGCCAACACGGTGACGGATCAGTTACAAAACCTCGGGTACGCGGTTCTGCGGGCCGAAAACGCGGAGGATGCCCGCAGCCTGGCCCTGGACCTTCCGGAACTGCGTGCCGTTCTCAGCGACATCATCATGCCCGGTCAGATCAATGGTCTTGCCCTGGCACGGGAAATCCAGCAGAAGCGGCAAGACCTCGGCATCGCGCTGATGTCCGGATATGCCGACTGGTCGGACCTTGCAGGACAGGCAAGCGCCTGCGAATTTCCGGTCTTGGCGAAACCTTTCGCAGATGCTCAACTTGCAGACACGCTGCAGAAGATTCTCTCTCCCGCACCAGACTCAGCTTGATGGTTATGCAACGATCATTGCTTATGATCCATCCGACCGGGTCTGGAGACCCTTTCCCGCTTGCCGGGCAAAGATGTCAGTCTTCTGCGGTCAAGCCATCCTCGCGATGGATCGAAACCGGCACTCTTTGAATCAGGACACAGGAACGCGCCTTGCAGACACGCTCCCTCCAGGCAGTCAAACGCACCGTTTTCATTGTCGACGACGAACCGGAGATCGGTAACCTGCTTCTGGATGCCCTTCTTCAGTTCGAGATGGAGGGCAAGGTCTTTGCAACGGCTGCGCAGATGCTGACCGCACTCAGTCTGGAAACGCCGGACGCCTGCATCGTCGACCTTGGTCTGCCCGACATGGAGGGCATGGCCCTTATCAACGAGATCAGGCGCCAGTCGTCGGTGCCGATCATTGTTCTGTCGGCACGCGGCCATTCGACCGACCGTGTGATGGGGCTGGAACTTGGCGCCGATGATTATGTGGTCAAGCCCTTCGACCCGCGTGAAGTGGTTGCGCGCATCCGCTCGATCCTGCGTCGCTCGTCCGACCAGCCTTCGAAAAAGGCGAGCGTCGATTGCGCCAGGTTCGAGGGCTGGAGCTACCTGCCCGCCTCCCATTGCCTGATCTCTCCGGAGGGGGAGGAAACGTTCCTGTCGACCGGCGAGGCCTCCTTGCTGGAAGCACTCCTGAGAGCGCCCAAGCGCGTGCTCTCACGCGATTATCTGCTGGAGCATGGCGGTCGGGACGAGAGCCTTGACCGGTCAATCGACGTGCGCATTTCGCGCATCCGCAAGAAGCTTAACCGCAAGAACGAACCGGCCCACATCCGAACCATCTACGGGTCCGGCTACATGCTTGCCTGCGATGTAAAGTGGAGCTGACGCGAGGCCCGATCTTTCAGGCTCCACCGCCTTTGGCCGCGCCCTCTCTGGCTGCGTGGCATCGGCGCAGGTAGCGCCTCTGATCACCCCAACAGTTTGAGAGTTCTCAAACAAAAAGCGGGAGGATTTCTCCTCCCGCCTTTCATTCTTTGTGTCCTCAGGATCAGAAGCTCAGGCTGATGTCCCGATGGTCGGAAAGACATGCGGCAACATCAAGCGCCATATCCGTCGGTAGACGGTTCTGCGCTCTCAAACCGATGTTTGTCGCAACCACGTCATCGAAGGCTTTCAGCTTCGGCAGGATCTCCTCGGCACCTTTCCGGCGCCAGGCGAGATCCGCGTCGAGCGCCGCAATCGCCTTGTCGATTTCCGCAACAGCTTCTTCCGCATTCGGTTCACGGCTCCGCATGATCTTGCGGGCATTGTTCAGCTCATCGCGAATATCGCGTGTGCCTTCCGCATCTCCCACCCGCGAGCGCATTGCCGAAATCGCATCTTCCGCAGCCTTTGGTTCAAGCGTCGGCACTTCGGCCTTCAGGGCTTCCAGTTCCGGCTTGAAGCTTGCGACCAGATCGGCCTGATCGAGGATCGTTTTCAGCTCCACGATGGGCTCATAGGCCTGATCGACAGTCCGTCGGTAAGACACCCGGGCGGTATTCTCCGCCTTCTGGATCTTGGCAAAGGTTGTGTAGGTGTCCTTCCAATCGGACGGGATCTCCGCCATCAGGGCTTCATGCCGGGCTTTCAAATCGTCGATACGAGCCTGAGCACGTTCGCCCTGTTCGGCGGTATAGATACCTGTCTCACCCGAGCGATCAACGATCACCTGAAGATCGGCAATCCGATCATCAAGTCGGCGGGCATCACGTTCGATGGCACGAACCTCGGTGTGAACCGGCTTGTAGGCCCCAGCCGCTGCCGCAACATCCGCCTCAGCAGCATGGATCGCCTCCATTTGCGGCAAGGCTTCCTTCGCCTTTTCCAGCCCTTCCATGACATCATCGCGCAGATCTTCCGGCAGATAGCTCATGTCAACGGATTCCATGGACTGGATGGCCGACAGGATCTTGTCGCCATTCTTCTGGAAGTCCTCATAGACGAGAGCTTCCATGCAGTATTGCAGACGCGGGTTCTTGGGAGGTGGTGCGGTCTCCGACAACAGGGACGAGCGGTTCGGCAGGTAGTTCACAAGCTGCGGATACAGCCCGACGATACCCAGCGCCAACAACTGCAGGCAGATGAACGCAATCACGCCCTTGTACATGTCCAGCGTCTTGACCACCGCCGGGGCAACCCCGCGCAGATAGAACAGCGCGAAGCCGAACGGCGGTGTCAGGAACGAGGTCTGGATATTGAGGCCGATCATCACGCCAAGCCAGACGGCGGTGACGTTCGCTTCCGGATCCGCGAGCAGGATCGGTGCAACGATCGGCACGACAACCACCGCGATCTCGATGAAATCGAGGAAGAAGCCGAGGACGAAGATGACCAGCATCACGATTAGGAACTGAGCCCAGAACCCTCCCGGCAGGCCCTGCAGGAAGTTTTTGACCAGCTCTTCCCCGCCGAAGGCACGGAAGGCCGATGTCAGCATGGCCGCGCCCAGAAGAATGATGAACACCAGCGCGGTGGTCTTGGCGGTTTCCACCATCACGCCGCGCAGCGTGTTCTCGAACTTCAGCGTGCGCCAGCCCGACCACAGGATCGCGATCAGCAGTAGCGAAACGGCGATGATTGCCAGGATCAGGGCAACCACATCGTCGCTGGTCTGGATCAGCTTGATGTTGACCGAGCCGAAGAAGCTGACCACCACGGCCAGACAGAGCAAGGCCAGAATGGCGATGATCGCCGGGCTGTAGGCCCCGCGCTTGCCGTCCCGAAGCCGGTACCCGGCCATGACCATCGCGCCAACGGCACCGATGGCGCCGGCCTGGTTCACGGTGGCAACACCGGCGATGATCGAGCCCAGAACGAGGAAGATCAGAGCCAGCGGCGGCACCAGGGTCAGCACCACCTTGCCCGCGAACGCACGGGTGAAAGTGCCTTCTTCATGGACTGCCGGTGCCGACTTCGGGTTCATCAGCGCGAAGCCCAGGATGAACAGCATGTAAAGGCCGACCAGGACGAGGCCCGGCAGGAAAGCCCCCAGGAACATTTCGCCGGCACTGGTCGAGACCACCGAAAAATCCGAGGGCATCGAAAGTTCGCCGGTGCTCGCCTTGTAGAGCGTCTGGCGCAGCGAGCCGGCCTGATCGACCGCGCTGGCAAGCTGGTCGGCCAGAATGATCAGCACGATGGACGGCGGAATGATCTGCCCCAGCGTCCCGGACGCGGCGATGGTGCCCGTTGCCAGAGGCACCGAATACTTGTTGCGCAGCATGGCCGGCAGCGAGATCAGGCCCATGGCAACGACGGTTGCCCCGACGATGCCGGTGGTGGCGGCCAGAAGCGCGCCAACGAAAACCACGGAGATCCCAAGGCCGCCCGGCACCGGGCCAAACAGCCGCGCCATCGTGACCAGAAGGTCTTCAGCGATCTTCGACCGCTGCAGCATGATGCCCATGAACACGAACAACGGAATGGCTATGAGCGTATCCCGCTCCGCCTCCCAGTAGATGCCGCGGAAGTTCGTCACCCCCGCGCTGAGCCACTGGCTTGGCCCGCCGTGCGAGAAATAGGCACCGGGATCGCCGGCAAACAGATAGCCCGAGCCGGCGGCGATGCCGATCGTCAGGATGGCCGACCCAGGGAGCGAAAAGGCAACCGGGAAACCGGACCCAAGCGCAATCGCCATCAGGACGACCAGGATAAGAAGGAAAAAAAGTTCCATATCAAGCGGTCTCGTCAGGCTCTATTGAATCGTGTGGCTGTCATGATCCCGGCCGCCCGGTTCACCGCGAATATCGGCAACCGCTTCCAGGAAATACGCCACGAACTGGATCATCATGGTAACGGCGAAGACGCCAAGGAATCCCGCCATGAGATACTTCACGTAAAGACCGAAACCAGCCTGCGTGGTCTCGTAGGTCAGGATCGGGCTGTTGATGATGTTCTGCTTGCCGCCCAGACCGACGATCAGGATGACGGTACAAAGGCTCATGCCGAGCACGACGGACCCGACGGCATTGACGATACCCTTGGCCTTTGTCGACATGCCTGCATAAAGGATATCGACCCGAACGTGCCCTTCCTCATGCAGGGTGTAGGCACTGGCAAAGAGGAACAGCGCCGCATACCAGAACCGGACAAGATCGGCGAGGAAGGCCTGCTCATAGGAGAACACGAAGCGGCCGATAACGATAAGCAGCTCCGCCGCAACCACCAGAAGTGCCAGCCAGGTGAAGCCGAGCGTGCGCGTGAAGGCTGCGATCACGAACGACAGTGCGATCAGCGGCATATGTACATAGGGACCACGGAACTGTGACCTGCCGAGGTCGTCGGCCAGTGTCTGTCCGACAAAATCGGGCAGAAAGCCCTCGATCCGCAGGAAAGAGATCGTGCTGTCGACCAGCCCGACGATCAGCACGGCAAAGAAGCAGGCCCTGATCAGATAGGCGTTTATGTTGCTGATGCGGGCGCTGTCTTCTCGCAGCGTGTTTCCGTTCGTCCTTACATAGCCGAAGGCCAACAGGATCATTGCCGCATAGAGCGCCAGCTGCAGCCAGGACCAGAAGATCGGCATGGAGCCATTGGCCGCGCCGCCAAAAATGGGCGCGATACCTGGAAGATCTTGCCAGTAGGTCAGGTAGTTGTTGAGAAGAAACGCCGTCATGATCGCCAATACGACCCAGCCGCACAGGCGGAAGAAGCGGGCGCTCTCCGGCGAGGCTTGACCACCGGAATTCATAACAGGCGAGCCGTCTTGAACATTGTCCAAGGCCGTCATCGTGGCTATGCCTTTTTGTCTTTGTCAATGAAGAAGGGACGGGATTCCTCCCGCCCCCTTAATCGCTCAGCCGATTACTTCGGAATGCCGAGGTAACGGTTACGCTTGTTGCTGTAGGCGATATCGGAAATGGCCATGTAGCTGCCGATTTCCTGACGCGCATTGATCACGCTCTCGAAGATCTTCTTGGACAGCGCGGAATGATCCATCGCTTCTTCCAGAACTTCCTGAGCGGCTTCACCGAAGCTGTCGTAGATCTCGTCGGAGAACTCGCGCAGTTCGACGCCATGCTCGTTGATCAGGCGGTTCAGGTACTTACCGTTGTTGGCATTGGTTTCAGCGATCGTGTTGGAATTTTCTTCCGCACACGCTGCAACGATGATCTGCTGATCAACCTTGTCGAGGCCGTCCCAGAATGCCTTGTTCATGCCCAGAGCAAGCATTGCGCCCGGCTCGTGCATGCCCGGATAGTAGTAGTATTTGGCCGCTTCGTAGAACTTCATGAAGTAGTCGTTGAACGGACCAACCCACTCGGTAGCGTCGATAGCGCCGGAAACAAGGTTTTCATAGATCTGGCCACCCGGCAAGGACACCGGAGACGCGCCGAGTTTCGCCATGACGTCGCCGCCCTGACCCGGAATACGCATCTTCAGACCCTTCAGGTCGTCAGCGGTTTCGATTTCCTTGTTGAACCAGCCGCCCATCTGGACGCCGGTGTTGCCCATGGCAAGGTTCTTCAGGCCGAATTCACCAGCCAGCTCATCCCACAGTTCCTGGCCGCCGCCGTACTTGATCCAGGCGTCCATTTCAGCCTGGGTCAGACCGAACGGCACGGCAGTGAATGCTGCCCAACCCGGATGCTTGCCTTTCCAGTAATAGTCGGCGCCGATGTAGGCCTGCGCGTTGCCGGAAGCGACTTCGTCGAAGGAGTCAAATGCTCCAACGCGTTCGCCAGCGGCGAAATACTGAACATTGAGGCGACCTGCGGTCAACTCTGCAATACGAGCTGCCAGACGCTGTGCGGGAATACCGAGACCCGGGAAATCGCGCGGCCAGGTGGACACGATGACCATTTCCTTGGTGCCCTGCGCGATTGCAGGAGCAGCAAGCATAGATCCAGCAGCAACACCACCGGCGCCAATACCAGCCTTTTTGATAAACGAACGACGATCCATTAGTTTCCTCCCTAACCGGATCCGAATTTAGACCGGGTACACACTTGCACCGATCCCGAAGTATGTCTAGTTGACCGAGCGTCTGAAGCGCTATTCGTGGTTCTGCGCAGCTTCTCGGTATTACTACCGAGAACACGCAAGTGAGACGATCATTTGGCGCGCATTTGCGCAACAAGAGAGCAAAATTCGTGACCTTCAAAACCAAGTTGCTTCTCATCACGATACTGCCATTGATAGCCGTTTCCGTGCTGATCGGTGCGGCCACCTATTATCAGTCGCGGGAACTGATCAACACCCAGACGCAGGCTGTTGACCAGCGCATCCTGTCCTACAAGCGCCAGGAAATTCGAAACTACGTCAGCCTTGCCCTGACCTCGATCGAACAGATCTACAAGGAAGAGCCCGGGGGCCGGGAAGCCGCGCAGCAAAAGGTCAAGGAGATCCTCCAGAACCTGACCTTCGACTACGATGGCTATTTCTTCGTCTATACGCTCGACGGCACAAACCTGGTGCACCCCAAACTGCCCAAACTTGTGGGTGGCAACTGGTGGGACCTTCAGGACGACAACGGCGACTTCGTTATCCGCAACCTGATCGAGGCCGCCAAGAAGGGTGGCGGCTTCCACCAGTACGTCTGGCACAAGCCCTCGACGGGCACGGTGGAGGAAAAGCTCGGCTATGCCATCCTGCTCGAAAAGTGGGGCTGGATGCTGGGAACAGGCCTTTACACCGACGACATCGCCCGCGAAGTCACCGCCATTCGCACGGATTTTGCCCGCTCCATCCGCCAGACCCTGTTCGTGACCTTCATGATCACGCTCGCGGCCATTGTGATTGCCGGCTTCCTCATTGCCGGAGTGCGTTTTTCCGAACAGCGTTTTGCCGACAGCAAACTGAAGGAGCTGACCAACCGGATTTTCCAGGTGCAGGAACAGGAGCGCAAGCGCGTGTCCACCGAGCTGCATGACAGTATTTCCCAGCTCCTGGTGTCTGTCCGCTATGGCGTGGAAATGATCCACAGCGAGGCAAACCGCGAACCTGAGCTTCAGTCCCAGGCAGCCAAATGCCTGAAGACACTGGACGGAACCATTGCCGAGGTCAGGCGGATATCACGCGATCTCAGACCCAGTGTTCTCGATGACATGGGCCTTGCAGCCGCGCTCGGCAGTCTCGGCAAGGAGTTCCAGAACCAGTCCGGCATTATCGTCAACGTGGAGGCAGAGCAATGTCACAGCCGCTTGTCGGAAGGTGCCAAGACCGCGCTCTATCGGGTTGTTCAGGAGTGCATGACAAATGTCGCCCGCCACGCCCACGCCAGCGAGGTCGCAATCTCCCTCAAGGTCGGCGCGCAGCAACTCGTCCTCTCGGTGGAAGACAACGGTGTCGGCCTGCCACGCCCGTTGCCGAAATCCGGCGGCCTTGGATTCCGTAACATGCGGGAGCGGATCGAAACCTACGGCGGCCGGTTGACCCTGAGCCGTCGCGCCTCCGGCGGAACCCGGATCAAGGTCCAGATGCCGCTCGACAATGCGGCTGCAAAAGCGGCATGATGCAAAGATGACAGTGCGTTCACCTTCACCTCGGTCATTATCGCGACCCATCCGCGTTCTTCTGGCAGACGACCATGAACTGGTTCGCGATGGTATCCGGGCCCGGCTGCAGAAGGTGGCTGAGCTGGAAGTGGTCGGTGAAGCAACGAATGGCCGCGAGGCCTTGACGCTCGCCCATGATCTGCGCCCGGACGTTCTCTTGATGGATGTCTCCATGCCGGTGATGAACGGACTGGAAGCGGCCACCCAGATGCGCAAGTCGCTGCCGGAAATCGCAGTTCTGATCCTGTCGATCTACGATAATCCGGAATACGTACGCGGCGTCGTTCAGGCAGGGGCGCGCGGATATATCCTGAAGGATATTTCAGCCGCCGAGATGATCACCGCCATTACCAGCGTCGCCAACGGCGGTTACTATTTCTCCTCTGCAGTCGGCCCGACACTCGTCGGCGCCAGCACCTCCGCCCCCGTCGAAGATCCTTACGGCCTGACCGACCGCGAGCGCCAGGTTCTGACGGCCATTGCCAAAGGCCAGCCCAACAAGGAAGTCGCCCGGGAGCTTGGCATCAGCGTGCGCACCGTCGAATCCCACCGCCTGAACCTGCGCGAGAAAGTCGGCAACAAGAATGCCGCCCAGCTTTACAAGGTCGCGCAGGATCTGGGATTGCTGGACTGATCCGGCTCAGCTAAATCTGTTGGCCAAACTCTCCCGGAGACGCTTCTCTCCCATCTGACAGGCTTGAAATGACCAAACCACTCGTCCTGGTAACCGCCGATGTGAAAACCGTCGAAGGCTATAACTGGCACGCCGCAACCTCGATTTATCTGCAGGCCGTCGTGAAAGGTTCCGATGCCATTCCCATGATCCTGCCGTCCCTTGGCGCCGATCTGGACCTGGATGCGGCGCTGGATCAGGTCGACGGTGTGCTGGCGACCGGGTCCCGCTCTAACGTCAATCCGGAACTTTATGGTGAGGAGCCGACGGAAGAGAATGGGCCTTACGACCCGTCCCGCGATGCGACGACGCTGCCCTTGCTCAAACGCGCTGTCGAACGCGGCATTCCCGTTTTTGCCATCTGCCGGGGTATGCAGGAATTGAACGTTGCCCTCGGCGGTACGCTCCTGACCGAAATCCAGACCCTTCAGGGCCGTGACGACCACCGCGCCCCGACATCCGAACAACAGGACGAACGTTTCCGGATCGCCCATCCGGTGGAAATCGCTGAAGGCAGCTGCCTGGCGGCCGTTGTGGGCGATGAGCCGATTGAAGTGAACTCGCTCCACCGCCAGGCCCTTGGCACACTTGGCAATGGAATGATCACGGAAGCAGCTGCCGAGGACGGCACGATCGAAGCCGCTTCGATCAAGGACAGCGCCGGCTATGTGCTGGCGACCCAGTGGCACCCGGAATATTGGGTTTCCACGGACGGCCCGTCACAAAAACTGTTCGCCGCCTTCGGCGATGCCGTTCGTGCCTACCGGGTGAAGCGTCTGGGACTTTGATCTCGCCCTGACGCGAGACAGCCTCAGCCCCAGCCGAACGTTGCAATCAGCAATGTGAGGCCCAGCAGGAAGACAATGGTTGCCCCGGCGATCTCGATCGTCCGGTGCACCTTGCGCGCCATCGGGCTGCCTTCGCCGAATATCCGCACGGCAAGCTCCTTGGCCCCGACGGCCATGCCCGCAAGCAGGGAAACGGTGATGCCGGTTCCGACCGCCATCGCCAGAGTGGAAGCAATGCCCGCGGCAATCATGCCCTGGGAAAGAGCAAAGACCAGAACCACGAGCGCGCCGGTGCAGGGCCGCAGACCCACCGCGAAAATGATCGACACCGCCCGGCCAAGGGTAATCCGGCCTTCCAGCATGTCCGGTGTCGGCGCATGGGCGTGACCACAGCTCGCGCAGACGCCATCGGCACCGATTTCGTGGTGATGGTGGTGGTCATGGTGATGATTATCGTGACCATGATGGTGGTGGTGATCATGGCCGTGGTGACCGGCAGCCCCGGCAACAGCGAACTGCGAACCCGAAAGCCGCGCGGCCATGCTGACCGCAAGGGGACGGAGCGCTTTCTGCCACAACAGCCAGCCCCCCAGACCGGTGATCAGCAAATAGGAACCGATTTCAAACCACCGCGCCGTATCCTGGATCGCGATGCTGGTGAGATTGAAGATCGCAGCCAGCCCGCCAACCAGCAGGATTGCGGTCACCGCCTGTGCGAAGGCCGAAGCAAACGAGAGAACAATCCCCTTGCGAAGGGTCTCGTTGTTGGCAACCACATAGGAAGTGATGATCGCCTTGCCATGCCCCGGGCCGGCCGCATGGAAAATGCCATAGGCGAAGGAAATCCCCATCAGCAGCCAGGCCGCATGCGGATTGCTGCGGAAGGACCTGAGGCTTGAGACCAGCGCCTGATAGAACTCTTTCTGCTTGACCGCAATCGTCCCGAAAATCGTGTCGAGCAAGCCGGCCTTCGGCGCCGCCACCTGTTGTTCTGCCGGTTTTGCCGTGTCGAGCGCGGCCGTGATTGCGGCATGCCCATCACTTGGCGCGCTGGCGGTGGTCTCCGTGGAGGTGGATGGCGTGGTTGTAGTGGTAGAAGAAGCCGTTGAAGCAGCGTCCGGTGTCACCGCTTGCGGCGTATCCGGCGTGTCCGGCGAGGTGGTCGCGGCAGCAACTGCATCGCCGCAGGCAACCAGCATCTGGTTGACCTGGGTAGCGGCGACGGACTGTAGCTCGGGCGGCAGGTCTCTCTGATCGGCGCCGATCTGCGCAAGCGCATAAGCTTCGGCATCATCCAGCGGTGGCGGTTCCTTGCGGCTCACATGGCAGGTGCCGGGCGCGTTTTTCGTTCCCAGGGCGTCATCGCCATCACTGAAGCGAAAATCGACATAATAAGTCGGATCATAGACGTCGAGCGTGATCAGGTTCTTGGCATCGCTGGGCTGTTTGAACGGCAAGGTGAAATGCAGTTCCAGCAGGTTCACGTCTTCCGGCATGGAGCCGCCGTTCATACGGACATCTTCTTCCATCGCCTCGAAGTCCTCGGGTTTCATCACCCAATAGTCCTTGAGGGGAACCGTGACCACTTCCAGCCAATAGTCCGTCGGAGCGTCGAAATCGAATTCGTCACGCGTGTTGTCGCCGAACGTGAAATAGCCGTAGTCGGCCATGCTTTCCACATTCACCTTCGCCAGTTCACTCAGCTCCTCGCGGGAGTAGTGACCATCGCCATCCTTGTCGAAGCCCTGGATTGCAAATGCGGTAAAGGCATCGTCGAAACGAAACACCTGCTGAAGAGCGACCGCCTGGCCGGCATCGTCGAACACCAGCTTGCTCCTGGCCTCCACGAAGACATGCGGATGCGCGCTGGCGCTCGCGACAGCCCCCATCAACAATCCCAGTGCGAGCAGAAAACGGCGAGAGGCCGCAGGTAAAACCTTGGCCGTGAGGGCGGAGAGCAAGCGCAACGGGATCACCACTTAGCAGATGTAATAAGTTTACATGACATGCAGTGAGGGTGTTTGACCAGAGAAGACGGCAGGAAGATGACCGCGACTCTTTCGCAGCGCAATACGCGCTGGGAAAGAATTTCACAGTTAGCCTCACTTTGAGGAATGTTCATGCTCAAAGCATGGTTTTGATCGAAAAATACAAGACAATATTCCGGACTTTTCGCCCAAAATATTCACAACAACAACTCAACGATCGAGCCAGCCATGAACGCCTTGCATAAATCAGTTGGTCACAGCGCCGTCTTCGACCATCCCGAAATGGGTGATCACGAAGACATTGTTTTTGTTCAGGACAAGGCCACTGGCCTCAAGGCCATCATCGCCGTCCACGACACCACGCTTGGTCCGGCTCTTGGCGGCTGCCGCGTCTGGCCCTACGAACATCCTGCAGATGCCCTCACGGATGCCCTGCGCCTGTCCCGCGGCATGACCTACAAGAACGCTCTCGCAGGCCTCGATCTCGGCGGCGGCAAGGCCGTCATCATTGCGGACCCGCGACGTGACAAATCCGAGGCGTTGATGGAAGCGTTCGGCCGTCATGTGGAGCGCCTGTCCGGCACTTACATCACCGCGGAAGATGTCGGCGTATCACCGGATGACATGGAAGCCGTCGCCCGTCAGACCGACCATGTCCGTGGTACAAAGGCGACCGGCCTTGGCGATCCGTCCCCCTACACGGCCCTCGGTGTTTTCGAAGGTATCAAGGCATCCGCCAAATTCGTTTTCGGCAGCAGCGATCTTTCCGGCAAGACCGTTTCCGTGCAGGGCCTTGGCCATGTTGGATTTGACGTAGCCCGCCAGCTTCACGAAGCCGGCGCAAGGCTCATCGTTTCCGACATTCACGCACCGGCCGTGCTGCGCGCCATCGATGCCTTCGGCGCCACCGCCGTCGATCCGGCAGAAGCGCATATGGTTGAGGCAGACATCTTTGTGCCGTGCGCTCTTGGAGCGGGATTGAATGCCCGCACTGTTCCGCAAATCCAGGCGAAGATCGTTGCAGGTGCAGCAAACAACCAGCTGCAGACCCCGGCTGATGGCATTGCGCTGAAAAAACGCGGCATCCTCTACGCTCCGGATTATGCCATCAATGCCGGAGGTGTCATCTCCATCGCGCTGGCAACCGCGAACAGCGGCGACAACATTGTCCGGGACAAAACCATCGCGATCGGGGAAACACTGGCAAAGATCTTCGACCGGGCAGCGCAAGAAGGCACCACGCCGGAACATGTGGCAGACACAATGGCCGAAGAGCGTCTGGCGAAAGCAAAGGCAGCCTGATTGCGCCGCTGACACCAATCAATGGCGGACACGAGCCGCCATTGAAGGGTTGCTTCGTTTAAAGGCCTTGAATGATCGGAACATTTTTCGGGAACGCAGAAACAAGCACCTCAAATCCTGAAGGCTTCAGGAGAACTGGCTCTCGTTCGAGGCTTTGAACATCTGCTTCACAAGGACTTTCGCGTCTTCCACGGCCACTTCTCCCATTTCCGCATAGCAGGCCGTGACGCCTTCATGCAGCAGGTAGAGCCGCGAGGCGAAGCTTTCCTGCCCGCTCAACTCGCCGAAGAATTGCAGAAGCTCACCCTTGTGCCGCTTGACCATTGTCGCGATTTCGGTGCTGTCGGGACTGGCTGCCAGAGCTTGACGAAACATGCATTCCTTGCCTGCAGTCATGCGCATCCAGCCCCCAAGCTTGTCGAACAGCTGAACGGCTGCCTCCAGTCCGGGAGAGCTCACACCTTCGCGCACATAAGACAGATACCGCCTGTGCCGGTATTCAAGCGCTCCCAGCACCATGGCTTCTCGCGAGGGAAAATGACGGTAAAGCGTGCGCATGCTGACACCGGCGCCGGCCCTGAGCTCGGGAACGCTCGGTTCGGCGAACCCGCGGCTCCAGAAGACCTCTTCCAGACGAGCGGCAATGTGTTCCTGCGCGTTTTCCATGAGTAAGTCTTGGGATTTACATACCGCTTTTGCAAGGAAAACCTTCACCTAAAGGTAATCTAAGTAATTTCCCGTAAGCGAAAAATGAAAGTAATTTTCGAAACTTAATCGTCAAGTAAAGTAAAAATTGTCAGCAACGTTATTGCCGCAAGGATTTTCGAACGCCTTTAAATTAATTCACATGATAAAAAAATTTTCAAACGCCATTTTGGCCCGACGAATACCATTCGAGCAAAAAATCAACAAAGGCCCGCACCTTTGCACTTAGATGCCGTCGATGCGGATACACTGCATAAATACCACGCATCGGCTCTTCATAGGCCTCAAGAAGCAGAACCAGTCTGCCATCGCGAATTTCCCTGGAGACGAAAAACAACGGCGTCCGCAGAAAACCAAGGTTACAGAGCGCCGCCTCACGTGCCGCTGCGGCACTGTTGACTTCCAGCGGGCCCTTGACCGCAACCGAGGTGCGCTCTCCGCTCGTGTGGAACACCCAGTTCTGCTTGTAGCGGTAGTTCGTGTCGATGATACAGGGCCGCGAGGAAAGATCGGCAGGCACGTTGGGTGCACCATAGGTCTCTATGGTCTTGGGCGTGGCACAAACCACGGTACGGAAGGGCGCGATCTTTCGGGCAATCAGGCTGGAATCCTCCAACTGCGCGACCCGAACGGCGAGATCGAAGCCTTCCTCCACAAGGTCGACAAAGCGGTCTTCCAGCCGGAGATCCAGGTTGATCTCCGGATAGCGGACAAGAAATTCCATCATGGCCTGGTTCAAAAGGTCGTCGCCCATCGAACGCGGCGCAGATACGCGCAACCGGCCACGCACTTCCTGATGCGAGGACTGAACGGACGCTTGCAGATCATCGATCCGCTGCAGGATATCCGTTGCTTCCTTGTAATAGACCTCCCCGACTTCGGTGAGGGATACCTGACGCGTGGTCCTGTTCAACAGACGCACGCCCAATTCGTCTTCCAGTTCACCCACATATTTGGAAACCAGAGCCTTGGACCGCCCCATTTCACGGGCCGCTGCGGAAAATCCGTTTGAATCGACAACTTGAATGAAGCAGCGCATCCGCGTGATTGCGTCCATCCGGCATCCTTCCCGTTCGGGCCATTCCGAAGACCCTGATTAGCGTATTTTCCAGCGGACGGTCAAAATTCTCGCCGGGCGAGACCCGGCAAACGATCAGTTCCGGACGGGCCTTGCGCGGCGGCCGAGACGGGCCGCACCGATCAGAAGGCGCATGACCAGAAACCCGCCAAGCGCCCCGGTCCCGGCACTGGCAAATCCGGCTGGCGTCACCGGCACGGCCGGCTCGAAGTCTTCCGCAGTTGCCTGCGCCAGTGTTGGATCGAAGCCGCGCGCGAAAATGACCATACGATCCAGCGGCCCGGCGGTTTCCAGCTCTTCACGTTGCAACTTCAGCCGGCTCAGGCGGATTTCCGCATTCAGCATGCTGTCGCCGCGCGATCTGATGAAGGGATCCTCGGAGGATTTCTGGCGCGCAATGGCTTCTGCCGGTGTCAGCCCGTAAAGAGCCGCATCCCGGTTGAAGTCGGCAAGTATTTCTTCCAGAGCATCGATGGCCCCGCCAAGCCGCTGGCGGTATTGCTGCGTGAACTCCGGCAACTGGGACGTTGCGGTTCCACTCAGCAACACGACGATCAGCATCATGATACGTGCCATCGTATGTCAGGACCTCCCTTGCCCGTCCCTGGCGATCAGTCCTGCAGACTGATAATCCCCGCTTCCGCGGTTTCCGTTCCAAAGACCAGCCGAACTCCATCCGCGTCCCAGGCCATGGTCGACACCGGGCCCAGGCCCGGTCGACGCAGCAGCACCTCGGCATTGTCCTCGAACCGGCACATCAGGATCATTCCGTCCTGATAGCCGACCGCGACAACATCTTCCTTCGGATGGCAGACAACGGCGCTGACAAGGCTGTCGCTCCGGGTCCCCAACTGCAAGGGCGCCTGCCCCATGGGTCCGGTCTTGCCGAAGAACGGCCAGAGGATCGCGGCATTGGCACCGGACGTTGCCAGATACCGTCCCTTGACCGACCAGCTGAACGATTTGACCTTGGCCGGGTAACCCGTCATGCGCATGTCCTGGCTGTCCGACAGGCGCCAGCCGTGCAAGGCGTTTTCCTGCATCGCGGACACAACATACTTGCCGTCGGGCGAGAAACTCACGCCCAGATGCGCGCCCTTCCAGCTCAGGTCGACCGGTGCTCCATCGGTACCGGCCCACCAGAGTGTTACGCCATCGTAGCGCGCGACCGCGAGCCGCATGCCCTTGGGAGCGAAGGCCAGGCCGCCAACGGCCCGTTCGTGCGCGAATTCCTTTTCCTGCCCATCGGCAAACCGAACCCAGGCTGTCCGCCCGCTGGCAAAGGCCAGCGCACCGGAGGGTCCGGCAGCAATCAGATCGATCCACTTGCGCGGCCGCTCGGCAACGCATTCGCTGGACCCATCCACCGAATTCAGAAAGATGCAGCCGTCGTCGCCGGAGGTGATCAATCCCTTTCCGTCGACAGTCGGCTCAGCCGCCAGAAGCCCCGCCTTGTGAGGTCTCAGTTTTGTTTCGCCCTGCCCGGAAAGGACGATGTCGCCTTCTCCGGACGCAAAAAAGGCGGTGTCTTTCAGATAGCCGGCGCGGACGACGTAGCCATCCACCTCAACGGGAGCAACTGTCGGCAAGTGTCTTCTTCCTTATTGTGCAACGCAGGCCTGGAAACTGTCTTTCAGAACTTCCCAGTTGAGATCCCGGCCAATGAACACCAGACGGCTTTCGCGCGGCTCATCGTCTTTCCAGTCACGCTGATGATCGCCTTCAACAATCATGTGAACGCCCTGAATGACATAACGTTGCGGATCGCCCTTGAAGGCAAGGATGCCTTTCATGCGCAGAATGTTCGGACCCTGAATCTGCGTCACCTGATTGACCCAGGGGAAGAACATATTGGGGTCGAGATCGCCCGCCTTCAGGGAAATGCTCTTCACCGAATGAGGGTCTTCATCGTGATGATGATGGTGGTGTCCGTGATCATGACCATGCCCGTGATGATGATCATGGTCATGATGGTGGTGGTCGTGGTCGCAATCGGGTCCGCATTCATCGGCATGGTGGCCATGCTCCAGAAAATGCGGATCGAGCGACAGGATCCTGTCGAGATCGAACGCACCCCGGTCGAGCACCTTGGCGATGTCGATACTGCAACGCTCGCTCCGATGAAGCACGGCATACGGATTGATCGAGCGGATGCGCGCCTCGACAGTGGCCAGTTCTTCCGCCGATACGAGATCGGTCTTGTTGATCAGGATCACATCGGCAAAGGCGATCTGGTCTTCGGCCTCTCCGGTGTCTTCCAGCCGCTGGAGGACATGCCGGGCATCGACCACGGCAACGACCGCGTCGAGTTTCGCAGAGGCGCGGACATCGTCATCCATGAAGAACGTCTGCGCGACGGGGGCCGGATCGGCAACGCCGGTGGTCTCGACGATGATCGCGTCAAAGGCATTCTTGCGCTTCATCAGGTTCTGCACCGTGCGAATGAGATCGCCCCGAACCGTGCAGCAGATACAGCCGTTGTTCATTTCGAAGATTTCTTCATCGGATTCGACAAGCAGATCGTTGTCGATGCCGACTTCGCCGAATTCGTTGACGATAACGGCGTACCGCTGACCATGATTTTCGGTCAGGATACGGTTGAGAAGGGTGGTCTTGCCGGCCCCCAGATATCCCGTCAACACGGTAACGGGAATCTGTGCCTGGCTGTCCTGGGTCGCAGTCATTGCGCGCTTTCCTGGCAGGAGATGAAGGGTCGCCCGCCGGTTAGCGGGCCGCTTGGGCGGGAATATAAGCATTTCACCGACGTATTGGGAGTGCGCCAGGGAAATTTCCCTCAACTGCGCAAGCCTGTGGACACTCACCCGAACGTTTTGTCCGTTGTTCAGCCTTTTCAAATCCTTGCCTGCCGCATTAACGTCGCCGGCAGGAAACGCGCACAGGCATGGAGACCGAAATGCTGCACACGATTAGCGGATTTGACCGGATCGGCGAGGAAAATGCGTTTGCCGTGCTGGCGCGGGCAACGCAACTGGCCGAACAGGGACGCGACATCATCAATCTGGGCATCGGTCAGCCGGATTTCAAAACACCGGATCACATCGTGGAAGCGGCCATCAAGGCCCTGCGTGACGGTCAGCACGGCTACACGCCCGCAACGGGCATAGCGCCCTTGCGTGAAGCGGTTTGCGCCGACCTGCTGAAACGTCACGGAGTGGAGACCGACCCCGGCAACGTTCTGATCGTTCCGGGCGGCAAGGTCACCATGTTCATGGCGATCCTGATGTTTGGCGAACCGGGCACCGAAATTCTCTATCCCGATCCGGGCTTCCCGATCTACCGCTCGATGATCGAGTTCACCGGCGCCCGTCCCGTGCCGGTTCCGATCCGCGAGGAAAATGACTTTGCCTTTTCTGCCGAAGAAACGCTTTCGCTCATCAACGACAAGACGCGGCTTCTCATTTTGAATTCTCCGGCCAATCCCACGGGAGGCGTCACGCCACGAGCGGAGATCGAAAAACTCGTTGCCGGACTTGAACGGTTTCCCGATGTTGCCGTTCTCTCGGACGAAATTTATTCGCAGATGACCTATGACGGCATGGAGCACGTGTCTTTGCTCGGCTTTCCGTCGCTGCGCGACCGGCTCATCCTGCTCGACGGCTGGTCCAAGACCTACGCCATGACCGGCTGGCGCATGGGATTTTCCCTCTGGCCCGACGGCCTGATCGACAAGGCGCGCAAACTGGCGGTCAACGCCTGGTCCTGCGTCAACGCACCGGCCCAGTTCGGTGCCCTTGCCGCACTCACCGGACCACAAACGGCTGTCGCCGACATGGTTCGGGAATTTGACGGCCGGCGCAAGGTGACGGTTGACGGTCTCAATGCCATCGAAGGCATTTCCTGCCGTGTCCCACTTGGGGCCTTTTACGCCTTCCCGAATATCAGCAAGACAGGCTGGAAGGCCAAGGAACTTGCGTCTGCCCTGCTGGAAGAAGCTGGCATTGCAGTCATTGGCGGCCCCGACTTTGGCGTATTGGGCGAAGGATACATCAGACTGTCTTATGCGAACTCGACCGAAAACATCCGCGATGCGCTTGGACGGATCGAAACATTCCTTGACGGAAACCGAAAGTCCTGATTTCTCGGAAAAATTACGGATTAACTGACCCATCAAAGGTTAACAAGAACGCTTTCTTCAGGGTGTCTTCACTCACGTATCCCTTTTATTAAACTTTTATTGCGTTGAATGGCCCTCAGGCCCGCGCAATGGCAAGAAAACGGGGACGCATATGAGCGAGAACATCACTCTGGATCTTGAACAGACGTTCGGTGAACTCAACGAGTGCGTCATCGTCACCAGCCCTGAGCGTGTCATTGTTTTCGCAAACAGGGCCATGGCCGAACTGCTCAAGGTCGACCGGGAAGAAGTTGTCGGCACGACGACAAAACGATTTTTTGCCGACGCTAACCAGTTCGACCGCATGGCAGACCTTTACCGGGCACCCACCGATCAGCGGCATCGCAAGGCCTATTCAATCGATCTGGTTACCGAAGTCGGTTCAACCGTATCCGTCGAGGTGGTCAGTGCGCCCCTGTTTGATGAAGCGCACAATCTGACCGGTATCCTGTTCATCGCGAGAGACCTGGCGGAACGAAGAGCCCTCGAAACCAAGCTCAGCGATATTGCCCTGACGCTCGAAGACGCCCTTGACGCGATTTCGGAAGGGTTTGCGCTTTACGACCAGGATGACCGGCTGATCATCTGCAATGACAATTATCGCGAAATCTATGCCGCATCGGCACCGGCCATGTTCCCCGGAAATCGCTTCGAGGACATTCTGCGCTTTGGCCTGAACCGCAAACAATACGATACCGGCGACTTGTCGGATGACGAATGGCTGCAGGAGCGCATCGACCGGCATCTGGCAGGTGACGGTTCCATCCTGGAACAAAACCTCGCTGACGGCCGCTGGCTGCGCATTGCTGAAACAAGGACCCGCAGCGGCGGCATCGCCGGCATCCGCTTCGACATCACGGAACTCAAGGAAGCACGGGCGAAGGCGGAAAATGCCTACAAGAACCTGTCTCTGATGGCCGACAACATTTTCGCCAGCGTCACCGAGGTCGACCTGGACGGCAAATGCGTCTTCATCAACAAGACTGCCTGTAAATGGTTCAATGACACACCGGAAAATCTGATCGGCACTCGGCTGCGCGACAGGCTGACCTGGAAGGAGCGCGAAACCATCCGCGCAACCTTGGAAGAAGCCAAAAGAGGCGAAAAGGTTGAAACCGAAATCAGCCTGAATTTTCCAGACGGCATTTTGCGCGAATGCATGGTGAGCTGTAACCCCCGCTTCGACGACAATGGTTCGGTCGAAGCGATCGTGCTGCTGGTTTCCGACATAACCGAAAGGAAGAAGACCGAGCGCACGCTGGCCGAACTATATGGCATCACGTCGACGCGTGAACTTGGCCACGAAGACAAGATCGCCGAAATCCTCCGTCTTGGCACGGAGCATTTCGAAGTTCCCTTCGGCATCATCAGCCATGTGATTGATGACCACTACACGATCACGCACGCCCACAGCCCGAACGGCGAGCTCGCGCCCGGTACATCGTTTCCGCTGCAGGACACCTACTGTCTGCTGACACTCACGGGTGATGAGCCGATCGCGACTGCCAACGCTGCAAACTCGGAATTCGCCAAGCATCCGTGCTATCAGATCTTCAATCTGGAGACGTATATCGGCGCCCCGCTTCTGGTCGATGGCGAAGTCCATGGCACAATCAACTTCACGGCTCCGGACGTACGCAAACGGCCATTCACAGCATCCGATATTCAGATCGTCCGGCAATTTGCCGATTGGGTCGGGCACGAGATTGCCCGCCAGCGCGATCATCAGGCCTTGATGAATGCCAAGATCAACCTGGAGCGGGTTGCCAGCATCGATGACCTGACCCAGATCCTGAATCGCCGGGCTTTCCTGGAGCGCGCCAATACTGAAGTTCAACGGTTCCGCCGCACCAAACGCCCCTTCACCGCCGTCATGATAGACATCGACAAGTTCAAGCAGATCAACGATCTGTACGGCCACGCAACCGGCGATGAAGTTCTCAGGAAGTTCGCAGATACCGTCAGCGGCGCCCTGCGGTCGGTCGATATCTTCGGCCGCGTCGGCGGCGAAGAATTCTGCATGATCCTGCACAACGCCGAACTGGACGATGCCATGCTGGTATGTGAGCGCCTGCGGGAGCGGATCATCGCGGAGTGCCAGCTCGACATCGTCAAACAAACTGTCACCTGCAGCATGGGTCTTGCCGTTGTCGCAAGGGAAGACCTGGAATTTTCGACACTCATGCAAAAGGCCGACACGGCACTCTATGAAGCCAAGTCGACCGGCCGCAACAAATGTGTGGCCTGCAAGGCCCCGCAGCCGGAAGATTTGCCGGCGCTCTGAACGCTCCCTCCGTTGCAGCGCGCCCCACGGCACCGCAGTGCACAATTTTTTAGCATTTCCCGGCGCGCGCATTAAATTCAGGCGTGTTTTTGATTAAATACGCAAAAGTGTCGCACCACAGCGTGTCCATGCCGTTCTTTTGACGCCAGCCTCTGCATATGCGACAGTAGCCTGAGCTTGGCGGAGCGGGACAAAAAGACATTACCTTTATATGTACTAATGATACGGACCCTCCGTGCAAGGACCTCTATGGCTTGAATCTTGAAGATTCTTGCCCGAACAGATCTTGGAGGGACATTTGTTCACAAAAATACTAGTTCCTATCGACTTGGGTCATGCAGATAAACTTGAAAAAGCTATCTCAACAGGCGCTTTCCTAGCGAAAACAAACAGTATTCCTGTGGTATTTGTGGCCGTGACCTCAAATACCCCAAGCGCCCTTGCCCACACGCCAGACGAGTTTCGGGAAAAGCTGGCGGCTTTCGCAGCCGCTGAAGGCGAGAAACACGGGATCGAAGCATCCAGCCATGCTGCGTTTTCTCATGACCCGGCGATCGACCTTGAACATGCGATACTCAAGGCCGTTCATGACACGGGCGCGGACCTTGTCGTCATGGCGACGCACATCCCGCATGTGCCGGATCATTTCTGGCCATCGAACGGCGGCCGAGTGGCGAGCCATGCGGACGTATCCGTCTTCCTCGTGAGATAACCCCTTTCCAAAACAAAAGGAGCGCTCCCATGAGCGATAGCGCCAACAATCAAGGCATACCGGATCCGGAAGGCGCCGCCAATATCATCGACACCGAGTACGAGATTGGCCAGGACAACATCGAAACCTCCGTCGGTCCTTTCAATCTCGATATCCACAATCCGGTCTTCCTGATCTCTGGCCTGACCATCGTTGCTTTCGTCTTTTTCACTCTTGCGTTTCAGACCGAAGTCGGCCCGATGTTCGACCATCTGCGCAAATGGCTGACGTCGAACCTCGACTGGTTCTTCATCATCTCCGGCAACATCTTCGTGCTCGTCTGCCTGGCGCTGATCGTCACCCCCCTTGGCAAGGTTCGCATCGGTGGCAAGGACGCCGAGCCCGACTATACCTATTTCGGCTGGTTCGCCATGCTGTTCGCCGCGGGCATGGGCATTGGCCTGATGTTCTTCGGTGTGCTGGAACCGGTCTATCACATGGCCTTTTCCGAACCGATTGGCGTGCCCAAGCCCTTTGACGCGGACGGCAATATCATTCCGGAAAACGTTGCGGCTGCGAAAGCCATGGGCATGGCTGCAACGATCTTCCACTGGGGTCTGCACCCCTGGGCGATTTACGCTGTGGTCGCACTCGCGCTTGCAATCTTCTCCTTCAACAAGGGTCTGCCGCTGACCATGCGCTCGGTGTTCTATCCGATTTTCGGTGAACGCACCTGGGGCTGGCCGGGCCATATCATCGATATCACGGCAGTGCTCGCCACGCTGTTCGGTCTCGCCACCTCACTCGGTTTCGGTGCCCAACAGGCAAACGCCGGTCTCGATTTCGTCTTCGGCATTCCTGTCAGCACCACGGCACAGGTCGTGTTGATCATCGGCATCACCGGCATCGCCCTGGTGTCGGTGCTGCGCGGTCTCGATGGCGGTGTGAAGGTGCTGTCGGAAATCAACATGCTGATTGCGGCACTGTTGCTGGTCTTCGTGATTGCTGCGGGTCCAACGGCAACGCTGTTCTCCGATTTCTTCTCCAACATTGTTGCCTACGGGAAGGAAATCATACCGCTGTCGATGCCCTTTGGCCGCGAGGACGACGGCTTCCGTCAGGGCTGGACAGCCTTCTACTGGGCCTGGTGGATTTCCTGGTCGCCGTTTGTCGGCATGTTCATTGCGCGCGTCAGCCGTGGCCGGACCGTTCGGGAATTCATCGTCTGCGTCCTGATCATTCCGACAATCGTATCGGTTATCTGGATGACAGCGTTCGGCGGCACCGCCATCGAACAGGTTCTGGCCAGCAACGACAGCCAGGTGCATGAATATGTGATCGCAAGCTACAGCCCGGAACTGTCGCTATTCGGCATGCTTGCCGATCTGCCGATGGCCTCGATCACCTCGTTCATCGCCATCATTCTTGTCATCGTGTTCTTCGTCACCTCCTCGGACTCCGGTTCGCTGGTGATCGACACGATCACGGCAGGCGGCAAGGTCGATGCTCCGGTGCCGCAGCGCGTGTTCTGGTGCACCTTCGAAGGTCTGGTGGCCATCGCGCTTCTGCTCGGCGGCGGCCTCGGCGCCCTGCAGGCAATGGCGGTCTCGACCGGGTTCCCGTTCACGATCGTCCTGTTGCTGGCCTGCTACGCCATCTTCAAGGGCCTCGCGGACGAACCACGCTAGCTCATAGCGATAACGCTAAGTGCAACGGGCGGCCCTGGCCGCCCGTTTTTGCGTCTGGAGACGCCCCACAACGGTGTGGTCATCCGGGTCAAACGAAGCGCGCAACGGGATCAGGAAACCCCGGTCATGGCAGTCTTGGGATTGGTCGAAATTCATTTAGTGCGCCGGATCTGGACCTGCTCCGCACTTCGTTTCGCACGACCAGGCAGTAGACGGCCTGAAACGCACTGAAAATCGGGCGGCAACCGCCACCCGTCTTGCCTAGTCAGCCAGCTTCGGAGCCAGCCGCACGCCTGGAGGCGGCGAGCTTTCACGGATCCGCAAGTCGGGCTCGATCACGATGGGCGTATTGGGCACGCGGTCGCCCGCGATCTGGCGCAGCAGGGTCAAGGCCGCCAGACGGCCGATCTTGTCGGGCTGAGCCGATACCGTTGTCAGTGCAGGCGTGCGCGCATCAGCGCCGTCGATATCGTCATAACCGGTAATCGCCATGTCGGGACCCGGCTCGACCCCAGCCCGTCGGAACGTGGTCATCATTCCAAAGGCGACGAGATCATTGAAGCCGACGATGGCTGTGGGGCGATTTTCAGCTTCCAGGATTTGCGGCACTGCGGCCCGGCCGTCAGCCTGTGACATCATTTCCGGCAGGTCGAGCTGGTTGGCGGGATCGATTCCCGCTTCTTCCAGCGCCTTGCGCCAGCCGGCATTGCGGTAGCGCCCTGTCGAGCTGCCACGGCGGCCGCCTACCATGGCAATGTCCTGGTGCCCCTGTTTGATCAGGTGTTTGGTAATCTGGTAGGTCCCGGCAAGATCGTCGCCGCGCACGCAGGGCGCCCAGACGCCCGGAACCTCACGCGCCACCAGCGTCACGGGAATTCCCTGATCCACCAGCCTGTTGATCTCCTCTGCGGAGGTTCCTACCGACGGACACAGGATCAACCCGTCCGCCCGGTGCTGGAGCAACGTGTTGACGAAAGCGCGCTGGCGTTTGACGTCATCCCGGTGGTTGCAGATGAAGATCATCTGCCCCTGCTCTTCCAGCACGTCCTCGAGCGCGGAGAAGACTTCCGCGAAATAGGGGTTCAGGATGTCATGAACGGCAACGCCGACGATCTGGCTTCGGGCAGTGCGCAGGGAGGCCGCCGACCGGTTATAGATATACCCGATCTCTTCCGCGGTCTGCTTGACCTTTACCCTGGTTTCCTCGGCAACAAGCGGACTGTCACGAAGTGCCAGCGACACGGTTGCCGTGGATATCCCGAGCTGGTCGGCAATATGCCCGAGCGTCAGCCTTTTACCAGGCTTTTGCGGAAATTCCGGCTGGGAGGGAGGGGAACCGTTGTCTTCAGACATTCCTATTTCTCGATAACCGCAGCGGCGATGGGAGAGACCGTTATAGCTCTCTCCCCTCTGGGTAAACAGGTTTTTCTGTTTTTCCGTGAATTGCGTTCGCAGTGCAACACCGAGATCAACGCCGTCCCGCAGGGGCGGAATCGTCAAATTCCTCACGCAGATTGACGACAACCCTGCGGTTTTGCGACTTGCAAGTCACCTCATCGCAGTCGGTCACCGGCCGCTCCACGCCATATCCCTTTACCCACATGCGCTTGGGATTGACCCCCAGTTTGACCAGTTCGGCCATGACAGCGTTGGCCCGCTGGGTCGACAACGTCTTCTGCGCGGCCTCGCTGCCCGGATCATCGGCATGACCCTGGATCTTGACCAGCCACTTCTTGTTCTTCTTCAGCCACTTGGCCTGATTTTCGATTGTAATGCGGGCTTCATCCGTGATGACGGCCGATCCCTGATCGAAGTAGATCCGTCGGCCCACATTGAGAATGAATTCCTCTTCCGAACCCGGCGAAATAGTGCCGAAACCTGCGGCTGGTGCGTTGGTCACATCCGGTGAGGACAATCCGCCGGCACTGTTACAGCCGGCCAATCCAAATCCAATCATGAGCGCAAATACCGCGCCCCGGCCGATTCGGCCCAAATTCTTTTCCAAGGAAGCCCCCAAATCCTTTTACTGTTTCCCCTCGACCGGCAGCACTCAGTCCCCAGAACTGAAGCCCCGCCGGCCGATTGCAAATCGCTGCGGATCAGCGGACCTCAGCCCGCGTTCTCGCCCAGATGCTCCAGCACCAGAACGCCGGTCCCTTTCGGGCAGCGCTGGTACAGGTCGACAATGTCTTCCGGGAACATGCGGATGCAGCCGCTCGACACATCATGGCCGATGCTCCACGGCTCCAGCGTGCCGTGCAGCCGGTAACCGAGATCGGATCCGTTCCGATAGAGATACATCGCCCGTGGGCCGAGCGGGTTGTTGGCGGCTCCGCCTTCGACCATTCTCGGCAGATCCGGCTGCCGCTTCAGCATCTCGGGTGGCGGCACCCACCGCGGCCACAGGGCCTTGCGGTCTATCCGTGCGCGGCCAAACCATTGGAAGCCTTCGCGCCCGACGCCAACGCCGTATCGAAGCGCGGTATTGTTTTCCCAAACCCAGTAAAGGAAGTGGTTGTTGGTATCGACCACCACTGTTCCTGGCGGCTCGTCACTGAAATACTTCACCATCTGCCGATGCCAGACGGGATCTATCTTTTTGAAATTGGTTTTCCTGTATTGGAAGCCACTATCTTCCTGATAGCCAGTGAAATAAGCGTTTGCAGCTGCATTGGCATGCGCCACCTGCGGCAAGGCCAGAATGCCTGCCGTGGCGGCTGCCCCTGTCAAGAACCTGCGTCGGTTCAGCTCCATCCCATACCCCCCTTTAAAGGCTGGCGATCCTTCCTGACCGGCGGTTGGATTAACCCCGGAGGGCATTAAGACTGGAACTATCCAATTCCGTCAACCACCTGAGGACAGCTTGAGGGCAATTGCGGTTGCGCATCAGATCCCCTTGATGCGCTCCCGGTAGAGGATGTAAAGGCCGGACGCGACGACGATGGCTGCTCCCAGGATGGTGGTCGAGGTGGGTACATCGTCAAATATCAGGAACCCCAGCGCGATCATCCAGACGATCTGCGTGTAGATGAAAGGCGCAAGCACCGGTGCAGGGGCGATCCGGTGTGCCATGATGAACAGGAAATGCCCGCCCGCACCGAAGGCGCCGGTCGCAAACAGAAGAACCCAGGTCCAGGCATCCGGCGGTGCCACCCAGACCGAAAGCCCGGCCGGCGTCATGGCAACGGCGGCAACGATGCCGGAAATGATCAGCATTCCGGCGGAGCTGTCCGTTGCGGTCAACTGGCGCGTCAGCAAGGCATAGAGCGCGTAAAAGCACATGGCCGCCACGGAATAGATCGCCGCCCAGTGCATGCCACCAAGGCCCGGGCGGGTGACCACGAGAACCCCGATGAACCCGACAATGATGGCCATCCATCGCCGCAGCCCTGCCCATTCCCCCAGAAGCGGTCCGGCAAGCGCCGTTATCATGAACGGCGCGGCGAACATGATCGACATGGTTTCGGCGAGCTGCAGATAACGAACGGCCAGAAAATTGAAAATGGTAGTGCCGAGCAGGCACAACGCCCGTACGATCTGCAGAACCGGCCGCTGGGTTTTCAGCAGTGACGGCTTTTTCCAGACCTGAAACAGGACCAGCGACAGGATCACATGGCTGACGAACCGCATCCAGACAATTTGCAGGGTTGGCAGACTGGCGGACATGTATTTCGCCGTTGCATCCAGCCAGGAGAAGCTGAGACAAGCCAGCACGATAAGACCGATTCCGACGAGTGGCGCCGTTGCAGCAGCAGTATTGCCTGCCGAACGGTCCTGTCTGTCATGCGCCATCGGAGGCAGCCCTTTTCAAACGATCATCCGTAGATGAAAAAGTAAGTAGCGGACCCGTCCCGGCAGGACCGGCCCGATTGAGATATGTGCGCCAACCCACTACCTGATATCAAGAGACAAGCGGGGACGGTTATGCCGGTTGCGGAAATTGAAACATGGCTGGGGCGCCTTTCCATAACGGAAGAAAACGGCGCAATCACCCAATTACACTGGAACGGGCCGCCTGGCAAAGAAGAAACACCACTGCTGAGGGAAGCTGCACGTCAGGTGGAGGCCTATCTCGCCGGTGATCTGAAAACCTTCGACCTGCCGCTTGCTCCGAAAGGCGGCGACCTGCACCAGGCAGTGTTCAAGGCGATGCTGGCAATTCCCTATGGCGGAACTCGCACCTATGGCGATGTTGCCAGGGAACTGGACACCTATGGACAGCCGGTCGGCCAAGCCTGTGGAGCCAATCCGATACCGATCATCATCCCCTGCCACCGCATCCTTTCGGCGAACGGCCTTGGCGGATATTCCGGCGCAGGCGGCACGGAAACAAAGATCGCTCTCCTGAAACTGGAAGGCGGGTATCCCTTCCTGGTCTAACGAAACGTCTTTCGAAAATCGAACGCGCCGCCGTCCCGGTCAGGCCAACAGTAAACCAAACGGGGGCAGCGGCGGTATTATGTTGAAGCGCGGTTTGCGGGACCGGAGGTCCGCTCCACGCTTCCAGAGACACGCCGATCTTACAGGATCAGCGTGTCCCCTCCCGTGATCTCGACAAACCGAGGACGGCTGGCGGGCAATTCGAGATCGTCGGCAAGAGCTGCCAGCGGGTCCGCATCTCTCAACGGACCGAAATCGAAGCCGGACAGTTCTTCCAGAAAGGCGACCGACACCTGGAAGGTCTTGTATTCGCCGAACGCAAATCCCTCTACCGCTTCCGTCTCGTGGCGATCCTGCATGTATTTCTGAATGGCCTGCCCCTGGCTTAACAGATAGGCGGTCGCGTGGAGCTGAAGACTGTCGTCTTCCTGCAAGGCGTCCATGACAACCACCTTCCAGTATTGCAGAGGCAGATTGATCCCGACGCTATCGAGAAACGGATCTTCGTCGTCATCGAACAATGGCCCGGTAAAGACCGTCGCACGGAAGCCGTGGGTCCTGGTGCTGTCGAGGATATGGTTCTCCAGCCCTTGCCAGGTGGATCGGTTCTGGTTCAGCGAGGCATGTTGCGGCGACGCGTTCGTGTAGTGGAACGTATCGTCGTTCGCCAGCTGCGCGACCCCACGGTCATCGCCCCAGTTCGGATCTTCGCGCCTGACCATGTGTCCCCGGTCCAGATCTCCCGGAAAGTCGCCCTTGCCGAGCTGCGCCTGCATCGGAATGCGCTTGTCGAAGAACCACTTGTCCGGCTTCTTGCGCTTGATCTTGATCGCCTTTTCACCATCGATATTGACCGCGGTTACAACGGGGCTCCGGCGGTCCAGATCATGGAGCAGGCCAAAATGGGTGTAGCGCAGCTCATGCGGCCTGTCCTGTGTCGCATCCGCCGGGCTGGCCAGATTGAACATGCCGTGCGGCAGCTTCGGAAAGTCCACCTTTGCCGACAGGAAGTCCGGGTCGTAGCCGTCCCGGCCGGTAAAATGGTCCGGCTCGTGAAAACCGTCGGCCACTTCCTGCGCTAGGCTTTCCTCAACCAGAACCTGCGTCGGCCGCGTGCCGGACAGAAGATCCCGCAGCGTGCTTGCCCTGACCGCGCTGTTGGCAATTCCATAAGCGCCCGCAAAGTGCAGTCCCACCACCTTGTTGCGATCAAGGCTCAGGACGGGTGAGCCGGAGTTGCCGCCAAGCGTGGTGCAGTCGTGGCTGAGCACTGTCCCCGGCGTAACCGGCATCATCTTGCCCGGGGCAAACCGCTTCACATCGTAAAGCCCCTTGAAATACTTCTCCATTTCGGTGCGGTCGTTCCGGCTGTCGAAGGCCGGATAGCCGATCACGGCGACAATTTCATCCGTTTCCGCGTCCGTATCCACCAACGGCAGGGGCGCCAGGTTGAAGCCATCCGGCTTTTCAATGCGCCCGATCGCGACATCGGCGCTGGCATCATCCGCCAGATAGGTAAATCGGAGGATTTCCGCCGGTCGCGCATCGGACGGCAGCGAACCCACCTCCTCGTTGAAGTCCACGCGCGCGCCGTATCGCACCATTGTGAAGGGCGAGCGAATGAAGACGCCCTCTCCCTTGGCGGTACGGCGCGCGACAATCTTGGCCACATGCCTGTTGGTGGCCACCAGGAAATGGCGTCCGTCGGCTTCCTCGCCGATCACCCAGGCGGTTCCGCCCCAGCTCATCGAATGATTGACGAACTCCACACGCCCGACCGAGCCAATCCAGTGCTCATTGCGCTTGATCTTGAGGTCAATGTCCGCGCCGAAGTCATCCGGCAGCGGGATCAGGGAAACCGAGCCATCTTCCACCACCATCGGTGGCCGTGTGACCAACCGCACGATGGCTTCCAGTTGCGTCGGCGGCGTGCCCGTCGCCTCAAGCTGGCCGGGCGACATATCCAGCGCGTCCAGCGTCGCCTGCACGTTCAGCCCAAATTGCTCAACGAAGGGGTGTCCTGTCTCAATAGCGCGTTTCGCAGCCACAAGCCGTCCGCCCGATTTCAATGCCTCGAGGCGTCCTCGACTTTCCAAAAATGCACGTTCGTTCATGGAAATTCCTCCAATATCAATGGCTGTATTATTGTGCGGCGCTCCCCATAGGCTGGCGCCGCAGCAGGGCTGAAAGCCTCAACTGGCGCAAGCAACCTGAGCACTGCCTGGCTCTCTCCTTCCTTCGTCTTTGACGAACCTTGATAGCGCGACCGCTTAAAACAGCGATGACGCGTCAACCGGCTCGTCTCTGCTTGCAGCATCTGCCCCGATCACGGCCAGTGCGGCCGTAAGGGCCGGGCCCATGAGCCGGGGCGCCAGCACCATCGCAATGTCCTGTGCGCCGCCGGCTGTCATTGCCTTTGCCAAGGGCCGCTTCAACCGCCGTTCGAACACACCGCGGGCGCGCCGCGCCCCTTCTTCCGTGTCGGGATAGTCGGCGGCATAGGCCAGTCGCCGCAACAAGGCTCTTGCGGTCGCGGGCGGGTCATTTTCTGAAAGCAGGCACTCCACCCGAGCTTCGAGCAACACATCCCGATTGCCGTCGCCCCAGTCGGGTGGTGGCGTTCCGGGGTAGGACCAGATGCCACCGCTGAAGCGCCGCCAGCGTTCGGCTGCGCGCGCGACCGTGGGAGCATCCGGAACCGCATTGAAAATCGCAAAGGCCCCTGCCCAGTCGCAGGTCAGACCGAGCGCGCCCAGAATTTCCGGTCCCTCGAGTTCGATATCGCTGGCGTAGCGTTCGAAACTGTCGAAAAGGTCGGGCGTCCCCAGCATGGACATCGTTTCGTGCAGCCCCTCATAGAAGCCACGCAGATATTGCGCCATGCGTGGGCTGTGCTGAATGCGCGCCAGAACGCTCAAGGGGGCAATCGCCGGATTCATGCGGGCGATGGTGTGCTGATCCGTGACAGGGCTTTCCTCCCCGGTCATGATCGCGAACCGCTCCGCCCGGTTCGCACCGGACCGGATGGCATCTGCCGGGTATTCGGATTCTTTCTCGCCGAACCGGAAGACGGACATGGCGACCGGATCCAGGATCTCTGCATACTCCTGCCATCCGTCCTGGCTGGCCAGAAGCGCGAAATCCAGTGCGCCCTTCAAGGCGATCCTGGAACCTTCCGCACGAGCCTGCCACGCCGCCTCCGCCAGTTTCTCGTCGCCGCGCAGACGGCCGACAAGCCCCTCGAAATCCGCTTCCGCCGCGATTTCCAGCAGAACCAGCCTATAGAGCCCGGGATCTTCCTGGCTCAGCTGGTCCAGCAGGGATTTCGGCAGTTGCCGCCAAAGGGACATCGCCCGCGCCCATTGGCCGGTCAGCCAGAAATAGGCAAGCGTGGCGGCAGCTTCCGGACTGGTTGGCGCAGGATTTCGGGGGAAGGCGTTGTTGAGCGTAAAGATGTGTTCGGCCTCCAACACATCTCCGCGCCGAAGGGTGTGCTCGAGTTCGCGGATCAATTCGGGCTCGATTTCCGCCGGCGTTCCCGTGGTCTCAGGTTCCGGCGCCCCTTGCTCGCTGCTGGTGTAGCGCGCCCGGCGGGAGCGCTGACCGCGCTCCTGCAAGATGGCATTGGCCGCAGGAAGAGGAAGCTCGTCCAGTTCGTCATCGCTGAGGCCCGCAACATCGCCGGCCGTGAACGCAGGCATCGCATCCCCGGCCCGCGTTGCCTGAAAGGCATGATAAAGTGCGGTTTCGCGGTCGATCCCGGCGAACCAGCTTGCCGCCACCCGGTCAATCTTTGCTGCCAGTTCAGGCTTCTCCACATAAAGCATGGGCAGGATTTCCCGCCGCAAGTCGCTGCGATGTTTCAGCCAGTCCTGACCGTCCACAGCCACCAGCCAGTGATGGCTGCTGAGTTCCTGCCAGAGACGTTTTGAGGCCGCTTCGTCGATGTCTTCGTCAAGGCCGAGAGCCGGAGCCAGAACGAACTGGATTGCTTCGGCGCTGATCCGGCGAAGGACGAGACCCGGGTGCGCCAGCTTTGCCAGCAGCGGATCATCAATTCGCGACAGGATGGCCCGGTAGAGATAGGCTTCCGTGACACTGCCAGCTTCGCCGTATTCCAGTTCGCCCGGATCAAAGTCGTCTGCCTGGGTCACCTTCGCCGACAGCCGCAACATCAGCGGATTGCCGCGCGAAAGTTCAAAGATCCTGTCATGCAGGTCCGGCGGCGCACCCAGCGTGTCCAGAAGGTCCCGGGACTCCGCCTCGGTCAAGCCGTTCAACTCAAGCGGTGGGCCCTCAATGCGTTTGCGGACGGAATCAAGCGCATCGCCCCGTCCGGCCGCGATGATCGAAACCGGAGACAGCCCCGCCCGCACCAGGTTGTCCAGAACCTCGAACAGCAGAATGGGCCGGGTTTCCCCATGGCCGCGCAACACTTCAAGCGTATCCAGCACCAGGACGACCTGCCCACCGTGCGAACGCACAGCAGCGCCCATGGCGTCGATCAGTTCAGTCGGTAGAAGCGTGCTGCTGACCGTTGTGCCGGAGGTATCGGCGGTGCCGGAATACTTGAGCCTGAGATCACGCAGCCTTGGCGCTTCCTCGGTCAGGATATCCCCCAACTGCCGGGAGAGTTCATGCACCAGCTTGTCCGGATCTTCCAGGTTCAGCCCGCGCCGGTCAAAATCCAGTCGCAGAACGACCGGAGCCTGCTGCTTGGACCGGTATTGCGCCATTGCGCGGTCAATCAGGAAGGATTTGCCGATACCCGGCAGGCCGGTGATGAAAAGGGCGCGGACAGGCGTCTTCTCCTGAGGTTGCGCGCACCAGTCTAGCAGGCGGGCCAATTCCTCCTCGCGGCCGAAAAACTCCCGGCTCAGCATGGTCTGCGCCCGCCTTGCGGCATCCACGCGGTTCATGACCCCGCGCAGGCGCACCAGCAACGGATAGGCCGGTGCACTTGGCCCGGCCCGGTCCAGCTCACTCGAAATGTCCTCGATCCGCTTGAGGCGGTCCTCGTCCGGCAGATCCGGCGTTTCCGCAATCAACCGTTCGATGCTGTCCTGCGAGAACGGCTCATCGCCGCGCAGGGCTCTGGCAACGGGCGTATCTTCCTCAGGCGTTTCGATGCTTTTCAAGATGCCGTGGCGCGGCCCGTTGCGGAGCGACCAGACAGGTTCGGAGGATACTTCCTGAACGACCTTTTTAAGTTCTGCCAGCAGCCGGGCAATCGTCAAAGGCGTGAGCTTGTCCTGCAGTACCTTCGACGCTGCCTCCACAGCATCGCGCGGCGTGAAGGTCTTGCGCGTGGCGGCAAACCGCATTGCCGCCTTCAGGCCTTCCGTCAGCTGGTCGCCGTCCTTGTTCATGGTGCGCTCGCTCCTTCCCGTGGAAGTTTGTTCGCAAGGAACTTGCGCAAGTTTTCCGACACGGTCTTCACCTCCGCGCTGCGGTAGACCGTTCCCTGGCTTTCAACGCCGGCAAGAGCCTGGTCCAGAACATTTTTGACCGCATCGTCCTTGAGGCCAAGCCCCAGGGACCGGTTGATTGCCTCCAGCGTGTAACGCACATCCTCTCGGTCGAACTGGCCGATATAATCCACCATCACACCCGGCGCCGTGAGAGCGCTGGCATTTTCCGCCTTCGGGCCGGGGACGCTGTAGGTCTCCCCGCCAGCCATCACAAATCGAAGTCGCGTATCGCTCAGGATCGTTGCCAGAAGCAGTTCAAGTTGCTGCTGGGCCGCCTTGCGCAGACCACCACGCGGATTGTCGAAATAGATCCAGCCCGGCTTGTCCTCACTCGCCCCGGCCGCCTTGGCCAGGCGATCCACAAGTTGCCTGGCACGGTCCTTGTCGCTTGCGCCTTCACTGGTCTCATCCTCAGCAGCACCCGGCCGTGCCAGCAGAGGCGTACCGCCATGAAGTCTCTCGTTCAACGATTGCAGCAGGTCTTCCATCTCCAGAGACAGTTCAACCCTGAAGACCTGTGCCGGTTGACCGTTCTGCGACAGAACCTGACACAAAAGATCGTAGGAAAATTCCAGCCCGGTCGTCTCGTCGATCTCCATCCGCTTGATCCAGATCCCGCGCAAGTTTGGGGCCGCCCCCCTCACGACGTCATGGATGGCGTGACAATAGCGTTGACGCCCGATAATCAGATGACCGTCGACACGCCCCGTCAGGGAAAAGATGTAAGGCGGCGCCCGATCCTCGGCAATTGCCTGCAAAAATGCATCGATGCCCGCGAAGGTCGCATAGGGAACGATCCTGGACACGCCATTCAGTTTCCCCTGGTGAAAGCCGACAAATGCAAAATCCGTATCGAAGACCGAGCCGCCCGATGAGCCGGGCCGGGTGACGCCGTCTTCCCATTCCAGTTCAATGCGCGGCGGATCATCAATTGTTGCCCGTCCGGTAACGAAAGTCACGCCCCTGCCGTTGTCGTCCTGCCTGTGGCTCAGGCACAGCTTCCGCCTTCCGGTGATCCAAGCCGGCGGATTGGTCGGCAACTCGCAGTAGGTCGTCATCGGTTGCTCAAGGGCGAGCAAGGCAACATCCGGATGGGCGCGCAGGATAGTTGCATCCTGAACACCGGCATCCCATTCACCATCGTGACAGGGCTTTTCGAAACGCACACCAAGCACGCGCAACTTTTTTTGCCCTTCTTCCGTGCGCACCGTGAGACCGGTTCGGCGCTCCTTTCGCTTGTCCTTGACGGTCACGTGCCAGGCGGTCAGCGCAAGCCGGTGGGAAACAAGCGTCCCGACTCCGCAAAACCCGCTTTCATCGAAAACATAAAGCTTGAAGCCCAGCATCTTGTGCGCGAAATCGCCAAGGTCTTCGAGATCGAAATTGGCATCGTTGATCGGCACCGCAGGCCGATTAACGTGATACATGAAATCCCAGCCGAGGTTTTCGTCATTCAGAAAATCAGCCAGGAGATCTTCCAGAGACTGTCCGGTGATCTCCACAGTGCTGCGCAATGCGTCCAGCGTCATCAGAGAGTCCGTAAAGCCCTGAACCCGGCGCAGCACTGTATCGACGGAGGCTTCGTCGGCATCCAAATACGGCTTCAGCTCTGCTCCGGTTACCGGCATGATCAACACCGTGTCGAGAAATGTTAAAACAATAGGGTCTGTTTCTAAGCGCCGGTGCAGCTGTCAGCTACCGGCTATCGACTGAGGATATGCGTATACCCGGTCAAAATAAGGCCGACCGCACACTCTCACAGACTGCGAAAACAAATGCGCATGCAATTATAGCGATTTTATCGGAAAAATAAACGCATAAGTATAAATAGCCTCGCAAGCTGCATACCGCTTTTCAGACGACTTTCGGGAACGCCTGCCGCGTTTTCCGCATCAACATTTCGCAGTCGACCGAATGGCGCATGCCTCTCACGGCGTCCATGGCTGACGGCGGTGACACACTCAACCCTGACGCCGACACGATAGAGCACACATCGCGATCCCGCATCTGTCATGGATAAAGATACAAAAAAGCGGCGAACGGTTGGACCGTTCGCCGCATGATTGATTTTCACAGGTCTTTGATTGGAGTGCACACGCAGACGCCGGTCATCTGCATGGAGAGAAATGAAGCCTAAAACACCATCATTCCGATGAAGACCATTACAACAGCCAGCACGCTCCAGGCCATCAACTCCTGGAACTGTGACTGGCGGGATTTGACTTCGCTCCAGGTGCGGGCCTGAGGTGCCTGCCTCAATCCGAATTGCGGCCGGTTGATGGAAGCATCCGAGACGTGACGGAACCGGTCACGCAGCTCCTGTGCCCGGCGGGCACCACGGTCTTCGTTTATGGTCCGATACCTCAATCGCATGTGTAACCTCCGTATATGCCAACGTGGCTAAAACGCAGGTAGGACGCACAAGCGGCCTTTGCAAATGACAGATTTTTAATCTTGCCGCAGCTGCCATCCAAAGATGCCGGGGCGCCAGCTGACGCGGGAAATCGGAGCAGAAACGTCAGGCAGCGGACAGCTCCTTTTCCTTGGCCTTGTCTTTTTCCTTGCCTTCGGCTTCGGCGGCAGCATCCCCGTCGGTGTCGAAATCGGCTTCATGTTCCGGGTCATTATCGACAGAGATCGACAGGTTCTTTTCGACCTGCCGGAGCAGCTTGCGCAGTTTCTTGCGGTCCTTGTCGTCCAGTCCGGACATGGCTTCCCGTTCCAGGCGCTTCCAGGCCTTGTCAACCGACACCACAAGCTCGCGGCCGACGTCGGTCAGATAGACACGTGCAAGACGACCGTCCGTATCGGAGACCTGACGGCGCACATAGCCCTGACTGGAAAGCCGGGTCACCATCTTGGTGACGGTGGGCGGCTGCACGCCAAGCGCGAGAGCCAACTGGCTCATCGTGCGTCCGTCCGTGTCCGCCAGCACCTTGAGCACCAGTTCCTGGCCCGGGTGCAGACCGATCCGCATAAGATGCGCCCCGGACCGGGCCCGCTGCGCCTTTGCAGCCTGAACCAGGCGGAACGTTATGCTTTTCTTGTAATTGAAAGCCATCGCTGCAACCCCGTCTTCCAGTCAACTCTAATCACGTTCATCAATGACGCGGAGGCACCCTAGCGAAGGTATTTAACCGTCAAATGACACCCGCCCGGCAAAAGTCGATTTTAACGACACTGCACAGAGTTGACGCCTGATATCCAGCGAACTTTTGTTTCATCGAACGCACGCGGCCTCAAATGGATCGGGGATGTCAGGTGCAAGCGGTCACGTTTTCCCTGTTATGGGCACCTTCAAAGAGCGTCAGCCGGTTCCAGGGCACCGTGAAGCGCGTCGGAAACCTCGCGGCAGTACTGACTGTAGTCTGAAGACGTCCTGAAACTATCTTCCCGCGGATACGGCACATCGATATCCATCTCGCGGATGACCCGCCCCGGTCGGGACGCCATCACCACGATGCGGCTGGAGAGATAGACAGACTCGAACACCGAATGCGTCACGAAAAGAACGGTCCAACCAAAGGTCTTCTGCAGGTGAAGCAGATCGTTGTTGAGCTTGAACCGCGTGATCTCGTCGAGCGCGGCGAAGGGCTCGTCCATCAGCAGAACCTTTGGACGGGTGACAAGCGCGCGAGCAATCGAGACCCGCATTTTCATGCCACCGGACAGCTGACGGGGAAAATCTTCGGCAAAATCGGCAAGACCGACAGTCGCAAGGGCATCCATCACCCGGTCCTTGGCCGCCTGCCGGGAAACGCCCTTTAGCCGCAGCGGCAGCCAGACATTGGCAAAAACCGTGGCCCACGGCATCAGCGTCGGCTCCTGGAACACGAACCCAAGCTCGTGCTCATCCTGCCCGCTGCGCTCCATCGGCCAGGAAACGGTACCGGCAGAAGGGCTGGACAATCCGGCGATGATCCGGAGCGCGCTCGACTTGCCGCACCCCGAAGGCCCAAGCAGGGACACGAACTCGCCCTCGCGCACATCCAGGGAGAAATCGTCGAGTGCGGTCGTGCCGTTTTCGAAAACCTTGCCGATCCCCTTCAGGGATACAACGACAGGAGCCTTGTTCAGTGACGTCATGTGATCGCTTCCGGCTTTCCTGTTGTGTGAACCACTTCCGCAGCGTCCGTCAATCCTTGACCTTGAGCGCCCCTGCAAGCATCGGAATGGCCACCGTCAGCACCGCAACGGTGATGAAAGACGCCCTGAGCGAGAGATAGTCGCCAACAAAACCAAGCAGCGGCGGCCCGAACAGGAAGGCTCCATAGCCAAGCGTGGCAACAGCCGCGAGGGCAGCCCCTTTCGACATATGCGGATCGCTGGCCGCCCGGGACATGGCAAGCGGAAACAGCACCGCATATCCAAGGCCCATCACGAAACATCCCGCCCAGACTGACCACAGACCGGCTTCGGAGACCAGCAGGACACCTCCCAACAGGGCAACGATACCGCTTACGCGGGCGGTTCGCACCGGTCCGAAACGGGCGATCACCTGATCGCCAGCCAGGCGCATGATCACCATGGCGATCGAGAAGATCGTGAAGGCAGCCGGCGCAAGCGATTGGGAAATGCCAAGATCCTCGATCTGATAGAGCGCAGCCCAGTCCGTCACCGCACCTTCACCCAATGCTGCCACCAGAGCCATCAGCCCGACAAGCACAAGAGCTCCCTTGGGCATCGCAAACAGCGGTGCCTTGCTGCCATCTTCGTTGTGGACCTCGTTTTTCGGCCAGGCCTGACGCCAGTACCAGACGAGGAACGGTGCCGAAATCGCACCCCAGAGCACAAAATGCGACAGGACACTCAGCCCGGCCGTGATCGCAAGCCCACCGGCCAGTGCGGCGGCGCCCGCCCCCAGGCTGTAAAGCCCGTGATAGGAGGACATGATCGGGCGCCCCAGCGTCTTTTCCACCTCGGCGCCCCAACCGTTCATGGAAATATCCAGCGCCCCGATGTTGAGGCCTGCCAGGAACAGGGCGGCGGTCAACAAGGTCACGTCGGGCGCAAGTCCGACCAGAACGAAACTGACGATGTTGGCAACCGTCAGCAGTTTGGTCATGGGTGCAGCGCCCAGACGGTCAATAAGCATTCCCGTGATCGGAAAGGCAACAAAGGCACCGCAAGCCATCACAAGCAGGAGAATGCCAAAACCGCTTTCGTCCAACCCGGTTGCGGACTTGATGTCGGGAATGCGCGAGGCCCACGTCCCGATACTGGTACCGCACATGAAAAAAATTGCCGAAACGACGCGGCGCGCGGCAACGGCTTGGCGCTGGATTGAAACTGACATGAAGCTAACATTTTCTGGGAGGGCAGCGGCCCGAAAGAGAACCGTCTTTCTGTCACGCACACAGCAACCTGACAAGCGCCAATCCCGGCGAAAGCAGCCTCCGGTTACGCCCGGTCCTGTGACAGCAGGAGAACGCAGCGGCACCCCACGCTACACCCAACCGGCCAGGATACCGGCTCAGCTATTCAGACCGAAGAGCCGGGACTGGATGTCATTGGTCCGCTCGATAGCGGACTGATAGGCGGAAATCGCAGCCGCTGTTTCGGCACTGCCCCTGTCGGCGCCCGGTCCACCCGAACCTTCACCTCCCTCGGCACTCCCAGCTCCGTCAGCGTTTTCAGCCCCCTTGGCGCCATCCGTACCGGCAGGGTCCCTGTCGGTACCGGTTGCGGCATCGATGTCTCCGTCGCCATCATCTCCGGACAATTCTTCCGTTTTCTTCTGCCGCACCTCGGCCTGCGCTTCGGATATCTGGGCTCTTGCCTGCTGCGCCACCTTCAGGTCCTGAGAGGATGGATCGGCCGGCGCGGTGGCAGCCCGAATGACTACTTGCATCTTGCGGATCGTGGCTTCGGGTGTGCGCTCTTTCGAAGTATCGATCTGAACCTCGCCGCCTATGGCATAGCGTTTGCCGTCCGGCCCCTGCTGAAAGGTATAGCTGGGCGCCCCGGCATGAGCGCCGCCAACGCGGGCATGGGCCAGCTCGTGGGCACGAACTTCCTGGTCACGCTGCTTCAGCTTTTCAACCTGTTTTTCCTCGGCCTGATCGAGGCCGTCCCCATCGGGGTCTTCGTCCTTGGTGCTTTCGTCCTGCGCCTGACCGGTGCTGCTTCCGGCAGCCGCCGCCTCTGTGTCCGCCCCGTCGCCGGCTGCTCCCGCATTTGCGGAGTTGCCGGTCTCGGCGTCTTCGCCATCAGGATTTCCGGGCGCAGCAGCCGGACGGGAACGTCCAGCCCCTGCAGCAGATCCGTCGGCTTCCTGAAGCGCAATCACGGCCTGGGCACTCAACGGGGGTATGTTGCCGCCCCGAATGGCGATTGCCGAAGCACTTGCCTGACTTGCGCGCGCAGAAGCCTGGTCCCGGCCAGGGGTGTTCTCCCCCGAACCAGGATCGCGCTCCGCCGCGACACCGTTTCCTCTCAGGATCGTCGCTGGCGTATTTGACAGGATTGCGCCGATCATGGCGCCTATTCTCCCGCAAAGACGTCAGCAATTTCTAAACACCGGTTAAGAAACCGGGATCATAACTTCGTGAAGACAGGCCTGGATGAAGGTCTCTCCTGCCCCGCCTCTTGCCTGTCCGAGGACGCTATGCGAAGGAGAAAGTAACGTAGTTTCAAAGCGGAAGAGATAGATGCTGCCCAAGCCGTACTGGCAAGACATGACGACACTCGACTTCCAGTCACCCGGCATTGAGGACTGGATCGCTGTGTTGCCCGTGGCAGCTATCGAACAGCATGGCCCCCATCTGCCTCTGTCGACGGACGCGACGATTGCCGAAGGGCAGATCCAGCGCGTTCTTGACCTCCTGCCAGATGGTTTGCCGGCAACCTTCCTGCCGGTGCAGGCCGTCGGCAAGTCGGACGAGCACATCTCCTCGCCCGGAACGTTGACGCTTGCCTGGGACACGGTCACACGCTGTTGGCTTGAACTGGGCGAAAGCATCGCCCGGGCCGGAATCCGCAAGCTTGTGCTGATCAATTCCCACGGCGGCAACGTGCCCGTGCTGGATATCGTGGCCCGGGAGCTTCGTGTGAAGCACGGCATGTTCGTGACTGCCACGAACTGGCTTCGGTTCGGTCAGCCCGACGGGCTCTACGCCGACGAGGAATTCACCTACGGCATTCATGGCGGCGACATCGAGACCTCGCTGATGCTGCATCTGCGCCCCGACCTTGTCCGCATGGACCTTGCGACCGACTTTCCGTCGCAACAGCAAAGCTACCTCAAGGAATTCAAGCATCTTCGCGGGCACGGCAAGGCCCAATACGGCTGGAAGGCGCAGGACCTCAACGAGGCCGGCGCACTTGGCAACGCCGCACTCGCAACCGCTGAAAAAGGACGCCAATCGCTCGATCACGCGGCGCGTGGCTTCATCGAACTGCTTGAAGACGTCAAGAGCTTCGACATGGAAAGGCTCTGGTCGCCGGCACGTTGATACGGATCTGAACCGGTTTTGAACGGCCGGAAGCGGCTATATGTTACGTAAAGGTAATATAAATAAATTCATCAATTACCAATATCCCGAGTTCGATATCGGTAATATTCGAATTTTCTGAGCTAAGCCAACAATAATACACAACAAATTTCTACGTGTATTGACCTGAACCTGTTTAGGCGACACATTAATCCTTGTAGAGATTTGGGAGGGCGGTTCTCGCAGAACCATGAATCTTTCTATTCGGCAGCTGGCGACCTTTCGAGAGGTCATGCGAAGTGGCTCTATTTCAGAGGCCGCGCGCACGCTTGGCCGAACGCAACCTGCGGTCAGCTCCACCATTGCAGGCCTTGAAACAGAGCTCGAACTGAAACTGTTCGTACGTGAACAGGGCCGCCTCGTGCCGACACCGGAAGCCGAATTCTTTCTGGAAGAAGCCGAAGCCATTCTGAAACGGCTTGAAATCTCCAAACGCACGCTGCGCGGCCTCGCCAACCGGGAACACGGGCAGTTGCGGATTGCCGGCATTCCCGAAGCAACGGCCGACTTCCTGCCCAATAGTCTGGCGCAATTCATCGCCGACAAACCAAGCGTCAAGGTTTCCCTGGCAAGCAGAACCTCAGCCGAAATCGAGGAACTGATCGCTGCACAGCAATTCGATATCGGATTTGCCGAAACCCCGCGGGCGCGAAATTCTTTCGACCAGATCGATTTCGAGCTGGAATGCATGTGCGCAGTGCCCGCAACCGACCCCTTGGCCTCGATGGAAGTCATCACACCCAAGGAGCTGGATGGATACCCGCTCGCGCTGCTTCACTCCGAGCATCGCAGCCACCGCCAGACGCTCTCCCGCTTTCGCGATGCCGGCGTCCGGTTCAACCAGCGCTTCGAGCTTCAGACAGCCTGGCCCGGGCTCCGCTTCGTTGAAGCAGGTCTCTGCGCTCTGATCTGCGATATGATCACAGCCTATAATGCTCAGGAAAAAGGTCGTCTCGGCATGGGACCACCCATGATCGTCTTTCGTCCGTTCCGGCCACGCATTCAAAACAGCCTGTCGATCCTGACACCGACCCACCGGCCGATCTCCATCGTCGCGAAGGACTTTTGCGATTACCTTGGCACCGAGGTGGAAAGCATCCGCACATCCATGATCAAACGGGCTGTCTGAAGTTCTGCGGCAAGCGCGATATTGGCGGAATGGACGAATTCGCCGGGCGGTTTGTTGACCTAACCGCCGCGAGCGGCTGACGGCGATGGCGCCGTCAGAAAGGCTGCGTTTCGCGATTTTATTGCGTTATCACGCGGCCGATGGGGCTGGCACAATTCTGGCCGGTGCACCTATGGCCGAACAAAGCAACCCAGGCGCGACGGAAAATCAAAAGATGCTGGCATCCGAGCACCCGTTCATTTGCAAACGAGTGTCCGGATGGTCAGACCTGCACCGTGTCAGGCGGCTGCGTTGTGAAAAATCGCGCTGTTTGCAGCAACGATAGCAACCGCGTTGGTGCGGTTTTTCGCCCCGAGGCGGGTGATGGCATTGCGGATATGCGCCTTGACGGTCGCAATCGACACGTCCAGCTCATAGGCAATCTGCTTGTTCACCTTGCCTTCGCACAGCTTCACCATGATTTCGAGCTGGCGCGGCGTCACCAGTTCGGTGAGGTTGATCGGCCAGCGGATACCAGCGGCAAATGCGCCGGTGCCACCATTGACTGCGGAACTTGTCGGCAAAGCGAAATGAGCGGTCATCACTACGTTCCTTGGGGTTGTTTCCTCCGTGGTGACAGGACTTTTCATCATTACCCGGCTATTGTAAAATGTTAAATAGCATACTGCATATTGTTAAAGATTCGCAATTTGATCCCGGAGACTGTCGAACGTGAGCAAAAAACTCTATTCCGGCCACACGTTGCGGCAAATCCGCTCGGATTTCGGCCTCTCCCAGGTGGAGCTCGCCAAGAAGATCGGCCTGTCCACCGCCTATGTGAACCAGATCGAAAACAACAACCGCCCCGTCACCGCCTCGGTGCTGCTGACGATCAACCGGATTTTCGGTGTTGATCTGTCCGCCTTCGAACAAAACGATCTCGACCGAGTGGTGCAGGATCTTCAGGAAATTTTTGCAGACACCCAGTTTCTGACAGCCTCCGTCGGCCGGCAGGAAGTGCATGAACTGGTGACACGGGCCCCGGGCGTCACCAAGGCGATCATGGATCTTTATGGGGCCCTGCGAACCTATCACGACCGGGAAGCGAACGAAGACGATCTGGTTCAGCTCGGCGGCAGCCCTGAAAGCGGTCCCGGCCCCAGAAAATCGGCCTACGAAGAAGTCCGCGACTACTTCCATTACATGGACAACTATGTCGATTCCATCGACCGGGCGGCTGAAAAACTGTCTCTGGAAATCGGACTCTCCAAAGCCCCCTCCAAGTTTGCGGCCCTCACCGCCTGGCTGCAGGAACGCTTCGGCATAACGGTGAAGGAATTTCCCGACTATCGAGGCACTCTGATCCGGCAGGACGATTTTGCCCGCACCATCACCCTTTACAGTGCGACGCCACAGTCGACCAAAAGCTTCCTGCTGGGGTCAGTCATCGCGGAACTGTGCGTGCGCGACCTCATTTCCGAAGAGGTCACCAAAGCACGGTTCAAGACCAAGTCGGCGGAGAGCATCGCGCGGCTTGCCCTCAGGAACTATTTCGCCGGCGCCCTGATCCTGGCCTATGACGATTTCCTGAAAGCGGTCGCGGAAACCCGGCACGACATCCAGCTTCTTTCCAACCGTCTGGATGCCAGCATCGAAACCGTCTGCCATCGCCTGTCGACGTTGCAGCGCCCCGGCGCCAAGGGGCTGCCGTTCTATTTCGTGAAGATCGACCGGGCCGGCAACGTCGTCAAACGCCACAGCGCAACCCGGTTCCAGTTTGCCCGCTTCGGTGGATCCTGCCCACGCTGGAACGTGCATCAGGCCTTCGAGCAGAACTCGAACAAGTTCACCTCGCAGGTTGCCCAGATGCCGGATGGCGTGCGCTACCTGTGTGTCGCGACCAGCATCACCAAACATCAGCCGGACTATCGCAGCGGCGAGCGCCGCTACGCGCTCGGCATCGGCTGCGAGGTGCAATACGCCGATGCGGTGGTCTACGCCGACGGGCTCGCAGTCGACGAGATCGCCTCACCCGAACCCATCGGCGTCAACTGCCGCATCTGCCCAAGGGACAATTGCGACCAACGCGCCTTCCCCGCCGTCGACAAGGAACCCTTCATCGACTCCGGCCAGCGCGGCATTATTCCGTATCGGGTGAAGGCAGCGGATTAGTCACGAAGTTTCAGGAGCTTGCCGCGCAACATCAAGTTACGCCTTCCCTCCTTTATCCTCATCCTGAGGAGGACCGACAGGTCCGTCTCGAAGGATGGGCTGCTTGTTCCGGAGCCCGCCGCCCATCCTTCGAGACAGCGCCAAGGCGCTTCCTCAGGATGAGGCAGTGGGTGGGTAGAGTTCAGTAGAAAAGACTAAAAGCACACACACATTTCTCCGGCCAGACTCCCCCTCAAGCCCGTCGCTCCGCCCGGATCATGTCCGCCGCCTTTTCCGCGATCATCACTACGGGAGACGCCGTGTTGCCCGAAACGATCCTGGGCATGATCGAGGCATCGATGACCCGAAGCCCGTCGAGCCCGTGAACCTTGAGCTGAGGATCGACAACGGACTGTTCGTCCACGCCCATGCGGCAGGTGCCAACAGGGTGGAAGATCGTGGTGGCGATATCGCCGACCTTTTTCAAAAGGTCCTCGTCGCTATCGACCGTCGGCCCCGGCAGGATTTCCTCAGGCTGATACGGCTGCAGGGCTTTCGCCGTCATGATCTGCCGCGCCTGCTTCACGGATTTGACGGCAACAATCTTGTCCTTCGACGACGACAGGTAGTTCAGCCTGATATCAGGCTGCTGTGCGGCATTCCCGCTCTGGATATGGGACGAGCCGACGCTTTCCGGACGAAGATTACACACCGACACCGTGATGGCCGGGAACGGATGCAGCGGATCGCCCAGTTTGTCGGTCGAAAGCGGCTGGACGTGATATTCGAGATCCGGCGTTTCCAGTGAAGGATCGGACTTGGTGAACATGCCGAACTGGCTGGGGGCCATCGACATGGGCCCCGACCGGGTCAGCCCGTATTGCAGTGCAATCGAGACCTTGCCGAACAGGCTGTTGGCCATGGTGTTCAGTGTCCTGGTGTTCTGCACCTTGTAAACCGTGCGGATCTGCAGGTGGTCCTGCAGGTTCTCGCCCACGCCGGCGCGTTCGTGTTTCAGCTCGATGCCGTAGCGGGACAGCACATCGCCACTGCCGATGCCGGACAGCTCCAGAAGCTTCGGTGAATTGATCGCACCGGCCGCAAGCAGAACCTCGCGCTCCGCCCGCGCGCTCACGTCCTGTCCCTTCACGGTGAAGGTCACGCCCGCCGCCCGTTTGCCTTCCAGCAGGATCGATTTTGTTTCCGCATGGGTGATGACGCGCAGGTTCGGACGCTTCAGAGCCGGGCGAAGGAAACCCTTGGCCGTGTTCCAGCGGACCCCGCCACTCTGGTTGACCTCGAAAAAGCCGCTGCCTTCGTTGCTGCCGTCGTTGAAATCCGCCCGCGGCTCAACACCGAACTCCTGCGCCCCTTTCTGAACGGCTTCCAGGATTTCCCATTTCAGCCGCTGCCTGGAGACTTTCCACTCGCCGCCACCGCCATGCAAACCGGACTTGCCGGCATGGTGGTCTTCCGATTTCAGGAAATAGGGCAGCACATCGTCCCAAGACCACCCGGTATTGCCGAGTTGGCGCCAGTGATCGTAATCCGCCGCCTGGCCACGCATGTAGATCATGCCGTTGACCGAGGAGCAGCCCCCCAGAACCTTGCCGCGCGGATAGACGAGGCTGCGCCCGTTGAGGCCGGGTTCGTTGGCTGTCTTCATCATCCAGTCGGTGCGTGGATTGCCGATGCAGAACAGATAGCCGACCGGGATATGCACCCAGTGGTAATTGTCCGAGCCACCCGCTTCCAGAAGCAGCACCTTGACCGAAGGATCCTCGCTCAGCCGGTTGGCCAGAACACAGCCGGCCGTTCCAGCCCCGACGATCACATAATCGTACGTTCCCTCAAGTGAAGTCGAACCGCTCATGTCGTTTCCCGTTTCCCGCCCATTTCCCGTCCACAGTCTTTTCGCTGCGGTTCAGATATCGATGGTCTGCGTCGTGCCGGACGGCCAATCTCAAGGCATGTCCCAACGCCCGCCGGTGCGATTTCGCCTGGCTGTTGGTCTCACAGTAGAACATCCTGGCGTCTCGGCAATTCCTCCAAGAGGACTATTGGTCCACCGCCTGGGTTTCCGCCCAGATGGGCCGCAGGGCATCTGTCAGTCTGCAATAGGTCCCGTAGCGCCGGTCGTAATGACGTTTCATCGCCTCATCCGGCATGTATTCCCGTTGCATCCGGGTCATCGCGGCAACCGCTGCCTCGTAGTCGGCAAACAGGCCCGCACCGATACCGGCCCCGATTGCCGCGCCCAGCGCGCCCGTCTCGCGGGCCTCGGCAACGGTGATCGGCACACCCAGGCAATCGGCGAACATTTGCGGCCAGACCGGACTGCGCGACCCGCCTCCGGAAAGCACCGCCCGGTCGAAGGCGGCCCCAGCGCTCCCGAGCACCTCGATATGTCGACGATGCTCGAAGACGACGCCTTCAAACAAGGCCCTGAGCAGATGACCTTCCGTATGCCAGCCGGCCAGACCATAGACGCCGGCACGAAAATCCGCTCCGAGCCGGGAGCCATAAAGGAACGGGTGAAAGAACGGATCGTTTGCTGCGGGCGTGACTTCCGCGATCCTTGCATTGCAATAGCCGAACGGGTCGTCGTGATGTTCACCGCGCTCCACCAGCTCTCGCACATACCATTCCAGGTTGGCGGCCGAGGTCGCGCTGGATTCGATGTTGACGAAACGGCCGGACGCAAAGCCGGAGGCCATGAACATGGCCTTGTCGACAATCGGTGCTTCGGAAAACACCTGATTGATGCTCCAGGTGCCCGCAATGATCGAGGCTTCGCCGGGATGGATGACCCCGGACCCAAGCGCACTGGCAATCACATCAAAATAACCGCCAACAACAGGCGTGCCTTCGGTCAGTCCGGTTGCCTTTGCAGCTTCGGCTGTAATGTGACCGGCGATTTCCACCGGCTCCACCAGACGCGGCAACATCGCTTCGGCTTCGCCGATGCCATAGAGATCCAGAAGCGCGGTGTCGTAGCTGTTCTCCGGCAAACGCAGCAAACCGCATCCCGACATATCGGAAATATCGCTGACACGTTCTCCGGTCAGCTTGAAGGTGATGAAGTCCTTGCATAGCAGCACGGTTCCGGCTCGGGCATAAAGGTCCGGCCGGTTGTCCTTGATCCAGGCAAGCAGCGTCGGTGTCTGCGACGGCCAGGGCTCCTGCAGACACAGCTCATGCAGCCGGTCGCCATTCGCCTCACGCAGCTTGCCTGCATGATCTGCCGCCCGCGTATCCAGCGACTGGATGCCGAGCAGCGGTTGATGGTTCCTGTCCAGCAGGTAAAGCCCGTTGCCATGCCCGGCGCACCCCACCGCCGCGATCTGCGACGGCGCGACAGCAGCTTTCTCAAGGCATTCCCGGATCACCGTTTGCGCATTGCGCCACAACTCGCCGAGATCCCGTTCCACATGTCCGGGAGCGGGTGAAAACGATTGCCCGTCCAGAGCACTCATCGCCACCTGTCGGCCCGCCAGATCAAACAGGACAGCCTTGATCACCGTGTTACCGGCATCGAGCCCCAGCAGATAAGTCCTGTCGTCAGCCACGGTTGTAGATGTCCCATGCTTCGTCGCCGTCAGCACCGTTGTGGATCATCGCCATCAGCGCTGCAACCACCGCCTTCGGATTGTCGTGCTGGTAGATGTTGCGACCATAGACCATGCCTTTGGCGCCCTGACGCATCAGCGCAGCGGATTTGTTGAGAACGGTCTTCAGGTCTTCCTTGCCGCCGCCGCGCACCAGAACGGGCACCCGCGCCGCTTCCACCACCCGGTGGAAGTCGTCTGCGTTCTCGGTCGGGTCGGCCTTGATGATGTCGGCTCCCATCTCGCTGGCGAGCCGAACCAGGGTCACGATCTTGTCCGCATCGCCATCGACCTGATAGCCGCCGCGGACATCATTCGGCAGCATCACCAGCGGCTCGATCATCAGCGGCATGCCGTATTTGTGGCAGGCGGCACGCACCCTGGAGATATTCTCAACGCATTGGCGGAACAGCTCCGGCTCGTCCGGCAACATGAACAGATTGACCACCACACAGGCGGCATCCATCTCCAGCGCGCCGATGATCGGCTCGTCGGCATTCTGCAGCAGCGACCACATCACCCGGTGGCGCTGGTCATTGTAGGGGTTACCCATGTCGATGCGCATCACCAGCGCCGGCTTGTCTTTTTCCGGACGCGATTGCAACAGGTCCGCCTGACCGTAGGCCATCTGGATCGCATCCGGGCCAGCCTTGACCAGCGTATCGACAACGCCCGCCATGTCTTCCAGACCAACCATGAAGCTCGGTTCGTTGCACACGCCGTGATCGACGGCGACATCCAGACAGCCACCGTGGGTGAACATCCGGTTCATCCGGGCTTTCGGGCTCAAACGCATATTCTGCTCCTGCTCATGTCTTCGTTCCGGCGGCCGTCGAGGGAGACGCCGTGGTAGATGGAAAGGTCTTCAATCAGCCGGTCGCGCTGATCCTTGCACTCCTCCTCGGACCAGCCGAGTTCTTCACCGGCCGTGGCAGCCAGCTTGTCGAGAAGTTCCTCACTCAGCAGCCCTCTGATGGCGAGTGTCGTTCGTCGCAAAACGATGTCGGCAAGGGTCACGACATTTTCATGCCGCGCAAGAAAGGCGACTTCCGCCGCGGTGATCTCTGTCCCGGAGGCAAGACCCTGATCGTCCGAACGCCTCTGACAGAACGCCAGGAGTTTCAGCGCCGTTGTGCCGTAAGTGCCTGCAAGATGGGCTGCCCGACCCAAACTGATGTCGTATTTGGCAGCAAGGTCACGCTCCAGAACCGTCGCCGCTTGCGGAAAGCCCTTGCCGCCACCGATGGGAAGCGTCTGGGTTTGTACTTTCCGCGTCCGGCCTAACGCGCCAAGCACCTCATCGGCTGCCTGTTCGGCAAAGGCACGGAACGTGGTCCATTTGCCGCCGATCATGCAGATCTGCGGAACGGGGCCTTCGATGCGGGTGGTGAAATGGCCTCTGGAAATCCGGCCGGTAAAGTCATGATCGCTTTTCGGCAACGGCCGGATGCCGCTGTAACTGAAGACGATATCCTCCGCGCTGAAATCAATCGCCGGAAAAACAAGGCGGAGCGAGCCCAGGATATAGGCTTCCTCTTCCGGCTCACAGCGCACGCGCTCGGCCGTCTTGACGCGAATATCCGTCGACCCGGCCAGCACCTTGCCGAAGAACGGAAACACGATGCAGACCCGGCCATCCGCGTTCTCGAAATAGACCATATGGCCGCCAAGCGCCTTTTCCAGCGCGGGATTATCGAGAATGAGGTGAGACCCCTTGGTGCCTGACACCAACCGTTCGTGGCCGGAATTGCCGGCCAGCTCGTCGATGGCATCGTCCAGCCACGCACCCGTCGCGTTGACGATGATCTTCGCCGATATTTTTTCCCTGCGCCCACTCACCTCATCGCGCAGGAAAAACTCATCCCCCTCCGGCTCAAGACAGGCATAGTTGAGCGCGACACAGTTCGGCGCCACCTCTTCCACGTCCCTGACAAGCTCCAGCCCCAGCCGCTCCGGGTGGCTGATCCAGGCATCGTGATAGGTGGCCGAACAGCGGATGGCACCGGAGAGACCCGGCCAGGTGTCACGGGTCGCCTTCGCCCCCCGAAACTGATGCTTCGGCAACAGTCGGCGTTTGCGGGTTACCCAGTCGTAGAGCGTCAATCCAAGCTTGATCGGCACCGCGCCCCGGCTGGCGGGCTGGCCCGAAAAGCCGACGAAACTTGCCGCGCTGTTCAACAGACCGGAAAAGAGCGAGCCGATGGGAATGACGGTTGGCAATGGATGCACCAGATGAGGCGCATTGACCAGCAGTGCATCGCGTTCCCGAAGGGATTCACGCACCAGGTCGAACTCGCCGTTTTCCAGATAGCGCAATCCGCCGTGGATCATGCGCGACAGCGCCGAGCTGCACCCGGAGCAGAAGTCATTGCGTTCCACCAGCAACACCCTGACGCCCTGGAGCGCCAGATCCCGGTAGACCCCGATCCCGTTGATACCGCCGCCGACGACAACGGCATCGAAGGCGCCGTCACGCGCGATGCGGTCCCATTTTTCTTGCCGTTGTTCGGACATGCCTTCCCCGTTCGCCGGACAGGTGTCCGGCGCCCTTTCCAATGTCACTATCGAAATCTCTTAAGCCGCGAGGTCTGTCAGATGGGTCGCGGCAGCCTTGCCGATGACCCCGATTTCCTCCTCGGACAACCTGAGACGCCCTGCCTTTGCATTCTCCCGCGCCTGCTCCGGATCACGCGCCCCGCAGAGCGAGAAGGTGATACCCGGCTGTTGCAGCGTCCAGGCGATCACCACCTGGGCCTTTGTCGCGCCATGGGCATCTGCTATCGGTGCAATCGCGCCCATCAGCTCGGCAACCTTGCGGCGGTTTACGACCGAGAAGCGAGGATTGTCCTTACGCTGGTCATCGCCTTCAAAGGTCCGATCCGGGCCAATCTTTCCGGTCAGAAGGCCCAGCGCTAGCGACGAATAGCTCAGCACCGAGACCTTTTCCTGAAGACAGAGCGGCACATGGGTTTCCTCGATGTCGCGCTTGATCATCGAATATTCTTCCTGGATGGCGTCCAGTTGCCCGGCAGCCAGATAGGCTTTCACATCGTCGACGGTCGTGTTGCTGGCGCCGATCGAGCGGATTTTGCCCTGGGTCTTCAGCGTCTCCAGGGCCTCCATGGTTTCCGATACCGGCGTGGTCGGGTCCTGCCAATGCGTGATGTAGTGATCGATGTAATCGGTCCCGAGCCGCTTCAGGCTCTGCTCGACCTCGTAGACAATCGCATCCTTGCCGAGATAGCGATGCACCGGCTTGCCGTCGTAATCGAAGAAGTGATTACCCTTCTGCGTGTGCCAGACGAGGCCACATTTGCTTGCCAGCACCACCTTGTCGCGCCGACCGGCAATAGCCTTGCCGACGATCTCTTCCGCCAACCCCTGGCCATAGGCCGGCGCGGTATCAATCAGGCTGACGCCTTCGTCGATGGAGGCCTGGATTGCGGAAATCGACTTGGCCTCATCCGTGCCACCCCACATCCAGCCACCGATGGCCCATGTGCCGAGCCCGATAGCCGACGCCTTGATGCTGGAACGTCCGATCTCGCGTGTCAGCATTTCATGCAACATTCTGTTTGCCTTCCATGGTTGCAAGGACCGCTCCCGCGGTGTCCTCGTCCAAGATGAGTGAATTCAGATAGTTTCCGTTGAGGACCGCCCGGATCGGCCAGACCTTTTCCTCGCCCGAGGTCACGCCGATGACGCGCTTGAAGCGCCGCAGCTCCTCCGGTGCCAGGGCAACCAGCCTCGAATTGAGTGCGTAATCGGCCACCGTTCCGTCCTGGCGCATCAGGTAGGCCAGAAATTCGGCACTGACGCCGCTGCCAATCAGCATCTTGCGATCCGATTCCGGCATCGGGTGCAGGTCGTAGTAACTCGACCCGGGCGCCGCAATGGAGCCGATGCCGACAAGAGCAATGGTCGCCTGTCGCGCCAGATCCAGAACCTGGCGGATGGAGGCGACCTCCATCAGCATGTCGCGCTGTTCCCGGCTTTCGGCAAAGAGCGGCGCATGAAGCTGCAGCGCGGTGCCACCCAGTTTCTCGGCCATGAGGCTCGCCTGATGGTTGACGTCCGTGTGGTACTTGCCCTGCACCCCTCCGGTCAGCGGCACCACGGTGACGTCGAACTTCCGGTCCGCCTCTATGTTCTGCACCACCGCACCGACCGCCTTGCCGCCCGTGATCGCAATGATGTCGCCGTCGCGGATGGTCTCCACCAGATGATTGGCTGCGGCAAGCCCGACCTGTTTCAGTGTCGTGTTGGGGCTGCCCTCGACAGACGAGGTCACCAGTGCCTTGGAAAGCGGCGTCGCCTGTTCCAGCAGATTCTCCAGATCCGTCAGCCGCTGGAACGGGTTTTCGATATCGATCTTGATCATGCCCATCTTGCGACCCTGGGTGATCAGCCGGTTGACCTTGGACGTCGACAGGTTCAGCAGTTCGGCGATCTCCGATTGCTTCTTGCCTTCCAGGAAATGCAGCACGAGGACCGTGTGCATCTGGCGCATCAGCTCGATATCGTTTTTCTTGTCCGCCATCGGATTGCCTCTTAGCTGGTGCCGGGTCAGGCGCGTTTCTTGACGAGATAATGGTCGATGGAGACGGCCGTCAGCAGGATGGACCCACGGATGATATCCTGCCAGTAGACCGAGACATCCAGAAGCGCGAGCGAGCTGGAGACCACCGACAGCAGCACCGCCCCCAGGATTGCCCCGAATATGGTCCCGGAGCCCCCCTTGAGGCTCGCCCCGCCGATGACGGCAGCCGCAATCACGTTCAGTTCCATGCCGATGCCGAAGGTCGGCTGGGCCGAGCCGAAGCGGGCCATGTAGATGATGCCGGCAACACCGCACAGTGCAGAGCAAAGGGTCGTCGTGAAGAACACCACCCGCTTGGTGCGGATGCCGGAATAGGCCGCCGCCTTCTCGTTGCTGCCGGTGTAGAACACCTTGCGGAACATGGTCGTGCGGCGCAGCAGAAAGTCGAAACCGATCACCACCAAAAGGAAGATCACGATGACGATCGGGATCGGTCCGATGGAGCCCTGGCCGATGAACTTGAATTCCGGTGGCAGGGTGAAAAGCCCGAGCGGCCGCCCGCCCGTACCCAGAAGGCATGCACCCCGGGCAATCACCATGATTGCCAGCGATACGATGAAATGATGCAAGCCGACGCGGGTGACAAAGAAGCCCATGAAGGCCCCGATTGCCGTGCAGGCGGCGATTGAAATCGCCGACGCCACCCACGGATCGACACCGTTGAGAAACAGCCACCCGGCAATCACCATGGCCAGCGCCGTCACTGAACCGACCGAGAGATCGATACCGCCCGAAATCAGCAGGATGGTCATGCCGACCACCACGATGCCTTCCACCGCAAAGGCCATGACCATGGCACGCATGTTCACCCACGTCAGGAAGTAGGGTGAGGCGAAGGACATCACGATGAACAGCACGAGAATGATTGCGATGAGTCCCGTTTCACGCATGCGCAGCAGCTTGCGGATAAACGAGACGTCCGCCGGTTTGCCGTTCGGCGCGCCTGCCACGGAGACGGCGTCTTCCATGATTCCCCCCACGATTAATGTATGGTCGCCTTGGCGCCCACGGACGCCAGGTGCATTATGTTTTCTTCGGTCATCTGTGCGCCCGTCACCTCGCCGCTGATACGCCCCTCCCGGACCACCAGCACACGGTCGCAAACACCGATCAATTCCGGCAGCTCCGAAGAAATCACCAGAATACCGACCCCGCTGCTGGCGAGGTTGCGCAAGATCCGATGGATCTCTGCCTTCGCGCCCACATCCACGCCGCGCGTCGGCTCGTCCAGGAAGATCAGCTTCGGATTGACCGACAGCATTTTCGCAATCGCGACCTTTTGCTGATTGCCTCCGGAGAGCGAGGATACCGGATCGGACAGCGCGCCGTACTTGAGGTTCAGACGCTTGCCGAGGCTTTCCGCCTGGGCCTCTTCCCTGGCACCCGCAATCAACCCCAAGGGGGTTGCGACCTGCTCCAGCTTGAGGGCGGACACATTGGCGGCAATCGACATGTCAAGAAAGATGCCGTCGCCCTTCCGGTCTTCCGACAGATAAACGATGCCTTCGGAAATACTGTCGCGATAAGTCTTCAGAAAAAGTTGGCGCCCGTTGAGCGAGACTTCGCCCGTGACGTCGCCTTCAAGCCGGCAGATGCCCTTGACGATTTCGCTACGCCCGGCACCGATCAGCCCGGCAATGCCGAGGATTTCCCCCTTGCGAAGCTGGAACGTGACATCCTTGAACCGCATGCGTTCGCTCAGATTGCGCACATCCAGAATGATGTCATCCGTCTTTTCGCTGTCAGACTGCTTGCGCGGATATAGTTCGTCTATCACCCGGCCGACCATGGCATTGACCACGTCGTCGGGCTGGATCTCGGCCACACTGCGGGTGGTGATGTATTTCCCATCCCGGAAGACGGAAACCCGGTCGCAATTGTCGAAGATCTCGACCATGCGATGGGAGATGTAGATGATCGAGATGCCCTTGCCGGCGAGACGGCGCATGATCTTGAAAAGGACCTGCGCTTCCTTCTCCGTCAGCGCAGCCGTCGGCTCGTCCAGGATCAGCACCCGGCAGTCAAGCGTCAGCGCCTTGGCGATCTCGACGAGCTGCTGGTGGGAAATCGAAAGATCTCGCACAAGTGTCGCCGGATCGATGTCGCCAAGCTGGCCCAGCACCTCGGCGGCCCTCTTTTCAAGCGCACGGTAGTTCATCAGGAAGGAACGGCTGACATTGGTCGTCGCCATGAAGATGTTTTCGGCAACCGTGACATCGGGGCACAGCGCGATCTCCTGGTGAACGAACCCGATGCCCAGCTTTTGCGCCACGGCGGGCGAAGAAATGACAACTGGTTTGCCGTCTAAATAAATCTCGCCGCTGTCCGGCTGTAAGATGCCGTCGATGATATTCATCAGCGTGGATTTACCGGCGCCGTTCTCCCCGGCAAGCGCGTGGATTTCGCCTTTGCGCAGTTCGAAGTCCACGCCCTTCAGCGCCTGGACAGGCCCGAAGGATTTTGAGAGATTGGAGATCTTCAGGATCACATCGTCAGTCATGGCGAGGCCGATTTGCTCAAAGTTCCGGAAAAGAACGGGCTGCCTGATCTGCTTCATCAACAACAGACAGCCCGCCATATCGACCGGGGCGCGACAGGACCCCGGCCGGTTCGTCAGCTCGGATCGCGGCCTTCCATGTAGGCGTTGAGATCGAAGCTATCGGCGTTTTCCTTGGTAATCACCGCAAAGCCGTTGTCGACGTAGGGGATCTGCACCGGGTTGTAGCCGGACACCTTGTAGTCGTTGAACGGATCGAACACGTCGGAGTGCGCAGCCAGGAACACGGCCATGAAGCCCATGAAACCCTGCATGCCCTGGTTCGGATTCAGCGCCATATGGATGTTGCCCGCCTTGATGTGCTCCAGCGTAGTCGGCGTGACATCCGCATGCATGATCAGCACCTTGGCTTCCGCTTCCAGCACCGCTGCGACAGCCCCTTCAGCCGATCCGGCTTCCGGGATCCAGAGCGCGGCAAGGTTCGGGTTGGCCTGAAGGATCGAGGCCGTTGCCCGGTAGGCGGCGTTGCTGTCCTGGTTGGTTGCCTGACGGCCCACCAGTTTCATGTTCGGGTAGTTCTTTTCCATGTAGTCGATCAGCGCGGTTACGCGCAGGTCGTGGTTCGACTGACCCGGGTTTTCAAGAACCGCATATTCGGCACTGTCGCCAACCTGTTTGACGATTTCTTCGGCCGCAAACTTGGCTTCGGCCAGGTTATCGGAGGTGACATAGGCACTGCGCTTGGACTTCGGAGAATCCGCCGCGAAGGTGACGATCTCCGTGCCGCTGTCGACCGCCCGGTCAATCGGCTCAATGAACGGGTCGGACTGCATCGGGTGCAGCAGAACACCGGCAGGCTGCTTGACCATGTCCTGCTCGAACGATGCAATCTGCTTGGTGATGTCGTAGTCCGGCGTACCGGAGAAGATCGTCTCGCAGCCGAACGCGGACGCAGCCTGCTTGAAGCCCTGATAGACCGGAACCCAATAAGGATGACCGGACACCATGACGTTCATGATGTAGGTTTCGCCCGGCTCGCATTTCAAACCGTCCGCAGTCGCCGGAGCGGCCGTCAGGACAGCGGCTGACAGCATGCCAGAAGCCAGAATTCCCTTGAAAATAGAAGTGCCCATAGTTTCCTCCCTGGACCCGCGGTCTCCCGGCCGCAAGCAGCCGAACCTCCGTTGGGTGATTGATTTCAGATTGTCAGGAAATCCCGCCTGCGTTCCTCTCCACGCAGACAGACCCGACGCTGCTCCTCCCACTCTTGCAGTCCAGCCCGTCAGAGGCTTTTTCGATGCAAGAAATTTCAATCACTGGTTTTTATCCCAGCGACTTCATGGATAAGAGCAGCCCCCGGAAACCGTCAAACTCTTTTGGTATTTATTTCTTTTTGTGAAATTTATTTCAGGAACCAACTCAACAAAGCAAGTGCGAACTCTCCTCGCCTAGACCAATCAAACGTCTGATCTTTTTGCACTTTTTGCCGCCAACAAATGCGAAACTCGCCGGCTATTCCGCGTCTTCAACTTGCAGCCTGGGCGTCATGCGTTTGGCAGTGAGGCCATCGACGCGGAAAGGTTGAGGGCCATGGTCAACCCGGCGACCAGGAGCTGATCAAACCGGGACATCAGGTGTTTGATACCGGCGAAGCGGTGCCGATGGTTCGTAGTGACAGTCGAAAACAACACGCCAACTTCATGAGGAAGCATAAATCTGAATTCACAAAATCAACAGGGCTGTCTATAGTCCCCCTACGGTCGAAGTCGGCTTGTTTACTGATTTGATATTCATTTTGAATTGCCCCTCACATTTCCGGAGAGTTTGTTGTGCCGGTCAAAGAATTGCGACTATTGATTTGTTCCGCAGGACGCCGCGTGGGATTGCTTCAGTGCTTTCGATCTGCCGCCGAACGCCTGGGCATCCGATTGGAAATACTTGCCTGTGATTTCGCGCCGGATTTAAGCGCGGCCTGCGCAGTTGCGGACCGGGCCTTTGCCGTGCCCCGATGCAATGACCCCGGCTATGCCAAGGCTATTCTCGATATCGTTCGTGACAATCAGGTCGATCTGGTGGTTCCGACGATTGACCCGGAGTTGATGCCGCTTGCGAGCGTAGCGGATGCTTTCGCCCAGCTGGGAGCACGGCTGCATGCTGCCCCGACTGACATCATCGATGTTGTAAGGGACAAGCGGCTGACGTCTGAAACGCTTGAAGCGGCTGGCGTGCCCGTCCCCGGATCGCTGGGACACGAAGCACTGCTCGCCGATCCGGATTCGCTCGGCTGGCCGGTGTTTGCCAAGCCAAGTGGCGGCAGTGCCAGCCGGGGATTGCAGGTGTTTCAGAACATCAACGAACTGCCCGACAGTTTTGAGGAACCCATGGTGTTCCAGCAGCTTCTGCGTGGTCCGGAATACACGATCAACATGTTCGTCGATAAAGACGGCCAGCTGCAAACCGTGGTTCCCCATCTGCGCATTCAGATCCGCGCGGGTGAAGTCGAGAAGGGGAAAACGGTTCGCCGTGACGATTTCCGGCAGATCGCCGAAGGCGTGCACCGTGCCTTGCCCGGACTGACAGGCGTCGCCTGTTTTCAGGTGATCGACGACCCGGATCTTGGACCGCGCGTCATTGAAATCAATGCAAGATTCGGTGGCGGTTATCCGCTGGCCGACCATGCCGGCGCCTATTTTGCGCAATGGCTGCTTGAGGAAGTTCTGGATCGTCCGTGCAGTGCCAATGATGACTGGCGAGAAAACGTCAAAATGCTCCGGTACGACAGCGCGGTCTATGACGGCTGACCATCCAAGACGTCCGGCAGCCGTACTGGCCTTTCGTCGGCATCCACGCAACAGATCCGCACTTGCTTCGGTTACCATTTCCCGAAGCAGGGACCTGTCGGCTTGGAACCGTTTGTGTGGTGGATCGTGATGATTGTTTTTGATCTGGACGATACGCTCTACCTGGAGCGGGATTTTGCGTTCAGCGGCTATCGCTATCTCGACGGGTGGATGAAACAGCGTGAAGGCATCTCCGGCTTTGGCAATGCCTGCCAGATGCTGTTCGAGGAAGGTGAGCGGCGCCACATCTTCAATCGCGCGCTTGAAAGTCTCGGTCACAGCGGGGACGGCAATCTGATCCCGGATCTTGTTGCGGCCTACCGCGGCCACACGCCACAAATTAAGCTGGCTCCGGACGCGGCCCGTTATCTCGAGCACCATCGTGGTCCGTTCGGTCTGATTACCGACGGACCGGCGGCAACTCAAACCGCCAAGATCGTTTCCCTCGGGGTTGAGCAGTGGATTGACCATATCCGCAAGACCGGAGACTGGCCGAAAGGATATGGCAAGCCGCATCCTCGCGCTTACGAGGAAATGGAAGAACGTGCAGCAGATGGCGGACCGATGGTCTACGTTGCCGACAATCCCGCCAAGGATTTCGTGACCCCAAAAGCACGCGGCTGGATCACCGTTCAAATCCGGCGGACAGGGGCGGTCCATTCACCACACGCGAAGGACGATGCACACGCGGCCCATGTGGAGATAACGTCGCTCGACGAACTGGACGCCGCGCTGAAGGAGCAAATGGGCTTCCGAAAATAGGCGCCTGAAGCACCAAGTGTGCCGTTACGCCGGAAGGCGCTGCGACAGAACCTCCCGGTATTCATCGAGGATGTGTTTCACCTGATAATTCTTCTCGATGCGCGCTCGAGCCCTTTGTCCAAGATCTGCGACCTGATCGGCGGTCAGCTGGGCGAAGTCCGCCATTGCCTCGGACAATGCATCCGGATCCCCCGGCAAAACCACCTTGCCGGTGTCTGCCACGATAAGCGCCGCGTCGCCGACATCGGTGGTGACCACCGGGCGGGCGTGGCTCATGGCTTCAGCGACCACATTCGGGAAGCCCTCCGTCCGCGAAGACAGGACAAGAACATCTATCTGCGAATAGAAATCCTCCATGTCACGCAATTCGCCGAGCAGTTTCAGGCGTGACGGATCGAGCCCTGCTTCCGCCACCAGGGCCATGACCTCGCTGTTTCGCTCATCGAGACCGTGGCCTGCGGCGACAAAGCGGGCATCGGGAAATTGCGCTGCGATCTGTGCTGCGGCCCGGAAGAAGGTCAGATGGTCCTTCTGCGGATGAAACCGTGCGGCAATACCGAACACGCGGGCCTTGCCTGGCGCGCGCTCTGCGAGCTCCGGCACCACCACACCATTCGGGATGACTTTGCCGTATCGCGCCGCATAACCATACTGTTCGTGTTGCTCTTTCGCCCGTGCAGAATTGTAGACGATGCCTGCAGCGCGGGACGAAAGCATGCGTGCGCCTGCAACAGCAAGGCGGGTGCTCCGGGTCAGGCTGCGCGGGTCGTCAAGCGCCTGGCGCACCGTCCAGTAGACGGGCGGTGCCCCAGCAAGCCGCGCCGACACGGTGCCGACAACCATCGCATGATACATCCAGCACAGCACTGCGCGCGGACGCTTCTGCCGCATAAGCCCGGTCAGGCTCCTTATCGCGCCCGGCATCTGCAGCGCTCCACGGGCGTTGAGCGAATGATAGTCCACATCCGGGCGTCCGGCCAAATTCAGATTGCGCTCGGAAACATCGATCAGGGACACAACGACTGTCGGATCCGCAGTCGCCGCCAACAGTCTTGCCAGCATGGTTTCCGCACCGCCGCTGGCAGCGAAATTCGTAATCACATGCATGACCGGCGCGCCAGAGCCCGTTCCAGGCCCTATCTCGAAACCGTCGCTGGCAAATTCGTCCATCCGCTCAGATCCCGTGCATGCCGCGCCAGGCGTCGAGCGGTTTCCCCATCCGTTGCTCAAGCTCACTGACTTCCGGTGCAAAGAAGTCCTGCAGCCTTTTTTCCAGATCCGGGCTCAATGGCGGATATTCCTGCGGCCGGGCAACGGCGTCGCGAAGAACCTTGATTGGCTTTGTGTGCCGAACGCCGTCCAGGACCGGCCGAAACGGCTTCAGCACCTTGCGCAGGGGCAGAGGAACCATGGCCGCGTTCTTGTCCTTGACCTTGCTGTCCACCGGGGGGGCCAAGGGCGCCTCGTGACCGATATGGGAGGCAAGGCGGGCGAGCTGAGTTTCTGGCTCACGCCGGATATCCTCGAACAACAGCAGCAGGATCTGTTCCGCCGGGAACAGATCGTAGAACCGGCGAAGATGCAGGGCATACCGGCCGTTGTTGATGAACCGCTGGTCCGCCGCCCTGGCCGGATCGAGATGATCCTCGATGTTTCGGGAGACCTCCCCCCGCCGCAAGAGCATGCAATAATCGGAGTAGGCACGCGCGGCGGGTTCCCGCATCTGCACGACCAGCCGGACATCGGGAAGATCCCGCCGGATTCGCTCCGCGGCTTCAGGAACGGTGAGATAGGTATTGGACTTTTCTCCGACGAGTGCGTCCGGCTTGTCGAAGTTGAACTGAGACAGATACCAGTCCGATCCGCGGTGATACTCATCGGAAAAATAATGCAGTTCCGGACTGGGCATCGATATCGTCGGGCTGCGCTCCAGTGATCTTTGCAGCCAGGTCGTTGCGGATTTGGCGGCGCCGAAAATCAGAAATCGAATATTTGAATCAAGCATATGCGGTACCTGCTACCTGAGGGCCCTCGACAAGTTGTTCGTAAAGGCGGGAAATCTCGGAAACGTGGCGTTCTGCCCCATATTTGGCCGCGGCATCTGCCTGTGCGGCGTCAGCAATCCGGGTTTGCAGCGCAGGGTCGCTGATGAGGTTGCTGACAGGGTCAACAAAGCTCTCCGGAACATCCGGTTCGACGAGAAATCCCGTCAGACCGTCCGCAATCGCTTCAATGTTTCCACCGTGACGCGTCGCGACGACCGGTGTTCCCAGATACATGCTCTCGATCAGGGTCCGGCCAAAGGGCTCGTTGACGGCAGGGACAAGCATGACGTCGACGCCGCTCATGGCCTCGAAGACCGGTGAACGAAAGCCCATGAAATGGAAATTGTCCGCCAGCCCGAGGCTGCTGACCAGTTCCCTGCAAGTTTCGTCCAGCCCCTGGGTTGCGTCGACGGCATCTCCGAACAGCAATCCGTGCACCTGGCGATCCGGCAAGGCGCGGCGAACAGCGTCAACCGCGCGAACAAAGCCGTCCGGACGCTTGCGTTTGATAATCGAGCCGAAATATCCGAGCAGTACCGCGTCCCCTGGCACGCCGAGTTCCTCGCAAAGCGCGGCATGCGCAGCTGTGCGGTCGGGCCGAACGGCCGGAAAATCGAACGGACTGCGGATCACGCTGGATCGCTCGCCGAGAGACCGGATCGGACGCGATGGCATGGCGTAATGGGAAACGCTTACGATGTGGTCGGCCAGCAAGGGGGCGAGCGTGTTGGCGCCTCTGGCTGCCGGGTCCTGACGATGATGCCAGAGGTGACGGCAACCGGACAATTTGCTCGGCACGATCCAGTTGGCATGCATGCGCCCTTCGTTCGTATGCACAATGTCGGGATCGATCTGTTTCAGCGTCCGCCGCAAGGCAGGCAATGTCCGCGTCATATAGCCCAGCGCGCCGACACGACCGGGCAAAGGCAGGCCGGGCGACGACATCAGCGGCGTGTCCTCCAGCACCTCGTAATCGAGGCCCAGATCCCGCGCCCTTTTGCCAATGGCCCCAGGCTCGAAATGAACGAGGACACGCGCCTCGAACCGGCTTGGATCAAGCGAGGCAGCAAGGCTGAGTGCCGAGATGTGACTCCCGCCCAGAACCGGTCCGCCGACGAACGGATACAATACTCGAATGCGTCTCATCACTGCACCAGACCTACTTGGACGCTGTTTCGGAAATTGCCAGCGTGATTGTCAGACTGTCACCGGGACGCATGAAGGCGTTCAGATCGACGTTCAAACTCTTCATCTCGCCATTCTCGAACCGCGAGATCCTGTAGGAAGGCGTGACGATGCTATCCTGCGCCGAAGTATCGACAGAGGACGTCGCCAGTGCCTCGGCGTAGACCTTGTGGGCCAGTTCAAGACGGGCTTCCACGTCAAAACGCTTGGATTTCACTACCGTGAGTTCGGAGAGCTTCTGACCACGGGTCTTGTCGAACAGGGTCGCGGCCTCTCGCGTTGCGAGATTGAGACGCTGCTCCGCATCGAGACGCGCGACTTCAAGCTGCAGGCGTTTTGCCTCAAGGTCATTGAGGGCCGTGTTGGCGGCGGACACACGCGTCGTTACGGCCAGCCCCTTCTCCTTCAGGTGCTCCATGGATGCGAGATCATTGCGGGCCAGTTCGATCTGTTTGTCGCGCAGGGTGATTTCTTCGGACAGCTGGGAAATTTTCTCGGTGAGCAGCACACGAAGATCCTTGAGGCTCTGGAGCTCCGCCTTGGTCACCTTGATGTTGGCTGAAAGGATCTTGGACTGCACCGGATCAGTGGATTGCGACTCTACCGTGTCAGGCAGCTCTTCCGCTGAATAAAGCTGGACTTCCTGTTCAAGCCGTTTCTCCTGCTCCGCCAGACCGGCTGCCGTTCCGCGCAGCTGATTGATCTCTCCCGTTATCTTGGTGAGCGATGTCTCCCGTGTCCCTTCTTCGTTCGGAAGGCGATAAAAACCGCCGGCAATCGCCAGAGCTTTTTCGACCGTCATGCCGGGTGTGAAGTCAAACTGGCCGGGGGAAGTGACCGCGCCCCCCACGAACACAGGCGCATATCGCGATATCTCGACAGACACCGCGGGTAATTCCGTCAGGCCGACGATGCGCTGCATCCGGCTGGCAATTGTCTCCGCGACCTCGTCCAGGGTCTTGCCGACGACTTCCACGGCACCCGCAATCGGAACGTAGATATTGCCATCCGGCGCCATCTTGTAGGAGCCGGCAACGCCGTCCCAGTTGGCAAAGGTCTTGTTGCGGGCATCCCAGGCGCCGGCGCGAAGTTCCAGCGTCTCACCGCCGGAAAGCCTGTACTGTTCAGCCGCGTGACCAGAGCCAAGAAAAGCCATCAATGAAATCACGGCAACGAATAAACGAATACTCAACTCAAATTCTCCCGGATTAAATCCAAATTTCAAAAACTGAATTATTCTCAATATCTGGCAGTATATCACAAAAAGAGACAAACACCTCCAAAGGAACACTTCCTAAAACAGGCTCTCTTCCCCGGCTCGGATACCGTCTCCGAATCTGGCGGCTCCGGTGCTTCCATCGAACATTGGAACGTGCCTTTTCCATGGATCACACGTGCTCCCACTTATTCTGTCGGCGCTCCCGGAGACCCGCCAGACAGATCGCTGCCGGAAGCAGAAGCGGCACGCACAGGAACCTTCCGTAGATGTGGGTCACCCCATTCAGGGCGAATGCGAACATCAGCAGTATCGTGAACATCAGCACGCCTGCCCAGCGCGTCTCGGTGCTGCTGAACGCCCGCCAGCCGACGAACACCAGCGTAAGGAGGACGCCGACAAGACCCAGCAGCGAAACGACACCGCCTTCCGAAAACAACAGCAGATAGGTGTTGTGGACAGGCGCGCCCAAGTCGCTGATCAGCCGGTGCTGATCCACACCAACGCCGACCCAGATCGACCGATTGATCATGACGATTGCTTCGCGAATGAGAAGCATGCGGCCATCGAATGTGCCTGCCTCACTGGAATCGCCGGTCGTCAACGCCCCGTAGACCCGCTCCAGAAACACCTCGGGCAAAAAGTACTCTCCGAAGAGGAACAGCGCCGCCAGACCTGCCACGGCCACCCCGATGACGATCAGAATGTGTTTCGCCGAGCCGTAGAAAAACGAAACTCCGAAGATCCCCAACATCGAGACGATAAAGCCGGAATTCGATGCGGACAGCAGCAGGCCGTAGGCAACCGGCGCCGCCAGTGCCGCGAACAGGAGGCCCGAGATCTGGGAGATGAAGTAGAGCCAGATCAGGTAGACCAACCCCACACCTGCCAACAGTCCGACGCCGTTTTCCCGCTCGATCAGGCCGGTCAGGCGTCCGTTTCTCGAGAAGAAACGGGCATCGTCCGGACTGAACACGGAATAGAACACCCCGTGCAACATCACGAACGCGAGAGAAAAGGCCATCACCTTGCACAGGAACATTGTTTCCCGCGCAGACCGCCCCAGAAGCAGCAGAGGCATGAGGACCAGCGAAAACCCGTATTGGCCAACACCCACAGCCCCGGTAAGCGGATCGCCGGACATCAGCGATCCGACAATCAGACCGCCGCAGAGAAGCAACACCGAGAAGAGCCAGAAAGGCGTCATGTCCGCGAAAGGACGAAGTGGAATGCGCCTGTTCGCAATCATCACGACAAAGGCGGCACTGGCAATGAGATCCGACAACGTAAAGAAGACGATATTGGTGCGCAGATAGGTCATCGGCGACAGAAATACCGCGGCGATGACAAGCAGGCGTTCGAGTTCCTGACTGGCCGTCCCCTGAGTAACGGGATTGCGATGCGGAGAAAGCGGGATCGCGCGAAGCATCAGATCTGTCTCCTCACGTCGCGCTGCCGGCGCGACCAGTAGAGGACGAACAAAGCGCCTGCGACCAGCGTGCCGTTGAACATCACATGTGCGGCAGCCGCCCCAACCGGCCCCAGGACATGAACAAGCGGTACGAAAGAGGCCAGGAAAACCACGCTTCCGAGCACGGTCACCCCGAGAAGCTCACGGTCGCGCCCCATGCTCAGCATGGCCGGATTAAGCACCATCGTCGCCAGCAGCAGTATGACGGCCAGCAATTGGACGTTGACCATGTTCGCCGCCTCATCGAACCCCGCGCCGAAAAGGACCGACAAGAGCGATGGCATCAGGAACGCGGCAGGGATCAGCACAGTCAGGCAAAGGCCTGCGATGGCCAGCAGCACGCCATTTACCAGCTTGTGAAACCCGCGCTCTTCGCCGGAGCTCCATTTGCGCGCCAGTTCCGGGAAGATTGCCTGGTTCAGCGGGCGCCCCAGCTTGAGCGCACTGTCGGCAACCCGGCGGGCAATATGAAAATATCCGACGAATTTTTCGTCCACGAGCACCGACAGCAGGATCACATCCAGGCGCTGCACCGTCTGGCGGATGATGACGTTGAAGTTCGAGTTCCAGAGGAAGCGCAGAATTCCCGGGTTCTCGCTGCGGATACCCTGCATCGGAACCTGCATGAACGTGCCGTAGCCACGCTGGCGAACATAGCGAAGCGAAAAGACGAACGGCAGCAGACTGTTCGCCAGTCCCTCGATCACCGCCACAAGGACAAATCCCCAAAGGCCGTAACCCATCGCCCATACGCCGGCGGACAGCACCAGGCGCATCAGGGCAATACCGACGTCGACCTTGGCGAGAACGTCAAACCGGTCGAAAATCCTCAAAACGGCGACCGCGGTCGGCTTGAGATTGAAAAGAAGCGCAAGGGAAAACAGCGCCAGATAAGCGGAACTGTCCTGTGGCCAGCCCATCATCCGCACCGTTACATGGGCGGCGAAGATCGAAACCCCGGCAGCGAGCGTACTGCCAGCGAGGTTCACGTAGACCGAGCCCTTCAGCAATCGCATGAACCGGTTGCTGTCATTATCGGACAGGGCCTCAACGCCATATTTGATCACGGCTTGCCAGGGCTCCAGACGCAAAAGCCGATCGACAATGCGCACGTAGGCCTGAAAGATCGCGAAGAGGCCAAGACCTGCCGGACCAAGTGACTGGGCCATGATGGCCAGCGTCCCGATGCTGATCAAACCGCTGACGGCCTGGGACGAGAAGACCCATGAAAAATTGCGTATGAGCCGCCCGGCGATCAGGCTGTCTTCTGCTGAGAGGTTGAGCAGTCGGGCCATCAGTCATCCAGCTCCCTGTCGCCGGCAAGGTCTGCCAGCCAAAGCTCGATGTGCGCCCTGTCCGTGCCCGTGGCAATCTGCCATGGGTCGTTTGGCTGGCTGGCATCGAGCCCGGCCGTCGCATCTTCCCAGTCGTCCGGAAATCCGTCGCCGTCTGTGTCCACGACCCGTTCGTCCAGCTGGAGATCCGGCCAGCCACCAACTTCGGACGGAGAATCGATCACCCGTCCGGTGCAATTGCGAACCGTATCGACAAGCTGACGGTCCAGCTCGTCCCGGTGGCGGTCCGACGGCAGGCGGTCGCCAACCCCTTCAAGCACGAGATCGAGCACTTCGCTTGCCCTCACGCGCGGGACGGACAACGTGCCGGTCACGCCCTCGACGATTTCGGCACCGGGATCGGCATCGACCTGCGGGAAGGGCCGGTTTCGATCACAGCGTCCGCGGTCGATCGCGAGAATGTCATCGACCTGAACCTCCAGGCTGTACTGGTCGCTTGCCATGATGGCCTCGACCGCGGCGGGCCGATTGCGGACGGTGTTCGGACCCGTCAGCGCCACGTTGCCGGCGTAGATGATCAGCGCATTGCCGTAGTAGTTGCGAAACTCTCCGAATTGACTGATCGGATTGTAGAAAACACTGTTGACGACTTCGATTGGACCGTCGTCATTGCCATAGATATCCGGATTACGGTCCCGATTGTGGGCGAAAAGATTTCGCCAGAGGCTGACGCGCCCGCAGTCGAAGTCGCGGCCGTCGCCGGAGCAAATCAAGGCCCCCTTCGAGTGACGCCCCTTCGGGTGATTGGCATGATCCAGCGCCCAGGCGGAAATGCTGTTTGCGACCGTTATGTCGCTGGACCGTTCGCGGGAAACATGAATGCCGAGGTTCTCGTCGGTGGCAAACATCAACGACAAATGATCGAGATAAACGCGCGTGGCGTTCTCAAGCGTCACCCCGTCGACCGACGACGAAGGCTGCTGGCTCGGCCCCGGCCGTACCTTGAGAAACCGGACGACGACATCGCTGGCATTCTTGATGATCACGGGGGTGGCGCGGGATTTTCCCAGCCTGATCTGGATACCCAGCCCGGGCGCCGTCTGGCCTGCAACATAGAGGTTCGAGCGGAAAAAGAGCGGGCTGTCGAGCGTGATCGTTCCGCTCACCTGGAAGACACAGATCCGAGGCATGTCGCCTTTTTCGACGCAGGCACGCAGAGAACCCGGACCGGCATCGGCCAGCGTTGTAACCGGAATGATCTCGCCGCCGGTCCACCCGGTCGCAAATGCTCCGAACCCGACAGCCCCCGGAAACGCCCGGGGCGCGGCCTCAGCCGTCAACGGCAGCGTCAGCGACAGCAAGAGGCCAAGGGCGAAAACGATTGCAGCCTGTGTTTTGTTCTCAGCCATCATTCACCACTATCCCGACGTTCGAGGCATTGTTCAGTTCAAGTTGTTGAGCGGCTTTCGAAAGATCTTCGAAGCGGGTCTTCTTCATGCGGGCAACCAGCAGCACCGACTGCGCGAGACTACCGAGGCGGCATGCCACGTCGTCACTCAGCACAGGCGGGCAATCGATCACGATCAGGGAGTATTTACGGCGCAGGATGCTGAGAGACGTGGTGACGCTGGACATGTTGCCAAAGCGTATCGGCACGGCACCCGGCGCGGGTGCGATTATCGACAGGCTCGGATGGCCGGGCAAATGCCACGCGGCTGCATCGATCTGCAAAGGATTGGTCAGAAGATCGAGGAACCCGCTCGCGCTGCGTTTGCGCGACAGGGTCGTGATCAGGTCCTTTTGCGATGGGTCCAGATCGACAAGCAGGACCTTTTCACCTCCTGCCGCCGCATGTGCCGCAAGCGCAAAACTGAGGGTGCTCCGCCCCTCCTGGTTCCCCGGCGACGTGACCAGAACCATGGCACTGGTCTCTTTCCCGGAGCCGGTCCCGGTCTTTGTACGAAGGGTCGTGTAAAGGGGCGAGATCTTGTGCAATGCCCGTACCAGGCTCCCTCTCCGGGTAGCCCAGGCCATGCGGGTGATGAACTTTCGTGAAAGCCGAGGCAAATGCCCCAGAACCGGTGCGCGAAACGTGGTTATCTGCTGCGGCCACCGCAAACGGCCGCGAAGGTTTTCCCGCAGAAGCGCCAGAATGAAACCGAATGTGAGCCCACAGATCAGCGCGCCCACCGTTTCGGTTTTGGGAGAAGGAGAAACAGGCCTTGCCGACGGGCTTGCAACGGTGACCTGTCGCGCAACCGGGGCCAGAAGCGCCTCCTGCATTGTGAGCGCTTCAACCTTGTCGAACAGAAGATCATCCTGCCTTCGCATCGATTCCAGCTTTCGCTCAAGGCCGTTCTTTTCAACCTCAGCTGCCGCACGCGCTTCGAGTTTCGCAAGTGTCGCGTCCCGCTCGGCCTTGAGTTCGGTCGCATCTGCCGAGTGTTCTGCCTGCTCTTCAGCCAGCGCCAGTTGCGCTTCCAGGCGGCGAAGGGTGTCGGTCAGAGTTTGCGTCACGGTCACATCGTCGAGATTGTGGGCCTTGGTGAAGGCCAGCAGATCTGCTTCCGCCGCTTCCATCGTTTTCTGCAAGGCGGACTGTCGCGACAAGATCGACATCCTGGTCCGCTCGATATCCGCACGCTGTATCTCCAGCGTGTATTCGACATAACTGCGGGCAACGCCATTCGCGATTTCGGCTGCCATTTGCGGACTGGCGTCGGTCGCAAGGATATCGATGGCAAAGGTCGTGGGATGCCAGATGATCTGGTAGCTCTCCAGAATACGATCAATCGCGCTTGCCTTGCCGGACGCGCCGCCTTGATCCGCCCCCGACGTTGAAGCCGACACCTCTTCAGGCAACACCTGTTCCGCCACCCGTGCGGCGAACTCACGCGAATTCATCACCTCGATTTCAGTGGCCAGTTGGGTCATCGACAAGGTTCTGGCCCGCAGCCGAGCCCCGAACGGGTCGAGACGCAGGATCGCATCGTCGACCACCAGCGTGGCCTGCGAGCTGTAGGTCGGCACAACGGTGGCAAGCCGAAGCCACATCAGGGCGCCACAGGCCAGCATGCACAGGGCGATCAGAAGTGCATTCCTGAGGATCAGCGTGTGAATCTGGATGTTCTCAAGCCCGGTTTCGGCAGCAGTTTCGGTCTGGCGACCCCGTTTTGACACCGGATCAGCCACCTTGCCGGCAGATTGAGAACTGGTGTTGAACAAAGACAGGGATCGTCTCCTTCACTGTGTTGCGGCGGAAGCGCCGGACCTTGCGACCGTTTTAAGATTGCCGAACGCCCGAACAATCCTTGAACGGCACTGCGCGGCACTCGATGCGATTTTCAAATAGCTGCGGCTGAAACTTCGATGCGCAGCAAGATGCAAAAAATTTCAAATAAACCGTCCTGTCGGACCCAATGCCTTTTGGTGGATCGCGATGACGGAAAATGGAAGCGCCATCGCGACCAGGGCTGTCTTACTTAGGCGATTTGTAAATATAGCTGTTGTTGTAGGCGTAATATCCTCCCGCTCGGTGAGCTCCGTAGTCGCGCAGCGAGTAACGGCGAATGTCGACGTCGTTCAGAACCACACCTGCGAGTGGAATCTGATTGTGCCGCAAGGCTTCAGCCGCCGTTCCCAGCGCATCTTCCGACGTGCGCCCCCAGCGCGCGATCAGGATCACGAAATCCGCGAGCGTCGCCAGACGGTTGGCTTCGTCGGCCGCCAGTACGGGAGCCGTATCAATAATGATGACGTCGTAGGTTCCGCGCAGTTTCTTCAAAATGGCCTTGCCGCGAGGCGTGTCGAACAGACGCCTATGAACGATGAAATCCGGCGAGAACGACAGGAGATTGACCTGTCCGAACCGGGCGCATGGCACAATATGCTCGTCGATTGCCTTCTGATCCTGCCAGATGTCCTGGGGCGTAGTCTTCGGCACCTCGCAGCCAGCCATGCGTGTCAGGCCATGCCGGTGGATGTCGAGATCGATCATCAGCACCCGGTGTCCTTCTCGGGCAGCGGAAACCGCGAGCGAGAATGTCAGGGTCGTCTTGCCTTCGTTGGCAAGCGCCGATGTGACGGCCATGACCATGCTGTCCTTTTTGCGGACCTGATTGGAAAGCAGCGTGAGCAGACTGCGCAGCGCGAGCTGGAACGGCGAATTCTCCTGCCTGGACGTCTTGCTCAGGAAGAGTTCCTGCTTGTCCCTTTTCCGCCAGAACCGGATCCGCGGAACATAACCGATGGTTCGCAAGCCCAGGTACTGCATCGTCTGGGTACCGGTCCACACCCGGCGGTCGAACAGTTCCCGCAAGAGCACGAACCCCAGACCGACGACCAGCCCGCCCGCAATGCCGAATGCGAAGATTGCGATACGGTTTGGTGTCGCCGGTTTCAGTGCTGGGTAAGCCACAGTTACCTGGCGGGCATCGGGCTGAAGAAAGTCGACCTGTGTCTCCAGCGCGTTGCGCCGCTCCACAAGGGCCTGATACCTGGCCAGATCTGAATCAAGCGATCTCTGCAACTTTGACTGTGTCAGTTCAGCGCGCGTTCGCTCTTCCAGTTTCTGTTCCACCTCCGCAAGGCGGAGTTGGGCCTCGTCTGCGCGGATGGAAGATCCATTCTGGTCGCGGGCAAGGCTCAGGATCGAAGTCAATCTGCTGAGTTCTGCCCTCAACTCGTCGCCGAGGCTGGTATCGTCCAGTTCGTTTTCGCGAATGAGGTTCGCCAGGCGCGCTTCCATCTCGCTCAGACGGCCACCAAGGAGGGTTATCCGGTCCCGCAATTCGGAGATGGATGACTGGACGACGTCCTTTTTCTCCCGAAGGGAGCTGTCGATGTAAGTCCTGGAAAGCGTATTCGCCAGTTGCGCCGCCATGCTGGCATCCGGGTGGCGCACGCGAATGTCGAGCGCCAGGCTCTCCCCTCGCCTTTCAACCGTATAGCTGTTGAGCATGCGCACCAGAACCGCTTCGAGTTGCTGGTCCTGATTGGGCAGCGGCGTTTCGGTTGCCGACAGATACGGATTGAAATATCTGTCCGAAATCAGGTTCAGTTCACTGGCGACCTTACGTGCGAATTCCACGGATCGAAGCAGGTCGATCTCGGTCTCTACGTGGATAAGCGACGTGTCGGAGTTTTCGATTGTCGTCTCGGTCGGATTTATCCGCGTTTCCACGTTCGACAGAATGATGGTCGAGCGCGCGGCAAATTTCGGCTGAATGACCTTGAGCGCCATATGCGCAGCGCCCAGACCCAGCAGCATGGACAATATCAGCCAGAGCCAGTTTCTCCGCAACACCTTGAACATGGCAAAGAATCCGAACTGAATCGGACGTTCTGCCAAGGCATATTGTTCCTGCTGCGAGTCAACAAGAATGCTCATAGAATCCCCCCAATTGCCGCCGATATCTGCTGTTCGTCATGGTATCGATGTCGTTATTATTGAGCGCTCCGGCATCGGTCCGCGCCAGGTCCGCCGTGACGGACAGTCCGGTGTCCACAGTGGTGAAACGTTCACGCATTTGCATGTGAATACCCCTCCCCCGCCGGCTTGCCATGTTTGAAGGCCCCCTCCCGGCCGGCATCGGAAATCGCCCGGTCCCATTGGGCAAGAATGGTCTCCGGCGCCAGTTTCTGCCGCAGGCGGAGGCTGGCATCCGCCATCGCGGCTCTCAGGGCCGGGCTGGACATCAGGCGATCAATCGCCTCGGCAAGCGCCGCGACATCGCCATCGTTGACCAGAAGTCCGTTTTCTCCATCGAAGATCAGCTCCCGTGGGCCGTAGGGGCAGTCGAACGCAACGACGGGAAGCCCGCTGACGACAGCCTCGGCAACGACATTCGGAAAGCCTTCGAAACGGGAGGAAAGAACGAGAATGTCGGAGTTCCGGATCCATTCCCCCGGCTTGGTGCTCTTGCCCGGCAGGCTGACGACGTCCTGAAGTCCAAGGCGGTCACGCTGCGCTTCCAGGGAAGTGCGGGCGGCACCTTCTCCATAGATCGTCAGTCTTGCTTCCGGCTGTTTTTCGCGCACCAGCGCCATGGCATCGATGAGCAGATCAAAGCCCTTCTGGTGGTCCAGACGTCCGACGGCAACCAGCCTGTTTCCTTCAGACGAAGGCGCTACCCCTGCAATGGGCGCACAGGGGTTCGGGATCACCTGGGCGCAGGGCTGCACCCGTGCCGGCAGGCCCTGCCGCGCCCGGTCCGTCTGCATGACCATCGCCGCGGCTCGCGGCATCAAGGCATTCTGCGCACGTCGCCAGGCCGGATGCGCCCTTTGCACCAGCGGGTTGTTGCGCTCGGAGGCGATCACGGGCACCGACGAACCTGCGGCCAGAAGGGTCAGGACGTTGATCTTGGTCAGGAACGACAGGCAGGCATCCGGCGATACAGACCGAACCAGCTTGCGGATATTTGCGAGCCTGCGCAACGGCAGGGGAAGCAGCCCTTTGCCGGAGGACCGGTCGAGAACATGAAGGACAACATTGTCCGGATAGGAGAAATATGATCCTGCTTCGGGGCAGGTCATAGCGGCCACATGCACTTCATCGCCCAGCTCAGCACGATGTGCTGCCAGCATGGCCACGATCTTTTCCGTGCCACCTGCGCCAAATCCAGCCTGAACGAACAACAGCTTCATGGTCTATTCCGCAGCCTCCACGAGGGTACGGCGGCGGTCCGAAACGGTTCCGTTTTGCTGCCCGCCGCCGTTCAGTTCGATTTCGACGAGTGGCCGGTTCAGGTTCTTCGACTGCAGGAAAATCCGGCCGATATATTCGCCCAGAATGCCGAGGAACATCGCGTTCAAAGTCATCGACAGCAGGATCAGCGTCGTGGTCGTCGCAAAACCGGCCGGCCAGTCCTGGCCGAAGACAAGCTTGCCGATGATGTAACCGGAGAGCAGCAGGAAGGCGCACAGGCCGCCCACAAGACTGATCAGCGAAGCCAGCCGCAACGGCAGAAGCGAATGGTTGATCAGGCCGTCTACCGCAAGAGCGACCATGGCCCGAAGCGGGAACTTGGATTCACCGGAGACGCGGGCATTGCGGTCGTACTCAAAACCGATCTGGTTGAAGCCCATGCCGCTGATCAGTCCGCGGACATAGGGCGAGCGGTCTTCCACGCGCCGCAGTTCATCGAGAATGCGCCGGTCGGTCAGCCGAAATTCACCCGCGTTCCGGGGAAGGTCGTCCTGGCTGATCGCATCGATCAACGTATAGAAGGCTCTGCGCAGCCACGCGACAACCGGACCATCCGGCAGACTCCGCCGGATTCCGTAGACCACATGATAGCCCTTGCGCCAGGTATCCAGCATCTGCGGGATCAGTTCGGGCGGGTCCTGGAGATCGCAATCGAGCTGGATGGCGCAGGCGCCCTCAGCGGCCCTGTAGGCGGTCAGCACTGACGCCTGGTATCCAACGTTGCGCGAAAACCGTATCACGCGAACCCGCGGATCCTTGGCCGCGATTTCCGAGAGAATACCGAAGGTTCGGTCACTGGAATGGTTGTCCGTGAAAATGAGCTCCGGCTCATAGTCGGGAAGCTGGTCGAATACGTCCATTACGCGCTTGTAGGTGTCGCGAACGTTGTCCTCTTCATTCAGCGTCGGGATCAGAACGGAAACAAGAATCATGCCTGCATCTCCGCTGCAAACTTTGGAATGATGTTCTCTCGTGTCCATTTCACGGTCCTTTCGAGGCCATCTTGGAGCTGGATTTCCGGCGACCAGCCAAGGCGGTCGCGGATGCGTTCGGCAGAGACGATCAATTCGACCGGATCGCCGGTTTGATCGCTGAATTTCACGAGACCGGCACCAGCGCCGGTGAGCTTGATCAGGGCCTGCATGACCTCGGCAACCGTCGGGGCATATCCCGTTCCCACATTGACCACTGACCCGGCTTCCTCGGGATTGTCACCCAGCATCAAGAGGGCCCTGGTCACGTCATCGACATGGATCAGGTCACGGCGATCCGAGGGGCTGCGGACACTGATCGTCTGGCCCGCCAGCAATTGAGAAATGGCGCGCGGGATCAGGAAGCTCTCCGACTGCCCCGGCCCGAAGGTCAGAGCCAGCCGCGCGGTAACGGCAAAAAACGGCAATCTCGACTGCGCCATCTCCAGATAATGCGTCCCGGCCAGAAGAGAGGCGGCATAGGACCCGGTCGGTCTTTCCCGCATGGTTTCTGCAAAAGGCGCCACACAGTCCCCGTATTCGGCAATCGTCCCCGTTCTGATGAAGGCCCGGGGCGGGCTTTCGCAAGCGGTCAAGGCCGACAGGAGCGCGATCAGCGGCGAGACATTTTCCTCGACACTGTCTGCAAGATCCTGCAAGTCCGGCCGGTTTTCGAAACGGGTGCGCGCGCCCACATGGAAAACGATCTCGGGCCGGGTTTTTGCCAGACAGTTCCCGAGCGCCCGGGCATCAGCAAGATCAAACCTGTAGAGGTCGACGCGCGACCCGATGCCGGCAAGCCTGTCCGTGGACGAGCGAGGCCGCACGACCGCACTTACCTCGTCGCCCCGCTGCAAACAGGCCCGGGCCAGGTTCGATCCGATAAAGCCGGATGCTCCGGTGATGAGAACGCGCGCCATCAGCCTGCCTCAGGGAATGATCTTCGGCACCGGAAGGGGCACGATGAACTTGCCGCCTTTCGCTTCGAAGTCGGCCATCTGCTCACGGATTTCGTCCAGGAAGTTCCAGGCAAGAACCAGCAGGTAGTCAGGCTGCTTCTCGGCCACCGCTTCCGGCCCAAGAACCGGAATGTGCATGCCCGGAGAATAGAGGCCCTGTTTCAGCGGGTTCCTGTCGACCAGAAAATCGAGTGTCTCCGTGCCGATCCCGAAAAAGTTGAGCAGTGTATTGCCCTTCGCAGGCGCGCCGTAGCCGGCAATCGACTTGCCGTCTGCCTTGAGCTCGGCCAGCAATTCAGTGAGATCCTTGCTGATCTTATGAACGCGGTCTGCGAAATCCTCATACGTCGCAGCCTGCGTCATGCCGGCCTGACGTTCCTCTTCAAGCATCTCGTCGACAATGGCCGTGCGTTGCGCCTTCAGGGCAGCCGGCTGCATGAACACCCGCATCGAGCCGCCATGAACCGGAAGCTTGGTGACATCCACCACATCCAGCCCGACGCTTTCGCCCAGGCGCACGATGGAAAGCAGGCTCAGTTCCGACAGATGCTCGTGATAGACATTGTCGAATTCGTTGGTCGCGAGAATCTCCTTGCCCCACGGCACTTCAATGATGAAGACGCCGCTCTCGTCCAGAAGCGTCAACACGCCCTCGGTAAAGCCGTGCAAGTCGTCGATATGGTTGAACGTGTTGGAGGTCGTGATGACCGCCGCCGGCCCTTCGGCCTCTCGCAACGCTGCAGCCGTTTCGGGGTTGAAGAATGCCGTGTGCACCCTGACACCGCGCTCTTGCGCGATTACCGCAAGGTTTGCCGCGGGGTCCACGCCAAGCGTCTTGCCGCCCAACTTGTTCGCGTGAGACAGCATGAGCCCGTCGTTACAGCCGATATCGACGATCAGCCCGCCGTCCGCCTTGTCCACGGCAACTTGCGCCAGTTCCGCGAAATGGGAGTGCATCGTCGCAGCCCCGGAAGGCACGTAAAGATAGTTGGTGAAGAAGTCGGCGGGCACCTGATCCGCAACCTGGATCAGGCCGCAATCGAGGCACGCCTGCGTGTTGAGCGGAAAAGCCACCTGGGGCTTACCGCGGTCAGCCTCGCTTGCAAACATGTTTGCCGGCGGATGGGTGCCCATCGGCAGAAACAGCAAAAGATCCTCGGAACCGCAGGTTCTGCAGGTACGGCGGATAGACTTGTCTAGCTCGAATTTATTCATTGGTTTTAATCGCTCTTAAAATGACTTGGACTGTCTGGGTTCTTGTTCAATGCAAATTCCGCGCGGGAAAATCCCCGCCAAATCAATCTGTCGTGGCCGCTCCTTCGGACCTGTGCCCCCGCATAAACCTGCGGGGCACACCTGAAGACCACGGCAGGCCCGGGATCACCCGACCCTCTCTTTGCCTGCTGTCACCGCATCGAAACCGGCAGAAAACCGGCTCAGGAAATCGCGTACACGCGCATGCATGTACTCAACCTGATCGTCATTGAGGCCGTGATGGCAGGCCAGAAGAATGCCGCCGCGCATCACGCTGTCGGCAATCGGATAGCCGTCCGGGTCGACGCGGCAGTCGACGTCCTTCATTGCCGGCTGGCGCAGGATGTTGCCGGTAAAGACCGGGCGGGTCTGGATATCGGCCTTTTCGAGATAAATCTGCAGCTCGCGCCTGGTAAACGGCGCATCGGCCCGGATTGTCAGCGGAAAGGCCAGCCATCCCGTCCTGGAGCCTTCCAGCTGGCGCGGCAGGACGAACCAGTCCTCATAGTCCGCGAAGAACCGCTTGTGCGCTTCGAAATGCCGTTCGCGCACCGCGATGTTGTGCTGCAGCTTGCCAAGTTGCACGAGACCGAACGCTGCGCTGATTTCCGAAGGTTCCAGATTGTAGCCAAGCGCTTCGAAAACGAACTTCGCGTCATATTCGATGTCGTCGAGCCGGACATTGAACCGGTTCTCGATCGCCTCGGATTCAACGAACAGCGAGGAACTGCGGCCCCAGGAGCGCAGCAACAGCGCCTTGCGCGCCAGCTCCGGGGTGTTGACGCACAGCATGCCGCCGTTGCCCGCCCCGTTGATGACGTGCGATCCGTAGAAACTCGTCGTGGAAACATCCGAGTAGATGCCCGTGCTCTCGCCGGACATCGTCGCGCCAAGAGTATCGGCGCTGTCTTCGATCACCTTGAGGCCGTGCGCATCGGCGATTTCGCGAATGCGCTTCCAGTTCGGCAGATTGCCGATCAGGGAGGGGATCATCACCGCAGAGGTTGCGGGCGTGATCATCTTTTCGATGGCCGTCTCGTCAATGTTGTAGGTGCCCTCGGCAGCGTCGACGAACGCCGGCACGAGGCCCTGGCGCACGAGCGGGGCAACCGTGGTGGCAAACGTCAGCGCGGGCGTGATGACCTCGCTACCCTTGGGAAGGTCCAGGATTTCCACGGCCAGATAATTGGCCGAAGATCCTGAATTGACCATGATCCCGAAGTTCTTGCTGAAAAGCTCGGCGACCTTCTGCTGCATGTCACGAACACGCGGCCCCATCTGGGTCGAGGTCTTGAGCACTTCGACCACGGCGTCGATTTCTTCCTGTCCGTGTACCGTCTGACCGTAATTAACTCGCATCTGTCAATGTCTCCGGTGATCTCGCGCGGTCTATTCAGCGACCATCGCGTAGCGCGTAAGGCTGCTGCCAGCCATCAATGCGCCGTAACCTGAAATCTGTTGTTCGGTGCACTCGCCCATGTCCTCGCCAAGCGCGTGTGCCTTGTACCAGTCGACTGTCATCCCGATTGCTTCGGCAAGTCCGAGCTGCGGCCGCCATCCGAGGTGCGTGCGGGCCTTGGTACTGTCGAGGCGCAAAAGGCCGGCTTCGTGCAGGGTCGCAGTCGTCTCCGACTGCTGTTCGGCAAAACGGACCTCGGGAGCACCTTGCCCCCAGGCTGTCCGCATCAACTGCATCAGCTCGCGCACATTGACCGTGCTTTCGATGTCAGGACCGAAGTTCCACGCGCCGGCAAATTCGGCGCCGTCCTCGAGAAGCCGGGCTCCAAGCTGGAGATAGCCCGAGAGCGGCTCCAGAACGTGCTGCCAGGGACGCACCGCCTTGGGGCTGCGGATCTCGAGCGGCACACCGCTTGAGGCGGCCCGCACGATGTCCGGCACCAGCCGTTCCTCACCCCAGTCGCCTCCGCCGATGACGTTCCCGGCCCGGGCCGTAGCCAGTTGCGGTCCCGCACTATCGGCGAAGAAGGCGTGGCGATAGGCCTGCGCCACAAGTTCGGTACATCCCTTCGACGCGCTGTAGGGGTCATGGCCACCCAGCGGATCAATCTCGCGATAGCCCCAGGTCCATTCCCGGTTGTCGTAACACTTGTCGGACGTGATCACGACGACTGCACGCAGCGAAGGCATCTGGCGAACCGCATCCAGAACATTGGCCGTTCCCGACACGTTTGTCGCGAAGGTCTCTGCCGGGAAGCGGTAGGAATGGCGCACCAGCGGCTGGGCAGCCAGATGAAAGACGATCTCGGCATCGACGCCCTGCAGAGCCTCCTGCAGCGCAGCCGGATTCCGGATGTCCGCAAACCGGCTGTCCATCCGGCTGTCAAGATCGCAGGACTTGAAGACGCCAGGCCCCTCGTAGGGCGGCAACGACAGACCGACGACATCGGCGCCAAGATGCAGCAGCCAGGCCGACAGCCAGCCGCCCTTGAACCCGGTGTGACCCGTGATCAAGACCCGGCGGCCAGCAAAAGAACGGCCGATAAGAGGATCAATAAACCCGTGCATGGCCGGCATCTCAGATTGCGAGAGCCGGCATGTCGGCAGGCATCTCCTGGTTGAAACGCAGCCATGGCGGCGGAAGCTCTTCGCACAGCGTATTGAGCGTATCGCGATCCCGGACAGTATCCATCGGATGCCAGAAGCCGTCGTGCCGATAAGCCATCAGCTCGCCGTCCTTGGCCATCTGTGTCAGAGGCGACTGCTCCAGCGGCTCGGCATCGTTGACCATGTAGTCCAGGACGCCGGGTTCGAAAACGAAGTAACCACCATTGATCCAGGTGTCACGCGTGCGCACCTTTTCGGTAAACGCGCAGACCCGGTCGCCCTTGATCTCGATGTTGCCGAAACGCGCAGGCGGCTGAACGGCGGTGACAGTGGCAAGCTTTCCGTGCGACTTGTGGAAGTCGAGCAGGGCATTGATGTCGATATTGCCCAGGCCGTCCGAGTAGGTGCACATGAAGGTTTCGTTGTTGAGCCAGTCGCGCAGCCTGCGAATGCGGCCACTGGTCATCGTGTGCGAGCCCGTGTCGACAACACACACGTTCCAGCCGCCCGGCTCCGACGGCACGAGACGCAGCTTTCCTGTATCCACCGACACGGAAATATTATTGGCGATCAGGTGGTAGTTGGCGAAAAACTGCTTGATCAGCAATGCCTTGTAACCGGCTGCAACAACAAAGTCGTTGTGGCCGAAATGACTGTAAATATCCATCACGCGGGCGATGATCGGCCGACCGCCGACCTCGACCATAGGTTTGGGAATGGTGACTGTTTCCTCGGCCAACCGTGAGCCCAACCCACCGGCAAGAAGTACAGTTTGCATTTTCTTCTCCCTGAATGTCTAAACACTGAAAACAAATACTTGGTTTGAAACGAAGTCAGTCCGACTGAAATGATCGCGCTGACACATGGTCAAGAGCCGCAGACCGGCGGCTCAGTCCTGGCCTCCTCTGGTTCGAACAAAAAGGCGGCCATCGCCGTAACGGTTGCTCAGCTCCGAAACCGGAACTTCCAGGTAGTTGTTTGCCCGCGCATACGCGACCATCGGTGCTTCCAGGTCGGGCTCGTAGCCCACCAGGATTGCAGCGGGAGGCTCCTTGGCGAACAGCTCCGCCAGACCGTCCGCCCCGACCATGCGATAGAAAGCAGCAAGTTCGGCGTCGGTATAAGGCGCAATCCGATATGCGAACTGGCCGGAAGCAAACTCCGGATAGGTGCCGAGACCGGCCTCCATCGGATACACGGGCATGAAGGTCGCCACCGGTCCCTCAGGAGCGTTGTGGGTTGCAAGGGCTTGTTGCAATTCCTGGCCGCCGCGCAGCATGCGCGCGGACGTGAAGCCGTCAGGATTGGCAAGGCTTGCGAGCCCGGGCATGAGACGCGGAAGCGTAATGACGAGCATGACAAGCATGCTGGCGCAAAGAACCGGCACCACCTGCTGACGGTTCCGCGTTCCAATCTGCCGATAGAGCAACGCACCCAGGATCGGAAGGCAGACAAGCGGCTGAATGTAATACTGCGGAAAGCCGGGGGTTGGCACGAAGCTGAGCGCGGCAGCAAAGGCGATGACCGCGAGGACGACGACAGTCTGGCCTTGGCAGTCGCTGCCCTGCACCTCCCCTTTGTACCGAGCGCGAAGCGCCACCCAGAACAGATAAACCAGCGCAGTTGCGAGGATCAAAGGACCTCCCGCCAACCAAGCTCCAAAGGCAAGCTGCAACTTGCCGGCCAGGCCCATTGCCAGGCCGGGTTCAGCGGCAGCATTCGCCGTCCAGTAGGCAATGTGCGGGCCGGTATGAAATGACAGCACATGAGCGAAAAACAGCTGCGGATCAGCGAGCAGATACCAGAGGACCGGCAAGGCTCCGATCAGCCCACCGGCGGCGAGCGGAAGCACAACTCCCGTCAGCCGACCGCGCAGGGAGACGTGGCGCGGAAGCAGGAAGGCGGCAAGCGCGACCGGGGGAATGAAAACCACTGCGCTGACCTTGCAGCCCGCTGCGAGCGAAAGGCACATTCCGGCAACCAGGATCAGGCTGAAACGCGGCTGCCGTTCCATGGTTTCGGACAGGAACAGGCCGATCCCGAGAACCGCGAACGGCAACGGCATCAGGTTGTTGGTCGCAGCCATTCCGGCCTGACCCAGCAACGGATCCGCCGCAACCATGGCCACGGCCGAAAAGATCGCCAGCAGCCAGGAGCGCGAGAGGCGCAGCGTGGTCCAGACAATCGCGAGGATCAGCAGCACCCAAAGAAGGAAGACGCCCGTTCTTGCCGAGCCGAGCAAACCCTGGTCGCTGAAGACAAGATGCATGCCGTTGAAGAACCAGGCGGCATTTGGCACGTGATTGAAGAAGACGTCCCTGTAGAGCTGCCAGTCCGGCAGATACTGCGCAGGCGGAACGAACATCATCTCGTCCCGTCGTACACCGAAGGCCATCAGCCTGCCGTAGAGCGCACCCAGCAACAGTGCGACGCCTGCAACAGATGCCGCACTGACCGCGAACCGCAGCCATTTCTGACGGCTTCCGGCATGTGATGCCTCATCCGCTGCAACGGCTGGATGGTTGGACTGCACGACACTCATGACTGTTCATCCTTTCCGTTCCTGTGCGCGCCGAGCGCACGAGCAACCAGAACGTAGGAGAGAGCGACGACCGGCGGCAGTGACAGGAGCTGCGCTCCAAGCGCAGGCACCCCGGCTCCGGTCAAGCCGGCAAGCAACAGGGCGTTGAACGCATAGGCGACAACGTAGGCAAGCCCATAAAGCGGGAGTCTGCCAAACCCGCTGACACCGAAAACAAACCGGGCATGGATGGAGAAGTTCCAGATCACCCCGAGGCCGAACTGTGCCACGAGCGCGACTTGCGGGTGCACACCCGCCAGGACCAGGATCGCAAAGACCCCATATCCAAAAGCCGTGTTGATTATGCCAGCACCAAGAAAACGCACGACCCGGGAGCTCATCAGGTCAGTCAATGCCGTGCGGGTCGATGTAACGGACAGCGTCATGAGAGGGCGACCTCCGAGACCTGGCAGGCGACGTCCGCATCAGCAACCGGATCCGTCTTGCGCGCACCGGAAGCGTATCGCACCGGCTCGATACCCATGAGCTGCATCAGCTTGGCATTCACCTGATGAATGTCATTCCGGCTGCAAACGAGTTCACGCGCGGCCGCACCCATGGTGACGGCACGGGTCGGCATTTCGATGAAGCTTCTCATCGCCCCGGCAAGAGCCTGAACATCGTCACGCGGCACGACGAAACCGGAAACACCGTGTTCGATCGTCTCTCCACAGCCCGGGGCATCAGTGGTAATGACGGCGCGCCCGCAGGACATGGCCTCCAGGATCGACCGCGGAATGCCTTCGCGCAGCGACGTCGGAAGCACCATCACACTGCTTGCCTGGAGGAACGGTACGACATCATTTGTCGCTCCGCGATATCTCAACAGCCCGTCGTCCTGCCACGCCTTGAGCTGCTCCGGCGCGATCGCATCCGGATTGCTGTCGGTTGGCCCCAGAATGTCGAGCTCAAATTCAAGCCCTTCAGACTTGAGGCATTTCGCAGCTTCGGCAAGAAGAGCAAGCCCCTTGGAGCGAAGCAGCCTCCCGACGAAGAGAAAGCGGACGGGCCCTTGCGGAATCGGCGTCGCCGAGAAGCGGGCCGTGTCGACGCCTGAACCTGGAATGTCGTGGAGCGGGACCCGGTCCGGTATCAGCCGGTAGGTCCGGATGTCCCGGCGATCCGCGCGGTTGTAGCAGAAGGCCAAAGTCAGCCTGCGCAGAGCGATCCGATGCAGCCAGACGGAGGCAGCGCGCACGAAGCGCCGGCGGCCCGTCGGCCTGTCTTCCATGAAGGCGTATCCGAGCCCCGTGAACAGGGCGTAGCGAGACCTGATACCAACCAGTTGCGCAGCAAGGCAGGCATAGACGATCGGCTTCATGGTGTATGCAAGAACAAGTTCGGGCTTTTCCTCGCGAAGGGCGCGAACGAGGGCCCAAAGGCTGGCGAGATCGCTGAGGGGATTTGTCCCCGTGCGGTTCATGGGAATTTCGCGATGTGCGATCCCGTTCTCATCCAGAATTCGTGCGGTCTCGGCATCTATCTCGGCGGCCAGCGCGACAACATCATAGCCGTTTGCCTGGAAGCGCCGCATCAGGTCCAGCCGGAAATTGACCAGCGAATACCCGAGGCTGCCGACAATCACTGCGCGCCTGCGGCGGCCGGAATTTCCCTGACCCGACGTCGGAGACACACTGACAGCGTGGCGCATATGGTTGACGGAGAGGCTCATTAGCCGGCACTCAGCGCTTCAGGACCGTTTGCAGGCCTGAGCACGGCGCCCGCCGGCACCTGCAGCTTGACCGGCAGTTCCAACGCACCGGACCGGGCGATGTTGCCGGCCGCGGTTCTGACCGTTTCCACCGTGTAGGGACTTTTGGTGCCATAGCCAGGTACCAGATCCCGAAGCAGTTGATTGACCAGTGGTCCGTTCTGACGCCGCGCAGCTAGCTCCAGCTTCAGAATCATCGACCGCAGCCGCGCAATCGGAACGCCTTCCGGACGGGCGGCACTGACACCCGGTATGCCACAATCGGCCCGGTTTTCGGATTTGTCGAACAATTCCTCGAAGAGCTTCTCGCCAGGGCGCATGCCGATGAAGTCGATCTTGATGTCCTCGTGAGGCGTCAGTCCGGCAAGCCGGATCATGCGCTCGGCGAGGTCAACGATCTTGACCGGGCTCCCCATGTCCAGGACGAAGATTTCCCCCTGGCTGGTGTCGAACTTCAGACCACTCGCGGCAGAAACCAGCGTCAACTGAACCGCTTCGCGGATCGTCATGAAGTACCGTTCCATCTTGGGATCGGTGATCGTGATCGGACCGCCGTTGGAAATCTGGCGCTGGAACAGCGGGATCAGCGAGCCTGAAGACCCCAGGACATTGCCAAACCGGACCGAAAAGAACCTGGTGCGTTCGTCCGTCTCGTTGGTGATCCGGTCCTGCGCCTGGACATAGAATTCCGCGACGCGCTTTGTCGCCCCCATGACGTTGGTCGTGTTGACAGCCTTGTCGGTCGAGATCTGCACCATTGCAAGAGCCCCGACTTCCCGGGCCGCATCGGCAACATTGCGCGATCCGATGACGTTTGTCAGAACGCCCTCGCACGGGTTGAGCTCGACAATCGGCACGTGCTTCAGCGCCGCCGCGTTGAACACCAGTTCCGGACGGTGCTCTCTGAAGATCGAGCTGACGCGGTCCGCATCGACAATGGAGACCACATACATCCGCCGGGGCACGTTGGGAAAATGCCGCGACAGATCCATGTCGATCGAATAGGCGTTAAATTCGCAGTTATCGATAATCACGATCTCTGCAGGATTGAAGGATGCGATCTGTCGAGTGAGTTCGCTGCCGATAGACCCACCGGCGCCGGTCACCAGAACCCGCCGTCCCCTGAACACTTCGAACAGAAGCGACCGTTCCACGGCCTTTTGCGGTCGATCCAGAATATCATCCGGATCCACGGTCCTCATGTTCTGGCCGTCACCCATATCTTGGGCGCCAAGATCCTCCAGCCCGTTCAACCGCGACACGGTCACCCCGTGGCCGCTGGCCCAGGCAGTCAGTTTCTGGATGCCTTCGCTGTCGAAATGCGTGGTCGGCTCGGTCAGAAGCAGCCGCTGCGGCAGAACATTCCACTGCGAAAGCCGTTCGATGACGTTTTCCGGATCGCGCAGCGTTCCGATGATCTGGACGTCGTGGAAGTAGAGCCCCTGGGTGTTACGGGCATCATCAATGATCCCGACCGGCAGGTAGCGCGAGCCGGTATTGCGCAAGGAGCGCAGGAACAGATCGCAACTTGCACCAGTTCCCACCAGAAGAACCGGAGTCTTCGAGCTTCCCACTTTGAGCTGACGGCTTTGCCGGGTCAGTTCCCTGCCCCTGGCGATAACCCGCAGCGCACCGAGCGCGGGCACCGCGAGATAGAACTGAACAACCACGACAGGAATGGGAACGGAGGACGTGACCTGGTTAAACCGCGACAGAATCGCAATCGAAACGCTCGCAAGCAAAGCTCCCTTGAGCAGAACAACAATGTCTCTCAACGAGGTGGATCGCGTGTCCCGGCGGTAGAAACCGGCCAGTGGAAAAATCACGAGGCCGCAGAAACACGCCAGCGCTGCGAAGGGAAATATGGCGGGCAATAGCTCTTTTTGAGCCGACCCGGTTACCGTCAGGAGCACCGCGAGCCCAGCTGACAGCGTTATGGAAACGACATCACCGAGAACGAGCCTCCGGTTGGCCTTCAACTCGGCGCCCAATTGCTGCAACCACCGATGCAATCTCGGCAGGCTTGGCAAGAAAGAGAGACCCGAAGATTTTATCCTGATCTTCGACAATGTCTCCGAAGAATAAAAATCCGCCATAGCAAACGCTCCACTAAGCACCAGAGGCGAAAATTCCATATCGCCTCTCTGTCCGTTATTTTTCTAACGGACTGATTATTCTTGATTTTTGTCTGCTGTGACGGCGGCTTAGCTACAAAAATGAAAATATAAAATCAGATTTCTACTCAAGAATGTAGTAACGATAAATATTTCCAATTTTTCCGAAGATTTTCCCATTAATTGGGCATTGATCACTTAAAATGATGATCTGATTTATAAAATATAATCTTCAGAACACGAAACAAGCGCAAACGTCACAGGTTTCCATGTCAAATTTAGTCTTGCAATTTCAACCGATGGTGTAACACATTCCCCAAGGTTAATAAATAGTTTTTTTCCACAAAATTTTTTAATCGTTTCAAAAAGCCCCTTTTCCGGCGTTTCTGAACTCCAAAATGAAACAGGAAAATTATTCAAAATCAGATAGTTACGCGAAATGCGCTTTGACAGTGGAAAAAACACCATCGTCATAATCGCTGAGCCTGTTTCAGGTCGCCTGCGGTGCGTTTCCGTGTCAGCAGAATGCGCACACAGTCGCCACACGGATCACGCAGCTGCCAGAGCGGTCAGGTCAACACAGAGAAGGACAAAAAAGTTCAACACAGGATCGCTTCGAGTTCTAAACACAACCATGCCGACATTTTTTCCAGAGGCTGTGAAACAAGGATTTCCGATACGCTCCTACACCCGAAAATTGGCAGATTTTAAAAGGCTTCCTCGAAGGCATTTTCGCAGGACAGGCCAAATGTTCGATTCGAAATGAGAGTTTCACTTGTAAATTCTCGCGAGGTTGCCAATAATGTGGGATCGATGCTTCTTGGGGGATCGATATTTTTTATTCTGGTTTTATTGGCCTTCAGAATTTTCTCTGAGTTTTTTTATGATTTCAGGAGCCAAGGATTCCGATGAACAGGTTTATCGAAATTTTTTTGTGCCTTTGCGCCCTTATCGTTGCGTTTCCATTGTTTCTGTTCGCAACCATCGCCACGTTTCTGACGCTTGGCCAGCCGGTTTTTTTCACGCAAACACGTGCGGGCAAAGGCGGCACGGTGTTCTGTCTCGCCAAGCTCCGCACCATGAGTGATGCACGTGACGCGAGCGGGAACTTGCTCCCCGATGACAAACGCGTTTCTGCTGCTGGAAAACTGCTGAGACGCATGCGTCTTGATGAATATCCGCAACTGTTGTCGATCATTCGCGGTGACATGGCCTTGGTCGGGCCGCGCCCGCTGAAGCCGGAAACAGTCGTCCAATTCGGACCGGACGGACAGAGGCGCGGATCCGTACGACCCGGGCTGACAGGATGGGCGCAGGTCAGCGGCAATACGGCGTTGAGCAACGAAGAAAAATTACGGCTGGACCTTTGGTACATTGCCCATCGGTCCGCGGCGCTCGATCTCAAGATCATCTTTGAAACTGTCGGGGTCGCCCTGTTCGGTGAGCACCGCAACGCGAGCCGACTGGACGACGCCAGCTCCTGGCAAGATCTCGATAACGGGATAGAAAACAACCGGGTTTCCGCATGAGGACTGTCTTTGTGGGCGCGGTTGAAGGCTCTCTTGAAGCTCTCACCGCAATTTGCGCTGCCGGTCACATTCCGTCCCTCGTGGTGACGCTGCCACCGGAACTGTCCGCACGCCATTCCGATTTTGCCGATCTTGCACCGATGGCCGAAAAATACGGCGTGCCGGTTCACCACACCGCACGATCCGACTCCGAGGAGACGCTCAAGGTCCTTCGGGACGTCGCGCCCGATTTGATACTTGTCATCGGCTGGTCCCAGATCTGCGGGCCGGATTTTCGCGCGATCCCCCGGCTTGGCTGTATCGGTTTTCATCCCTCCGCCCTACCGCGCCTGCGCGGTCGGGGCGTTATTCCCTGGACAATCCTGCAGGGCGAGACCGAGGCCGGCGCAACGCTGTTCTGGCTTGGCGAGGGCGTGGACGACGGACCGGTCGCAGCGCAGATGCTGTATGAAATAGACCCGGACACAATCACCGCCCGCGAGCTTTACGACCGCGTCCGAAATGCGGTGTCGCAGATGCTCCCTCCCCTCCTGACCAGGATTCGGTCGGGTGACGTGCCGTCGAAACCGCAATCGGAAGACGGCGTCAGCATATGCGCGCGGCGACGCCCGGAAGATGGCCTTATCGACTGGACCCGCCCTGCGGCCGAAATCGACCGGCTTATCCGGGCCGTTGGCCCTCCGTATCCCGGCGCTTTTACCCAGACATCCAACGGCAGCACGCTGACTGTGCTCCGCGCAAGGCACTGTCCTCACAAAGGCCGCTACATCGGCCTGCCAGGCCAGGTCCAGGCAGTTGACGGGTCGGTCTTCACCGTCGCGTGCGGCGATGGGCTATGCCTTGAAATTCTCGAATGGACCGGACCGGACCGGTGCCCCGGTCTTCATTCCAAACTTAGCAGTCGGGCAGTATCATGAATTCTCCAATCTTCAATGGCGACGGTCCGGCACTCGTGATCGCGCCTCATCCTGATGACGAGGTGCTGGGTGCAGGAGGCACAATCGCTCGTCTTACCGATCAGGGCAGAACGGTGCATGTCGCAATCGTCACACGTGGCCGCGCGCCTCGGTTCTCTGATGAGCAGACCAGCAAGGTTCGTGAAGAAGCCGCGGCCGCACACGCGCATCTTGGCATTTCGCAGACCCACTGGCTTGATTTTCCGGCAGCAGAACTGGCCGAGCATCCTCATGCCGAACTGAACGGAGGGCTGGGGACGCTCGTGCGGGATCTTGACCCGTCTCTGGTCCTCGCTCCGCATCCGGGTGACATCCACCTCGACCATCAGCTTTGCTTCCTGTCCACGCTGGTCGCCAGTCGACCGCATCAGGCAAAACATCCGTCGGTCATCGCCGCTTACGAAACGCTGTCGGAAACCAACTGGAATGCGCCGTACCTCACGCCGGCATTCGTTCCGAACGTCTTCGTGGACATTTCAGCAACGCTTGATCGCAAGCTTGAAGCTTTCCAGCTGTTCGCAAGTCAGGTTCGCGAGGCTCCGCACGAAAGATCGGTGGAGGCCCTCAGGGCCCTGGCCACCTTGCGCGGGGCAACCGTTCACCGTTCCGCCGCCGAGGGGTTCGTCCTCGTGCGGTGTGTGGTCTGAGGGGAGAGGAAAATGGGTGGATGGCCAGTCTACACTGAGGAAGAGATCGATGCCGTCACCGGCGTCCTCCGGTCCGGCAAGGTGAATGCCTGGACCGGCCCGGACATCTCCGCCTTCGAGGCCGAATATCGCGACTACACGGGCGCCGCTCACGCAATCGCAATGGCCAACGGCTCGGTTACCCTGGACACGGCGCTGCGGGTTCTCGACGTTCAACCGGGCGACGAAGTCATTGTGACACCGCGCAGCTTCGTAGCCTCTGCCAGCTGCGTGCTTCTTGCCAGAGGAATCCCCGTCTTCGCAGACATCGATCCGGACAGTCAGAACATCACACCGCAGACGATTGCGCCCCTCATCACCCCGCGAACAGTCGGCATCCTTCCCGTACATCTGGCAGGCTGGCCCTGCGAGATGGACGGCATCCTGGACCTCGCCCGCGCCCACGATTTGTGGGTGATTGAGGATTGCGCCCAGGCGCACGGCGCGATGATCGGTCAGCGGCATGTGGGCACACTGGGTGATTTCGGCTCCTATTCATTCTGCCAGGACAAGATAATCTCGACCGGCGGCGAAGGGGGAATGCTGCTCACCGACAACCCCGACCTCTGGTCTCGTGCCTGGAGCTTCAAGGACCACGGCAAGGGCTACAAGACGGTATTCGAAAAGCCCCATCTGCCCGGCTTCCGGTGGCTGCATGATTCAGGCCCGGGCACCAACCTTCGCATGACGGGACTTTCAGCTGCAATCGGGCGCATACAATTGTCGCGGCTCGCCGAAACGCGCGCCCATCGGACGAGCAATGCCATGACGCTTGCCGAGATCCTCAGTGGGTCGAGTGCCTTGCGGGTGCCCCTTCCCGCTCCGTCCCTCACCCATGCCTATTATCGGTTCTACGCATTTGTGCGTCCCGAAGCCATGGCCGACGGCTGGTCGCGTGACCGGATCCTCGCCGAGATTGCCGAAGCCGGGCTGCCGGCATTTTCAGGAAGTTGTTCCGAAGTCTACCGCGAAGCGATCTTTCGCGATCAAGGGCTCGGTCCCACTGAGCCGCTTCCCGTTGCCAGACAATTGGGTGACACAAGCCTTGCGTTCCTCGTGGATACCACCTGGGAACACGAGAGGATCGTCGAGTTGGCCGAAAAGGTCGTTTCGATCGCCAACCGATCACTTGCGATGTCACCCAGGTCTCACGCAACGGTGTCCGTCTGAGACGGCCCAATCGCATCTTGCCGGAAAGTTTCTGACAGGCCTTGATGCCGCCACACATCCCGTGTGCCGGCACCGACCGGTTATTGACGGTACACGCAACGCTGTTAAGCGTTTTGAACCCGTCTGCTTCGATAGATTTTCTGCCCGAAATAGATCTGGTACGGCATCCGCTCGAATATCAGATAGGAAAAATGCGAAAAAAGCGTCGTCAGGCAGAACACCGTCGTCCCGAACAGCAGCAACGACAGGAATATGTTTTCGCCAAACATATTCATGGATGAGAAGAGGTACCTCGTCGCGAAATAGATATACGGATGAACGAGATAGAAACTGTAGCTTATGGTTCCGAAATAGAACATGACCCGGTTGCTCAGCAATTTTCCGGTCAGACTGTCTCTCGAAGCGGCAAAGAAGAAATAGATCGCGGTGGACAGGACCAGCAGGGCCGGAGCCGGAATGATCGTCGGATAGGCATCGTAGAACTCGTAGGTCCGAAACTTGAAGTCCCACGTGGTTGCCAGATAGACCCAGACGACAAAGGCAATTGCCTCAAGTGTTTTGGTGTATTTCAGTCCTCGCGTAATCTCACTCTTGTACAGCCAGAAAATGGCAGCCCCGGACAGAAAGAACAGGGCTTTCGGATAGTGGTATGTGAACAGGATCGGTATCGCGAGGGATGCCACCTTCCAGAAAATGTTCATTTTCCGTGTCAGGAAAAAATACATCATGCACGACAGCGTATAGAAAATCACCTCATAGCTCAGGCTCCAGGCGTTCGGCGCAACCTGCTTAGTCGGCGTGAACAAGTCCAGGAAGGTCAGGGAAAAGAAGACTGACTCGAGGTTGTTCAGGTCCGGATATCTGTTTGTCACGCCATTGAGCACGGCAAAGAACAATGTCGACACCAGAAAGAGTGGATAGAGCCTCAGCAGCCGCCTCAGGGCAAATTCTTTTGGAGAATATCTCATCACACTCGGCAGGATGACAAACCCGCTGATGACGAAGAACAGCATCACGCCAAACGTTCCGAAATTGTGAAACGGCACAATCCCTTCAACGTATCCCGGCCTGTCATTGTAAATGTGCTCGGCCGTACCACCGAGAATATGGGCAATCAGCACCATGATGGACGCAACGCCGCGCAGACCATGTACGGAATAATTGAATTGTGAGCTTTGTTGCGAAGTGGAAAACATAGCGGACCATATTCATTTTGCGAAAAACAAAGGAAAAACGGTAATCGTCAGTCGTCGTAAGGCCGAAACGACTGCGTCGCCCGACATTGAAAAATCACTCGGAAGTTCTGTATCCAGCCTCATCAGCTGGTGCACGCCGGTATCCGTTCGATGTTAAAGACCGTGCGAGCGCAAATATTATTCTTCAATTTAAAATCAGTATTAGCGAAATAGTATCGCAAACCATTGCATTGTCAATTTTGATTTGCCCGCCGATAGGCTCCGCTAAATCGTACATACCCTCTCTTTTAGTAAGGTCGTAAGCACCTTCACATCTACCTCTACGATTTTGCTTTATTCAGCAGGATCTTGTCACGCTTTCAGTCGATAGGCTGTCCGCATGGCTCAAGGTTGGATTTTTAAAAGTCCAGAGCTGGCCCCACATCACCTGCTGGTCCAATCTCACCAAACGTTGCAACGAGACAAACCGGCCTCCTTATCGGCAAGAATAATCAAAGCTCCATCGGCGAGTTAATTCGGGACGTCGCCTGACGGGTTGTGGCTATTGTCTCACTAGAGGTAACTTCTGCAAAATAGACATATGAACGATTCTTCAAACTGTCCGGCATTGTCAAAACGCAATCTGGATTGCTTTTCAAAGGACAATTTTTCTCGTGTATCTGGACAGGATAAAACGAAAAAAAGTCACGCAGGCCGCCGAAGAATTCCCATGGACCGTACAGTCACTGAATTCATTTAACGTCCTGGACTTCACCACTTCGGTGACATTTCTTGTAGGCGACAATGGATCCGGCAAATCTACCTTACTTGAGGGTCTGGCTTACGGCATGGGGGCCTATGCAGTCGGTTCCAACAACTCGGTGGCAAGCGATCCGCTCCTTCACCATGCGCGCCTGGTAGCTGAAGCCTTTTATTTTGAACGCAGATCCCGGCCAAAGACAAAAATGTTCTTGCGAGCGGAGGATGTCTACGGGTTCATCAAGGCTGAGATTGCCGAAGCATCAGACCTTGAGGCCGAGGCTTCGGAGATCATGGCCTCGGACCGCCCTAGTGCAACGGCGGCAAACATGCTTTTGGATACGGCAAGATCCATCCGACAAAGCGATCCTGACGGCCGCTCTCATGGTGAGACATTTCTGAAAATATTGGGTTCGCGGCTCCACACCGGTGGCTTGTACTTCCTGGATGAGCCGGAGACACCTCTTTCGCCGGCGAGGCAGCTATCCCTACTTTTCCTGATCCAGGATCTCGCAACTGGTGGCGCTCAATTTTTCATCGCCACCCACTCACCCATATTGTTGGCTCTGCCAGGCGCCACAATTCTCCAATTGGACAGACATGGGATCACCCAGACCGAATATGAAGACGTTGAGAATGTCTCCTTTATGAAAGCTTTTTTACAAAGGCCGGAGTTGTTTCTGGACACCGACTGAATTGCACTTCGGCTTTTTGTCGATTGCACAAATGTTCGCGGCAGTTCCTGACATTGCTGCCTGTAGTAACCACGAAAAAGCCTCCTCGGATATATCCGTTCGGACCCGGGCTTTTAGTTTGTTTTGGTGTGGCCAGCCACCGTTTCCCCCTTCGACATGCGCCGTGAGCTCCGACCGACAAGGATTCGCTGTGAGTTTTTCTGCTTGGTTTGTTCGGACTGGAGTCCAGCTATCGGTTTCCTTG
>NZ_JBXUKV010000003.1:0-738675 GCF_057180185.1 Labrenzia sp. ATLA3
CTTAAAACCCCAAACCCCCGAAAGAGCCTGAGATCGCAAGGCCAACGCCGCCTACGCTTCCCTTCCTTCAATAATCAAATTGTCAAAGAACCATTCGCCAATCAGCAAATGCGGCTTGAAAGCCTTCAACCAGAGACGCCTAACCACTATCCTGTTGCCAGGTCGATGCGGCAAAGTTGTCTGGTAGAACCAACAGCGAAGAGCGCCGTGTTGGCGGCGCCGCCGTCGATGGAGGGCGTTATACGCATGGCCTGAAGATGAGTCAACAGACTTTGTCAAAAAAGATTCACATAGCCAGAAACGCCCGGAATCCCCGAGGTAAATCATAGCCTTACCCCCCGTGGCATCACCGTACCTCGCGATTTTTTCTGGATTCTTTTGCCTCGTTTCTGACTGGGGCGGACCGATTGCTCCAAGCCGGCTGCACGAGCCCCTTATAAAGATGGTGTCAGGTCTCCTTGCGACCACAGAACCGACAAATTCTGCTCGTAACCCACCTTCGCAACGCAGTTCGCCCGTTGGGCATCCGTGCAGAAACAATTGACGATTTAAATCAAACACTGCATGTAGCAGGATCTGTTATGTTTATCGCTGCTGAAACAAACTGGCCGCACCTAAAGGATGCGGCCTTCGGATTGACGCGATAGCTTAAAAGGACCGGACAGGTATTAATGCATTTTGGGCCCTTCCATAGCGCGCAGTCCCATAGCATAGAGTTGGGTGAGGAACCGCCTCTGCGCGGTTACGAAGGCCGTAGTGGCATGTCTGACCGGCGTCAGGTGTCTCTGCGCTGGTTTGCCGGCACCGTCCTGACTGGCGTCACGTCACTGTTTCTGATGGGTGGCGCTCTCATGGCCGCGCTCGACGGACAGTATAGTGTCGAAGCCGCGCCCTCTTCCGAGGCATTTTGGAACGGCTTTTCTCTGTCCAGCGGCGGCACCAAGGGTGACCGGGCCCTGCGCACCGCTGCCGAATACTCCAGCAAGCATGTCATTGACGTCAACGTAGTCACACGCGACGGCGACCGGGATCATATCCGCGTCCAGCCGCATATCTTCGTCAGTGCAACTCTCGCGACCCGCAAGGATCCTGAACTCGCCGAGCAAATTCCGCCGTTCAATCCATTGAACATGTTCGCCGACAACGACGATGACGGCGGTGCAAATGTTGCGGAAACCGGCACCCCCCTTCCGGCAGATTCCATATACGGTGCGAAACTGGAAAGCGAAGTCAGCATTTCGCTTGCCCCCTTCCCATCCTCCAGTGAGGATATCGACCTGGACCGGACACCATCTGAGACCGAGGTCGAGCTGGCTGTTCGCGAAACCGCGCGCACCATGTCCATTGACGCTGTCGAAATGGCGGCGAAAACGCTTGTTGACCCGGGTCGCTTCGATTTCAATCTCGCTCTTCAGCCGGATCTGGAACGTTACGCCGTGCGTATCACGCCGGAAAACGTCTCCTTCGTTTCCAAGCAGGACGAGGATGTCCGCTTCGCCGGCATGGACGAAAGCATCGTCCCCGTGACCAAGGACCAGGATCTGGTCGATGTCATGATGGACTACGATGCCACCGAGGACGAAGCCGTTGCCATTTCGGACGCCTTCTCGAACCTGTTCGGCATAACCGAGCTGACAGAAGGCCAAAGGTTGCGGATCGCCTATGCGCCTTCGCCGGACGATATGGAGCGGATGCGGCCCGAGCGCGTCAGCCTCTACGAGAATACCGAACACCAGGCCACCGTCGCCCGTTCCGACAGCGGCGCCTATATCGAAGCCAAGGAGCCGAGCACGTTCCTGGCCGATGCGTTTGAAGAAGCCGACCGCGTCTCCTATGGCGGCCCGACGCCGGCCATCTACGACAGCCTCTACCAGACCGCGCTCGAGCAGGACATGCCGGAAGAAATCATCAACGATCTGGTGCGCATGTTCTCCTTTGATGTCGATTTCAATGCGCGCGTCCAGCCTGGAGATGCTGTCGAGCTGTTCTTTACCGATGGCGACGCCAATTCCCCGCCGAAGATCCTGTACGCCGCGCTTAACACCGGCAACACCACGCGGGAATTCTACCGCTTCCGCACACCTGACGACGGCGTGACCGATTTCTATGACGAAACCGGCCAGAGCGCGAAGAAATTCCTGATCCGCAAGCCGCTCAACGGCGGCAGGTTCCGCTCCGGCTTCGGCATGCGCCGGCACCCGATCCACGGATACACCAAGATGCACACGGGTGTGGACTGGGCGGCTCCGCGCGGGACACCGATCATGGCGGCAGGCAACGGCACGGTCATCAAGGCCGGCTGGAGTTCCGGCTACGGCCGCCGAGTGGAACTGCGCCACACCAACGGCTACACCACCACCTACAACCACATGAGTGGCTTCGGCAAAGGCATCAAGCAGGGGGCACGCGTCACCCAGGGCCAGATCATCGGCTATATCGGCTCGACCGGCCTGTCCACGGGGCCTCATCTCCACTATGAAGTGCTGGTCAACGGTCGCTTCATGGATCCAATGCGCGTCAAGCTGCCCAAGGGCCGGACGCTGGAGGGTGAAATGCGCACCGCGTTCGAAGCCGAACGCTACCGTGTCGATGCCTTGCTGGACCGTGTCCGCAAGCCTTCCCGGATCGCTGCAGTCAACTGACACGCGCGACACCTGTTCGGCCGGGTCTTCCTGACCACGGCCGAATAGAGGTATGTGTGATTTCCTGAAAAGTACCGATAGACGCATCGAACAATTCCGGTGCGACCCGTCCTTAGGCACCGGTCGGTTTTCGACCTGCGCTCAGGAGCGGGACAAAGGTCCAACCAGCCAGCCTGCCGCGCCCCGGCTGTTTGGAGCCGGGCGACGCTGAATGCTGCGGCGGCCCGTCAACTTTCCGCCTGTCCCGTTTCGGAAATCGGTTCCTGAGGCACCCGCCCATGGCGCAACGCCATATAGATGGCGGGAATCACCAGGACCGTCAGGATTGTCGATGACGCCAGACCGAACAGCAGCGAGATCGCCAAACCCTGGAAGATCGGATCGCTCAGGATCACCGCAGCACCGATCATGGCGGCAAGCGCCGTCAGCAGGATCGGCTTGAAGCGGATTGCCCCAGCTTCCAGCAAAACGTCCAGAAGCGGTTTTTCCGGTGTGCGCGAATGCTGGATGAAATCGACCAGCAAAATGGAATTGCGTACGATGATGCCGGCAAGCGCGATAAAACCGATCATCGATGTCGCCGTGAACGGTGCCGCGAACAGCCAGTGCCCCAGCATGATGCCGATCAGCGTCAGCGGAATAGGCGTCAGAATAACCAGCGGCAGCTTGAAGGAACCGAACTGGGCGACCACCAGAAAATAGATGCCCAGGATCGCGATCATGAAGGCGCTGCCCATATCCCGGAAGGTGACCCAGGTGACTTCCCATTCGCCATCCCAAAGCAGGGTCGGCCGTGTTTCGTCTTCGGGCTGACCGTGAAATGCGATCACCGGTGCTCCGTCGGCGCCCCAGTCCATATCACGGATCTTCTGGCCAACCGCCAGCATTCCATAGACGGGCGCTTCGAACGCACCGGCCAGTTCGCCGGTCACCATTTCAACCGCACGACCGTTGTGACGGAAGACGGGATAGGACGTCTTTTCCCGGCGAACCGTTACCACATCGCCAAGTTCGATCACGCCCCGGCCGCCGGGCAGAGCGTTGGCCGGCACCGGCGTTGCAAGCACCGCCTCCCCCATCACCATGTCGCCCTTGGCAAGATGGATCCGGATCGGAACGGGATAGCGCGCGCGTCCCCGGTGGGAATAGCCAACGTCGGTTCCAGCATAAAGACGCCGGATCGTGTCAAACACATCACCCTGTTCGACGCGGTGATATTCCAGCCGGTCCTGATCAATAGCGATGCGCACCCGGTCAGCCTGGGCTCCGAAGCTGTCGTCAACATCAACAATAAACGGCACATCCTCGAAGGCCTGGCGAACCTTGCTTGCAACAGCGCGTCTGCTGTCGGCATCGGGTCCATAGACTTCCGCAAGCAGCGTTGCCAGAACCGGCGGCCCGGGCGGCGGTTCCACAATCTTCAGAACGGTGCCGTCAGGCAGGTCGACGTCGGCAAGCATGTTCCGGATATCCAGCGCAATCTGATGGCTGGTCCTGTCCCGTTCGCCTTTCTCGGTGAGATTGATCTGCACGTCGCCCTGCTCAGGCAATGCCCGCAGGTAGTAGTGGCGCACTAGACCGTTGAAATTGAAAGGCGATGCGGTGCCGGCATAGGTCTGGAACGACAGGATCTCCGGAACCTCTCCCAATCGGGCAACAATCTCCTGCAGAATCCTGTCCGTGTCCTCGACAGAAGCCCCTTCCGGAAGATCCGCAAGCACCTGCAGTTCCGCCTTGTTATCAAACGGCAGCAGCTTCACGGTGACGTCGGTGGTGTAGAACAGCGCCAGCGAACCTATGGTGCAGATCCCGACGAGCAGCAAAAAGATCCAGGACCGCAGGCGCGAGCCGATCAGCGGCCTGGCTGCCAGAACGTAAAGCCGGCCAAGAGCCCCGCCATGGGCGGCCGGAACGTGGCTATGCCCTCCATCGCGGCCCGCGAATTTCATCATCAGCCAGGGTGTCAGTATCACCGCAACGAAAAAGGAAAACAGCATCGCTGCCGAAGCATTGGCCGGGATCGGTGCCATATAGGGTCCCATCAGGCCCGAAACGAACAGCATCGGCAGAAGCGCGACGATCACCGTCAAAGTTGCAATGATGGTCGGATTGCCGACTTCCGCCACGGCCTCCACCGCCGCTTGAGTACGGCTGCGGCCATCCGCCATGCCCCAGTGCCGGGCGATATTCTCGATCACCACAATGGCATCGTCCACCAGAATACCGATGGAAAAGATCAGGGCGAACAAACTGACACGGTTGATGGTGTAGCCCATCAAATAGGCTGCAAAAAGCGTTAGCAGGATCGTGGTCGGGATCACCACCAGCGTGACCAGCGCTTCACGCCAGCCAATTGCAAGCGCGATCAGGACAACGATGGAGACTGTTGCAAGGCCAAGGTGAAACAGAAGTTCGTTGGCCTTTTCGTTGGCTGTCTCGCCGTAGTTCCGGGTGATCTCCATATCCACGTCTTCAGGAAACAGATCTCCTCGGATCGCCTCCAGCCGGGAGACGATTTCATCGGAAATCACCACCGCATTTGTGCCCGGGCGCTTGGCGATGGCCAGCGACACGGCCGGAGCCCGGGTCAGTTGGCCCTCATCTTTCCGGATGTTGGCAACCCTGTGCTCCGCCGCGTGGGTGGTCAGGCCAATGCGGGCGACATCGCGCACATAAACCGGCCGGGCATCGCGGGCGGTCAGGAACAGGTTGCCGATCTCTTCGGCCGATTGCAGCGTCTCGCCAGCCACCAGCACACGCTGTTCGCCTGCCTCGCGCACATAGCCTGCGCGAAAGGACTTGTTGGCCCCTTCGATCTTGGCAGCCAGTTGCTGCAGCGTGATGCCATAGAGCGACAGCTTTTCAGGATCGGGCTCCACCTGGATGGCTTCCGGCTGCTCTCCGACAATGAAGGTCAAGCCGATGTCCGGCAGCTTGGCGATTTCAGTCTGAAGTTCGCGCGCAATCCGGGTCAACCCGTTCGCGGTCCATCGGTCCGCCGCCTCCGGTGCGGGTGTCAGCGTGACGACGACAATGGCAACATCATCGATACCCCGACCGACGATAAGCGGCTCGGGAATACCGACAGGGATCCGGTCCATGTTGGCGCGGATCTTTTCGTGCACCCGCAAAATGGCGGCATCCGCATCGGTCCCGACGAGGAACCGGGCCGTTACCAGCACACGGTCGTCCTGGGTCTGGGAATAGATATGCTCAACCCCGTCGATCGCCTTGACGATTGTCTCCAGCGGCTCCGTCACCAGTTTGACCGCATCTTCCGCATTCAGCCCATTGGCCTCCACATGAATGTCGACCATAGGCACGGAGATTTGCGGCTCTTCTTCACGCGGCAGAGCGACGAGAGCAATCAGCCCCAGAGCGAGGGAGGCCATCAGAAACAGGGGGGTGAGCGGCGACCCGATGAAAGAGCGGGTCAGCCATCCGGCAAGTCCAAGCCTCATGGCAGCACCACCAGGTCGCCTGCGCGCAGTCCGGTCAGGATCTCGACCAGAACCGTCCCGTCATGAAGAACACGGGCGCCCGGAACAACGGCAACATCCTGTGCGCCGCCGTCTACGGCAACCTGCACGTAATCGACACCGTGCCGGATGGAAAGGGCCGCCTCCGGCACGGCAATGACTTCGCGCGTGCCGACTGGAACATGAACGAGCGTGCGTTCGTTGACGAAATAGTCTCCCAGCCCCTCGACCTCGACGTCCGCCGTGACGCGGCCTTCGGCTATTTCAGGATAGATCTTGACGATGGTTCCGAAGGTTTGCTGGTTCCCGTCTGCATTTTGCGTTGGATCCAGGCCACGCCCGCCCAGCAGAACTTTCGCACCTGACGTGATTTGGGCGGCATGTCGCTCGGGAATGGAGAGGCGCAGGAAATAGCGGCCGCTCGCAATTCTGGCAACTTCCTCTCCCGGCAGAATAACCGAGCCTTCCGTGACCGGCACCGTCAGAACACGTCCGGCATTCGGCGCCAGGATATTCCCTTCGCTGGCACGCTGGCGAATGACCGCCATCTCCGCTTCCGCCGCCACCGTCTGGTTGGTGACCACATCAAACTGGGTCCGTACCTGATCAAGCCTGCTTTGCGCCGCGCTGCCGCGCGCAACCAGTTGCTCGGCCCGTTCAAGCTCGGTGCGGGCGTTGTGAAGCTGGGAGTGCAGAACCTCGATCCGGGCCTTGGCGGCCTCCAGTTCCAGTGCAATTTTTTCGTCGACGACCACGGCGATAACCTGATCCGCCGTCACCATGTCGCCTTCGCGCACGGAAATGGTCTTGATGGTTCCGCCTATCCGGGCGCGGGCGGGCACCACCGTCCGGCTCTTGACCTTGGCAAACACTGCCTTGGTTTCCGGCACGGTGATCGGCTCGGCCAGAAAGTCGTCGGCACGAGCCACCGACACGGCACCGGACGTTACCGCCAGCATCAGCAGCAGGAAAATGGAGATACCGCGCCTCATTTTGTCCCCCACCTTACGAGAAGGCCACTCCCGGCTTCATACCGAGCTTCTTGAGGATGATCGCCGCCGGGCAAAAGCCGGTGACAGATGCCTGCATCAGGTTCAGGCCGACAAAAGCATTGAGAAGGTACCAGTAGGGCGAAACGTAATATCCCAATGCCAGGGACAAGAGCACCATGGCACCCGCGAACATCATTACCGCACGATCGACTGTCATTTGACCCTCCTAAACCGAATTGGCCACCCTCGCGGTTACATCAAGGTACGGCTCTAGTTTCATATTTATGAATGTATGAATACCACATCTTTTCTCGGGCCCGTTTGACAAAACGCAAATGAGGCAGGCAATCGAAGCGCAAAAAGAAAAACCCGCGGAAGTTTCCTTCCGCGGGTTTTCTGTTCAATCGGTGCAGGCGGCGCTGATTAGGCGGCGACGCTTTCCGATCCGTCCACCTGGAACATCAGGCGGTCCGAACCGGCCGAGACTTCGACCGTCTGGCCGTCGAGGATTTCGCCGGCGAGCAGTTTCTCGGCAAGCGGATCCTGAACGTCCTTCTGGATCACCCGCTTCAGCGGCCGGGCACCATAGGCAGGGTCGTACCCCTTCTGCGCCAGCCAGCCGAGAGCACCGTCGTCCAGCTTCAGCGTGATCTTGCGATCGCTGAGGAGAGCCCGCAGACGCTCCAGCTGGATCTTGACGATATCGGCCATCTGCGCCCGCTGCAGGCGATGGAACAGCACGATCTCATCGAGACGGTTCAGGAACTCGGGCCGGAAATGGCCCCTCACGGTGCTCATGACCTCGTCGCGAACACCATCTGTATCCTGACCTTCCGGCTGGTTGACCAGATACTCGGCCCCCAGGTTCGAGGTCATGATGATCAAGGTGTTGCGGAAGTCGACCGTCCGGCCCTGACCATCGGTCAGGCGGCCATCGTCCAGAACCTGCAACAGCACGTTGAACACATCGCTATGCGCTTTTTCGATCTCGTCGAAAAGCACGACCTGATACGGCCGCCGGCGAACGGCTTCCGTCAACGCGCCCCCTTCCTCATAACCGACATAACCGGGAGGTGCGCCGATCAGCCGGGAAACGGAGTGCTTCTCCATGTATTCCGACATGTCGATCCGCACCATTGCGCTGTCGTCATCAAAGAGGAACGACGCAAGTGCCTTGGTCAGCTCGGTCTTGCCGACACCGGTCGGTCCGAGGAACATGAACGAGCCGATAGGCCGGTTCGGATCCTGCAGACCGGCACGGGACCGGCGCACCGCAGTGGCAACCGCATGGATGGCTTCTGCCTGGCCAATGACCCGGTTCGCCAGCATGTCTTCCATCTGAAGCAGCTTTTCGCGCTCACCTTCCAGCATCTTGTCGACCGGGATACCGGTCCATTTCGAAACCACCTGGGCAATATGAGCCGGCGTTACGGCTTCATCGACCATGGCATCGGCATCCTCGGAAGCTTCCGCTTCCGCGAGTTTGCGCTCCAGCTCCGGAACCACGCCATAGGCAAGCTCACCGGCCTTGGCCAGATCGCCGCGCCGCTGCGCGATTTCCAGGTCGATGCGGGCCTGTTCCAGCTGTTCCTTGATCTTCTGTTCAAGGTGCAGCTTTTCCTTCTCGCCCACCCAACGGTTGCTGAGTGCCTGCGATTTCTCTTCCAGATCCGTCAGCTCTTTCTCGAGCCTCGTCAGACGGTCCTTGGACGCGTCGTCGCTTTCGGCCTTCAGGGCTTCGCGCTCGATCTTCAGCTGGATGATCCGGCGGTCCAGTTCATCCAGTTCCTCCGGCTTGCTGTCGACCTGCATCCGTAGCCGGCTGGCGGCCTCGTCCACAAGGTCGATTGCCTTGTCCGGCAGGAACCGGTCGGTGATGTAGCGGTTCGAAAGAGCAGCAGCCGAAACAATGGCACTGTCGGTGATACGGACCCCGTGATGGAGCTCGTATTTCTCCTTGATGCCCCGCAGGATCGAGACCGTATCTTCAACCGTCGGCTCGCTCACGAACACCGGCTGGAACCGGCGGGCAAGAGCGGCGTCCTTTTCGACGTGCTTGCGGTACTCATCCAGCGTGGTCGCACCGACACAGTGCAGCTCGCCGCGGGCCAGCGCAGGCTTCAGCAAGTTGGACGCATCCATGGCCCCGTCTGCCTTGCCGGCTCCCACCAGCGTGTGCATTTCGTCGATGAACAGGATCACCTTGCCCGCAGCCGCCTGGACTTCGGACAGAACGCCCTTGAGGCGCTCCTCGAACTCACCGCGGTATTTCGCACCGGCAATCAGAGAGCCCATGTCGAGCGCCAGAAGCTGCTTGTCCTTGAGCGATTCCGGCACGTCGCCATTGACGATCCGCAAAGCGAGACCTTCGGCGATCGCGGTCTTGCCGACGCCGGGTTCACCGATCAGCACCGGATTGTTCTTGGTACGGCGCGACAGAACCTGGATGGTCCGGCGGATTTCCTCGTCACGGCCAATCACCGGGTCGAGCTTGCCTTCCCGGGCCACCTGGGTCAGATCCCGCGCAAATTTCTTCAGCGCATCGTACTGGTTTTCAGCAGTCGCGGTATCGGCCGTCCGGCCCTGACGAAGCTGGTTGATAGCCTCGTTCAGTGCATTGGGGGTGATGCCGTGCCGCTTCATCAGCTTGCCGGTTTCACTGTCGGTGTCCATGGCAAGCGCAAGCAGCAGTCGCTCGACGGTAACGAAACTGTCTCCCGCCTTGTCGGCGATCTTCTCCGCCTGCTCGAACAGCCGGGCAGTTGCCTGGCCCATGTAAAGCTGTCCGGAACCACCGGATACTTTCGGCATCTTGTCCAGAAGGCCTTCGAGATCGCCCTTCAGTGCCTTGGCGTTGCCGCCGGCACGGTCGATCAGGCCGCTGGCCATACCTTCCTGATCATCCAGAAGCACCTTCAGGATGTGTTCGGGTGCGAATTGCTGATGGCCCCGCCCCAGGGCAAAGGTCTGAGCAGACTGGACAAAACCGCGTGCACGCTCAGTGTATTTTTCAAAGTTCATAAGATACCTCCTACCCGTTCGCACCACCCGAAGCGTGGGGAACGATCTGGAATACGGACCCCTGATACGGGCATCCGCACAGCCTTTTACCGGGCTGCTCCTTCTATATAGTGTTGCATTTTCACCACAAAAGCCCCTGCGGCATCTTATTCTGCACTGCTGGGACAGATCGCAACAAGCCAAACAAAAACGGCGCCCATCACGGACGCCGTTTTATCTGTTTCAGCTTGTTAGAGGCTGACCCGCTACCGGATCATTCTCCGGCAGGTGCCTCGGCAGGAGCATCTTCAGTGGCCTTGGGGCGGCGCGGACGCGCAACCCGGCGGCGTGGCTTCGGCTGTTCCTCTTCTTCGGAACCAGCGGCAGCTTCTGTGCTTTGCGTGGCTTCGCCAGCAGCCTGACCTGCATCCGCCTGCTCGCCGGAAGCCCGGCGCGGCGTGCGTGCACGAGGTGTCCGGGCCCGGCGGCGCGGTTTTTCATCCGCTTCGTCGTCACCGGCTTCGGCTTTCTCCGCCTTCTTGGCAGCGCCGTTGACCTTGCCTTCCTGATCGATGACAGGCATGTCGTCGATAAAGGGCTGCGGGCTGTCGGCATCCATCAGGTCGCCATCCGAAGCGGACACATCCTGGGAAGGCCGTTCCGGCCGATCTGACCGATCACGATCCGGCCGATCCGCGCCGTTGGAATGGCCAGAGCCATTCGTTACCGCGGCTTCTGAACCGTCTTCGGCTTCGGAGCGGGAAGATGCATGCGCCGTCGGCTGCGGTTGCGGCTGCGCGGCAGCCACAATGCGCAGATAATGCTCCGCATGCTGGTTGTAATTCTCGGACATCACTCGGTCGCCGGATGCCTGGGCATCGCGTGCAAGCTGCTGGTACTTCTCTGCAACATGCATCGCAGTACCGCGGATCTTCACATCAGGACCGTTGGATTCGTAAGTCCGGGTTAACGGATTAGGGCCCTTGCGGCCCCGTCCGCGCATACGCTTATTGCTTTGATTTCCTGGTCTCATCCTGCCGTTTTCTCTTGCGGAACGGCGGTCAGCTTTACACTGACCCAACATCGGAATTGCCTAAAACCGACACGAAATACCCGCCGAAACCAACAATGCTGGTTAGCGGCTGTCATTGAAAACATACGCAGCGCGCTAAAGGCCGCTGGCCAACGCGATTGTCTTTTTCTTCGACAGTCCGAAACACCGGATAGTCCGATATACAACGGTTTCCAAAACGCTGAATTGGCGCCGGTACCCTGCTGCCGGATGCGCATGCCCCGCTAAACGCTGATAACATCTCCGGTTTCGGCAAGAGGAACGTACCCCTTTCCGTTACGATTTCCAAGTGCTTTTTCGACTTTGGATCAAATCCGCGAAATTAGGGTCTGCGGGCCACCACAACCCGGTCGTTTCCGGAAAGATCCCTAATGATTTCAATCTCTACAAAGCTATGATGACGCAGCTGTTTTTTTAGATCTTCCGCCTGATCAAAGCCAATCTCGAGCGCGATTCGCCCCCCTGGACGAAGCAATTTTTGCGCATCAGTGAGAATACGTACGTAGGCCGTCAGTCCGTCTTCGCCGCCATCAAGCGCAAGCTTTGGGTCATGCTGAATCACTTCGCGTGAAAGCTCCGCGAGCACGGCTGTGCGGATATAAGGCGGGTTGCTGACCACCCAGTCAAAACCGCCTTCAGGCCTGAGAGCCGACGTATAATCCGCGCGCACCGTCAGAAGCCGGTCACCGACCCCATGCAGCGCCGCGTTGCCCATAGCGCACTCCAGCGCCTGTTCCGAAAGATCCACAGCGATCATCCGGCTTCGGGGAAGTTCGGCCAGCAAGCTAACGGCGATGGCGCCCGTGCCCGTGCCGATATCGCACATGACGGGCGCCTCATCGGTGGAAGTTCTTTCCAGCACGGCATCGATCAGGGTTTCAGTGTCCGGCCGGGGTTCCAGCGTGGCCGGGTTCAACAGAAACCGTCGGCCGTAGAACTCCCGTTCCCCGAGTATCCGTCCGACAGGCATGCCGGCCAGACGTTTCTGCGCATGGGCTTCGGCAAGCCCGGCCGCTGCAAGCGCAGCGTCTTCATGTTCGCGAAAGACGAGATCCGAGAGAGGCAGGCCGAGGGCCGCACTGACCAGCAGCCTGGCATCCAGGTCCGGCGTCGGCAATCCGGCCACCCGGAACCGGTCACGCACGGACCGGTAAAGCTGGCCTATGGTCACCCTCAGGCCTCTTCTGTTGCCAGAAGGTTGGCCTGGTGATCCAGGGTCAACGGTTCGATGACCTCACCAAGCGCTTCGCCGGACAGGATCTGTTCCAGCTTGTAAAGCGTCAGACCGATGCGATGGTCGGTCACGCGGCCTTGCGGGTAGTTGTAGGTGCGGATGCGCTCCGAACGGTCGCCGGAACCAACCTGCAGCCGGCGCGCTTCTGTCCGTTCGCTCGCCGCCCGCTCACGCTCTTCATCGTAAATGCGTGCGCGCAAGAGCTGCATGGCCCGCGCCTTGTTCTTGTGCTGCGAGCGTTCATCCTGAACGGCAACGACGATCCCCGTCGGCAAGTGCGTGATGCGCACTGCGGAATCGGTGGTATTGACGTGCTGCCCCCCCGCGCCGGACGCGCGGTAGGTGTCGATCCGCAGATCGCTCTCCTGAACATCGATATCCACATTCTCGGCCTGCGGCAGCACGGCAACCGTCGCGGCGGACGTATGAATACGGCCACCCGATTCGGTCGCGGGCACACGCTGGACCCGGTGAACACCGGATTCGAATTTCAATTTGGCAAAGACGTTTTCACCCGAAACGGATGCGATCACTTCCTTGTAGCCGCCCACTTCGCCTTCGCTGGCAGACAGGATTTCAACCTTCCAGCCCTGCAATTCGGCATAGCGCTGATACATGCGAAAGAGATCGCCGGCAAAAAGCGCCGCTTCGTCGCCCCCGGTGCCGGCCCGCACTTCCAGAATGGCATCGTTGGAATCCGCCTCATCCTTCGGCAGCAGCCCGATGCGCACATCCTGGGCCAGTTCCTCGACGCGGCCTTCCAGCTCGTCGCACTCCATCTCGGCCAGCTCGCGCATTTCCGCATCGGAAGACGAATCCTGCAACAGTGCCTTCGCACCGGCCAGATCCTTTTCCGCCTTGATCAATGCACGGATCTTGCCGACAAGCGGCTCCAGCCCGGCGTATTCCCGCGACAGCTTGACATAAGCGCCCGGATCCGGATTGGCGGACATCATGTGTTCGAGTTCCGCGAACCGGTCCAGCAGGGTATCGAGTTTGTGACGCGCCAGCATACGCGCTGATTCTCCAGAAATAATCGCTATGACGGTGAGTTACGCCCGTTAGCGCTAAAGGGCAACATCGGTTTCGGCAGCAAACCGCTTCAACACGTCCCGGATGTTGCTGTCGTCGTGTCCCGGCTCCAGCCGCGGCAGCAACCTGGCAGACAGACGTCCCGCATCAAGGGTTCTCAGCATGGCCTTCACCGGACCAAGAGAAGCCGGTGACATCGAAAGGTCCCGGAAGCCGAGGCCGATCAGCGCCATGGCTTCCAGCGGCCGGCCTGCCAGTTCCCCGCACAAGGTCACGGGCACATGAGCCCTATTTGCGGCGTCGACGATGGATTTCAAGGCCCGCAGGAAGCCGACGCCCAAAGTATCGAACCGGTCGGCGACGCGTGTATTGCCCCGGTCGACCGCACAGAAAAACTGGAAAAGGTCATTGGAACCGACCGACACGAAGTCGACGTGGGACATCAGTTCTTCGAGTTGGAACAGCAGCGAGGGCACTTCCACCATTACGCCCAGGCGGATGTTCTCCGGCGTGGCGTGGCCATGGCGGCGCAGGTGCTTGACTTCCTTGTCCACCAGAGACTTGGCCTGCCGAAACTCGTCGACCATCGCCACCATCGGGAACATCAGCTTCAGGTCCCGCCCGGCAGCCGCATGCAGCAACGCCCGGATCTGGGTTCTGAGCAAGCCCGGCCGGTCGAGCCCCAGGCGCAGCGCGCGCCAGCCCATGGCCGGATTTTCTTCCTGGATGGAACGCAGATACGGCAGCACCTTGTCACCGCCGATATCCAGCGAGCGGAAGGTGACTGAACGGCCAGCAGCTGCATCCAGCACCTGGCTGTACTGCGACTGCTGCTCGCGCATGCGCGGGAACGAAGACGCCACCATGAACTGCAATTCGGTGCGGAACAGGCCGACACCGGCCGCGCCCGCCTCGTCCAGATGCGGCAGGTCAACCAGAAGGCCGGCGTTCATCTGCAGCGAGATGTCGACACCGTCCCGGGTAACAGACGGTTTGTTGCGCAAGCGCCGGTACTGGGCCTGGCGCCGCGCCCGGAAGCGGACCTTTTCCGCGTAGGCGTTTTCCAGATCCACGGCCGGGCGCAGATGCACTTCGCCAGAATCGCCATCGACGATGATCGCGTCGCCGCCATCAGCCAGGCTGACGATGTCGTCAACGAGACCGACCGTCGGAATGCCGAGTGCTCTGGCGACAATGGTTACGTGGCTGGTCGGCCCGCCTTCTTCCAGAACCAGACCGCGAATGCGGTCCCGGCCATAGTCCAGCAGTTCCGCCGCGCCCATGTTGCGGCCAACGACAATCGCGTCCTGCGGCAGTTCATCAATCCCGGGGCCGTGCTCGCGGCCCATGAGTTCGCGGATCAGCCGGTGGGCAAGGTCATCAAGGTCGTGCAGTCGCTCGCGCAGATAAGGATCGGTCTGGCGCAGCATGCGGGCCCGTGTGTCGCTCTGCACCTTTTCCACGGCTGCCTCGGCGGTCAGGCCGTTACGGATCGCTTCTTCGATCTTCCGGATCCAGCCGCGATCGTAAGCGAACATGCGGTAGGCTTCCAGCACCTCGCGATGTTCGCCAATGGCTGCAATTTCACCGCTCGCCAGCAGATCGTCGATGGAAAGGCGCAACCGGTTGATGGCCGCATCCAGACGGCTTTTTTCCCGGTCCGAATCTTCTGCAATCAGGTTGGTGACGACAACACGCGGCTCGTGCAGAACCACGTGCCCCAGACCAACGCCTTCCGCAAGGCCGGTACCTTTGGAGGTGATCGGCCGGGAAAGATCCAGGCCGGTGGCCTTCTGGGAAATGGCTTCCAGTTCACCGGCCGCCACCATTTCGGCGATCACCATGGCGGTCGTCTGCAGCGCTTCGACTTCGTCTTCCAGATAGGTCCGGTGAGACTGATTCTGAACCACAAGAACGCCAAGCGTACGGCCAGCCCGCAGGATCGGCACACCAAGGAACGAGTTGTAGGCCTCTTCGCCTGTTTCCGGCAGGTAGGCAAAGCCCGGGTGGGCACTGGCATTGGGCAGGTTGAGCGGCCGGGCTTCGGCTGCAATCAGACCGACAAGACCCTGACCGACGCGCAGCGACGCGTTGTGGACCGCTTCGCTCTTCAGGCCTTCGGTTGCATAAAGCTCAAGAACGCCGTCGGCGCGCAGGATATAAACGGAACAGACTTCTGCGACCACGTTCGAGGCGATTAAAACCACGATCTTGTCGAGTCGCTCCTGCGCCGTGATCGGCTCCGCCATGACTTCGCGAAGCCTGCGGAGCAAAAGGCGCGGTCCGGCTAGGTTGCTGCGCATTGCGCCCCCGTTGATCCCGCTTCAAACAGGCCCCATGCTCGCCGGGGCCTGCCTTTCGGATGAACTATCCGTCCAACCCGTATAGCGAATGCAGAGTCCGCACCGCAAGTTCCGCATATGCTGAATCAATAAGCACAGAGATTTTGATCTCGGATGTGGTGATGGCGCGGATGTTGATTCCCTTGGATGCAAGGCCCCGGAAACACTGTGCCGCGATACCTGCGTGCGAGCGCATGCCGATACCGATGACGGAGACTTTCACGACGTCTCGCGCACCTTCAAGGTTCTGGAAACCGATGGCACCCCGATTGTTTTCGAGCACCTGGTTGGCCCGTTCAAAGTCGCCTTCGGGAACCGTGAACGTGATGTCGGTGGTCTTGCCATCGGGCGAAATGTTCTGGACGATCATGTCGACGTTGATGTTGGCATCCGCCAGCGGGCCGAATACGGATTCAGCGACACCCGGCTTGTCGGCAACGTCACGGAGAGAGATCTGGGCTTCGTCCTTGGCATAGGCAATGCCGGTGACAACCTGCTGTTCCACGAGTTCTTCCTCGTCGCAAATGAGAGTTCCAATCGGAAGGCCGTTCTCGCCGACCTGGGGCGCATCCGGATCGTCAAAGCTGGAGCGCACGAAAGTTCTGACGCCATGAACCATGGCCATTTCCACCGAGCGCACCTGAAGCACCTTGGCACCAAGCGAAGCCATTTCGAGCATTTCCTCGAAGGACACCCGGTCAAGACGTTGCGCCTTGGGCACGATGCGCGGGTCGGTGGTGTAGACGCCATCGACGTCGGTATAGATATCACACCGGTCGGCCTTGATGGCAGCGGCAATGGCCACGGCACTGGTGTCGGAACCACCGCGGCCCAGGGTCGCGATCCGGTTGTCCGGCGCCACACCCTGGAAACCGGCAAGCACGGCCACCTGGCCCTGCTCGAGACGCTCGCTCAGGAAGCTGCCGTCGATGTCGCGGATACGGGCCGCGCCATGGTTCTCGTCGGTCTTGATCGGCACCTGCCAACCCTGCCAGGACCGGGCGTTCACACCCATGTCCTGCAGCACGATGGCCAGAAGGCCGGACGTCACCTGCTCGCCGGAAGCAACCACGGCATCATACTCGCGGGCATCGTGGAGCGGGGATGCCTCACGGCAAAACTCCACCAGCTTGTTGGTCTGCCCGGCCATGGCCGAAACTACCACCGCGACCTGATGGCCGGCGTCCACTTCCCGTTTGACATGGCGGGCGACGTTGCGGATGCGATCGAGATCGGCAACCGAAGTTCCGCCAAATTTTAAAACCAGTCGGGCCATACCACTCGTATTCTTCATAGTCGTGTCTGGAAGCGCCTGTTGCGCCTCTGGGATCGGCGCACATGCATACAGTCTGTGTTCCATTGCTGCAACTGGGTCTCTTGACAAATAGTCCCAGACCTTGGAACGACTTCGAACCGTTGAATGACCAGGCGAAGCGCAATGCCGCTTCAAGCTCTTGAAAGGACCGTCCGATGACTGGCAGGGCTCAGGAAACCAAAAGCACGATCGACAGCGAGGAAGTCGCGCGCTTTTCCGCCATGGCAGAGGAGTGGTGGGACCCGACGGGCAAATTCAAACCCCTGCACAAGTTCAGCCCGGTGCGGCTGGAGTACATCAAGGATCATGTCAGCCGGCATTTCGGCCGCGACCCGAAGGCATCCGACGCTTTCACCGGGTTGCGCTTCCTCGATATCGGCTGCGGCGGCGGCCTCCTGAGCGAACCGATGGCAAGGCTTGGCGCTGAAGTGGTTGGAGCGGATCCTTCCGAAACCAACATCAAGATCGCCCGCCTGCACATGAAGTCCTCCGGCCTTGAGATCGACTACCGGGCAGAGACGGCGGAAGCCCTGGCGGCGGCGGGCGAGACCTTTGACGTGGTGTTCAGCATGGAGGTGGTCGAGCACGTGGCCGACGTGCCGCTATTTCTGGAAGCCAACGCGCAAATGGTCCGTCCAGGCGGTCTGATGTTCGTTGCGACTATCAACCGCACGCTGAAAGCCTACGCACTTGCCATCGTCGGCGCCGAGTATGTTCTGCGCTGGCTGCCGCAGGGTACGCACACCTATGAAAAGCTGGTCCGCCCTTCGGAAATCGAAGGTTCGCTCCAGGCCGCCGGATTGAGCATGATCGACCGCTGCGGCGTCACCTACAATCCGCTGACCGACACCTGGGCCAAATCGCGGGATATGGACGTGAACTACATGCTGCTGGCGGAACGGGCGAAAGAGAACTGATGAGCGACCCGATCCTGTTCATTCCGGGCCTCCTGTGCACGGAGGCCCTCTATGCTCCGCAGATCGTTGCCTTTGCCGACCGGCCGATCATGGTGGCGAACCACCGCGAACACGACAGCATCGATGCCATTGCCGCCAGTATCCTGGAAAAGGCACCCCAGCGGTTTTCCGTGATCTCGCTGTCGATGGGCGGTTACATCGCCATGGAAATCATGCGCGAAGCGCCCGAGCGGGTCGGCAAGCTTGCCCTCCTGGACACCAACGCCCGGCCGGACACGCCCGAACAGTCCGAACGCCGGCAATTCCTGATCGACCTGACCCGCAAGAAGGGCTTTTCCAAGGTTCCGCATCTGCTTTACCCCGGCTTCGTTCACGAAAAGCGTGAGGAAGACGAGGATTTGAAGGCAATCGTCGTCGACATGGCAAAAGAGACCGGGCCCGAAGCGTTCATCCGCCAGCAGACCGCCCTGATCCAGCGCATCGACGCTCGGCCCCGCCTTGGCGAGATCGCCTGTCCGACGCTGGTTCTCGTCGGTGATGGCGACCGTCTGACACCAGTAGACATCTCTGAGGAGATCCACAGCCACATTCCCCAAAGCGAACTGGCCGTGATCGAAGGCTGCGGCCACCTGTCCACGCTGGAAGCTCCTGAAAAAGTGACGGCGGTCCTGCGCGATTTTCTCAATCGTCCATGAAGCCTTGAGACGCCTGAACACGCCGTATTCGACCAAAGAATCGGCAAGAGATTTGATCCGTGTCAAAGCTTGGCCTTGATGCCAAGCTACAGTTACGTCACCTTTGAGGCGGGGCCCTGCGCGTGTTGCTAAACCGTTTGCAGGTCGGGGGACGGCAAGCCGGCGAAAACCGTCGTGGCCAGCCGCAGGATATCAGACGAACAACCGGAGGATCTATCATGCCGACGAAAAGCAATACCGGTGCCTTCGACTTCAGCGCCATGATGGCCGAATGGCCGAAATTGCCAGAATGGCCGGTACCGACCGAGTGGCCCATGCCCACCTTTTCCAATTGGGCGTTCGCCGAACGGGAAGACCGGATCGAAGCCAAGGCAATCGAAAGTTTCCAGAAAATGGGCCAGACCATGTGGTCCCATGCCGAAAAGGCGTTTGACGATCACATGAATTTCGTCAGCCACCGGCTGCACGAAGATTTCGAATGCGCCAAATCCCTGAGCCAATGCGCCGCGCCGGAAGAAACGATGGCGAAGCTGCAGGAATTCTACTCCAGAATGGCGAGCGAATACCAAACCCATTTCGAAAAGCAGGCGACGCTGTTCCGCAACAGCTTTTCCGAAGGCGCAGCCACTGTCGAGGAACTGAACGAGACCGCGATGGAAAGCGTCAACGAAATGAGCCGGGCAGCGGAAGAAAGCCTGACCGAGGTGAAGGCGGCTGCGGCGGCAGCAGCAAAGCCGAAAACCTCCCCAAGGACGTCCAAAGCGAAGTCCTGACACAGACGGAGCATCCGCGTCAGCCCCGCGCGCGCCTGCGGCCTTCGTCCGGCGGCGAGGCTTCTGCCACCGCCGGTCTTGGTGGAAGCCCTGGTTGAATACACTGCCGAACCCGGCAGACGCCGTTGCACCGCTTTTACAATCGGTCAACGGCGCCGCCCAAGGTAGGTTAAGTCCTCAAGCTTCAAGCACCTGAGAGAACAGGGACGCCAGCACGTCCTTGTCGTAAGGTTTGCTGATCCTCAAGGCGTTCGCGAGCTCCTCCGGCGCGTCAAGGTCTTCTCCGTAACCGGAGGCAAAGGCGAACGGTACGTTAATCTCCATGAGACGACGGGCGATTTCATAGCTCGTGTCCGACCCGAGATTGACATCCAGAAGCGCGAACTGGAACGGAGACGTCCGGTTTTCGATTTCCATGATCGCAGCTTCGACGGTTGCCACAACGCTGACCTCATCGGCGCCGAGAGACTGGAAGATATCCTCTGCGTCCATGGCGATGATCAGGTTGTCCTCAACGACGAGTATCGATTGGGGAACGTCGATCTGCTGAATGGTTTTCGCGCTTTTCTTTGTGGCCATGGCAACGCCTGCACGGCCCGGGATTACATGGGTCGACGGCAGTTTGAAGAACGCGGTCACACCTTCAACTGGATACTGAATCTCCGCCTCGCCCTTCAGTTCGAAGGGCACCGTGCGTTCGATGATGGTGGAGCCGAAGCCGCGGCGCTCCGGCACCTTCACCGGCGGTCCGTCCACATCTTTCCAGGACACCAGCAAGGCCCCGGCGTCATCGATCTCCAGATCGATTTCGACACTGCCGTGTTGATCCGATAATGCTCCGTACTTCGCGGAATTGGTGATCATCTCGTGCATGACGAGCGCCATGGCGGAAAAGGCCGGCGGCGTGAGCAGGACTTGCGGACCGGTCACGATCACCCGGTCCTTCTTGTCCAGCAGATAGCTTTCCGCTTCCGTGTCGATCAGTTCCAGGAAAGAGGCCGGCGACCAGTTGTGCCGCGTGATCTGGTCATGCGCACGCGCCAGCGACTGAACCCGGCTGTCGAGTTTCCTGACGAAGTCCGCCGTCGAATCGATGCCCGAATTCGTCTGCGAAATCAGGCCGCGAACAAGACCGAGAATATTGCGAACCCGGTGGTTGAGTTCCGCGATCAGCAGTTCCTGCTTTTCATTGGCAGCCTTCCGTTGTCGCCCGGCTTCGTCGGCCATCCGCAGCACGACTTCAAGCAGCATGATCCGCAGTTGCGACGCCACCCGCATGTCGGAGGAATTCCAGTCTTCGCTCTGTCCATGAACCGTCTGCTGCCAGGCCTCGAAACTCTTGCGAGGCGTCAGGCGCGAACCGTTCGGCCCCACGGTCACCGGCTTTTCCGGGTTGCCCGCCCAATTGACCTTCTGCAAGACTTCCTCGCGGAAAAACAGGATGTAGTCACGGGGCGAGCGGGAAATCGGGATCGCCAGCACACCGGCGATCGACGCACCCCCGCCATCCCATCCTTCGATGATCGACGCAAGGCTGTTGGTCGCGAAAACCTCGTTCCCCGGAAAGGCGTTCAGAGCATCGCACACGGCGCGCACGGCATCGTCTTCGGGGGTAGATCCGGAGTGCTGAATAACATCTTCCTGGACGACGCAGAAACCGTCAGCCTGCAGTATTTCCCTGAAAGCATCCGCAGAAGACCGCAGGACCTCCGGCGAAGACACCTGTGAGGACAAGGCCCGTGAGATTTCCGTGGTCAGTTCGGCGACGCGCGCGTCCTTCGATTTCTCTTCCGCTGCCAGCCGGCTCTGCAAGACAAGTGAGAGCATCTGCCCGAACAGGAGCGCGCAGTTCCGGTAGCGCATGCTCGGCACAAGAGCGGTGTTGTGATGGCAGGCAATAAGCCCCCACAGTTCACCGTTGACGATCACGGAGATCGACATGGACGCACCCACACCCATGTTGCGCAGATATTCCAGATGGATCGGAGAAACTGAACGCAAACGGCTGCCGGAGAGGTCTATCGGCACACCGGCTTCCGACTTACGATGCTCGATTACAGGGTATCCGTCGTCGGCTACGTCCGCGATCAGCCGTATCGGGTTTTCCAGGTAGAGTGCGCGGGCCTGCTTGGGAATATCCGTTGCCGGATAGCGCAGATTGAGAAACGGCTCCATACCGTATTTCTTTGCTTCCGCAACGACTTCGCCGCTGCCATCTGTCGCAAACTTGTACAGCATGACACGGTCGAACCCGGTCACCATCTTGATGAAGCGCACAGCCTGGGAATAGATCGCCTCGACCTTCGGAAGGTCGGCCATCCTGTCGATGGCGTTGCGCACATTGGCAGTATCGTTGCTCTCGCTCTCGCGGGCACCGGCAGGCTCGAACTCCATCACGATGTTGGATTCGAGCGCGTGAATCGAAACGTCAAAAAGACGATCCGTTCCCTCCAGATTCAAATTGTAGACAACCTCCACACCGCGGCGCGGATGGATGAACTGCAGGCGATTTCGGATCGCGTGAATGCTCTCGGCCGGGATGAAGTCAAGCGCCCGCTTGCCGAGCAGGTCCTCTGGCGTAACGGGCACATACTGTGCAACATTTCTGGAAACGTGAGAAATAATCCAGTCCGGTGTCGTCGCGATCAGGAAACCGAAGGACTGGACCTTACCAAGCAGATGAATCGGCTCTCGGTCACAGTTTGTGAGATCAACTTGTTCCAAACACTCGCTTCCTGTTGTTGTCCTGTTCGAGCAGCGCCTTGAGATAGCTATCGAACACCTGTCTTGCAGAGAAGACGGCCCGGCCGGTCGCTAACCCTGAGCGATCCTGCTCCGTCAACCACCCCAAAAAGGTCTTCCAATGGCTGCGCCCGCTACCGTGACGCAGAAACGCCGTTGGTAGGGTCGCGTCCGATTTGCCAAGCAAGGAGCACAGATAGGCGGCACCCAGCCGGGAGCCCTCAAGCACGTAACAAATACCTACTACGGAGGACTCGTCATTTAAAAAAGACATATCTCGCATCTTGGGCATGGGCAGCTTCAAGGCACTCAGGTCGCGCCGCAACGCATCCGTGCGCAACCGGTCCCGGAACTCGGGCAGGGTTGCAAAGTCGCGAGACCGCAGCAGCCAGTCTTCGACCGCAGGCAAGATCTCGGCGTGCATCGACAAAAACCTTGCGTAACCCGAGAGCGTTTCGATCGGCTGCGCGGAGACCGCATTGTCAAGACGGCGGTGCAGAGGCCCTGTGGCCTCTCGTAGAGCTTGGAGGAGTTGCATGGAACCTGACCCGGGAACCGGCGCCTAGGAGGTGAGGCGGCTGCAGGCGTCTTCAACGACACTCTGAAGCTTGGTCACGTTCGAGGGCTTCAATACCACGCAGGACCCGTCATAGCGCCCCTTCAGATCGACACGATCCGTATTCGCCGTGTGAAATATGATCGGGACGTTCTTCTTGTACAGCGCATCCGCAAGCGGATAGACCACCCCGTCAGCGAGATCGACGTCCAGAACGGCAAGCTGAGGCTCCTCGCTCATGGCACATGTGCTTGCCTCTGCGACAGTCGCAAACGGCCCGACCACCTCAAGACCCATTCCCGATAGGGCATCTTCCAGCATCCAGGCGATAAGAGGCTCGTCCTCGGCCACGATAACCTTTATACTCTCGGAATTATTCAGCAAGGACAACGACATACTGGGGCCTCGGCACAGATCAGGTATGATTTCTATTTTGCTCTTCGGAAAGTCAACGCCTGAAGTCTATTTGAGTTCCCCTAATAGCAAAAGATTTTCATAAAAAGCAACACATTAACGAATATTAACATTACCTGATAGAATAATAAATATCCGACTTCCTCTACCAGATCAGCAATATTTGCTACGCAAGACTGAAGTAATCGTAATGTTGCATTCGAAAATCTTCTAATATCGCATACATCACAGAAACGGCCGGCTGACCGGCGTAGTATCGCCCCAGCCAGCAACTTTACACAGGCCCTCAATGTCCAGCACTTCACAACGGCTGCCCAGCCAGCGGATCAACCCGCCTTGCGCGAGCTTGCGCAGTGTCTTGTTCGTGTGAACCAGCGACAGGCCGAGCGTGTCGGCCACATGGGCCTGCGTGAGCGGAAGCACCCTGTCCACTTTGGTCAGGTTCTGGAGCTTGTCTATGCGCTGCTGCAGAAAGGCCAGTAGATAGGCGGCGCGTTCCGAGGCCGAGCGCCGTCCGATACTCAGAAGATGCTCGTCCAGGATACGTTCCTCCCGCGCCGCCATCCAGGTGACGTCGAAGGCAAGCGAGCCAAACCGCTCCCAGATCTCCCCCAGCCGGTTCCGGTCGAAGACACAGACCCTCAACGGTGTCAGCGCTTCGACCGTGTGTTGCATTTCACCGAGCAGCGACCCCTGCAAACCAATCAGATCTCCCGGCAGTGCATAGTTCAGGATCTGGCGCCGTCCGTCTTCCAGCGCCTTGGAGCGGAAAGCCCATCCGGACAGGATCGTGTAAAGGTGTGCGGACCGCGCGCCCTCCATCAACAAGGTAGACCCCTGATTGATGGTCAGTTCGCCCGTCTTGAACCGGCTGATGAACGCCAGCTCTTCCGGAGTGAATTCCCGGAAGTGACTGTTCGAACGCAAAGGACAATTGCTGCAGGATATCTTTCCGCCCTTCGCAGCACTTTGCATTTCCATCTTATTGCCCCCGATCGGTCTCCCGAACAGCGAAACCGGTTCCGGGATAGAAACTTCTTTTTGCCGCCCCGCACCCTGTTCGGCAAGTCTGGCGGTTCAACGAGCCGGTACTTCCGGCTCAGTTCTTGTCTTCCGGAAGAGTTGGCAGTGGCACCACTGCGATTCCTTCTTCCATCAACTCTTGTGCGTCTGCAGGCGTTGTTTGTCCGTATATGCTGCGCTTTTCCGCTTCACCATAGTGGATCTTGCGCGCCTCGTCCGCAAACCCGGAACCAACGTTTTCAGACGTCTCCAGAATGTGGCTCCGAATCAGGCGGAGCGCCTCCACAACTTCACTCTGCCGCAAATCGTTGGGAATCAGCGCAGCCGATTGAGCAGGCGCACCGGAATCGGACACTGGCACCGGATCGGAGCCCGTTGCCGAGGCGGACGGCGTCTCTGCCGCAGGAGGTTGCTCCGGCGGCCGGTTGGCCTTCTTTCTGGAGGTCGCAACCGCTGGTGCCATCAGGGCCTTGCGAACCTCGGCGCTGCCACAGGCCGGACAGGTTACGAGCCTGCGGGCGCACTGCCCCTCGAAATCCTCGGAATTGCGAAACCAGCCTTCAAAGCTATGCGACGCCTCACAGACGAGCGTGTATCTGATCACGCGGGCATCTCCCCGGCGGGTTCTCTCAGCGTGCAGGAAAACCCGCGCTCGTTCGCAATGGCGGGAATGCGCTGGCGGGCCTTGGCGACAGCGTCCGTGTCGATGTCCGCGAGCACGTAGCCCGGCTCGTCGTGATCAAGTTCTGCGATCACCGATCCCCACGGATCGACGATCAGGCTGTGGCCGAAGGTCTCCCTGCCGTCTTCATGGGTACCGCCCTGGGCTGCAGAAATCACGAACGCGCCGTTTTCGATTGCCCGGGCCCGTTGCAACACGTGCCAATGCGCTTCGCCCGTCTGCCGGGTAAAGGCCGCCGGCCCCGTCAGAACCTGTGCCCCCTCGCGGGCCTGGGTACGGAAAATCGCCGGAAACCGGATGTCGTAGCAAACAGCCATCCCGACCTTCGCAAACGGCAGATCGGCGATCACCGACTGCGTTCCCGGCTCATAGGTTGCCGACTCGCGCCAGCTCTCGCCATTGGGCAAATCCACATCGAACATGTGGATCTTGTCATAGGTCGCCAGGATATTGCCATTCGGCTCGATCAGAAACGCGCGGTTGGCGATCTTGCCATTGCCCGCAAGAACGGCCAGCGATCCCAGATGCAGATAGATCCCCAGGTCGGCGGCAAGCGCACGCGCTCTCTTCAGGAACCGATCGTCTTCGGCATCCGAGATCCGCTCCTGCAATTCCTGACGACTGCGCACCAGAACGTTGGACATCTCAGGCGTTTGCACAAACTGCGCGCCATCCTTCGCCGCTGCCCGGATCAGGCTTTCCGCGACATCCGCGTTGTCCGAAACTGTCTTGCCGGTGCGCAACTGAATGCATGCTGCCGTGAATGAAGTCATCCCACCACTGTCTCCGTCCTGGTAGGTAAAATTATGCAGTCAGTAAATCAGGACGCAAGCAGGGCGTCCAGTTTGCCCGCACGTTCCAGATCGTGAAGATCATCGCAACCGCCCACGTGGGTCTTGCCGACGAAGACCTGCGGAAACGTGGAATGTCCGTTGGCTTTCTGCACCATTTCCTTGCGCAGACCCGGATCGAACGTGGCATCGTGTTCCGTGTAGGCTACGCCCTTCTTGTCCAGCAGCCGCTTCGCCGCCGTGCAGAAGCCGCAGAGCTGGCGCGTATAGATCACCACTTCAGCCATCAGATCTCTTCCTTGTTCTTGGCAGCAGCACGCTTTTCCGCACCGCCGCACACCAATTGCCGGGCGTTATATGCGGGTGCGTGAAAAAAACTCAAGAGGAAGCGTAACAAGATCAGGTCTTGTTGCCTGCCCGCAAGGCAGGGTCAACCTGCGCAAACGTGAGCACATCGACAGACGCTGCGCCCGCAGACAGCAGGCATTTGCAGCAGGCGGACACAGTGGATCCGGTCGTCAGCACATCATCGATCAACACAACGTGACGCCCCTGAACCAGATCAGCCCGAGAGCCGTCGACAGTAAAGGCGGACCTGACATTCCTGTGGCGGTCCTTGGCCGACAGGCCAACCTGCCGGCGAGTTCTCTTTTGCCGCCTGAGCAGCTGCGGCTCGAATTGCCCGCCGCATTCGCGGGCAACTTCCCTCGCCAGATCCGCCGCCTGGTTGAAGCGACGGGACAGCAACCGCAACCAGTGCAGCGGCACTGGCACCAGCAGGCTGTCCTTGCCGAGAAGCTCGCTGCCGGAACGCGCCATCCAGCGCGCCATCGGCCGGGCCAGCTCACGCCGCCCGGAAAACTTCAGCGCATGAACCATCTGCCGGGCCGGACCATCATAAAAGGCAACCGCCCGCAGCCTGTTGAACACCGGCGGCGCAGCAATCGCCTGCGGGCTCCATGCACCTTCACCAACATCATAGGCGAACGGAATGCCGAGCCGCTGACACCAGGGCCGTTCCAGAAAAGGCACCTGAGACCAGCACTCGGCGCACAGTCCGGTCTGCTCGGACACACGCGCATCGCAACTGAAACAGCGTTGCGGCAGCACAAAATCGAGCGCGAACCGCGCCGCGATTTCCGGAAACCCGGCTATGTTCATCGCAAGACTTCGCAAAACCACTCCCGAAAAACGCCTGCAGAAAATGCACCTTCCATCCAGCAGCCACCTTGGCACCGAAACCGCAATCGATGCCAGCCCAAACAGGCAACAACTGTCCTGATGGCACCGGAAGACGGCTTATCAGACAGCCGGTGCGACCTTGCACCTTTGACCTTGGCGAACGGATACCATATGTGACCGCGAGAGTTAGTCCACAGCCGGGATTGCCGTGACCGCACAACCAGATCTCTTCGACCGCCCTTTCTTTCGCGCCTGCCGTCTGCGGGCGCTGAAGGCTGCCAAACCGGGTGCGGATTTTCTTTTGAAAGCTGTCAGCGAAGATCTTCAGGACCGCCTGTTGCTGGTCAACCGACGGTTCCCGGTTGCAGTTGATCTAGGCGGCCATCGTGCGCACGTAGGCGACGCAATCCGGCAATCCGGCAAGGCTGACCTTGTTCTGCGAGCCGATCTCTTTGCCGCCGACCCCGGCCTGCCCGCGCCTGATCTCATCTTCGATGATGCGCTGATCCCCTTTGGCGACCAGACCGTGGATCTGATGGTCTCGGCGCTCAACCTGCAATTCGTCAACGATCTGCCCGGCACGCTCGTGCAGATCCGCCGTGCCCTCAAACCGGATGGCCTGTTTCTGGCCACCCTGCCGGGCGCCGGCACCTTGAGCGAGCTGCGAGACAGCCTCACGCGGGCGGAACTGGAAATCAAAGGCGGCGCAGCCGCGAGGGTTCTTCCGTTTGCCGACACGCGTGATCTGGGCAGCCTGCTGCAGAGGGCGGGTTTTGCCCTGCCGGTAACCGACCTGGACAATCTGACTGTACGCTACGACAGCATGTTCGCTCTTCTGGCAGATCTCAGAGCCATGGGCGCAACCTCCGTCCTGAAAGACCGCAGCAGGCTTCCCCTGTCTCGTCAGGTTCTCTTGCGCGCGGCCCAGCTTTATGCCGAAAACCACGCCGATGCGGACGGACGGATCCGGGCGACGTTTTCGCTGGTGACCCTGTCGGGATGGGCACCGCATGAAAGCCAGCAGAAACCGCTGCGTCCCGGCTCCGCCAAGACACGGCTTGCCGACGCCCTCGGCGTCCAGGAACGCAAAATCGGCGACTAGAGTGTCGGGTTCAGGTGGAAGTATCCTGCATCGCTTCTTGCGTTGAAATCTCTGATTTCAGACAGTGAAAAGTGGTGCTGACAAAACAAGGCATGTTCTGAAGAACGGCTTAAGTGGAGCCGAGCACACCTTGAAGGGTGGTCGTGACTTTACCGAAGATGTCGTCGCGCATGGTGGTACCGATTGTGGCCATCGAGATCAGGATGATGATGCTGATGAAACCGACAATCAGGCCATATTCAATCATGGTAGCGCCACGCGTATCGTGGACGAACTCCCGCCGCCTGGAAAAGGCCGAAAAAACACGGTCTGTGACGGATTGAAATCGAAACGGCATGCGCCCCCCGGGGAAATGAACAAACGGCCTTAAACAGCATCCTGCAAGTGCGGTATCAGAGGTTCATCGGCGGCAGGCATCGGGTAATCCCTCAACCTGACAGCACGCACCCACTTCAACGCCTGATTTTCCTTGCCCTGCGGTGTTCCATTCCACCTGCGGCAAATAAACAATGGCATAAGTAGGTGAAAATCTTCGTAAGAATGACTGGCAAAGGTCAACGGCGCCAGACACGCTTCGTTAACCTCTATACCGAGTTCTTCGTCCAGCTCCCGGATCAGCGTTTCTTCCGGACGCTCGCCTTCCTCAACCTTTCCGCCGGGGAATTCCCACAATCCGGCCATGGATTTTCCTTCGGGCCGTTGCGCCAGAAGAATGCGGCCATCCGCATCCACAAGGGCGCAAGCGGCAACGAGCACGATCTTGGTCATTGGCAAGGTGTCCAATCCTGGAACGCTGGTTTAAGGCACGGTTAAGCACGTTGGTGGACAACACCGTCAGAACTGCGAATGTCGTTCAGCTCCGGTAGTCGCCGTTGATGGCGACATATTCCTTGGTGAGGTCACAAGTCCAGATCGACGCCTGGCCGTCTCCCAGGCCAAGATCGACCCGGATGACGATGTCTTCCTGCTCCATCACGGCAGAGGCAGCAGCTTCGCTGTAGTCGGGATCTCGCTCGCCTTCGACCGCCACGCGCACATCACCAAACCAGATGGCCAGCTTGTCGCGGTCGGCCGGCTCGCCGGCCTTGCCGACAGCCATCACGACGCGGCCCCAGTTGGCGTCCTCGCCGGCGATTGCCGTCTTGACCAGCGGCGAATTGGCAATCGACAGTGCGATCTGCTTGGCGGACGCATTGCTTTCCGCGCCTTCCACCCGCACTTCCACGAATTTGCGCGCGCCTTCGCCATCCCGGACGATCTGATGGGCGAGGTCCAACATGACATCACCAAGGGCGGCCCGCAGGATGTCGACACGCGGATCGTCGAGAGAGGCAACACTCTCCACGCCCTTGTCGGCGGCTGCGCCGGTTGCGAACAGAAGCACCGTGTCGGACGTGGACGTGTCGCTGTCGACCGTGACCGCATTGAAGCTGCCGCCAACTTCGCTGCTGAGCAGCGCTTGAAGAACCGCCGGAGCAATCGGAGCATCGGTGTAGACGAAGGACAGCATGGTGGCCATGTCCGGCGCGATCATGCCGGCCCCCTTGGCGATGCCATTGATCGTCACGGTGACGCCATCCAGCTCGACACTTGCAGTGGAGACCTTGGGATAGGTGTCGGTGGTCATGATTGCCTTGGCCGCATCCAGCCAGCTTGCGCTGCCCTGGTTGGTCTTCAGCTCCTCGATGACGCCGGAAAACTTGTCGGCCGGCAGCGGTTCGCCGATCACGCCGGTCGATGCCAGGAAGATTTCGCCTTCGCTGCAACCAAGCGCCTTGGAAACGATTTCCGCAGACAACTCGACGGCCGCCTTGCCCTTCTTGCCGGTGAAGGCGTTTGCGTTGCCGGAATTGACCAGCAGAGCACGGGCCTTGCCGCCGCCAACCCGCGCCTTGCACCAGTCAACCGGTGCGGACGAGCATTTGGAGCGGGTGAACACCCCGGCCACCGCCGTTCCCTCGGTTACCGTCGCCAGCAGAACGTCGGTCCGGCCCTTGTACTTGATCCCGGCGGACGCGGTCGCGAACTGAACGCCCTCGATCTCCGGCATCTCGGGATAGGACTTGGGCGCAAGGGGAGATACGGTGGTCGACATCGAAGCGGTCCCGGTCAGATGATATTAAGCTCCGGATCAACCGGCGCTCAGTCGAGATCGTTTGACCGTCCGCAAATTGATCCATTCAAATGGATGCGAGCACCTTGTCCGCACTCGCCTGAACACAGGATGCTCTTGCCGTAAGCATGTGACAAACGCAAGCCTTTTCAAGCCGTGTCGGGCGTGGTGCACAGCGCTGTAAAAAAGCCCGGCAGCCTGGCTGCCGGGCTCATCACGCGTTTCAGGCAAAGCCTGCCTTATTCGGTTTTGGCCGCACCGTCTTCGGCTGCAGCCCCTTCCTCTTCAGCAGCCGCGGCACCGGCCTCTTCGGCCTTGGCAAGGTTTTCATCGAGAATCTCGACGGCAACCTGATCCTTCAGCTCGGTCATACGGGCGTCATAACGCTCACGCATCAGCTGCTGACGCAGACCGTCGGCAACGGCCTCAAACGGAGGCTTTTCCTGTTGGCGCTTGTCTTCCAGCTTGATCACGTGCCAGCCGAACTTCGTTTCAACCGGTTCCTTGGTGTAGGTGCCGGGCTCCAGAGCGAAGGCTGCGGTTTCGAACGTGGGAACCATCTGGCCCTTGACGAAGTAACCCAGGCTACCGCCGTTCGGACCGGACGGGCCGGTGGACTTTTCGCGGGCCAGTTCAGCAAAATCCGCACCGCCGTCCAGCTCGGCAATGATGGCTTCGGCCTCAGCCTTGTCCTTCACCAGAATGTGGCGGGCGTTGATTTCTTCCGGACCTTCGAAATCGGCGAATTCCTTGTCGTAGGCCGCCTTAACCTCTTCGTCGGTCACTTCAGCGTTGATTTTCTGGGCGAGGTAGGCGTTGCGCAGGGCGCGCAGCTTCAGGAAGTCCAGCTGACGCTGGAAGTCCGGATCCTTGTCTAGGCCATCTTCACGGGCGGCCTTCGCCATCAGCTCCATATCGACCATGACGTCCAGCAGAAGCTTGCGCCATTGTGCCGGCGGGAACCGCTGCAATTCCTTGCCCAGGTCCTGTGCGGCAAAGGCGAGATCGGCTTCGGTGATTTCCGTATCGCCAACTTTCGCGACCACATCGTCCGGCTCTGCAGCGGACAGGACGGTGGATCCGAGCGACAGCGCCAGGAGAGAAACGGCAAGCGCCTGAGCCGGCCTGCGCATCGAAATTCGGAACATGAGTAGTCCTTTACGTATCGGAACAGTAATCTTTCTTACCCCTGTATTACAGGGGCGTGGGTACATTGCGCATTCCTGCGGCGTTGACAAGCATTCAGCCCCCTCTTATCTGTCGGGCGTCCTGGCAGTCGTGCCGGGAAGGCATCTTTTCGGCCGCGATTGCCGGCCAGCGCTCTGCGCCAGGCGGCAACGTGGACAGCAATTGAGACGATTTCATGGGCAGGCGCCTCTTTGCCAGTTGGCGCCGCCTTGTAGGGAAGGACCGCCACATGGCTGGCCTTGGCGCATTAGCACGTAAGATTTTCGGTTCGGCGAACGACCGTAGAGTGAAGTCATTTCGGGCAAAGGTCGATCAGATCAACGCCCTGGAGCCGGAGATTCAGGCTCTGTCGGACGAGGCCCTCAGAGCCAGAACCGACGAGTTCCGAAACCAGCTGAAAAACGGCGCAAGCGTCGACGATCTCCTGGTCCCCGCCTTCGCCACAGTTCGCGAAGCGGCGCGTAGAGCGCTCGGCCAACGTCATTATGACGTGCAGTTGATCGGCGGCATCGTGCTCAATTCGGGCCAGATCGCCGAAATGCGCACGGGTGAGGGCAAAACCCTCGTCGCCACCGCACCGGTCTATCTGAACGCCCTGACCGGAAAGGGCGTTCACGTCGTCACCGTCAACGACTACCTGGCACAGCGCGACAGCGACTGGATGGGCCAGGTCTACAGATTTTTGGGCCTCAGCGTCGGCTGTATTACCCACGGCCTGAGTGACGAGGAACGCCGGGCGGCCTATGCCGCCGACGTCACCTACGGCACCAACAACGAATTCGGCTTCGATTATCTCCGTGACAACATGAAACATGACCGCGAGTCCATGGTTCAGCGCGGACATGCCTATGCCATCGTTGATGAAGTGGATTCGATCCTGATCGACGAAGCCCGGACACCGCTGATCATTTCCGGTCCGCTGGAAGACCGGTCCGAGTTCTACAATTCGGTCGACGCCTTCATTCCGCATCTGACCGAGGAAGACTACGAACTCGACGAAAAGCAGCGGTCGACCTCTTTCACCGAAGCCGGTAACGAAAAACTGGAACAGCTGCTCGGCGAAGCCGGTCTGCTGAAGGGCGAGTCGCTTTACGACGTCGAGAACGTCGCCGTCGTGCACCACCTGCAACAGGCGCTGAAGGCGCACAAGCTCTTCCAGCGCGACAAGGACTACATCGTCCGCAACGATGAAGTCGTCATCATCGACGAATTCACCGGCCGCATGATGCCGGGCCGCCGTTTTTCGGAAGGCCTGCACCAGGCATTGGAAGCTCGCGAAAAAGTGCGCATCCAGCCGGAAAACCAGACGCTGGCTTCCATCACGTTCCAGAACTACTTCCGCATGTACGGCAAACTGGCCGGCATGACCGGTACCGCTTCCACCGAAGCCGACGAATTCGCCGACATCTACAAGCTGGAAGTGGTCGAGATCCCGACCAATGTGTCCGTCAAGCGTATCGATGACGACGATGAGGTCTACCGGACCGTTCAGGAAAAATTCCAGGCCATCGTCAAGCTGATCGACGACTGCAAGAAGCGTGCGCAGCCGATCCTGGTCGGCACCACGTCCATCGAGAAATCCGAGTATCTCGCCGAGATGCTCAAGAAGCACGGCTACAAGCAGATCGATCTCAGCGATCCGGCGGCCTTTGCCGCCGCGCAGAAGAGCGAAGGCGGCAAGAGCGAAGTCTTCGCGGTTCTCAATGCGCGCTACCACGAGCAGGAAGCCTTCATCGTCGCGCAGGCCGGTCTGCCGGGCGCCGTCACCATCGCCACCAACATGGCCGGCCGCGGTACCGACATTCAGCTCGGCGGTAACGCCGACATGCAGATCGCAATGGAACTGGGCGACATGCCGGAAGGCGAAGAGCGCACGGCGCGCGAAACCCAGATCCGTGCTGAAGTCGAAGACATGAAGCAGAAGGCACTGGCTGCCGGCGGTCTTTACGTCATCGGCACAGAGCGTCACGAAAGCCGCCGCATCGACAACCAGTTGCGCGGCCGGTCCGGCCGTCAGGGCGACCCGGGCCATTCCAAGTTCTTCCTGTCCCTGCAGGACGACCTGATGCGCATCTTCGGGTCCGAGCGCATGGATTCCATGCTGCAGAAGCTTGGCCTGGAAGAAGGCGAAGCCATCATCCACCCCTGGATCAACAAGGCTCTGGAAAAGGCGCAGCAGAAGGTCGAAGCCCGCAACTTCGACATTCGTAAGAACCTTCTGAAATTCGATGACGTGATGAACGACCAGCGCAAGGTGGTCTTCGATCAGCGTATCGAACTGATGGACAGCACGGCGATCCAGGACGCGGTTGCCGAGATGCGTCACGACGTGATCGACGATCTCGTTTCCGGGCATATTCCCGAACGCGCCTATCCCGAACAGTGGGATACGGAAGGTCTTCAGGAAGAAGCGCGCAAGTATCTCAACCTCGACCTGCCGATCAAGGATTGGGCGGAAGAGGAAGGCATCGCCGACGAAGAGGTCAAGGATCGCCTGCGTAAGGCCGCAGATGCCGCCATGGCCCAGAAGGTCGCCAAATACAGCCCGGACATCATGCGCCAGGTGGAAAAGGCCGTGTTGCTGCAGACACTCGACAATCTGTGGCGCGAGCACCTGGCCAATCTCGATCACCTGCGCTCCGTTGTCGGGTTCCGTGGCTACGCCCAGCGCGATCCGCTGCAGGAATACAAGACCGAAGCCTTCACGCTGTTTGAGTCCATGCTCACCCAGCTTCGCCAGATAACCACCGCGCAGTTGATGCGGGTTGAGCTGGTGACGGAGCAGCCGCCGCAGATGCCGGCCGAACCGGAGATGCACCCGCATCACATCGACCCCTCGACCGGGGAAGACGAAATGGCCATTGCCGACGCCCAGTTGGCGGTGTCCCCGGCACAGCGCGACCCGAACGACCCTTCGACCTGGGGCAAGGTTGGCCGCAACGAGGCCTGCCCTTGCGGCTCCGGCAAGAAATTCAAGCATTGCCACGGCGTGCTAGTCTGACGGCAATCGACCCAAATGACCATGACGAAGGCCAGCCTGTTAAAGGGCTGGCCTTTTTCGTGAAATTCCGGCAGGTTGCCGCCGACTTCAACCGGCTAACGAATGTTCATGCACACCACAGCGGCTAACACAGTCTATGTCACCCGGCGGGAAAGCGCCCGCCCGCAGGCACCGCTGCTGAGCATCATCGTGCCGGTCTACAACGAAGAAGAGGTCATTCTCCCCTTCCTGCAGGCGACCCGCCCGGTGCTCGAGCGGACCGGTCTTCAATACGAATATGTTTTCATCGACGACGGCAGCCGCGACAGGACGGCCGATATCCTCTCCGAACAGCTGGCGAACGACCTGCCCGGACGGCTTCTGGGCCTGTCCCGCAATTTCGGCAAGGAAGCAGCCCTGTCCGCGGGGCTGGAAGCAGCCAAGGGAGATATCGGCATCATCATCGACGCCGACCTGCAGGATCCGCCTGAGCTCATCCTGCAGATGCTGGACGGATGGCGCGCGGGCTACGACGTCGTTTACGGTCTCAGGGTCGACCGCTCTTCCGACACAGTCATGAAGCGCTCCACGGCGGGCATGTTCTATAGCCTTTTCAACCGGCTCGCCAACATCGACATGCCCGCGAACGCCGGTGATTTCCGTCTGATCGACCGCTGCGTGATTGACGCCCTGCTGCGCCTTCCAGAGCGCAACAGGTTCATGAAGGGGCTGTTCGCCTGGGTCGGCTTTCCGGCCATGGCGCTGCCTTACGAACGCCCTCCGCGCCTCGCCGGTACGGGCAAGTTCAATTACTGGAAGCTCTGGAATTTCGCGCTGGACGGCCTGACCGGCTTCACCACGCTGCCGCTGCGCGTCTGGTTCTATGGCGGAGCGCTGATCTCCGCCGGCGCCTTCGCCTATGCGCTTTATCTGACCCTGCGGGTTATTATCGAGGGCATCGACCTTCCGGGCTATGCCTCGCTCATGGTCGCGATCCTGTTCTTTTCTGGCGTGCAACTGCTATCGATCGGCATGATCGGGGAATATGTCGCGAGGCTCTTCAACGAAGCAAAGCAGCGGCCGGTGTTCATCGTTCAGGATGTGATCGAGGGCAGCTCCGCTCCCCAACCTGCCAAAAAACCGGACGACGCCGCCAATGGTGCCTGAGGCCCGTCACGGCAAGCTGAAGACGGAGACCGCGGCGGCCGGCAAGTTTGCGGTGATCGGCGTACTGGCGACCCTCACCCATGCCTCGGTAGCCGGCAGCCTGCTGCAATCGGGATTGCTATCGCCCTATCCGGCCAACATCTGCGGCTTTCTGGTGGCCTTCTGCGTTTCCTTCACCGGCCATTATTTCTGGAGTTTCTCGCATTTGCGCCGGAAGGGAACCGCGATCAGAAGCATGCTCCGCTTCCTGGTGATCGCCGTCTCCGGCTTTCTGCTGAACACCACCGTTCTGGCCCTGTGGCTGACCCTGACACCCTGGCCGGATCTCATCGGCCTCCTGTTTTCCATCGCGATTGTGCCCGCCCTTTCCTTTGCCGGTGCCCGGCTCTGGGCGTTCTCGCACCATCCAGCCGGAACCTGACCCCTGATGCGCCTGATCGACACTAAGCCCGCACGGGCCGCCGTCTATTACGCTGCAGGTCTCTGCCTGCTCTATGCCCTGGTACCGGCCCTGACCTTTCCCAATCCGCCACTAGATGTGGTGGAGGGTTTCGCCTGGGGACGGGAGCTTCAGCTCGGCTACACCAAACACCCGCCGATGCAGGCCTGGCTTCTGGAGCTGACCTATCGCCTGACCGGTGGCACAAGCGGCGGCTATTGGCTGAGTGCGGCGTCGGTCGCCCTTGGCTATCTGTTCATCTGGCGGCTCGGCCGCCGTCTTGGCCTTTCCGGCCAGCAGGCCTTCTGGTCTCTCGTTCTGACCAGCGTAACCTTCTACTTCACGCTGCCCCTGCCCGAATTCAACCCGAACATCCTGCAGATCCCGATCTGGGCCGGCATGATGCTGCTGTTTCACCGGGCATTGGGAAAAGGCCGGCTGCTCGACTGGGTCCTGCTCGGCGCACTTGCCGCGTTCGGTCTCTATACGAAATATTTCGTGCTTCTTCTGATTGGCGCCATTGGACTCTACGCCCTGGTGTTCGCCGACGCCCGGCGGCACATCCTGCGCCCCGGCCCCTGGGTGGCGATTGCCGTCTGTCTCGTTCTCTTGCTGCCGCACGCCGCCTGGCTTCTGGATACGGATTTCCTGACGCTGCGCTACGCGGCAAGCCGCAGCAAGCCGGCAACCGGCTTCATCGACCACCTGTTCAATCCGCTGAACTTCCTGGCCGCCCAGATCGGCAATCACGCCGGCCTGTTCCTGGTCATCCTGACCGGTCTTGGCTGGCGTGGCCTGAAACGGATTCGACAGCGCAGACGCGAAACAATCACGACCCTGCCCGTACCTTCGGACCGCTTTCTGCTCTGGTTTGCCATCCTGCCGCTAGCCGTCGTTCTTCTGGCTTCGGCCATCACCGGCAACGAGTTCGAACACATGTGGGGCACACCCATGTTCGTGCTGTCCGGCATCCTGGCGGTGCGGCTTCTGGCGTTGCCGGATCTGTGGCCCTTTCCCGCCCGCGCGCTCGCCGCGGCCATCGCGATCCAGGCGATTTTTCTCGGTGTCCTCTTCGGGCAGGCGGTTCTGGAGCCCTATTGGAAACACAAGCAGACCCGGCTCCACTATCCCGGCAAGACAATCGCGGAAGAGTTGGCCCGTGTCTGGAAAGACCGCATGGGCACCGATCTTGCCTATGTGGCCGGCGACATGTGGTCGGCCGCCAATGTCACCATTCAGGCGCCCGTCCGTCCCTCCATGTTCTATCTGCATGACCTGACCCTCAGCCCCTGGATCGATCCCAAGGACGTTCAGGAAAAGGGCCTTATGATCGTCTGGCGCGGAGACCGGGAAACGCCGCTTGAGGAAATCCGGCGCTACTATCCCGACGCCGTCCGTGAGGGGGCGCAGACCTTCGCTTACCAGACCTACGGCAGCATCCCAGATGTGACCGTCAACTGGCTCATCGTCCCGCCCGGCAAGGTGAATTTCGAACCGGGGCAATAATCGCGCAACGCCCGCACAAGCTGTCTGGAAACCGGACGAAAACCCCACTACCTTGGCGCCATGATCAGTATGGCGGAAATTGACAACGTCGAGGACTGGTTGATCGACCAATCTCTTGGCTCGCCCGATCTCGGGTCCATGTTCGGCGAGATGTGTGAACGCCTGCGCACCTGCAAGGTGCCGGTCGATCGCGCGATGATCGGCTGGTCAACCCTGCACCCGTTGATCGAGGCAGAGACCGCCATCTGGGAAAACGGCTCCGAAATCTACCGCGAACAGATTGCCCACGACGCCGAGGAATCCAACGAGTGGCTGCAAAGCCCTGTCCGTGCTGTGCTGGTGAATCAGGAGCCGGTCCTGCGGCGGCGGCTCGCGAATGCCAATTCTGCGCCCGAATTCCCGCTGCTCGTCCGTCTGAAGGAAAGCGGGTACACCGACTACATCGTGATCACCACGGAATTCGACCTGCCAACCATCAAGGACCCGATCTCCGCTTCCGGCATCGTGATCAGCTGGGCAACGCGGGAAACGGAGGGCTTTTCGGACGAGGCGCTGACCGCGATCCGCTACATTCAAAAACGCTTTGCCCTGGCCGCCCGCGCCACGATCCAGGGACAGATCAACCAGACAATCGCCGAGACCTATCTGGGCAAGATCGCAGGCAACAAGGTGCTGAACGGTCAGATCCGCCATGGCGACGGCCAGACCGTCGATGCCGTGATCTATTTCAGCGACATGCGCGATTCGACCGCCATTGCCGAACTGCTCGGCCCCGATGCCTACCTGTCGTTCCTGAACACCTATTTCGACGCGACAGCGGGCGCGATTCTGGCCAGTGGCGGCGAAGTGCTCGACTTTATTGGCGACGCCGTTCTGGGCGTTTTTCCCATCGGCTCACAAACTCTGGACAAGGCCGTGGTGCAGGCGCTTTCGGCTGCCGATGAAAGCCGGAACCGTCTGAAGGCAATCAATGCCGACCCGGGGCTGCCGCATCTTCTGAAGGCGGGCATTGCCCTGTCCGTCGGGTCTGTCATGTTCGGCAACATCGGCGTGCCGCATCGGCTCACCTTTTCGGTGATCGGCCAGACAGTGCACGCTGCTGCCCGTATCGAAAGCCTCACCAAGACCGTTGGAGCCGACGTGCTGATGACCGAAGACGTCGCCCGCTTCGCCAGTGAAAGATCGAAGCCGGCCGGGTCGTTTGACCTCAACGGCTTCACCGATCCCCAACCCCTGTTTATCCTGGACCCGCTTTCCTGAGACGTTTCCCGCCTTCGGACAATTCCCCATTCCCTCGACAAGCAAAGACCGACATGACCGATTTACGTCCCGACGCCCCTTCCCACCTGCCCTTCAGAGACCAGGCTGCCACCGGTCCAGACGACGGCGCTCCGGTCGTGCTTCTGCATGGGTTCGGCGGCGACCGGCAGACGTGGCTCAACATCCAGACGGCGCTGGCCTCGAAGAAACGCTCCATAGCCTTCGACCTGCCGGGTCACGGCGAGGCTCTGGACTGGCCACGGATCGGCAACGCAGGCGTTTCCGCAAAGGCCGTTGGCCAGTCGCTCAAGGCGCTAGGCCTGACGGAGGTCCACCTCGTTGGTCATTCCATGGGCGGCGCGGTCGCCGCGCTGATTGCCCTGCGCAATCCTGAAATGGTCGCCAGTCTCACCTTGCTGGCACCAGGCGGTTTCGGCCAAGAGATCAACCACCGCCTGCTGCGCCGCTATGCGGCCGCAACCGATGCCGACACCATGGAAACCCTGCTCGAACAATTCTTCGGGTGGGAGTTCAAGCTGCCGAAATTCCTCGCCAGAACGGCTGCCGAAAGCCGCGCACGACCGGGAGCGGCGGTAACGCTGGAGGCAATCGCGGACGAGATCATCGACGGCAGCGTGCAAAGGACCCTGCCGCGCGACGAGCTGGCAGCCCTGCCCATGCCGATCAAGGTTCTCTGGGGCACGCAGGACCGCGTCCTGCCAACGCGCCAGGCCCACAAGCTGCCGGGCGTCGTTGCCACGCATATCTTCGAGCGAACCGGCCACATGCTGCATCTGGAACTGCCCAAGGAAGTGACCCGGCTCATCCTCCAGAACGCAGGGTGCTGAGCCAGGCCATCGTCCAGCCTCCAGAAATTTTCGCCATGATATGGCCCCCGGGCGCGGTTTGGGATAGGTAGCAGGCCGAAACCCGGCCAGCCAGTCGCCGGGGCCAGTTTGAACCGAGCCGGAGCGCGCATGTCAGCCGAATTGTCCTCAGCCAACGATGTCATCGTCACGGCGGTGTCAGGCTATGAGCCGAAACACATGGCTGCCTGGTACAATTCCCTGAAGGCAACGGGATATCGCGGCCGGACGGTCGCCGTGGCTTATGACGTCAGCGAAGCCCTCGTGGAGTACATGAAGCACATGGGCTCGCTCGTCATCACGTTCAATCATGACGCGGGCAAGAAGCGCTATTCCTACTCGCAGCTTCAGGAAGAGATCGCCGACCATTCCGATGGCGGCAAACTTTATACCGACAGGCGCTGGACCTGGAACAAGCGCTTCCTGCGCTTCAAGGACAAGATCTACGATCGGCGCTTCTTTCACGCCAGCCACCTGGTGAAACAGCGTCTCGATGCAATTGGCGAGCCCGTGCGTTTCGTCGCCTTCTCGGATGCCCGGGACGTGGTCTTCCAGTCAGATCCATTTGCCTGGATGGAAGATAATCTTGCTCCCGCCAAAGATCTGCTGATCGGCGAGGAAAGCATCACCCATGAAGATCCCTGGAACCGTCGGAACGTTCTGAAAACCTATGGTCGCCATGCCTATGATCGTGTGGCCAAGGTTCCCGTATGCTGCGCGGGCTATTTCGCAGGCCGCTATGAGGCCATGATGGATTTCATGCTGGCGGTCTACTATTTCGACCAGACAAAACGCAGTGGCGATCAGGCCGCCTTCAACCAGCTTCTGACCTTTTGCGGCTGGAAGGAAAAGGCAGAGAAGGTGAACTGGCAGGTTCCCTGGCTGCTGCATGCGGTCAGTGCGAACGTCGGCCCGAATGCGCCGGGTTTCTGCATGCCGAGGGAAACCGCACCGGTGTTCGAGGACGGCTTGGTCAAGACCTTCGACAAGCAGCCCTACGCGATCGTCCACCAGTACGACCGCAACGAGGACATGACCGCCTATTTCCTGGAGAAATTCGGCAAGGTCGAATAATCGGCGCTATCGGCCGCGGGCAGTGAGACCACCTGGATCCCAGGCCCGCCGCCTCCGTCAATCCTTTCAGACCGGGGAGCTCAGGCCTCCGGCAGCAGATCGTCGCGCCATTGCTCGCCGACGACCCGGCGGGCCATCATGTGCGAACGCGGCGAATTGATGCTGTCGACAGCAATCAGCCGGCCGTCCTGCAGATAGGCAACATAGAACTTGTTGTTCTCAGTCGACCCCACGACGCGGATATCGTCATAGCCTTCCGACAGACCCGCGATCTGCAGCTTGATGTCATACTGATCGGACCAGAACCACGGCAGCGGATCGTAATCGACCTCGTGCCCCAGAAGGGCCTGGGCAACCGCCTTGGCCTGGTCGATCGCATTGTGCACGCTTTCCATGCGAACCGAGCGCTGGTAGCGATTGGAGTAAAAGCGCGTGCAGTCGCCTGCGGCAAAGATGTCCGGATCGCTGGTCTGGCCGCAGCCATCCACCAGAATCCCGTTGTCGACCTCCAGGCCGGCTTCGGCGGCAAGGTGATCATTGGGCTCGGCGCCAACGGCAACCAGCACCAGCCCGGCCGGAACCGTCTCTCCCGTCGACAACCGCACACCGGTGACGCTGTCACCGCCCTCGATTGCCTCAATGCCCGTGTTGAGAAGCAGGTTGATCCCATGCCCCTTGTGCAGGCCGGAGAAATAGTCGGACACGGCCTGGCTTACCACACGCTTCATCGGACGGTCCTGCGCCTCGATGACCGTGACCGACTTGCCGAGGGTCTTGGCGACGGCGGCAACTTCCAGACCGATATAGCCTGCACCGATGATGGCAACCTGGCTGTTCGTCTGCAGGATCTCCCGAATCTTGTCGACATCGGCAATCGAACGCAGGGTGACCACGCCCTTCTTGTCGGCACCGTCCAGTTTCAGCATACGGGCGTTGGTACCGGTCGTCAGAACCAGCTTGCCATAGGATAGCGTGTCACCGTTCGCCAGGGTCAGCCGTTTGGCGCCCCGGTCGATGGCAACGACTCTCGTGTTGGGAATATGGTCGATGTTGTTGGTCGTGAAGAAAGCCGGCGGGCGCAACCACAGGCCTTCGGCGCCGATCTCCCCGGCCAGAAATTTCTTGGAAAGGGGCGGGCGTTGATACGGAGGATGCGGTTCGTCGCCGATCAGGCGCAACGGCCCCTCGAATCCACCCTGCCGCAGGGACTGAGCGACCTGGGCTCCGGCTTGTCCTGCTCCGATGATGACGATGTCTTCCTGCATTCCGCTTCGCCCTCTTTGCGCTTGGCCGGTCCGGCGGAGTGCATGCCGGCCGATTGTTTGTGTGCATGGCTAGCACGAAGAAACGCGGGCCGCCAGAATGGCGAAACGCCGCGTCGGGTTCGACACGGCGTTTTTGTGATTTTCTGCGCTTGAGGCGAAGCAGTTCGGGCTCAGGCGCTGCGCACGCCTTGCAGGAATTCGGCAACTTCCTGCCGGATCAAGGCCCCCTGCTCGCCCAGCGATTCCGCAAGCTGTTCCACCTCGGAACCATTGCAACGCGCAATCTCGGCCGCTGAGCCGACAGCCTCCATGCTCGAAACCCCCTGTTCTGAGCGGGCGGAGGCACTGGACACATTCTGCGAGATCGCCTGAACGGCTTCGTCCTGCTGCTGCACCGCGGCCGAAACGGCCGAAGCCAGGCCTTCCATGTCGGAGATGATCCGGTTGACGTCCTCGATAGCCTGAACCGCCTGACCCGAAGATCCCTGGATGGCCTCAATCTGGATGGCGATATCCTCGGTGGCTTTTGAGGTCTGGTCGGCAAGCTGTTTCACTTCGGCGGCAACCACCGCAAAGCCTTTGCCGGCTTCACCCGCGCGGGCGGCCTCGATGGTCGCGTTCAGTGCCAGCAGGTTGGTTTGATCGGCAATATCGCGGATCAGCCCCATGACCTCGCCGATCCGGTCGGCCGCGCTGGACAGTTGCTGCATGGTGGCCACGGTGGAAGACGCACTCTGCACCGCCTGCTGCGCCACTTCGGTGGATTTGTTGGCCTGCCCCGCAATCTCGGCGATGGACGCGGCAAGCTCTTCTGCCGAATGCGCGGCGGAGGTGACGTTTTCCGCAGCCGTGCGCACGGCCCCGGCGGCCTCTCCGGACTGGGTGGCAACATCGTCGGCCGACTGTTCCATAGACTGGGAGGTCTGGCGCAACTCATCGTTGGCCCGGTCGAGACTGTTCAGCGCGGAAGACACTGTGCCTTCGAACCGGCCGATTAGCGCATCGAGACGGGCAACGCGCTCTTCGCGCCGGCGGTTTTCCTGATCCTGGGCCGATGCAAGCTCTGCCCGCTCCACAGCATTGTCGCGGAAGACCTGAACGGTCCGGCTCATGGAGGCCAGCTCGGTGTTGCCGTGATCGTCCGGCAGGTCGAGGTCGGTCTGGCCACTGGCAAGTGCCTCCATGGCCGACTGCAGCCGCGCCAGCGGACGCGCCACCGATTGACCGATCACAAGAGCGATGGCCGGAAGCAGCACAAGCAGGACCAGGATAGTCCCGCCGATTGCGTAGGTTGCGATAGCCCGGGCTGTCTCAAGCTGCTCGGCGGCTTCTGCCTGGATCCTCTTTGCGGCAGCGCTCAGGGCGTCAACATGCGGCGGAACAAGTTCAAACAGGCTTCCCAAAAGCTCCGAATGTTCGCTCCGCTCCTTCTTGGTGGCGGTGTAGTCGTCAAAAGTCGTCTTGTATTTGGCCATGTTTTCGGCCAGCTCCGCCTTGACGGCGTTGGACATGTACACTTTCTGCAAGAACTCTTCGAAGGCGGTGTACTCGCTTTGAAATGCCTCCTGCGCGGCCTCTGTGTTGGCGAGTGTGAACTCCCTTTCGGCCAGTTGTACGGCCAGAATGGCGCGGGCCAGCTTCTCGAAATCCGGCCCACCGCCGAACTTCATCTCTTCCGACAGGCGATGCTTGAACGCCCCGGCGTAATCGTTGAGCGCCGCCAGATAGCCCTGCGTCGCGTCATATCCGATCTTCTGCTGTGCCGCGTCGAGCATTTCGAAAGCACCCCGAGTACCTTCCAGCGTATCCCTGACATCGGCAATCTCTGCGGCATAGGCGGCCGCCGCGGGATTGGTCGAGACCGTCTGAAGAACCACGCCGGCTTCGTCGAGCTTGACGTTGAAGCTCTGGAACGTCTCGACAGACGGTTTGCTGAGGTAACGCTCTTCAATCGCACGCAGTGTCGCGGCGCCTTCCGACAAAGTACTGACCTGCTCAGCCAGTTCCGAACTGCTGCTCATACGGGCGAAGGCTGAATTCAACTCCCCCTGGCTCCAGAAGAAGACGCCGCCGATGGCCAACAGCCCGACAATGGTGAAAAGACTCAGGGCCAGGATTCGGGCCTTGACGGACAGGTTTGAGAATAATTGAAAAGACGATTGAGATCTGACGTCCACCAGCGTATGTCCTCTGGACCAACGGATGGGCCATCGCCATCGATGTTTGCATCCACATGTTGATCGATCTGAAAGTGTCCACGCACTTTGTCTACGCTTGTTTTCCCGTAGGGTGAGCAAACACTTATGTTTGCGCGTAAGTTACGATTATAAGTGCCAATTTACGGTTAACATGCCCGTAAACACTGCCGAACCGACGTTAACCTAGGTGTGGACCCTTAACTCTCGTCATCTTCGACATCGTCACTGAGGCTGCAATTGAATCTCCTCGCCAGAGCCGCACCGGCCATTTTTGTTCTTCTGTGGTCAACGGGCTTCGTCGGGTCGAAACTCGGCGCACCCTACATTGAACCCATGGTGTTTTTGACCGTACGCTTCGCTGCGGTGCTGCCGGTGCTTGTCCTGCTGGCAATCGTCCTGTCGAAGTCCTGGCCGAAAACGCCCGCCACAATTCTCCACTGCATCTTCACCGGCATGCTGGTTCACGGAATATATCTTGCCGGCGTGTTCTGGGCGATAAAGCAAGGCATGCCGGCTGGTGCATCTTCGATCATCGTCGGTCTTCAGCCCGTGACGACCGCCCTGATTGCGGTCGCGATGGTTGGAGAAAGCATTTCCCGCAGGCATTGGCTCGCGATGGCTATCGGCGCCATCGGCCTTGCATTCGTTCTTGGCCCGAAACTTGACCTGGCCGGATCGGGCATCACGCCTGTGACGATTTTCGTCGTTCTGCTTTCCGTGGTGGCTATCAGTCTGGGGACCGTCTACCAGAAGCGCTTCGTGCAGCAGACCGACCTCATGTCGGCAACCGTCTGGCAATACGTCGGCGCTCTTCTGGTCACGATCCCCCTCAGCCTTACGGAAAGCTGGCAGATCACCTGGTCGGGTGAACTGATTTTCGCAATGACCTGGCTTGTGCTCGTCCTGTCGGTCGGCGCGATACTGCTGCTGATGCTGCTGATCCGCGAAGGCGCTGTCTCCCAGGTCGCCAGCCTGTTCTATCTGGTGCCCGTGGCAACAGCGGTGGAAAGCTATTTTCTCTTTGAAGAATCTCTTTCACCCATGCAGATCGCCGGCATGGTTCTGGTGATCAGCGCGGTTTTGACCATCCGCAAGCGGCCTGCAAAAAGTTAGAGCCGGCTTACTGCAAATCCGCGGTCAGGCTTCGGTTTCCAGCGCCAGTGCAAGCTGCTCCTGACGGCGGCGCCAAAAGCGCCGCTGGCGGGCAATCGCGGCATTGAGCTCGCCCCCCAGAATGAACACCAGCGAGCAGATATAGAGAAAAATCAGCGCGGTCATGATCCCCGCCAGACCGCCGTAGGTGGACACGTAATTGGCAAAGCTGGCGAGATAGGCACCGAAGGCGCTGCCTGCGATGATCCACATGAACAAAGTTGCGAACACTCCCGGCCAAAGATCGCGGAAGGTGCGATGCCCCGCCGGCAACAGCCAGTGGGTAATAAACAGGCCGATGATGAGCAGCGATCCCGCCAGTGTGTATCGGGCGACGTTGATGGACAGCAGGAAGGTCTCGATCTGCGGCACCACAACCTTCAGCCCCTCGATGGCGAGCGGCGCCAGAATCACCAGAAACGTGTAGGAAAGCAGGATAGCGGCCCCCAGCAGCACAAGCCCGATCGACTGCAGCCGCAACAGCACGAAGGAGCGGTGTTCATGCTGCCGGTAGGCCCGGTTGAGCGCGGTGCGCAGCGCCTCCACCCCGTTGGAGGAAAACCACAGGGCGGCAACGGCACCGAACGTCACGAGGTCGCCGCGGCGAATGGTCAGGACGTTCTGGATTTCCTGCACGACCGGTGAGGCGACACTTTTCGGCCAGGCGTCGAACAACAGTTCCGACACCGTATCGGCAGCTCCGTTCATTCCCAGAAAGGCCGCCAGAGAGGCGATGAAGATCAAGAGCGGAAAGATGGCCATCAACCCCGACAGCGCCACGTGACTGGCCATTGCAAAGCCGTCGTCACGGGCGAAGTGACCTATGGCGTCTTTCAGCACGGCATAGATCAAGAAAACTGTCTGTCTTGCGCTCATGGTTCATGATGTGGCCCGCGCCGGCGCAATTCGTCAAGTCTGGGTGGCGAAAACCGCATCCTCCAAAAGGTCTATAAATTCAGGCTCGACAAATGAGGGTGTGCAACGCAACATAGCTTCAACAAGAAGCGCTGCTGCGCAACAAATGAAAACGGAGACCGCCATGCCAACCGCAGCCATGCCAGCCGCAGACACACCCGCAAGCCTGAGCGAGCGTACGGAAGCCGCTGTCGCTACGCTTGACCATCTGCTCAATCTTGCAGCGCAGCGGGTGCGCGCCCGCGTGAGCGAAGACGGCCGTATCTCCTCCCGGCGGATGGAAGAAGAACAACGGGCAACGCACGGCCTGGCCTGGTTCGCAACCTATGTGGAATCCCTACGCCAACTGGATGCCTATGCGAAACGGCTGAGTTCCGAGGGCCGCTACGGCACTCTTGAAGACCAGATCGTCCAGCTGGGATTTGCGGAATTCCTGGCTCAGATCTTCGGTGGCATTCCCATGAATCAGGGCGAAATCGTGCGCCTGCCGGATCTGGGCGTCTCGAGCCAAGAAGCGCTGGATTTTCAGACAGCGGAGATTCTGTCTCTGATCGAAAGTGGAAGCCGGCCGGAGATCCGCAGCGAAATCACGCGCCTGATCCGCGACCAGGCCGGTCATTCCACCTTCGGCGACCCGGGTCTCGACGAGACCATGGAGCAGATCCGCAACGAAATGCGGCGCTTCGCGGAGGACAACGTCGTTCCCAACGCCCATGATTGGCACCTGAAGAACGACTACATCCCGCTAGAGATCATCGAGCAGATGTCCGAACTCGGCGTGTTCGGTCTCACCATTCCCGAGGAATACGGCGGCCTCGGGCTTGGCAAGGAGGCGATGTGCGTGGTCTCCGAAGAACTTTCCCGCGCCTACATCGGTGTCGGGTCACTTGGCACACGGTCGGAAATCGCGGCGGAACTTATCCTGTGCGGCGGCACCGAAGAGCAGAAGCAGCATTGGCTGCCGAAGATCGCCTCCGGCGAGATCCTGCCGACAGCCGTCTTCACCGAACCCAACACCGGCTCCGACCTGGCCTCCCTGAAGACCCGCGCCGTGAAGGATGGAGACGTCTGGAAGGTGTCGGGCAACAAGACCTGGATCACCCATCCGGTTCGCGCCGATATCATGACCCTGCTGGCGCGCACGAACCCGGAAGAGCCCGGATACAAGGGCCTGTCGATGTTCATCGCGGAAAAGCCGCGCGGCACCGACGAGGAGCCCTTCCCGGCGGAAGGCATGAGCGGCGGCGAGATCGAGGTGCTCGGCTACCGGGGCATGAAGGAATACGAAATTGCTTTCGACGGCTTTGAGGTGAAGGGCGAAAACCTGCTCGGGCAGGTCGAGGGCGAAGGCTTCAAACAGCTTATGCAGACCTTCGAGGGCGCCCGCATCCAGACTGCCGCCCGCGCGTTGGGCGTCGCCCAGTGTGCGCTGGACCTCGGGCTGAAATATGCGGAAGAACGTGTGCAGTTCGGCAAGGAGCTGGTCAACTTCCCGCGTGTTGCCGACAAACTGGCCATGATGACGACCGAACTGATGATTGCACGACAGCTCACCTATTTCTCGTCCTGGCAGAAGGATTCCGGCAAGCGCTGCGATCTGGAAGCTGGAATGGCAAAGCTGCTCGGAGCCCGCGTTGCCTGGGCGGCGGCGGACAATGCGCTGCAGATCCATGGCGGCAACGGTTTTGCGCTGGAATACGCGATTTCCCGCGTCCTGTGCGATGCCCGCATCCTGAACATTTTCGAAGGCGCGGCCGAAATTCAGGCGCAGGTCATAGCCCGCCGCCTGCTGGAGACGCGCGGAAACGCCTGATATTCAGCGCACCGCACGTTCGCCTGCAGGCGTTTCGGCCTGCGAATGGCGATCCCTGTCTGATCCCTTGTCCGGGGCACTGCCCCGGACAAGGGGACCGAGTGAGCCTTGCACACGGCCGATGACCGCCAGGACAATCACCACCATGAGTGTTGCAAGGCCAGCTAGTCCGATCTGACCGACGCCACAGGCCGTACCGATCGCGCCGGCAAGCCACATGGATGCACCGGTGGTGACATTCTTGACCGAACCGTTGCGGGAAAAGATCAGACCGGCAGAGAGAAAGGCGACGCCAGCGGTGACCGCTTCGACCAGGCGGAGCGGATCCACGTTGACATTGCTCGCCCCGGAAAAGGGAAGATCGGCAAGTTCCTGACTGATCAGGAGAAACAGGCACGAAGCAAACGCGATCAGCATGTGGGTCCTGAGCCCGGCATCCTTACCGCGCTCTTCGCGCTCGAACCCGATGACACCGCCCAGAACAATAGCCGCAATCATCCGCAAAACCAGCACGTCCAGAGGCACCGCTCCGAACCCGAGGTCCATCTCAGCGACAAGCCGGTCTACCATGGTCGTTCCTTGTTGCGGGTCAGTCAGCATGAGAGAGCAACGCCGCAACAAGGTGTTCGTTCCGGAAAACTACCGGTGCTGGCAGCCCCTATTCGACGGTAACAGTGATCTTTTCGGACATCACCGGCGGGTTGTGCGGAATGTGCGACCAGTCGCCCAGAACAAGTTGCAACGTGTGCGTGCCTGCCGGAAGCTCGATGGTGGTTTCCGTCTGCCCGCCGCCAAAATGCCTGTGGTTGTCATCGGCCGGAATGGGTTCGTTGAGCTCCTCACCCTCAAGGCTGTCATCGATAATCAGATGATGATGACCGGTGTTTTCCTTTTCCGTACCAGCCGGTGCGACACCCATGCCGGCAAGGCCAAACTTGATGTTGACCGGATTTTTGACGGTATCGCCGTCTTTCATATTGATGAAATAGAGCTTCACGCCGTCCGGCGCCGGCGTTTCCCCAGCCTGGGCCGCAACACTGGCGAGGCCGAACACGGCGGCAGCTGCAAACCCGATTGCAAGTTTCTTCATGGTTTTTTCCTTTCAAGAACGGATTGCGTGATTGGTCCGTATGACCTTTTTCAAATAGGGCGTAACAGCAGTCACCGTAAGCCCCGTTCCGCCTTTCCCGCGCAGGTCGTCTTATCACGCGTCCAAATTGTCACAGGCATTCGCAGGAACGCTTCCGGCAGTTCGGCGTTTTCAGATAACGAACCCAAAACTGCAGGAGTGCGACATGAAGGATTCGATCCGACTGAAACATGATGGCTGGGTGGTCGTCGCCGACGGCTCCAAGGCACTTTTCCTGACCAATGCTGGCACGGCGCAGCATCCCAACCTTACGGTGTTCCGGAAGGAAACGCAGGACAACCCGCCCAATCGCGAACAGACGTCAGACCGCCCCGGGCGCATGAGCGATGGCCCCCAGGGGCATCGCAGCGCCGTACAGGAAGCTGACTGGCACGCACTTGCGGAAGACGATTTTGCCACTGACCTTGCCGACTTGCTCTACAAGCGCGCGCACAAGGGCAAATTCGACGAGATCGTGCTGGTTGCCGCACCTTCGGTTCTTGGGCAGGTTCGCAAACACCTTCACAAGGAAGTCAGCGACCGCATCGTTGCGGAAATCGACAAGGATCTGACCAACCATCCCGTCGACCGCATCGAAAAGCTTGTTTTTGGCGGATAGCCCCAAACCCGGCTGACTACGGACACGCTGCCCGGCAAACTCAGGCCGGGCGGCAAACGGTCCGCCGCAGCGACATCGCTGCCGAACAGATCTCCCCCACCCGAACAGGAAAGACGATGACCGCTGATCCGGACACGGACCGGCCCCTGACATCGATTATCGACCGGGTCGCAGAAATCACGAGAGAGGGCCCGGTCTCGCTGGATCGCGTCGTCGGCGCATTCGAGCACGCCGGATTTGCAGCGATGCTGCTCGTGCCCGCGGCAGCGGTCGTGACCCCGCTGAGCGGCATTCCCCTGTTCTCAAGTCTGTGCGGAGTGACCATCTGCCTGATCGCGGCGCAGTGGCTGCTGAAACGTGACCGGATCTGGCTACCAACCTGGCTGGGCCGGCAGAGCCTTGAGGGCGACAAGGTGCGGCTGGCAATGCTCAAGTTGCGGCCTGCCGCCCGATGGCTGGACGACCATTCCAGAAAGCGGGCCCGGTTTCTTTTCCGGCAACCGATGCGGGCCCTGTTACCGGTCGCCTGCCTCATGTTCGGCGCCCTGATGCCTCTTCTGGAGCTGGTGCCATTTTCATCATCGCTTCTGGGCGCGGCGGTCTGCCTGATTGCTGTCTCGCTCCTGACGCGGGATGGGCTGTTCGCCCTGATTGCGCTTCTGCCCGTCGCGGCCGTCGCCTGGGCGTTGACTGTCTTGCTGTAACCGCTTCGGTTGACGAATCAACCCAGTGCCTGCAGGGCGATTGCACCGCCATAGATGCCGAGCAGGCTGACACTTTCAAACCCGATCCCGCCTGGGCCGGACTTCTGGCGCACAAGCAACCCCAGAAGAAGGATCGCGGTCATCACCAGCCCGATTGCCAGCCAGAAATAATCCTGCGAGGAGACGGCCTGATACAACGAGCCGTCGCGATACGCGATATCCGAGAGGGTGAGAAACAGCGTATCGAAGGTGTTGCCGCCCACAATGCCGCCGATGGCGAGCTGCAAGGCACCCCGATGCACAGCAGCGAGCGTCGTCACCAGCTCGGGCAGCGACGTGACGACGGCGGTCATCAACGCTCCGACCAGAGACGCATTGAGATTGAAGCGGTCCGTCAGCTCACCGGCCACCTCGGCCAGAACCCATCCCATGGACGCAAGAACAAGCATCAACCCTGAAAAACCGGCAATCAGCCACATGTTGCCGTGCAGATCCTGTTCCGCCTCATCCGGGCTGTCCGGATGCGTCTCGGACGTATGCACTGCCTGCCACATGGGCTGTTGATGCACGCGCCGTTGCGCCATCAGACCGCCAAAGTAGACAACGACCAACGCATAGGAAGCCGGATGAACGCCGAGGAACGTGATTTCCGGAGTGGTGTAGGCAACCAATGGTATTGCCAGCAACAGCACCAGAAGAGCGCATTGAAAAAGATTGGAGACATCCGCGGCGACATGCTCCAGGTTCGCGCGCCGGTAGACGATATCGGCAATAGCCAGAAAGGCTGTCTGTGCAGCAATTCCACCCACACCATTCGAAAAAGCCAAAGACGCACGACCGTCCAGAGCCGACGTCACTGACACAACGGTGCCGGCAAGAGACGTCGCGGCCCCCAGCAAAACACCGCCGACAAGCGCCTCGCCCAGACCGGTCCGGTCGGCGATGCGGTCGGCCTGCCCCGTAAGGCGAATGCCGCTCACCAGAATGACGCCTCCCGCGCCAGCGAAAATCGCTAGCAAGACCCACAACGGCAGACTGTCGAAACTCATATGAACGGTGTCTCCCTTGAGATGCACGGACGTCTGGGTGGTCGACTTGGGGGGTAGCCCCTGAGGCAAACGGTTGCCGCGATCTGAAGTTCCCTCAGGGAACGATCTGACGCCTTGTGCGTTTACGAAGCGATGCGGTCTGCAATGCAGGCTGCCAGATGGCAATATCGCGAGGTAGTGACGATGATCTATCACGGCTTTAATGACGATGCGGACAGGCACCTTGCCATACTGCGTGAACGGATCAGGGACAGGGAGGCTTCCAGTTGGAAACAACTGGCACTTGGCTTCGGTTTCACCGGCGTCATTTTTTCGCTGCTCGCTCTGATTTTCCTGATGTCCTACTGACCGCATAGCGTGCGCCACTTGCGGCTCCTGGACTTGAAAATCCAATGTGAGCGCATCGCGCAGGCCGCAGGACAGACGTGGCGCCAGGTGCTTTCGCAAAGTCGATGCACCGGGAGAGGCTGACCGGTAGAGCGCTGAGCCGAAGACGCCTTCGGCGATTGCCAACCCCTTGAACCAATTGAGGAAGATATGTCTTATAATGATCGTGCAGAAGCACAGGACGAAAAGGTCGTACTGAAGGAGAACGAGGCCAAGCAGGGCCTTGAACTTGGCGAGATGCGCTATGTCCTGGCCATCGGAACGGCAGGTGCTGTGGCCGCGTTGGCGGTTGCTGGGTACGTTTTTCTGTAAGGCACCATTTGTGGAACATTCATGCCCGCATCAGTGCGGCGAGTGAGAAATGAACAATCGCGGGCCCCTTCGGCCTGCGGCCATCCACAATACGATCGCCCCGATTGCCTGTTACACCAGGAGTATCCATCATGACCGACACGACCAACGAAGTTATTGCCCATATTCTGAAGGACGACACACGCAGCAAGAACGAGCGGGTCGAAGAACTTCTTAAAATGCGTGAAGATGCCCGGGCCCTTCAGCGAGCTGCAACGGAAAGCCCGATGGGCAGCGATACGCCCGACACCTCCGGCCTTCGGGAAATCGACCGTGCGCTGGAACGCCTTGGCCAGACCGACCCGGCAGAGGCGGAGGAAAACAGCGCCGCAACGCTCTAAGTCACGTGTCCTCGAGCACACCTGCATCTCCGGCGCAGGTGTGCTCAAAGTTGAATAGCACGGGCACCAAGCCTATCTTTACCAAAGGGACAACCATCACAGGCGGCACGATGAGCACCACCTTTGAAGACCTTGGCTTCGACCCCGAGATCCTCGGACCGGAAGAAGAGCAGAAGAAAACGATCCGGCAGAAGCTGATGTCGACAGCCCGAAAGGCTGCGCGCCAGGTGCCCTTCATGGAAGATGTGGTGGCCGGTTATTTCTGCGCGCTCGATCACACGACGCCCAGCAAGGTGCGCGCGACGCTGTTGGCTTCACTGGCGTATTTTGTGCTTCCTCTGGATACGATCCCCGATTTTCTGATCGGCATCGGCTTTGGCGATGATGCCACCGTGCTTCTGGCCGCAATTGCGATGATCCGCAGCCACATCCGGCCGGAACACTATGAAGCGGCGAAGGAAGCTTTGAGAGACGGCGAAATCTGACTGTGCTCTTGATGCGGAGGCGCTTGGCCTGATCGCTCCATGCCCGGTCAGGCTCCGTTGGGCCTGTCCCTTTGCTCCACCCCCTTGCCTCCAAACCAGCAGCCGGACGTCCTTCCGGCAATCAACCAGTAAATGCCACCGGCAATGAAACCGGCTGCAAGCGCAACGGCGCTGCCGGGCCTGAAGGCAGTGTCCGGAGTCTCGGCACCAAGTGTCCAGACAGCAAACGCGATCAGGCCGGCTGCGCCAACATGAAACAGGAAACTGCGCAGCCTTGCCGCCTCCGCCACAGCAATTGCCACGGCGGCTGGTGCCAAGGCCGTGGCACCGACAACGCTTGCGCCGACGAGACCGCTGCCGACCATGGTCGCAAACGCGATTGGATCGGTTTCAGGATGCCCGGCCCGGAAAAAGCCCCAGGCCAGGAACAAGCCGCAAGACAAAACCGCGAAGATGAAACCGAACGCGATTCTGAGAAGCTGCAACATGAATTTCCCGCCGTCCAAATCGGTATCCTTCCTTGATATGGGCAAGCTGACTGCTTACTTGACCATCTGCCGGTGCGATTGCAACCTTTGCAAACCGGCAGGCACCTGACTGGCCCTGAACCGGCTGGCCAGCGCTTAAGGCCCTGAAAATGTGACCGCCTGTCGAAAACGGTGTTTTCGCTTGACTTTTTGCCGGTTTCGCAGGACTTTGAGAGATGGTGTTAGGCCATAACCATATCAGCACCTTGGTACCAGCGTTCCGAGGTTTTTTGTGTATGGATCGTAGCCAAGACCTAACGCCAAGTAGAAACGAAAGAGGAGTTTGCGACCATTCGCCGTCCGTTCCGCGCCCCGCCTCCTACGAAGGAAGGCCCGCGCACAAACCATGAAATTCGCGTTCGCGAAGTCCAGTTGATCGATCATGAAGGCGCCAACCGTGGCGTCATCCCGACAGAAGAGGCGATGGGCATCGCCATGGATGCCGGGTTGGATCTAGTTGAAATCCAGCCGAATGCGAATCCGCCTGTCTGCAAGATCCTGGACTATGGCCGGTACAAGTACCAGGCTCAGAAGAAAGCAGCAGAAGCCCGCAAGAAACAGAAGACCGTCGAGATCAAAGAGATCAAGATGCGTCCGAACATCGACACGCACGACTACGAAGTGAAGATGAAGAGCATGTTGCGGTTCTTTGACGAAGGCGACAAGGTGAAGGTCACACTCCGTTTCCGGGGCCGCGAAATGGCCCACCAGGATCTGGGCATGAATCTGCTCAACAAGGTCCGTGAGGAAACCAACGAAATCGCCAAGGTCGAATCCTCGCCGAAGCTGGAAGGCCGCCAGATGGTGATGGTGTTGGCGCCGATCAAGTAAGCCTCAGCGAATTAGCGCATTCGAATGTCTGAAAACCCCGCTTCGGCGGGGTTTTCTCGTTTTCAGGCGGAAAAACCCGCCCTTTTGAAAAATGCTCCTCCGGCATGTCACATCGACTGCTGCTGTCTTGTCATTCCCCGCGAGCCGCAAGCGTGTGCAGGAGAAGATGATGAGGAACGAAGGGAATGCCTTGACCGGACTTCGAAAGCCAAACCCGGCAAACGATCGTGAAAAGATAAACATCGCCGTCGTTTTTCACAGTGGCTATGGGCACACGGAACGTCAGGCAGCGGCAGTCAGGAATGGTATCGAGGATATCGACGGACTGCCGGGATTCGGTGACCGAGGAAGATGGCGGCATCGTCCAGACCACCGCGCTGCAGATCCAGGACGGCAAGATCTGCGCGGTCTCTGTTATCCGCCCCCCGAAAAACTCCGCCACCTGACGGCAACTATGCAAGACGCCGTGCTCAGACCTATTTTTTGACCTGAGCAGCACAGGGCGTAACACATCTTGCAGCTTTATCCGATCAGCCGGTTCACATCCACGACCGGCATCCCAGCGTTATGCGCTGCCTCAAGTCCCTGGTGGCTGTCTTCGAACACAAGGCACTGCTTGGCCGCAACACCAAGCCGGGAAGCTGCCTCAAGGAAGAGATCGGGCGCCGGTTTGGCGTGGGCAACATCATCGATAGTGACCACCGTTTCGAACAACGGCAGCAGCCCCGTCTCCTTCAGCGACGCCAGCACCACCTCCCTCGGCCCGCCCGAGGCGACCGCCATCGGCATTTTGCCGTGAAACCTCCGCGCGATAGAGCTTATGACTTCGATCTCGCTGACGTCGCCAATCCGGGCCAGCACCGCCGAGCGCATTTCGCGAACCGCCAGATCGCGATCCACCGAAACGCCATGCTCGGCGTCATAGTCATCCAGAAGCACATGTTCCGACATGCCGGCGCGGGCGTGGTACCAGTCCGGCTCCATATGATGACCGGCAGCCTTGAAAGCATCCTGCCAGGCGCCGGCATAAAGGGCCGGCGTTTGCACCAGCGTTCCGTCGCAATCGAAAATCAGGGCCTGCGCCTGTTGAAGACGCGTCTCCAGCTCGTTCATGTCAGTCAGCTTTCAGTGTGGCTTGTACGCAATTCGATATTGCCAGGGATAGTTGACGGGTCGGAGCGAAGCCGCCCGTCAATGCCGGCAACGAGGCCTCGCGAGAACACCCGGTCATTCATCGAAGCCCAGTGTTGACTGCCGTTTTATCAGTTCAACCGGATAATGTTTCGTGTCCGGCGGCCTGACGCCGTCGACAATCCAGGCCAACATCGCTTCGGCAGCATTGCGGCCGAACAACGCGGTGTCGCACCGGACTGAGCTCAGCCTGGGATAGGCCAGCGAACATTCCTCGATATCGTCAAAGCCGATGATCCTGAATTCCTGGCCGACCTTGACGCCAAGTTCGGCAAAACCGCTGAGCATGCCGAGGGCAACCAGATCGCTGAAACAGATCGCGGCTTCCAGACCCTCATGTTCTTCCAGGATCTTCAACGCGATTTCCCTGCCGGACTGTCTGGACGGCCGTCCGTGAAAGATGGTCGGCGCAAGTCCGTTCGCCTGCATCACGCTTCGATAGCCGGACATGCGTTCCAGCGTGATCGGCCGGTCCGCAAGACCGCCGGCAAAGGCGATCCTACGACATCCCGTATCGATGAGGTGCTGCGTGGCAGCTTCGCCTCCAAAGGCATAGTCATGCGAGGCGAAGGGAAACAGATCCGTGCGGTCGTCCAGCTGGCGCAGCACCTGCATGGTCGGGATGCCGGCCCGCTCGATCCGCTCGAACGGGCTTTCGTCACCGCCATAGGTCGGCGAGATGACGAAGGCCGATACGCCATGCTCGATCATGCTGTCGATCACCTGCGCCTGGATTTCCGGATCCTCGTCCGTGTTGGCGATGACTGTGGAGTAGCCCTTGCTGGCGAAAGTCATCTGCGCACTGGCGGCAAATTCGGTGAAGAACGGGTTGCGCAGGTCATTGATGATCAGGCCGATGAGACCGGAGGCTGCCCCGCGCAGGCCCGCTGCGGAGCGGTTATAGACGTACCCAAGCTCATCGATGGCTCTGGTCACCTGGTCCCGCGTCGACTGTTTCACCAGCGACGAATTCTGAAGCACCAGCGAAACGGTGGATTTCGAAACCCCCGCCTGTCTCGCAACATCCAGAATTGTCGGTCGCTTTTTCATGAAAGGTCTATCCGATCCCGTGCAGTTTCAGAAGCAGCCCCATGCGCTCCTCGGCGATCTCCGGCTTTGACAACAATCGAGCCTGATCTGCAAGCCGGAAGACTTCCGCATAGTGAGCAATTTCACGCGAGGACTGGAAACCGGCCGGCATGATGAAGTGGCTCTGGGCATCGTTCAACCAGGCAAGGAAGGCGATTCCGGCCTTGTAGAACCGGGTCGGCGCCTTGAAGATTTCCCGGCTCAGCGGAACGGTGGGTGCAAAGAGGGCGTGATAGGTTTCAAGATCACCTTCCGCCAACGCCTCCAGGGCCTGGCTCGCCACCGGCGCAATCGCCGCGAAGGCACCGAGCAGCGCATGCGAATAGTGTTTGCCGTCACCTGCGATCAGATCCGCATAGTTGAAGTCGTCACCGGTATAAAGCCGCACACCGTCCGGCAGACGCGCCCGGAAGGCTTCTTCGTGCGCCTGATCGAGCAGCGAGATCTTGATGCCGTCGACCTTGGCCGCGTGGCTTTCGATGATGGCGAGCACCGCGTCGGACGCCGCCGCGACGTCGGTCGATCCCCAATAGCCGGTGAGCGCGGGATCGAACATATCGCCGAGCCAGTGCAGGATAATCGGCTCCCGCGCCTGCGTGATCAGCCGGCCATAAACGTCGGCATAATCGTCCGGCCCCGCGCCGATGGCAGGAAGCGCCCGCGAGGCCATCAGGATCGCCTGCCCGCCTGCCGCCTCGATCGCCTCAAGCTGAACGGAATAGGCCGCGACGATGTCGTCGTTGGTCCTGAGCTTTTCAAGCGGCACCTGATCCGTGCCAGCACCGCACGCAACGCGCGGCTTCAGCGGATGCGCCTTGGCCTCTTTCATGGTGCGTTCGATCAGTTCCTTCGCCGTTGCCCAGTCAACGCCCATGCCGCGCTGTGCCGTGTCCATGGCCTCGGCCAGTCCGAGGCCCTGGTCCCACAGCCAGTGCCGGAATTTCAGCGTGTTTTCCCAATCGACCGCCGGAGACCCGACCCAGGGATCGCGCTCGCGCAGAGGATCGGACACCACATGCGCCGCGGCAAAAGCGGTTCGGGTCAGCGGCACGCGCGGTGCGCGCGGGGTCAGGGCTTCGCCGGTGAGGCTGTAAGGTCCCAGCTGGTTTTCGTAAGTGGGCAGGGTCAGCATGATACGCTCCGGAAAACTTGGCGGCCGGTCAGGCCGGAACGGGAATGTCGAGGACGAGAATGCCGTCGATCCCGCCGATGGCATTGGCGACCAGCCTGGCGCCAAGCGCCTTGTGGTCCGGATGGGTCTGGTAGGCTTCCAGCGCATCCCAGCTTTCGAAATCGACGGTGAAACCGTGCATATAGCCGCGTTCGATCTGTTCCGGGCTCTCGCTGCGGCCCGAAACGATCTCGCCGATGCCGGACACATGGTCGCGAATGCTTCTGAGCTCCTGAAACAGGCTTTCGATCAGCTCTTCGGCAACGTCCGGCTGAAACTTGATGAGAACGATATGACGGATCATGACAGCGCCCCGTGGTCTTCGCGGATCATGTCGGAGGCTTTCTCACCGATCATGATGGCCGCGGCATTGGTATTGGAAGAAATGACCCTCGGCATGATCGAGGCATCGACCACACGTAGCCCCTCGATGCCGTTGAACCTCAGGCGTGGATCGACCACCGCCTTGTCGTCGGACCCCATGCGGCAGGTGCCTGCCGGATGGTGGGAGGTCTTTGAGTGTTCGCAGATGAAGCGGAAGTAGTCTTCGTCCGTCTTCACTTCCGGTCCCGGCAGGTGCTCGGCCTTGATGAAAGGCTTCAGCGGAGCCTGCGCCAGAATTTCCTGCGTCAGTTTCAGGCCTCGGATCGACATGTCCCGGTCCTGGCTGTCCTGCAGGTAATTCGGGTCGATCAGTGGTGCATCGGCTGGATTGGAGCTCTTCAGGCGCACGCTGCCCCGCGAGCGCGGGCGCAGATAACAGGAATTGAGCGTCACGCCGCCGTTGGGCATGGCGGCAACACCGGATTCAATCCCCGTACCGAGACCGAGATGAAACTGCAGGTCCGGCGAGCGCGCATCCGGGTTCGCGTACCAGAACCCGCCCGTCTCGAAGAGGCTGGAGGACACCGGCCCGCGCCGGGTGAGCAGATACTGCAGGCCCGCCAGCACCGACAGATGTGGCTTGGCATAGCGGTCGTAGGTGTGTGGACCGCTGACCTCGCAAATGCAGTAAAGGTCCAGATGGTCCTGCATATTGGACCCGACCTCTGGCTGATCATAGGTGATATCGATACCGAGCTTCCTGAGGTCGTCCGCCGGACCGATGCCGGAAAGCTGCAGCAGCCTGGGCGAGCCGATGGAGCCGGAAGACAGAATGACTTCCGTCCCGGCCGTCAGGCGGGTCCCGTCGATCAGCTCGACACCTGTCGCCCTGCCCGTCTCAACCACAATGCGGCGCACCTGCGCACCGGTCTTGATGTGGAGATTGGGCCTGCCCTTGTTGGGTGCAAGATACGCCATGGCGGCGGAAGACCTGCGGGCATTGCGCTGTGTCAGCTGGTAGTAGGCAACGCCGTCCTGCTTTTCCCCGGTGACGTCCTCGTTCTTCGGAATGCCGAGCGCGGCAGCAGCTTCGAAATAGGCTTCGCAGATCGGCAGCGGGGCACAGGGCCTCGACACTCCGAGCGGGCCGCCCTTGCCATGGTAGCGGTTGTCGTAGGTGTCGTTGTCCTCGGCCTTGCGGTAATAGGGCAGAACGTCTTCATAAGCCCAGCCCTCGCAGCCCATCTGACGCCACTCGTCGTAATCAAGTGCGTTGCCGCGAGTGTAGATCTGCGCGTTGATGGCCGAACCGCCGCCGATCACCTTGGCCTGGGTATAGCGGAACACCCGGCCCTGCATGTGCTTCTGCGGCACCGTGTGCCAGCCCCAGGACCCGATGCCCTTGGTCATTTTCGCAAAGCCGGCAGGCAGGTGATAGAACGGATGCCAGTCGCGTCCGCCTGCCTCCAGCAGCAGCACGGAAACGTCCGGGTTCTCGGTCAAACGTGCGGCAACAACCGAGCCGGCGCTGCCACCACCGATGATGATGAAGTCGTAGCCTGTTTCCATCTGCAATCTCTCAGAACAACTCGCTCTAAAGCCGGGGGATCGACAGACCGCCGTCCACCGCGAAGGTCGAGCCGGTTGCAAAGGCCATGTGGCCTTCGGCAATCGGCACAATGATTGAGCCGACATCGGCGGGCTGCCCCCAACGGGCAGCAGGCACCAGACCGTCTTCGATCCGGGCCGTGTATGTGTCTTTCACACTGGCAGTCATGCCGGTTTCGATGATACCTGGCCGGAGTTCGAAGACCCCGATGCCATGCGGTGCAAGCCGAACGGCGAACAGCTCCGCCATCATCGCCGCACCTGCTTTCGACAGGCAGTATTCCGCCCGTTCGATTGACACCATCTCGGCGCTGACCGAGGTGATGAAACTCATCGAGCGATAGCTGTCGGACGGCTGCTTCAGCATGCGTCTCGCCACTTCCTGCGCCAGGAAGAACGCTCCGCGCAGATTGACGCCCATGACGAAGTCGAAACTGTCGGGCGCAAGATCCAGCATGTCGCCCCGGATCCTGGCCGGAACGCCCGCATTGGAGACAAAAGCCGTCACCGGTCCGAGATCCGCTTCCACCCGGTCGAGCAGGACCGTGCAATGGTCGATGTCCAGAAGATCGTGCCGGAAATAGGTGCCTTTGCCGCCGAGGCTGTTCAGGGCGTGAACCACCTCCGAAGCCTCCGTCTCTTCCTGCGCGGCGATAGCCACTCTATAGCCCGCATCCGCGAGCGCCCGTGAAATACCGAGACCGATGCCGCGCTGACCGCCGGTCACAAGTGCGATCCTCGTCATGCCGCCAGATCCTTCTTGATGGTTTCGGCGGCGCGCAGCGCCAGAGCGGCGACAGTGAGGGCCGGATTGACGGCGGCCGAGGTCGGCAGCGCACCGGCATCCGTCACGAAAAGGTTCGGATGGTCCCAGGACCGGCACTCCGGATTGAGCACGGAGGTCTCGGGATCATCGCCCATGCGCACGGTGCCGCACTGATGCGACGGCACCCTGCCGTCGAACAATCGCGACAGCACCATCGGAAAACCAGCCTCTCGCAAGGTCTTGCGGGTCTTTTGGACCAGCTTCCTGTGCGCTGTCATGTTGGACCGCCGCCAGATCAGCTGGATCTTGCCGTTCTTGAGGACAACCCGGCTTTCCGGATCGGGCAGGTCTTCTGAAATCAGATAGAGATCCAGGGCATGACCGGAGATCCAGCGGGCGGCGGCTTTGGGCAGCCGTGGCACCTGAATCTTCAGGATATCCGGTGTTACCCGGCCCAGAAGCTGGACGTTGCCCAGAGGCATGCCGTCCTCGCCATCATCAAGATACCAGTCATTCAGGCCGAAGGTCTTCTGATAGACGGAGGTGTTGCGGAAGCGCGGATCGATGGCAATCATCGCCGTCGCGTTGTGATTCATGAAACAGCGGCCGACGTTGTCCGAAAGATTGGCAACGCCGGACCGCAACAAGAGCGCTGCAGACTGGACCGCCCCCGCGCACAGGGCGACGACACCCGGTGTCAGGCAGTGATCTTCGCCGTCCTTGCGGTAGTGAACTTCCTCGATCTTGCCGAACATGGCTCCTGTCTTAAGCGCGGTGACGTCCGCGCCGGTGACGAGGGTCACGTTGTCATGGGCAAGAGCGACCTCCAGCGCGCAGGTTTCCGCATCCATCTTGCCGCATCGAAGATCAGGATACCCGTCCCAGCCGGTCTGCCCGGCATCGAGCCATCGGTCGATATCGACCCCGAGCGGCAGACTGAACGGCCGGACACCAGCCTGTTCCAGCCGCCGTCTGGCAATGCGGATCGCGTCTTCGTCCGGCACCGGTGGAAACGGATATGGCTTGCCGTGCTGCGGTTCTGTCGGGTCAGAGGCCGTATCGCCCCGGACCTGGAACAACTGCTCCGCAGCATCGTACCAGGGCGACAGTTCGTCATAGGAAAGCGGCCATGCCGGAGAGAGGCCGTCATAATGCTCCAGCACCCCGAAGTCCTCTTTCCGGTAGCGGATCAGCACCGCACCGTAGAGCTTCGAGTTGCCGCCGACGTTGTAATAGTTGCCAGGCTCGAACGGATTGCCTTGCCCGTCGAGCCAGGTTTCCGGTGCCCGGAAGGCGCTGTTGGTATAGATACGCCAGGGGTCCCGGGCCGGTGCATCGTCCGGTATCCGGTAGCCCCGCTCCAGGATCGTGACCCTGGCTCCGGTCGGAGCAAGGCCGGCGGCAAGGGTTGCACCACCCATGCCGCTACCGATAATCACGATGTCGGGCGCCGTGTTCATGGGTCAGGCGATCCGGTTTTCGGTCTTCGGGTCGAAGGCGACCGCCTTTTCCATGTTGAAGGCAAACGGGAAAACGTCCCCTGCCTTCACCGCAACATCAGCCCGAAAACGGCCGGTCACATCCTTGCCGCCAATCTGACTGACGACGAATGTGTCGGACCCGGCCGGCTCGGTGACTTCTACCGGCGCCTCAACGAGGTGAACCGCCCTGGAATTGCGATCCGCACCATCCCTGTCCGTGATGGCTTCCGGCCGGATGCCGAGAATGATGTCCCGGCCGATGCTGGAAGACAGGGCGTCGGAGGCGAACGGAATGGCGGCCTTTTTGCCGTCCGCCAGCGTGACTTCCGCCGCCGGCTTGCTGTCCGCCGAGACGACCGTGGCCGGGAACAGGTTCATGGACGGCGACCCCATGAAGCCGGCCACGAACATGTTGGCCGGATTATCGTAGATCTCCTTTGGCGTACCAAGCTGCTGGACATAGCCACCGAACATGACCGCGATCCGGGTCGACAGCGTCAGCGCCTCTATCTGGTCATGGGTCACATAGACGATTGTGGTGCCAAGCTTCTGGTGCAGCTTCTTGATTTCCGTGCGCATGTCGACACGCAGCTTCGCATCCAGGTTCGACAGCGGTTCGTCGAACAGGAACACATCCGGCTCGCGCACCAGCGCCCGACCCATGGCGACACGTTGGCGCTGACCACCGGAAAGCTGGCCTGGCTTGCGGTCGAGCAGATGGCTGATCTGCAGAAGATCGGCCACCTGTCCGATGCGCTTTTCGCGTTCCGGCTTGGCGATGCCGTGCATTTCCATGCCGAAGGAGATGTTCCCGGAAACGGTCATGTTGGGGTAAAGCGCGTAGGACTGGAACACCATGGCGATGTTGCGGTCCGCCGGCTTGACGCCGTTCATGCTCTTGCCCTTGATCGCGATCTCGCCGGAGGTGATGTCCTCCAGGCCCGCGATCATGTTGAGCAGGGTGGACTTGCCGCAGCCGGACGGGCCGACGAGCACGAGAAACTCGCCCTCTTCGATGGAGATGTCGGTTTCATGCAGGACCCGCAAGGATCCATAGGACTTGGTCGCCTGCTTGATGTCGAGAAAGCCCATTGTCTTATCCTTTTACCGAGCCTGCCATCAGACCGCGCACGAAGTAGCGGCCCGCGACGATGTAGACGAGAAGGGTTGGAAGCGCGGCCATGATCGCGCCGGCGAAATGCACGTTGTATTCCTTCACCCCGGTGGAGGATTGCACCAGGTTGTTGAGGGCAACGGTCATCGGCTGGCTGTCGAAATCGGAGAAGGACGCGCCGAACAGGAAGTCGTTCCAGATGTTGGTGAACTGCCAGATGACGCAGACCACGGCAATCGGCCCGGACGACGGCAGCAGAATACGCCAGAAGATCCGGAAGAACCCGGCCCCGTCGATCTGCGCCGCTCGCACAAGCTCCGTCGGGAAGGCCGCGTAGTAGTTGCGGAAATAAAGCGTCGAAAAGCCGATCCCGTAGACGAAGTGCACGAAGATCAGACCCGGCACCGTGCCGGCGAGCCCCATCAGCCCCAGCATCCGGGCCATCGGGATCAGCACCATCTGGAACGGAATGAAGCAGCCAAACAGCAGAAGGCCGAACAGGATGGTCGCCCCGCGGAACGTCCATTTGGTCAGCACGTAGCCGTTCAGCGCGCCAACCAGCGTCGACAGGGCAACTGCCGGAACCACCATGATGATGGAGTTGAGGAAGTAGGGCTTCAGACCCGTCGCCTCGACGCCGACCTGTGCGGTCGACCAGGCACTTTCCCACGGAGCGATGGTCCATTGCTTTGGCAGGGACATCATACCACCCGACGTGATCTCGGACAGCGGCTTCAGCGAGTTGACCACCATCACGTAAAGCGGCAGCAGGTAGTAGATGCAGAACAGTGCGAGCAGCAGATACAGGATCACGCGGGCCGGACGCAGAGAGGAAGACCTGGACATCGTCGACATCACTTTTTCTCCCTGAGCTCGGACCAGAGGTACGGCACGATGATCGCGGCAATCGTCATCAGCATGATCACGGCGGAGGACGCACCGATGCCCATCTGGTTTCGGGTGAAGGTGTAGGAATACATGAAGGTTGCCGGCACTTCGGTTGCGGTTCCCGGCCCGCCGCCCGTCAGGGCGATGACCAGGTCATAGGACTTGATCGCCATATGGGCGAGCACCACGAAGGCCGACATGAAGGCAGGCCGCAGCTGCGGGATCACGATCCGGCGGTAAAGCGCGAAGGTGGACGCCCCGTCGATCTGGGCGGCTTTCATCATCTCGCTGTCGATGCCGCGCAGGCCCGCCAGGAACATCGCCATGACGAAGCCGGACGTCTGCCAGACCGCAGCGATCACGATGGTGTAGATCGCAAAGTTCCGGTCCTTGATCCAGTTGAAGGTGAAGGTTTCCCAGCCCCAGCCGCGCACCACGGCTTCGATGCCGATGCCCGGGTCGAGGAACCATTTCCAGGCGATCCCGGTCACGATGAAGCTGAGCGCCATCGGATAGAGATAGATCGTGCGGATGAAGCCTTCTGCGCGGATCTTCTGGTCCAGCAATATCGCCAGCAGCAGCCCAAGGACGCAGCAGATGGTGATGTAGAGAACGCCGAACACTACCAGGTTCGAAACGGCGGTATCCCAGGCACGGATCCTGAAGAGGTTTTCGTAGTTGTGCCAGCCGACCCACCCGAAGGAGGGCAGAATGCGGCTGTCCGTGAACGACAGGTACAGCGTGAAGGCGATGAAGCCGTAGACGAAGATTGCCACGATGGCGATCGTCGGGCTCAGCACGAGTTTGGGCAAAGCATCACGCAGTCTGTCAACAACGGAACCGCGCGGGTTCGCCGTTTCAGAGAGAGACATCTTGAGTTCCCCGACCTGGAGCACTGGTGCCGGCGTTCGAATGAACGCGCCTGGCAGCTCTGAGACTTGGGATCCGGCCGACCCGGGAACGGTTGCTCGCAACCGCGCGTCGGTCCGCCGAACCGGTGGGAGAGCGGTGAAGGATCACCGCTCTCCGCGTGGCCGTTACTTGTTGATCTGTACGGCGGTCACGAGTTCCTCAACAGCGGTTTCGCTGTCGTATTCCCCGTTGAAATGCGCCGTGATCACGTCGTACATGGCATTCTTGATGGCTGCCGGGTTGGCGTGGCCGTGCGCCATGGAGCCATAGAGGTTGCCGCTGTCGGCAGCCTTTTTCAGATCCGCCATGCCCTTCTTGCCGCAAGCATCGAAAGCCTCGTTCGAGACGTCCGTCCGCGCCGGAACGGAGCCCTTCACGACGTTGAACGCAGACTGGAAGCTCGGCGACAGGATCGCCGTTGCAAGTGCAGCCTGCTCCTTGCCGACTTCCGGACCCTGCGCGAACATCGCAAACTGGTCGGCGTTGAAGGTTACCTGGTCCTGGGTGCCCGGGAAGCGGAAGCAGAGGAAATCCTCATCCGGCTTCTTGCCGGCATTCAGGAACTCGCCCTTCGCCCAATCGCCCATCATCTGGAAGGCCGCATCGCCGTTGATGACCATGGCGGTCGCAAGGTTCCAGTCACGGCCGGAGAAGTTGTCATCCACGTAGGAGCGGATCACGGCCATGCGGTCGAAAGATTCCTTCATAGTGTCGGAGCCAAGCGCTTCCTCGTCCAGATCGATGAAGGCCTTCTGGTAGAACTCGGGTCCACCGGTGGCCATGACGACTGCGTCGAAGATGGTCGCATCCTGCCAGGCCTGACCGCCATGAGCGATGGCCGTCTTGCCCGAGGCTTTCACCTTTTCCAGAGCAGCAACAAATTCGTCCCAGGTCTGCGGGGGCTCGATGCCGAGCTCGTCGAGGATGGCCTTGTTGGCCCAGACCCAGTTCGTGGAGTGCACGTTCACCGGTGCGGCGACCCACTTGCCGTCATACTTGGAGAATTTCTGCAGGGCTTCCGGAACCACTTCGTCCCAGCCTTCCATACCGGCCAGGATGTTCAGGTCGGCGAGCGCGCCTTCCTTGGCCCAGTCGGTAATGTCGAAGCCAAGCATCTGCACGGCGGTGGGCGGGTTGCCGGAGGTGACGCGGGCGCGCAGCACGGTCATGGCCTGAGTCCCGCCGCCACCGGCTACAGGCATATCCTTCCAGCCGATGCCCTGGCTTTCCAGATCCTGCTTCAGAACGTTGAGAGCGGCAGCTTCACCACCGGACGTCCACCAGTGCAGAACTTCAACATCGGCGGCGGATGCCATGCTTGTGCTCATTGCAAGGGCGGCAAGGCCCAGCTTCAGCGATTTCAAAGACATTGTATTCCTCCCATAGAGTGCCCTGAGGCGTTTCGAGTGCCGGAGCCCGGCATTCGAGTGTCACGCAACGTTGCTCGCAACGTTGCAAACTGGAGCGCATTCAGCGATTTTCATTGCGCTCGAGAATCGGCAAGTTTCGTTTGTTCTCCAGACCATTGAGGCGCGTGTTTCAGTGCCGTATGGCAGCGTATTTTTCCGTTGTAATTTTTGAAAGCCTCCACTTGGACGTGACTGGCTTTTCACGCCAGAACGCATCGGCTCAAGTGAACGGGCATGACGCGAAAAACCGTTGACCCTGCTGGCGGCCGCCACGCGGAAAAACGGCCTCGCCCCACCTTGCGCGCACTGGCGCAGGAGATCGGCTTTGCCGCAACGACGGTTTCCAGCGCTCTTGCAGGCACCCCCAAGCTCGGCAGAGCCTCCAGGAAGGACATCCAGGTCGTCCTGAAGCCCGTGGGCGCTTTCTCGATTTCGCACCAGCCTGATCATCATGCCACCCATGGAGCCCGTGTCTTGCCGATGCGCATGGTCACGGTCTTGGCTTCCAGAAATTCGTCCAGTCCGTATTTGCCAAGCTCCCGTCCCTGACCGCTTTCCTTCATGCCGCCAAAGGGAAGTTCGGCAAAACCGTCCATCCAGGTGTTGGTCCACACCGTGCCCGCATGGGCCCGGCGTGCGAATTCCAGGCAGGTGTGCACGTTCTCGCTCCAGACACCGGCGGACAGGCCGTAATCGGCGTCGTTGACGAGTTCAATCGCCTCATCCAGCGTCTTGAAAGTCAGCACCGACAGCACCGGTCCGAACACTTCGTCACGGGCAATCGGCATGTCGCTTTTCACATCCGCAACGACCGTGGGCTGGTAGAACTGACCGCCCAGACCGGGCACGGTCAGCGCCTCACCACCCAGACGGACGGTCGCCCCGGCCTCTGCGGCATCGCGCACATATTTGTCGATCTTGCTCTGGTGGTCGGGCGTGATGATCGCCCCGACCTTGGTCGATGGGTCCAGAGGGTCGCCGAAGGGCACCTTGCGCGACAGCTCAACCGTCGCCTTCACGAATGCCTCGGCAATGTCTTCGTGCACGATGATCCGGGATCCGGAATTGCAGCATTCGCCGGCATTGAAATAGACACCGAAAACGACCGCATCGACGGCGCTTTCAAGATCGGCATCGGGGAAGATGACCTGCGGGTTCTTGCCGCCAAGTTCCAGCGAGACCTTCTTCAAGGTTCCGGCCGCCGCCTTGACGATGGCCTTGCCGACACCGGTCGAGCCGGTGAAAGTGACCATGTCGACACGCTTGTCGGCGGTCATCGCCGTTCCGACCGGATCACCATAACCAAGGACAATGTTGACGACCCCGGCCGGAATACCGGCTTCGATGCAGAGTTCACCTAGAATGACCGTCGTTGCCGGGGTCATTTCGGAGGGTTTGATAACCGCGGCGCAGCCGGCGGCGAGCGCGAAAGGCAGTTTCTGCGACACGATCAGGAACGGGAAGTTCCAGGGCGTGATGATAGACACCACCCCAACCGGCTCCTTGAGCACCAGACCAAGCATATCGCTGCCGAGCGAATTGTAGCTTTCGCCATGCATGGTGCGCGCCAGCGAGGCAGCAAAGCGCCAGATGTCGGACGCACCTTCGATTTCCGCCATGGCCTGGCTGATCGGCTTGCCGGATTCCAGCGTTTCCCAATAAGCGATCCGCTCCCTTTCCCGGTCGATCAGGTCAGCGATCTTCAGGAGAAGCGTTGCCCGCTCCTTGCCGCTGGTGCGCGACCAGCGCCCCTTGTCGAAGGCAAGCCGCGCCGCAGACACCGCTGCATCAACGTCGCGTGCACCACCCTTCGCGGCCCGCGTGACAACGCTGCCATGGGACGGGGACACGCGGTCAAAGGTGGCCCCGTCAGCGCTCTGGCGCCAGTCGCCATCAATCAGGTGGCGGGCAACGAAGGGCTCGGCCGGCAGTTTTGCTTCGCTGATGGAAACGACGTTCAGGTCACTCATGACTTTACTTCCAGGAAATTCGGTTTGCGCTTTTCGCGAAAGGCGGTGACGCCCTCGTTGCGGTCTTCGGTCGGGCTGATCATGCCGGAGCCAAGCGCCTCGATCATGGCGCTGCGGTCTTCGCCGACGGCTGCGTGGATCATGTATTTGGCCACTTCCACGGCCCGGGACGATTTGCCGGCAAGCTTCTCGGCCATTTCGAAAGCAGCTGATGCCGGGTCGTCGGAAATCTCCGCGGCAAAGCCCGCAGCAAAGGCGCGTTCTGCGGAAATCCGCCGGCCGAACAGGGCCATTTCCTTTACCATCGGCTCCCCCAGCAGGCGGATCAGCCGCTGCGTGCCGGACCAGCCCGGCACGATGCCGACAGACGCTTCCGGCAGCGCCAACATTGCCCTTGGCGCCATCACGCGGATATCGGCAGTTGCCGCAAATTCCAGTCCGCCGCCAAAGGCGTGGGCGCCAAGCGCGGCCACTGTCGGCTTGGAAAGCCGTGCCAGCCGGTCGAAAACCCGGTGGCCTTCGCGCACCCAGTGGCGGGCAAAGTCGTAAGGCGAAAGCTCGGACCATTCGAGAATGTCCGCCCCAGCGCAAAAGGCCTTGCTCTCTGCCGCCGTAATCACCACGGCAAGAATGGACGCATCGCGTTCCAGCTCGTCGCAATAAGGCTCGACGGCTTTCAGCATGTCGAGCGTGAACGCGTTCAGCTTGGCTGGATTGTCCAGCTTCAACTCGGCAATCGACCCGTGACGGATGAGATGCAATGCGCTCACAGGCTCAGCTCCATCCCGCTTCTGGACAGAAGAGCTTTCGGCATCTCGACCAGATCGTTGGCAAGCCGGACCCGGCCCCTGGAGGCATCGACGATGTCCCGTGCCGGATCGATGCCCGGCATGACCTCCGTTGCGACCAGTCCCGCGTCCGTCAGATGAATGACGCAGCGCTCGGTCACATAGATGACGTCCTGGCCGAGTTCCTTCGCCCTGCGGCCGGAGAAAGTGACGTGCTCGACTTCGTCCACCATCTTGGTGAACTTGCCCGGCGTCCGGACCTTCAGCGCGTCTTCCGTCAGCTCCAGATCTGCGCCCGCTTCAAACAAGCCCGAGAACACGATCTTGCGCGCATTCGCGGTGATATCGACAAAGCCGCCGCACCCAGCCGTCAGATACGGCTTCTTGCCGAGCTTGGAGACATTGACGTTGCCGTCCAGATCGATCTCCAGGAAAGACAGGAAGGAAACATCGAAACCACCGCCCTGGAAATAGGTGAATTGCTGAGGCGACGGCATATAGGCATCGGCGTTGGAGGCACAGCCGAAGGCAAACCCCGTCAGCGGCATGCCACCGGTCGCACCCTGTTCGATGGCCCAGGTGACAGCCTGTTCCTGACCGGCTTCCAGCAGCACGCGCGGCACCATGGCCGAGATACCGAAACCGAGGTTTGCCGTCTGACCGGATTTGAGTTCCATTGCCGCCCGGCGCGCGACAACCTTCTCGATGCCATGCTCCGCCAGCGAGAAACTGGACCAGGGCCGCATGATCTCACCGGAGATGGCCGGGTCGTATCCGGTTTCCGTGGTCTGGCGCTGATCGGGATCGACGACGATGAGATCGACCAGGTGACCAGGCACACGGACATCATGCGGACGCAGAGAACCCGAGGCTGTTACGCGCTTGACCTGCGCGATCACCAGACCGCCGTGGTTGCGCACCGCAATTGACTGCTCGAGGCCACCAAGGTAGGCGCCCTCATGTTCATAGGTGAGATTGCCACGTTCGTCCGCTGTCGTTGCCCGGATGATCGCGACATCCGGCACGATATTGGGAAAATGCAGCCAGGTTTCGCCGCCAAGTTCCAGCCGCGACACGATCGGCCGCTCGGCCGCGACATCATTCATGGCACAGCCCTGGCGGATCGGATCGACGAAGGTGTCGAGACCAACCTTGGTCATGACGCCCGGACGCCGGGCAGCAACGTCCCGGTGCATGTCGAACAGAATGCCGGAGGGCACGTTGTAGGCAGCCACCCGGTTTTCCACCAGCATCTGCCAGATCGCCGGCATCGGCAGGTTGGACGGCCCGGAAGGATAGGAGCCTGCGACGATGGTCGACAACAGGCCGTCCTTGGCAAGGTGATCAATCCCCTTGATGCCGTACATGTCGCCGGCAGCAATCGGATGGAGCGTCGTAAGATTTCTCGGGTGCCCTTCACTGTCGAACCTTGCGCCGATGGCCTCAAGGATCTTGTCCGGGCACCCGAGACCGGAGGAAGAGGAAACGGTGATGACCGCGCCATCCTGAATGCGGGCGGCGGCATCCGCCATGGAAACGATCTTGGAGGCCATTGCTCAAAAGCCTCCATAGTTGATGGCAACGGCCTTGCCGGACTGAGCAGCTTCGCGCACGGCGAGCGCAACGGCGAGCGACTTGATCCCATCGACGCCATCCGCGGAAGGACGCCCCTTGCCGTTGACCGCACCGGTAAAGAGACCCAGCGCGCGGTGGTAGAGATTGTGCGTGTCATAGGAGATCGCGTGTTCGCCATCCGCATCGACCAGCCGAACCTCGCCAACAGGCTCCTGGGTCATGACATTGCGAGCAAAGATCGACCCATCCGTGCCGTGAAACTCGATCCCGGTTCCGGCAAATTTGTGCGTGAAGCTTTCATGAGACTGCACCATGGCACCCGAGGGCATCGACCAGACGGACATCACGCTGTCCTCGACCCCGTCTCCCAGGCCTGATGCCGCAGCCTTGGCAACGACCTCCTGCGGGTCTTCGCCCAGGTGGAAACGGATCGTGTCTGCGTCATGCACGGTGATGTCTGGAATGACGCCACCACCGGCAGCCGCGTCGTTGATACGCCAGCCACGCAGCGCGTCCGGCAGATTGACCGCATGGAAGACACGCGCACTCAGCACCTTGCCGATGCGGCCGGACGCGATCAGTTCCCGGATGGCGAGATGGGACCCGGCATTGCGCAGATGGTGGTTGGTGGCAAAGACCACACCCTTGCCGGCTGCGGTGCGCACCATGTCACCGGCCTCGTCCAGGGTCATGGCCAGCGGCTTTTCGCACAGCACATGCTTTCCGGCAGCTATCGCGGCCAGTGCCTGCGCATGATGTTTTTCATTGGTGGTGGAAATATAGACCGCGTCCACGGTGTCATCGGCCAGAAGCGCATCCAGATCCGTGAAGCTCTCGGCAATGCCATGCTCACGGGCATAGGCTTTACCGCGGGTTGCGTCCGAGCTCAGGACGGACTGGATGTCGGCATCCTGCGAACGGATGGCATCGATCATGTAACTCGACGCAATACGGCTCGCACCGATAAGGGCCCAACGCATCCATTCCTCCCGAAAACTTATTATTTTGGAACGTTCCAATTTCTTGATTGGAAGAATTACTGGAACGTTCCAAACGAGTCAAGGGTGGAATACTACGCAGACGTAAATTGCGGAGCGAAGGACGCGATCGGCAGTTGGATGACCCAGCACTCAACCGGGCGTTCGTGGCGCTCTCAAATACGATGAGCCGGGAAACCTTCCGCAGATGAATACTCAGCGCCTCAGGAAACCGCTTCGATGCTCGGGGTAGCCAACCCGACCTCTTCCACGTCCTTCGGAAACCGCAGTTCGACAGTCGTGCCCTTGCCCGGCTCGGAAAAGATATTTGCCGTGCCGCCGCTTTGGCGAACGAAACCATAGACCACGGCAAGCCCGAGCCCGGCGCCGCCTTCGCTTGTCTTGGTGGTGAAATAGGGTTCGAACGCCTTGTCGACCTCTTCCCGGCTCATGCCAATGCCCGTGTCCCGGACGGAAACCACGACAGCTTCGCCAGTCGAAAAGGTGGAGACCTTGACCTCACCGCCGTCCGGCATCGCCGCCGCCGAATTCAGGCAGAGGTTCAGTACGGACTGCTCGAACAGTTCCGGGTCCAGCACCAGCGGCGGCAAGCTGTCGTCCAGCTCCAGTTTAAGGCTGCATTTCTCGCCAATGGCGATTTCGAGAATGTCAGCCATGCCGCGTAGCAATGAAGACATGCCGATGCGGCTGAGATTGGCCGGTTGCTGGCGTCCGATGGTCAACATGCTGCTGGCAAGCGAGCGCCCCCGGTCGGCCGCCTTGCGGATGCGCGCGATGTTGCGGGCCTGACGGTCGTTGAACCCACCCTCCCGCTCCAGCAGCCCGAGGCTACCGGTAATGATGCCGATGGTGTTGCCAACCTCGTGGCTGAGCTGGTGCGTCAGCCGCATGATGCCATCAAGCCTCTGGGCCTTGGCCGCCTCTGCCTCCTGCCGGTCCAGAAGCGTCACATCCCGGGCGAGCAGAACGACACCGTCGTCGCTCTGCCGCGACAGCGAGATTTCCGTAACAGTCCCGTTTTCAGAACGATGGCGTACGGAAAAAGGCGCACTCAGGGGCCGGCCGTCCGGGGCGCCCGGAAGCAACTCTGTCCGGACTTCCGGAACAGGCTCCAGAAACTGGACCAGCGGCAGCTTGCGCGCCGCACCCTTGTGGCCCAGCAGCTCGATGACCCTCCGGTTCATGGTCACCGGCTGGCCGGTGGCATCGAAGATGGCAATGCCTTCGTTCATACTGCGGAAGGTGGACCGGATCGTCCGCGCCGCAGCTTCTGCAGTACGCCGCAACCGGGTGACCCGGTCGACGCTTTCCTTGAAGGCGAGAAAGGCCTGCTGCAGATCCAGGAGTTCCGTTTCATTGCCCTGATAGACCGGCGGTCCGACATCCTTCTGCCCCTTGGCAAGAGCGTTCATGCCGCTGGCCAGGGAGACGATGCCCTTCGACACCCGGATAACCGAGCGGATCGATATCACCGCCATGGTCAGCACCAGCAGCGAAGCCACGGCAACGATCACCAGAAGCTGCTGCAAGGTGGCCGAAGTCGACTGGAAATCCCTGTTGAGGGTTTCCGTCACGATGCCCGACTGGGTTTCGGTGGCAAGGGAGAGTTCGCGCGCAACCGTGTGCAGTCTGGCAATCGCAGTGCGTACAGCGAACATCTCCAGCAGATAGCTGGTCTGTGCCTCGAAAACCCGCTCATAGGGCCTGAGGTCTGCCGGTGGCAACGAGGCCGAAGCCATGCCTGCCACATAGCGCCGCTCCAACTCGCCTAGCTGAAACAGGCTGCCCGCGCTCGAAACCGAATGCACGATGGCGTTCAGCCGCTGGCGCAGTTCCTTCTGGCTCGCCGTGTCTGCAACCGCGATCACGCCCAGCGCGGAGGACACCTCCTCCTTGTAGTGTTGCGCGGTTTCGGCCTTGGCAGACAGCGCGAGCGTCTGCGCACGGATCTGGCCGAGCAGTTCGAAGATCCGCGTGTTGGCAGCCCGGTAGGTTTCCTTGCCCGGCGGATAGTCGGGCAGCGAACTCAACAACTGGTCGACCTGCTCCACCAGCAGCCGGCTCTTGCCGGAGACGGTGTATGGCGAGGTCGCATTCATCAGAAAGGGCGCGCTGGAGACAAGGTCAGACACCTGCCGGGAAACGAGCGCGGCATCGGCCAGGCTGGTGAAGGCCTGCAGCCCATAGGCGGCGGTTTCGTCGCGCGCCTTCAGAAGGCCGTAGATCGCGATGGCCGACAGGGTAAAGGCGACGGCACAGATCAGCGCAATGGCGGCAGGCAGCCTGAAGGCGATGGAGGAAAGAACCGACCGGCTGATCATTTAAGATACATGGGCCGGATCCCGGTGCAGGATGTAGCCCTTCCCCCGCCGGGTTTTGATGTGTTGCGGCAGATCCGGATTGCGCTCGATCTTGCGGCGAAGGCGCAGGACCAGAACATCGACGTTGCGGTCGATCAGCCGGTCTGTTTCCGCCCCCAGCTGTTCCAGGATCTTCGTCCGGCTCACCGGTTCGTTCGGCGTCGCGGCCAGGATCTCCAGCAGAGAGAACTCCGATGACGTGAGCGTCCGTGTGGGATGAGACGTGCAGACGGCCTTGCGATTGACGAGATCGATCACCCAGTCGCCCAGAAGCAGAGCGGTCGGTTCGTGCTGAACGTTGACCGTCTCCTTGTCGGCACTCCGCAGGGACGGGTGCAATCGCCGGAGCACCGCCTTGATCCGGGCAGTAAGTTCAATCGGCTCGAACGGCTTGACCACATAATCGTCGGCAGCGGTTTCAAGACCCAGCACACGCTCCGCCGCGCTGCCGGCAGCCGTTACCATGACGATGCCGATATCCGTCTGCGACCGCAGCTTCTGGGCAAACACCCGGCCGGACATGCCAGGCAGGTTATGATCGACCAGAACCAGGTGGAAAGCATGCTCCGGCAGGATCCTGGCAGCCTCTTCCGCCGAACGCGCGGCAACCGGCAACCAGCCCTCGGCTTCCAAGAGGTCCGATATCAATTCCGCCATATCCTGATCGTCCTCCACGATCAGGATCTTGATGCCTTCGTTCAGCAAACCTATGTCCTCCCAAGTGGCATCATATGCATAGAGCCGCGTTATGCAAATCCTTGGTTTTTCAATTGCTTGTCACAATTGTAAGGCTTGTAATATTTGTAACTCTTTTCTTTCGCCAGCGAAACAACAGTAACCATTCTCCTGTTGCGAACACTGCCACGTCTGCCATGGTAACAGCTGTCCGGGACCTGGGTTCCGGGCTGGGAGGAAACATGAAATTCATCACGTCACTCGGAGCGGGTGCGGCCGTATGGCTGTCGCTTTCGCTCAACGCCGCTTCGGCGCAGGACCTGAATGTCCTGTGCGCGGTGCAGGTCGAGTGGTGCCAGATGATGGAAGCCGTCTTCGAGGAGAAGACAGGCCTTGATGTTTCCATGGAACGCAGAAGCACCGGCGAGATCCTCGACAGGATCCGGGCCGAACGTGACGCGCCAAAGATCGACGTTTGGTGGGGCGGCACCGGCGACACGCATCTGCAAGCTGCAGGCGAAGACCTGCTCGAACCCTACCAGCCGGCAAACTTCGATGACACGCTGCCTTGGGCGCAGAATTTCTTTCTGATGTCGGGCGGCAAGGCCGCCGGCATTTACGCGGGCGCTCTCGGCTTTGGCTATAACTCGGAAACGCTGGCCCGCCTTGGCCTTGAAGCGCCGTCCTGCTGGAAAGACCTGACAGCCTCGCAGTACAAGGGCCTTGTTCAGATGCCTAACCCGAATTCCTCGGGAACCGCCTATACAATGCTGGCAACGCTCGTCCAGCTTCTGGGTGAAGACGAGGCTTTCGAGTATCTGGCCGCTCTCGCACAGAATATCGACCGTTTCACGGTCTCCGGCGCAGCGCCGGTTCAGGCAGCCGCCCGCGGTGAGACGGGGATTGGCATCTCCTTTATCCACGATGCCGTGACCCAGAAACTCGAAGGCGCCCCCATGGTCATCGTCGCCCCCTGCGAGGGTACCGGCTACGAGATCGGCGCCGTCAGCATCGTCAAGGGTGCCCGCCATCCGGAAGCCGCGCGCCGGTTCGTCGATTTTGCACTGAGCCCGGAAGGCCAGGAAACCTGCGCTGCCTCAGGACAAAACCAGATACCCGCCAATGCCAGAGTATCTCTGCCGCCGGCGGCCCCCGATATCTCACTCATTCGCATGGTCGACTATGACTTCGCTACCTTCGGGTCGCCCGACCAGAGACGAAGACTGCTCGACCGTTTCGACAAGGAGGTGCTGCAGACGGCAACCCCTGTAGCCATCCAGTAAAAGACGAGGTCCCGCCCGGCAAGCGCTCGGGAGAGACCTGACATTCGACATTCGAAATTCGACCGGCAACGGACCGTGGAGGCGGCTCCGAACGGGCAAGTTGTGCCTCAAGCCGGTCAACACATCAGCCCCCGGGCTGAAAGAAACGCCTGCCCGTCCGGGCAGGTAAAAGGCTGAAAGCCAAAAGTGGAGGAAACCATGTCTTTGAAAACACTCTCCGTCGCACTGCTTGCAACGGCAGCAACCTATATGGTCACACCGGCCATGGCAGAGGGCGATCTCAACGTCATCTGCTCGGCGGACGTCGTAATCTGCGAACAGCTGCAGGGCGACTTCGAAGCAAAGCACGATATCAAGGTCAACATGGTGCGCCTGTCATCGGGCGAAAGCTATGCGAAGATCCGCGCCGAATCCCGCAATCCGAAAACCGATATCTGGTGGGGTGGCACCGGTGACCCGCATCTTCAGGCAGCTTCTGAAGGCCTGACCCAGGAGTACAAGTCGGCAAAGCTCCCCGAGCTTCATGAATGGGCCCAGAAACAGGCGGAAAGCTCCGGCTTCAAGACCGTCGGCGTTTATGCCGGTGCCCTCGGCTGGGGCTACAACACCGAGATCTTCAAGGACAAGGGCCTTGCTGAACCAACCTGCTGGGCAGACCTCCTGAAACCCGAACTCAAGGCTGAAATTCAGGTCGCCAACCCGAATTCTTCCGGCACTGCCTACACCGCGCTCGCCTCCCTGGTTCAGATCATGGGCGAAGATGAGGCTTTCGACTATCTGAAGGAACTCAACAACAACGTTTCCCAGTACACCAAGTCCGGTTCGGCACCGGTGAAGGCGGCCGCCCGTGGCGAAACCGGCCTCGGTATCGTCTTCATGCATGACGCCATTGCGCAGGCCGCTTCCGGCTTCCCGGTCAAGGCCATTGCGCCTTGCGAAGGCACCGGTTACGAAATCGGCTCCATGTCCATCGTCAAGGGCGCCCGCAACCTGGAAAACGCCAAGGTCTGGTACGACTGGGCCCTGTCTCCGGAAGTCCAGTCCCGCATGAAAGACGCGAAGTCCTTCCAGCTTCCGTCCAACAAGGCAGCCGAAGTTCCGCCGGAAGCGCCGAAGTTCGAGGACATCAAACTGATCGACTACGACTTCGCCACCTACGGCAACCCGGACACCCGCAAGAGCCTCCTGGAGCGTTGGGACCGTGAGATTGGCGCTATCGCCAACTGACCCCAACACCCGAAGAAGCCCGCACTGGCCCTGAAAGCCAGTGCGGGCTTCACCCGGAGGACCGACGGCGCAGCAGAGCGGGGCATTCCGCACCATGACATCTGCCGCCACCGGCATCTGACAGATCATGTGCGGCGCCACGGCGCGTCCGCAGTCTCGGCCAGCTTTGCCGGCGCATCGACAAGGATGCGGCGAGGCTTGTCCGTTATTGAAAACCGAAAATACAGGGGTGGCCATGCTGAGTGGCAACAAACGGCTGAACGCTCTACTCGGGCTGGGGATCGGCGCCTTTCTGATCGTGCCCTGGTACAGGGTGGACCGGGGTTTCTTTTCCTTTGAATGGCCATCGGACTTTCTGGTCTCCTCCGATCTCGCGCCCGGCCTTCTGCAGATCTTTGCCGAAGGTCGTGTCTGGCTTGCGCTCGCGCTGGCGCTGTTTCTGATCGGCGGCAGTGCCCGCTTCATGACAGACGCCAACAAGCGCGGCCGGTTGCTTGTCGTCACCGGCACCATCGGCATTCTCTTCATGGCGCTTCAGGGGCTTGCCATCAGCTTCACCGGCTGGGCCTGGACCTTTCCCGAAACCACCTTCGGAGCCTTGCCGCTCGGCCAGCCTGCCATGGGGGCAGGCGCCATCGTCACCTCTCTGATCTTCGTGCTCTTCATCGCTTTCGGACTTGCCGAGCGTGGCTTCATGAAGGGCGATGCCTTTGTCGTCGGATCGATCTCCATCCTGATCTTCCTGGTGACGGTTTTCATCTTCTACCCCATCGGCTCGATGTTCGCCGGCTCGGTGCAGGATTTCGACGGCTCCTTCAAGCCGGACGGGTTCATCCGCAACATGCAGGACCCGGCCATCTGGAGCCTTGATTGCGTCTTTGGCGGCAACCGCTGCGGCGTTGCATGGCGCACGCTGTTCCTGGCCGTATTGTCAGGCCTCGGCTCCACCACGCTCGGTCTTGCCTTTGCGCTGGTTGCCACACGCACCCGTTTCCCGTTCAAGAAGGGCCTGCGGCTCCTCACCGTCCTGCCGATCATCACCCCGCCCTTCGTGATCGGCCTCGCGCTCACGCTGCTTTTCGGCCGCTCCGGCGTCGTCACCCAGGGTCTCGATACGCTGTTCGGCATCGAGCCAAGTCGCTGGCTTTACGGGTTGACCGGCATCTGGATCGCGCAGGTTCTGTCCTTCACGCCAATCTCCTTCCTGGTGCTGATCGGCGTTGTCGAGGGCGTCAGCCCCTCGATGGAAGAAGCCTCGCAAACCCTGCGGGCCGACCGCTGGCGCACCTTCTGGCGGGTTTCGCTGCCCCTGATGAAACCGGGCCTCGCCAACGCCTTCCTGATCGGCTTCATCGAAAGCATGGCCGATTTCGGCAACCCGCTGGTGCTCGGCGGCAGCCACGGCGTGCTCTCGACCGAAATCTTCTTTGCCGTCGTCGGCTCGCAGGTCGATCCGTCCCGCGCCGCCGTGCTGGCGATCATCCTGCTCAGCTTCACGCTGACCGCCTTCCTTGCACAGCGCATGTGGCTGTCGGGCAAGAATTTCGCCACCGTCACCGGCAAGGGCGACAGCGGCGCCCATGCCGGTCTGCCGAAGAGCCTCTCCCTCACCGTCTACGGCATCGTGCTGCCGTGGATGGGGTTCACCATCGTCGTCTATGGCATGATTCTGTTCGGCGGCTTCGTGAAGACCTGGGGTCTCGACAATTCCCTGACGCTGGAACACTACGCTAGGGCCTTCTCGGTCACCTTCCAGGACGGCGCACTTGTCTGGACCGGCGTTGCCTGGAACTCCTTCTGGACGACCATGGAAATCGCGCTCATCTCCGCACCATTGACGGCGGCCGTGGGTCTGCTGACGGCCTATATCATCGTGCGGCAGAAATTTGCCGGCAAGAACGCCTTCGAATTTGCCCTCATGATGAGCTTCGCCATTCCCGGCACCGTCATCGGCATCAGCTACATCATGGCCTTCAACCTGCCGCCCATCGAGATGACCGGCTCGGCCCTGATCCTGGTTGCCTGTTTCGTCTTCCGGAACATGCCGGTTGGCGTGCGCGGCGGCATTGCGGCCATGAGCCAGCTCGACAAGAGCCTGGACGAGGCGTCGCTGACGCTGCGGGCAAACAGCGCCCGTACGCTGCGCAAGGTGATCCTGCCGCTGCTGCGGCCGGCTATCACCGCGGCGCTGGTCTATTCCTTCGTCCGGGCCATCACCTCCATCAGTGCGGTCATCTTCCTGGTCAGCGCGGAATACAACATGGCGACCTCCTACATCGTCGGCCTCGTCGAAAACGGCGAATACGGCATCGCCATCGCCTATTCCTCCATGCTGATCTTCGTGATGATCACGGTTATTGCGGGCTTCCAGTTCCTGGTCGGCGAACGCCGCCTGCGCCGGGAAAACCGCGTCTCCGGCATGGCCAAATCCAGTAAAATTCGTATCGCGCAGGAGAAAACTGCATGACTGACCTCAAACCCGGCTCCGTCGTTTTTGAAAACGTCCGCAAGGACTTCGGCACCTTCACCGCCATTCCGGACCTGTCGATCACCATCGAACCCGGCACGCTGGTAACCCTGCTCGGCCCATCCGGCTGCGGCAAGACCACCACCTTGCGCATGCTGGCAGGCCTTGAACATCCGACCTCGGGCAGGATCCTGATCGGCGGACGGGACGTCACCATGGTTCCCGCGCATGAGCGCGATGTCTCCATGGTGTTCCAGTCCTACGCCTTGTTCCCGCACATGAATGCGCTCGACAATGTGGCCTACGGGCTGGAATCCTCCGGATACAAGAAGCGGGAGGCCCGCGAACGGGCCGAGGAAGGTCTTACCCAGGTCGGCCTTTCCGGCATGGGCCATCGCCTGCCGGCGGAACTGTCCGGCGGCCAGCAGCAGCGTGTCGCGGTTGCCCGTGCGCTGGTGCTGAACCCGCAGGTGCTGCTGCTGGATGAACCCTTGTCCAACCTCGATGCCCGCCTGCGCCGACGCGTGCGCACGGAAATCCGCGAGCTTCAGCAGCGCCTCGGCTTCACCGCCGTTTATGTCACCCACGACCAGGACGAAGCGCTTGCCGTGTCCGACAGGATCGTGGTCATGAAAGATGGCAAGATTGCCCAGGAAGGCGCCCCGCGCGAACTCTACGAAGAACCCGTATCCGAATTCATTGCCGATTTCATGGGCGAAGCGAATGTCGTTTCCTGCGAGATCGTCGGCCGGGAGGGCGACGACGCCCTGATCGATGTCGGCGGCCTGCAGCACCGCCTGCGCGCACGGCAAGCCACCAGCGGCCAGGCCAAACTGGCCGTGCGGCCCGGCTCCGTGATGCTCAATCCGGAGGGAGCGGCAGGTCTCGGCGGTGAAATCCTGACGGCTGCCTATCTCGGCGATCACGTCGAATACGAGATCGAGACCCCGGTCGGAAATTTCTTCGTCATCGATCACTCGGTCGAACGATCCTTCGCGCCCCGCACCGCCGTCTCGCTCGGCTTCCGCAACCGGGGCCTCGCCCTGATCGAGGCCTGACGTGACAATGGTTACTGAAGACATGAGCTCATCGACTGACGCGCTGACGGCAAGGTTCGCCGCAGCGCGGGACATTGCAGAAGAAGCCGGTTCCCTGGCACTGGAGTATTTCCACCGGCGCAAGGATCTGACCATCGAGATCAAAGGCGGGCTGCAGGACGTTGTCTCGATTGCCGACAAGACTGTGGAAACGCTCATTCGCGACAGGCTGCATACGTCCTTTCCAGAAGACGGGATTCTGGGGGAGGAACATGGGGTCGAACAAGGCAGCAGCGGGTTCACCTGGGTGGTCGATCCCATCGACGGCACCTCCGCCTTCGTCCACGGCCTGCCGAGCTGGTGCGTCTCCATCGCGCTGCTGCACGGCACGGACCTGGTCATGGGTGTTATCCGTGTGCCCTGCGGCGATGAAAGCTTCGCGGCCGTCAGGGGCGGCGGCGCAACACTGAACGGCGAACCGCTCCGCCTTGACGCATCGAAGACACTGCAGAACAGCTTGACCGGCATTGGCGCCAACAATGCCGTACCGCCGGAAATGATCGGCGCGCTCATCACGGGTCTGATGGCGCGCGGCGGCAATTACATCCGCACCGGTTCGGGCGCCCAGATGCTGGCCCTGGTGGCCGCCGGCAGGCTGGCAGGGTTCTACGAGCCTTCCATGCATGCCTGGGATTGCCTTGCCGGCTATTGCCTGGTTGCCGAAGCCGGTGGCAGCTACCGCCCCTTCCCCGTTGAAGGCGATGCCATTCTGGAAGGCGGCCCGGTCCTCGCAGCCGGTCCCGGCGCTTTTGAGGAGCTTTCTGCTCTGGCAAGCGAAAGCGAGCGCCTACTGAACACTTGAGACCATGGTTGCCCGATAGGACGCTCCTCAATCGGCAAGCTTGAGATCCTCCCGCCTGTACTGGTCCCGGAACGCCCCCGGCGTCAGGCCGGAAAGGCGGGAGAACAGGCGGACGAAGGACGGCGGATCGTTGTAGCCAACAGCAAAGCAGATCTCCGAGACTGCCCAATCCGTTTCAATCAGGAGATCCCTGGCCCGCTCGATGCGCAATTCCTGCAGATAGTGTTTCGGGGCAAGACCCGTTGCCGCCTTGAAGCGCCTTTGAAAAGTCCGCCCCGGCAGCCCGCTTTCCCGAACCATATCGGCCACCGACACATCCTCGCCGGACCGAGCTTCCAGAAAATGCTGCACCTTCAGGATGGCCGCATCGCCATGCCGAAGATCGGGCAGGAAGCGCCGGAAACGGCGCTGATCGCGGCGGCGGAAGTCGACAATGAAATGCCGCGCCGTGGCAACGGCCACAGGGTACCCCAGAAAGCGCTCGATCAGGGCCAGCGCAAGATCGACCCAGGCCATCAGGCCGCCGGCCGTGATCAGGTCCGAATATTCGATCAGCAACCTGTCCGTATCGAGCCTCAGGTCCGGATAGGCTGCTGAAAGGCGCTGCTCCAGCCCCCAATGGGTCGTCACCTTGCGCCCTGCCCCCAGCCCCGCGGCCGCAACGAATGTCAGCCCGGTGCAGGCAGAACACACGACGGACCCGTTGCCGTGCAGATGCTGCAAAAACGTGGGCAGCGCCGGAACGTCTTCCAGGCGAACCCGTCCGGCCGAAGGCGGCAGGATCACCGCATCGTAGCCTTCCACCACCACGGAGAAATCTGCCAGAACATCCAGCCTCACCTCAGCACCGCTAATGCCCGCGGCATGACCAAGAACGTCCTGCAGCCCATAGACGGCGGATTTGAGAGATCCCGGATAAGCGAGAATGGCGATGGCAAGCGACTGACCCATTTGGCCAATTTAGCACATTCTTTGTCATTTGCGCCAATCGTTCCCGAAGGCACCCGAAGCTAGGTTTCCGTCCGGCAAACAGACATGGAGACCCCAATGCCCGGCACTCTCGAAAAATCCGGCACCCGCCTTGCGCTTGGCGACCTGGCCCTCACGGCCCTGTCGGACGGTTATCTCGACATTCCCGCCGCCTATTTTTCCAACGTAACGCAGGCCGAACAGCAGGCTGTCAGCCCCAGCACACGCTTTGGAGCCAACACCTGGCTGATCGAGACGGGCACGCGCAAGATCCTGATTGATGCCGGATCGGGTGATTGTCTGAAGGAGCGTTTTCCGGCAAGTGGGGCCCTCACCTGGCAGGCACCGGAAAGGGCCGCAGAGCGCGCAGCGGTGACCGACATCGTCATTACTCACATGCATGCCGACCATATTGGCGGCCTGTCCGTAAACGGCAGCAGCCTCTTTCCGAATGCGGTCATCCATGTTCAGGCGACAGAGTGGGACTTCTGGACCGACGAAGCCCTGCTGACCACTGCGCCGGAAGACAAAAGACCGATGGTTGGCCTCATTCAGGCACTGGCGAAGCCGGTCGGCAATCAGCTGCGCCTTCATCGCGGTGATGCCGATCTCGGCAACGGCATCACCCTGCTTTCAGCGCCGGGTCACACACCGGGTCATCAGGCCGTGCATCTTTCCGCCGGCTCCAGGGAAATGATCCTGCTGGCAGATGTCGTCGTGTCCGATGCGCTGCAATTTGCCAACCCGGAGGTTCGCTATGCGCTCGACAGCGATCCTGCCTTGGCCGTTGAGACACGAAAGACGTTGTTCGACCGACTGTCAGCAGACAGGATCCCCTTTGCGGCAACCCACCTGTCGACGGAGCGGTTCGGATATCTGGAGACACGCGGCAACGGGTTCACTTTTGTGGAGGTTTGAACGCTGGGGACCTTTGCCGACGTTGCCCAACGCCCCAACTCCTACCTCGGCCCGCTCAAAAACAAGTCCCGGCTCAAGGCCGGGACGGCACATTAAGAAGATCAAACGTGCATTTGGATCAGTCGATGCTGACCCAGCCGTCTTTTTCCGCCGATGCGAAGATTGCGTCGAGGATCTTCATGTTCTGAACCGCGTCTTCCGCGCGATAGGGCAGCGGCGCTTCGCCGGTAATCGCCCGGCCGAACACATCCACCAGTTCGCCATACTGGTCGCACGGCGCGATGATATCCGACTGCATCGAGGCATCGCCGAGCAGGGAGCCGTCATCAAGCCGGATCTGCACTGCCTCGCCTTGGGGTGCGTTGAACGGGATGACGATTTCCAGACGCTTCTTCGTGCCGACCAGTTGAATGCGCTGATAAGGCGTGAGCTGGGTCGAAACAGTGAAGTTGAGATGCCGGTTGTTGCCGAAGTCGAGCAGAGCACTGGTCATCCGGTCCGTACCGAACTCCGGATCCCGGTCGATCAGCGACACCACCCGCTGCGGTTCGGCATCGAAGAAGTAACGCCCGGCCAGCATGGTGTAGCAGCCGATGTCGAGCAGCGCGCCGCCGCCGATGTCGGCCTTGTTGCGGATGTTGCCCGGATCGTCGTTGTAATAGCTGAAGAAGGTGTGGATCGCTTTCAGTTCACCCAGGTCGCCGGACCGAACGATCTCGCGCGCCTTGATCCACTGCGGATGAGCCCGCACCATGAAGTTTTCGGCCACCAGCTTGTCTTTTGGCAGTTTCAGAAGCTGCGCTGCTTCCTCGGCATTGAGTGCCACCGGCTTCTCGCACAGCACATGTTTGCCGGCATTCACCGCCTGGATCGTCACGGGCACATGCATGTGGTTGGGCAACGGATTGTAGATCGCATCGATCTCCGGATCTGCGAGCAGTTCCTCATAGGACCCGTAAGCCTTTTCGATGCCAAGTTCCCTGGCAGCTTCCTGCGCCCGGCCGAGATCGCGCGAGGCGATTGCATGGGCAATACCCGTCGCCGATTGCTGAATGCCCGGAATGACCTTTTCGAGACCGATTTTCGCGGTTGAAACGATCCCCCATTTGATAGTCTTTTCCGTCATGCCGGCATCCTTCCCACTTTTTTGAGGTACGCACCCCAGATGACATAAAACGATTTAACTCCGCAAGGGCGGAAAGGCAGGATAGAGGCCTGTTCTCGTTGTCAGCGCAGCATTCAGGAAGCAGACCAGGCCCCATTTCTGCGTCACCCCGGACAAGCGTAGCGCAGATCCGGGGCCTACTCGCAGAACCACCTGCTGAAACATGCGAAAGTCCGGTCGACACCTGCTCCAGCCTCAACGCTCCGCAAGCAAGTGGGCCCCGGGTTTCGCGTTGCTCGCCCGGGGTGACACCTGTGGTCTCTGGAGAGATCTACCCGAAGGCAGCAATCGCACCCATGAAGGGCGCAGCTGCCCGCCTCAGAATTTCTCCGGCACGTAGAGGTGCTCCGGCAGCACCTTGCGCTCGTAGTCGGAGTTATAGACACGCTCCGGCAATTCGATCGGATCGTGCGGCACTTCTTCGTATGGGATCATCGACAGAAGGTGGCTGATGCAGTTGAGGCGGGCTTGTTTCTTGTCGTTGCCTTCCACGATGAACCACGGGGCTTCGGGAATATTTGTCCGCTCGAAGGTCTCTTCCTTGGCCTTGGTATAGTCTTCCCAGCGCACCCGGGATTCCAGATCCATCGGCGACAGTTTCCATTGCTTCAGCGGGTCGTGGATCCGCATCAGGAAGCGGAGCTGCTGCTCCTCGTCGGTAATCGAGAACCAGTATTTGATCAGCCGCACGCCGGAGCGCACGATCATGCGCTCGAATTCGGAAACGTCGTTGAAAAACTGCTCGACCTGGTTTTCATCGGCAAACCCCATCACCCGCTCAACGCCGGAGCGGTTGTACCAGGAGCGGTCGAACAGCACCATTTCCCCCGCAGCCGGCAGATGCGGCACATAGCGCTGGAAATACCACTGGGTTTTCTCACGGTCGGTTGGCGCCGGCAGCGCAACCACGCGCGCGACACGCGGATTGAGCCGCTGGGTGATCCGCTTGATGACACCGCCCTTGCCGGCCGCGTCACGGCCCTCGAAGATGATCACGATCTTCTCACCGGTGTGCTGAACCCAATCCTGCAGCTTCACCAGTTCGGCCTGCAGGCGCAGCAACTCGTGAAAATAGGTGTTCCGGTCAATTGACGACTTGTGTTTCTTGTCCGAGATGAAGGCGAGATCCCTGGCGATGAGAAAATCGTCGATCTCCATCTCCAGCTCTTCGTCCAGGCTGTCTGCCCATTCCGCTTCAACCCAGGTTTTTGCGCTTTCGTCGGTCATCAATCGGTTCCTTTGAAATACATCCCCTAGGCACGACCCAGATCGGCGGTGCGTTCAACCGGATGCAGAATGCCCAAGGACTGTGAACAGGTTATCCATGAAAGTTTTTTGACAGTCGTACGTATTCCTCTGCCATTCTTTGTAGCAGCAACGCCTTCGCACTCAAATTGCCCTTGAAAATGAACAAACGTTCATTTACTTTTGCGGTCAGGGAGGATTGAAATGGCAAGCGCTGCTGCAAAACCGCAAAGCCGCTCCAGAACGGGCGCCAAGGGCCAGGAGACTGCCGCGCGTGTGCGCAAGGCCGCCCTGAAACGCTTTGCCGCCAACGGCTATGCCGCAGTGTCGATGCGCGAGATTGCCGCCGATGTCGGTGTTCAGCCAGGCGCGCTCTACAATCATTTCCCGACAAAGCAGGACATCCTGAAGGACCTGATGCTGGCCCATATGGGCGAGCTTCTGGCCGCCTGGGACGAAGCCCCCTTCCCCGTCGATATGGACCCGCTGGAGCGTTTCGTGCGGTTTCACATCCGCTATCACCTGGAGAGGGCTGACGAGGTTTTCATTTCCTACATGGAGCTTCGCAATCTCGAGCCTGACAATTTCGACGCCGTCGAGACAGAGCGCCGCCGCTACGAAGGCATCCTGACGCACATTCTCGAAAAAGGCTCGCAGCAGGGCCGCTACAGCCTGCACGAACCCAGGGTCACGACCCGGGCGATCATCGCCATGCTGACCGCCATTCCAAGCTGGTACCGCGAAGGTGGGCGCCTCTCCAGACAGGATATCGAAGAGATCTACCTCGACCTGGCGCGCAAGTCCGTCGCGCCGGAAGAATGAGACATACCGGCCCCTCAGGCGTCCAACCGGACGCATGGGGAGCCAACAAGAGAACGAGATCAACCGCCCAGAGGGTTGTTCCAAGGGAGACCGGGTGACATGAGCATCCTGAAATCGAGCCTATCGCCGAGAAGCGAACAGTTTGCAGCCAACCGTGCCGCCCACGAGGCCGCCATGGACACCGTCAAGGCAGCCGCCAGAACGGCATTGGACGGCGGCGGTGAAACCGCCCGCCAGCGCCACGTGTCCCGCGGCAAGATCCTGCCCCGCGAACGCGTCTCCCGTCTGCTCGATCCGGGCTCGCCTTTTCTGGAAGTCGGCATGCTGGCCGCCAACGACATGTATGACGGCGCAGCGCCCGCCGCCGGCATGATCGCCGGCATCGGCCGGGTTGAAGGCCGCGAGGTGATGATCCTTGCCAATGACGCCACCGTCAAAGGTGGCACCTATTATCCGATGTCGGTGAAAAAGCACCTGCGCGCCCAGGAAATTGCCTCGGAAAACAATCTGCCCTGCATCTATCTGGTCGACAGCGGCGGCGCCAACCTGCCCAATCAGGACGAGGTCTTCCCGGACCGAGACCATTTCGGCCGTATCTTCTTCAACCAGGCCAACATGTCAGCCAGGGGCATCGCGCAGATCGCGGTCGTCATGGGTTCCTGCACCGCAGGCGGCGCCTATGTGCCGGCCATGTCGGACGAAACCATTATCGTCAAGAACCAGGGCACCATCTTCCTGGCCGGCCCGCCGCTGGTGAAGGCCGCCACCGGCGAGGAAGTCACGGCGGAAGATCTCGGCGGCGGCGATGTCCACACGCGCCTGTCCGGCGTTGCCGATCATCTTGCCCGCGACGATGCCCACGCGCTGGCGCTTGCCCGCCGCGCCATCGCCAGCCTCAACCGCACCAAGACACCGTCCGTCGCCCTGCAGACCCCGGAAGACCCGCTCTACGATCCGGAAGAAATCCTCGGTGTCGTTCCGGCCGATCTGAAAACGCCCTACGACATCCGCGAGGTGATCGCCCGCACGGTCGACGGATCGCGCTTCGATGAGTTCAAGGCCCGCTACGGCACCACTCTGGTCTGCGGTTTCGCCCATATCCATGGCATGCCTGTCGGCATCATTGCCAACAACGGCGTGCTGTTTTCCGAAAGTGCGGTGAAGGGGGCTCATTTCGTTGAGCTCTGTTCCCAGCGCAAGGTGCCGCTGGTGTTCCTGCAGAACATCACCGGCTTCATGGTCGGCCGCAAATATGAAAGCGGCGGCATTGCCAAGGACGGCGCCAAGCTGGTGACGGCGGTTGCCACCACCTCCGTTCCGAAGATCACCATGCTGGTGGGCGGCTCCTTCGGCGCCGGCAACTACGGCATGTGCGGCAGGGCCTATTCGCCGCGGTTCCTGTGGACCTGGCCCAACTCCCGCATCTCCGTCATGGGCGGCGAACAGGCGGCCGGCGTTTTGGCCACCGTCCGCCGCGACGGTATCGAACGCAAGGGCGGCAGCTGGTCGGAGGACGAGGAAAAAGCTTTCAAACAACCGATCATCGACCAGTTCGAAGAACAGGGCCACCCGCTTTACGCGACCGCCCGGCTCTGGGACGATGGCATTGTCGACCCGAGGAAGACCCGCGACATTCTGGGCCTTTCCCTGTCGGCAGCACTGAACGCCACGATCGAAGACACGCGCTTCGGTCTCTTCAGGATGTGATGAGATTCGACATGCCACTCACTGATAAGTTCCTCTCAGGAACCTGTACACTACACATCGGGGACAAGAGTTTGCGTGGCTGCGCTTGCTATCTAAATTTAGAAAAGCAGGTTTTTGAAGTACAAGTCCGAAATGAAAACTCAGTTACTGAACTTAAGCATGAAGCTGACTTTCGCCTTACAAACGTAAAATTAATTACGCCACTCGGCGAATTAAGCGCGAACAGCATACCTATTGCCTTCGCTTCAAATATAAATCACAGAGGATGGAAATCATCATCAACTGAAATTCTTACTATTCTAGCAATAGACGCAAGCTTTGAGTTATTAAATCTAGTCGTAAATAGTGAAATTGAATTCGATATAAAATGCCCTGGAAAAGAAATATTATTTTTTCCCGGAATAGCAACTTATGGCAAATTCCAAGTTTCAGAAGATTTATTTATTAATGGCACAAAAGACAACATATCACTTATCGGGAAATTACCAGATAACTGTACACGCGCAAAATTTGCACTGAGTGTCGCTATTGGAAGCCCATTAAGAAAATTTTCTCACCTTTCGAACAACAAAATAAGGATGATAATAAATAATTTTGGCTTCGACCGCGCGTCAAGACCAATTTTTTATTGCGGATATCCGTACAGAGAAATGGAAATTGTTCGAAATAATCTTATAGAGACCTTCAACAAAACATACAAATACATGAGAAATCTAAACAAAGAAAAAGAATCCGGCATGAGAAACGCTCTCAGCAGCTTTCTACAAGCACGCACGCTCTCTGGCTCTTATCAAGTTCAAATTCTTGCAGCCTATCACTTCCTTGAATGGTTTGACGGCTCAAAAACGATGTCGGCAAACCAGTTACAGAACATACTCCAAATATCCAGATTAGAAGCCGAAGGGATAAACAATATTAGAAATGGATTAATTCACAACAACACTGATTTGTTAGAAATAATTCAAAGAGGATCGGAAAAAATAGCATCATCCAACTCTGAGTTATCCCAAAAAGTTCTAAACTTCAATCGTCACGATTTTGGCTACATGAACTATCTTTTTACACTGCTCGGGCGCGCCCTCTTTAGGGAAATCGGGATTCATGCCCAAACTGATTATTACCTACCAGTCACAGAGGATCACTAATGTCAAATCTTGTTGACTTGAGCAATCAACGTGAAGTTGGCCTCTGGGACGATGGCATCGTCGACCCGCGCAAGACCCGGGATATCCTCGGCCTCTCCCTGTCGGCAGCCTTGAACGCCCCGATCGAAGACACGCGCTTCGGTCTCTTCAGGATGTGATCCGATGTCCATCGACGCGTTGAAAGCAAAATACCCCGGTGCGGAAACCTTCAAGTTTGGCGACAGCGCGGACCTGTGCGCCCAGCTCATCGCCCTGGTGCGCGCCGGCAAGAAGACCGCCACATGCGGCGACTTGTACAGTTTTGAAGATGGCGACGAGGTCCTGCCCGTCGTAGGACGCCGGGATATTGCTGTCAACTGGGACGGCACCCCCGCACTGGTGATCGAGACGGTGGCAGTAACTGTCCAGCGGTTCTGCGATGTCGGAGAGGACTTCGCCCTGGCAGAAGGCGAAAACGACGACCTGGCCGGCTGGCGGCGGGATCATCAGATGTTCTTTGAACGCAACGGCGGTTTTGATCCGGAAATGCAGCTCGTCTGCGAGCGCTTCAAGGTTGTCGAGGATCTTCAGCCGGAGCTGAAGCCATGAGCAGGATCAAGACACACGTCGGCGACATCACCCGGCTTGCCGTGGATGCCATCGTCAATGCGGCCAACACGTCGCTGCTCGGTGGTGGCGGTGTCGACGGCGCAATCCACCGCACGGCAGGTCCCGAGCTCCTGGCTGAATGCAGGACACTCAACGGCTGCAAGACCGGCAGTGCCAAGATCACCAAAGGCTACCGCCTGCCGGCCCGCCATGTCATTCACACGGTCGGCCCGGTCTGGAAAGGCGGCGCGTCCGGCGAGGCGGACCTCTTGGCGTCCTGCTACGAAACCAGCCTGCGCCTTGCGGCCGAAAATGGCTGCAGGACAATTGCCTTTCCGGCGATCTCCACCGGCATTTACGGCTATCCGGCCGACAAGGCCGCCTCGGTTGCGGTCGCAACGCTCACGCGGGTTCTGGAAGACCTGCCGGAGATCGATTGCGTCACGCTGGTCGCCTTTGACGAGGCCAGCCATGCCCCTCTTCTGGAAGCGCTCGGGAGGACGCCCGATGAAAGGTGAAGTCCGCTCCATGGTGGAATGCGGTCCGGATATCGAAGCCGCATTTCGTGACCAGCATCCTGAAGTTCAACTCACGCAGCCACTGACCGCCATCCTGGTCGCGCTCGACGAAGGCAGCATCGACAAGGGCGACACGCTGTCCGTCGGCGGCCTGAAGGTGGACGTGCTGGCAACCGGGCGAAGCGCCCCACTGGCAGACGGCAGCCGGAACTCGGTCACGGTTTTCAGCACGCTGCCGATACACAATATGCCGGACCTTGCTCCGGACCGAGATGCCGATACCCCCGGCGCACTTGTCACTCCCTGGGAGGAGAGCTGAGAAATGTTCAAGAAGATCCTCATTGCCAACCGCGGCGAGATTGCCTGCCGGGTCATGACGACGGCCCGGAAGCTCGGCATCAAGACCGTCGCGGTCTATTCGGACGCCGACGCCAGGGCAAAGCATGTGGCCATGGCCGACGAGGCGTTCCGCATCGGCACGGCACCCGTTTCGGAAAGCTATCTGAAGGCCGACAAGATCATCGAAGCCTGCAAGCTGAGCGGCGCCGAGGCGGTACATCCGGGCTACGGTTTCCTGTCGGAAAATCCGGACTTCGTTGATGCTCTCGACAAGGCCGGCATTGCCTTCATCGGGCCAAGCGCCTCATCCATCCGCGCCATGGGCCTGAAGGATGCCGCCAAGGCGCTGATGGAAAAGGCCGGTGTGCCGGTAGTGCCCGGTTACCACGGCGACAACCAGGATGCGGATTTCCTGAAAGAGCAGGCCGACCAGATCGGCTATCCGGTGCTCATCAAGGCGCGTGCCGGCGGCGGCGGCAAGGGCATGCGCAGGGTCGACGACCCGCAGGATTTTGCCGAAGCGCTGAAAGGCGCCCAGCGCGAAGGCGAAGCCAGTTTTGGCGATGGCCGCGTGCTGATCGAGAAATATCTCACCAAGCCGCGCCATATTGAAATCCAGGTTTTCGGCGACAGCCACGGCAATGCCGTGCACCTGTTCGAGCGCGATTGCTCGCTGCAGCGCCGCCACCAGAAGGTGATCGAGGAAGCCCCCGCCCCCGGCATGCCGGAAGAAATGCGCCAGGCGATGGGCGACGCTGCCGTGACAGCGGCAAAGGCCATCGATTACTCAGGTGCCGGCACCATCGAATTCATCGCCGATGTCTCCGAAGGCCTGCGCTCCGACCGGTTCTATTTCATGGAAATGAACACCCGCCTTCAGGTGGAGCACCCGGTTACCGAACTGATCACCGGCGAGGATCTGGTGGAATGGCAGCTTCGCGTTGCGTCCGGTGAAACCTTGCCGAAACGCCAGGAAGATCTTTCCTTTGACGGATGGGCCTTCGAAGCCCGGCTCTATGCTGAAGACGCGCCAAAGGGCTTCCTGCCCGCCATCGGCACGCTGGAGCACCTGGCCCTGCCGGAAGACAGTGCCCGCGTCGACAGCGGCGTGCGGCCCGGCGATGAAATCACCCCCTATTATGATCCGATGATTGCCAAGGTAATCGTCCATGGCCCGACCCGCCAGGCTGCCCTCGGCAAGCTGCTGGCAAGTCTGGAGGCGACGGAAGTTGCCGGTTGCGTCACCAATGCCGGGTTTCTGGCGGCCCTGTGCCGCCACAAGGGCTTTGCCGCGGGCGATGTCGACACCGGCCTTATCGACAGGGATCTGGCGCAGCTCATCGAAGAGCCGTCCATTCCGGTGGATGCAATTGCCCTTGCCGCCCTCAAGGCGCTCGGCCTGACCAAGCCGGCAAGCGGCAACGATCCGTTCGACAGGCTGGCCGGATGGCGGATCTGGAGCGCGTCGCGCCAATACGCACTGCTGGAAATTGCCGGCGAGCGCCGGGATGTCGAGGTTCATGCGCTCGGCCACCAGCGATTTGCCGTACACCTGGAGGAAGGCTCGCGCGAATACGCGCTGGTGAAAGTCGACGCCGGTGCGATCACCTATGACTGCGACGGCCACCGGGCCCGCGCCGTGGTGGTTGAAGACCGCAAGGGGCTGACGGTCTTTCTCGGTGGCCATGCCTTCCCGGTAGCCTTGCCGGACACGCTCAGTGCCGACGAGGAAGCCGGCGGCGCGGACGACCAGCTCATCGCACCCATGCCCGGCCTTGTGAAAGTTCTGAACGCAAAAGCAGGCGAAGCCGTAACAAAGGGTCAGCCGCTGCTGATCCTGGAAGCCATGAAGATGGAACACACGCTGAAGGCCCCGCGCGACGGTGTCATCGGCGAGGTTCTGGTGGCCGAAGGCGAGCAGGTCACCGACGGCACCGTTCTTCTGGCACTCGCGGAGGAAGCCGATGCTGCCGCATGACGCCACAAGTTACGATGACCTTTCTGACAGGTTCAAATGGCAGATCCCCGACCGGTTCAACATCGGCGTTGCCATATGCGACGACTGGGCCGCGCGCGAGCCGAACCGGGAGGCGCTGGTCTATACGGACGAGGACGGCAACGCCACCAGCTACACCTATGACGACCTGAGACGGCTTTCCAATCAGCTTGCCAACCTGCTGACTGCCCGAGGCGCCCAGCCCGGTGACCGGATCGGCGTCCTGATGCCCCAAAGGCCCGAAACCGCCTTTGCCCATATCGCTGCCCTGAAACTCGGCGCGATCACCATTCCGCTCTTCACCCTTTTCGGTGAGGAAGCTCTGGAGTATCGGCTGAAGGATTCCGGTGCCAAAGCGGTGATCACGGACGCGAGCGGTGCGGCCAAGCTGGCGACGATCCGTGACCGCCTGCCTGAGCTGACAACGATCTTCTGCGCTGACGAAGATGTTCCAGGGGCGGAGAGCCTTCACCATCACATGGCCGGGCACGAAGGCAAATTCACCCCTTTCGACACGGGCCAGGACGACCCGGCCATCATCATCTACACCTCCGGCACCACCGGCCAGCCGAAGGGCGCCCTTCACGGCCACCGAGTGCTGCTCGGCCATTTGCCCGGCGTGGAAATGAGCCACGACCTGCTGGGCCAGCCGGGTGACCGGATCTGGACCCCGGCGGACTGGGCCTGGATCGGCGGTCTGCTCGACGTGCTTATGCCAGCGCTCTACCTCGGTGTCCCGGTGGTGGCCTGCCGGTTCCGGAAATTCACCGCGGACGCCGCCTTTCAGCTTCTGCAGGACCAGAAGATCCGCAACACCTTCCTGCCGCCCACCGCACTGAAGATGATGCGGCAGGTGGAGGCTCCTGAAGACCGCTGGCACTTCGCCCTCCGCTCTGTTGCGTCCGGCGGCGAAACGCTCGGCGCGGAACTGATCGACTGGGGCCGCCGCACATTTGGCCTGACGATCAACGAGTTCTACGGCCAGACCGAGTGCAACATGATCGTTTCCAGTTGCGCCAGACTGATGGAAGCGCGCCCTGGCATCATGGGCCGTCCTGTTCCCGGACACCACGTCAGCGTTGTCAGCGATACGGGTGAAGAACTGCCTGCGGGCACACTCGGCAACATTGCCGTCAAACGTCCTGATCCGGTGATGTTCCTGAGCTACTGGAACAACATGGAAGCGACGGAAAAGAAGTTCGCCGGCGTTTGGCTTTTGACAGGCGACACCGGCATCAAGGACGACACAGGCTGGATCCGTTTTGTTGGCCGGGATGATGACGTCATCACGTCATCTGGCTACCGCATCGGGCCGGGGGAGATCGAGGATTGCCTGATCAAGCACCCGGCGGTTGCCATGGCCGGTGTCGTTGGCAAACCCGACAGCCAGCGCACGGAGATCGTCAAGGCGTATATCGTTTTGAAAAACGGCATCGAACCGTCCGACAAACTTGCCGGGGAAATTGCCGACTTCGTCAAGACGCGGCTTGCCGCCCACGAGTATCCGCGCGAAGTCGCCTTTGTCAGCGCCCTGCCCCTGACTACCACCGGCAAGGTGATCCGCCGCGAACTGCGCGCCAGAGCCGGGCAGGAAGGGTGACTGCGCCCCGATGCCCAACGAACGCCTCCAAGACTTGCCTGGTGCCGTCCTTCCGGCGAAGCGTGTCAAACCATTAGGCTCAGTGTTAAGCGTCACGAGAAGCTAGAGAAGAAAACATGTCTGAATTTGTCACCCTGTTTGAAATGGGCCCGCGCGACGGTCTGCAGAACGAGAAGATCTTTGTGCCGACCGCGCAGAAGATCGACCTCGTGGACCGCCTCTCCGCCTGCGGCTTCCGCAAGATCGAGGTGACCAGTTTCGTCAGCCCGAAGTGGGTGCCCCAGATGGCCGACGCCCAGGAGGTGATGGAAGGCATCTACCGGCATCCGTCCGTGACCTACGCTGTGCTGACGCCCAACGTCAAAGGCTATACCGCCGCCAAGAAAGTGTCGGCGGATGAGGTCGCCATCTTCGGCTCGGCGTCGGAAGGCTTTTCCAGGAAGAACATCAACTGCTCCGTGGCAGAGAGCATCGAACGCTTCAAGCCGCTTCTGGAAAAGGCACACGAGGACGGCATACCAGTGCGCGGGTACGTCTCTTGCGTGACCGACTGCCCCTACGATGGCCCGACACCGCCGGAAAAGGTTGCGGAGGTCGCCAGCGCGCTGTTCGATCTCGGCTGCTACGAAATCTCTCTTGGCGACACGATCGGCGCCGCAACGCCGGAAAACACTGGCCGGATGCTGGACGCGGTGCTGACGGCGATCCCGGCTGGCAAGGCTGCCGGGCATTTTCACGACACCAAGGGCCGGGCGATCGAGAACATCGAAGTCAGCCTCGAAAAGGGCCTGCGTACCTTCGACAGCGCGGTCGGCGGTCTGGGTGGCTGCCCCTATGCACCAGGTGCCAAGGGCAATGTCGCAACCGAAGCCGTTCTCGACCTGATGACCCGCAAGGGCTTCGAGACAGGCATCGACCGGGCCAAACTCGCTGAAGTCGCCGATTTTGCCCGCACCCTCAGGAGCGTTGACGCATGAGCTTTGAGACAATCTCCCTCGCCGTTGATGAAAGGGGCGTCGCAACCCTGACGCTGAACCGCCCGGACAAGCACAATTCGCTTTCTGCCACGATGATCGCCGAACTGACGGACGCCGCCGCGCAGCTGGCCGAGGACAACTCTGTCCGCGTCGCTGTCCTGACCGGGGCCGGTGCAAGCTTCTGCGCGGGCGGTGATCTCGGCTGGATGCGCGAGCAATTCGAGGCTGACCGCGAGACCCGCATGACTGAAGCGCGCAAGCTCGCCATGATGCTGCAGAGCCTCAACAAACTGCCCAAGCCGCTGATCGGCCGCGTGCAGGGCCAGGCCTTCGGCGGAGGGATCGGCATGATGAGTGTCTGCGACACCGTGGTTGCGGTCGACACTGCCAAATTCGGCCTGACAGAAGTGCGCCTCGGCCTCATCCCGGCAACCATCAGCCCCCATGTGCTGGCCCGCATGGGCGAGGGCAAGGCGCGCCGCGTGTTCATGTCCGCCCGCCTGTTCGGCGCGGAAGAAGCACGGGATCTCGATCTTGTGGCCAAGGTCGTGGACGCAGCCAACCTCGACGCGGCCATCGAGAAGGAAATCAAACCCTATCTCTCCGCTGCGCCCGCCGCCGTCGCCGCCTCCAAGGCGCTGGCGCGCAGCCTCGGCCGGGAAATCACGGAAGAGATCATCGATGACACCATCCGCCGTCTTGCCGAGACCTGGGAAACCCCGGAAGCCCGGGAAGGCATCTCCGCATTCTTCGAAAAGCGGAAGGCGAACTGGGTCAGTTCGTAGTTTGCAGCGACTGAGGTCAGCACCGGGTCTTCAGACCATCAAACTCCCCAACTCCTCATCCTGAGGAGCGTGCTAGCGCGCGTCTCGAAGGATGGGCCACACAGAACAAGCGGCCCATGCTTCGAGACGGACCTGACGGTCCTCCTTAGCATGAGGGTGAATTTGCGGTGAGCTTCACCAGATAGCTGATAACAAAAACCCAGCATCAACGCCCGGTACTGCGCCTTGCGTGCTCGATCAGGGCCGCGATACGGGCGACTTCCTTCTCTTCCGACTGCGGAGGTTCCAGCTCGGGACCGCCATACATGCGTTCGCGCCGCTGGCGGATCTTCTTGCGCTGATATTCGCTGATCCCGTCGGGCAGCTCCATGCCGGCCCTGTCGATGTTGATCAGCACGCGCTGCAGGTCCGGAACCAGTTCGGAAGAAATGGTGAAGGTTGCGCCGTCCTGCCGTTTGAAAACCAGCGTCGTCGTAGTCTCCGCTCCGTTGAGCAGAACGGCGGATCTTGGACCGATTGAACCGATGGTGGACTGGAACCAGGCCGCCCAGCCAGAGGCCTGCCAGAGGCGGATGTCGATCTTCTTCAGATCCTCATACATCACCCGGACGCGTCGTCCGAACTGGGTGAACTCGAACCCGTTGCTGAAGAAGCGGACCCAGGACGTTTCCTGCCGCGCGGAGACGGTGAACAGCAGCGGCGCAATCGAAGCAGGGATAAGACAGAGAAGCGCAATCAGCGCTGCGCCGCCAGCCCAGTCGGCCATGCCGATGAACGCAATGGAAAAGAAAACGGCGCCGAAAGCAAAGCCGACCGCATCCAGCACGAGAACGGGCGGATGGCACACCGGCTTGACGGAACCGGACGGCACGTTCGGCCGCGGCAAGGCGGCATAGATCCCGGCGGCGGCGATGATGCAGAGCAGGCTGCTGAGCACCGATATGAAAAAATACCCGCCGACAATACCGAGTACACACAGACCGAGAGGCAGTATCCGGCGTAGTAATTCCAATTTTGCTGTTTTGCCCACACCGCTCTCCATGCATTCAGCCAGTGGAACCGATACGAACTGGGAGGAACTTCTGATTCTGTCATTGAATCAACTGAAGCAGGCTAAATCAAGAATCCTGACAAACTATCCAGTCTTGTCTTCCATAAACTGGCGGCTTGCACCCACGAAAACGAGGTATGAGCACGCTATACCAGCCTGCTGGACGACACTCAGGAGGCCTTGCGATCACGTTCCATGAAGCTGAACATGTCGCGCACCTTGCCGAATTTTGGCGTGTCCAGTTCCAGGAACTTGTGCATGAGCGTGTCGATGTCCTGCGCGGAGAACGGCTTTTTCAGAAAACCGTTTATTCCGACGAAGGCGGCAGACCGCTCAAGGTAGGTCGTGTCGTTGGTCGACATCATGTAGATGCCGATCCTGCTGGAAAGATCCCGGATCGACCCCGCAAGCTCGAGACCATCGACATCCGGCATGTGGAAATCCGTGAGCACTACCCGGAATTTGCCTGATGACAGGGTGCGAAGGGCGGCCGCCGCACTGTCGGCCTCCGAAATCTCGAAGTCGAACCGGCTGGCCTCCAGAACCTTGCGCGTCAGTTTGCGCATGGTTGCGCTGTCATCGACGATCAGGATCGGATAGGTGGTTGTCATCGTCATGTAGGTGGCGATGATTTCCGAGACCTCTGACTGATTGAACGGCTTTTTCAGGAAATGATAAGCCCCGAATTTCTTCAGCGTGTTGGCGTTGCGGTCGTCGAGGTCGCTTGAAATTGCAACAGTCAGGCACTCGGTCGACTTTGTCTCGCGCATCGCGGCGATCACTTCCGGGCCATTCAACCCGGGCATGTTGATGTCGATAAACGCCATGTCGATCTGCTTTTTCTTCAGAACCTCGACGGCGGAGCGGCCGTTGTCGACATTGTCTATCTCGATGTAGCGCTTGGCCCGGTGAACGGCGATGCCGTTGTTGATGACTTCGCGCGCGACGCCGCTATCATCAGCGACAAGAATACGGATCATTTTATGCAGCACGTCTCATCACCTTTGTGCGGCGCCCGCATCAATTTCTGACGCCAATCGGAAGATGTGCGCACAATAAACAAACATTTGTATATTTTCGGTTACTTAAAATTGTCAGGTAGACAACAACCAGCGATTTTATAAAGCCGCGCACCCCATCTTAAACCGCACCCAGATTTCTTTTACATATTACTTGAAAATGGTTCTCCAGCTACGGAAGACGTTTGATATGTCTGGGCTGAGTGTCGCCCCGTACCCGACCACGGGATGACATGACACAGGCCGTACAGTGCGTTCCTCATTAAGGTCGCAAAAGCACCGGCTCGCTTCATGCTGCCTGCAACGGTTTGAACTTGCGTAAATTCAGTCTGAAAAAGCCAAGCAAAAAGCAGCGGGGGCCAGAGGCTCTGTCTTGCCTCAGATATCCGGCTGAACTTTTCTGAACTCTTGGAAAGTGGTGCCGCTGATAGGACTCGAACCTACGACCCCATCATTACGAATGACGTGCTCTACCATCTGAGCTACAGCGGCATTTTCCGGCAAGTGCCGGGCGTCGCGCGATTTGGCGCGGACACTCAGGCCATGCCCGAGTGCGCCGCTAATTACCGGAGCTTGGCGTCAGATGCAAGAGGCTAAAACCGGTTCTTTCTGGAAGATCACATCTTCCCTTTTCGCAAGACCCGGCAAATAGCCGCCCAACGACGTTTTCCAGTCCTGACAGCCGCAAGCACTCAGTTGAAAAAGCGCGGACGCGGGGTCTTGGTCGACTCACTGTCTTCGTCCTCGTCCGGGCCCGGATCGTCCGGCATCCGCGACAGGGGAAACTCGATCGGCCCATTGAGGTTTCCTTTGGAGCTTCCGGATTTCGCTTCGCCCGACTTAGCATCACCAGACTTCGAATCGCCTGGTTTTGCATCGCCGGCCTTCGCCTCGGCGTTCCTGGAAGCGTCCTCAGCCTTGGCATCTGCCTTGGATGATTTCTCCGAACCGCTCCCGCCTTCAGCCTTGCTGGCGTCTTCGCCGGCCTCGGAAGATGGTTTGGCCGCGGCCACCGGCTCAGCATCCGCCTTGGCAGGAGCTGCTTCGGGCTTTGCCTCTTTCTTCGGCGCGGCTGTTGCGCCTTCGGCGTCGGGCAGGTCCGTCAAGGCCGGGGTGAACTTGACGTCGTCCGTCGTGCCCTCATAGCCTTGTTTGCCAACCGGCACGGTTGTCTTCTCAGAGGTCGCCCCAGCGGCCTTGGTCTCATCGCTCTTGGGCTCAGGACGCTTCGGATCGGCGGACTTGGTAACGGGCTCCACTTCCAGAACCACGGCGTTGTCATCCGCGTCTGCGACCGGCGGAACCGGTTCGGCAGCAGTGGCGGACGGCAGGGCCGGTGCATCGAACAGGCTGTCCTCAAGCAGAGGACCGTCTTCATCCGTCAGGCTGCCCGGCGTTGCCCACTGGAACGCGTCGAGCTTGCCCGTAACCGGTGAAACCGGCTGCCATTCGGCGGAAATGATCCCGTCCGCCATCCAGACCTTGTCCAGCGGCGCACTGACGGCACGGGACAGCCAGTCGCGCATGCGGCCCTTGTCGCCGTGTTCTGCTTCCTCCACTTCCGCCATCAGCAGGAACGCCTGACGAGTCGGTTCGGACTGCAGCACCTTTTTCAACTGCTGGCGCGCTTCCTCGAATTCGCGCGCCTCCATGGCGGCGCGGGCAATGGCCAGCGCGCCTTCGGCGGTATTGGCTCGCTGAGCAGACAGCGATTTCACCCGCTTCAGCCGGTCGACGGCCGAATCGCCGGTGCGGACATGGGCATAGGTTTCCGCCAGATCCGGATGCGGGAACAGACGCCACGTGGCTTCCAGCACCTTTGACGCCTTGCGGATATCGCCCCGGCGCGTTGCCAGACGCGAGGTCAGCACGGCTGCCGGCACAAGATCGAGCGCCAGTCCGTGAGCTTCCTTGGCCAGCGAATAGGCCCGCTCCGGCTCGCCGTCCTCAAGCTTCATGGCGAGAGCTGTCAGAATGACAGCGCGCTGACGCCGGTAGGTTTTCTTGTCGAGCATCTTGGCGGCGTAATTGCGCTCCAGCGTCTTGAGCGCTTCGTCCCAATGATGAGCAACCGCCTGATATCCGAGCACGGCCTTGCCGGCCCATTCCAGGCCCGGCGAGGTCTTGGCAGCTTCTTCCGCGTAGTGGCGTGCGGCAACCGGCTCCCTGTGCCGCTCGGCCTCCACAAACAGGCCGTGCAGACCAAGGGCCTTGGTGGCGGGGTCTTCCAGCATCGCTTCGAACCGCTGGCGGGCCTCGTCGTCCTTGCCTGCAAGCTGCGCCGTCTGCGCCAGCAGCAGTTTTGCGGCGGGTTCATCGTTCAACAGCTTGTCGGCATCCAGCGCGTAACGGCGTGCCAGTTTGGCATTGCCCGTTCCCAGCGCGATCAGGCCCTGAGACAGTGCGTTGTAACCATTATCTTTCCGGCGGCGCCGAAAGAAACGGCTGGCAATCTGCGGTGATTTCAGAACCACGCGGATCGCCCAGACAACGACCAGGAAGACTGCCAGGAATACAGCGGCGGCAAGGCCGACGATGACAGGCGACTGCTCCCAGATGTCCGTCCCGACCTGCTGACCGTTTTCATAAACTGGCCAGGAAATCTGGATTGTTCCGGGCAGGTCCGCCATCCAGGCAAAGCCCAGGGCAACGGCAAACAACAGCGCGAAAAAGACCAGAACGCGGATCATTCAGTTCGCTCCCTGCGACGGCCGGCTCCTACCGGCACTTGGTTCCATTGACGGGCGGGCAAGTGGGCCGGCCTGCATTCAACTATCCTTCGCAGCAAGCGCATTAAGTACTTCCTGCGACGCCTTGTTCGTGAGGTCATCAACCTCGACACGGGCTTCGGCGCGGGTTGCCCAGTCGGCACCTGCGGCCTGCGCCTGTTCCGGCAGATCCTTGTAGGCGACAAGCGCCTTTTTCAGATCACCCTTGTTGACGGCATTTTCCATGCGCTGCAGGGCAGCAGCAGGGCCATCGCCTTCCCCCGAGCCAGACCGGCGAACGGTGAAAAGCGATTGCGCGCTGGATACCAGGCTGTCGAGCATATCGCCGGAACGGTCCGGTTCGGAAAAGGTCTGGTAGATCGAACGTGCGACCGGCGGAAACTGTGCAATCAGCACCGGCACCGGTTCAACACCTGTCTTGGCATTGGCTTCCAGCGCAGACAGGTCGAGATCGCCCGGCAGGCCAGCCTTCACGGCGGCCAGTTCGGTTTCATAGGGACGTCCGGAATCGACAGCAGACTTCAGCGCGGAAACGGAAAGCGCCCGTGCAGCAACTTCTCGCGCGGTGGCATCGCCCATGGTCGCCTCGACAGCGGCAAGGCGTGAGGAAATCGAATCGAGTTCGGAGCGCAAGCCTTCCAGGGCCGCCTTGTTGGCCGCCCCGACGGACTTGATGTCGGCTGCGAGCGAAGACAGGGTGTCGGTGGCCCGCGCCTGACTGTCGGCAAGGGTTTTCAGCGACACATCCGACGTCGAAACGGCGGTCTGCGCCGCTTTCGCGGTTGCTTCTGTGTTGGAAAGACGGGTTTCCACATCCGAAATCGTCGACTTCAGATCCGAAAGCTGGCCTTCGAGCCCTGTAACGGACCCGGAAAGCTTGTCGGCTTCGGAAGAGGTCGAGCTGGCTGAGGTTTCCAGCTTGGCAAGGCGTGTCTCAAGTGGTGCCAGATCAACCTGGCTGCCGCTCTTGAGGTTGTCTTCCAGCGCGGCCACACGGTTTTCCAGCGGTTGAAGATCAGCCGGCACGCCTTCGCCCGTGCTGCTGCCGCCGCCTGCAGAAGCTACGGTGTTGCGCAGTCCTTCGACGTCCTTTTTCAGGGCATCGACCGTGGCACTGAGATCGGACGATGACGAATCCTGCAGCTTGGCCTCAAGCGAGGAGACCTTGCTCTCCAGTTCCGAAAGGTCGCTGGAGCTGTTCTGGCTGGAAATCGAAGACGTCACGTCGCCGAGTTTTTTCTCCAGGTCGGAGATCTTGCTTTCCGCCGCGCTGAGCGCACTTGTCACCTGCTGGTTCGGCTCCGGCGACAATTTGATGAGCCCGGCCTGATAGAGACCGAAGCCCCCGCCGACCACGAGTATGCCGCCAATAACCGCTGAAAGCAGAACGCCGAAGGCGCCGACGCCGCCGCGGTCTTGAGCGGCAGGTGGATTGGAAAAGCTGCTCGATGACCCACCCGGCCCGGAGCTGCTGCTTGTCGAAGACTTTCCAGGCTGGCTGGCGGAAGAGGTTGATGAGCTTGCCGGAGACGCCGGTTTGCTTGCTGCTGACGACGACGCGCCGGTGCTGGCGCTGGTGCCCGAAGGCTTGCCGGCGGTGGAAGACCCGGCAGCGGTGGAAGATGTCGAGGTAGAAGCACTTCCGGTCGAAGACGACGTCGGCTTGGACGAGAAAGGCGACGATGCACTGCCTGAACTACCGGAACTGCCGGAACTGCCGGCGCTCCCTGACGACGAAGTGCTGCCGGAGGAAGACGGACTGCCGGACGCCGAGGTGCTGCCAGTAACGCCAGGCTTGGAGGCACCGGCAGACGTGCTGCTGGACGCCGATCCCGACGACACCCCGGAGGCCGGCTTTGTGTCAGGCTTCGTGTCCGCCTGTTTGGCGCCGACCTTTTCCGCGGTCAGATCTATCGTCACCGGCCGCTTGCCGCTGCCGGAGGAAGACGGGGTGCTGCTGCCGGGCTTGTCCTTGCCGCTGGCGCTGCCACTGCCCGATGAGGATGTCCCGCCCGGGGATTTCTTGTCCGTCGTCATCTCATCTCCTCCTGAACCCTGCCGGTCCCAAGACCTTCACTATACACACCTCTTTGCGAAGCGGTACCGCTACAGCAAAGACTTTTGCGCGCTGCAATAGAACGACTCCACCGGATCCGGTTAACACTGTGTTAACGCCAGATCCAGCAAGAAGGTTTCATTCGGCTCAGCCGCAACGCGCACGCGGCTTACCCTGGATATGGGCTCGGCCGACTGCCGCGAAAGGGCATAGACAGGCAAACCGGACAAAATATGGTCGAGACCGTGGCTGCGCACCAGCGCCAGAAAAGCCTCGGCCGTACGTCTGGAATAAATGAGTACACCGTCAAAGGCATGGCTGCTCAGGCCCTCCACCACGGCGACGGGCAAATGCTCCACCGCGTCCATGCGGTAGACCACGACGGTTCGGCAGGAGACGCCGCCTGCGGCGAGAAGCCCTTCCAGATCCCCGGCTCGGTCCTCTGCCGCGGGATAAAGCACGTCGCCGGAAAGCAAACCGCTTCGTTTATCGAGAATCAGTTGCGCCAGAGCACTGACGTTGCCGCTGGCCGATTGGACCCGTGAGAACCCCGCCTCCCGGCAGGCAAGCGCGGTTGCGTCGCCAACCGTGAAGACCGGCAAATTCCGAAAGGTGTCGAACTGGCTGTGCGCCGAAAGAATGGCAACCGCCCGCCGGCTGGAAAAGGCCAATGCCGACACGCCCTCAAACCGGATGGCCGCCGCATCCCGTGCCTCGACAGTCTTCAGCACGGGGGCCTCTTCGGCACCATGCCCCAGGGCCCGCAGTTTTTCTGCGGTTCTCCGGCAATCCGGTTGAGGACGCGTCACCAGAAAGCGCATGACCGGATCAGGCTCCCGTCATGAAGTCCGGCCCCATGCAGGATTTCAGATCTTCCCCGACCGATCGGCCGATCTGCACGGCATCTGCCTTCACCCCGCTGGCCGAAGCTTCATGGGCTTCCGATCCATCCGGCTTCAGCACGATGCCCTTGAAGTGGAGCGTATCGCCCTCGAGCGTCGCAAGACCGCCGATTGGCGTGCGGCACGATCCGTCCAGAACCGCAAGAAAGCTCCGCTCGGCATCAAGGCGGGTCTGGGTTGTCTCGTCATGAATTGCTGACAGCATCTGAAGGGTTGCCGTGTCACCCTCCCGGCTTTCGATGCAGATCGCACCTTGCCCGACTGCCGGCAGAAACTCGCTGGTTTCCAGAAGGCTGGTGATCTCCGCTTCGAGGCCCAGCCGGCGCAGACCGGCCGCCGCCAGAAGCGTTGCGTCCACCTCGCCGTCCGCCAGCTTGCGCAAGCGGGTCTGCAGGTTACCGCGATACATCACCACTTCGATGTCGGGGCGCAGCCGCTTGATCATCGCCTGGCGGCGCAGTGAGCTGGACCCGACGACGGCCCCCTGGGGCAGGTCGGTCAGGGTCTTTGCCTTGGGCGACAGGAAAGCGTCGCGCACATCCTCGCGCGGCAGGAAGGCGGTCAGCGCCAGTCCATCCGGTAGAACCGTCGGCATGTCCTTGGACGAATGAACGGCAAGATCGATACGCCCGTCCAGAAGCGCTTCCTCGATTTCCTTCGTGAACAGCCCCTTGCCGCCGACTTCGGACAGCGGCCTGTCCTGGATCCTGTCGCCGGATGTCTTGATGACCACGATCTCGAACGCGTCTTCGGTCAGACCGTGGGCCGCCATCAGCCGGTCGCGGGTTTCATGGGCCTGTGCCAGCGCCAGCGCGCTGCCCCTTGTTCCGATACGCAAAGGATTTGATTGCAAGGTTTACCGTCCAGATGCTACGCCCGGCAGAAATGACGGGCACCGATTTATATCTTTTCGGATGTCCTAACACAGGCCACCGCATTTAGACCAATGACCTCAGTCAAAACAGATGACAATGCGACCAATCTGACGGTTCTGGGCATTGAAACCAGCTGCGACGAGACGGCAGCGGCGGTGGTGTGCGGACCTTCACACAAGAAAATCCTGTCCAACACGATCCGGTCGCAGATCGACGAGCACACAGAATTCGGCGGCGTGGTACCGGAAATCGCTGCCCGCGCCCATATCGAGATTCTCGACAGGATCGTCGCGGAAGCCATGGACGAAGCCGGTTGCGGCTGGGACGATATCGACGCCATTGCCGCCACCGCGGGGCCGGGTCTGATCGGCGGGGTCATCGTCGGCTTCATGACCGCCAAGGCCATTGCCATGGCTGCAGGCAAGCCGATTGTCGGCGTCAATCACCTGGAAGGTCACGCCCTGACCGCGCGCCTGACCGACGACCTCGAATTCCCGTTCCTCCTGCTGCTGGTTTCCGGCGGCCACAGCCAGTTTCTGCTGGTGCGCGGGGTCGGCGACTATGAACGCCTCGGCACGACCATCGACGATGCCATCGGCGAAGCCTTCGACAAGACCGCCAAGCTGCTGGGCCTGCCCTATCCCGGTGGCCCGCATGTAGAGAAGATGGCTGCACGGGGAGATGTCACCCGCTTCCGCCTGCCGCGCCCGCTACTCGACCGGCCTGGCCTCGATATGTCCTTTGCCGGGCTGAAGACAGCTCTTCGAACCCAGGCGAAAAAGCTGGAACCCGTTGACGAGCAGACGATTGCCGACCTTTGCGCCGCCTTCCAGCGGTCTGTTTCCGATGTATTGTCGGCCCGCACCCGCACGGCACTCGACCTCTTCCGGACGCGCCATCCGGGCGTCAAACCCGCAATTGTCGTGGCCGGTGGCGTCGCGGCAAACCAGGAAATCCGCAACAGCCTTCTGGCCGCGGCAGAAGAGGCGGACGCCCGCTTCATTGCCCCGCCGCTGAGCCTTTGCACCGACAATGCCGCAATGATCGCCTGGGCCGGCATCGAACGGCTGCAGCAGGGGCCTGTTGACGACATGGGCCTGTCGCCGCGCCCGCGCTGGCCGCTTGATGCGGCCAATGCCGGCGTGCTCGGCGCGGGCAAAAAGGGCGCCAAGGTTTAGGCAGCAGTCCAATAAAACGTCGCCCGAACAGGCGCCGACCCTTTTGCGCGGCCAAAGACCCTGTTAGGAAACTTCAGCCTTCCAACAAGGACTGTTTTGAAAGATGCGCGTCTACCACAAGGCCTATGTCTATCTGACCTGCGGCACGGACCTTCTGGTCTTTGATGAACCGGACACGCCCTGGCTCGGCCTTCAGGTGCCTGGTGGAACAATCGATCCTGGGGAAAGCTTCCTGCATGGCGCCATGCGGGAATTCACCGAGGAAACCGGTCTCGAGCTGGATGTGGCTTTCGACCAGTTCTTCGCCCAGGATATTCCCTTCGAGACGATCCCGCCCGTTGGTCAGTACCGGCCGCATCCGGATCGGCCTCTGCGCGGCCGGCACATCCGGCGCAATTATCACGTTCGGCTCGCCTCCCGGCCCGACACCGAGTGGGAACATTACGAAATGCATCCCAGCAGCGGTGGTGATCCGATTCGCTACCGCTTTTTCTGGGTCGACCTCTTTGGGGACAGGGTCCGCAACGAGGAAAACTTCTTCGCCGCCTTCGGCGCGCCCCTGAATGCCCTGCGTGAGCGCGTCGCCTCTGTCGCCAAGGCGGCATAAACAACCGTTTTTCGAGGATCTGCCGGTGCTGATCTACCAGAAGGCCTATGTTTATCTGACCTGCGGAACAGAGCTTCTTGTGTTTGAGGAACCGGATTTCCCCAATGCCGAAATTCAGGTTCCCGGTGGAACGCTTGACCCCGGCGAGAGCTATCTGCAGGCAGCCAGGAGAGAATTTGCCGAGGAGACAGGACTTTCGTTGGATATCGCGCTCGAATCGTTCGCCGACCAGGACCATTTCTTCAAAGATGTTCCACGTTGTCTCGACGGCTTGCATCGCCGGCGGCATTTTCACGGCCGTATTCGTGAAAAGCCCGCGAGTGAATGGGAACATTTCGAAACGTCACCGAATGCAGGCGGGCCTCCGATAAGGTTCCGTCTGTTCTGGATTGACCTGTTCACCATGGATGCGCCGACCGAGGCCCGCTTTTTTGAAGGGTTTGGAGCGCAGCTTGAAACATTACGGACGCGCGTGGAAAGGCAGAGCAATGGGCGCCATTAGGTCTATCGGCGTCGTTGGCGGAGGTGCGTGGGGCACGGCCCTGGCCCTGACCGCGGCACGTGCCGGCCGAGAAGTGCGCCTTTGGGCGCGCGATCCCGGCACGGTTTCCGATATCCGGGTCCGCCGGCAGAACCCGCGCTATCTGCCGGGGATCACCTTCGATGAGGATTTGGACGCAACCTCCTCGCTGGACGAGATCGCCGATGCCGATGCCATCTTGCTGGTGACACCGGCCCAGACCACCCGCGCCATGCTGGCTGCCCTGAAACAGACCGGCAAGGTGCGCGGACCTGTGGTCCTGTGCGCCAAGGGGATCGAACAGTCCTCCGGCAAGCTCCTGTCCAAGGTCATGAGCGAGGAACTGCCCGGCATCGAACCCGGCGTCCTGTCCGGCCCGAGCTTTGCTGACGATGTCGCCAAGGGCCTGCCGACGGCAGTGACTGTCGCCGCCAATTCCGCGAAGTCGGCGTTGAGCCTGTGCGAAGCCCTGCAATCGCCCTGCTTCCGGCCCTATGCCTCCATCGATATCCTCGGAGCCCAGATCGGTGGCGCCCTGAAGAACGTACTTGCGATTGCCTGCGGCGCCGTGGTTGGCCGCAAGCTTGGCGCCAGCGCCCAGGCGGCCCTGACCGCACGCGGGTTCGCCGAACTGTCCCGCCTCGGCACCGCCATGGGCGCTCAGGGAGAAACCCTGACAGGCCTTTCCGGTCTGGGCGATCTGGTGCTCACCTGCTCGTCCAGCCAGTCACGCAATTTTTCCTTCGGGCTAAGGCTCGGCGAAGGGTTCATGGCGTCCGAGCTGATTTCGGCCGGCGGTAAACTGGCGGAGGGAGCCTATTCCGCCCGCGTCGCCGTGAAGCTGGCGAGCAAATATGATGTCGAAGTGCCCATCTGCGACACTGTTGCCAAGATGATCGACGAGAACCTGACCATCGATGACGCCCTCAACACCCTGATGGCCCGCCCGCTGAAGTCGGAAACGACAGGGCTTTAGGCCAGTCTCAAAGAACGACGCTTGTTCCAGGTATCACCTATCCCTGAAGATACGCAGAAGGGCCCTTCTGAGGGGATTGGTGCAATGACATCCACTTGAAACAAAACCCCATTGAGTTTCCCCCGCCCCGGCCCTACGTTCGACGCAGATTCGACCAACCCGGGGATTTTTTCATGCTCTATGCCCTGATCTGCACCGACAAGCCCGGTGCCCTGCAGACGCGTCTCGACAACCGCGCCGCGCATCTCGACTTCCTGAAAGGCCTTGGCGACAGCCTCAAGGCCGCCGGTCCGTTTCTTGACGACGACGGCAACATGACCGGCTCGCTGGTCGTCATCGAAGCGTCCAACCGTGACGAGATCCTGGCAATCTCCCAGGAAGATCCCTATGCCCGTGCGGGTCTGTTCGAAAGCGTCGAAATCCGCCCCTGGAACTGGGCGGTCAAAAACCCGGAGGCAAACTGAGTGCAGTACTGGCTGATCAAGTCCGAGCCTGACAAATGGTCCTGGGAACAGCAGAAGGCCCGGGGCGACAAGGGCGAGCAGTGGGACGGCATCCGGAATTACCAGGCACGCAACAACATGCGGGCCATGGAAATCGGCGACAAGGCGTTCTTCTACCATTCGAACATCGGCAAGGAAGTCGTGGGCATCGTCGAAGTCTGCAGCGACATTCATCCCGACACCACCATCGATGACCCGCGCTGGGAATGCGTGGACTTCAAGGCCGTTCGGGACATGCCCAAGCCGGTTACCCTCGCCGACGTGAAAGCCGAGCCGCGCCTTGCCAAGATGTCGCTGGTCACCTCCATGCGCCTTTCGGTTCAGCCGGTCACGGAAGAGGAATGGAAAATCGTCTGTGAAATGGGCGGCCTGAAAGAGCCTGCGTAACTTCCTCTTGTCAGGAAACCTGCCCTGAATGGCTCTTATCAAGGATCCGGTGGCCTTCATCCGCGAGGAAACCAAGGTCAAACCTGTGCCGCATGCGGAGGAAATCCTTCTGCATGTGGCCGACGAAGCCATGGATCTTTGGCAGAAGACCGAAGACGAACTGGGCGAACTCGGCCTGCCGCCACCATTCTGGGCTTTTGCCTGGGCAGGCGGGCAAGGCCTTGCCCGTTATGTGCTCGACACGCCGGACCTGGTTAAAGGCAAGCGCGTCGTCGATTTTGCCTGCGGGTCCGGTCTTGTCGGCATTGCCGCCATGAAGGCCGGAGCCGCGTCCTGCCATGCGGTCGACATCGACACCTTCGCCCTCACGGCAACCCGGCTGAATGCCGCGCTGAACGATGTCGAAATCTCGACAGAGACTGCGGACATCACCGCCGCGGAGCCGCCACAAGCCGACCTCGTCTTTTGCGGTGACGTTTTTTACGACAAGCCCATGGCCGACAAGGTACTGGCCTTCCTCGACAGATTGCTGGCGAACGGCATCGAGGTTTATGTCGGCGACCCGGGCCGGTCCTACCTGCCGACGGCTCGCTTGAGCGAACTGGCTGCCTTCAGCGTTCCGGTGGTCGGTGCGCTGGAAGACAGCGAGATCAAACGCACGCGCGTATACCGGTTGGAGCAAAAATCATCCGCCAAATGATGCCCTGGCGGATCAGACTTGCAATCGACTGCCTGGTGGAAAACTTTTTCTGCAATTCCACTTCCTCTTTTTGCAGCTTGCGATAGGTTAGGAACCTAACCCTTCAAGCTTCAAGCGCTTTCCCGTTCAGACGTGTTTCTAGGAGTCCTTCATGCCCATCGTTAATCGCCTCGCGGATCTGGCCGACGAGATCACTGCCTGGCGCCGCGACATTCACGAAAACCCCGAAATCCTATACGAAACGGTGCGGACCGCCGAAAAGGTCTCCGAGCTGCTGCAGAGCTTCGGTGTCGACGAAATTGCAACGGGCATCGGCAAGACGGGCGTTGTCGGAGTGATCAAGGGACGCAACGGTGGCGCAGGCAAGACCATCGGTCTGCGTGCCGACATGGACGCGCTGCCGATCGAGGAAATCACCGGCAAGGAATATGCCTCCAAGATCCCGGGCAAAATGCACGCCTGCGGCCATGACGGCCACACCGCCATGCTGCTGGGTGCGGCGAAATATCTCGCCGAGACTCGCAACTTCGACGGCACCGTTATCGTGATTTTCCAGCCCGCTGAAGAAGGTGGTGCCGGCGCGAAGGCCATGATCGAAGACGGTCTTCTGACCCGCTGGCCGATTGAGGAAGTCTACGGCATGCACAATTTCCCGGGCCTTCCGGTTGGCGAGTTCGCCATCCGCAAGGGCCCGATCATGGCCGCGACCGATGAATTCCGCATCGTGATTACCGGCCGGGGCGGCCACGCCGCCAAGCCGCACGAAACCATCGATCCGATCGTGATCGGCTCGCAGATGGTCTCTGCGCTGCAGACCATCGCCAGCCGCAACGCCAATCCGCTCGATTCAGTGGTTGTGTCGGTCACTGTTTTCCAGGGCGGCAACGCCTTCAACGTCATTCCGCAGGAAGTGCTCTTGCGCGGCACGGTACGCACGCTGAGCCCGGAAATGCGCGATCTTGCCCAGGCCCGGATGGAATCCATCGTCAGCTCGGTCGGCGATGCGTTTGGCGCCAAGGCGGTTCTGCAGTTCACGCGCGGCTACCCGGTCACGGTCAACCACGATGAACAGACCGATTTCGCGACGTCGGTTGCCGAAGGCATTGCCGGGGTCGGCAAGGTCAACCGCGAGATCGACCCGATGATGGGCGGCGAGGATTTCTCGTACATGCTGGAAGAGCGCCCGGGTGCGTTCATCTTCGCCGGCAACGGCGACAGTGCCGGCCTGCATCATCCCGCTTACGACTTCAACGACGACCTGATCCCGGTCGGATGTTCCTATTGGGTGAAACTCGTCGAAACGGCCCTGCCTGCGGCAGCTTGACGCTTTTCGCTGCCTTCACCGTCATCCCGGCACACCTGATGCCAGCCGGGGATGACGGCGGGCGGGTTTTGGCTTAACAGTGACGCCGGTTCCGACCGGCGTTTTCATTTGGATTTTCGGATATGGCACTTTCCCCGTTCAAGCTTCCCTTCCTGGTAGTCTATGTCGCGGTCGGGGCCATCGTCGGGGTCCTGGTGATCCACCCGCTGAACCTGCTGGTGGTCTGGTGGGAACTGGCACGGTTCTCGGACTCCGCGCCCAGTCTTCTTGAATTTCTGATGGCCCGCCTGTGGCTGGTGCTGCTTCCCCGACATCTGGACGTGGCGACGGCCTACGCAGCGCTCGGTGCGGTTGTCGGCCTCGCCTTCGGCATTTTTACCCGCAACTACATGCGCACCAGCGAAGCCTACCGGTCTCTGCGCGAGGAACAGACCACCCTGATTCCCGACCTGTTGAAACAGGGCGAAAGCGGACGTGTGGAATTCAAGTCCTCGCTGCGTTGGGACCTGATCGAAAACCGGACCAACAGGTCGCTGGAAAAGGTCATCGCCAAGACCCTGGCAGGCTTCTTCAACGCAGATGGGGGCCATCTTCTGATCGGCGTCGATGACAACGGCACACCACTCGGGCTCGACAAGGATCTGGCAACGTTGAAAAGCCCCGACCTCGATTCCTTCGAGCGCACGGTCAATGACATCGTCTCCAAAACACTCGGCGGCGACCTCTGTCCCTACATCCACACGGTCTTTTCAAGGGTCGAGGGAAAGGACGTGGCCATGGTGATTGTCAGCCCTGCGCCCCGCGCCGTCTACATGGAAGAGAACAGGGCTTCGGTCTTCTACCTGCGCAGCGGCAATTCCACACGCGCGCTGGATGTCCGCGAAGCGATCAATTACGCCAACAAGAGATGGCCGTGACATGCCGGACATAGCCGGTTTCTTCTTTCCCGATCAGCTGCACCTTGCCGCTTCGCTGACGCTGATCATCGCAAGTTTCTTCACCTCTGCCCTGGCTGCAGCCGTCGGCCTTGGCGGCGGGGTCGCCTTGATCGCGATCATGGCGACCCTCATGCCCGCCACTGCACTGGTGCCGGTTCACGGTGTCGTGCAGCTCGGGTCGAATGCCGGGCGCGCCTTGGTCCAACTCAAGCATGTCGACTGGCTGATTGCGCTTTGGTTTGCGATCGGGGCCGCATTCGGTGCTGCGGTCGGCGGTTCAATTGCCATGGAATTGCCCCCCACCGTTCTCAGGGCGGGCATCGGCCTGTTCGTCTTGTGGGTCGTCTGGGGCAAGGCGCCCCGCTTCGGCAAGGCCCCGAAAAGCGCCATGGCGGCTGCGGGCTTTGTCTCGACTTTCCTGTCCATGTTCTTCGGTGCGGCCGGCCCCATCGGCGCCGCCGTGCTGTCCACCCTGGGCTTGACGCGCCACCAGTTTGTCGCCAACCAGGCGGTCACCGCGCTGATCATGCATATCTTCAAGATCATCGCCTTCGGCGCCCTCGGCTTTGCCTTCGCGCCCTGGTTCGGACTGATCGTGCTGATGATCGTCAGCGGCTTTCTCGGCACGCTTTCCGGCAGCCGCCTGCTCGGCCGCATGAATGAAAAGAGCTTCAAGACCGGCTTCAAGTGGGTGATGACCCTGCTCGCGCTGAATCTCCTGTGGCAGGCTGCACGCGGATGGCTCGGCTGACGGCTGCCGGCGCCCTCGGGAAAATGGTCGCAACGCCCTCACAGCCTTAAGCGTTCTGCCGTTCTTGACCTTTCCCGATGGCTTGCTTGAGTTCTTCGCAACTGGCTTCATCTTGAAAGACAACGGCCGACGCGCTAACCCATCGCCATCAGATTTCTCAAAATGCGGGATGGAACACCCATGGCTTCACAAAACCTTCTGCTTCTGCCGGGTGACGGCATTGGCCCGGAAATCATGCAGGAAGTGAAAAAGGTTATTCGCTGGTTCAACGAAAAGGGCGGCATGTCCTTTGAAACCGACGAAGGCCTGGTCGGCGGCTCTGCCTATGATGCACACGGTCAGTCGATCTCCGAAGAAGACATGGCCAAGGCCATGGCAGCCGACGCCGTGATTTTCGGTGCCGTGGGCGGTCCGAAGTGGGACGACGTTCCTTACGAGGCACGCCCGGAAGCCGGCCTGCTGCGCCTGCGCAAGGACATGCAGCTTTTCGCCAACCTGCGCCCGGCCATCTGTTATCCGGCGCTTGCCGATGCGTCTTCGCTGAAAAAGGACGTGATCGAAGGTCTCGACATCCTGATCGTGCGCGAGCTGACCGGCGGCGTCTATTTTGGCGAACCGAAGGAAATCATCGACCTTGGCAACGGCCAGAAGCGTGGCATCGACACGCAGGTCTATGACACCTACGAGATCGAGCGCATTTCCGGCGTCGCCTTCGAGCTGGCACGCACGCGCGGCAACAAGGTCACGTCCATGGAAAAGCGGAACGTGATGAAGTCCGGTGTTCTGTGGAACGAGGTCGTGACCCAGACGCACAAGAACGGCTACGAAGACGTTCAGCTGGAGCACATGCTGGCCGATGCCGGCGGCATGCAGCTCGTTCGCTGGCCAAAGCAGTTCGATGTCATCGTGACGGACAACCTCTTCGGCGACATGCTGTCCGACGTTGCCGCCATGCTGACCGGCTCGCTCGGCATGCTTCCGTCCGCGTCGCTCGGCGCTCCGGACGGCGTCACCGGCAAGCGCAAAGCCCTTTATGAGCCCGTCCATGGATCGGCTCCGGACATCGCCGGCACAGGCGCGGCCAACCCGATTGCCATGATCGCCAGCTTCGGCATGGCGCTGCGCTACTCCTTCGAGGAAGTCGCTGCTGCCGACAAGCTCGACAAGGCAATCGCCAACGCCCTCGACAAGGGCCTGCGTACCAAGGACATCGCGGCGGCTGGCCAGGCAACCGTTTCCACCGTGGAAATGGGCGACGCCATCATTGCCGAACTGGACGCCTTGAGCGCCTGATAGGCAATCGCCATTTGCAAGCAGGGCCGTCACCGGTTATCCCGGTGGCGGCTTTCCCTTTTCAAGACACCATTGGTCCCATGATCGAAGACAAACTCGCCCCCTTTCTCGGCACCTGGATCCTCGACACGGAGGAAAGCGACTTCGAGCAGGGTGAACCGCCCCGAAGCGCCACGCTGAAGATCGAAGACAATTTCGGCGTTGCGGTGTTCATCATGAACCAGGTCGCCGCCGACGGCGAAGTGACCAATGACACCTTCGAGGCGATGCCTGACGGGCCTGAAGTCCGCCTCGGCAAAAGCGGCCTGGTTGATGCCATGCGTCTCGTCTTCAACGGCGACCGCAACCTGATTTCGGAAGCCCGCCGCGGCGGACTGACCATCATGAAGGCCGACCGGGAACTGTCCGAAGACGGCAGAACCCTGACCGTAACCCAGACCGTCCACCTGGTGGATGTCGCAAGTTACACGAATGTGTCCGTCTACCGGCGCGCTCAGTAGGACCCGGTCTTCAATGAAACAGATGATTGGAGCGATTGCCCTTGTCGTGCCCGACTATGACGAGGCCATCGCCTATTACACCGGCAAGCTCGGCTTCGATCTGATCGAAGATACACACCTTGGCGTCAACAAGCGCTGGGTGCTTGTCGCCCCAAAGGGCAGTACCGAGACCCGTCTTCTGCTTGCAAAGGCCGATGGAGACAGCCAGCAAGCCGCCATCGGCAATCAGACCGGCGGACGCGTGTTCCTGTTCCTGCACACCGACGACTTCGACCGCGACCATCAGGCGATGCTGACGGCTGGTGTCAGCTTTCTGGAGGCTCCCCGCCAGGAAGCCTATGGCAAGGTCGCCGTCTTCCAGGACCCGTTCGGCAACAAGTGGGATCTGATCCAGACGATCTAAGGCCTAAATGTCCGCCGCGGCGAAGATGCCGGCCACCCATTCGACAAAGACACGAACGCGCGGTGAAAGCTGGCGGTTCTGGGGGTAGAACGCAGCCAAAGGCAACGAGGTCGGCGGCAAATCCGGCAGGACCTGCACCAGCGCTCCGCTTTCCAGATCTTCGGCAAGCCGGTAGCGAGGCGCCTGGAACAGTCCGAACCCAAGACACCCGAGTTGGTGTACCGTTTCGGCATCGTTGGCGACGATCCGGCTGGGCAGCATTATTTCGCGCACGCCTGCGGACGTCCGGAAGTCAAGCGGCATGACAGCGCTCGTCCGTGACGACAGGAAGCCGACCATCAGGTGCCCTTCCAGATCCTCAAGACTTGTCGGCGTACCGTGCGTGGCCAGATAGTCCGGGCTGGCACAGGTGATCTCCGCGATCTCCGTCAACTTTCGCATGATCAAGCCGCTGTCGTCCGGCACGCCGGCACGCAGCACGCAGTCGACCCCCTCGCGCACCAGATCCACCAGGCGCTCTCCCTGGCCGAGCTGCAAGTCGATCTTCGGATAACGCGCCATGAAGTCCGGCAGGTGCGGCAACAGGAAGGTGCGGGTCAGCCGTCCCGGCACATCGACCCGCAACTGTCCGGCAGGCTCATGCCCGCGCAGCGCGCCCTCGGCTTCCTCCACTTCCGCCAGGATTGACACACATCGCCGGTAATAGGCTTCGCCATCCGGAGTCGGCGTCACATGGCGTGTGGTGCGCTCCAGCAACCGGCAGGCGAGATCACGCTCAAGACGCTGGATCACATCCGTGGCGGTGGACCGTGGCAGGTTCAGATCTGCCGCGGCAGCAGTGAAGCTGCCCCGTTCGACCACCCGGACAAAGAGCTGCATTGCGTCGAACTTGCCGTACATTTGTTCTTATTATCCGGATTATCTTTTCAGTTAAAGCATCATTATCCGGAGTTTCCGCCTCGCTATCTTCAGGATCAACGAGAAGGAGACTTACATGACACCAGATCTCGACACCGCCATCGTCACCGGCGCCAGCAAAGGCATAGGCGCAGCCATAGCCCGCAGGCTTTCGCGCGATGGCTTTCAGGTGGTCATCAATTACGACAAGGATGAAGCCGCGGCTCACGCACTTGTCAAAAGCCTGGAAGACCAGGGCGGCAAGGCAATGGCGATCCAGGGAGACATTGCCGAGACAGCGAGCCACGAGCGTCTTTTCGAGGCTGCAGAAAAGGCCTTCGGTCCGGTGGGGGTACTCGTCAACAATGCCGGCACCATGCGCAATGCCGCCATTGCCGAAGCAAGCGACGAAGATTTCGACAGACAATGCGCGGTCAATCTCGGTGGTGTTTTCCGCGCCATGCGGCTCGCGTCGAGCCGGCTCGCGGATGGTGGCCGGATCATCAGCATTTCCTCCAGTGTGGTCGGTCTCTATCAGCCTCACTACGGCCTCTACGCCGCGACCAAGGCCGCCGTTGAAGCCATGACCCGGGTTCTGGCGAAAGAGCTTGGCCCGCGTGGCATCCGGGTCAACGCGATTGCCCCCGGACCGGTTGAGACTGACTTTTTCCTTGCCGGCAAGCCGGCGGAGCTTGTGGAAACGATCCGGAAATCAAACCCGCTTGGCCGTCTCGGCACCCCCGAGGACATCGCCGCAACCGTTGCGTTTCTGGCTGGTCCCGATGGGGACTGGATGAATGGCCAGGTTCTGCGCGCCAACGGCGGCATCATCTAGACACTTTCACCAAACCCCAAGGAGAATTGTAATGCCCTTTGCAAATTACAAACTGCCCGAAGCCGCGTTGAGCACAGCGCAAAAGGAAGATCTGATCCACAAGACCACCGACCTGCTGGTTTCCTTTTTCGGCGAGATCGTGCGGCCCAACACCATGGTTCTGGTGGAAGAGGTCAAGGACGGCGGCTATGGCCGCGCCGACGAAGTCTTCACGATACCGCCCGAGTATCGTGCCGGGGACTGATCTGAATCCGCGTCACTCGCCCGGCTGGAAACAGCCGGGCACTTTCCGTCATCTGGCCCGCAAACTCAGATGACCTGCAACGTGATGAGCGCAACCAGCACATAGCGCGTGGTCTTTGCAATGGCGACCAGCAGGGTGAAGCTCCAGAACGGTTCCTTCAGCACACCCGCCGCCAGTGTCAGGGGATCGCCGATGATCGGTGCCCAGCTCAACAGCAGGCTCCAGCGTCCGTACCGGTGATACCAGCCCGTCGCCTTGGCAAGCTTGTCTGGCTTGACCGGAAACCAGGACGCGGTCGACCACGCGGTTGCCGCCCGTCCCAGACCCCAGTTGACCATCGACCCGAGCGTGTTGCCGAGGCTTGCGGCGGCAACCAGCAGAAAAACCGGGTCCGTTCCCAGCGCGATCAAGCCGGAAAGGCCCAGTTCGGATTGGGCAGGCAGCAAGGTGGCGGCGAGAAACGACACGCCGAAAAGACCCAGCAGGCTGGCACTCACCGGGAGTTACCGGACTGGGCTTTCTGCATGGCGGCAACGGCCCTGTGCATGAAATCCAGGAACTGAGCTTTTTCCTGTTCCGAAAATCCTTCCAGTGCCTCGGCGTTCTGCGCAGTCGCTGCGCCGACGGCTTCCTTCTCCAGAACCCGTGCCTTGTCCGTCAGGAAAATCTCCTGAACCCGTCCGTCTTCCTCGCTCGCCCGGCGCGTGATCAGGCCGTCGCGTTCCATCCGCGCCAGCGTGTTGGCCAGTGTCGCCTGCTCAATATCAAGCAGTTGCACCAGTTCCTTTTGCGTGCGCCCCTCCTTCGCCCACAGCGCGAGCAGCGCCGGAAACTGCCCTGGCGACAGGCCAAGGGGCCGGATACGGCGCTGGAGACCCGCAGCAAACAACCGGGCCATCTGGTTTGCCAGATATCCAGCGGAGGAATCTTTTTCGAATGTCATCCCTTGCATATACGATAGATAGCTTACTATATAAATAAACATAGCTTGCTATATAAAAGGAGATGAAAATGACATCACTCTGGACCCGACGTGCCGTTCACCTGGCCGCGCTTTGTTTACTAACCGCCAACCTGGGAGTTTCCGCCATGGCGAATGAAATCACCTCAAAAGCCCCCGTCACGCTGATCAATTCCTTCGAGGTTCCGCAAGACCGCCTTTCCGATGCTGTCCGCGGCTGGGAAAAAGCCCACGATTTCCTGAAAGAACAACCCGGCTACATCACCACGCGTCTGCACCAGTCCCTGTCCCCGCGGGCGAAGTTCCAACTGGTCAATGTCGCGCTTTGGGAAAGTCCCGAGACCTATCAGGCCGCCATTCAGAAGCTTGGCAAAAGCGGCATTGTCTCGGAGTTCAAGGGGATCGATTTTCATGCCGCGCTCTACACCGTGATCCGGGAGGACGAATGATGTCTTCCCCCAGTTCCAGTATCCGGTTGCTGCATTGGACCATTGCCGGTCTTACCATTGGCGCCCTGGCGACAGGCTACGCCATGACGAACAGCGACACGTTTTCCGCAACCCTTTTGAAATCCCATCTGGCGCTTGGTTTGTCGGCCGGTGGTCTCGCTCTCGTGCGCACCATCAGCTGGATCATGAAGGGAGCCCCCGCCCCGGTCTTCATCGTCAAGCCCGGCTTCCAGGCGGTCCTCGGCAGGAGCGTCCATGTGGCCTTGCGCCTCATTCCGCTTCTGCTTCTGATCAGCGGCATTGGCATGATCCTGCTGTCAGGCACCCTGGGCGCGATCGTTGACGGTACAATCCCCGGCCTTGGGGCCCTTGCGGGATTGCCACCGGCAAATCTTCACCATGCCGCAGCACTCTTGCTGGCGGCCCTCATCGGGCTACACAGCCTTGCCGCCCTGTGGCACTGGCAACGACGAACTGTCTGGGGTTGAGATTGGTACTCCCAAAAAGGAAAGGCCCGGCCGCATAAAGCCGCCGGACCTCCGCTCAGGTCTTGGAAGGATCTTTCTCCAGGAATTACGCAGCGAGTGGACCCGCGATCTCCTGTTCAATGCCGGCAATCGTCACGGGAGCGGCTTGAAGAGCGCTGCATATCTCGGGGCGAAGAATTTCGTGAACTTCCGAACTTCGGGTCTTTTGTAAGCTTCGCTGGAAATCAGCATGAGATGCTCTGCTGCGAGTTCATCGATCGGCTCGAAGCAGCGCACGAGGTCGGGCTCCTGTTCTACGAGCTTCAGGTTCAGGAGGCCCAGGCCGACGCCGGACCTTATCGCGGCATGCATCAGCTCAAACTCACTGAACGAAAGAAGGATCTGCTCTCGCTTCACGCGGCAGGCCAGCCAATCGTGAAGGGTCGTTGGAACATCTTCCCGCTCGAAGGTGACGAAGGTGTGGCCGGACAGATCTTTCGGCGATGCGGGCAGGCCGTGCTTCTTCGCATAGTCACGAGACCCGAACAGGGAATATCTGGCGGTGCTGATCTTTCTGCAGACAAGGTCTTGCGACGGTAAGTTCCGGGTCAGCCGCAGCGCAATGTCGGCTTCACCTTTTTCAAGATCCAGCATGAGTTGGGTGGGTATAAATTCCAGCCGGACCTCAGGATGCCGGGCAGAAAAATCGCTGAAGATCTTGTTGGCTCGTGGTGAAAAATTTGCCGAATATGCGGTGATGCGGATCGGGCGCGGTGTTGCGAGACCGTTCGCCTCGGTTTCAAGCGCTGTCATCGCGGCTTCAATGGCCTCGGCTTTCGGGTAAAGCGCCCTCGCGTGCCGGGTCGGCCGAAAACCACGCGTGTCCCGGTCGAAAAGAGACAGCTGCAGTTCATGTTCCAACACTTCGATCCGTCGCGCAACAGTCGGCTGCGCAACACCGAGCCGGCGTGACGCCGCCAGAGTTGATCCTTCCCGGAACACGGCCAGGAAGGCCCTGATATCAGTCCAGTTCGAGATCCGGCTCTTCATTTATGTAGAGCAACACAACGCCGGGCCGGATACCAGCCGAATGTTGCCGAGGATATTTTAAAGGCAGGAAAACAAGCAGGAGGATCGGAAATGTCTGCAACTCTCACTTCGCGACACGGCTTCAGCCTGCTTCGATTTTTGCAAAACCCAACGAGACCCTGGAAAAGGCAGATGAGATCGGCAGAGGCATACCCCTCAAAGGACATGAAAGCGCGGCGCGCTTGCATCCGGGACCTGTTGCTGTCGCAGCCAGCCGCCTTCGCGAACGAAATGGACGTTCAATACCTTCTGCAGATGTACCCGCTGGAAAGATAAGGGCAGAGTGCAAAGGCCAAACAAAAAACCCCGCCGAAGCGGGGTTTTCCGAAAATCTTCAGGGACCGGATCGGTTACTTGATCGGTTCCGGCACTGTTTGAAACGCCTTATTTCAGGCGGCTTGCCGGACCGAGATCGATGAGCTGCGTTTCACCCGGCGCATCGTCGACACCATCATTGTCGGTCACCAGGATCAGGCGGCCGTCGGCGGTGATTGTCAGGCCTTCCGGCTTGTCGAGAACCCAGCCCTTGCCTTCTGCCAGCGCCGGCAGAATGTCCATGGCATAATGTTTCTCGACAACCGGCAGTTCGGAGCCGTAGGCAGCCGGTGTCACACCGTCCAGGGAGATCGTGGTGATCTGCTTGATGGCTGCGTCTTCACCGCCCTTGTTGTCGCGCTCCAGAATGGCGAACGTGCCATCACCCATGGAGACGATTTCAGACAGGCCGACCCAGCCACCGGCTGCGCTCTTCGGCTTGTCGAGCGGGTAATGCACGAAGCCCCAGGACTTGTCTGCCGGATCGTAGATGGCCAGCTTCACCATGCCCTTCGGATCGTCCTTCCATTCGCGCTGAACGGCGACGGCAACAAGCGTCTTGCCGTCCATCTCGAACTCGGAAACGCCTTCGAAGGAGAAGCGGACAGACTGGGCGCTCAGCTCTTCTGGAAGCGTGATTTCTTCCTCAACCTGACCGTCGGCACTGACTTTCAGCAACAGGTGCTGCAGGTCCTTGTCCAGGTTACCCTCGGAAGCCAGCCAGAAGCCGCCATCCTTGGCAATGGAAATACCTTCCAGATCCAGTTTCGCCTGTTTGCCGCCCTGAACGGTGGCATAGCCAACAATCTTGGCCGGCTTGGAGGAGATATCCAGCTTGTAGATGCGGGCATCGTCATAGAAGCTGTCGCTGACCGCATAGAGCTTGTTGGCATCCGCCGGGTCCGCCGCCAGACCGGACAGCGCGCCCCAACCGATCGGCGCACCTTTTTCCGGATCGACGTCGGAAGCAAGCATCGGATAGGACGAGGCGTCCGCACCGAACTTGTAGAGGGAGACCTGCGCACGAACGTTGTCTTCCGCACTGTCGACCTCGTTGGCCACCACGAACAGATCGCGGCTCGGGATTGCCAGAGAGCCTTCCGGACCGACGTGGGTCGGCAGGAACTGGACGAATTCCGGCTCGGCACCGGTGTCCTTGTAGACGGCGACGAAGTTGCCGCGCTCGGAGTTGACGAAGATCAACTTTTCGCCGCCAAATTCGCCAACGGTCACGCCTTCCGGCTCGGTGCCTTTCTTGGCCGCCCGTTTGGCCGGGTAATGGCCGTAGGACATGGCCAGATGTTCCATCTGGTTACCGCTGTCGAACAGGACCTCGCCCTTGGTGTTCCAGATGGTGAAGCCGCGCGAACCGCCTTCATAGTCGCCTTCGTTGGCCGTCACGAACCGCTCGTCATCGAGCCAGGCAACCGCATCCGGTTCACGCTTGACGTTTTCGATCGATCCGGAGGCATCGCTCATGCGGGCCTTGATGACCGGAATGTTTTCGGCGGACGACGTGCCGGCGGAGAAATGGCTGACAACCTCGCCGGAGGCCAGATCGACCACGGCAAGGTGGTTGTTTTCCTGCAGGGTGACGACGACCTGGTTCTTGGAATTGATGGAAACGAATTCCGGCTCCGGGTCTGTCGGCGCGATTTCGGCAAGACCGGTCAGGTCGACAATACGAACCGCGTCACAGTTGGTCGGCGCACCGGTCTCGTCCAGATCGAAGATCGCCAGATGACCGGCTGGCATCTGCGGGATCACGCCGTCGTTCAGGTCTTCGTCGCGCTCGTTCTCAATGGCGATGGCGATGAACTTGCCATCCGGGGAAATAGCGATGCTGTCCGGCTGCCCCTTGGCGTCGCATTTCGCGGTAATGCCGAGACCGTCGAGAGCAATCACGGCCAGATGACCGGAGGCATTGACGTAATCTTCAGAGGTGTTGACGCCGGCATAGGCGAAATTCTTGCCGACGGTGACCGAGGTTGGCTCACCGCCAAGGGCGGTGCGGCCCATCGGCTGCAGGTTCAGCGGGTTGGCCGCATTGACGAAGACGATGGCTTCGCCCGGGCTGTCGGTAAAGACGAGAGTGCGGCCGTCCTTGGTGGCGGAAATGATTTCCGCGACGGTTTCCGTCGCCTTATCCGCGCCTTCCGGCAGGGTCTTGTAGACCGGGAAAGTGTTGATACGCTCGAAATACGCAGCTTGCGCCGCCGAGACCGCGCCAAGGCCGAATAAAACTGAAAGGCTGACACCTTTTAAAAAGCGCCCACGAAGGTTCGCCATTGCACTCACTCCCACAAATATCGGGTTGATGTTGCGCGCAAGCTAGTGGGCCAGATTACCATATCGGTGACAATTGCATGAAGCTTTCATGACAACGCACTGCGCGGCTTGAATTTGCATTTCAGGCGTTTACCTCATATGAAGGAGGTGCGGCAGTGCCCGCCTTCTCCATCTTCCATTCTTTCCCATATTTGTGCCTCTGGCGCATTTTCATCGGATTTTCCAATGCAGATCGGTTTCATCCGCTCCGCCATTGTGCTGGGGCTTCTCGCGGCTGTCGGTCCGTTTGCAATCGACCTTTATCTGCCCGCCATGCCGGAAATCGTAAAGGCGTTGCAGACGGACGACGCGGCGGTTCACATGACCTTCACGGTCTATTTCATCGCTTTCGGATTTGCGCAGCTCATCTACGGCCCGCTGGCAGACCGATTCGGCAGAAAGCTGCCGGCCTTTCTGGGGCTTGTCGTCTTCATTATCGGCTCGATCATGTGCGCCACGGCAATTGACGTTTCGGCGCTGACATTCGGCCGTTTCGTGCAGGCACTCGGCGCCGCTGCGCCCATGGTCATAGTGCGGGCCGTGGTCCGCGACCTGCACACAGGCCCGAAGGCGACCCGGCTGATGGCGCTGGTCATGCTGGTCTTCAGCGTGTCCCCCATGCTTGCACCGCTTGCGGGCAGCCTGATCATCCAGTTCGGCAGTTGGCGTTTGATCTTTGTTGCCCTTGGGGTGATCGCCCTGCTGGCCACGTTGCAAATGGCCTTCCTGCTGCCCGAAACGCTGCCACCCGAGCGCCGGGGCAAGATCGACCCGACCGCCATCATCCGCAGTGTCATCTACCTGATGCGCGACGGCAGGTTCATGGGGCTGACGTTGATCGGAGGGTTCTCGCTGGCGAGTTTTTTCGTCTTCATCGCCGCCGCCCCGCTGGTGTACATGACCCAGTACCAGTTGACCCCGATGGCCTTCAGCCTTGTCTTCGCGCTGAACGCCATCGGCTTCTTCGCGTCGTCCCAGTTCGCCGCCACACTTGGAGAACGTTTTGGCATGGGCCGGGTGGCACTCAGGGCAGTCAGCGGCTTCGCCGCGGCCAACGTTCTCCTGGTCATTCTGGTCTGGAGCGGTATCGACGATCTGCCGGTGCTGATGGCCCTGTTCTTCATCGGCAACACCTGCCTCGGCCAGGTCATCGCCCCGGTGATGGTCATGGCCCTGGAAGAACATGGCGAACATGCCGGCATGGCCTCCTCCCTCGGCGGCACCTTCCAGATGGTCGCCGGCGGCGTGATGATCCTGATCTGCAGCCCGTTCTTCGACCGCACAGCCTTGCCCCTGGTCGGCGCTGTTGCCGCCTGCGCACTCATCGCCCTTGCCATCGCGCTACTGACCTTGAGGACAGGGCGCGAAGGCCGGGCCGTCGCCTGAGCGCAGAGTGTCTTGAACCCTGTCCGCTGAAGCAGCTTGTCACAGGCGCTTCGGTGGACGGGCCGGCCTGACCGGACACCACATCGCACAGACGGCCCGTTCTGGTCTGCAACCGTCATTTTCCGCAAGAGACTTGCAACCGACCGTCAGAGCTGCTGACCTGCCTGGGAAACCGTGCGGGGCAGACAATGAAAACACTGAAAAACCCTTTTCTCGGCAAAGGCCTTCCAGAACAGACCGGGCTAGCGGACGGATCCGTTTCGCAGGACGTTACCGGCGCGAAAAGCCTCTTCCGCAAATGCCCACAGGCCGATGAAACCCCGCTCTTGGCACTGCCGGACCTTGCAAGCCAACTTGTGATCGGCAGCCTGAGCCTGAAGGACGAACGGCAGCGCATGGGTCTTGGCAGTTTCAAGGCTCTCGGGGCGGCCTATGCCATTGCCAAACTGGCAGACCAGCGCGTGCAGGACGGACTGGCGCCTTCGCACGCCTCCGCGCTCGATGGCATGACCTTTGTCTGCGCAAGCGCTGGAAACCACGGCATGTCCCTTGCCGCAGGCGCACCGCTTTTTGGCGCCAGGGCCGCTGTCTTCGTCGCCGAAACCGTGCCCGAAGCCTTTGAGGCTCGCCTGAAGGCCCGGGGTGCTGACGTTGTCCGGGTCGGGGCCACCTATGAAGACAGCATGACGGAAGCCCAGAGACGAGCGGAAGCCGAAGGCTGGACCTTGCTGCCGGACAGCACCTGGCCGGGCATGACCGGCCCCGGACACGACGTCATGGAAGGCTATCTGGTGATGGCCGCAGAAATCGCACGGCAGATCGAAACACCGCCCACGCATGTCTTCCTGCAGGCAGGTGTCGGCGGCCTTGCCGCCGCCTGTGCCGTCGGCGCCCGCCTGACCTGGGGCAGGGACGTAACCATCGTTGTCGTGGAACCGGAAAATGCCCCCGCCCTTCTTGCCAGCATTGAAGCCGGCAAACCTGTTACGGCGCCCGGCCCGGTGTCGAACATGGGCCGGCTCGACTGCAAGGAACCGTCTCATCTGGCGTTGAAATACCTGGCCCGGGAAGCCGATTTTTTCGTGACCGTTTCTGACGATGAGGCGGCGGAAACAGTCAAATGGCTGGGGGAAAACGACATTGCGACAACGCCGTCCGGTTCGGCCGGCATCACTGCCGTGCGCCACGCTGCCGGTCAGGCCTCAACTCTTGGTCTTGGTCCGGAGGCTCGGGTGCTCTGTTATCTCTCCGAAGGACCGGAGGATGTCTGATCCCGATTTCCCTGAAGACGAATTTGCGGCCCGCACCCAAGCCGCCCAAACGGCCATGCGCGCGCAAGGCATCGACGCGCTGTTCTTCACGACGGAAGCCGAAATGCGCTATTTCACCGGCTTCCGGACTCTTTTCTGGCAGAGCCCGACCCGGCCCTGGTTTCTGGTGGTGCCGGGGAGCGGCAAGCCGATTGCGGTCATTCCGCAGATCGGGGCGCATCTGATGGCCGCCACCTGGATTGATGACATCCGGACGTTTTCCGCCCCGCACCCGGTCGATGATGGCATCAACCTGCTGGCCGATACCCTCAAAGACTTCCCGAAAATCGCCATGCCGATGGGCCGGGAAAGCGCGCTGCGCATGCCGCTTCGCGATTTTCAGCGCCTGCAGGATCTCACCAGCGGTTCCGAATATGTCGATGGAACGGACTTGATCCAGAGCCTCAGGATGGTGAAATCGGAACGCGAGGTTGCTCTGCTTCGCGAAATCTGCGGCATCGGTTCGGCTGCCTTCGCCAGAGGACCGAAGCTTTTCCAGGCTGGCCAACCGCTCAACGACGTTTTCCGGTCCTTCCGGATCGAGCTTTTAAGGCAAGGCGCCGACGACGTGCCCTATCTGGTCGGCGGGGCCGGACAGGACGGCTACGGCGATGTCATTTCGCCGCCGTCAGCCCGGCCGCTTCAGGAAGGGGACGTCCTGATGCTCGATACCGGCGCGACCAAAGACGGCTACTTCTGCGATTTCGACCGCAATTTCGCGATCGGCCGGGCAAGTGACGCTGTCAGGTCCACCCATGAAACGCTGGTCCAGGCAGTTGAAGCGGCTGCCGCCATCGCCCGCCCGGGAAGAGCCTGTGCCGATCTCTTCCAGGTCATGGCCGGGGTTCTGGGCGAGAGCGAAGGAGACGTCGGCCGGCTCGGCCACGGGCTTGGCATGCAGCTCACCGAGGCACCGAGCCTGACCAGCTTCGATCAGACCTTGCTGCGTGAAAACATGGTGCTGACACTGGAACCCAGCCTGTCGCTTGGCCCCGGCAGGATGATGGTTCACGAGGAAAACATCGTCATTCGGGACGGAGCACCCGAGTTTCTGACCGTTCGGGCAGCGCCGGACATTCCTGTTATCGCCGCATGAAACACCGGGAACAGCGCCATGAAACTGCCCTTCGACTGCGACACGGGATCTGCCACAAAAGCCGCTTTCGGCCTGATCTTGCTGTCGGTTGACGAAACCATCGAGAGCGAATTCCGGCCCCTGTTTCATCAGGAGGGCGTCTCGCTGCTTCACGCCCGGATAGAAAGCGCTTCTGAAGTCACTTCCGAAAAACTCATGCAGATGAAGACCCGGATGACGGACACGGCCGCTCTTCTTCCAGGCACGCGCCCGCTTGATGTCATTGCCTATGCCTGCACCTCCGGCGCAACGGTAATCGGCTCGGATCAGGTAGCTGGCGCGATCCAGCTGGCTCATCCGGGCGCCCTCGTGACAGACCCGGCCCGCGCAGTGATGGCCGCACTCGGACATCTTGGCGTCTCACGGGTCGCCATCGTCTCCCCTTATGTGGCGGAAGTCTCCGACGCGCTCTGCCGTCTTCTGGAGAAGAACGGCGTGATCCCCGCCAGCGTCGGCTCTTTCGGGCAGGCGGAAGAAGCTGTTGTCGCAAGGATCAGCCTTCAATCCGTGGAAGACGCGATCTGCGAAGTCGGCAAGGCTCCGGAGATAGAAGCCGTCTTTGCCTCCTGCACCAACTTGCGTACGCTGCCCGTCATAGAGACTTGCGAAAAGCGCCTGGGCAAACCCGTTATCAGCTCTAATCTGGCACTTGCCTGGCACATGATGCATCTGGCCGGCTTGCCGACGGCGGGACGCGGACCGGGACGGCTGTTCGCCGCGTGATCTGCTTGGGGGCAGTTGAAACGGGCCGGAACACCCTGTTCCCAAAGCGCCTCATCTGACGGAAATGCGAAGGCAGGTGCCGCCTGCCGGGCCCGGTAAAGCATCAATTCGTTCACTTAGCTGGCAACACCGGCCTATTCCTTGTTGACTCGCGGGAATTTCCGGGCAAAAACACCGCCGTCTCAAGTTTTGACGATTGCGAGCCCCGATGACCCGGCTGAAAGCCGACATTCTGGATATGATGTCCCAGGCCCTTGCCAGCGCTACGTTCATGCGCGGCGAGCCGCGGACGGCTGCAGCAACCGCTCTCAAACGCACTACCAAGACCACCAAGACCACCGCTTGACGGTGCCGCTCATCCCGCCTCCCCGGGGATGGGAGGCGCCGGGAGCCGGCCACGCCCATCCAGAACCGGGCGGCTGGCGAAGCGGGGAGACGGACAAGGACTAGTCAAAGATGGGTTTCAAGATCGCAATTGCAGGCGCTACCGGCAATGTCGGACGCGAGATGCTGGACATTCTCGCTGAGCGCGGTTTTCCGGCAGACGAAGTCGTCGCTCTCGCCTCCCGCAGGTCTCAGGGCACCGAAGTTTCCTTCGGCGACAAGACGCTGAAGGTTCAGGCCATGGAGAACTATGACTTCTCCGATACCGACATCTGCCTGATGTCCGCCGGCGGCACCGTCTCCAAGGAATGGTCGCCGAAGATCGCTGCCAAGGGCTGCATCGTCATCGACAACTCTTCCGCATGGCGCTACGACGCCGACGTGCCGCTGATCGTGCCGGAAGTGAATGCCGATGCCGTCGCCGGTTTTGCCAAGAAGAACATCATTGCCAATCCGAACTGCTCCACCGCTCAGCTGGTGGTGGCGCTGAAGCCGCTGCATGATCACGCCAAGATCAAGCGCATCGTCGTGTCCACCTACCAGTCGGTTTCCGGTGGCGGCAAGGATGCGATGGAAGAGCTGTTCAACCAGACCCGTGCGGTCTTCGTGAACGACCCGATCGAGCCGAGCAAGTTCACCAAGCGCATCGCTTTCAACGTGATCCCGCACATCGATACTTTCATGGAAGATGGCTACACCAAGGAAGAATGGAAGGTGCTGGCGGAAACCAAGAAGATGCTCGACCCGGCCATCAAGGTGACCTGTACGGCCGTGCGTGTGCCGGTGTTCATCGGCCACTCGGAAAGCGTCAACATCGAGTTCGAAAACGAGATCACCGCAGAAGAAGCGCGCAACATCCTGCGCGAAGCTCCGGGCTGCCTCGTCATCGACAAGCAGGAAGACGGCGGCTACATCACGCCTTATGAAAGCGCCGGCGAAGATGCGACCTATATTTCCCGCATCCGCGAGGACGCAACGGTCGAAAATGGCCTCAACATCTGGGTCGTTTCCGACAACCTGCGCAAGGGCGCAGCGCTCAATGCCGTTCAGATCGCCGAAGTTCTCGTCAACCGCGGCCTGATCACTCCGAAAAAGGCAGCAGCCTGATCAACAATTCAGACGGGCGCCTCTGGCGCCCGTTTTTTTGGGCCTACCGGCCGCTCGGGTGAAACCAGACACTGATCCCGGGCAGCCCCCCTCCTGAAAACGTCCAGACCACCCTCTCTCCCCGGTCCGTCAAGCCAGGTGCTCCCTTCTTCCTCGTCCTGAGGAAGCGCAAAGGCCGCCAAAGAGTTCCGTTTCCATGCCATCTGAATTCAACGGGTCGTTCGCCGACTTCCTTGATCGCTTTCCCGGCAAATGTTTCACCGACTGGCTGGCAGCCCGGGCCGAGCCCTGTTGGAGCGAGGCGACCGGCCATCCCTTCACAGTTGCCATCGGTGACGGCACCATGCCCGAGGCTGCCTATGCGCGGTATCTGATCGAGGATTACACCTTCGTCACCGATCTCGCCTCCACCCTGGGGTATCTCGTCGCAAAAGCCCCCGGCATGCCTGCCAAGTCCCGGCTTTCCGGTTTCCTGGCCCTGCTGACGTCGGAGGAAAACGACTACTTCCTGCGCTCTTTCGAGATGCTGGGTGTGGAACCGCAGGTGTATGAAACCGCGGCTCAAGGTCCGGTAACCCGCGCCTTCTCGCAGCTCATGCTGAGGTCCTCCGGACAAGGCAGTTACGCCGAAGGGCTTGCCTGCCTGCTCTGCGCCGAATGGTCTTATTTGATCTGGGGCCTGCGCGAAGCCCGGAAGCAGCGCCCGGATGCGTTTTATCTGGCCGAATGGATCGACCTTCATGCCGTGCCCGGCTTCGAGGCCTTCGTGAACTGGATCCGCGCGGAAATGGACCGGATCGGCCCCGCCCTGCCAGAAGCAGACCAACTCCGTGTTGCGGATCTCTTCCGCCGGATGAGCAAACTGGAAGCCGCTTTCTTCGAAACCGCCTGGACCGGCGAACTGCCCGGCCCGCTGGAAGACCTTTAACGGATCTGACCCAATGTTTTCCTATGAAGCCGCAGCCCTCGGCGCGGCGGCCCTTTGGGCACTTACCGGACTGCTATCGACCGGCCCCGCCCAGCATCTCGGCGCCATTACCTTCAACTGCACACGCATGGTGCTGGTGACAATGATGCTGAACATCTGGGTGTTCCTGACCACGGGTTGGGGCTCCATCGGCCAGGAGCAGATGCTGCCTCTGATCCTGTCCGGTTTCCTCGGCATCTTTCTCGGCGATACGGCTCTTTTCCTGACGTTGAACCGCATGGGGCCGCGCCGGACCGCGATGCTGTTTTCGCTGAACGCACCCATGTCGGCGATCCTCGGCTGGCTGCTCCTGAACGAGGATCTGACGTCCACGCAAGTGGTCGGCATTGGCCTGACGTTTCTGGGCGTTCTGCTGGCCATTCGGTTCGGCAAGCGCAAGTCCCAGCTTCACAAATGGGAAAACATCAAGGGTCCTGTCTGGATTGGTGTGCTTCTCGGCCTTGCCGCGGCGCTGTCCCAGTCGGCCGGGTCACTGATTGCCCGTCCGATCATGGAAACCGGCGCCGACCCGGTTGCCGCCTCCAGCATTCGCGTCGGCGTAGCGGCGCTCGGGCTGCTGCTCCTGACACGCTTGCCGGTTCGTTGGGTCAAGCCGGCGGGAAACTTTACGCTTCCGGTTGTCGGTCTGGTCGCCATTTCCGGCCTGCTCGGCATGGGACTGGGCATGACGCTGATCCTGTTCGCACTTTCGGGCGGAGAGGTCGGCATTATCGCAACCCTGTCGGCAACGACACCGGTGCTCATACTGCCGATGATGTGGTGGAGAACGAAGGAAGCGCCGGCACCTGGCGCGTGGGTGGGCGCCGCAGGCGTCGTCGCGGGCAGCGCACTTCTCTTTGTGAGCTAGACTGGCAGAAAAGGCCTATGGCGATCAGCAACTCATCAAGGATGAGGAAATATGGGAGCCGGCTTCTAACCAGTACGTTGCAGCAAGCTACAAGCGGGTTGTGCCGATCTCAACCGGCTCCCTAACGCCAGTATCAATATCTTATAAAAACACTCGAAACGAAGTTCGAGGACCGCCAACCCCCCCAAGAGGCAACCGGCAAAAAGTTAACTGACACCCGGCGCTACGTTGAAGCTTAAAAAAATCTCCTCCGCCGAGGCAGCAAGGTCATCTTATGCCCTTGCGTCATATCTACTATTCCCCAAATGGGGAATGTATCCTCACTTTCTCGCGAAAAGTGCGTAGGACGCCTTTTAAAAGACCAGAAACGGTGCGGAGTGGGCAGGCCTCCTGAAGAGCCAATGGGCACGACGCAATGGCCAATCTCGCTCCATGCGCAATGCTGTTTTCAGCCCTCAGACGCCCTTCTGGGCAGCCCCTGACGCCAACTCCACCTCCGTCTGCGGCATCGTTGATGGTTTGCTGCAATCAGGGCAGAGCCAACCGGAAAAATCATACAAAAAAGACAAGAAATGCACTCAAAACGAGTGAAGAGGTTACAGTAAATCCGTGAAAACTGTCTCCCAATTAGGTGAACCTGCCTTCACTGATAATTTACGAAAATCATTAAGAATAATGACAATGTTTACCTTGGGGGTGGCTATGAAGAATTTACTGTCTAAGTTGAGTGTGACTTCAACGCTTGCAATTATTTCTGCAAGCGTTCTTGGAATTTCGATGATCGTTGTGGGCTTTATCCTCTACCAGGTAGCCCTTGGCCAGGCGCAGGATCGCGCCCAGATCAAGCAGAATATCAACCTGCGTGTTGCTGCCACGCTGCTGGAGGACCGCATCGACGGGGCAAAGGTCACCTGGGACGCAAAAAGCAACGTCCAGCGGATCGAAATTGCCGAAATGCCGGAATTCGAAAACCATGACATGATCGACGCCGTCGGGCGCATGACAGGTGAAACCGCGACTGTTTTTGCCTGGGATCCTGAAACGAAGGATTTCTGGCGCAAGACCACCAACATCATCAAGGGTGACGGCAAGCGTGCCGTCGGAACCCAGCTTGGCCAGAACGGCGCGGTTTATCCTGTCGTGACAAACGGCAAGACCTTCCACGGTCAGGCCACCATTCTCGGCAAGGACTATTTCACTGTCTATCAGCCGATCTTCTCCACCAACGGCGATATTCTCGGCATCCTTTATGCCGGCGTAGAAAAGGCTGCGGTCGAAGCAAACGCATGGGAACTGACCAGCCGCTACGCAATGCTGGCACTGCCGGTCGTTGCCGTTTCAGTGATCCTCCTCATCCTTGCCATCCGCCGCCAGTTGCGCCCGATTACGAGACTTGCGGAAATCACCGATCAGATTGCGCAGGACAACCTTGCTGACGAAGTTCCCTTCAAGGAGCGTTCCGACCAGATCGGTACATTGGCCCAGGCCGTCAGCACACTGCGTCAGCGCGCCGTCGAGCGGATTGAACTGACCGAGAACCAGCGCACGTCCGAGGCCGAGGCCGTTGACCGGCAAAGCCGGGTTCAGCAGCTGATTGAATCCTTCCGGACCAATGTGTCCAACGTGCTCAACTCGGTCAACGAAACCGTGCATGGCCTGGAAGGCACCGCAGGACGCCTCTCCGACCTCTCCGGCCAGAGCGCATCAAGTGCAACAGAAACGCTGAATTCTGCCGATGAAGCAACCTCGAGCGTCCAGACCGTGGCCAGCGCTGCCGAAGAACTCTCCGCTTCCATCAGCGAAATCTCCCGCCAGGTGGCGCAGACGACGGAGGTTGTTGGCCGTGCAACCGAAGGCACGCGCGTGACCAATGAGAAGGTGGAAGGCCTTGCGGCTTCCGCTTCCAAGATCGGTGAAGTGGTGACCCTCATTCAGGCAATTGCCGAGCAGACCAACCTGCTGGCCCTCAACGCCACCATCGAGGCGGCACGCGCTGGGGAAGCCGGCAAGGGCTTCGCGGTCGTCGCGGCTGAAGTGAAGGAACTGGCCACCCAGACCTCCAAGGCAACCGAGGAGATCAGTGCGCAGATCACCGCCATTCAGGACGCCACGAAGGATTCCGTCGGTGCGATTGCGGAAATCACCAAGATCATGGAAGAGGTGAATTCCTACACCAGCACCATCGCCGCAGCCGTGAGCCAGCAAGGCTCGGCCACCGGCGAGATATCGCAGAACGCCCAGAACGCTGCCGAAGGCACCACGTTCGTCTCGTCCTGCATGTCCGACCTCTCAAGCGCCGTCAATCAGACGTCAGAGGCCTCTCACTCGGTTCTCGACGCGTCGGAATTGCTGTCGGCGCGCACGGAAGAGCTGAAACAGGAAGTGGAAACCTTCCTCAATGGTGTCGCGGCCGCCTGACACTTTCGGAAAAGACTTTTCCTTTCGGAAGGCGCGGTTCCCCAACCGCGCCTTTTTTGTCTTTGGCAGCTGCTGTCTCGTCATTATCGCGCGCTGTTGCCGGATCACTTCAGGCTTGGGCCGCCCAACACCCGTTTCCTGCAGGACGTCAGAACCACGCATCGTCGAGCCGGACATTGGGGAGGCTTATAAAGGGCGACGGCAATAAAACTCGCCGATGCAAGGTCGCAAAGACATTTCTGCCGGCACAGCCGCAACTTGCGCTTCTCACCGCCAGCAAATCGTTCTTCCATTGCATATAGCAATAACGAAACAGCCCAAAGCTTCACAGGAAAGCTGCCGCAGAGAGCGCTTAATCGATTAGATCAGAAATGCAGTCACCGTGATATCTGGGTAATACTACTGGTAAGTTATACTAAGGTTTTTTAGGGCTTTTTTAGGTTTTTTCTACAATTCTTGACCTGACCCAAAATTGTTTCAGATGCCGATTGATCATGATTCAAATCTTAATTGCGGCAGAGGATTTCGGAGCGTTTCCATCGCGATTTGCGAAGATCGCGACCCTCTATCCGACGAAAAGAATTGGCTTTTCTGAAACCAGTTTTCGGAAGATCAAGCCGCGTTCGCTCCTGCTTCTCGATTTTCTTGATCTTGGGTCTGCCCAAATCGATATCCTGCGGGCTTTTTCGAAAAGCGGCCAATCCGTCCCGACAATCGGTATTGTCGACATGAACAGCCGGCAAAATTTGCTGCAGGCACGCGAACTCGGATTTTACAATTTACTCGACCGCGAGGAAAAATTCGCGGCCCTGTTCGAAAAGATACGCGAAGTCGTGGGCGACTACTCCAAACCCACACTCCCCAGCCGGTTTTCGGAAACGATCGTCAAATCGGTCGAAACAACCAGCATGGGCTTGAACCTTATGTCGGCGGCCGCCCTTTCCGGAGCGCCGTTGCCCACGCGGTTTCTGGCAACCAACGCCCAGGACATAAGTTCCGCAATCATGACGGACGGTATCGACAATTGGCTCAGTGCCGTCCAGTGCCATCACAGCCATACGTTCTGCCACACGATGATGGTCGCCGGTCACACCGCTTCGTTTACGCGTTCACTTGGTTATTCCGAGGCAGACCAGGCACTGCTTGGCCTCGGCGCACTGGTCCATGACCTCGGCAAGGTCAAGATTCCGCTCTCCATCCTGGACAAGCCGGGCAGGCTGACCAGCGAAGAACGCATACTGGTCAACAAGCACCCGCAATACAGCGAAGAAATTCTTGCAACCCGGCAGGAACTCCCGAAACAGGTCGTGGAGATGGCCCTGTGGCACCATGAATTTCTGGATGGAAGCGGTTATCCGAACGGCTTGAAGGGAAATCAGATCCCGCAACCTGTCAGACTGCTGACAATCGCCGACATCTATTCCGCCCTCACCGAAAAACGGGCTTACAAGGAAAGCCTCAGCCCGCGTCAGGCCTTCGCGATCATGTTTGAGATGAGTGGCAAACTCGATATGGATCTGCTGCGTAAATTCCGTTCCCTCGTGCTGAGTTCCGACTTCGGCCATGTCCGCCGCAAGGTGCGCGCCTGAGAGCGGCAGGCGACTGTTTGCAGTCCTGACAACAAAAATCCGGCAACAAAAAACCCGGCGCGCGAGCACCGGGTTTTCGAGTGCGCTGTGAGATTGGTCTCAACGTGCCGGAAGCGGAATCCACTCGGCAACAGACACGTCGGCATGCTGGAACTGCGGCATCTTCTGGCCCAGTTCTTCCATGTTCTTGACGTCCTGTTCGTTGAGGAACTCCTGGGTGATCAGGGTCGGCGGCACAACAACCTGCTTGCCCGGGTCTTCCCCGGCCAGCATCAAGGCCAGCGTACGCACGCTGACTTCGCCAACCACTGCCGGGTTGGTTGCAACCGTTGCCGCCCAGGCGGAATCCGGTTCGCGCATGGCGGAGATATCGGCCGTGGAAACATCGGCGGAATAGATATCGATGTCCTGGTTGAGACCGGCTTCGTCAACCGCAATCTTCACGCCCTTTGCGAATTCATCGTAAGGGGCGAAGATGACGCTGATGGTCGGGTTTGCCTGCAGAACCGACCGGGCCTGGTTGGCAACCGAATTGGCAATCGGGTTGTCGAGCGTGCCGAACATGGCCGCTTCCGTGATGCCCGGGTTGGAATCCTTGACTTCCTTCCAGGCGACATCGCGGCGATCCAGCGGCGCAATACCCGGCACATAGACGTAACCGGCGGTAAAGGTATCGCCGTTGTCCTTGATCGCCTGATCCAGAGCCAGCTTGCCAAGCAGATAGTCGGACTGCTCGATCTGCGGGATCGCGTCGTTTTCAACGTTGACGTCGAAGGCGACAACCTTGATGCCCGCCTCGACGGCGCGTTGTGCGGCAGCCTTCATGGATTCGGTCAGGCCGTGCTGAATGATGATGCCGTCGACACCAAGCGCAATGGCCTGGTCGACCATGTCGGCCTGAAGGGCTGCATCCTGGCGGCTGTCGAGAACGCGCAGATCGACGCCAAGAGCGTCTGCCTGTTTTTCAACGCCCGACAGATAGGACTGGAAGAAGTCGCCGGTGGATAGGTAACGCACCAGGGCGATCTTGACGTCTTCCGGCTTGTCGAAGGGGGCCGGCATGTCGGCTGCGAAAGCCGCTCCGCCGGAAAGCCCGATCCCGGCGGCAACCGCCAACTTCATGAATTCACGTCTCAGCATTTGTTTTCCTCCCAATGGAAACGGCGCCATTCAGGGCGTCACGCTGTTCTCCGGCCCCCGCGTCGCGAGGACAGGTAGAATGTGAAGACAAGGGCGGCGACCAGTACGGCGCCCTTGACGAAATCCTGCATGTAGTAAGGGGCGTTCATCATGGTCAGCCCCTGAAGAAGAATACCCACGAACAGCGCCCCCGCTGCCGTACCGAAGGCGTTCGGCCGGGCGGCGCCAAGCACTGCGAACCCGATGAGGGCGGCAGCCACGCTGTCGAGCAGAAGATTGTTGCCCGAGGCAATGTCCCCACGGCCCAGACGCGCGGCCAGCAGAATGCCACCGACCGATGCCAGCATGCCGGAAATCATGTAGGCAACGATCTTGTAGCGCTGCACGTTGGTTCCCACCAGTTCGGCGGCCCGTTCATTGGACCCGATGGCGTACATCAGGCGGCCATGGCGCGTATACCCCAGGAACAACCAGATCAGCAGCGCGATCAGCAGGAACACCACCACCGGCACCGGGAGCAGGCGGTCCAGGAACAGATCGAACCGGTGCCGGCCAAGCCACAGGAACGCCGCGGAGAAGGTCCCTTCCGCAACGCCGCCGTCGCCCAGGCTCATCCCGGTCGCAATCGAATTGCCTTGGGTCGGAATGCGCTGCAATCCGATCAGCAGGAACATCATGCCAAGCGTTGCCAGAAGATCCGGCACGCGCATTTTCACGATCAGGAAGCCGTTGATCAGGCCGACAACCGCGCCCATCACCAGGCAAAGAACGACAGCCACAAAGGCGGATTGCTCCAGCACCACCATGGAATAGGCCGACAGCATCAAGGCCGAGGTTGCGACCGAACCGATGGACAGGTCGAACCCGCCCACCACCAGCGTACAGGTGACCCCGAGCGCCAGGATGCCGGTAATGGCAACCGACTGCAGAATGAAGACCGCCGAGCGCGGGCTGGCAAAGCCGCTGGCATAGAGACTGAAGAAAAGGGCCAGTCCGCCGAGCAGGACGAGGAAGCCGTAGCGGATGGCAAGTTCGAGCGGGGTCTTGTTCATTGTTCCGGTATTCATATTGCCATTGCCTGCGTTGCCGCCTCGCGCTGTCCCTGCCCGTTTGCCGGTCCGGAGACATCCGCGACCAGACGGTTAAGGTCGACGTTCTTGTTGATGTATTCGCCGACAATCGCAGCCTCGTGCATGACGACGATGCGGTCGGCGATTTCCAGGGCCTCATCGATTTCCGCCACGAAGACGAGCGTCGTGCGCCCCTTTGCGGTTTGCCGGATGTAATGACCGATGTCCCGCCGGGCGCCGATATCGACACCCTGGAAAGGTTCGTCCAGCAGCAGGACGCGGCTCGCCTGCAGCAACCAGCGGCCGATCATGACCTTCTGCTGGTTGCCGCCCGACAGGGTGTTGATGCCGTCGCTGTTGCCCTGACAGACGATGCCGATCTTGCCGATCATCTCATCCGCGGCCCGGCGCTGACCGCGTTCGCTCAGGAAAGAAAACCGGCTGAACGCCCCCAGGAAAGGCAACGTCATGTTGTTGGCAATGTCGAAGTCCGGCACCACCGCATTCACGCTGCGGTCCTTGGGTGACATGAAGACACCCTTGGAGACGGCGTCTTCCGCGCTTTTGGGTGTGTAGGCCTTGCCGTCCAGCCGCAAGCTGCCGCCGGCCGGTTTTGCCAGACCAAAAAGCACTTCCGCGAGTTCCGTGGTGCCACTGCCGAGCAGACCCGTCAGGGCAACCACTTCGCCTTCACGGGCGGTCAGGTCGATCTGCGGGCCGTTTTCGAAAAGACGAACGCCGTCGACTTCCAGGATCGGATCCCCGCCCGTGACCGGGTCGATGTCCACCTCGGTCATCTGATGGCCAAGCATGGCGTTGACCGCGCCGACATAGTCCAGCGGTTCTGTCTCGAACAGGCCGGAGATCGCCCCATCGCGCATGGAAACGATCCGATCCGCCACGCGGCGAATGTCCGACATGCGGTGAGAAATATAGAGAACGGCAACCCCTTCCGCACGCAGCCGGTCGATCAGCGCAAAAAGTCGATCGGCTTCGGAAGCCGACAGGGAAGAGGTCGGCTCGTCCAGAATGAGCAACTTCGGCGACCGGGCCATGGCACGGGCGATTGCGATCATCTGACGGTCGGCGACCTCCAGGTCCGCAACACGGGTGCGCACATCCATCGACAGGCCCATGCTTTCGGCGACCTTGCGAGCCTGCCGACGCAGTTTCCTGTCGTTGACGAAAAAATCGGCGCCCGGTTCGGTGAGCAGATCAAGCGTCAGGTTGGTGGCGACATCGAGATCCGGAATGACACCGTCATCAATGGACTGGTGCACGGTCACGACGCCCTTGGAGATGGCATCGGCCGCATCGAGAGGCTTGAAGGGCGCACCGGCCAGCTCGATCTCGCCAGCATCGGCAAAATGATAGCCGCACAGGACTTTCACAAGCGTCGACTTGCCGGCGCCGTTGGCTCCCATCAGCGCCGTGACTTCGCCGGCACGCAGCTCCAGATCGATCCCCCGAAGCACGTGGTTACGCCCGAAGGACTTTTCCAAGCCGCTCAATTTACAGGTGACGTTTGACACCTTTCCTCCCGATGTTTGGCGAGTTCCTCCCCCGCTTCTCATCGTTACAGCACGCTAAATAGGCAGTTGTCAACTGTATTGACTTTTGAATAATCTTGATCATTATCGGGGCCAAATAGGGAGGAACAAGACCCAAGATGAGTACCCCAGACCTCTATCGGCCCCTGACGCCGGAAACCCTCGGCGAGAGACTTTCCGGGATTTCCGCAGTCGCGGACAGGATCGGAGCAGACCCGTCTGACTGGACCGTTCGCGAAGTGGGCGACGGTAACCTGAACCTCGTCTTTATCGTCGATGGGCCGAAGGGCACCGTCATCGTCAAGCAGGCCCTGCCCTACGTTCGTCTGGTCGGCGACAGTTGGCCGCTGCCGCTTTACCGCGCGCTTTACGAGAACCACGCCCTGGTGCGCCAGGCTGCCCGCGATCCAGGCGCGGTGCCGGAGGTCTATTACTTCGACGAAGACCAGGCGCTGATCGTCATGGAATACCTCTCGCCTCACAAGATCCTGCGACGCAAGCTGATCGACGGCGAAAAAGTCGCCGGGCTCGGCACCTTCCTGGGCACCTTCTGTGCCCGCACGGCGTTTCGCGGCTCGGAGCTCTCCATGAAGAGCGCCGACAAGAAGGCTGATGTCAGCCTGTTCGCCGGCAACGTGGAAATCCCTGCGATCACGGAGGCGCTTGTCTTCACCGACCCTTATTACGCGGCAAAGATGAACCACCACACGGAAGGCCTCGACCCCGTGGTGGCAAACCTGCGCGCCAACATGGACCTGAAGGCCAGGGTGCAGCGCCTTTTGATGAAATTCGCCTCCAACACCGAAACCATGGTGCATGGCGACCTGCACAGCGGCTCCATCATGTCCACGGACAGCGACAGCCGCGTTATTGATCCGGAATTCGTGCAATACGGCCCGCTGGGTTTCGACATCGGCATGCTGACGGCCAACTTCCTGATGGCCTATTTCAGCCAGCCCGCTCACCGCAGCGCGCAGAGCGTTGACGACTTCCAGGACTGGATCCTGTCGGTCATCACCGAAACCTTCTCCACCTTCGAGACCGAGTTCACGCAGCTGTGGAACACCGAACGCACCGGCATGCTTTATCCGGCCGCGCTGTTCGAGGATCAGGGGCAGGCGTCCGATTTTGCCTGTGCCGGTCTCCTTGAGGAAATCCGGACCGAAGCCATGGGTTACTGCGGCATCGAGATGCACCGCCGCACCCTGTCGCTCGCCCATAATGCCGATTTCGAGGACATAAAGGACGAGCAACTGAAGCGCCGCCTTGAAACACGTAACCTGCTCATGGGCGCCGACCTCATCCTGTCGCCTGAGAGTTACGCCTCGGCCGATGCGCTTGTGAAGCTTGCGCGCCAATTCAACAAGAAGGACATCCCATGAAGGTCAACGGCACTCATTACCGCTCGCTCTGGTGGGATGACGACAAGGCTGCCCTGCAGATCATCGATCAGCGCTGGCTGCCGCATGAATTCCGCGTCCAGCAGGTCGACACGCTCCAGGACTTTGCCGAAGCCATCGTGGAAATGCGCGTGCGCGGCGCACCGCTGATCGGCGCTACCGCCGCCTACGGCATGGCGCTCGCCGCGAAGATCGATCCGTCCAACGCCCATCTGGACAAGGCCTGGGAATATCTCGACAAGACCCGGCCGACAGCCATCAACCTGCGTTGGGCGCTCAACCGTTGCCGCGCGCACTTGCTGCCCCTGCCCGAGGCGGACCGGGCAGAAGCCGCTCTGAAACTGGCGCACGAGATCTCCGACGAAGACGTCGGCATCAACCACAACATCGGCCAGAACGGCCTGGAAATCATCCGCAAGATTGCAGCGGGCAAGAAGGATGGCGAGCCCGTCCGCATTCTGACCCATTGCAACGCCGGCTGGATCGCCACAGTCGACTGGGGCACGGCCACAAGCCCGATGTACCAGGCTTATGATGCCGGCATTCCGATCCATGTCTGGGTGGACGAGACCCGCCCACGCAACCAGGGTGCCCTCACTTCCTGGGAGTTGGGCAGCCACGGCATCCCGCACACTTACATCACCGACAACGCCGGCGGCCATCTGATGCAGCACGGCCTTGTCGACCTTGTCATCGTCGGCACGGACCGCACCACCCGCCGGGGCGACGTCTGCAACAAGATCGGCACCTATCTGAAGGCACTGGCCGCCAAGGCCAACAACGTGCCTTTCTACGTTGCCCTGCCATCCCCCACCATCGACTGGACGGTGGATGACGGCGTTGCCGAAATTCCGATCGAGGAACGCCAGGAGCGTGAAGTCACGCATATCCAGGGCTTGACCGAACAGGGCAAGATCGGCGTCGTGCAGGTGACACCGACCGGTACACCGGGTGGCAACCCCGCCTTCGACGTTACGCCGAACCACCTCATCACCGGCCTGATCACCGAACGCGGCGTTTGCGAGGCCAGCGCCGAAGGCCTGGCCGCCCTGTTCCCGGATCTCAGCGGGATTGCCAAAAGCGCATGAGCCCGGGCCCGAGCAGCTCCCGACCTTCCGGCACCAAGGCCGCGACACCAGCCGCGGCCAGCAAGGCACGCAGTCAGGACGATGGCATCATTGAGGTGACCTGGTGCTACTATCAGGAAGGCATGAACCAGAACGAGATTGCCGAACGCCTCGGCATCTCGCGGGCAACGGTCGTCAACTATCTGTCCGAAGCGCGAAAGCGCGACTATGTCCGCATCACGCTGGATACGGACATCTTCCGCAATCATGATCTGGCCCGTCGTCTGGTCGACCGCTTCGGTCTGCAGGACGCCATTGTCGTTCCGTCCTCTCCCGCCGGCGCCGACCAGTCGCTCGACCGGGTAACCCGCGTGGTGGCCGACTGGCTGCCCGGTCTTCTGCAACCGGGTGACCGGCTTGGCGTTGCCTGGGGCGAGACAGTTTACCGGGTTGCGGAAGCTGCCCCACGGGTGACGGTTCCGGACCTGACCGTGGTTCAGCTTGTAGGCTCGCGCCCCGCGGCCCTCGGCTTTGCTGCGGAAACCTGTTCGGCGACACTTGCCCGCCGTTATGGCGCCCACTGCGTCAACCTTCATGTGCCGCTGCTGCTCTCCAACCGGACGCTGGTGGAAGAATTGAAACAGGAACCGGTCATCCGCATGCAGCTGGATGCGGTAGCCGACTGCAACAAGACCATTTTCGCCTGCGGTACCTGCACGGCGGACAGCCACGTCGTCCATACCGGCCTGCTCGATACCTCCGACATCGACCCTTGCGCGGAACGCGGTGCCATCGGCGTCATCTGCGGTCGCCTGATCGACCAGGACGGCAACGGCCTCAACCGGGAAATCGAGGACCGGATGATCGCCGTGACGCTGGACCAGATGCGCGGCAAGGACATGGGGCTGCTGGTCGGCTCTGGCCCGGACCGTGCCAGACCCATGCTGGCAGCTTTGCGCGGCGGATACGCCACCCACATCGCCACCTGCTCGGAAACGGCGATCGAAATGCTCAATCTGACGGAAAACAATGCTTAAGACGCCTTATCAGGACACACCCGACCTTCGCCAGGCCATCATCGATTCCTGCAAGGAGATGAACAGCCGGGGCATCAACCAGGGCACATCGGGCAATATTTCCGCGCGCGCCGGCGACCGGATGATCATCACGCCCTCCGGCGTACCCTACGACCGCATGACGCCGGATATGCTGGCCTCCATACCGCTGGACAGCGACGGCGCCTTCGAGGGGCCACTGCCGCCTTCAACCGAATGGCAGTTCCACCTCGCCCTGCTCCGGGCAAAGCCGGACATGCACGCGGTCGTCCATGCGCACCCGGTCCACTGCACGGCACTCGCGATCAACCGGATGGAAATTCCCTCCTGCCACTACATGATCGCCCTCTTCGGCGGCGACACGGTTCCGCTGGCAGGTTACGCGCTCTTCGGCAGCGACGAACTTGCACGAGAAGTGACCGGCGCCATGAAAGACCGGCACGGCTGCCTGATGGCCAATCACGGTGCTGTGGTGGTCGGGGAAACTCTTGAAAAGGGTCTGTGGCGACTGGAGGAACTGGAAATCCTGGCCAAGGCCTACATCCTCAGCCGCACCATCGGCTCGCCGCACATTCTTTCCAGTGCAGAAATCGATGCGGTGCTGGGTGCAGTGAAGAACTACGGGATGAAGACGGAAGTCTGAACCGGCTTGCCGATCACACCAGATCGGGCATGAACGGCAGATCTGTAACTCCGATGTCGTGCCCGGCCTGCGTGAGCAGCGTCGACACCTGACCGCGATGATGGGTCTGGTGATTGAACATGTGGGTGACGAGCAACCAGCGCGGCCGGGACCGGGTGATACGATCCTGGCCGCTTGTCCATTCCTGATCCTCGGCCAGCCAGTCGATGGTCAACTCATCGGCAAAATCGGAAATCTGCAGGCACATGTCGAAATGAGCGGCTTTCAGCTCGTCGAAGCTCTCGTAGAGATCGACGCCCATGCCCTTGATTTCGTATCTGCGGCCGGTAAACCGGCCCATCCAGGCTCTGTCGGCAAAAAGAATGTGATTGAGCGTCGAATGCACGGACCGGAAAAAGGCTCCCCGGTCTGCCTTGCGGTCTTCATCGCTCATCAGGTCGGCCGCAGCATAGACCTTTTCGGTCATCCAGCCGTTGTATTTCGCCATACGGCGATAAAGCATCGGATCGACAAGCATTATGTCCCTTTCCTTGCCTTGCCGCGCTTATCCAGCCGCTTCAAGAACGCTCGGCGCAGTGGTGGTAAACCTCTGGGTTTCGGGATCCATCACCCGCAGCTCACCGGAGCCGATGTCGAACCAGGAGCCGTGCAGGTTGAGCGTGCCTTCCTGAACCGCCGCCTCGATGAAGGGGAAGGTCAACAGGTTCTTCAACGACTGCCGGATACCGGCATACTCCATCGCAAGCTGCGGATCGTCTGCCTTGTCCACCGGCATGCAGGCCATCGCGATGGCCGCCGGTTCCAGAAGCTTGATCCAGCGGCCGATGAACTTGCCCGTCGCCATCGGTGCATTGGCGTTTTCCCGGAAGGCCATCACACCACCGCAGTGACCATGCCCCATGATGACGATGTGCTTGACCTGAAGTCCGTTGACCGCGAATTCGATTGCCGCACTGGTGCCGTGCTGCCCTTCCGTGTCCTCGTAGGGAGGCACCAGGTTGGCAACGTTGCGCACCACGAACAGCTCTCCCGGCCCCACGTTGAATATGCCTTCAGGCGTCACCCGGCTATCGCAACAGGAAATCACCATCACGTCCGGTGTCTGACCATAGATCGCCAGACGTTCATGGGTTTCCCTGTGCCTGACGAACCCCTTGTTGAGGTATCGGCTATAGCCTTCAAGAAGATGTGCGGGAAAAGTCAAACTCAAGTCTCCAGCTCTTGTCACCCGGAACCGGCTGCCTGCGCCAGACACGGGCAGGTCGCCCAGCCGGAACGGCGGCACCTGACGCAGCATCTGCAACAACGTGCACCAGCGGCCAAACGATAGGATATCTTCCCCGCCAGCGATAGATACGGCTTAGGGTGTGGACCCATAAATAACAAGCCAAGAAACTTCAACCGATAGGGCGTCCCCGCCCCTCAGGTCGCGACATTCACCTCATGCGGAGGTTCACCGTCATCGTGATCCTCATAAGCATGGCGGATATTGTCTGCCGGCATCCTGTCGACCGGCCCCTGCAACGGATGCACAGGCCCGTGGTCGATGCCCGGCTCCATGACCTGCAGCGCAGCGGCCCTGTAGGCGGCAACGCCATCCAGAACATGATTTACGGTATGATGATCGTCAATAAGAACGGCCGGAGTGTCCTCGGACAGTCCGGTTTCATTTTCGTGGCGCTCTGCGGTGTCACGCTGTTTTCTGCGGTCGTAACCTGTGCCGTCACCGTCACGGTCCGCTGGGTACTCTGTCGCATGCGCCACGACCTGGGCCGCTTGCGGCCTTTCGATCGTCGCCATTCCGGCCTCCTGGCCCTCAGAGAATTACCGCCTTCTGGCGGAACCCCTAGATTGTTTCAACAAAGAGTTAACAAAACTTTACGCTAAGTTAACCTTCTCCACAATCGAGCGCAACGGCGTCTGGTGAGCACAGACGCCTTTGAAACCACGCCTGCTCAAGCTGCCTTTTCCGCCCGATTGCCGACAATCCGTACAACATCGGCCATGATGTCGGTGAGCTGGAAGTCCTTGGGTGTATAGACCGCGGCAACGCCTTGCGCCTTGAGCTGCGCTGCGTCTTCGTCCGGAATGATGCCGCCGACAACCACCGGGATATCGTCCGCCCCGGCAGCCCGCAGCCGGTCCATCACATCGCGCACCAGCGCCAGATGCGAGCCGGAGAGGATCGAAAGTCCGATCACATGAACGTCTTCTTCCACAGCCGCGTTGACGATCTGCGCCGGGGTCAGACGGATCCCTTCATAGACCACCTCCATGCCGCAGTCGCGCGCCCTGACGGCAATCTGCTCCGCCCCGTTCGAATGCCCGTCGAGACCGGGCTTGCCGACCAGAAACTTCAGCCTGCGGCCAAGTTTCTTGGAAACCGCTTCCACGTTCGAGCGTATGTCGGCCAATGTGCCGGCGTTGTCCCGCACAGCCTGACCGACACCGGTTGGCGCGCGGTATTCGCCAAAGACTTCGCGCAGGGTCCGCCCCCACTCGCCCGTCGTCGCACCGGCCTTGGCCGCCGCAATGGAGGGCTCCATGATATTCCGGCCTTCCTGGGCCGCCGTCTTCAACTCCGCCAGCGCGGCTTCCACCGCAGCGTGATCGCGCGCGTCGCGCCAGGCCTTAACCTTTTCGACCGCTTCTTCCTCGACATGCTCGGAAACGGTCAGAATGCCGCCGTCTTCGCCGCTGGCCAGCGGCGAAGGTTCGCTGTCCGTCCAGCGATTGACGCCAACAACCACCTGCTCGCCGCCCTCGATGCCGGCAAGACGTGCGGAGTTGGATTCCACAAGCTGGCGCTTCATGTAGCTGCTATCGACCGCCGCGACAGCCCCGCCCATGTCATCGATCCGGGCGAGCTCTTCGCGGGCTTGCGCCTTCAGCTCCTCCACCTTGCGGGTGATTTCAGCAGACCCGTCGAAGATGTCCGCATATTCCAGAAGGTCGGTCTCATAGGCGACGATCTGCTGCATCCTCAGCGACCATTGCTGGTCGAACGGCCGCGGCAGACCCAGCGCCTCATTCCAGGCGGGAAGCTGCACGGCGCGGGCACGCGCGTTCTTGGACAACACCACCGCCAGCATCTCGATCAGGATACGGTAGACGTTGTTTTCCGGCTGCGGCTCGGTCAGACCGAGGCTGTTCACTTGAACCCCGTAGCGGAACCGCCGGTAGCGCTCGTCCTCGACGCCGTAGCGCTCCAGGCAGATCTCGTCCCACAGTTCGGTGAAGGCGCGCATCTTGCACATCTCGGTGATGAACCGCATGCCCGCGTTGACGAAAAAGGAAATGCGGCCAACTGCCTTCGGAAAATCCGCCTCGGGAATGGCGCCGCTCGCCTTGATGGAATCCAGAATGGCCACCGCCGTTGCCAGCGCGAACGACAGTTCCTGCACCGGCGTCGCGCCCGCTTCCTGCAAATGATAGGAGCAGACGTTCATCGGGTTCCACTTGGGCATGTTGGAATAGGTCCAGGCGATGACGTCGGTCGTCAGCTTGAGCGACGGCGCCGGCGGGAACACATAGGTGCCCCGGGACAGATATTCCTTGATGATGTCGTTCTGGGTCGTGCCGGACAGAAGGCTGCGGTCAGCGCCCTGCTCGTCGGCAGCGGCAATATAGAGCGACAGCAGCCAGGGCGCGGTCGCGTTGATCGTCATGGAGGTGTTCATGCGTTCCAGCGGAATATCCTGGAACAGGGTGCGCATGTCGCCCAGGTGGGTCACCGGAACCCCGACCTTGCCCACTTCACCGCGTGCCAGGGCATCGTCCGGATCATATCCGGTCTGAGTCGGCAGATCGAAGGCGACGGACAAGCCGGTCTGACCCTTGGCAAGATTACCACGGTAGAGCTTGTTCGATTCAGCCGCCGTCGAGTGGCCCGCATAGGTCCGGAATATCCACGGACGATCTTTCTCCGGACGGCTCTCACCCGATGCACTCATGCCACTCATCCTCCTAAGGCGTTCTGATGCCTGTTTTTTCTTGATTTGGCAGCACCGCGTCCGCCTGTTTCTCCCTAACAGTCAGCAGTGTGCCGGAGTTTACGCGACTGCGAAACCCCAATGTGCAATGCAAAATATGGTTGGCATCAAAACGCAAGTTAAGCAATAGTCGTATAGAACGGTGTTCGTTTTTGAACAATAGTTGCGCAAAATTGGGTATTTGCCCGATTAAGCCTTGTGCAAATGCGAAATTCTGAGGCCAAACAAAAGCCCTGGGAGGGGGAGAATGACAGCAAGCGCGGAAGCCAATGACAACGAAACGCGAGAGGGCGCGCCGGTGAAAGATCTTTATGAAGTCGGAGAGATCCCGCCGCTCGGACACGTTCCCAAGAACATGTATGCCTGGACAATCCGCCGCGAACGCCACGGTCCGCCGGAAGAGGCCATGAAACTGGAAGTCGTGCCGACCTGGGAACTCGACAGCTACGAGGTTCTGGTCCTGGTGATGGCCGCCGGCGTCAACTACAACGGCATCTGGGCAGGTCTCGGCCAGCCGATCAGCCCGTTCGACGGGCATGGCGCCGCCTACCACATCGCCGGATCCGATGCGTCCGGCATCGTCTGGGCTGTCGGCGACAAGGTCAAACGCTGGAAAGTTGGCGACGAAGTCGTGGTCCATTGTAACCAGGACGACGGCGACGACGAGGAATGCAACGGCGGCGACCCGATGTTCTCGACCTCCCAGAGAATCTGGGGCTACGAGACACCCGATGGATCCTTCTCGCAGTTCACTCGCGTTCAGGCCCAGCAGTTGATGCCCCGGCCGAAGCATCTGACCTGGGAAGAAAGCGCCTGCTACACGCTGACGCTCGCGACCGCCTACCGCATGCTTTTCGGCCATCATCCGCATGAACTGAAGCCGGGCCAGAACGTGCTGGTCTGGGGGGCGTCCGGCGGTCTCGGCTCCTACGCCATCCAGTTGATCACCGCAGCGGGCGCCAACGCCATTGGAGTCATCTCCGAGGAAGACAAGCGCCAGTTCGTCATGGAGCTCGGTGCCAAGGGCGTGATCAACCGCAAGGACTTCAACTGCTGGGGCCAGTTGCCCAAGGTCGGCTCGCCAGAATATGCGGAGTGGTTCACAGAAGCCCGCAAATTCGGCAAGGCGATCTGGGACATTACCGGCAAGGGCAACAACGTCGACATCGTCTTCGAACACCCGGGTGAGGCAACCTTCCCGGTCTCCACCCTGGTGTGCAAGAAGGGCGGCATGGTCGTCATTTGCGCCGGCACCTCAGGCTTCAATTGCACGTTCGATGTCCGTTACATGTGGATGCACCAGAAGCGTCTGCAGGGCTCGCACTTCGCCCATCTGAAGCAGGCGTCTGCCGCCAACAAGCTGATGATCGAGCGGCGCATCGACCCCTATATGTCCGAGGTTTTCCCCTGGGACCAGATTCCGAAGGCCCATACCAAGATGTGGAAGAACCAGCACGCTCCGGGCAACATGTCCGTGCTGGTCTGCGCACCGACCACCGGCCTTCGCACCTATGAGGACGTTCTGGAAGCGTCCACCCGCTGATCCGGCTCCGCCGCCTTCAGGTCTCCCCTCCTGGCGGCGGGCTCATCAAGCTCCCTGAAAGGCTGGGGGCAACTGCTCCCTGGCCTCGTACAGCCTGACCAGCCCGTGTCTCACGGGCTGGTCTTTTCCTTTTCGTCATCCAGGCGGTGGCAACCCGCCCCGTGAAGGCGTGCCGGCTTCAAGGCCACGTTGTGGCTCGTGACGTGACTTAAGCTGCACGCACCGATTCAAGAAACTTGCTGATATTCTGATTTATCTCATCAGCAGTGGTCGAAACCTCGAGTGAAGCGGACTTCACAAGTTCCGAGGATTGTTTCGTTTCTTCGGCCGACATCGACACATCTTGAATATTTGTGGCAACGATCGACGTACCTTGAGCAGCTTCCTGAACATTCCGCGAAATTTCGTTTGTCGCGGAACTTTGCTGTTCAGCAGAGGAGGCGATTGCAGCAGAATAGTCACGCACCGAATTCATGGTCGCAGAGATCTTCTCGATTGCAGCGACCGCATTGCTGGTAGAGCCCTGAATCGCGGATATTTGTTCAGCAATTTCACTTGTCGCCTTTGAAGTCTGGTCGGCCAACGCCTTGACTTCCGTGGCAACAACGGCAAATCCCTTCCCAGCTTCGCCTGCACGTGCGGCCTCGATTGTCGCGTTAAGCGCAAGGAGGTTTGTTTGTGCTGCGATGTCGGTAATGATATTTACAACGTCACCGATACGTTCAACGGTGTTGGCCAGCCCGACAATTTCATCACTAGCCGTGCTGACGTCTTGATCGGCCTGCAAGACCACATCACCTGTCGTCTTGATTTGCTGTTGTATTTCATTGATTGACTGCGACAATTCTTCGGCCGCGGCTGCGACTGCCTGAACATTCCGAGCGGCTTCTTCAGACGATCCGAATGCCCCGTTTGATTTTTCCGTCGTCATTTCGGCGACATTTCCAAGCCCATCGGCAGTCTCGCGCAAACTGGTCGCGGTATTTTGCGCTTGCTCCATCAAGTTTGCGACGTTGCTTTCAAAGTCGGAGATGAGATTGGAGATGACATTTTGACGTTGCTGTTCAACCGAGTTCGCTTCCGCCTGCTGATGGCGCAGGTTCTCGGCTTCGATCGCATTGTCTTTGAATACCTGCAAGGCAGAGGCCATCTGGCCGATTTCATCACGACTGACCTTGGGGACAACGGCTTCCAGATCACCTTGCGACAAGGCAAGGGTTGTATGATTCAGCGCCACCAGCCGCCGAACGACACGTCTTTCAACGTAGAATAAGCCGATCAACGCGGAAAGGACCACCGACGCGATTGACAGCACGATCATCAACATGAAAGCGAACGAAGTCAGTCGTTTCATATCGGATTTGGCTGAGGCGATGTTGTCCTTGGATATCCTGACAGTGTCTAGAACGGATGCTTCAAGTTCCTTGGTGCTTTGTTGCAAATCCGCCTGAAGAGCAGCCATCTCGTCTTTCGTTTCAATACGATTGACATTGATGGAGTGAAAGCTCTCTTCAGTTCCTGTGTCTACCAAGGATTGGATCTCAGACAAGACTGCCAGAGCTTGTTTTTTGCGGTCGGGATCATCAATTTTTTCTGCATTCCGACCCAGAGAGACAAGCAACGCTTCAACTTGTGCTTCAGCCTGCTCTATCTCTTCAAGTGTCTGCGCGTTCTTCACCAGACCAATACTGTGTTCGACGGCGAGGGCGTTCGCCTTGAAGCTTGTCATGGCGTCCGAGTAAAACAGCTGGATATCCAGCAAATCGTCGAGAGTGGCAAAAACAGCGTCAACGTTATCGCTGTCTTCAACGATATCGTACAATGTGGACACTGAATTCGTTACACTGGATTTCGAATTCGCGACAAGCGTCTCAGAAAGATCTATAAGGTCTTTCGCGTGCGCTTTAATTTCTTCTTCGACCAAATCACCATTATTACTAAGCTCTATGCGTGCATTGGTGAGTTCGGTGTACGTTTTCAGCTTTCCGGTCAGAGATTCAATTTCTGACGCCAGCTTGGAATTTGCTTCTTGCTGACCGCCAAGATCCCCCAACTTGTTCACGGCATCGTTCGCTTTCATCATCGCGCTTTGAAGAGAAGCTTCGATGCCGGAAATTTCTTCAAGGTTTTGCGCCTGATCCAACATGCCGGTCATGTTGGTGAGCAAGATGCCGTTTACGTAGAGGTCTTTTGCCGCCTCCGACGAAGGCATATCGACGTCGAGAACGGATGCCTGTTCCTTGTTCATGGAACTCAATGCAAACATCCCTGTCGCCGATGAAACAAGCACCATTGCGGTGACGACGCCAAATGCTCCCAGCAGGCCGGTTTTTACGGTAAGACCCTTCATGTTAACCCCCAAAGTGTATGGAAAAAGGAGCGTGCGTCACGCTCCTTTGTTTTCGTGTCCGCTCAGTCGACTTTGAAAGTCGGCTTGAAGTCGGAGGGGGCGAGCGATTCTTCGAGCGCGAAAGATTTCACATTCTCTTTGTTGACGTTGAAAATCGCGGGACCAACGTGGTCAGCTTCTACGGAACCTTCAAGAAACCGAACGGCCTGGTCGACCGAAATCATCCCCTGCAGCGCCGCGCTGTCAGTCGGAGCGCTTGAGATCAAGCCCCGGCGAATTCCGCGATAAATGGCTGGGGTGAAGTAATCCGAGACCAGTTTTACTTTGTCTTTCAGGCCCTTTTGCCGCACCACGCTCATCGCAACTTCAATCGCGACCGCATTTCCGGCGATATAGTCCACATCAGGGTGTTCTTCGAGAACGTCTTCAACAAGCTTTTGTTGAATTTCCTTGCCGGTATCGCCGTACTTGACGGCAACCAGGTCAATGGAAGAGTCCTTGACGACTTCCCGGAAGCCCTCATCTGTGAACTTTACCCAGCCTGCGCTTTCCGGCCCAGGCAACCAAGCGACTTTGGGGGAATCCGATCCCTTGGGATAGGTTTCGGAAAAATACCGGCCGGCCGAGCGGCCCATGTCGCGCCAATCGACGGCGGCCATTCCTGAAATTCCATCGGGCAAAATCGCATTTACCGTGGCAAAAACAGGCTTCTTCTTGGAAGCTTCGACGACTGTTGGTGTCATCTGATCGTGCGATACAGTACCCAAGAGTATTGCGTCGTAGTTTCCATCAGCGCAGTCCGCCACTTGCTGCTTTTGCTTTTCGAGATTGGGATATCCCCCTGCCTCGAAAAGATCGACAGCCACGCCAATTTTCTGCGCATGCGCAACAACACCGTAGTTTGTCGCGACCCAATAGGGGTCTTTCAGATGCGGAAAAATGACGCAAAGATTCCACTTCTTGGAAGCCTTCTCGACAGCTGTATAACTGGCATCTTCTGGCGAGTTCGAGAAATCATACGGGGGTGTCCACTTGTCGACCTCCCAGGTCTGCCCGAATGCGGCGGAGATTGAAAATGCGGCAATTCCAACCGCTAATGAAGTCCCTTTGAGCATGTCCTTTTATCCCTCAGTTGTTCTGAAATCGATTTCTACTTTAAGTAGCTTTAGTATAGGCATAGTCATTTCTGACAATGCAGCGATTTCTACTAGAATATTTCAACATTTTCCTGAAGATGGAGTTAATGACTTTTCCTGAGCGAGTAATGTAAGTTCTATGTATGAAGTAATACATATAGATTCATTTTTTAACGCTTAGGCAGTTTGGGAGCTGCGATTTCGACCAACTCGAAGTCCGGCTAGGGAAAACAGGTTCAGATGGCTAGTGATTTGGCCGCCTGAACCGAACAATGTCGGATATCGCAAACGCACCGAAACAACTTGGCGATGCCTTCCGGAGAGTTTCCCGTCCCGTCCTCATCGGCTCCCGCTGACCGGCTTGTGCACCGGTTTCAAAGGACACGCGCCGCAATTCTGCTCAAGTGTCGTCCCATCACCTTCCCAAGCGGGGCGAATCATGTGCCTCAATGGGGTTTGGACCCATAAATCTCTTTGATTCTGAGCGGGAGCTTCAACAGCGTGGCTGACAATCCGATGGTTCATCGATCCCTGAAACTCGGCCTCGCCGGTGCGCTGCTGCTCTCGGTCGCCGCCTGCATGGGCGACCGCATGCAGACGCCTCCCTTCTACGAGGATCTGGCGCGTGTCGATGGTGTGGTGGATGCAGCAACGGCCGCTCAGATGATCTCGCAGTACCGGATCAACAATGGGCTATCGCCCGTGACTGCCGATCCGCAGCTTACCTCGATAGCCAAGTCACAGGCTGACGCCATGGCAGCAGCTGGAAACGTGCAGGCCTCGCTTGCTCCCAATCAGCAACTGGCAACGCGCATGGCGTCTATTGGCGAGCCGAAAACGGCTGCTGCCGAAAACGTCAGCGCCGGCTACAGAACCTTCGCCGAAGCCTTTTCCGGCTGGCGGGAAAGCCCGAAGCACAATCAGGTTCTGCTGACAAAGGACGCCACACGGCTCGGCATAGCGACGGCTTATGCGCCAAACGCCAAGCACAAGGTGTTCTGGTCACTGGTCATGGCCGCGCCGAAACCGGCGCAATAACGCCGACCTCGATAAACGCGGTGTTCGAAACACCGTTGCGGATGACCCGGTATGACTCTCAATATGGCTGTATGATAACCGGCCGCGGCGGCGCCTGATAAATCGGGCCCGGAGCGGGAGCGTAGACGGGCCCTGGTGGCGCATATGGAGGGGCGCGGTTGTAGACCGGCCCGCCCCGATAGGGCGGCGCTCCGCCATAGATCGGGTAATCGCGGTAGTAGCGCTGCACACCCAGGTTGATACCCGCGCTCGGGATCGGCCGGCCGTAATAGATGCCTTCACCGCCATAGCTGAGATACTTGCCCGAAACCCATCCCTTGACGTTGGTAAAGGCGGCATCGCACCAGCGGAAGTCGGCTGTACATCCGAAAACGGTAACGCCGCCTCCGCGCGGCACGGTGGCAAGAACCGGATAGTTGGTTCCCGGTCCGGCACGCATGTTGAGATTGGCCGTCGTATAGGCAATCGCCGGCCGTGATTGCGCGCCCGCCGGCAGCGCCATCATCACGGTCGCGGCAAGTGCCAGCGAAAAACGGATCAACATGGTCGAAACTCCAAAGTTCTGCACCCCGATTCACTCAACAAGTGGCTAGCATCGTGGCGAAAGTATAGCGCGACAGGCATCTCGCATCTTTCACACGACAAATGGTGCCCGCTCCACGTTGTATCCGGCTTGCGTCCGATTTGCGTTGGGCAGGCCTTTCAGGCTTGATGGGCGCACAAACAGCCGGGGGGCTTTATGAAAATGAAACGCGTTCAAACTGTTGTGCCTGCCATGGCGCTGTGGCTGGTTGTTACCACGCTTGCGGCAGCCGCTTTTGACGCGCATGCCGGCTATTACTACCCGGAAGCCCAGACCCAGGAGGTTTACATCTCGGATCTTGCGCTGGCTGAAGACACTGGCAAACGCTCGCGCGCCGCATTCGTCAGCGGCCTTGCATCCCAGAATTCCAAGCTGGGTTATCCGCCCGGATATCACTTGTTCGCCAAGGGCACCGAACTGGAAAAACTGATTGTCGTGGCAACGGGAGACGGGCGCTATGACACGTTGTTCAGGCTGCGGGCCCTGCTCGCCTCCCTCACCTCGATGGCCCGCGCAACCGACCTGTTCGCACAGTCAAACCAGCCGCAGGACCTGAATTTTCTCGACCTGTGCAAACTGATCGGCTTCACCCAGGTTACGGTCAGCAACGGCAAGGACGTGACGCACCAGATCAAGGTGCGCTGACGCGACCGCGTCCTGCAAGCCGTCAGCGTTTCAGTTTGCCGTTCAGCCAGTCGCGGTATTGCGATTTCGTCCCGAAAAACGCATTCCGGTCGACGTCGCCCTGCACACCCGGCACACGGCCCTCGGCCGTGTATTGCCAGAACACCCAATCGTTGCGCTGCTCATAGATGTTGTTCGGGAAGCTGGCGACCGAGCGCAGCCAGAACTGCTCGTTCTTGAGCGCGCCGACCAGCCGGTCGCGGTGGAAATCGACAGAGGAATAGATCACGGGTCGCTTGCCGTAATGCCGTTCCATTTCGTCCAGGAAGATCTTCATATCCCGCAGGATTTGAGACCGTCCCGGCCGTTCCCGACAGGTCTTGGAGTGAGCGTTCCATTCCATGTCCAGCACAAGCGGCAGGGCTTGCGGGTCGACGGGAACGATTTCCTTCACCCAGGAAATCTGTTCTTCGACGGGACGGCAGAAATAATAGAAGTGGTAAGCGCCGCGCGGCATGCCAGCCTGGCGTGCCGCGACCCAGTTGTCGACAAAGCGCGGGTCGACGTGGTCGCCCCCTTCCGTCGCCTTGATCCAGGCAAAGGCGACACCGCCCTGCCTTGCCGCCGCCCAGTCGATATCACCCTGCCAGCGCGACACGTCAATGCCGTGCACAGCGTAGTCTTCTGGCGTTGGATCCGGAAAGTCATAAGCTGCACAGGAGCTTAAAAAGATGAACCCGAAAATGGAACAAAACGATTTCGCGATTGCCAGCACAGCGTCCTCGGCAGGGTTAAGAAAGGCTTTAAGTCACCGCACAAAATGACTGGGATTTCCTAACGGAGCGTAGACAAATTCACGATTTCTCCGCGTAAACACGTATCTGTTATCGTGCAGGCAATCGCATAGTGCGGGATTGCGGCGGATCAAAGACATCTGCCCCGCTTCGGCCAATGTAGGACCATGGAAATAGCGACCACACTGATCGCCATTGGCGCTCTTCTGCTGCTCGGCATGCTGGCCGACGAAATCGGTCACAGGACGCAATTGCCCCGTGTCACCCTGCTGATCCTGTGCGGACTGGCCGCCGGTCCGGCCTTTCTGGATCTTCTTCCCGAAAATCTGACGCAGCTTTACGAGACCCTGACCGTTCTGGCCCTGTCGATGGTCGCCTTTGTGCTCGGCGGCAAGCTCTCCAGGGTGCATCTGAAGAACAGCGGCAGAGCCGTCACGATCGTCTCGGCCGCCGCCGTGGTGTCCACAGCGGTCATCGTCTTTGCAGGTCTTGTCCTGCTCGGTTTTCCGCTGGAACTGGCGCTGATCCTGGCCGCACTGGCCACGGCGACGGACCCCGCCGCCACAAGTGACGTCATTCGCCAGTATCGCGCCAAGGGGCCTTTCACGACCATTTTATCCGGCATCGTCGCTCTCGATGACATCTGGGGCATTCTGGTGTTCGCCTTCTGCCTCATGGGCGCACAGGCCCTCATGGGCGGCGACGGCTCGGGCGCATTGCTGCACGCCGTGTGGGAAATCGTCGGATCACTACTGCTTGGTGCGGTCGTTGGACTTCCCGCGGGCTACCTGTCGGGCCGTTTGCAACCAGGCGACCCGACACTTGCCGAGGCGCTCGGCATCGTGTTCCTGACCGCAGGCCTCGCGCTCTGGCTCGACCTGTCGTTCCTGCTGGCAGGCATTGCCTGCGGTGCCATGGTGGTCAACACGGGACGCCACCATTCCCGGCCATTCTATGAAATCGAACACATCGAATGGCCGTTCATGATCTTCTTTTTCGTGCTTGCCGGAGCGGCGCTGCAACCGGATCTTCTTCTAAAGCTCGGACTTCTGGGGGCTGCCTACGTTCTGCTGCGGCTTGCCGGGCGCCTTGCCGGTGGCTGGCTGGGCGGCAAATTCACCGGCGCTGCCGGAACCGGACAAAGTTATCTCTTCGGCCTGTCGCTGCTGCCCCAGGCGGGGGTCGCGCTCGGCATGGCGCTGGTCGCCGCCGAGGTGCTGCCTCACTTCCGGGACGAAATCCTGACCGTCGCCATCGGATCGACAATCGTGTTCGAGCTGCTCGGACCCGCTGCCACCCAGCTCGCGCTGAAATGGGCTGGCGAAACCGGCAAGGCCGGGACGGACGATCCGGAGACCTGAAATCGTTTGCACTCGACGGCCAAATCCGTATGACTTGGCAAATCCCTCAACAAGCCTTGGCAAATTTCCCATGACAGACCGGATCAAACTCGTCACCTGGAACATCAATTCCGTGCGCCTGCGCATGCCGATTGTGGAACAGCTGATCGACGAAGTGTCACCGGACGTGATCTGCCTGCAGGAAACCAAGTGCCCGGACGCCAATTTCCCGGAAAACGCCTTCCGCAAGGCCGGTTACGAACACATGGCCATTCATGGTCAGAAGGGCTACCACGGTGTGGCGACGCTCTCCAGGCTGCCCTTGAGCAACATCGAGAAGCGCGATTTCTGCCAGGTTGGCGACAGCCGCCATGTGGCTGCGGATGTTCCCTTCAACGGCTCCAGCATTCGCGTGCATAATTTCTATGTTCCGGCAGGCGGCGACGAGCCGGACCGCACGATCAACCCGAAATTCGGCCACAAGCTTGATTTCATGAACGAGATGCTGGGATGGCTGAAAGGCGAGGAAACTGCGAAACCGGCCGTTCTGGTCGGCGATCTCAACGTCGCCCCCTACGAGCACGACGTCTGGTCGCACAAGAAGCTTTTGAAGGTCGTCTCGCACACACCGGTCGAAACGGAGCTGTTCGAACAGGTGCGCGAAGCTGGCGGCTGGCTGGACGCCATGCGCCAGTTCACGCCGATGGACGAAAAGCTCTACACCTGGTGGAGCTACCGCGCCAAGGACTGGGCCGCCGCCGACAAGGGCCGCCGCCTCGACCACGTCTGGGTCTCGCAGCCGCTCGCCCCGCATGTGAAGGGCACCACGGTGCTGCGCGACGCACGCGGCTGGGAAAAGCCGTCCGACCACGCCCCGGTGATCGCGGAATTTGCGGTCTGAAGTCAGCCCGGGCAAGCGGCCCATCCTTCGAGACAGCGCTTTGCGCTTCCTCAGGATGAGGTGGTTCCTTTTGGATCCTCCCGGATTTGCCAAAACCAGAGCCTCATCCTGAGGAGGACCGCAAGGTCCGTCTCGAAGGATGGGCCACGTGCTCGACAGACAGCACCCGGATTGACCAAACCTGGAAAGATCGCGCACCGTCCATCAAAGACATCGTGCACCTCAAGGCGTCACAATCACCTTGCCCTGCACCCGGCGCGCAGCGATTTCCTCCAGCGCCTGAGGGGTCTCTTCCAGCTGGTAGACCCCGTGGATATGCGGTTTCAGCTTGCCCTCGCCGACCCAGGTCAGAAGCTCTTTCATGTTGCGACGGTGGCCATCCGGGTCCTTGTCGAGAGCAGCGCCCCAGAAGACGCCACGAATGTCGCAGCCTTTCAGCATGACGATATTGAGCGGGATCTTCGGGATGTCACCCGCGGCAAAGCCGATCACCAGAAACCGCCCCTCCCAGGCCGTTGCCCGTATCGCCTGCTCCGAAAGATCCCCGCCAACCGGGTCGTAGACGACGTCGACACCCTTGCCGCCGGTCAGCTCCTTCAGGGTTTCCTTGAGAGGTTGAGCCGAATAGTTGACCGTCATATGCGCACCGAGCGAGCGGGCGAAGGCGAGTTTTTCCTCCGATGAAGCGCAGGCAATCACCTTAGCCCCCATGATCGCGGCAATTTCCACCGCCGCCTGACCGACGCCTCCAGATGCACCCAGAACGGCAACGGTTTCGCCCGGCTTCAGTCCGGCGCGGTCACGGTAGGCATGCAGCGTGGTGCCGTAGGTCACTGTCAGACCCGCCGCGACTTCAAAGGAAATATCATCCGGCAACGGAACAAGATCAGCCGCGGCAACCACCACTTTTTCCCGCGCCGCGCCCCAGCGCATATAGCCCATGACCCTGTCACCGGCAGCAACCCCCATGACATCGTCACCGACCGTTTCGACCACACCGGCAAACTCGGCACTTGGCGAAAACGGCATCTCCGGCTTGTACTGGTACTTGCCCCTGATGATCAGCGTATCGAAGAAATTGAGCGCGCAGGCCTTCACCCGCACCACGACCTCACCCGGTGCGGCAACCGGATCGGCAATCTCTTCGACAACCAGAGCCGACGGCGGGCCGAAGGTTTTGCAAAGACAGGCTTTCACGGCATCCTCATGAGGTTGAATGGGGCAAAGCGCCGGTCGCGCTGTGTTGACGGAGACGTTAGCAAGCCATGCTCAAGTCGGGAATTGGCTTTCCGGATAAGCTCGGAACTTTCAGCTCTGACGAAAGTCGGCTATGAGGCAGCCAGATCGAAAACGGACGAACTGATGCGCGGATACTTTGCAATCGGGGCCGAGGGCCTCTCCAAACGGATGAACCTGGGCACCTTGATGCGTTCCGCCCATGCGTTCGGCGCCAATTTCTTCTTCACGGTGGATGCCGACCACAAGCTGCGCAAGGCGCCGCCCTCCGACACCTCCAAAAGCCCCGGCCACCTGCCGGTTTTCACCTGGGACAGTGTCGATACCATGGACCTGCCCAGGGGCTGTCAGCTTGTCGGCATCGAGTTGACGGACGAATCAATCGAATTGCCAAGCTTCGGCCATCCGTTACAGGCAGCCTATGTGCTGGGACCCGAGCGCGGGTCCCTGTCGCCCCAGATGCTGGAACGCTGCGACCACGTGGTGAAGATCCCGACCAAATTCTGTATCAACGTCGCCATGGCCGGCGCAATCGTGATGTATGACCGCCACCGGGCCCTCGGCCGCTACGCGGATCGCTCCATCACGGCAGGTGCCCCGAAAATCGAACGGCCGAAGCATGTCAGCGGCGGCCCGGTGATGCGCACGGGCCGCAAGGTTCCGGGAACCTGAGCCGGACGGTATCAGTCCACATCCACGGATGAGTCGGTTTCCAGAAGCTGGCGCAAGCGTCCGAAGGCAAGCCTGATGCGCGATTTGACCGTCCCGAGGGGCAAGCCGGTTTCTTCGGCAATTTCGCTATGCGACTGACCTGAAAAAAATGCCAGGCGAATGACATTCCGCTGTTCGTCAGGGAGCTGCGACAAAGCGGCACGCACGCGGTCTTCCCGCAGCCGGGCATCCATTTCTTCGGCGATATCCGGCAAGGGTGTCGGTTGCAGGGACGGGTCTTCCTGATCCAGCGCGGCGGACTTCTGGCGGCGAATCCTGTCGATCCGCCGGTTGCGGGCGACACGAAACAGCCAGGTGCTGGCATTGGATTTTCTGGGATCGAACAAATCCGCCTTGCGCCACAACGTCATCATCACGTCCTGGGCGACTTCCTCCGCAAGAGCCTCGTCGGCCCCCTGCTTCATGAGATAGCCTTTCAGGCGCGGCGCAAAGTGATCGAACAGCTCAATAAAAGCCGCCCTGTCCCGGTCTTTCGCCACTTTGACAATGAGATCGGAAAAATACTGCACCTGCGCCAAAGACAATCAATCCCCCCTGCCGATACATCTTCTTTAGCAGGTTCGGCATAATTCGAAAGGGGGTCAAGCAGGCCTGCCACACTGTTGCCGCGATTAAACGCAAAGCGGTTAGGTTGGTGCACGCACCGAAAACAGAAAAACAATTGCCGGGCTTCAACCCTTTCGTAACCCGCTTTAAGTTATCATTAAAGCAAGGTTTATATGTCAGACGGCAATTGAACTAAATTTGACGGAAACTCAAATCCAACGGTGTGGAGATGATGAAAGCAAAATCGCTGGTTCTGGCCATCGCAGGTCTTGCCGTTTCGAGTGCAGCGGCTTTCGCACAAACCCCGACACTTCTGAAGCAGCACAAGGACTGGGCGGCCTATGCGCTGACCAGCGGTGGCGGCAAGGTGTGCTACGCGCTCACCAAACCGACCACGTTGCTTCCCGGGGATCGAAATCACGGCGACGTGTTCTTTTTCGTGACCACACGCCCGGCGGAAGGCGTTTCGTCCGAGCCGAGCCTGCTGGTCGGTTATCCTTTCAAGGATAAATCCTCGGTCAGCGTCGATATTGATGGCAAGGGCTTCACGCTCTTCACCAACAATGACGGGGCCTGGGTAGAGAACGCTGCAACCGAAGCGCAACTGGTCGCTGCCATGAAGGCAGGCCGGGAAATGACGGTATCGGGCGAATCCAGCCGCGGTACCAAGACCACCTACAAGTTCTCTCTGTCCGGCGTCACCGCCGCGATCGACGATTCCAACGCTGCCTGCCGCTAACGCGTTCAGGCAGCGGCTTCTCCGGCTTTCCCCTGCATTTGCAGGGCGAAAGGCCGAAGCCGGCAGGTGGTTTCCTCTCAAATTCGACTTTACCCCGGACGGGCTCAACAGCCTTTCCGGGCCATTTCCGTTTGGCCAAAACACCTCTGCATAGCTCCCCTGCACGTCGAGAAACTTGATTTTCGGCGCTTTTTGTGGTGTTAGGTGCGCTTGAATTCAGTCCTGCGAGGCAGGTGCCCGGCGACCGCGTCGTCTTGTTACAAGACGCTCAGACACCTTGCCGGACGAGATTACGGATCACGACATGGCAATTACGCTCGACATCGCGCGGGACAATCCCAACGCGCAAACAGTTTCAGCCGCAGCCGGCGCCGTTCTGCCCGGCGAAGACAAGCCGACGCTGATCGGCCTGTCGCGCGAAGAACTGGGCGAAGCGCTCGGAACCATCGGCGTGCCGCAGAAACAGTGGCGCATGCGTGCGTCCCAGCTCTGGCACTGGCTTTATGTGCGCGGCGTTTCCGACTTTTCGCTGATGACGAATATCGCCAAGGACCTGCGCCAGAAGCTGGCCGAGGCCTTCACGATTGCCCGCCCGGAAATCGTGTCCGAGCAGATCTCCGTTGACGGCACCCGCAAATGGCTGTTCCGCTTTCCCGCACGCAGCGCCGGCCGCCCTGTGGAGGTTGAAACCGTCTATATACCCGAAGAAGGTCGCGGCACGCTCTGCGTTTCTTCCCAGGTCGGCTGTACGCTGACCTGCACCTTCTGCCACACGGGCACGCAAAAGATGGTCCGCAATCTGACGGCTGAAGAAATTCTGTCGCAGATCCTGATTGCCCGTGACCGGCTGGGCGATTTTCCGCATGCGGACACCCCTCAGGGCGCCATCGTGCCGTCCGAAGGCCGGCTGGTGACCAACATCGTCATGATGGGCATGGGCGAGCCGCTCTACAATTTCGACAACGTCAAGAAGGCGCTGCTGATCGCTTCCGACGGCGACGGCCTGTCGCTTTCCAAGCGCCGCATCACCCTGTCGACCTCCGGCGTCGTGCCGGACATCTTCCGCACCGGTGAAGAGATCGGCTGCATGCTGGCCATCTCGCTGCATGCGGTCCGTGACGAATTGCGCGACGTGCTTGTGCCAATCAACAAGAAATGGAACATCAAGGAACTGCTTGACGCCTGCCGGCAGTATCCGGGACTGTCCAACGCCAAACGCATCACCTTCGAATATGTGATGCTGAAGGACGTCAACGACAGCAACAAGGACGCGCTGGAGCTGGTACGCCTGCTCAAGGGCATTCCGGCCAAGATCAACCTGATCCCGTTCAACCCGTGGCCGGGCACCGATTACGAATGCTCCGACTGGGAGCGGATCGAGGAATTCGCCGACATCGTCAACCGCGCCGGGTATGCCTCACCAATCAGAACGCCGCGCGGCCGTGATATCTTCGCCGCCTGCGGCCAGCTGAAATCGGCATCCGAGCGCATGCGCAAGAAGGACCGCGAGGCTCTGGCGGCTTCCTGAGGCCCCTTTCCTCCTGAACGAAAAAACGGCGGCCCTTGGAGCCGCCGTTTTTTGTTGATCAGATGAAATCAAGGCAATCCGAAAAAAGACCGCCCGCAGGCGGCCTTTCTCGTGCGCTGTCCTGAAGGCTCAGACCAGACCGGCCTTTGCCAGCGGCAGGCTGGTTGCCCATTCGCCCTTTGCAGCGGCGATCGCATTGGCAACGGCCGGACCGATCGGCGGAGTGCCAGGTTCCCCGATACCGGTTGGCGCTTCGTTCGAGGAAACGATATGAACCTCGATCTCCGGCATGTCGGACATGCGGAGCGGCTCGTAGGTGTCGAAGTTGGTTTCTTCGACAACCCCGTCCGCAAGCGTCACCTGATTACGCAGGATAGCACCAAGACCGTAGCCGATGCCGCCTTCGACCTGCGCCCGGATATTGTCCGGGTTAATCGGCGTGCCGCAGTCGACCGCCGCCGTCACCTTTTCCACCTTCACCGTGCCGTCGTCGCGGAACGAGACTTCCGCAACTTCCGCCACATAGGAGCCGAAGGACTTGTGCACGGCGACGCCGCGATGACGCCCCTCGGGCAGCGGGGTGTCCCAGCCGGCCTTTTCGGCAGCCAGCTTCAAAACGCCCACCTTGCGCGGATCGTCCTTGATCATCTCAAGACGATAGGCAACCGGGTCCTTGCCGGCTTCCTTGGCCAGGCGGTCGACCATGGTTTCCATGACGTAGGCCGTGTGGGTATGCCCTACCGAGCGCCACCACAGCACCGGCACCTGCGTTTCCTGGAAGGACTGATCCATGTTCATGAGCGGAAACGCATAAGTGGTGTCATGCGCGCCTTCTGTCATGTTGTGGTCGACACCATCCTTCATCAGCATGGCTTCGAAAGGCGTTCCCTTGACGATGGACTTGGCCGCGATGTTGTACTTGAACGCCGTCACGTTGCCTTGCTCGTCAAGCCCGACCCGCAGCCGGTGAGCCGACATCGGACGGTAGTAACCGCCCGCCATGTCGTCCTCACGCGTCCAGACGATCTTCACCGGAGCCGGCGCCATGCCGGCAGCCTGCATGGCCTTGGCCAGCGTGGTGATTTCCACGACGGGATGCGCATCGGCTTGGGCCCGGCGCCCGAAAGACCCGCCTGCCCACAGGGTGTTGATCTTGACCTTCTCGAACGGAATGCCGAGCACGGTGGCCGCCACGTTATGGTCGATGGTCGGGATCTGGGAAGCGAACCAGAATTCCGCTGTTTCACCGTCGAACATCATGGCGATATCCAGTGGCTCCATGGCACCATGGGCCAGGAACGGGAAGTCGTATTCCGCTTCGATGACCCTGGCAGAGGCTTCCAGGGCCGCATCGACGTCGCCGTCCTCGCGAACCTTCACACCCGGTTTGGTGGTCATGTCCTTGAGGTCTGTGATCATCGCATCGCTGGACCGGGTCTCGGCCTCGGCGTCGTCCCACTCGATCTCAAGCAGGGACCGGCCCTTGATCGCCGGCCAGGTCGACTTTGCAATCACCGCGACCCCATTCGGGATCTGCAGCACATTGACGACACCCGGCACCTTCTTGGCTTCGGTGGCATCGAACGACTTCACCTTGCCGCCAAAGCGGGGCGAGCGGGCAACGACGGCAACCAGCAGATCGTCGCGCTGGAAATCCATCGTATAGGTCTTCGGAGCCCCCACGGTCTTGTTCTTGACGTCAAGACGCGGGAAGGACTTGCCGATATAGACCCACTGGTCCGGTGTCTTCAGCACCGGTTCTGCCGGAACGTCCTCGTTGGCGGCAAGACCCGCCAGCTCACCCAGGGTCGCGGACTTGTCCGAACCATGGGAAACGACGCCGCCCGACACGGTGATCTCACCAGCCGGCACACCCCATTCCTTTGCTGCAGCAGCAACGATCATCGCCTTTGCCGCGGCACCGGCCTGACGGTATTGCATGAACGAGTTGGCCATAGCCGTGGAACCGCCGGTGCCCTGAACGCCGAACAGCGTGTTGGCATAAACCTGCGGATTGGACGGGGCGAATTCAACGCGAACCTGCTCCCAGGAGGCGTCGAGCTCATCGGCGACCAGGGTACTCAGACCGCTGGCCGTCCCCTGCCCCATGTCGAAGTGCTTGGAAATCACCACGACCGTGTTGTCCGGACGGATGTGAACGAACGGCTGGATGAACTCGCCCTCAGCGGCCAATGCGGCCGAGCGCGGCAGGTTCATGGCAAGCACGAGACCGCCGACGGCACCGGCAGATATCTTCAGGAAGCTGCGCCGGGTCGGCGTCGCGGCTGCCAGCGGTTGTTGCAAGAGATGCAGCATGGCTCAGGCCTCCATCTTGTCTGAGGCAAGGTGGATGGCCTTGCGGATCCGGGCGTAGGTGGCACAACGGCACACGTTGCCATCCATGGCGGCGTCGATGTCCTCGTCGGTCGGCTTGGGCGTTTCGGCAAGCAAGGCTGTCGCGGCCATGATCTGGCCGGACTGGCAATAACCGCATTGCGGCACGTCCAGCTCGTTCCAGGCGGCCTGCACGGCGGTTGCCGCCTTGCTGTCAATACCTTCGATTGTCGTGATTTCGGCACCTTCAAGGTCACCGACGAACGTCTGGCAGGAGCGGATCGGGACTCCGTCCCAGTGAACCGTGCAGGCACCGCAAGAGGCGATGCCGCAACCGAACTTCGTCCCCGTCATTCCCAGTTCGTCTCGCAAAGCCCACAACAGGGGACTTTCGGGATCCGCGTCGAGCGTGCGCGTTTCCCCGTTGATTTTTAATGTCACTGACATGAGGAGGCGTCTCCTTTGGCTGGCCAAATCTGGCTAAAGGAAGTAAACTACACCGTGCAGTTTAGTTCGTAACTGCACATCTGTAAACGCCAGAGTTTACATAGGGCGCGAATTTTGGGATTAAAGAGGCGGGGGCCTGTCAACCGGCAGATAATGCAACGGGGTCTATATGAGTAGATAATGTCCGTATCGGATCAGAAGAAGAAGCAGATCGTTCAGGCTGCAATCGCGGAGTTTCAGGAAAAGGGTTATGCCGGAGCCAGCATGGACCGGATTTCCGAGCGAGCCCACGTTTCCAAGCGCACGGTTTACAATCACTTTGAAAGCAAGGACGTGCTTTTCAAGGAGATCAACCAGTGCCTTGCCGACCAGATCAACTCGGCGCTTGAAGTCTCCTACGACCCGGCAGCCCCCATTCGCGACGCCCTGGTGCGCCTGGGCTGGGCGGAAGGCGAACTCATGATCAACCCTTGCTTCATGAGCCTGGCCCGTATGGTCATGAGCGAAACGATCCGCGACCCGGCCCTTGCCGCCGATATGGACAGCCGCATGACCAAGATCTCCGTCTTTACAGAGTTCATGGAACGCGCCACCCGCGAAGGCAAGCTCACCGCCACCGATCCGGCCCTGGCCGCAAGCCAGTTTCTTGGACTGATCAAGGCCCATTCCTTCTATCCCAACATCCACAGCGGCCGGGTGACCACCCGTCTCGAGATGGAACGGATCATTGAGGAAAGCGTCGACATGTTCCTGGCCCGATACGGCGCCAAGCCAACCGCGCAAACGGTCGCGGCACGGTAACGGACGCCCGCCGCAAATCTCCGATATGGCAGATCGACCCGCGTAGACCCAAACGCGACGAAATGAGTGCATTCCAGGGCTTGCGCCGTCCAGAGAACCGGCTAAATTGCCGCAAATTTTCATCGGCGGGCAACCGCCAGGAACAGCGAACTGGATTTTTCCCAAAATGGCGCATGGTGACATCAAAAAAGTCGTGCTGGCCTATTCCGGCGGCCTCGACACCTCCATCATCCTGAAATGGCTGCAGACCGAACTGGGCTGCGAAGTGGTGACCTTCACTGCTGATCTCGGCCAGGGCGAGGAACTGGAGCCGGCGCGCAAGAAAGCCGAAATGCTCGGCATCAAGGAAATCTACATCGACGACTTGCGCGAGGAATTCATCCGCGACTTCGTCTTCCCGATGTTCCGCGCCAATGCCGTCTATGAAGGCGTTTACCTGCTCGGCACCTCCATCGCCCGGCCGCTGATCTCCAAACGCCTGATCGAGATTGCCGAGGAAACCGGCGCCGACGCCATTGCACACGGCGCAACCGGCAAAGGCAACGACCAGGTTCGTTTCGAACTGTCCGCCTACGCCCTGAACCCGGATATCAAGGTGATCGCCCCCTGGCGCGACTGGAGCTTCAAATCCCGGACGGACCTTCTGGAATTCGCCGAACAGAACCAGATCCCGGTTCCAAAAGACAAGCTCGGCGAAGCTCCGTTCTCTGTCGACGCCAACATGCTGCACTCCTCTTCGGAAGGCAAAGTGCTGGAAGACCCGGCCGAGGAAGCACCGAACTACGTGTTCCAGCGCACGGTTGACCCGACTGAAGCTCCCGACGAAGTCACCTACATCGAAATCGGCTTCGAAAAGGGCGACGCCGTCTCCCTCAACGGCGAGAAAATGTCTCCGGCAACCCTCTTTGCCAAACTCAACGACTATGGCCGCGACAACGGCATCGGCCGCCTCGATTTGGTCGAGAACCGCTTCGTCGGCATGAAGAGCCGCGGTATCTATGAGACGCCGGGTGGCACCATCCTTCTGACGGCGCACCGCGCCATGGAATCCATCACGCTTGACCGCGGTGCATCGCACCTGAAGGACGAGCTGATGCCGCGCTACGCCGAGCTGATCTACAACGGCTTCTGGTTCTCTCCGGAACGGGAGATGCTGCAGGCCCTGATCGACAAGAGCCAGGAACATGTCACCGGCTCCGTCAAGCTGAAGCTCTACAAGGGCAACGTCATTCTCGTCGGCCGGTCCTCGCCCTATTCGCTCTATTCCGAAGAGCTGGTCACCTTCGAGGACGACCAGGGCGCTTACGATCAGAAGGACGCTGCCGGCTTCATCAAGCTGAACGCCCTGCGCCTGCGCACCCTCGCCAAGCGCAACCGGATCGGCTGAGGTCTGACATGACAAGACCGGCGACAGCAAACCTTGAACAGGACCTTGCTGCCGCCGGTTTTTTATTGCTCGGCGGCTTTGCCCCGGACGGCTCCGTTGCCGTTCCGCCTCTTGCCGGCGGCAAGCAGGCCCGAATCCTTCTGCTCATCGGAAGCACCGGACCATCAATCTGGCCGCACCTAACGGCAAGTCCGGAATACAGGAGCGGCCAAGCGGACCCGCTTGACCGCTACACGCGGCGCACACTTCTGGAGATTGCCGAGGCATCTGGCTACGAACCGGTGTTTCCGTTCGAAGGCCCGCCCTATTACCCCTTCCAGCAATGGGCGATGAAATGCGGCGGCTTCTCCCAAAGCCCCCTCGGCGTCCTCGCCCACCGCACCTACGGCCCCTGGGCCGGCTTCCGCGCAGCTTTTCTGAGCAGTGAACCACTTTGGACAGGAACATCTGACGGTCTGCCCGGCCCCTGCGAGACCTGCGAGGACAAACCCTGTATCGCCACCTGCCCGGCAGAGGCCCTGTCGCTGGAAACCGGCTACGACGTTCCTGCCTGCCGGACGCACCTTTCGGAAGACAGGATGCTGGCCTGCTGGACCGGCTGCCTTGCCCGCCGAGCCTGTCCTGTCGGCCGTGACCATAGCCAGGCCCCGGACAATGCCCGATTCCACATGGAGAGCTTTATCGGACTTTGTTAGAGCCAACCGACGGAGTAGCCCGGATTTGGAGCTCTGGCCCTATGGTGCTTGCACCATAGGCTTCTGACACCCAGCGACTCTGCCTGCTGATGGGGCGTTCCTGAAGCAGCAACAGGCGAGTGCCAGAACCAGAACAGCCAGGAACAAAATCGAACCTGAGAAGTAGAACGCCGCGGTGGCGTCATACTTTTCGGCAATGTCGTGCAGGACAGGCGCGGACCAGAGCAGCCCGGCGGCGGCCTGAAGGCCCACCGGCCAATGAGGTCTGACCTTGACCAGCAGAAGCAGGGCCATCGCGTAGATCAACCAGTCGTAGAACAGGAAAGATGGTGCCGCCAGGCACATTGCCAGCAGGCAGAAGGCCACCGCCTCTTCCCTCGGGCGACGGCGGGCAAGGAACCAGACAGCCACCGCAAAAGCCGGCATGACGAGCAGTTGCAATGCCTTCCTGAGGTCGGGTTGCACGCCGAATTTTCCGACAGAATTCCCGACCGTTACCATCATGTTGTGCAGCGCCTCGAACTGGACCGCATGCACGCCACTTGACAAGGACGTAAAGAATGCCTGCCAGACCTCGAGGCCGTAGACGGCGACGGACAGCGCCGTCAGCCCACAGGTTCCGAGCGCGGCGACAGCGAAGGCACGCCAATCCCGATTGGCTGCAAGGAAGACGGGCACCAGAACGCCGTACTGCGGCTTTATCGTGAGCACAGCCAGAGCGAGCCCCGTCAGCACTGGCCGCGTCCGGCTAAACAGCAGGGCGAACAGAAGCAGGAAAGTCGTGATTGGAGCAAGTTGCAAAAGCTGAAACGAATAGAAAGCCCCGCTCGACAGAAGCACGAAGACATAGGGCCACAGACCGAGCTTGAGCCGGATCATGTGAACGGACATCAGCAGGCAAAAAACACTCAGCACCATAAAGGCGGCTTTCGCCCCCGGATAACCTAGGTACGTGAGCGGTTCGAAGAACAGAAAGGCATGAGGAGGGTTCAGGAAGAACAGGAATTTGTTGCTCTCTGAAAATGCCTCCGTGAACCTGTAGTAATCGTAGGCATCGGACGCAATGCCAAGCCGCGCCATCTCGCCAGCACGGTAGAAGGCGGCGAAATCCTCGTTTTCCGCAACACCGACACTTTGCGCGAAGGTAAATGCGCCGCCGTCGTCGTAAAGCCAGGATGCAAGGAGAAGCAGTGAAGTGGAAAGCAGAATGAATACGAAAAGTGGCCCGGCAAAGCGGGTACTCAGATCCTCCGACCTGAGCATTCCCAGATAGAACTGTCTGACCTTGCCAATCACAACCTTGCCCCCTGCAACGACATGCCGACTGTAAATGGAGGACATGAAGTGCGCCCCGCTTGCGACAGTTTAGGACGTGTTTGGTTGAAATTTTCCAAAGGAAGCGGGATTAGGACCGCCGCATACGCATCAACAAATCACCCGTCCAGCCTCACAACCCCCTCCTGATCCGGACAGCTTTCCAGTGCCTCCATCGCGGTGCGGCCGTCGCCGAGGGGGGCGTCGGGCCAGATTTCGGCGAGCGGGATGAGAACGAAGGCGCGGTCGCCCATGCGCGGGTGCGGGATTTCGAGGTTGTTTTCGGCAACCCTTTGCAGGCCATAGATCAGAACATCGATATCCAGCGTCCGCGGTCCCCAGCGCACATCGCGCACCCGACCCAGTTCGGCCTCGATCTCCAGGCATCGCTGCAACAAGGCCTGCGGGCTCAAGCTGGTATCGATCACCGCGCAGCAATTGCGGAAATCATCCTGCGGCACCGGGCCCCAGGGCGGCGTCCTGTAGTCGGAGGAGCGGGACACCAGCATGATGCCGGGTGTCGCCTCCAGGCGGCGGATGGCTTCGTCCAGATTGGCCTTCGGATCTCCAAGGTTGGATCCAAGCCCGAGCGCACAGCGGGTCGGGGCATCGGCCATCGCACTTTCAGCATTCATTCGACAGGGTTCCGTTCCAGGCGGGTTGCCTCGATCATACGCGCGCAATCGGCATGTGGACTTACGTCATGCGTCCGCACGATGGCAGCGCCCTTCAACATGGCCGTCATGTGGACGGCAACGGATCCGAACAGCCGGTCCTCCGTCTCCGCTTCCAGCACGGCGCCGATCATGCGCTTGCGCGACGCGCCAGCCAAAAGCGGCAGACCATGTTTCCTAAGCGTTTCGAAGCGGTTCAGAACAATGAAATTCTGATCGATGGTCTTGCCGAAACCGAAACCAGGATCAAGGATCTGCTTTTCCCGCGCAATCCCGGCCTTTTCCGCCAGGTCCATCGAGGTTTCGAAGAACCGGTCGATGTCAGAAAGAATGTCCAGTCCGGCGTCGGCAGCAAGACGGTTATGCATCATGACCACATGCACGCCTGCCTCGGCAACGACGTCCGCCATCGCCGGGTCCTTTTGCAGGCCCCACACATCATTGATGATGAGTGCCCCTGCCGCGCAAGCCCGGCGCGCGATCTCCGCCTTGTAGGTGTCGATGGAGACCGGCGTGCCCATTGCGATTACCTGATCCAGGATCGGATCGAGCCGCGACCACTCCAGATCCAGCGGCACCGGTTCCGAACCCGGCCGCGTGCTTTCGCCGCCAACGTCCAGAATATCGGCGCCTTCCAGAATCATTTCCTGCGCGCGCTTCAAGGCGGCATCCGCATTGGCGTGGCGCCCACCATCGGAAAAGGAATCCGGGGTCACATTCAGGATCCCCATCACGTGGGGACGTTGGCTTCCAGCGTCGAAACGCGGCGGTTCATAGGCTGTCGGGCTCGGCATCATGGCGTCCTTTTGACGGTCAGGCACGTGTTTGGCCCGTCTGACACCGACGGTCAAGCGGCACCAATGCGACCTCGCCCTGCCTTGCCCCATCGCAGGGCTGTGGACGATCACGATTTGGAAGCAATTTGGAGGTTCAATCGTTCCGTAGCGGTTTTCGGCAATCCGGACACACCGTCATCAAAAATTCGGGAAACGGTCTTGGAACAGACATGCGTCTGTCACGGAGCTTCAGCACCAGATGTTTCGCCAAGGGACTCGCCCCCGCGGTCCCCAGCCACGGAGCTTGAAAATGCCTTCAAAAGTTTCTCGACGCAATTTCCTGAAATCATCTGCTGCCACCGGTCTGGTGCTGGCTTCGCCGCTGGCCATGCCTGGCCTGTCCCGCGCCGCCTCGCGCCCGCAGATCACCCATGGCCTGCAATCCGGCGACGTTGACGGCAATTCCGGCATGATCTGGGCCCGCTCGGACCGCCCCGCCAGAATGCTTGTGGAAGTCGACACCACCGGCGCTTTCGAATCGCCGCGCCGGCTCGCCCCGATCAATGCGCTTCCCGATTCGGATTTCGCCGTCAAACGGCTCATTGAAAATCTGCCGTCCGATCAGGACATCTTCTACCGCGTCGCCTTTGCCGACCTGAACGACGTCAATGCGGTGTCCGAGCCGATGACCGGCCGATTCCGCACGGCGCCCGCCTCCCGCCGCGACATCCGCTTCGCCTGGTCTGGCGACACTGTTGGCCAGGGCTGGGGCATCGATACCGACCGCGGCGGTCTGAAGACCTACGCCACCATGGCAAAGCATCAGCCGGACTTCTTCATCCACTCCGGCGACACGATTTATGCCGATGGCCCGGTGAAGGAAACCGTCGAGCTGAAGGACGGGACCGTCTGGAAGAACATCGTCACGGAAGAAAAATCCAAGGTTGCAGAAACGCTGGACGAATATCGCGGCCAGTGGAAATACAACCTTCTGGACGAGAACCTCAAGGCGTTCAACGCGGAAGTTCCGACGTTCTTCCAGTGGGACGACCATGAAGTCGTCAACAACTGGTCTTCCTCCAAGGATCTCCTGTCCGACGATCGTTACAGCGAAAAGAACATCCACCTGCTGGCCGCCCGTGCAGGTCGGGCTTTCCACGAACTGACCCCGATCCGCTACACACCGGCTGAACCTGGCCGCGTCTACCGCAAGATCGCCTATGGTCCATTGCTGGACGTGTTCTTCCTGGATCTGCGCTCCTATCGCGGCCCGAACGGCGCTTCGATGGAAGACAGCATGACGCCGGCGTCCCGGATCCTCGGCGCCGAGCAGCTTGCCTGGCTTAAGCGTGAACTGGTGAATTCCAACGCCACCTGGAAGGTCATCGCCTGCGACATGCCAATCGGCCTGATCGTCTGGGACAACTGGAAAGAGCAGGAAGGTGCCGAAGCGGTCGCCAATGGCGATCATGGCGCTCCGAAAGGCCGCGAACTGGAATTCGCCGATCTGCTGCGCTTCATCAAGACGGCCGACATCGACAACATCGTCTGGCTGACGGCCGACGTCCATTACACGGCGGCGCATTACTACAATCCGGACAGGGCCCAGTTCCAGGACTTCAAGCCCTTCTGGGAATTCGTGTCCGGCCCGATCCACGCCGGCACCTTCGGCCCGAATGATCTCGACATGACCTTCGGTCCGGAACTGAAATACATCAAGGCTCCGACTTCCGAACAGGGCGCCAACCTGCCCCCGTCAATGGGACTGCAGTTCTTCGGCCTGGTCGACATCGACGGCCAGAGCGAACAGCTCACCGTCCGCCTGATGGATCGTGACGACGTCGAACTGCACGCCGTCACGCTGGATCCGGTTCGCAAGGCCTGATCTGAGTTTTTCAGACAAAGAGCGGGCCGGGAAACCGGCCCGTTTGATTTTTCCACTCTCCCAGCCAGCCGCGCCGTTTCCGCAACCTCCGGCAAGGACGGAAAGGGATCGGAAGATAAGGGCGACGGGAAGCGACCCGCGCGTCTACTCCGCTGCCGCTGGCTGGCGGATCTGGCTGCGCAGGAACAGATGAAAAATGATTCCGACGATGGGCATGCCCGGCAGAATGAAGGCGAGGCCAAGGATCGGTTCGCCAAGCGCGGCAATTGCCAGGCTGGCGACGATGCCGCCGCCGAACTGAAGGAAGCCGAGCATGGAAGACGCCGAGCCGGCAATATGCGGGAAAGGCGCCATGGAGTCGGTAAAGCTGGCCGGCAGAACCAGGGCCAGCGAGAATGTGAACAACGCCACCGGCCCCATCACCGTCAGGATTGTCGGCTCATGGGTCAGCGTGACGTAACACATCAGCGTTGATGCCACGACCCACAGAGAGAGACCATAGGGCACCAGCTTGCGCGCTTCGAAGTAGCGCAGCAGACGGCCGGTCAAAATGGTGCCTGCGATGAACGAACCCGACTGGATGATCATGGTCAGCCCGAAGGCGGACGGTGTCAGGCCGACTTCATAGATCAGGATGAAGGGCAGAACGGTCGCGAGCGCGTAAAGATTGCCGAGCCCAAAACCGATGAGAAGACTTGGCGCGAGGAACCTCGGGTCCTTCAGCAAGGTCATATAATTGACCGCAAGTTGCCGCGGATTGAGGTGATGCTTGCCCGGCTTTGGATTGGTTTCGACCTGGAACACAAGCACGGCAACCATGAGCAGGGCGCCGTAGATCACCATGCACCAGAACACTTCCTGCCAGCCGAACAGCTCCAGCACGATGCCGCCGATTGTGGGCGAGATCGCCGGACCAAGCGCCAGCATCATCGCAATCGTATTCATGATCTTGGCGGAAGCCTGACCGGTAAACTGGTCGCGAACGATGGCGCGCGACACCGCGATACCAACCGCAGCGCCGACACCCTGAAGCGCACGGGCGAACACCATGAATTCGACAGTTGGCGAGAAAGTCGCCAGCACGCTTGAGACGAGATACAGGATCAGGAAGGCAATCGTGACCGGTTTGCGTCCGAAAGCGTCGGTCAGCGGCCCGCACACGAGCTGCGTGACGGCAAAACCGGCAAAATAGGCCGTCAGGGTAAGCTTGACCGCTGAATCGGTGGTGCCGAAGGCTTCGACGAGGGCCGGCATGGCCGGTGTGTAAAGCGCCATTGAAATGGGGCCGATGGCAACGAGCCCGGCCCCAAGCAGTGAAGTGCGTCTTGCGCTCATGATAGAGCTATCGGCAGTCATTTCTGTTTCCCTTTGGAAACCTCCTGCAGCAGGCTGTCCTTCATCGTCTGCAGAAGTGCTTCCAGTATCGGTCCTTGATCCGCGGGAATTCCCTCAAGCGCCTTTGAGCGCACTTGCTGAAGGGCAGTCCCAATTCTGTCAAGCAACGGATCGGCCAACGGCGTCAGCTCGATTATCTTGGCCCGGCGGTCTTTCGGGTCCTGACAACGTTTGATCAATCCGGCTTTTTCGAGCGTGTCGAGATAACCGACAAGGGTCATCGGCTCGACGTACATCGCGTCTGCCAGAACGGCTTGCCGTTGACCTGGCAGACGCCAAACATAAAACAGCGTACGCGCTTCTCCGGCAGTCAGACCAGTGTCAACCTTGGATAGTTCCGCTTCGAAGTTCCGCCGCAACAACCGCGCCAGATCAACAACCAGCATGGTAACACCGACATTCGGAGTTGGAAGTGCCATCGCCGCCCCATTTTAGTAAGGTTACCTTACGAATACGGCTCTTCTGGAAGCTCTGTCAATGCGTAGATGTGACATTGCATTGCACAATTCCCTCGCGCCACGTATAAAGGCGCCAAATTCGGCATGGATGCCGATCCATAGCAATTCAACTTCCAGACAAGCTGCGGGTCCCCAAGGGCCCGTTCTGTCTTTTGGAGCCACTCATGAAACTTCGCAATATTGCCATCATAGCGCACGTTGACCATGGCAAAACCACCCTTATCGACGTTCTGCTGAAGCAATCCGGCGCGTTCCGCGACAACCAGCGCACCGAAGAACGGATGATGGACTCCAACGACATCGAGCGTGAGCGCGGTATCACCATTCTGGCCAAGGTCACCTCCCTGGTCTGGAAAGACACCCGCATCAACATCGTCGACACTCCGGGCCACGCCGACTTCGGCGGCGAGGTCGAGCGCATCCTGCATATGGTCGACGGCGTGATCCTTCTGGTGGATGCCGCCGAAGGCCCGATGCCGCAGACCAAGTTCGTGCTCGGCAAGGCACTGAAGCTCGGCCTGAAGCCGATCGTCGCGATCAACAAGATCGACAAGCCGGAACAGCGCGCCGATGAAGTGCTGGACGAAGTGTTCGACCTGTTCGCAGCCCTCGACGCCAATGAAGACCAGCTCGACTTCCCGGTCCTCTACGGCTCTGCCAAACAGGAATGGATGGCGCTGGAGCCGACCGGCCCGCAGGACAGCATGGATCCGCTCTTCGACATGGTTCTGGACAAGGTATCGCCGCCGGAAGCCGAGCCGGGCGATTTCCGCATTCTGGCGACCACCATCGAAGCCGACCCGTTCCTGGGCCGCATCCTGACCGGCCGCATCGTATCCGGCACCGCTGTGCCGAACATGCCGATCAAGGCGCTTGCCCGTGACGGCAGCCTGGTGGAAAACGGCCGCATCTCCAAGATCCTCGCTTTCCGGGGCCTGGAACGCCAGCCGATCGAAAAAGGTGAAGCCGGCGACATCGTCGCCATCGCAGGCCTGACCAAGGCAACCGTTGCCGACACGCTGTGTGCACCGTCGGTCACCGAATCCCTGCAGGCACAGCCAATCGATCCGCCGACACTGTCCATGACCTTCCGGGTCAACGACAGCCCGCTGGCCGGCACCGAAGGCTCCAAGGTTCAGTCCCGCGTTATCCGCGACCGTCTGAAGAAGGAAGCCGAAGGCAACGTCGCACTGAAGATTGAAGACACCGCTGAGCCGGACGCATTTGTCGTTTCCGGACGCGGCGAACTTCTGCTGGCGATCCTGATCGAGAACATGCGTCGCGAAGGTTTTGAACTCGGCGTCGGCCGTCCGCGCGTTGTCTATCAGTATGACGATGCCGGCAACCGCCTGGAGCCGATCGAGGAAGTCATCATCGACGTTGATGAAGAACATTCCGGCGTCGTTGTTCAGAAACTGCAGGAACGCAAGGCCGACCTTCTGGAAATGAAGCCGTCCGGCGGTGGCCGCACCCGTCTGGTGTTCCACGCTCCGACGCGTGGCCTCATCGGCTATCAGTCCGAACTTATGTCGGACACCCGCGGCACCGCGATCTTCAACCGCCTGTTCCATGGCTACGAGCCGCACAAGGGACCGATCCAGGGCCGCCATACCGGCGTGCTCCTGTCCAACGGCACCGGTGAAGCCGTTGCCTATGCGCTGTTCAACCTGGAAGACCGCGGCCCGATGATGATCGATCCGGGCACAAAGGTGTATCCGGGCATGATCATCGGCGAGCACACCCGCGGCAACGACCTGGAAGTGAACGTCCTGAAGGGTAAGCAGCTCACCAACATCCGCTCGGCCGGCAAGGACGACGCGGTCAAGCTGACCACGCCGAAGAAGCTGACCCTGGAAGCGGCACTCTCCTACATCGCAGACGACGAGCTGGTGGAAGTCACACCGGACTCCATCCGTCTGCGCAAGGCCATCCTCGACCCGCATGAGCGCAAGCGCGCCGACCGCGCGGCGAACAAGGAATCGGCATAAGCCCGATTTGAAAAAACCAGAAAAAGCCCGGGCAGCGTCCCGGGCTTTTTGCTTTTTCAAGGCCAGTTTCCTTTGCGCCTCATCCTGAGGAGCCGCGTTAGCGGCGTCTCGAAGGATGGGCTGCTTGCTCCGAAGTCTGCCGCCAACCTTCGAGACAGCGCTTCGCGCTTCCTCAGGATGAGGTTTGGGTTTCCCTTCTCAGGTTTTCAGGGCCCCACTTATGGCGCCGGCAAACCAGAAGACTTGCGGCAATCCGCAAGCCTGCCCCGCAACCAATTGCCAAGCCACTTCTGCGCCTTGGTTTAATATGTCAATCCGCCCACCAAGTTTGAAATGCCATCCCACGCTCCGTGACGGAGAACTTCCTAAAATTCGGCAATTGAATTGAAGCGTCTGGCTGCAAGGCCATCGCGCACCAGGAAGGCCGAACCGATGAAACATCTCGCTCTCGCATTGGCGATGACTGCAAGCCTCGCCACATCCGCCGCTGCCGCAACCTTCGGCCCGCTGGTAGAGCCCGCCGAGCTGTCCGCGTCGCTGGACACCGTGGAGCCGGTGCTTCTGGACATCCGCAATGCCGGATACGAGAAGGGCCATGCCGACGGCGCCCTGTTTGCCCCCTACCGCATGTTCCGCGGACCGGCTGAAAATCCAGGCGGTCTTGTGGATGTCGAAAAGCTGGAAGCCGAACTGGAAGAGCTCGGGCTGGAACAGGACACCCCCATCGTCATCTTGTCCGAAGGCAAGACCGATACGGACTTCGGCTCGGCAGCGCGTGTCTACTGGACCCTGAAGTCCACCGGCTTCACCGATCTGTCGATCCTGAACGGCGGTCTGGAATCCTGGAAAGCGGCGGGCCTGCCGGTCAACTCCACGGCAGAATCCGCCTTTCCGAGCGAGCTGGACCTGACGTTTGACGACACCTGGCTTGCCACCACGGCAGACGTTGCCGCTGTGGCTGCAGGCGAGTCGGACGCGCTTCTGGTTGATGCCCGCCCGGCTGACTTCTTCAACGGCAAGAAAGCGCATGATGCGGCAGCGCGTCCGGGGACCCTGCCGACCGCCATCAACCATACCTATACGGCTTTCTTCAAGGATGGCTCGCCGGCCATGTCGACCGCCATCGATCCTGCCGCGCTGAAGGCCTCGCTTGGTGTGAAAGACGGCAAGGATACGGTTTCCTTCTGCAACACCGGCCATTGGGCCGCGGCTCACTGGTTTGCGGTGTCCGAAGTGGCCGGAGTGGAAAACGCGAAGCTTTACGCGGGCTCCATGGTCGAATATTCCCAGTCCGGAAACGAGATGGCGAACACCCCGGGTCTCGTACAGAACCTGCTCAACCAGATATTGAACTGACGTGACCACCACCGCTGATATTCACACAGCCGCCGCGACGCCGGTCTGGCGCCGCGGCGGTCTTGTTTTGGCCGCCCTTGCGGCGGTTCTGGCCACCGCTCTCCTCGTGGGCGGCCGCTATGGCTTGCTGCTTGCCGTCGGCCTTGGCTTCGGCATCGTGCTGGAAGGCCTGCGCTTCGGCTTTGCCGGCCCATGGCGTGCGATGATCCTGCGCCGCGACCCCGGCGGCCTGTGGGCACAACTTCTGTCGATTGCCCTTGTTTCGCTGGTAGCCTTTCCCCTGCTCGCCGCCAACCAGGGTGAATTGAGCGGCGCTCAGGGGCCAATCGGCTTTGCGATGATCGCAGGGGCCTTCGTCTTTGGCGCCGCCATGCAGGTGGTGCTGGGCTGTGGGTCCGGAACCTTGGTCAATGCCGGCTCCGGCAATGCGGTCTCTCTCGTCGCCCTGCCCTTCTTTGCCATCGGCAGCTTCGCCGGGGCTTATCACCTCATCTGGTGGACGGACCTTGGCGCACTGCCGGTTCTGACCCTGTCCGGCTGGCAGGGCGCGGCAATCACGCTGCTGGGACTTTCGGCAGTTGCCGCACTGCTTTGGAAACTGTCAGCACCCGAACACCGGCGCCTGCCACGCCGGCTGATCGTTGCGGCCGTCCTGCTGGCCGCCCTTGCGGTTCTGAACCTGATTGTCGCCGGTCAGCCGTGGGGTGTCGTTTACGGCCTTGGCCTGTGGGCCGCGAAAGCGGCGTCTGCCGCGGGCGTGGATCTGTCCGGCTCGGCTTTCTGGAGCGCGCCGGGTTCCGTCGAGCGCCTGACGCATAGCCTACTGACGGACTACACCTCGCTGACGAATATCGGCATCATCCTGGGGGCGTTTCTGGTCGCCGGTTGGCGGACGGGCGGTTTGTCCCAGAACATTCCGTCCCTGCCCGCACAGGCCTGGGTGGCTGCAATCGTCGCGGGCTTTCTGCTGGGTTATTCCTCCCGCCTCGCCTTCGGCTGCAACGTCGGGGCGTTCTTTTCCGGCATCTCGACCGGCAGCCTGCACGGCTGGGTCTGGTTTGCAGCCGCCTTTGCCGGATCGATCTATGGCGTGAAACTGCGCCCCCTCCTGAAGCTGGAGGCAAGATCATGACCCGTCTGGTGACTGCCCTCATCGCTCTCGCAGGACTGGCCGCCGTGGTCGCTCTCGACGCGTCTGCGACACCGCCCAATCCCTACAAGGCCCCGAAGCTTCTGGCCCTGGGGTCTGGCAGCGCCCCCAGCGGCGGGTTTTGCGGCGCGCTACCTGATCCGGCAAGCAAATGACCGCTGTTTTCCTGTCCTTTTTCGGGCCGGATAGACAGCTTCAATTGCCGAGACCTGTTACAAAGCGTCATCGGCAAAACGTCTGACTTGCTTGTGTGCACCGCAGCGGGCTTAATCCTCTCCAGCAAATCAGAACCGGGAGGCACAGGTGAGCAAGACCAATCGCGGCAATTTCTTCGAAGACTTCAAGGTGGGTCAGGTAATCCGCCACGCAACGCCGCGCACCATCACCGGCGGTGACCAGGCGCTCTATACCGCGCTTTACGGCTCCCGCTTTGCGGTTCAATCGTCGGACGCTTTCGCAAAATCCCTGGGTTACGCACATGCCCCGGTCGATGACCTGCTGACCTTTCACGTCGTATTCGGCAAGACCGTGCCGGACATCTCGCTGAATGCCGTTGCCAATCTCGGCTACGCCGGTGGCCGGTTTCTGGCGCCAGTGTTCCCGGGAGACACGATCTCCACCGTTTCCGAGGTGATCGGCAAGAAAGAAAACTCCAACGGCAAGACCGGCGTCGTTTATGTGCGTTCAACAGGCTACACCGCCAACGGCACCGAGGTGCTGGACTATGTCCGCTGGGTGATGGTCAACAAGCGTGTGGCGGCAAATCCGGCACCGGAACCCGTCGTGCCTGAACTTCCCGCGGCACTCGACCCACAGTCTCTCGGCACCGCCGTGCCACTGTTGGACACCGCCAATTGGGACAACGACCTGGCCGGTTCCGAGTATCGTTTTGCCGACTACGAGGTTGGCGAGCAGATCGACCATGTTGACGGCATGACGGTGGAAGAAGCCGAGCACCAGCTTGCGACCCGGCTTTACCAGAACACCGCCAAGGTGCATTTCAACCAGCATACGGAAGCACATAACCGCTTCGGACACCGACTGGTCTATGGCGGCCATGTGATCTCCATTGCCCGTGCCCTGTCGTTCAACGGGCTGGCCAACGCGTTCCACATAGCCGGTATCAACGGCGGCCGCCACGTCGGCCCGCTGGCCGCCGGGGATACGGTCTATGCCTGGTCGGAAGTGCTGGACAAGGCGGACATCGACGGACGCTCGGACGTTGGCGCGCTGCGCCTTCGCCTTGTCGCGACCAAAAACCGGACCTGCCATGATTTTCCGGGCCAGGACCATGAAGGCAACTACCTGCCGGAAGTAGTGCTCGATTTCGACTACTGGGCCTTGATGCCGAAATAAGCTGAAAACCGGCCCGATCCTTTTGGATGACGGATCTCCTCTTCCCGGCTACCATGACGCAAGAGGAGGTCTGGCATGCTGACAACGCTTTCGGGCCGGGAAACAAAGCTGATATTCGCGATCATGCAGGACATGACCGCCATCCAGGACGCGCGGCAACTCAGACTGCAGCTTGGCGCGCGTTTGCTTGACCTTCTGGAGGCCGATTATTTCGCGTCCTACGTCTGGACACGGACGGATGGCGACACCGACGGTGTGTTCCTGAACATGGACGAAAGCAATCTCGCCGCCTATCAGCATCATTTTCAGCACTGCGACCCGATCACGCCCCGGTTCCGCATGTGCCGGCGCGCCACCCATCTGGACCAGATCATTTCCCGGGAAGACTTCCTGCGCACCGAATTCTACAACGACTTTCTGGCGCGCGACGGCCTGCACCAGGGAATGAACTTCCATGCCTATGCGGCCAACGGCCATCTGGGCGACCTGCGCATCTGGCGCGGCGCCGGCAAGGAAACCTTCCAACAGCGCGATCTGGAGATGCTGAACGCAATCGGCACGGCCTTCGGGCAGGCTCTGGCCAACATGCGCTCCAATGAACAGAAACAGCGGGAAGCAGACCCCCGGTTACGCTTGGCTGCCTGGGCGACCCGCCATCATCTGACGGGCCGCGAACAGGACGTTTTGTGCCTGGTTAGCGAAGGCAAGCGCGACCGCGAGATCGCGTCAGACCTGAACATCTCCGTGACCACTGTGCGTTCCCACCTCAAGGCCGTGTTTCAAAAATCCGGGCTCACCAGCAGGGCCGAACTGCTCGCCAGCATCAACGCACGGCATTCCCTCCAGTAAACACCCTTGCCTCCTCATTTTGGAGGATGTGCAGCACAGGCTCCCGGCGTTTGCTGTTTCCCTCAAGCACAAGAAGGGGAACAAAATGAAAGTGCATCTTACAGCCGGACTGACCGCGCTCGCGGCTGCCCTGGCCTGCCCGGCCCAGGCCGCGGAAGACATCACCAACCTGAGCGCGACGGAAATGGCGAGCGCCATAGCTGAACAAACGCTCAGCGCCACGGACCTCGTCAACGCTCTGATTGCCAAGACCGGGGATGACCCTGGCAACGTCTACATATCCTTCGACACCGAAGGCGTCCTGGCGGCAGCAGCCGCGGCGGATGAAAGCGTGAAGGCGGGTGAAGCCCTCGGCCCGCTGCACGGTGTGCCGATTGTCGTCAAGGACAACATTGCCGCCGAAGGCCTGCCGACAACCGGTGGAACGCCGGCGCTGAAGGGCTGGGTGCCACGGGAGGACGCACCTGTCTTGAAGAAGCTGCGGGAGGCCGGTGCCATCCTGCTTGGCAAGACCAACCTTCATGAACTTGCCTTCGGCATCACGTCCAACAATGCCGCGTTCGGCGCGGTTGCCAACGCTTACGATCCGGACCGTTTTGCCGGTGGCTCAAGTGGCGGCACAGGTGCTGCCGTTGGCGCCCGTCTGGCGCCTGCCGGACTTGGAACAGATACAGGCGGATCGGTGCGCATTCCCTCGGCGCTTAACGGCGTTGCCGGTCTGCGTCCGACCGTCGGCCGCTATCCGACAGAAGGTATCGTGCCGATTTCCGCCACGCGCGACACCCCCGGCCCGATTGCAAGAACGGTTGCCGATCTGGTTCTCCTCGATTCGGTCATCAGCGGCAGTGCGCCAGGGCTTGAGCCGGTCGACCTCACCACTGTCCGCCTCGGGGTTCCAGCTGGCCTGACGGACAACCTCTCACCGGAAACGGACCGTCTGTTCAAGGAAGCACTGGACAAGCTGGAGGCTACCGGTGTGACCCTGGTTCCCGTCGATATCAGCACGGAGCTGGAGCTTGCCGGAAAAGCCGGGTTCCCGATCGCGCTTTGGGAAGTGAAGCGGGATCTCGCCGCCTTTCTGGAGACCCATGACACCGGGCTCGGATTGCAGGACATAGCCAATGAGGTCGCCAGCCCTGATGTCAAATTCATCTTTGACAATCTGATCCTGGGCAATCAGGCGATCCCAGATGCTGTTTACCGCGACGCCATGGACGTCATGCGGCCCCTGATCCAGTCCGGATATGCGGAGATCTTTGCGACCAACAAGCTGGATGCGCTGGTCTTCCCGACAACCCCGCTGCCGGCCCAACCCATCGCGGAGTCCGACGAGACCGTGTCGCTGAACGGAGAAGACGTGCCCACCTTCCCCACCTTCATCCGCAACACCGATCCGGGATCGGTCGCCGGTATTCCGGGCCTGTCGCTGCCCGCGGGACTGACAGCGGATGGCCTGCCCATCGGTCTTGAACTTGACGGTCCAGCCTTTTCCGACAGGCACCTGCTGGCGCTCGGTCTTGCGGTCGAAACGGTGCTGCCGGACATGCCGGCCCCGGCATCCAACTAAGCAGAAGACCCAGACAGGAAAAGGAAATTTCCTGTCTGGACTTTTCCGGATACCCTGACGCACACTCCCGCAAAACAGGAGTGTGAACCATGAAAACCGTTTCCTTCACCCAGATGAAAGACGGCACCAAGGAAGAATACGACTTCCTGACCGAGGCGGAGCGTCCCCATCACGCCATGACACCGGATCGTGTCCTGGCTGAACTGAAACGCCAGGACGAGGACACCCTGACCGGCTACAAGATCACCCGCCTGCAGCACGGCCTGCAAGCGGCGACAAGAGCACGCCGGGAAGGTGCGGATATCGACTGGATCGTCGGCGCGCTTCTGCATGATGTCGGCGACGGACTGGCCCCGCAGAACCACGACCGGTTCTCAGCCGAGGTCATCCGGCCTTTCGTGCGCGACGAGGTCGCCTGGGTGGTGGAACATCACGGCATCTTCCAGATGCTCTACTATGCGCGCCATTACGGCTGGGACGAAAACGCCCGCGACAAGTTCAAGGACCACATGCACTTTCAGGCCTGCGCCGACTTCTGCGAGCGCTGGGACCAGTCGTCCTTCGATCCCGACTATGAAATGGACACGCTGGAAAGCTTCGAGCCGCTGGTGCGCGAGGTCTTCTCCCGCAAGGCCTACGACCCTGAGGTGCTGCAAGAGGGCGTCTCCACGGGTTTGCCGCCGCTAAAGGAAACGATCGCCGGGTAGTGGAAACGCGAAGCGGGCAAATCGGCTCAGCCCGCAGGACATCGCCATTCTGAAAAAAGCCCATGGTCTGTCGCGCTGGATGGGGAACTTGCTCCCGAGAACACGTTCCCCTCAAGAAGGACGTCTCAGTCCTTCTTGCGAATGAGGCGGTCAACGGCACCGGACACTCGCGATGGAGCTGAAACCGGATCAGGGTCCGGCTACCGGATCAAATGCCGAGCCCGATCAGTTCGGCTTGGTATCAGGAACCACTTCGGTTTCGATGGGGCCGACACCGGCCCCTTCATCCGACGCTTTCGGCCCGAAAGGCACCCAGCGCTTGAAGAAGCTGCCGACAGAGCCGCCACCAGACTGGTCCTGCGGGGCAAAGGCCGTCTCGACCGCCGAGCCCGGCTGAGCTGCCGGTGCGGCTTCCGCAGGTGCTGCTGCTGTCGCCGTTTCAGCCGGCTGCCCTTCGGGAGCAGCGGTCTCGGCCGTGGTGACTTCCGGATTGGTATCGTCATCACCGCCGCCAAGCACTTCAGCAAGCCGATTGGACCGCTCTTCCCAGCGCTTCTGACGCTCTTCGCGAGCCTCGAACCGGGCCGCGAGCTGCTGGTATTTCTCGTTGTCGCGGCGCTGCTTGGAGGCCACGGCCGTCGCGATGCCCGGGCTCACCTGATAATCCGGGCACTTGGCGCTGGCCCGGAACGGCACACCCTGCACCAGCGTGGTGGCGTCGAACACGTATTTCTTCTCGCACACGGAAATCTGCGGCGGGGTCTGCGTGACTTCGAAGTGATCGTAGCCGGTCTTCAGCATCTGCCAGAATTCCATGTGCTCGCTGTCGCGATGGCGCGCCATGTTTTCCGGCGTCATGCGGAAGGGAAACGCCTGCACCTGGAAGGATCGCTGACCGCCCTTGAAGCTGTCGCGGGCAAGCGCGTAGATGTCCTGCACCTGCTCGTCTGTCATGGCGTAGCAACCGCGGGAGGAACAGGCACCATGCACCATCAGGTGCGAGCCTGTGCGGCCGTGGGAACGGTCATAGGAATTCGGATAGCCGAGATTGAAGGCCAGATGGTAATTCGAGTTCGGGTTCATCAGGGCCGGCGTGATTTCATAGAACCCTTCCGGAGCCTGACGATCGCCTTCCTTGAACTTCGGGCCGAGTTTGCCGGACCACTTGCAGATCTCGAATTCGTCCAGAAGTTTGTACTTGCCGCTGCGTGTCTGTTTCCAGACTTCCAGCAAGCTTTCCTCCTTGAAGATCCGGATCATGATCGGTGAGGACGAACTCATGTTCAGGTCGTTCATCTTGCGCTTGATCGACGCGCTGACGGGAAGTTGCGCCTTGTTCGGGCCTGCGCTGAATTCGTCTCCCTGGCAAGCGGCCAGTACTCCGGCAAGCAAAAGCGCTGCACCGAGGCGGACTGTCTTGCGACCACTCAGGCCACTTTTGCCAAAAAGAAGGCCGGCTGACGTGTTCATAAGGCGCCGAAAGACCATGATACTGTCCCAAACTTAGCGGAAACCGACGAAGGCAGACGAATTGCCTTGCCGCACTTCCTGCGTCCTCGCCCCCGCGCAGAGGCTAGGCAACTATGGTTGACGATAAGTTACTGAAACCGCATTGCCCCTGCGACCAAAATTATGGTGATAGGAACAAAAACCTGCCCAAGCGTCATCCTGCACGTCTCAACGTCGCCTGAATGACGGCAAATTCTGGCCACAGAATGGCGAAAGGGCCGCTTTTACGGCGGCCCTGCAACGTTTTTCGCATATCTGCGGCGGATTGAAGCCCTTTACGGTCGTAGCGAAGCTGTTTCACCGACCACCGCAATTGCGACGCCTTCACAGGACCGTGAAGTCCTAGCTCAGCGTCCTGCCGATGGAGAGGAATTTTTCGCGCCGCTGCTTGCGCAGTTCATCCGCAGACAGACCCGCCAACCCCTTCAATGCGGTTTCGATGGCTTTGCCCGCGTTGTCGATCACAATTTCGCTGGCACGGTGCGCGCCGCCGACCGGCTCCTTGATGATGTCGTCGATGACGCCGAGCTGCTTGAGATCCTGCGCGGTGATCTTCAGCGCGGTGGCAGCGTCCTGCGCCTTGGCACTGTCGCGCCACAGGATGGAGGCAGCCCCTTCCGGTGAAATCACCGAATAGATTGCATGCTCCATCATCAGCACCTTGTTGGCGGTTGCGATGGCAATCGCGCCACCTGAACCGCCTTCACCGATAACGACGGCGACGGATGGCGTGCCCAGACCCAGACCGACATCGGTCGAGCGGGCAATCGCCTCGGATTGACCGCGCTCTTCAGCGCCGCGCCCGGGATAGGCACCTGACGTGTCGACAAAGCTGATCAGCGGCAGGCCGAAACGTTCAGCCATTTCCATGACCCGGACAGCCTTACGGTAGCCCTCGGGACGGACCATGCCGAAATTGTGCTTGAGGCGCGTTTCCGTGTCGTGCCCCTTTTCCTGGGCCAGAACGGCAACGGACTCTCCGCGGAAACGGCCGATCCCTGCGATCAGCGCTGCATCTTCGGCAAATTTCCTGTCGCCGGCGAGCGGCGTGAAATCCTCGATCAGCCCGGCGATATAGGCAACCGCGTGCGGACGGTCCGGATGACGCGCAACGAGCGTTTTCTGCCAGGGTGTGAGTTTGGTGTAGAGTTCCTGCAGCGTTTGCGAGGATTTCGTTTTCAGCCGGTCGATTTCTCCATCGACATTGACGGCTTCGCCATCTTCACCGGCCAGAGCCCGCAGCTCCTGAATCTTGCCTTCAATGTCTGCAACGGGCTTTTCGAATTCCAAATAGCTGTGCATTTACTCGGTTACCTGAAACATGCCGGTGCCGCCTCTCGTCCGCGGCCGTTCCGGAAATTCTGTTACAAGATCGAAGGATATCCGGCCGTCAGCGCCCAGTCACCCAATGTCGATCATTTCAAAGACGTTCAAGCATCTTTGCCGCCTTTGAACAACGCAAGATGCTTCAGGCCGCTCACGCGCGCCTGAACGCATACGTGGGGGCTGTATCAAGAGACGCAAGTAGGTGCAAGCCTCGGCGTGCCGGTTGCGGGAAACCGGAACGCCCCTTCGTCCTTGTTTTCATGCCGGAAAAAGGGCCTGCAAGGAGCGTCACGAAAGACCGGAAATCAGTCGGCGGACGCCTGATCGCTGCCGGCGCCGTCGATCTTGAGCTTGTCGGCTTCAACCACTAACCGGCCGTTCTTCGTGTCGATGGAAATGCGGTAAGGCACCAGCACGTTGTCGCGGCCCATGGGCGCGACCCAGACTTCCATCTTGGCCTTGGCCATGTATTTGACCGAATCCTTGGACGGACGGTGACCCGCGACCGGCACCCAGCGGGCCTTGCACACCACCACCGGGCCGTCATAACCGTGGCCGGAGACTTCCTTGGTACCGGCGTAGCTCAGCTTGATATCGAACCGTGTCCAGCCGTCGAACACCGGCAGACGGCGGGAACAGGCTTTCGGTCCGAGGCTGTCCTTGGCCCGGCCAACGGGCATCAGCGCCGCGCTCAGCGGATCGATCGCGTTCCGCGTATGTCGGCTCGTCACCTTGATCCGTTCCGGATTCGGCTTGAACTGGGGCGCGACCTCCATGGACCGGATGCTGCCCGACCCCTGGCTGAGATTGACGTAGAAATCGAGATTGGAGGCGTGCGAGGCCATGCGGTATTTCGACGGCACGACGCGTGAACCTACCATCCACCCGGATGCTTCCGCCCCACCCTTGCCGGTGGAGAACAGCGTGCCGATGCCCGCGGGCTCAAGGCTGACCTTGGCCGAATAGGCATTGCCCTGCATCACGAGCGACAGTGTTCCGCGCCCGACCTTGAAGCCGGCAATCGAGATATTGTACAGGCCACCGACGCTGTTTTTCTTGGCTTCCGCCGGTGTCGTCAGCAGTGCCGCAGCAAGCATTGGCAGGGCGACCAGCCGCCCGAAAGACATCAAACCGAACACTTCAAAACCTCCGGACTGCCGCCTGGCAGCGAATTGCGCCCCCGCGCCATGAGAGTTCCGCGACGGAAAGATACCATGAATCCCGGTCGTTGAACGACCCCAATCATTCTCAATTATGGTAACTCACTGGTTAACGGCAGGGCATCATGCAAATAAAAGCAGTGAATCTCGGCAAAGCGGCTCAGATGTCTTGACGTTGGCTTCCAGTCCCATTATAGCGGGGCAACTTTTTCCGAGAAATGCCGGAGACGATGTCGCCGGGCCTCAGGTCCGCGCCGGTTCCGGTTGGACTTGCTGGGTTCAAAGTAACGGCCCAGCCACGAAAACAAAAGGTGATATCATGGCACGCCGTTGCGAACTCTCCGGCAAAGATGTGATGACGGGCAACAACGTCTCTCACGCGAACAACAGGTCCCGCCGCCGGTTCCTCCCGAACCTGTGCAACGTGTCTCTCATCAGCGACACGCTTGGCGAAACCTTCAAGCTGAAGGTCTGCGCACACGCTCTGCGCTCCGTCGAACACCGCGGTGGCCTGGATGCCTACCTGATGAAGGCCAGCGACGCTGAGCTTTCCGACGCTGCCCGCAAGATCAAGGTCAACATCAAGCGCAAGCAGGCTGAAGCCGCTGCTGCTTAAGGCCTGAAGCGCCTGCCAGGCCGTTCTCGGCAGCAGGCCGCTCTGACACTTGCAAAGACCTTTTCAGAACGCCCAATCGATATCGGTTGGGCGTCTGTCGTTGTGAGGTGAACACATGACCGACACTCGGACATTTTCCGCAAGCCATCACGTTGTTGCCATTCTGGCGATGGCGGCTGTGGTCGTGGCCTCCAACTTTCTGGTCCAGTTCCCGGTCGAACATATCATCGGCGGCATCAACCTGGCCGATACGCTCACCTGGGGCGCCTTCACCTATCCGGTCGCCTTTCTGGTAACCGACCTTACCAACCGCCGCTTCGGCCCGGCAGCCGCCCGCAAGGTGGTGATGGCCGGCTTCCTGATTGCCGTTGCCCTGTCAGTGTGGCTGGCAACGCCCCGCATCGCCATCGCCTCCGGCACGGCCTTCCTTGTGGCGCAGTTGCTGGACGTGACCATCTTCGACCGCATGCGCAAGCTGGCCTGGTGGAAGGCACCGGTCACCTCCTCCTTCATCGGCTCGGTCATCGACACGCTCCTGTTCTTCGGCATCGCCTTTTCCGCCAGCTTCACCTTCATCGACAGCCTGTTCGGCATGAAAGACAGCTCGCTCGCCTTCCCTGTGCCGTTTCTCGGCATCAGCGAAGATACCCAGACGCTGTTGTGGGTCTCGCTGGCCGTCGGCGACTTCCTGGTCAAGATGCTCGTCGCCGTCGTCCTGCTCGCCCCTTACCGGATCGTTCTGGGCCTCTTTCGAGCGCTGCCGGATGAGCGCGCGGCCTAAGGGTCCAGAAGGTTCAACCTATCTGCGGCATGGATGAGGGAAAGGCGCTTCACAGCGCCTTTTTGCTTTTCGGCTTCTGATGACCTGCCTGTGCAGGCGAAATTTCCGAAAAAGAAGGAAGGAAGCCAAGCCGCACAGACAGCGGGCTTGAGATCCCCTATTCCTCCAGCCGGAACCTCAGAAACAGGGTTCGCTGCAGGATCGAGCGGTTGTTATCGGAGACGAGCGTCAGGATCGTCTCACCCTTTTCATTGGTGTGAACGCCGAGCGCTTCCATGTTGTCGATCTGGGAGTTGAAGTCAGCCTCCAGCAGCAACTCGCCTTCCAGAACCGCTCCGGGAACGATGTCCGCTCCCTTGAACCGGCGCAGACGCATGCCGATCAGGTCGCGCAGGGTGAAGCGCCGCTCCATCAGAACCATGTCGCCACCGGGCAGAAACGCGGCATCGGTTGCATCGAAACGGTCATGCCGGCGGATGGAGAAGCGTTCCGTGCCCTCCGGGCCGATGATGAAGCCCGACAGGTCGTGCAGATCGCTTGGCGCGGATTCCGCGACAGCAACGAGCTTGCCCGCCAGCGGGCTGTCTTCCGGCCCGGCAGCCAATGCTTCCAGCCCGGTGTTGCGTGGCAAATCGCGAATATCCTGCGGCAGTGCGACTTCGCCGATCATCTTTTCCTTGCCTGTCGAGATCGGCCAGGGGAAATGATAGATGGCATTGCGGGTTTCGGCGGTTACATAAAGTCCGGAGCCCGACAGTGTAAGCGCCTCCGTATCGTGCCCCCAGCGCTTGTCCAGCTTTTTGCCGTTCGCACCAAGCAGCGGGGCGAAACGCAAGTCTGCAATCCCCATGGGCTTGCCGTCCGCTGTCTGTTCGATCCGGCCGCTGACCCAATGGCCGTTGTCCGTGACAGCCAGAAACCCGTTGCCGCCATCCAGACTGATCATCCCGGACAGTCCGCCAACCTTGCGGTCGGCAGCAATCAGCTCAAGACCCCCCAGATAGGTAAGCTTGCCGAATGTCGCATCTTCCGCCCCGATGCGGAACGTCTCAATGGGCCGGGTGCGCGACTGGACCGGCTGTCCGGCCGACAACAGCTCCTGTGCAAAAGCGCGGAGAGGGACCGCACACAACAGAGCCGAGAGAAAGGCGGCTGCCAGCGCAATGCCAACTGCGGGACGACGCCCTTCTGCTGCCATGTGGTCCCGGTCCTGCCGACTAACGACGACCCGCACGGCGTCGACCGCCACGCGCATTGAAGGATGTGTCCACCTCGTCGTCGAAAAGATCGGCAAGCTGGTCCGTCATGGCACCCGCCAGTTCTTCGGCATCGACGATGGTCACGGCGCGGCGGTAGTAGCGCGTCACATCGTGGCCGATACCAATAGCGATCAGTTCGACCGGCGACCGGGTCTCGATTTCCTCGATGACATAGCGCAGGTGCCGCTCCAGATAGTTGCCCGGATTGACGGACAGCGTGGTGTCGTCCACCGGAGCACCGTCGGAAATCATCATCAGGATGCGGCGTTGTTCTGGCCGCGCCATCAGCCGGTCATGAGCCCACAACAGGGCTTCGCCGTCGATGTTCTCCTTCAGCAGACCTTCACGCATCATCAGGCCAAGGTTCCGCCGGGCGCGCCGCCAGGGAGCGTCCGCGGACTTGTAGATGATGTGGCGCAGATCATTAAGCCGTCCCGGAGTGGGCGGCTTGCCGGCACCGATCCAGCTTTCGCGCGACTGGCCACCTTTCCAGGCCTTGGTGGTAAAGCCGAGGATCTCGACCTTCACACCGCACCGCTCCAGCGTGCGTGCCAGAATGTCGGCACAAGTGGCTGCAACGGTGATCGGCCGGCCGCGCATTGATCCGGAATTGTCCAGAAGCAACGTCACGACCGTATCGCGGAAATTGGTGTCCCGTTCCTGCTTGAATGCAAGCGGCGCCATCGGATCGGTCACGGCTCGCGTCAGCCTGGCCGTGTCCAGAAGCCCTTCTTCCAGGTCGAAGTCCCAGGCCCGATTCTGCTGCGCCATCAGCTTGCGCTGCAGCCGGTTGGCCAGGCGCGCCACGGCCCCTTGCAGATGGGTCAACTGCTTGTCCAGGAACCCGCGCAGACGCTCGAGCTCCGCAGAATCGCAAAGTTCTTCGGCGGTAATCGTCTCGTCGAACTGGGTGGTGAACACCCTGTAGTCGGTTTCCGGCCGGTTGGAGGTCGGCAGGTCAGGCCGGTCGCTTTCGCCCGGCTCCTCTGTGTCCTCCGACATGTCCTGGTCGGCGAAGTCTTCCATGTCGGCTTCGGCGGCTTCCGTATCGCCGCTGTCCTGCTCTTCGCCGGAAAGTTCCATCTCCTGCGGAGAGGCATCCTGTTCGCCGCTGTCTTCTTCGCTGTCGTCGCCGGATTCGGCTTCGTCGTTGTTGCCCTGGTCCTCGTTTTCTTCCGGGTCCATGTCCTGGTCTTGGTCGCCAAGCTCATCGCCCATGTCGAGCGATTTCAGGACGTCACGCAGACGAGCCGCGAAGGAATTCTGGTTCTCGACCTCCGCTTCCAGCCGGTCGAGGTCGGCACCAGCCTTGTCCTCGATCCAGCCACGCCACATGTCGACAAGCTTTTCCGCACTTTCCGGAGGCTTTGCCCCGGTCAGGCGCTCACGTACCAGCAGGGACAGGGCGTCCTGCAGCGGCGCTTCTTCCCGGCTGCTGATATCCGGCGCACCGGACTTGCGGAACCGGTCGTCAAGCATCTCCGACAGGTTGTCGGCGACGCCCTGCATGCGGCGTGCACCAACCGCTTCACAGCGGGCCTGCTCGACCGCCTCGAAAATCGCCCGGGCGTCCGGGCCCTGCGGCATGTTCTTGGAATGCACGGCCTTGTCGTGGCAGGCGATGCGCAACGCAATACTGTCCGACAAACCGCGGGTAATGGCGATTTCCCGCGCGTTGATCTTGCGTGAAGGCTCGGGCAGGCGCGCGGACATGCCGCTGAGACCGGGCCGGTCGCCGGAAAAGATGACTTCCAGTTCCGACTCACCGGAAATCGCCCGCATGGTGCCGGTCACCGATTGCTTGAACGGCTCGGTGCTCGGTGCGGGCTTGTTGCCCGGAAGGGAATTATGACCCGGCCGTGGTGCCATCGGGACCTCAGCTCATGACTACGTTGACAGAGGATTCCGGCAGATCTTCGCCGAAGCAGCGCTGATAGAACTCGGCCACCAGAGACTGTTCCATGTCGTCGCACTTGTTGAGGAAGGTCAGACGGAAGGAGAACCCGATATCGCCGAAGATCTGCGCGTTTTCCGCCCAGGTGATGACCGTACGCGGGCTCATGACGGTCGACAGGTCGCCGTTGATGAAGGCGTTCCGGGTCATGTCTGCCAGGCGCACCATTTTGGAAACGGTGTTGCGGCCTTCCTCCGACTGGAAGTGCTTCGCCTTCGACAGGACGATATCCACCTCGTTGTCGTGCGGCAGATAGTTCAGCGTGGTGACGATCGACCAGCGGTCCATCTGTGCCTGGTTAATCTGCTGCGTGCCGTGGTACAGGCCGGAGGTATCGCCGAGACCGACCGTGTTGGCCGTGGCGAACAGCCGGAAGGCAGCGTGCGGTCGAATGACGCGGCTCTGGTCCAGAAGCGTCAGGCGGCCGGAAGATTCCAGGATACGCTGGATCACGAACATCACATCCGGACGGCCGGCGTCATATTCGTCGAACACCAGCGCGACATTGTGCTGATAGGCCCACGGCAGGATACCGTCGCGAAATTCAGTGACCTGCTTGCCGTCCTTGATCACGATCGCGTCTTTACCGACGAGATCGATACGGGAGATATGGCTGTCCAGGTTGACGCGGATACACGGCCAGTTGAGACGCGAAGCCACCTGTTCGATGTGGGTTGATTTGCCGGTGCCGTGATACCCGGTCACCATCACCCGCCGATTGTGGGCAAACCCCGCCAGAATCGCCAATGTGGTGGCACGGTCGAAAAGGTAATCCTCATCACGCTCAGGCACGTGTTCTGACGGCGCGGAAAATGCAGGTACCTTGAGGTCGGACTTGAAACCGAAAACCTCTTCTACGGAAATTTCAGTGTCCGGCATGGCCATGGCCGCAGTCGTCGTCTCAGTCATCAGTCCTCCGCAGTCCCGCATTTTTCGGGAAGGGTCGTTTGGAAAAAGCCGGCAGGAACCTGCAGGCTCTAAAGGAAACCGGCTTTTTTCAGAACGTTATACGCCTGAATGATTTCCCGCAGGCGGTCTTCGGAAGACCTGTCACCGCCGTTGGCATCCGGATGGTTCAACTTAACAAGCTCCTTATAGCGCGCTTTGATTTCGGCGCCACGGGCTGTGTAAGGCAGATTGAGCACATCCAGGGATCGTTTTTCAAGCGTTAGTAGCTTTCTTTCGCGCGGACGGCGCACTTGCTCGGCTCGTCGCTGCGCGTTGGAGCGCATGTTGGAGCGTGCGTCGAACCCGTCAGGACCATCGGCGGCCTGCCGGTTTACACCCATTTTCCAGGTTGGCCGGTGCCCTGTCAGACTGTCCTTCTGATAGGTGCGCACGTCGTCATCGCCCATGCCCGTAAAATAGTTGTAGGACTTGTTGTATTCGCGCACGTGGTCAACGCAGAAATTGAAATACTGCCCTTCCCGGTCGCGCCCTTTCGGCGCCCGGTGCGTGCCCGGTCGCTTGCAACCCGGATGATCGCACACGGGATGACGGCCCTTGTCGGCCCGTTCCTTGTCCGGTTTCACGCGGATGCTGTCGAAAAGTTTTGAGTCCAGTTTCATGCGCCGAAATATTGAAGTGTGAGAGCATGTGGGCAAGCCACAGGCCGTTGCATTGTCCCGGTATCCAAAGTTAATTTCCTCGGACCGGACGTCGAAAGTCGAAGAGCCCGGCACTGTATCAGGCAGGGTCGGACCATGAAAGACTTGAACTTCGAAAACAGCTACGCCAAATGAGACAAATGAGCACGAAGCAAACGATCACCGACAAACTGTCTGCAGCTTTTTCACCGTCTTTTCTGAACGTTATTGACGAGTCGGACAAGCACAAGGGCCATGGCGGCTGGCGCGAGGGTGGAGAAACCCACTTCCGTGTACAGATTGCCGCAGCCGCTTTCGAAGGTATGAACCGGGTTGCAAGGCACCGGGCGATCAACGATCTGCTTGCCGACGAGATTGCCGGCGGTGTTCATGCCCTGGCGCTGGAAATCCGCTCCGACAGCGAACCCGACCCGCGCGCCGCCCGGATGGCAGGCGGCTGACAGGCCGCTTTCTCGCAACCTCCCGGATCTGCACTCAATCAACTTGGTTAGCTCCACCCGGCCCTCAGAGCCGGGTGTTTCTCGTTTACCCGCCCGCTTTCGCAGCCGCACCGGCGACTGCTTGGGCGGCGCCTGCCGGCATTTTGACGCCTGGCGTCTGGCCAAGCGGCATGATGCGCAGGCGCGTGATGCGGTTCTTTTCCCGGCGCAGCACCGTGAAGCGGAAGCCGTGGAAGGTGAAGATCTGGCGCTCGTCCGGGATCATTCGCGCTTCGTGAATGACCAGACCGGCGATTGTGGTCGCCTCGTCATCCGGCAGGCTCCAGTCGGCAGCGCGGTTGAGGTCGCGAATCGGCACCGAGCCGTCGACAATCACCGAGCCGTCCGCCTGCGGCCGCAGGCCTTCCAGTTCCACGTCGTGTTCATCGGCGATCTCGCCGACGATTTCTTCCAGAATGTCTTCCAGCGTGACGAGGCCCATCACCTCGCCATACTCGTCGACCACCAGAGCAAAATGCGACTTGTGCCGCAGGAAGGCGTTGAGCTGATCCTGCAGCGAGGTCGTGTCGGGAACGAACCAGGCCGGGGCGGCGATATCGAGAACGTTGATCTTCGCAGCATCCCCACCGGCAGCCTGCAGCGCGCGCAGCAGATCCTTGGCATGAAGCACGCCGACGAAATTATCGCTCTCCCCGCGCCAGAGCGGCAGGCGGGTGTAGGGCGATGCCAGTGCAGCGTTGACCAGCTTGTCCGGCGCATCGTCCGCATTCAGCGCCACCATGTTGGTGCGGTGAACCATCACGTCCGAGACCTCCAGCTCTGCCAGATCGAGCAACCCGCCGAGACGGTCGCGCTCGCCCTTTTCCAGGCCGCCTTCGATATGTTGCAGATCGACAGCGCCGCGCAGTTCCTCGTGCGGCGAAAGGATCGAGGTGTCGTCACCGATGTTGACGCCAAGCAGCTTCAGAATGTTGCGGACGATCCACTCCACCCCGACGACGATCGGGCCGAACACCGCTACAACGAAGCGCACGATCGGCGCCACAGCCAGCGCAAAACGCTCCGGGTTCGATATGGCCCAGGTCTTGGGCAGCACTTCGGCAAAAACCAGAACAAGGGCGGTCATCACCAAAGTCGCAAGCGCAACGCCGGCGTCGCCGAAAAGCGACAGGAACACACTGGTTGCCAGCGCAGACGCCAGGATATTGACCAGGTTGTTGCCCAGAAGTAACGCGCCGATCAGCCGTTCACGGTTGGCGATCAGCAGGCTGACCACCCGGGCGCGCCAGTCGCCGGTTTTTTCCATCTGGTGCATGCGCGCGCGCGATGCGGCGGTGAGCGCCGTTTCCGAGCCGGAAAAGAAGCCGGACAGGAACAGGAGAACGAAGACGGCGACAATCGCCAGCCAGAGAGCCGTTTCCGTCATGCCTCGAGTTTCTCCTTCAGGAAGTCAGATACCAGCGCGGGATCCACGCCTTTTTCGACAAAGGCTTCGCCGATGCCGCGCGTAAGAATGAAGGTGAGCGCGCCCCGGCTGACCTTCTTGTCCTGTGCGATGATATCCATGAGGGTCCCGGCCGGCGGCAACTGGCCGGGAATGTCCTGCAGACGCACAGGCAGACCGACATCGCTCAGATGCCTGTGAACGCGATCGACGGTGTCCTGACCGATAAGGTCGAGACGTTGGGAAAACTCATGCGCCAGCATCATCCCGATGGAGACACCTTCGCCATGCACCAGACGCTCGGTCTCGTAGGCGACGGCCGATTCCAGCGCGTGACCAAACGTATGCCCCAGATTGAGCAGCGCCCTGCGTCCGGACTCCAGTTCGTCCGCAGCCACCACATCCGCCTTTGCCTGACAGGACCGGGCGACGGCTTCGTCCCGCTCTGCCCCACCGGCAAACACCGCCTGCCAGTTGGCTTCCAGCCAGCTGAAGAAGTCGGCATCGCCCAGAAGACCGTATTTGGCAACTTCCGCATAACCGGCACGAAAATCGCGCAACGGCAGCGTATCCAGAATGGCCGTATCGGCCAGCACCAGCGCGGGCTGATGAAAGGCGCCGATGAGGTTCTTGCCATGACGTGAATTGATGCCGGTCTTGCCGCCGACGGAGCTGTCGACCTGGGCAAGAAGCGTTGTCGGCACCTGAATGAAAGCCATGCCACGACGCACGGCGGAGGCGACAAACCCGGTCAGATCGCCGACGACACCACCGCCAAGCGCCACCACAGCGTCACCGCGTTCCAGCCGGGCAGCCAGAACCTCGTCGCACAGGCGCTCGAATTCACGGAAGCATTTGGTGCTTTCCCCTGCAGGCACCGTAATGACGGTGTGCTCTAGCCCGGCGGCCTTCAGGCTTTGCGAGAAGGCCTTCAAGTGAAGGCCCGCGACGGTCTCATCGACAACGACCGCCAGACGCGCACCAGGCATGACGGCGGCAATTTCCGCTCCCGCCCCCTCAAGCAGCCCCCGGCCGATCTTGATGTCGTAACTGCGTGCGCCAAGATTGACCCGGACGATCTTCTCGTCCCGGCCCAACATTGCTTTTGCCACTACCGTGTCTACCATGCCGTCACGCTTTATCATTCAAGACATTGATGTTTGCGCGGCGCCAGGAGCCCCGCGCTTGAAGAGATGATCCGCCAGGGCAGCGACGATCTGATCGACCACAGCCTCATGCGGAACGTCCCTGGAAGTCACCGTCAATGCCGCCTTGGCATAAACGGGTTCGCGGTCAGCCATCAGCTTGCGCATGGTGCCCTCGGGATCGGGGTTCTGCAGCAGTGGCCGCGTGGACCTGCGCCGAACCCGTGCCATGACCGTGTCGAAATCGACTTTCAGCCAGATGGACAGGCCATGTTCGGCGATTTCCGCCCGCGTCGTTTCCCTCATGAACGCACCGCCGCCCGTTGCGAGCACCTGCGGACCTTCACGCAGAAGACGGGCGATCACCCGTTCCTCACCGCTGCGGAAATAAGGCTCGCCGTGCTCAGCGAAAATTTCCGCAACGCTCATGTTGGCCGCGCGCTCGATTTCGGTATCGGCATCGACAAATTCAAGTCCAAGCCGATGCGCCAGCCGCTTGCCGACCGTCGACTTGCCACACCCCATGATTCCCACCAGAACGATGGACCGTTGCCCCAGGGCGGCTACCAGCCGGGCCAGATCAACGGGTTTTACGTCTGTCTCCGCGGATCCTCCTTCGGAAGACCGCGCCTTGTCGTATTCTGTCATGGCGGCGTTTTAGCATATTCGTCAAAAAAGACACGGGGGAACTCCGCCTCACAAACTGCTGCTTTGCCTTGCATGCACCCCCGCCTTGTTGAAACAATCCCGTATCCGATTCGCTTGCCCGCAAGGGAACCGATACCCTGACCTGGAGACAGCCGACGTGCCGACCCTGACCCGCCTGTTGCTCGTGCTGCTGCTGCTCGGCGCACTCGGTTATGGCGCGATCTATTCCCTGGCCAATCTCGTCGAACCGCGCGAACGGCAGATCGAGGTGCGGGTGAAAAAAGACGGCTTCGGCCGATAGGCCGCATATTCAACTGACAGGTCATCCACGGGACATGCATCAGGTCCTTTCCGAAGGCATACGCAATGGCAACCGGTTTCGATCTTGAAAACTTTCTGGAAATGCTGGCCGCCGAACGCGGTGCGGCGGAAAACACGCTGGCCGGATACCGCCGCGACCTGGAGGACTTCTCTGGCTTTCTCGGGCGCAAACCCCTCGCGTCTGCGCAATCCGAAGACATTTCGGCCTACATGGGCAATCTCAACCGGCGCGGGTTCGCCGAAACCTCGCAGGCAAGACGTCTGTCCGCGCTGAAGCAGTTCTACAAGTTCCTTTACGCGGAAGGCACGCGGGAAGACGACCCGACGCGCACCCTGTCCGCCCCGAAAAAACGCGCGAGCCTGCCAAAGGTGCTGTCGATGGAAGATGTCGACAAGCTGATAGAGACCGCGCGGACGGAAACCGAAAAGCCCCAGAAAAGCGCCGCGGCCGGTTTGCGCGCGCAGCGCATGTACACGCTGATAGAGGTCCTTTATGCCACCGGCCTGCGCGTTTCGGAACTGGTCGCCCTGCCGGTCACCGCAGCCCTCAGAGATGCGCGCCTGATCGAAATCAAGGGCAAGGGCGGCAAGGAACGCCTGGTGCCGCTGTCCCGTGCCGCGCAAGTCGCCATGAAGGATTATGTCGGTTTGCGCGCTGCCGAAGGTGCTTACGAAAAAAGCCCCTGGCTGTTTCCCTCTCACGGCGACAGCGGACACCTGACCCGCCAGCATTTCGCGCGCGAGCTGAAAGACCTTGCCATCGCCGCCGGGCTCGATGCCGGCAAGATTTCTCCTCACGTTCTGCGTCACGCCTTCGCCTCTCACCTTTTGCAGAACGGTGCCGATCTCAGAGTGGTGCAGCAGTTGCTGGGCCATGCCGACATTTCCACGACGCAGATCTACACCCATGTTCTGGACGAACGCCTGCGCGAACTGGTCGAAAGCGCCCATCCGCTCGCGAAGAAATGACTGCCCGGCAACTTCCCCAAAATGCTCTGAATTGGCGGAAATCCGGGTATTGAGACTAGGGGCCGGACCCCGATTTTCGTCAAAGACGTCGGCTCTATTGCACTGCAGCAATGACCACCCTAAACTCCGCTGCTTAAAATTGATGCACCGGACGCTCTGACATGCTGCAGCCAACATCCAACTACGACGCGCTGAAAGAAACGTTCCGCTGGCCTCGGCCCGCGCAGTACAACATGGCCGCAACCGTCAGCGACCAGTGGGCCACGCAGGATCCCGGCCGTCTTGCCATTCGTCAGGTTCTTGAAGACGGCTCGCACCGGGACTGGAGCCACCTTGCCCTGAACCGGGCGGCCAACCGCTTTGCCAACGCCCTGGAGGGCCTTGGCCTGAACCGCGGCGACCGGGTCGCCCTGCTGTTGCCGCAGATCCCCGAAACCGCCATCGCGCATCTGGCGGCCTATAAGTCCGGCGCAATCGCCGTGCCTTTGGCGGCCCTGTTTGGACTGGAGGCCCTACGCTACAGGCTCGCCGATTCCGGGGCGCGTGTGCTGGTGACCGATTCCACAGGTCTTGCAAAGCTTGCGGATATCCGGCCCGACCTTCCCGGTCTCGATCTGGTGATCTCCGTCGACGGCCCGCAAAGCGGTGTGTTCGGCTTTGACGACCTTTTGGAAAAGGCCTCCGACGATTACCAGACCCTTGCGACCACTCCCGACGACCCGGCGCTGATGATCTACACCTCCGGGACCACCGGACAGCCCAAAGGCGTGCTGCATGGTCACCGGGTGCTGCTCGGCCATTTGCCCGGCATAGAGCTTTCGCAGAATTTCCTCGGCCGTGACGGCGACTTGCTGTGGACCCCCGCCGACTGGGCCTGGGCCGGCGGCTTGCTGAACGCACTGTTTCCAGCCCTGTCGCTGGGCGTGCCGGTGGTCTGCAACGCGTCGCGCAAGTTCGACCCGGAGTTCGCTTTCCGTCTTCTGGAACAACAGAAGATCCGCAACGCCTTCATTCCGCCAACGGCCTTGAAAATGCTGCGGTCCGTTGAAAATCCATCCAAGCGCTTCAACCTGGTCTGGCGCAGCGTTGGCTCCGCCGGAGAAGCCCTCGGCAAGGAAACCTACGATTGGTTCGCTGCGGAATTCGGCTTCAAGGTCAATGAATTCTACGGCCAGACCGAATGCAATGCCGTTCTCGGCTCCGTAGCCGCCCTTGGCGTCAGCCGGTCAGGTGCCACCGGCAAGGCAACGCCCGGCCATCAGGTTGCGATCATTGACGATGAAGGTCGTGAGCTGCCGGCAGAAACCCTCGGCCAGATCGCCATCCGGCGACCCGATCCGGTCATGTTCCTGGAATACTGGAACAAACCGGAGGCAACACGGGAGAAGTTCATCGGCGACTGGATGATCACCGGCGATCAGGGCCTGATGGACGAGGACGGCTATATCCATTTCGTTGGCCGCGACGACGACATCATCACCTCGGCCAGCTACCGGATCGGCCCGGGCGAGATCGAGGATTGCCTGTTGAAACATCCCGCCATCGCGCTTGCTGCTGCCGTCGGCAAACCGGATAAGCTGCGCACGGAAATCGTCAAGGCCTTCATTGTCCTGAAACCGGGTGCCGAAACAGGCTCGGCTCTGGAAAACGACATCCGCACCTTTGTCCGCAAACACCTGTCTGCCCATGAATATCCGCGGGAGATCGAATTCGTCACCTCCCTGCCCCTGACCACCACCGGCAAGATCATTCGCAGAAAATTGCGGGATCTGGAAAGCGTGGAGGGCTAGGCGGGGAAGGCTAGGAGCTCACTCGCGCTCTAACGGCCCTTGCGGCCTTGCGCAGGGTTTGTTCAAGCCGGAGATCCGTCTTGCAGAGCACCCGTTTGAGACCGTCGGCATAGAGCAGCGTACCGGTCTCCAGCCGGCCGCGCCACAGCGGCTCGATCATCGAATGTCCCGGGATGGCAAGGGAATCCGCCACCCTGAACCCCGGAATTGCAAGATTTGTCTTCAGGGCCTGCAGCGCGAGCTGGGCTCCGGGCGAATACCGCGCGAACGCCTCGTCAAAGCCGATTTTCCAGGCAAACACCTTGCCTGACTGCAAGAACAGCACTAGAGCGGCAACCAGCGTCTCACCCGACCAGAGCTGATCGATCCGCACCGCGTTTCGCCCTGCCAGATTGGCAATGGCAGTGCGGGCAAAGTCCGCCGTCTCTGGCTGACTGACGAGTGCGGTTCCCGACCGGCCTTTCCAGCCGGAAGCTTCAAGTTCCAGAAACGCCTCGAACCCGGCGACGGCGTCCGGTCCGGACAAGCTGCGGAACGTGGTCTTGCCATGATCGCCCAGCCGCCGCATCAGCCGTCGCATTTCCTTGCGCCGTTTGCCGCTGTCAGCCTCCGCAAGCTGCGCCTTGCCCGTGGCGCCACCGTTATGGCTCGCTCGGAAGGATTTTGCGAGAACCGACCTTTTTCCGGGCTCGGCCGCCTTCAACCGGACGGCCGATTGCGAATGCAGCGGCAAATACGGAATGGCGAGCGCGTGTCCCGGCTCCCTGGCAGCACTGAGGAAAGCGGTAATGACATCAGCGCTCGCCTCCAGATGGATCAGCGGAGTGCCGAGTGGTGCATAGTCTGTCGCCCAGGTGGTGTTGACCGGAACGGCCAATCCGAATCGGCGGCGGCCGATGGGAGCCGCCACCAGCCAGCGACCAGCCGGCTGTTCGCGAACCACCACAAGCCGCACGGGCTGTTTGTCCATCTTTTCCAGAAACGGACAGAGGAAATCCGGACCGAAAAACGGGTTCGGGCTGAGGGCAGCCGCGCAAAGCGTCTGCCAGTCGTCCAGCGGCACCTCGGCACTTAATGGATCAAGGGACAAGACCTCAAACGGCACGGAAGGCGGAGTATTACTGGTCAACCTGACGGTCCCTGGAAAAAAGCAATGGCAAAACGAACGTCGTGATATTGAGCTTCCGTTTTGCCACAACCGCAAGGGCGGTGGCTTCAAAAAGGATCGCAATGCTTGTGGCAATGGCCGCACCGGCGAGGCCGAGCAGCGGAATCAGAATGAGATTGAGGATGACATTGAGGAAAAACGTCCCGGCATAAATGCCGGCGCAGGTTTTCTGGTGCCCGGTCATCGTCAACAGCGCATCGGCCGGTCCGACGGATGCCCGCGCAAGCACGCCGATCATCAACAGGGCAATCAACTCGTAGCCGCTTTCAAAGTCGCTGCCGAACAGGGCCAGCAGCAGGGGCGCAATCAAAAGCAGGCCCGCCCCCGCGGCCACTGACGGACAGAAGGTCCAGAGGGTCGCCTGCCGCATGTAACCGGCAAGCCCCGAAAGATCCTCGTTGTGAGTGAAGCTGGAAATGCGATGGGCCGAAGCCGCCCGCACGGCAAAATAAACGAAATGCACCAGGGCCAGCGTTTTGGACGCAGCGAAATAGACCGCGACCTCGTCCGGATGCTGAAAGAAGCTGACCATGATCACGTCGGCGCTGGTAATCAGCTGCAGGAAACCGTCGACCATCAGCATCGGCATGGACACCGCCAGCCAGGACCCGAACTCGGTCTGTCGCGGCCCGAGCGGAACGCAAGGAGACAGCCGCCGGCGCAGATGAAGAAACTGGTAGAGCGCGACCAGGACAGTGGCCACCACGGCCACCACGGCAGCCGTCAGCGCGTCGGGCTGAAAACCCGCCAGCACTGCGCAAACCAGTAGAAACAGAATGGCCAGCGGTCGCCAGATATAGGTGGGCAACATCGCCAGCGACGACCAGTCGTAACTGCGGGCGATCCCGTCCTGCACCAGGCCGAATGCAAAAAATGGCAAGGCCAGCAGAACGACGGTCAACGGCTGGAAATAGGACGGATCGAGGAACGACCGGAACAGGGCAACGCAGCCGATGCCGATGACCGCTGCCGCGCCGCCCAGTAAGAACGCCATTTGACGGCTGGTGTGCAGGAACCCGCGCAGGCGCGCCATGTCACCGTTTTGCTGATACTGCGGGATGAACCGGCTGGCGGAAGTGGAAAACCCTCCGCATGCCATCACGCCCAGAATGATCACGAAGGTCCAGGCGACCGAATAAAGACCGTAATCATGCGCCCCCAACAGGCGGGCAAGCACGATTTGCGACAGATAGGCGAGAGCCGCACCAGCGATCCGTACGGCGAAGGTCGACACCGCCATCCGGCCTGCCGCATGCCGGTCGCTTCCGTCACCCTTCAGGAAATCCAGGACCTGGTCAGCCCCTTGCCCCAATCCCAGCGACGAGGCGGCGCATTGCAAACGCTTGGTCCAGGAATTGGCCGAAAAACGCACTGATGGGTCCCTTATGAGTAGTCTTCCGTATTTGTGACATGACTGGCTTAATAATCTATGGCAATCGTTCAAACGCAGCCGGTCAGGTTTCACAGATGTGTGATAACGTCCTGGAGGCTGACGGCGCGTTGATTTTCCCTCATCGTGGCAAGCACCTTCTTGCACCCCCTACCTGCCTATTGGTCGATTCCCTGCTTGACGCTGGGCCAGTGAATCATGCTAAAAAGAACAAACAGAGAACGAGAGTCGATTCGACCCTGTCGACTGCCCTCCGGCTGCCTCTTGCCGTGGGCCTTCCCGATCTCCTTGTTGCGGATGTTGAGGGCTGCCTCCCCTTCTATCCGCAAATTGGTCCGGTCCCTGCCCCCGCCGCCAATCGCAGGGACCGGACGATTTTTTCATGAGCAACAATCGTAACAACCCGCCAGACAGCCGAACAGCCTATTCCGGCACGGCTTCCACATAGTACCAGCCTCCGCCTTTCTTGCGGAAGCGGCTCAGTTCCCGGTGTGTGTGAAGCTGGCCCGCGGACAGGTATTTCGCCTCGAAAAGCACGGTGCCGTCCCGATCGGTCGGGCCGCCCTTGTCGGTGGCCAACACGCTGAGACCCGTCCAGTGGCTTTCCGCCGCCCAGCGCGCGGTGCCTTGTGCATCGAATCCAGGCTGATACTTCGGCCAGAGCGTTTCCTTCAGATAAGGGATGAGTTGCCGGGTATAGGCACTGTAGCGCGAGCGCATGAGCGCCTCCGCGGTTTCCGGCACAGCCTTGCCGGAAAGATACGGCTCGCAGCACAGATCGAAATCTTTGCCGCTGCCACAGGGGCATGCTTCGCCGCTCATTTGCCTCTCCCCTCTGGACGGACCATTCTTGAACCAGCGCTCTCTACCACTTGATCCGTCGTGCCGCTATGGTTTCACTCATGCGTCCAAGCTGCGGGTCTTCGGAATGAAACTTGCCACCTTCAACATGGAATCTTTCGGCGCGGACCGGCATGACCCGGATGCCCTGACGCCGCGGCTGGACGCACTTCGGCCCAAAATCCTGGAACTTGAAGCCGACATCCTGTGCCTGCAGGAGGTCAACGCCCAGAAGATAAGAGGCAAGACCGCACGGCAATTCCAGGCGCTGGATCTGCTCCTGAAAGGAACGCCCTATGAGAACTTTCACCGGGCGACCAGCGAACGCCCTTCCGGAAAAGGCCCCGGTGACCGTCACAACCTGGTGGTACTCTCGCGATTTCCGATAACCGGGTTCTCCAGCCTCTATCAGGACCATGCCCACCCACCCCAGTGGCACCCCAAAACCGCCGAGCCAGCCTACGATAGCCCGCAAACAATCCTGTTCGACCGCCCTGTCCTGCAGGTGGAAATCGATATCGGCACCGAGCGGCCCATCCATGTCTTCTGCGTTCATCTGCGCGCGCCGATTGCGGCCATGATCCGTGGAGGCAAGAAGAAGGACCGGACGTGGAAATCGGTCTCCGCATGGGCGGAAGGCTACCAGCTATCCGTCCTGAAACAGACCGCCCAGGCACTGGAACTGCGACTTGCCGTGGAAAGCCTGTTCGATGCAAACGAGAACAGCCACATCGTGCTTGCGGGGGATTTCAACGCAACCGGTGAAACAGGAACACTCAGGCTGCTGCGCGCCGACCCGGACGACACCGGTTCGCCAAAGCTTGACGGGCGCCGCCTCTATCAGCTCGACGCCTCACTGCCAGCGGAACGACGCCAGACCGTCATTCACAAGGGCAGGGGCCTGGCGCTGGACCACATTCTCGCCAGCGCCTCCATGGCCCACCGGACGATTGACCTGAAAGTGTTCAACGTCGGCCTGCCCGATGAAGTCTTCGACGCGGATGAAGAGGCCTATGCTGGCTCCTTCCACGCCGCCATGCTGGCCGAATTCGAGCTTTAAAGCGCGGACTGGCTGGAAATTCTCAGTCTGGAAAACCTGATATCAAAACAAAGACCCAGCCAATCCCGCTCCCTCATCCTGAGGAAGCGCAAACGCGCTGTCTCGAAGGATGGGCCGCGCACTCCTGAAACGACGCTTCGTCTGTCGAATCGACCCGCCTCAGGGTGCCAGGGACGTGATGTAGCTGGCGAGATTTGCGATCTCGATGTTGCCGAGCGTCATGTTCGGCATTTGTGGATGAGGATTGGCGAGGAAAGTCGCGAGTTTTTCCTCAGACCAGCTCGTGTCCTTCGCCATGTCGTAAAAGCTGGGCAGGGACGCGCTGGAGGCCCGGTCCTGGTCCTCGGAGACAAGGTGGCAGGCAGAGCACCATTGCAGGGCCAGCGCTTTGCCGGCGGCGGCATCCCCCGCCTCGGCAGCCCCGGCACCGGACAGGACAACGGCACACACAAGGGCGGCTCCGCCCAGGAACACTCGAACTCTTGCAGGAAAAGGCCGCGTCGAAATCGCAATTGCGTTGCTCATGGATCCTCCTTCAACCAGTCGCGAGCTGGCCTCTTGCAGCTTGCCGCGTTCAGACTGCAGCCTATCTGATCATCTGGCCTTGCGCTGAATCAAGAACGACTTAAAGTTGCTCGAAAGACCGCCACGCCCGCTGCGCGATCTGCTTACCACCTGCAAGCTCCCGCCATTCCGGCGACCGGAGGACCCCATGAAACACTGTCTCAAATCCAGCTTTGCCGCCGTTTCCCTGGCAGCTGCGCTCGTTGCCGGCCTCGCGGCACCCCTTGCCGCGCAAGAAACGCCGATCTACTCGCTGAAAGACCGGTTCCAGCCGGAAACGGCGCAAAACGGCATGGTTGCCAGCCAGGAGGCCGTCGCAACCCGCGTCGGTGTCGACATCCTGAAAAAAGGCGGCAACGCAGTCGATGCCGCCATTGCCACCGGCTTCGCGCTGGCGGTCACGCTGCCCCGGGCCGGCAATCTGGGCGGCGGTGGCTTCATGATGATCCACCTTTCCGACAGCGGTGAAACCGAAGCGCTCGACTATCGGGAAAAAGCACCGGACGCTGCCTTCAAGGACATGTTTCTGGGAGACGATGGCGAGCCGGACAATCAGAAGTCCCGCTTCTCCGGACTTGCCGTTGGGGTTCCGGGCACAGTTGCCGGTTTTGCCGCGGCCTTTGAAAAACATGGCGGCGGCAAGCTGACCTGGGCCGAACTCGTGGCTCCTGCGATCGATCTTGCCGAAAACGGCATCGAAGTGACACCGGATCTTGCCGCCTCGCTGACCGCCTCCGCAAAGCGGCTTCTCAAGGACCCGGCAACCGCCGCGATCTTCTACAAGACCGGCGGCCTGCCGTTCGTACCAGGCGATACACTTATGCAGCCCGACCTTGCCAACACGTTGAAACGCATCGCCGACAGCGGCGCGGCAGGCTTTTACACCGGTGAAGTTGCCGAAAAAATCGCGCAGAAGGTGCAGACCTCAGGCGGCGGCATGACCACGGAAGATCTGGCCGGTTACAAACCCATCTGGCGGGAGCCCGTCACGGGCAGCTATCGCGGCTATGAAATCGCATCGATGCCACCGCCGTCTTCCGGCGGCGTCCATATCGTGCAGATCCTCAACATGCTCGAAAACTTTCCGCTCGCCGAATATGGCCCGAACTCCGCCGACAGCATCCACGTGATGGCCGAATCCATGCGCCGCGCCTATGCAGACCGCTCCAAGTATCTGGGCGATCCGGATTTCGTCGAGGTTCCAGTGAAAGGCCTGACCGATCCGGCCTACGCGGCAGAACTGGTCAAGACCATCAAGATGGACGTGGCAACACCCTCTGTAGAGGTGAAGCCGGGTGACCCTTTCCCCTATGAAAGCAACCAGACCACGCATTTCTCCGTCGTCGACAAGGACGGCAATGCTGTCTCCAACACCTACACGCTGAACTTCTCCTATGGCGTCGGCCTGACCGCCGACGGCACCGGCGTGCTGCTCAACAACGAGCTGGACGACTTTTCCGCCAAGCCCGGCGTCCCCAACGCCTACGGCCTCGTCGGCGGCACGGCAAACGCGGTCGAGGGCGGCAAGCGGCCGCTGTCTTCCATGAGCCCGACACTGGTGTTCAAGGACGGCGACCTGTTGCTGGCAACGGGTTCTCCGGGCGGCAGCCGCATCATCACCACCACGTTGCAGATCATCCTCAACGTCGTTGACCACGGCATGAACATTGCCGAGGCAACCGCCGCCCCGCGCATCCACAATCAATGGCTGCCGGATGAGATCCGCATCGAGGAAGGGCTTTCGCCGGACACCATCCGCCTTCTGGAAGAGCGCGGACACAAGGTCGAAGTCAAGAACGCCATGGGGTCGACCCAGTCGATCATGCTCGTTGACGGCGTTCTGGCCGGGGCCTCCGACCCGCGCCGCCCAGGCGCTCTGGCCGCCGGATACTAGGACACCGCGTCCCCGCAAATCTGCCCCGGGCCCTCTTCGAGCGCCCGGGGCTTTTTCATGCCGGAGTTCCAGATTTACGTTTCGGATCCCTCAGCCGTCGCCATTGCAACAAGCTGCGCGAACCGCAGGTCAAGGGCGGCGCGGTCTTCCGCCGGCATGTCCGGCCAAACGATCTGGCTGCCGACAAAAGCGGCGTATTCGATTTTTGCAACATCCGCTGCAAGCGCTGGCGCGAGCCCTCCGATTTCGTAAAGCTGGGCGATGAAACCGGTCCGCAGGTCGTCAACATCCCGGACAATCTCCTGCGCCTGCCGATCTGACTGCGCGAATCGGCGCACCGCCCGCTCCTGCCGATGGTCCAGACGGTTGGCAAGGTCAGACAGTTTGCGGGTGCGCAATGCACTTTCTTCGGCCAGGGTCTGATCGACAAGGTCCAGCGTGTGCCGCTGTTTCCAGGCAAGCATCAAGGCTTCCACAAAGGCACCGTGATCCTTGAAGTGATGATAGAACGAACCGCGGGTACGACCGGCCGCAGAACAAAGCGCTTCGATGGTCAGTCCCGCCGGCCCGTCCTTCGCAAGCTGCGTCAGGCCGAGATCAAGCCAGTCCGATTTTCCGAAACGCTTCTTCAGGTCAGCTCACTCCACCCAGAACACCCAGCACGACAATCGGCAGAAACAGCCAGCCCTGCGGCATCTGGCTGTATTTCTGCTTCTTCAGCGGCGGCACCGCAAGGCCCAGCAGACAGAAAGACGCGGTCAAGGCCGTGGCCACCCAGCCAAGGTCGAGGCTTTCGGGTCGTGTTCCCGCAAGGACGAACATGACCGCGATCATCGCCAGGACAATCGTGACGATGTGCCAGCAGTAGTAAGCGACATATTTTGGCACCGGATGCAGATCCGCCGCATTCAGCAGCGGCACGGCAATCGTGCGCCCTCCCGCGAATGTGTGGATCAGGCAGACGGCAGCAGACAGACCCGCAGCCGCCAACAGGAGACCATTCATTTCCATGCTCACCTTCATAACAAACCATAACATATGGTATGTTTTCACAAGTGAGCATGACGAGAAATGCGGCGGTGGGTCACAGCCGGGACGGTCTGGCCTCACGGAGGCGTTGGTGTCTGGTGCGGCTTTTTAACGGCGTGTGGTTTTCGCCGGCTGGCCTTTTGCCCGGAAGGCCCAGCAGCAATCCTCTGGTTCTCCCGCGCCGGTTTGGAGCCCTCGATGCGAACTGTGATCGAATATTACAGCCCGTCCGATTGACAGCATAAAACCCTGATGCTAGCGCTATCCAAAGCGCTTTGGAGGATCATTTCAGGGAAAGCGCTTCAGTTCTGAATTTGCCAACAATTCTGCCAACATCTGAACAACGGGAGAGGCTGACATGCCGATCAGAGCCGTGGTCTGGGGCGAAAACGTCCATGAACAGCACAACAAGATCGTCGCGGGTGTTTATCCGGACGGCATGCATCAGTGCATCGCCGATACGCTGAATACCGATCCCGAAATCAACGCCACCACGGCAACTCTTCAGGAGCCCGAACACGGCCTGACGAAGGAACGCCTTGCCGAAACGGACGTACTGCTGTGGTGGGGTCACGCCGCCCATGGCGACGTTGCCGACGAGGTGGTCGAGCGGGTCTGCGACGCTGTCTGGTCCGGCATGGGCATGGTGTTTCTGCATTCGGCCCATTTCGCCAAGCCGTTCAAAAGGCTGATGGGCGGCCCGTGCAACCTCACCTGGCGCGAGGCCGGGGAACGCGAGCGCCTTTGGGTGACCAGCCGCAACCACCCGATCACCACTGGCCTACCGGACAGCTTCGAGCTGGAAATGGAAGAAATGTATGGCGAGCCCTTTGGCGTGCCGGAACCGCTGGAAACGGTCTTCATCAGCTGGTTCCAGGGCGGTGAGGTGTTCCGCTCGGGCCTGACCTACAAGCGCGGCGCCGGCAATGTCTTCTACTTCCGCCCGGGCCACGAGACCTATCCGACCTATCACAATGAACATGTGCAGACGGTGCTGAAGAACGGCGTCAAATGGGCCTTCAACCCGATGGCCCGTATCGCCGATCCGAACGCGGCCCCCAATGTTCCGGTGGAATCAGCGCCTGAAAAGATCGAGGAGCGTGGCCCCAAGCTTCACGCTGAAGGTGAAGAAGGCTTCCGCTGATCCGAATGCCCTTCCGGACCGGCAGCTTTTCGCCGGTCCGGCCAGTCCCAAACGCTGAGGGAGATCCCCGTGACCTCTGCTACAACTCCTCTCCGGATCCTGATTGTCGGAACCGGCAACATGGCGCGTACCCACGCGGATGCCTTTTCGAAAATCGACGGCGTTGAAATCGTCGGCGGTGTCGACAGCCGCCCGGACGTTCTCACCCAATTCTGTGACACCTTTGCCATTCCGAACCGCTTCGCGACGCTGGACGAGGCAATCGCCTGGGGCGGCTTTGACGCTGCAGCCAACGTGACGCCGGATGCTGCGCACCATCCGACCACGATGGCCCTGATGAAGGCGGGCAAGCACGTTCTGTGTGAAAAGCCGCTGGCGACCAATGCTGCCGACGCCCGCGAAATGGCGGATCTGGCCCGCGCGCAGAACCTGATCGGCATGGTCAACCTCAGCTATCGCAATGTCGCCGTGCTGCAGAAGGCGGCCGAGCTGGTCGCCGAAGGCACCATTGGCACCCTTCGCCATTTCGAGGCTTCCTATCTGCAAAGCTGGCTGACCCAGCCGGCCTGGGGCGACTGGAAAACCGAAAGCCAGTGGCTTTGGCGCCTGTCGAGTGCACATGGCTCCAAGGGCGTCCTCGGCGATGTGGGCATCCATATCCTCGACTTCGTCATCTTCGCTGCCGGCAGCCCGGTGAGCGAACTTTCCTGCCGGCTGAAGACTTTCGACAAGGCCGAGGGCGGCAAGATCGGCGAATACACGCTGGACGCCAACGACAGCGTCACCTTGCAGGCGGAACTGGAAAACGGCGCGCTCGGCACAATCAGCGCCACAAGGTTCGCCTCCGGTCATCTGAACGACCTGCGTCTGCGCCTTTATGGCGACAAGGGCGGCCTGGAAGTGCGTTTCGAAAAGGGCATCGAAGGCCTTCGCATCTGCAAGGGCGAAGATCTCCCCTCCGCCACATGGACCGACATCGAGGTTGGCCCGGTGCCGACTGTCTACCAGCGCTTTGCCGCCGCGATCCTGACCGGAGCCCCGGCAGACCCGGACTTCGAACACGGCGCCCGGCTTCAGGTCGCCCTCGACCTCGCCGAACGCTCACACGCGGAAAACGGCTGTTTTCTGAAAGTTTGAGTGAGACAGGTGAATAGCGAGCGGAGCAACTCTGCTCCACTCGCTCGACAGCCCTTCCGCCGTCATCCCGGACGCAGCGAAGCGAAGATCCGGGATCGGAGAGCCCCTGATCTGGCAGTCTCGAGGAACAGGAAAGCCTCTTGCCTCCCCGATACCGGCTGCACTTCGATTGGCCAGGATGACCATGGAGAGGTTTGAGCTTGGCGTCGGGCTGCTTGGGGGCATTGCCCCATCCCCACTATAGCCTCTCTGGCTCACAGGGTGTCTGAGCCGTCCACCCACTCACCTTCCCCGCGCCGCCTGCAGATAGCGCCTGCGGTTGGCCTCCGGCGTAACGGCGTCAGCCGGCGCAACCGGGACAAGAACCGCAAATCCGTTGACGCCGATCAGCATCAGCCAGGTCACGATCACGAAGGCCGAGGTCAGCACCGGCATGCCGATGGGCTCCAGAAAGATCGCGACGGACGCCCAGAGCCAGGTCGACACGACAACGCCAAACAGCGCGTAGAGCGCGGAGGCTGGCGTCAGCACCAGGAAGAAGCCCCCGAGCGCGATCGCCGTCAGGGCCGCGTTGTAGCCGAACAGGCCATCACTGATCGCCCCTTCCGGCGCGCCGTAAACAACGGCGACAAAGGCCGCCACATTGGCACCCAGCAGTGCCATGAGCGCGCTGATGCGCGAGTTCACCGCAATGCCGAGCACGATCAGATACCCGCTGATCCAGTTGTCCTGAAAGAAGATCTGGCCGATGGCATTGCCAATGCCCTTATACCAGGTTGCCAGAGTGTACTGGACCGTCCCGTCATATTGGGTGGGCGACACGGGTTTCGCCAATGGGCCGGCATCGATGCTGTGGAACTTCAGAACGGCAAACAGGAACAGCCAGCCGACCAGCACGAACGGCATTGTCAGCGGCGCGACCCTGTGCGGGCCAAGCAAGTTTGCAAGACTGGTGAACACCATCGCCGTCATGGCGCAACCGAAGGCGATATAGACCGTCAGATAGGCGGACGGCAGGGCGCCATAGTGAAAGTCCTCACTCGTATACGCAATCAATGCCAGCGCGACGAGCGCCCCGTTGAAACCGAACAGGCCATCGCGGATCAGCCCCTTGTCCGCCTTCAGAAGAACTGCCGTCGCAGTTGAAACCACTACGCCGAAGACAGCAATGGCACCGTAGATCGGCGAATTGAAGAAAAGCGCGCCCAGGATAATCAATCCCGAGACGGGGTTGTTCTGAAACACAACCTGCCCGACGCCCCGCAGGCACCAGTCGGCAAACCCGAAAACCGGATGATCCTTCAATGCGTTCATGCCTTCCCCCCAACTGCAATCGGCATGAGAGGACGGTAACACGGCCCGACAAGAGGCGCGGCACTATTGAATGCGGTGAGATGTTTATGGCAACAGCCCCGAAAGGCCAGACGCGCAATACGGGCGCAGCTTTTTCGCGCCGGCAGCCATTGGGGCTGCAGCGGAACCGGAAGGCACCGCTGCAGCCAAGTTGGGTACTTGAGGCATGGCAAAAGACGAAGGCCACCGGTTCAAGGCGCCTCCGTATCACGCTCCCCGACACTACTCCCGAGCCCCTGCAACTTCGTTCCGGTTGGGAGGTGGGTTTGTTTTAATGTTTAGGTGAAACTCGAAATATTGCCACCAAACACGGACTTTTGCCCATGACAGCAAGCCAAAGAACTTTGAGCTGCCCCGACATCTAACGCGGCCATGGTTCACATGCGATCCCGTCATTGTCAGCATCGTGTTTCGGCCAATAACCGGGTTCGCCCCGATTGGCCGGTGCCAAGCCAACTGTACGTGCTGCATCGCAATTCGGAGCAGACGCAAGATGCAGCAAGGTAACGCTTCGGGACCAGGGACTGAAGAATGGCAGCGCCCAATATGTGAGCGAAAGAAACGCCAGAACAAATGCCAGCGTCAGCAAAGGGGCCCAGGCGCTGAAAGCCTGCGAAGAACGATGCCGAAAGCTATTGGACGACACTTCACGGAACCGATTTTTAAGCCGCAAAGCTTTTTCGTCTGCCGTACTGCGGTCGGTCACTCGCATGTTGCGCAAGATCTTGCTCATGTCACATCGAATTTGTTTTCGACAAGACCAACATACTAGGGAGACTATGTTTTAGTTCCGATTGCGCAATTTGTTCGATTTTTAGCGGATCTGGGTCTCAGGTCTGATGAACTGACGGCTGCACGGAAATTTCATTGAAGACCAAGAAACAAAAAAACCAGCATTCTTTCGAATGCTGGTTGATCGGACCGTTCGGTCAAATTGGAGCGGGCGATGGGATTCGAACCCACGACCCCAACCTTGGCAAGGTTGTGCTCTACCCCTGAGCTACGCCCGCATAGCGTCCCTAGTCCGTGGCGGTGACCGCCTCGGCGTCGGTGGCGCAGTATATGAACTATGCTGAGACGGATTGCAACACCGAAATTGAAGAATTTTTGCTGGCCATCCATTTGTGGATTTCCTGTGAAATCAGCGCCGGAAAATCGCAGATTTCTGCCGCTTTTTCTACTCGCCACCTCTTGTGGCCGGTAGCCAAATCGCGTTAGACAGCGCAAAAGCTCTCAAAATTCTCAGGAAAACACATGCCGGCGACACGCGACGACCTACTGGCCTTTTTCGAGGAACTCGGGATCCCTGTCACGACCGTGGATCACGAGCCCGTCTTTACCGTTGCCGAGTCCGGCGACCTGCATGAACGCATTCCCGGTGGCCACACCAAGAATCTGTTCGTGAAGGACAAGAAAGGCCGGCTGTTCCTGATCGTCGCCCTGCATGATGCGGAAATCGACCTGAAGAAAGCGCACCAGATCATCGGTGCCCAGGGGCGCGTGTCTTTCGGCAATGCAGATCTTCTGATGGAAGTGCTTGGCGTGGAACCGGGCTCGGTGACGCCTTTCTCGCTGATCAACGACCGCGAAGCCCAAAGGGTCACCCCCGTCTTCGACGCGGCGATGATGCAGCATGAGGTGCTGAATTATCATCCGCTGAAGAACAACGCGACCACGTCGATCTCCTCGGCCGATCTTCTTAAATTCGCGTCTGCTTGCGGCCACACGGCACAGGTTCTGGCAGTCAGTGAGGAAGCCAAGGCGGCGGGGCTTTAGCCGCCCGCACTCATCGGCAGGGAAAGGCGTTTGTATTTCGCGCCCACTGGCTCCATGTTATGGACCAACTCAACCATTCAACGGCATTCACTTTGAGCCGGAATGCCTCAGGCACCGGCGGGACATTTCGAGGCGGCACATGAGCAACGGCAATTACAGCATCGGTGGCCAGGTCGGCGGCGGCTTTGGCGCAAGTATGGGCGGCGGCTACGGCGGTCCGGGTGGCGGAAGCATGGGCGGCGGCAGCATGGGCGGCGGCAATGGCGGCGATGCCCCAGCCGGTGATCTCATCTTCGACGTTACCACGCAAACGTTCATGGCCGACGTCATGGAAGCATCCCGCCAGCAGACGGTTCTGGTGGATTTCTGGGCGCCATGGTGCGGGCCGTGCAAGCAGCTGACACCGGTCATCGAAGCCGCGGTGAAGGCAGCAGGTGGCCGCGTCAAGCTGGCCAAGATGAACATTGACGATCATCCGGAAATTGCCGGCCAGATGGGCATCCAGTCGATCCCCGCCGTGGTCGCCTTCAAGGACGGACAGCCTGTGGACGGCTTCATGGGCGCGCAGACGGAAAGCCAGGTCCAGGAATTTATCGAACGCGTTGCCGGCCCTGCCCCGGTCAGCCAGACCGAAACCTTCCTGGAGCAGGCAGCTGAACTTCTGGTGGCCAAGGATTACGGCCAGGCTGCACAGCTTTTCGGCGCCGTGATGCAGATGGAGCCGGACAATGTGACCGCAATTGCCGGTCTCGCGCAGTGCTATCTGGGCTCCGATGACCTGGAACGTGCCAAGCAGGCACTGGAACTGGTGCCGGAAGAAAAGCACACCGAAGAAGCCTATGTCGCGGCCAAGACGGCAGTGGAACTTGCCGAACAGGCGGCGTCGCTGGGCGACCTTGCGGAGCTGCAGGACCGGATCGCAAAGGATCCGCTCGATCTGCAGGCCCGGTTCGACCTTGCGCTTGGCCTCAATGGCAAGGGCGACAAGGAAGGCGCTGTCGACCAGTTGATCGAGATTGTTCGCCGGGATCGCGAGTGGAATGAAGACGGTGCGCGCAAGCAGCTTCTGCAGTTCTTCGAAGCCTGGGGATTCAAGGATCCGGCCAGCGCCTATGGCCGGCGCAAGCTTTCCTCCGTTCTGTTTTCTTGACGACCGCAACAACTGACACACATTTAGGAAACAGCACGAAGCTGGCAGTCATGCGGCGATAAAGACGAAAAAGAAGGCACCGGAATGCAGGCGGGAAATGCGATTTATGAAACCATAGCGGATCTGCCGCCAATCCTGCCCGTGTTTCCGCTGCCAGGAGCGCTGCTGTTGCCGCGCACCCAGTTGCCACTGAACATTTTCGAACCGCGCTACATCGACATGGTGGATGCTGCATTGGCCGGCAACCGCCTTATCGGAATGGTGCAACCATCTCCCGACCGCCCGTCGGACGATCCGGATAATCCGCCCCTTGCCAGCATCGGCTGCGTTGGCCGGCTGACCAGTTTCCAGGAAACCGGAGACGGCCGCTATCTTATCACCTTGCAGGGCATTACAAGGTTTGCCCTTGGCCGGGAGGTCGAGGACTTCAGCAAGTTCCGCCAGATCGAGTGTGATTTTTCCGCCTTTGCGCATGACCTGAAATGCGGCCAGGGCGAGGAAGATGTCGACCGGACAGGCCTGCTCAGAACCCTGCGCGAATATCTGGACGCCAACAATCTGGAAGCCGACTGGCAGAGCGTGTCGGAAGCCGAAACGGAAGTGCTGGTGAACGCGCTGTGCATGATGTGCCCTTATGGCCCGCAGGAAAAACAGGCCCTGCTGGAAGCTCGCGATCTGAAGACCCGTGCGGAAACCCTGATCGCCATCACCGAGATGGACCTTGCCCGCACACAAAATGACGGCGGCACCACGTTGCAGTGAGTGGACTGATCATGGCGCCTCAACCTGAAAGACACCCGGACATGACTGAACCGACCGAACGCCCGGTGGACCGCAAGCTGCTGGAACTGCTGGTGTGCCCCGTGACCAAGACCACGCTCGAATATGACGCAGACGCCAGGGAACTGATCTCGCGCACCGCCAAGCTTGCCTACCCGATCCGCAATGGCATCCCGATCATGCTGCCGGACGAGGCGCGCAAGCTGGAAGACTGAAACGCCTGAACAGCAAAAAGCCCGGGCGGCCGACCCGGGCTTTGAACACTAAGCGCCGCCTTTCCGCCACCGGACGCGGGCGCATCCGGCATGTCCATCTGGCAAAAGCGGAACATGTGACTGGACGCCCGGACGAAATGCCCGGGCTCTGCACAATTGACCCGTCAATAGCCCCGGAACATCGGCAGGATGTTCAGGATGATCAACTGGCGGACAAAAATAATCAGAAGCAGCAGGATCACCGGGGAAATATCGACACCGCCGAGATCCGGCAGGAACCGCCGGATCGGCCTGAGCGCCGGCTCCGTCAGGTTGTAGAGAACCCGCCCGATGGAATTGATGATCTGGTTGCTCGAATTGACAATATTGAAGGCATAGAGCCACGAGAAGATCGCGCTGGCGATGATCACATAGGTGTAAAGTTCCAGGGCGAGCAGTATCACGTTGAAGAGTGCGGTCATGGTCCGGTCCGTTGCCGTTCAAAATCTGGTCTGCCCTCATGTAGCTTCCCGACAGCCCCGCCGCAAGACGCCAGCGTTCCCAACGTTTGAATGTGCTTAAGCTTTGCCCCCGCGTTCGGGCGATGCGGAAATGCAACAGTCCGGCAAAACCCATTCTCCTTAGGGTTTGTATAAGCACTTCTCGTGCTATCTTCCTGGCAATGGAATTCCTTTACTGGTGGGTTGAATGTTCAAGTTGATGACGCGCGCTACGCTGGCGCTGGCTCTTAGCGCTGTGTCCGGGGCCGCTCTGGCGCAAAGCGGTGACTTGTCCGAAGAGGACGCAAACCGCCAGTTCGTGGTTGATCTTGGCGCTGGCGCCATTGTCAAGCCGCGGTACGAAGCTGCGGACTCCTACCTGGTCTATCCTTTCCCGATCATCGCTGTCGGTCGCTTCTACTTCCCGGGTCTTGGCCAGGTTGTCGACGGCCGCCGCAAGTCCGGTGTGTTCTTCTACCCGTCTTTCAACTTTATCGGCGAGCGCAAGGCCAGCGACAGCACCGACCTGACCGGCACCAACACCATCGACTGGGCACTTGAACTCGGCCTCGGCGGCGGTTTCCGCACCGAGCACTTCCGGGCTTTCGCAGAGTTGCGTCAGGGCATCAACGGGCACACAGGCCAGGTTGGTCAGCTTGGGCTCGACGGCATCGTCTATCCTGCTGAAAAGTGGGAAATCAGTGCTGGTCCGCGCGCAAGCTTTGCCTCGGACGAATACATGGACACCTATTTCGGCGTGACTTCCACCGAAGCTGCCAACAGTGGCGGACGCCTGACGAAGTTCAATCCAAGCGCGGGTTTCAAGAGCGTCGGTCTGGCGGCACGTGCCAGCTACGATTTCAGCGACGACATTCGCCTGCACCTGCAAGGTGGCTATGATCGGCTTATCGGCGATGCAGCGGACAGCCCGATTGCCAAGAACGGCAGTGAAAACCAGTTCAGCATCGGCGCTGGTGTTACCTATCGCTTCGCTTTCGACCTGTTCTAGAAGCATATCGCCAAGAGCGGCGCCGGTTGCCGGCTCTTCGCCAGATGACACGCGTCGACAACGTGAAGACACCTGTCACCTGAAGGCATTGCCCCCCCAAGGGAACCATCCCAGGCACGTTCTGGTATGACTTGAGCTGCTGCTGACCCTGGCGGGACAGCAGCAGTTTTCGTTTGACCGGAAGGTTCAACCGCCGACGGAAGAATGCAGGCGCGAAGGAATTGCCACAGGATCGACATCAGATGAGCCGCCTCGCGCACAGGCGCGTCATTGCAGGATGCGCCGGACGGGCAAGGGCAGCACAGGATCGAAAGACCCTGTCTACCCATCCGTTCCTGAGGACTTACCAGGCGCAGGGAACGAGTGTGATGCCACGCGGCAACTTGGTGGTGTCGTCACCACAGGCGCCCAGAATGCGCTTTGGATCAAGATTGTAGGCGCCGGACAGATCGGCACCGGCAAGACGGGTACGCCGCAGCAGAGCTCCGTCGAAATTGACGCCTTCCAGGTTAGCGCCCGTCAGATCTGAACTGACCAGACGCACACCGGAAAAATCCGCTCCTGAAAAATTCGCATTGTGAGCCTTGATCCTGTCGAGCTTGGCCTGGCGCATGCGGGCGCCCTGGAAGTTCGCCCCGCTCATGTCGACGCGCTCCAGGTTCGCGTCGTCCATCTTGGCACCCTTGAAGGAGGCATTGTTCGCCATCGATCGGGTCAACAGGACATTGCGCATGTCTGCGCCGTCAAAAATGGCTCCATTCGCCTCGACCGTGTTCAGATCCCCGTCCCGGAGGTCCGCATCCTGAAAATTCGCCTTGTTCAGATTGGATTTTTCAAGATCGACAGATCGCATGTTGGAACCGGTGAAATCACTGCCGGAGAAATCAGCCCGTTCGGCTTCCGTCCGACGAAAATCGGAATTCGTGAAATTCGCGTCCGGCAGCATCGCTTCCTTCAGATCGACTTCCCGCAGATTGACACCGGCGAAATTTCCATTTTGAAGCACCAGTCCGCGAAGTTCCGCCAGTTCGAGATCGCAACGGGGGCAACCGCCCTTTTCCTTGATCTCGGCCATGCGCGCTGCATCGCTTCCGGCTTGCACGCCATTGGACGCCAGCAGAACCATTGCGCCGACGCACCCTGCAAGAACCCGGGTCACCCTGTTTTTCATCGCAAATCCCTTTGCCAATCTCATCTAAACATAGGTCGCACTTCTGGCGGTTGAAGGACTGTATCCGATCACAAGGTTGAAAAAATGAGAAAAGTCGGAAGATCCACGTCACATCGATGCGATGCTGTGACGCGTGTGAGGTTTTGGAAGGTCATGAAAAAAAGGGAGGGAAGAAGCAGGCGGGGTCGCAGATGCCCACTCCTTCCATCCATCTAGGCGCTGACGACGCACTACCTGACAATCAGCGTATGGTGCACATCGCAAAAGCCTTGCCAATTTGCTTTCACGGCGTTTTAAACCAGATCTGCCCCTGGCAGGAGCTGTCGGCACAAGATGCTGAATATGTTTAGGCTTTGTTGACAACTGCTGCATTGCATTTTGCAACGCCACTTGCGAACACGGCTAACAGATAGTTAAGAAACCCAGAAGCCTGCCCGTCAGGAAATCTCCCCCTTGACGTCAATCGTCGAGCGTTTGCCGATATCGTCATAGTGCCGCTCGAGCCATTCCTGTGCGGTCTTGCGCCCAAGTTCCTTCAGGTCGGTCAGGAACGCCCATTCGGCATTCATTTTCGACGAGGCTTGAAGCGGCTTCAGTTCACCGGCGGAAATCCGGTGCATTTTCACCTTCATGTATTCCTCGCCGGACAGCTTGCCTTCCTCGACCAGACGCGTGACGAAATCGATCGCCCTGAGCTCGCGAAGCAGTGTGGAATTGAACGTGATCTCGTTGAGCCGGTTAACGATCTCCCGCGCTGTCTTGGGCACGTTGCGCCGTTCGATGGGGTTGATCTGAATGAGCATCACATCCGGTGTATCCGTGCCGTAAAACAGCGGATAGAGCGGCGGATTGCCCATATATCCACCATCCCAATAGGGCTCCCCATCGATTTCCACTGCCTGAAACACCTGCGGCAGGCAGGCCGAGGCCATCACCGCGTCCAGGGTGACTTCCTTTTCGCTGAACACGCGGATCTTGCCGGTAAAGACATTTGTCGCCGCAACGAAGATCTTCATGTGCTCGCATTCATTGACCCGGTCGAAATCGACCGTCTTTTCCACGACATCGCGTAGTGGATTGGCGTTGAGCGGGTTGAATTCGTAAGGCGACGCAAAACGCGTCAACACGTCGAAGAAGAGATAGCTGGGCGAATGATCCAGGCTCCATTCCCCCAGGAAGACGTCCAGAGGCGACCGCTGGATCGGGCTGTATTTGGCCTGCTTGCTGACTTCGTACCAGAAAGCTTCCAGGCTCTCACGCGCACCGTCTTCACCGCCCTCCTGCATACCGCTGGCAAGGACAACCGCATTCATCGCGCCAGCGGAAGTACCGCTGATGGCGTCGATCTTCAGCCGCCGATCTTCCAGAAACCAGTCCAGAACGCCCCAGGTGAAGGCGCCATGCGCACCGCCACCTTGAAGGGCAAGATTGATCTTCTTCGGCGCGGCCATGGCGGCTCCTCCATTTTGGGGCTTTGGCGAAACTCGCGGGCGGGTAGCAGCCCGCGCCGCGAGAAGCGCAGGTCAGTGCGCGGTCCAGCCGCCATCGATGGGCAGGATGGATCCGGTGATCGACGCGGCGGCGTCGGAGCACAGGAACACTGCATAGGCAGCCACCTGCTCGATGGTCACGAACTCCTTGGTTGGCTGAGCGGCGAGCATGACATCGTTCTTGACCTGCTCTTCGGTCATGTTGCGCGCCTTCATCGTGTCGGGTATCTGCGCCTCCACCAGAGGGGTCCAGACATACCCCGGGCAGATGGCGTTGACCGTGATGCCCTGCTGCGCCACTTCCAGCGCCACTGTTTTGGTGAGGCCGGCAATGCCGTGCTTGGCCGCCACATAAGCGGACTTGTAGGGCGAAGCGACAAGCGCGTGGGCGGAAGCGGTGTTGACGATCCGGCCCCAGCCTCTGGACTTCATGCCCGGCAGCGCGGCCCGAATGGTGTGGAAGGCGGACGTCAGATTGATCGCGATGATCGCGTCCCATTTTTCAATCGGGAATTCATCGACCGGCGACACGAACTGGATACCCGCATTGTTGACCAGGATATCAACCCCGCCGAATTCCTTTTCCGCATCGGCGATCATGCCGGCGATCTCGTCGCCCTTCAGCATGTTCGCCGGCGAATAGGTGCAACGCACCCCGAAGTCGGCCTCAATGGCGGCGCGGGTCTTCTCGATCTCGTCCTGATCGCCCAACCCGTTGATAACGACATTGGCGCCCTTTTCCGCAAAAGCGCGTGCATAGCCCAGACCGATGCCTGAAGTGGATCCGGTAATGACGGCGGTTTTGTTGGCAAGCATTTGGGGTCTCCCTTGATCGGCGGACCACCAGCCGGAACGGCCCGGTCTTCCGCAAACGGATCTTTGAAAAGTGGAGAGGCCTCATTCATTCCACGGGATAGAAGGAGGCATCCGTACTGAAATTTCAGGAACACATTCGACCAGTTATCGCCGCACCGCAACATCGGAATGATGATTTTTCACCTGGCCGGATCATCAGCGCCTGTTCATGCGCTGCGCTCCAGCCAGCGCCTTGCGCGCCCGTTCCCGCGCGGCGTCCCTCTGTGCTTCAGCCCTGGAAAGATCTTCCTGTTTGAGACCGAGCTGCGAGGCAAAGCGTTCGCGGATCAGGCCGTAGAAAGTCGCGTGCAGACTGGCGAATGCCCACACCAGGATCAGCATGGTGCCCATCGGAAAGACCGCCGAACGGATCTGCTGCCACAGCACGCTGGCAGGCATCAACCCATCGCTCACCCCGAGCACGACCGCCAGGATTCCAACCAGGAACCCCGCGAGCAGGCTCATCACCAGCGCCGCAAAGGCCATCGCCCAACCAAGCCCGGACGTTGCCCGCCAGCTTTCCCTGAGCGTCAGCGGATCGTCCACCGCCGACGCCGGCAGCACTACGGAAAACCGTTGCACCACCATCAACGCAATGAACGGTGCCAGAAAAAGGAGCAGCAAGCCGAGGCCCGCCGTTACCGCGGCCAATAGCAGCGAAACGATCACAAGCGGCAGCAGCGACAGAGCCCCGATCAGCGCAAGTATGATCATGTTGAAAATGACCCGGATGTTGCGCGCCCCGAAGGTGACCGGAAAATCCCGCGCGTCGATCAGAATGCGCCGGACATAGGCAATGGCGATGGAAAAGCCGACAAGCAGATTGGCAATGGCTGCCAGCGCCCTGAGCGCGCCCTCATCTGCGGCGGCGACCGGCTCGGTCATGTAGGAAACGGTCTTGAAGCCGCTTTCCGGCATCAGCGATCCGCCGATGGCGAAATTCAGGGCGACCAGAAGCAGGATATAGGCCCAGCCGGTTTTCAGAAGCGTCCCGAAATTGTGCTGCGCCAACGACAGCGAACGTTCCAGAACGGTGAAAAACATGGTCAGCTCCGGTTGCTTGCAACGGCCGCAGGATACGCGATTCAGGCCGGCGCACCAGCCCCTTCAGGCCGCTCCATCGCGATCCGGTACCCTGCCGTCAGGATCGAGATTCCCAGCACGGTAACGATGATCTGCACCAGCACGTTGAGCACGAGGATCTTCATCTGGATGAGGGCCGCCGGCAGGCCGCCGGACAGAAGACCAAGAAGATACTGCAGCCCCTCGCCAACGGCGACAAAAGGCAGGATCAGGATGAGCGCAGCCAGGAACATCGGCATGCCGAGGCCTTTTCCGAACTGAAGCATCTGACTGAAGCCGAGCGGTCGCTCAACGGCAACGGCCGGCAGGCTGAGGTTCAGCCGGAACAGGAACGGGGCGAGAATGAAAATCGCGACGATCCACAGCATCACAGTCAGGACGTTGCTTTTGAACAGGCTCGACAGCACGCCGATCACCAGTGCGGCAGGCAGCACGACAACGACGGCGGCAAGCGAGAGCAGAAGCATTTGCCCGATGAAGCGGAACTCGACCGCTCCGACGCGAAAGTGCAGTGCCCCGGGGCGCTCGTTCAACAGACCGAACCGGTGCCAGGCGACCGAAATGGAAGCGGACGACAGCAGCGCAATCAGCATGGAGGTCAGAAGCAGCAGGACCGTCGTTCCGGAAATATCTTCCGGCGCAGTCGCCGCGTCGATGTTCGCGCCATTCGCCAGAATGAGAAGAGAGAGCACGAATTGCAGAAGAAACCAGCCGCCACACACCTTGAACACGGTTTCCAGATTACCAAACACAATGGAAACCGAGTCCGACAGCAACCGTTTCAACATGCAGTACCCTCCGAAAAAGCCGGTCGGCGAAGTGGACCGCCGCTGTGAAGCTCATAGCGGGCTGAAATCCATGTGGCAATGTCCGCATGACGAAGGATCGACCTGTCTTCGCTTCGCACTACCATTGCCCTTTTTTGCCGCACACCCTAATCATGCGCTGGAAAGTCGGCCCCAGTTCCCTCATATGAGGGGCAAACGCTCAAAACCTGTTGGTTCCTGTGATGATCGATGATTTCGCGAAAGCCCTGCCCCGCCGCTCCTCCGTCGGTGTGAAGGTCGGCGATGTGATGGTTGGCGGCGATGCGCCCATCGTGGTGCAATCCATGACCAATACCGACACGGCGGATGCCGATGCCACCGTTGCACAGGTGGCGGCCCTTGCCCGCGCCGGATCTGAAATCGTCCGCATCACCGTGGACCGCGCGGAAGCCGCCGCCCAGGTGCCGCGGATCAAGGAACGGCTGGAGCGGATCGGCATCACGGTGCCGCTGGTCGGAGACTTCCACTACATCGGCCACAAGCTGCTGACCGACTATCCCGATTGCGCCGCAGCCCTCGACAAGTACCGCATCAACCCGGGCAACGTCGGCTTCAAGGCCAAGCGCGACACGCAATTCTCGCAGATCATCGACATCGCGCAGAAATACGACAAGGCCGTCCGGATCGGCGTCAACTGGGGTTCCCTCGACCAGGAACTCCTGACGAAACTGATGGACGAGAATGCCGAAAGTGCAAATCCGGTGTCGGCAGCGGCCGTCATGCGCGAAGCGATCATCCAGTCCGGGCTCCTGTCGGCCGAGCGCGCCGAGGGCCTTGGCATGGGCCGCGACAAGATCATCCTCTCGGCCAAGGTCAGCCAGGTACAGGACCTGATCGCCGTTTATGCCGATCTCGCCCGCCGTTGCGACTACGCCCTGCATTTGGGGCTGACCGAGGCCGGCATGGGCACCAAGGGTATCGTTTCCTCCGCCGCTTCCATGGGTATCCTTTTGCAGCAGGGCATCGGCGACACCATCCGCGTGTCGCTGACGCCGGAACCGGGCGGCGACCGCACCCGCGAGGTGCAGGTGGCACAGGAGCTGTTGCAGGTGATGGGCTTCCGTGCCTTCGTGCCGGTGGTGGCCGCCTGCCCCGGCTGTGGCCGCACCACGTCCACGGTCTTCCAGGAACTGGCCCAGGACATCCAGGGCCATATCCGCGATTCCATGCCCAAGTGGCGCGAGCAGTATCCGGGCGTTGAAAGCCTCAACGTCGCCGTGATGGGCTGCATCGTCAATGGCCCGGGCGAATCCAAACATGCCGATATCGGCATTTCCCTTCCCGGCACCGGAGAGACCCCCTCCGCCCCCGTTTTCATCGACGGCGAGAAGGTCATGACCCTGCGCGGCCCCGGCATTGCCGACGAGTTCAAGCAGATGGTTCTGGACTATATCGAAAAGCGCTACGGCACCGGCAGCAAGTCGTCCTCCGACGCTGCCTGACCCCAGAAGGAACACGACCCCATGATGCAGCCGGGCGCTCCCGAGCCACAGAGAAAGCCGGTTCTGGTGATCACGTCACAGGTGGTACGCGGTGGCATCAGCGGCCGCGGACTGACCTTCGCGCTGGAGCGGATCGGCCATGATGTCTGGTTTCTGCCGACCATCCTGCTGCCTTGGCATCCCGGACAAGGCAAGGGCAAACGCATCGTCGCCCCTGTGGCCGACTTCGCAGCGATTGTGGAAGATCTTGCGGCTTCGCCGAAACTGGCGGAAATAGGGGCGATCATTTCCGGCTATCTCGGCGATCCGGACCAGGCAGGCCCCATCTCCGCGCTCATCAAGGCAGTGAAGGCACACAATCCGGAAGCATTTTACGTGTGCGATCCGGTGATGGGCGACGAACATGACGGCAGCGGCAACCTCTATGTGCCCACGGCAACGGCCGAAGCAATCCGCGACCAGCTTGTGCCGCTGGCCGATGTGGTCACACCCAATGCCTTTGAACTCGGCTGGCTGACAGGCCGCGAGATCGACAGCGAAACGCAGGCGCTCGAAGCGGCCCGCAGCCTCGGCAACGAGCGCGTGATGGTGACCTCGTCCCCGGCCCTGCGCCGCAATGCCATCGCCAATCTTCTGGCAGGCCCGCGCGGTGCCGTTGCTGCCGAACATGCCGCCATCGCCAATCCGCCGCACGGCACAGGAGACCTGATCGCAGGCCTGTTCCTGTCCAACCTGCTCGCCGGTCAAAACGACGAGGAAGCCCTGAAACGCGCCTCAGCCTCCGTTTTCGAACTGGTTGCCCGCAGTGTACGCAAGGGGGCGGACGAACTTCTGTTTGCCGAGGAACAGAACTCCGTGGTGAAGGCAATGGCCCTCGTCACCTCGCGCCGGGTTCTGGAAGCAAAGGCCCGTGCCTGACGGTGCAGGCACATGGGTTGCCGGTGTCGACGGCTGCAAGGCCGGCTGGGTGGCGGTCATCCGCAATCTTGATGCTCCTACCGATCTGAAACTGATTGTCGTCCCGACTTTCGAGGATATCGTCGGCTACACCCCGCAGCTTTCCACCATAGCCGTCGACATGCCCATTGGCCTGCCGGACCGCATGGGCCCTGGCGGCCGCGGCCCGGAAAAGGCCGCCCGCAAACATCTGGGCATGCGCCAGTCCTCTGTCTTCACGGTGCCGTCCCGGGCCGCCGTTTATGAGGACGACTACGTAACGGCCTGCGACACGGCCCTTGCGACCTCCGACCCGCCAAAGAAAGTCTCCAAACAGTGTTTCTTTCTGTTCCCGAAGATACGGGAAATCGACACACTGATGACACCGGAGCTGGAAGCGCGTGTCCATGAGGTTCACCCGGAACTTGCCTTCTGGCGCCTCAACGGCGAAGCGGAAATGAGCCTGCCCAAAAAGGTCAAGAGCCGCGCCAACCCGGCTGGCCTCGACCAACGCCGTGACTTGCTGGTGTCAAAAGGGTTGCCGAAGGACTTCCTTGATCAAGCCCCGCCACGCGGTTGCGGGCGCGACGACCTTCTGGATGCCGCCGCCAACAGCCTGATTGCCGAGCGGATCTTGCTTGGAGAGGCTGAGCCGTTCCCCAAGGACTTTCGCCGGGATGAGTGCGGCCTGAGGATGGCGATCTGGGCGTGACGTGAGGGGTCTGACGCCAACGCGGGAAGGGCGTTCTCCGTGTGATCAGCTTTCCGGAAAGCCTTCTCGCAAAACCGCAATACCTGGAACTTTCAGATGCCTGAAGAGGTCCAGGGTTCCCCGCTGAACCGCTCCAGAAACCTGAGCGCCCGCCCCTCGGCAGCCCTCAGGCCCGCTCTGGTCTGATCCTGACGCGCAAACCATTTTGCGCTCGCCGGCAATGCGTCCTTTGAAAGCTCGATAACGGCGGGATGAATGTAACTCGACCGGCTGATCGCCGGAGTGTTGGAAAGAACCTCCGCAGATGCTTCTGCCATGGCCCGGATGGTGGGGCGGCCGCCTTCGCAAATCGCCTCGTGGGCCACATCGTAAGCCGCCACGCTGCCCGCCCAAGTCCGGAACGTCTTCGCCGTGACGTCGAGTTCCGTCACTTCCGACAGATACGCATTCAGCCGGCCGGAATCCACGGGTCGAAGCTGGTCGTCCCCGTCCCGCCACGCAAAAAGCTGGCGGCCCGGCAAATCGGAAATTTGCTCAAGGACACGGCTGAGACGTGGGTGACGCAAGCGACGCCGCACCCGTTTGCCGCCCTTGCCGGTAAAATCAAGCTCTAGCCGATCACCTTTCAATCTTAAATGCCGTTTCAGAAGCGTCGTTGCACCATAGCTGCCGTTTTCCTCCGCATAGGCCCGGTTGCCGACACGAAGATGTGCGCGGTCGAGAAGCATGCACAGCGCGGCCAGCACGGTTCGCTCCTCCGTGGCATCGCCTTCAAGGTCCCTGAGCACCCGTCGCCGAAGACGCGGCAGGGCGTTGCCGAAGGCGGCCAGCTGCTCAAACTTGTTGTGGGTGCGAAACGTCTGCCAGTCTGAGTGATAGCGGTACTGCTTGCGTCCGCGGGCATCAAGGCCCGTTGCTTGAAGGTGTCCGTTTGCCCGCGTGCAGATCCAGACGCTTTCATAGGCGGGTGGCAATCCCAAGCTCTTGACACGCTGGAGCTCCGCCCCTTCCCGCAAAAGACCGCCGTCCGGCAGGTGATAGGAAAATCCCCGGCCCCGGCGAATACGCCGGATCCCCGGCTCGCTGTCGCTGACATAGACCAGCCCTATGGCGCCGACCTGCGCCGCGGGATCACAGGGATTGAAATGCGCGTTCATGGCAGTTTCCTCCCCTTGGTGCGCCGACTGCGTTCCCGTCTCACGCACAGGAAACCGCAAACGCCACTGGCCGTCCGTCCGGGTGGTAGTGGCAACTCCATCTTCAAGGTAACCCGTTCGCGAAAGGAAGGTTCCGAAGGTCGGAACGCCGCGCGAACGGGCGCACCTGCGCAAAGAGAGGAGATTTCCAGGAGCCTCAACCCTTCCCTTTTCGCAAAAACCTGCTAAAACGCGCGCCGTTCCCCACAAGGGAACCACCGGTCGCAGCCTACCCGGTGACGAGCGTCTCAACGGGCGTTCAACAGCGAAAACAAGGGACCACATCGTTGAAAACACTTGTCATCTGTTCCGGCGGAATGGATTCCGTCACCCTTGCGCACAAGGTTGCGCGAGAACATGAGCTGATCGGCCTCGTTTCTTTCGACTATGGCCAGCGCCACAAGAAGGAGCTGGACTATGCGAAGGCCTGTGCCGATGAGTTGAAAACCGAGCATATCCTGATCGACATTTCCAATATCGGTCGCCAGCTCACAGGCTCGGCGCTGACCGACGATCTGGACGTGCCGGACGGGCATTATGCCGAGGAAACCATGAAGATCACCGTTGTGCCGAACCGCAACGCGATCATGCTTTCCATTGCCTTCGGCATTGCCAGCGCGCGCGGTGCCGAGGCGGTCGCAACCGCCGTTCACGGCGGCGACCACTTCATTTATCCGGACTGCCGTCCGGCCTTCACCGAAAGCTTCGAGACCATGCAGCGCCATGCGCTGGAAGGCATGGGCGAGATCAGCCTCTATACGCCTTACGTCCACACCTCCAAGGCGGACATCGCTACCGAGGGACTGAAGCTCGGCGTCGATTACCGCAAGACCTGGTCCTGCTACAAGGGCGGCGAGGTTCACTGCGGGCGCTGCGGCACCTGCGTGGAACGGCGCGAAGCCTTTCACCTGGCCGGCGGCATCGATCCGACGGTTTACGCCGATGAAGCGTTCTGGAAGGAGGCGTGCAATGTTTAGGATCACCAAGGAATTCCATTTCTCCGCCAGCCACCAGATTCTGGGCCTTGGCGAAGACCACCCCTGCGCCCGTCTGCACGGCCACAATTACGTGGTCGAGGTGGAGCTGATGTCGGAAGAGCTGAACGACACCGGCTTCGTGCGCGATTACCGTGAACTGTCCGAGTTCAAGCGCTTCATCGACGACACGCTCGACCACCGGCACCTGAACGATGTGCTTGGCGACGATTGCGTGACCGCCGAAACCATGGCGCGCTATTTCTACAACTGGTGCCGCCAGCGCTGGCCGGAAACCTCGGCGGTGCGCGTCAAGGAAACACCGAAGACTTGCGCCGAATTCCGTCCTCTCGTTTATCCGGGGGCATGAGCGGCATGAGCATCGAACAGATCCGGGTCAGCGAGATATTCGGCCCCACCATTCAGGGCGAAGGCGCCCTGATCGGCCAACCGACCGTGTTCGTGCGCACCGGCGGCTGCGATTACCGCTGCTCGTGGTGCGACACGCTGCACGCAGTCGACAGCGCGCACCGGGGCGATTGGTGCCCGATGACGCCGCAAGCCATACTGATGCAGGTGGAGATCCTGTCCGGCGGCACTCCGCTGACCGTATCGCTTTCCGGTGGCAACCCGGCGATCCAGCCGCTCGGCGGCCTGATCACGCTCGGCCGGAAGGAAGGCTACCGGTTCGCGCTGGAAACGCAGGGCAGCCTGGCAAAGGACTGGTTTGCCGATCTCGACGTCCTGACGCTGAGCCCCAAACCGCCTTCTTCAGGCATGAAAATCGACTGGCAGCGCTTGGCCGAATGCGTCGAGGCAGCAGGCCCTGAAACCCAGACCGTGCTGAAGGTCGTCGTCTTCGATGAAACGGACTATGCCTTTGCGCGGGACGTTTCCGACCGCTACCCGCATCTGAGCTGCTTCCTGCAACCGGGCAATCACACCCCGCCGGAAGCTACGGAAACCGATGCCACCATAGACATGTCCGGCATCATGGAGCGCATGCGCTGGCTGGTGGACAGAGTTAGCTCCGACAGATGGTACACAGCGACGGTCCTGCCCCAGCTTCACACGATGATCTGGGGTAATTTGCGGGGGGTTTAGCAAGCTCTTCTGTTGGCCACCCTGATCCTGAGGAAGGCCGAGGCCTGTTTCGAGGGAGGGGTGGCAAACTCCGAACAAGCGGCCGATGCCGAAACCGGGGCGTCACCGGCACATCGATCGCTTCGCAGCAGAACCGAAAGGCCGTTGCCTCCCGATCCCGGATCTCCAACCGGGATGACGACGGAGAGAACGGTCTTTCGAAATTCACTCCCTCATCCTGAGGAGCCGCGGCAGCGGCGTCCCGAAGGATGGGCGGCACGCGCAGAACAAGCGACCCATCCTTCGAGACGGACCTGAAGGTCCTCCTCAGGATAAGGGCGCAGGGAAGCGAAAGCCCGAAGGTGGGTCTTTGCGAGCTTATTCAGGAACACGGAGCCCATCCGCCGACAGCGCAAAAGCGCCTCCCCGGAACAGGCTCAAATTCAGGAGACAGTCATGTCCGACAAGAGCATCTATGAAAACCTGACCCAGCTCGGGTCTTCCACCGAACTGCCGGATGATCCGGACAAGGCGGTTCTGGAAAAGGTGCCGAACCCGCAGGCAGGCACCGGCTATATGGTTCGGTTCGTCGCACCGGAATTCACCTCGCTGTGCCCGATCACCGGCGCACCGGATTTCGCCCATCTTGTGATCGACTACGTCCCGCGCGATTTTCTGGTGGAGAGCAAGTCGCTGAAGCTGTTCCTCGGCTCCTTCCGCAACCACGGCGCCTTCCATGAAGATTGCACGGTCTCCATCGGCAAACGCCTTGTCGACCTGCTCGATCCCCAATGGCTCCGCATCGGTGGCTACTGGTATCCGCGCGGCGGCATCCCCATCGATGTCTTCTATCAGACCGGCCCGGCGCCGGAAGGTGTCTGGATCCCCGAGCAGGGCGTCGCCCCCTATCGTGGACGCGGCTAAAGCGGCACGGCTGCCTCTGCGAATGTGACGATCCCGATTTCCGTGGAGAAGTTCGGCACCGTCGATCAACGCCAGGCGCCGCCCCTCCCAGAAGCGTCACCCCGGACGAGCACCGCGAGATCCCAGGACCCGCACATTTCCGGAGTTTCAGGGTTTTGCACATGCACAGGCTGGTCGCCGCGCAGCCCCTTGTCACTCCGGCACTGGCAGGCTCAGGCCGGGGGCTTTTTCGATGACGTGGGTGGTCACCAACTCTAACGACGGTGTCTTTTCTGACGACGGTGTCCTGGTGTCGTAGATGGCCTTGACGATGAAATCGTCGCTGCGGCGGATAAAGTAGGTGAAGCGGTTCTCCGTGACCATGCCCTGGCTTAAGGTGATATCTGCTGCCACCACTTCCACAGCCTCGCCGTCCAGCTCTTCCTCGCTGCAAGTCGCATTGCGGATCGTCGCCGCGTTGGCCTCCTTGTCGGCCCGCGCCTTGTCCGCGTTCTGGCGGGGGTCCACCTCGCTGATCTTCTCCCAGGTCGCTCCCTGGTCGGCGGATTGATAGACCGCGTTGTCGTAGCCAAGCACCCACGGGCGTTCCGGCGCGCTCGGCACGATCATATAGTGATCCTGCGGCGCATGGAAAAACTCATCGGTGGTCGGCGGCTCACCCTTGAAGGCGGTGGTCACCTGGGTCTTGGTCGGTGTTGCCTGATTGAGCTGCAGATATAGCGCCGTGAAGCGATCCTGGCATGGATCTGCCAGGGCACTCTGGATCGATCCGGCGAGAAAAAGAAAAAGAACTGCGGGCACGCAGTATGTCATGAAAGCTTCCCTGTGAAAATGCACTGAAGACCTCTGTCGAAATTACCAATGCTCCCCATGGAACATTTTTTCCGCCGCCAGACAATCACCCCGGTGCGTTCAATGCCGCAACCCGGCCCACAAATACGACAGGGCCGCCCGATCGGCATCGACCGGACGGCCCTGACAGCGTCTAGATCCCCGAGCAGGGCGTCGCCCCACCCAGAAGTGCTCCCTCGGGCGAGCATCGCGAGATCTCAGGGCCTGCTCATTTCCAGAGCCTCGAGACTTGTCCAAGGCTCAAAGCGGCTGCGGGAACACAATAGAGGTTTCCGAACGCGCCGCGATGGGGATTGGATCCTGGGTCAAGCCCGGAATGACAGCTTTGGGTAGGGAGAGCCTCGCTTACCAGAAACACCTGTTGTACCGAACGAGTGACCGCGCGACGGGTACACCGCCGTCCGCGGCACGATCCATCCGCCTGGCTGCCTTACTCCGGCACCGGCAGGTTTAACCCCGTCGCTTTTTCGATCTCCTGGGTGGTCACCATCTCGAACGACGGCGCCTTGGTGTCGTAGATCGCCTTGACGATGAAATCGTCGCTCCGGCGGACAAAGTAGGTATAGCGGTTTTCCGTGACCATGCCCTGGCTGACGGTGATATCCGCTGCGACCACCTCCACGGCTTCACCGTCCAGTTCTTCCTCGCCGCAGGCGGCGTTGCGGATGGTGGCGGCATTTGTCTCCTTGTCGGCGCGCGCCTGGTCCGCGTTCTGGCTCGTATCCATCTCGCGGATCTTTTCCCAGGTCGACCCCTGGTCGGCGGATTGATAGAGCACGTTGCCGTACCCCAACACCCACGGGCCTTCCGGCGAAGTCGGCACCGTCAGGTAATGATCCTGCGACAGATAGAAAAAGTCATTGGTGGTCGGTGGTGCGCCCTTGAAGGCGGTGGTCACCTGGGTCTTGGTTGGCGTCGTCTGGTCGAGCTGCAGATAAAGCTCCCTGAAACGATCCTGACACGGATCTGCCAAAGCCCCCTGGATCGATCCGGCGAGAAGAAAAACAACTGCGAGCAAGCGGCACGTCATGAAAGCCCCCGTGAAATCACTTCGAGAAATCGGCCGCAACTCCCGGCCGTCTCCATGGAACACGTTTTCCCGTCGCCGGACAATGCCCCGCGCTTTCAATGCCACAACCCGGCCGACGAATACGACAGGGCCGCCCGATCGGCATTGATCGGGCGGCCCTGACTGCGTCTGCGTTCTGAGTAAACTCAGCTTGCTCTTAGAAGTGAACCGAACGTGCGTCGAGCGGCTTCTGGTTCGGCGGTGCGAACTTGGTCAGATCGATCCCTTCAACGGCAGTCTTGTACTCGTCGAGGCTCGGCGTCCGGCCAAGGATGGCCGAAAGAACCACAACCGGCGTCGAGGCCAGCAGGGATTCGCCCTTCTTCTCGGAGGAGTCTTCCACGACGCGGCCCTTGAAGAGACGCGTGGAGGTTGCCATCACCGTGTCACCCTTGGCGGCCTTTTCCTGGTTGCCCATGCAAAGGTTACAGCCCGGGCGTTCCAGATAGAGAATGTTCTCATATTCGGTCCGGGCGGTATTCTTCGGCGCACTGTCGTCGAATTCGAAGCCGGAGTATTTCTGCAGAATGCTCCAGTCGCCTTCTTCCTTCAGCTCATCGATGATGTTGTAGGTCGGCGCGGCCACCACGAGCGGTGCCTTGAACTCGATCTTCTCACCAGCCTTCTCGAGGTTCTTCAGCATCTGCGCGACGATCTTCATGTCGCCCTTGTGAACCATGCACGAGCCGACGAAGCCGAGATCCACTTTCTTCTCGCCACGATAATGGGAAACCGGGCGGATCGTGTCGTGGGTGTAGCGCTTGGAAACATCCTCGTTGTTCACGTCCGGGTCGGCGATCATCGGTTCGTCGATCAGGTCCAGATCCACAACGACTTCCGCGAAATATTTCGCGTTGTCGTCTGGCGTCAGGGCCGGCTTCTCGCCGGAGCGGATTTCGGCAATGCGCTTGTCGGCCTTGTCGATCAGCCCCTGCAGAACCTTGTTGGCATTGTCCATGCCCTTGTCGATCATGATCTGGATACGGCTCTTGGCGATTTCCAGGGATTCGATTAGCGTCTCGTCGTTGGAAATGCAGATGGAGGCCTTGGCCTTCATTTCCGCGGTCCAGTCGGTGAAGGTGAACGCCTGGTCGGCGAGCAGCGTGCCGATGTGAACTTCGATGATGCGGCCCTGGAAGACGTTGTCACCGAACTGCTTCAGCATCTGGGCTTGGGTGGCATGGACGACATCGCGGAAGTCCATGTAATCCTTCATGGCGCCCTTGAAGGTGACCTTCACGGATTCAGGGATCGGCATGGTTGCCTCACCGGTGGCCAGTGCCAGCGCGACCGTGCCCGAATCCGCGCCGAAGGCAACGCCCTTGGACATGCGGGTGTGGCTGTCGCCGCCGATGATGATGGCCCAGTCGTCCACGGTGATGTCGTTCAGCACCTTGTGGATCACGTCCGTCATCGGATGATAGACACCCTTCGGGTCGCGCCCGGTGATCACGCCGAACCGGTGCATGAAGCTCATCAGCTTCGGAGTGTTGGCCTGTGCCTTCAGGTCCCAGACCGACGCCGTGTGACAACCGGACTGGTAGGCGCCGTCGACGGTCGGTGAAATCACCGTGGCCGCCATGGCTTCCAGTTCCTGGGCAGTCATCAGGCCGGTGGTGTCCTGGGAACCGACGATGTTGACCTTCACACGAACATCGGAACCCGCATGCAGCACCTTGCCTTCCGCAACACCGACAGCGTTGCGGTTGAAGATCTTTTCAACCGCCGTCAGGCCCTGGCCTTCGTGCGACACTTCCTTGTTGGGTGCGAACACCGGCGGTGTCTCGATGCCGAGGGTTTCTGCGGCAAAGCTCTGCAGTTTCTTGCCGAAGACGATGGCGTAGGAACCACCGGCTTTCATGAACTCGACCTTCTGCGGGGTCAGCGCGGAAGACACATCAGCCAGCTCTTCGTCGCCGGCGTCGTTATAGAGTTTCTTGCTCTTGGTGTTGATGGTCAGCACCGTGCCGGTTTCGACGGAATATTTCTGCTCCAGAACCGGACTGTCGTCATTGTTCAGGATCGGCTTGCCGTTTTCGTCCAGCTTCTTGACCCAGTTCTTCAGGTCAATGCCGATGCCGCCGGTCACGCCGACAGTGGTCAGGAAGATCGGCGAAATGCCGTTGGTTCCGGCAACGACCGGGGCAATGTTCACGAACGGCACATAGGGGCTTGCCTGCTTGCCGGTCCACAGCGCCACGTTGTTGACACCGGACATGCGCGAGGAGCCCACACCCATGGTGCCCTTTTCGGCGATCAGCATCACGCGCTTGTCCGGGTGCTGCAGCTTCAGCGCCTCGATTTCCTTCTGCGCGGCTTCGGAGATCATGCACTTGCCGTGCAGCTCGCGGTCGGAACGCGAATGCGCCTGGTTGCCGGGAGACAGCAGGTCGGTGGAAATATCGCCTTCGGCGGCAACATAAGTGACGACCTTGATTTCCTCGTCCACATCCGGAAGCTTGGTGAAGAATTCGGCCTTGGCGTAGCTGTCCAGAATATCGCTGGCGATTTCGTTGCCGGCCTCATAGGCGGCCTTCAGACGATCCGTATCGGCATCATAAAGGAAGACCTGCGTCTTCAGCACTTCGGCCGCGTTCATCGCGATCTGCGGATCGTCGCCAAGCGCCAGATCCAGAAGAACCTCGACAGACGGACCGCCCTTCATGTGGGACAGAAGTTCAAGCGCAAAGGCCGGACTGATCTCGTCAACGACAGAGGTGCCGAGAATGATCTCTTTCAGGAACTGCGCTTTCACGCCGGCCGCGCTCGTGGTACCCGGCAGCGTGTTGTAGATGAAAAACTTGAGTGACTCTTGCCGGTGCTTGTGCCCGGTATCCTTGATCTGGGCGACGATCTCTTCGACAAGAGCCCCGTCTTCGATAGGCTTGGGATGCAGGCCCTGGCCTTTACGGGTCTCGATCTCTTTCAGGTAGTCTTCATACAAGCTCATGGTGGTCCCGGCGTCCTCGGTTTGGATCAGGCTTGAACTCCGGTTCGCAGTCGAACTGACGCTCCGGAACAAGCTGGCTGAGCGGCGTTTTAATTCAGTATACAATGGTATGCAATATCTTCCCATCCAATAAATGATGCCTATATACCGAATGACGCATCTGCCCGCACCCCGGGCCGCACCTTTGGTTTTTCGAAGGTGTTTCCCGGCTCCGATCTCCGGAAGACGCCGTTCAAGACGCTGAAACTTCACCCGAAGTATCGACAGCGGCTTCGGCGACATGACTGGCGATTGGTGCCAAAGGTTGCTATAGGTGCGGCGCATCAATTTGCGGCGTCGACTGAGGGAGAGGCTCTCATCGTACCCGCGCGGAAGGATGACGGATCACGCAGCGCTGCGCTTCGTGTCCGCAGCCTTGAGAGAGAGTATGCCGGGCACTGATACACACACGGCCCGGGCCTTTTGGACAATGAAGGAGATCGCAAGTCGTGACCCAGTCCCTCGACAGCTTCAAGTGTAAGAAAACACTGACCGCCGGCGGCAAGACCTACACCTATTTTTCCATTCCCGAAGCGGAAAAGAACGGCCTTGAAGGCGTTTCCAAACTGCCGTCTTCGCTGAAGGTGGTTCTTGAAAACCTGCTGCGCTTCGAAGACGGCCGCACGGTGACCAAGGCAGACATTCTGGCCTGTGCCGAATGGCTGAAGACCCGCAAGTCCGATCACGAGATCTCCTACCGCCCGGCCCGCGTGCTGATGCAGGATTTCACCGGCGTTCCGGCCGTGGTCGACCTGGCCGCCATGCGCGACGCTGCCGTGAAGCTTGGCGGCGATCCGGAAAAGATCAACCCGCTGGTTCCCGTCGACCTCGTCATCGACCACTCGGTGATGATCGATTACTTCGGCACCAAGGACGCCTTCCGGCAGAACGTCGAGCTGGAATATGAGCGCAACCGCGAGCGCTATGAGTTCCTGCGCTGGGGCCAGTCCGCCTTCAACAACTTCCGTGCCGTTCCCCCGGGAACCGGCATCTGCCACCAGGTGAACCTGGAATACCTGGCCCAGACCGTCTGGACCAAGGACGAGGACGGCGAAACCATCGCCTATCCGGATACGCTGGTGGGCACGGACAGCCACACCACCATGGTCAACGGCCTTGCCGTTCTGGGCTGGGGCGTGGGCGGGATCGAAGCGGAAGCCGCCATGCTCGGCCAGCCGATCTCCATGCTGATCCCGGAAGTCATCGGCTTCAAGCTGACCGGCAAGCTGAACGAGGGCATCACCGCGACGGACCTTGTGCTGCGCGTTGTGGAAATGCTGCGCCAGAAGGGCGTTGTCGGTAAGTTCGTCGAATTCTATGGCCCCGGCCTCGACAACCTGTCTCTGGAAGACTCGGCTACCATCGCCAACATGGCGCCGGAATACGGCGCGACATGCGGCTTCTTCCCGGTCGACAAGGAAACCCTGAAGTATCTGGAAGCCACCGGCCGCGACAAGGACCGTGTTGCCCTGGTTGAAGAATACGCCAAGGCACAGGGCATGTACCGTTCGGGCGCCGAGGAGCCGGTCTTCACCGACACGCTGGAACTGGACATCTCGACCGTTGTTCCGGCGATCTCCGGCCCGAAACGTCCGCAGGACCGCATCAACCTTGCCGACGCCGCAGCCGGTTTCGCCAAGACAATGACCGAAGAGTTCAAGAAGGCGGACGAACAGTCCAAGCGCGTTGCCGTTGAAGGCAAGGACTACGACATCGGCAACGGCGACGTCGTGATCGCCGCCATCACCTCCTGCACCAACACCTCCAACCCGTCCGTTCTGATCGGTGCCGGCCTTGTGGCCCGCAACGCGCTGAAGAAGGGCCTGAAGGTGAAGCCATGGGTAAAGACATCGCTCGCCCCCGGTTCTCAGGTGGTGACGGACTATCTGGAAAAAGCAGGCGTACAGGACGACCTCGACGCACTCGGCTTCACGCTGGCCGGTTACGGCTGCACCACCTGTATCGGCAACTCCGGCCCGCTGGATCCGTCGATCTCCAAGGCGATCAACGACAACGACCTGATTGCCTGCTCGGTGCTGTCCGGCAACCGTAACTTCGAAGGCCGCGTCAACCCGGATGTGCGCGCCAACTATCTGGCCTCGCCCCCGCTGGTGGTCGCCTATGCCCTCGCCGGCAACCTGAACATCAACATCACCGAGGATCCCCTCGGCGACGATCAGGACGGCAACCCGGTCTACCTGAAGGACATCTGGCCGACCACGGAAGAGATCACCGACCTGATCCGCGCGTCGATCAACGAGGAAATGTTCCGCACCCGCTATTCCGACGTCTTCAAGGGCGACGAACATTGGCAGGGCATCAAGGTGGAAGGCGGTCTGACCTACACATGGCCGGTATCCTCGACCTACGTCCAGAACCCGCCCTACTTCGAAGGCATGACCATGGAGCCGAAGCCGCTTCAGGACATCGACAACGCGGCGGTCATGGGCCTGTTCCTGGATTCGATCACCACCGACCACATTTCTCCGGCCGGCTCGATCAAGGTGGACAGCCCGGCAGGCACCTACCTGTCCGAGCACCAGGTCGCCCAGAAGGACTTCAACTCCTACGGCTCGCGCCGCGGCAACCACGAAGTCATGATGCGCGGCACCTTCGCCAACATCCGCATCAAGAACCAGATGGTTCCGGGTGTCGAAGGCGGCGTCACCATGAAGGATGGCAAGAAGGAATGGATCTACGACGCCTGCATGGAATACAAGGAAGCAGGTGTTCCGCTGGTCATCTTCGCCGGCAAGGAATACGGCACGGGCTCATCCCGTGACTGGGCCGCAAAAGGCACCAATCTCCTTGGCGTGCGGGCGGTCATCGCCCAGTCCTTCGAGCGTATCCACCGTTCCAACCTGGTTGGCATGGGCGTTGTCCCGCTCACCTTCAAGGAAGGCGAGAGCTGGCAGTCGCACAACATCACCGGCAAGGAACGCGTGACCATCAAGGGCATCGCCGACATCAAGCCGCGCCAGATGATGGACGTGGAAGTCACCTATGAGGACGGCACCACCAAGACCATCGAGTGCCTGTGCCGCATCGATACGCTGGACGAGCTGGAATACATCAAGGCCGGCGGCATCCTGCACTACGTGCTGCGGAACCTCGTCACGAGCTGACGCCGACAACCGTTAATCACACAAGAATTCAGCGGGCCCTACGGGGCCCGTTTTGATTGGTGTGCACTGCAAAAGCCTGCCGTCCTGCGGTCATCCCGCCCCGGCAAGGCGTGCGCCGAAATTAGCGAGAGTGGTCCTAACGTCACTTTGGCGAAAGCTGTCGGTTGCGCAGGTCAGGTCGAGCGGCTAATAGATCCGGCATGCGCCGATTTTCGCTCGTCTGTTTTTTATTGATCCTTTCAGGGACTTCGCTTCCCTCCTATGCACAGGAAGCCGTTCAGGAACCGATGGAAATCGGCGACTCGGGCGAGGAATACCTGCGTGCGATCCGCCTGCGCGGGATCGATACGGACGTGACCTATTTCGATCCCTCCGCGCCGCCCCCCAAACTGAACACGGAGCAGGAACCGCCGAAACCGGCGGAGGACAAACCGCAACCGGATAGCAGCAACAATCGCGTGATCCCTGGCCTGATCGTTGGCGCCATCCTTCTGGCCGTTGCCTATCTCTTCCTGCGCCTCGGCGGGCGGCTGACGGTTTCGCTCGGCCGTGAGGCCGGCAATCCGGACAGCACCCGCCCCAAGATACGCGGGCAGGCCCCCGTCTGGGCGGAAAAGCTGGCTCCGCTCGATGAGATCCTGCGCATGCAGGACCGGCGCAGGGCGCTGGTGCTGCTGACACAGAAGGTGCTGGCCACCGCCATTGCGGCCAACGGCATATTGATGCAGCGCAGCTGGACGGCGCGCGACGCGTTGCGCCAGTTGCCTGAAAGCCAGGGCAGGGAGCTTCTGCGCAAACTCGTGACGATGGCCGAACGGGTGCAGTTTGGCGGCAGGGACGTGAGTGAGGACGAGTTCAAGGATCATGTCGCGAACTGCCGTTACCTGCTCGGACCGGAGGCGTCATGAGCGAGAGCACGGCAAACACGAAAGCAAAAGGCCCCAGCCTTGAAGCTGCGGTCATCGCGGTGATCTGCGTCGCGGTTCTGCTGGCCGGTTGGTACATCCTGTCCCAGCGCCAGCAGGGTTTGCGCCGATCGCCCGCCGGGCTGGACGGGCTTCAGGTATGGCTGGTGAAAAACGGCGCCAGCGCCCAGAATTTTGCCGGTGGCTGGCTGATGGACCAGACGTCGGTCGGTCTGCTGGTGGTGCCGCTTTACGATACGCTGCCGGAAACCGACCGCAGCACCCCGGGCACCAAGGAAGAACTGCTGCAACAGCAGGACGAATACGATCTGGAAACCGCCGCCATTGCCGCAAAGGCCGAGCGTGTGCCGACTTTGCTCGTGCTGCCGAAATGGCGCAGCGGCATGCGCCTGACGGGTCTTGCCCACCCCGCACTGAAGGTTGAGGCGAATCGCCTGCAGACCATCGTCGACAAGATCACCGGCACGCGCGGCACAAAGATTGGCGCGTCGGACCGTCCCTTCACCGATTTCCGGTACCGGTCACAAACAGGCGAAACCCTGAGGGCAGAGATTTATGCCGCCCAGACCTTCGCAAACGAAAGCTGCCGCCCGATCGTCGGCGACACCGACGCCATGCTGCTGGCCGATTGCCCGCTCGCGCCCCCTGAAGACGATACTGCCGAACAAGAGCGCATCCTGGTGCTGTCCGATCCGGACCTGATCAACAACCACGGCCTGCGGCTGGGCGAGAATGCCGGAATTGCGCTTGATGTGCTGACCGAAAAGGCCGGCACCCGGAACATCGTCATCGATTACAGCCGGTACTCCTGGCTGCGCGACCCCGTAAGCGAACCCAGGCGCGAACGCACCTGGGACGACCTGCTGCGTTTCTTCGGCTCACCCTTCCGGGCCCTCTGGCTTGGCGCTGCGCTGTTGCTGGGGTTGGCGTTGTGGCGTGGTTTCATCCGCTACGGCCCCATACGCGACGAAGAGGCCGGCCCCGGCAATGGCAAGGATCTGGCGGTTCTGGCACGCGCACGCCTGATGCGGCTTTCCGGGCAGGATGGCGCCCTCGTCCGCGAATATGCGACCGCCCGCATTTCGGCAACCGCGTCGGCTCTTTTCGGCCCGGCCCATGCCCGTCACTACGCCGGTGAAGACGCCTTTCTGACCTTTACCGAACGCCGGCACCCGGCCCTCGCGCCGCGTCTGCGCGCGATCCTCGCCGACATTCGAAAACTGCCTGCCCGGCTTCCAGCCACGGAAGCCATCCAGCATATCGACCAATTGGAACAGGTATTGGAGCAAATAACTCATGACGCTTGAAGCGCTGCGCGAACGGACCGATGCCTTGCGGACCGAGATCGGCCGAACCGTTCTCGGCCAGGATGATATCATCGACCTGTTGCTGATCGCCTTGTTTGCCCGCGGCCACGTGCTGCTGGAAGGCCCTCCCGGCACAGCCAAGACGTTGCTTGCCCGCAGCTTCTCGGCGGCGCTCGCACTCGATTTCGGCCGTATCCAGTTTACGCCGGACCTGATGCCCGGCGACGTGCTCGGCACCTCGATCTTCGATTTCAGCACCAACACCTTCGTGCTGACCAAGGGGCCGGTGTTCTCGCAGGTCCTGCTGGCCGACGAAATCAACCGCGCTCCGCCCAAGACCCAGGCCGCCCTTTTGCAGGCCATGAGCGAACGCATGGTCAGCATCGACGGCACCGATCATTCCCTTGGACGGGAATTCATCGTCGTGGCGACGCAGAACCCGATCGAGCAGCAGGGCACCTATCCCCTGCCGGAAGCGCAACTTGACCGGTTCCTGTTCAAGCTGGTGATCGACTTTCCGCCGGAAGACATCGAAATGGCAATCCTGCGCCAGCATGCGGACAAGCCGCTGGAAGCCGGCATGGAAACCGCATCGCTGACCAAGGTGCTCGATTCCTCCACTCTTGAGGAAACAAGAGCGCTGGTCGACAGCATCATCCTGAAAGACGATATCCTGGCCTATATCCTGCGCCTGATCCGCGCGACCCGCGAAAGCTCCGAGATTGCCTTCGGTGCCTCGACGCGCGCGGCCGATGCGCTGGCAAGTGCGGCGCGGGCAACGGCGGCGCTCAACGGTCGCGACTTTGCCATTCCCGACGACGTCAAACGCCTGTTCGTTCCGGCGCTTCGCCACAGGATCGTCCTTGGCCCGGCGGCGGAGATCGAAGGCCGCAGCACGGCGCAGGTCCTGGAAAACATTCTCAACCAGATCGAGGCCCCCCGCTGATCCGGCCGTCCAAACGACTGCTCGCCTTTGGCGCGGTGGCTCTGGCCATCTCGGTGATCACGGTTGTCACCGGGGGCGCTGCGCGTGAAATCAGCGCGGTGCCCTGGGTCGTGCTCGTGCTCCTGGTCGTCGTTGATCTGGTGATGTCGCTTCGGCGGCCGAAGAACCTGACCTTCAACGCCCCGGCAGAGGTCTTCGTCGGCGAGACCGCAAAGCTGGAACTGGATCTTGATCGGGCCCCACAGGGTCTGAAAGGCACAATCGACTGGCCAGAGGGCCTTGGCGGCGTCACGGAATTCGACTTTGCCCCGGCAGCGGCCGGCTCTGCCCGGGTGGAAGTTGCCTGCCGGGCGATCCGGCGCGGCGTCTGGAATGTCGATCATCTCTGGCTGATCTGGCGCTCCCGGCTCAAACTGCTGGAATTCGTGCCGAAATTGGCCGTCGGGGCAAAAATCCGCGTTGTCCCGAACATCCGGATGGTGCAATCCGGGCAGATCACCACCACGGTGCTGTCGACGCTTTACGGCGTGAAGGAAAACCGTGCCGTCGGCGAGGGATCGGAGTTCCAGCAGCTTCGCGATTTCGTTCAGGGCATGGACATCAAGACCATCGACTGGAAACGCTCCGCGCGGCGCCGCTCTCTTGTTGCCAAGGAGTTGCGCGCCGAGCGGAACCACCATGTCATCGTCGCGCTCGACAATGGCTATCTGATGCGCGAGGAGATCGGCGGCCTGCCGAAGATCGATCACGCCGTCACCGCCGCGCTTGCAACCGCCTGGGCGGCAGCCATCGGCGGCGATCTGGTCGGCTATTATTCCTACGACGTCAAACCGCGCACCTTCTCGGCTCCCACCGCGGGCCGCGCGGCATTTGCGCGGCTGCGCAGCTGGACGGCGGAGCTTTCCTATGTCAACCGCGAAACCAACCACACCCTGGCCCTGACCGAACTGAACGCCCGCACGCCCAAGCGCAGCCTTCTGATCATCTTCACCGATTTCGTGGACACGACTTCGGCCGAACTTCTGGTGGAAAACATTGGCATTCTGGCCAAGCGGCACCTGCTGATTTTCGTTGCCATCCGCGATCCGGACCTGGAACAGCTGGTGGAAACGGCGCCGGGCGATCTCGATGGCGCAGCGACGCTTGTGGCGGCCAACCAGGCGCTCAACGAACGTCGGCTGGTGTTTGAAAAACTGTCCCGCATGGGGGTCACCATCGTTGACGCCAAACCGAATGCCGTGACCGCGCGGCTGATTTCCGCCTATCTCGAAATCAAGGCCCGGGAGCTGATCTGATGGACACACAGGATCTGATACGCTCCGCCCGGTTCCGCAAGGAACGGGAAGCCGACTGGCAGAAGCTGGAAACCCTGGTCCGCAAAGCGGAAGGCAGAGGCCTTCAGCACATGGAATTCGCAGAGACCCGGGATCTCGCCTCGCTGTACCGGCAGGCAACGACCTCACTGGCGATTGCGCGCGAAATCTCGCTCGACAAGGCTCTGCTCGGCTATCTGGAAGCGCTCACGGCGCGCGCGTACCTGTGTGTTTACGCCCCGCAGGAACGGCTCGGCGGATTGCTGGGCCGCTTTTTGAGGGAAGGCGCACCAAGGGCCATGCGCCGGTCCTGGTTCTATATCCTGCTCGGGTTTCTGTGCATGGGGCTCGGCGCCCTGACGGGCTACCTGCTCTATTTCGAGAACAACGACTGGTTCTACGTGATGATGCCGTCCGAACTTGCCGGCGGCAGAGGCCCGGACGCGACCACGACTTCCCTGCGTTCGATTCTCTATGACACCGATCAGGCGAGCGGGCTCGGTGCGTTTGCGACCTATCTGTTCTCCCACAACACAAGGATCGCAATCTTCGTTTTCGGGCTTGGCGTCTTTGCCTGCGCGCCCGCCATTTTGCTGACGTTCTACAACGGCCTGTCTCTTGGCGCCTTCCTTGCCCTTCACTACGACCGGGGGCTCGGCCTCGACCTTGTCGGCTGGCTGTCGATCCATGGCGTGACGGAAATCTCAGCCATCTGCATCGCCTGCGGCGGCGGCTTGCAACTTGGAACCGCGGTGCTGTTTCCCGGCAACAGATCCCGCAGCGTCGCCCTCCGCGAAGCCGGTCACGATGCTGTAAAACTGGCGATTGTCGCGGCCATCATGCTGGTGGGGGCCGCGCTTCTGGAAGGCTTCGCCCGGCAACTGGTCCAGGACCGTGAGGCCCGGCTGTTCATCGGCTGGGGCATCGGCGCGCTCTGGCTATCCTGGTTCCTCCTGGGTGGGCGGAGCCGGCGATGAGAGTGCGCTTCTGGAAAAGGGCCAAAACCGACAAGCCTTCCCCTTCAACGCTGGTCCCGCCGGAAGGCGTGCCGCTGACACTGCCCATTGCAGGCATTGGCGTGCGCTTTGCGTCCCAGCTCACTGATATCGTCCTGACCGTGATAGCCGCGGTCTGCCTGGTGATTCTGCTTGGCATCATGGACCTCACGTCACCACAGACGCTGATGGCCCTCGCTGCCCTGCTGTTCTTCCTGATCCGCGTTCCCTACTACGTAATGTCCGAGCTGGCCTGGAACGGCCAGACCATCGGCAAGCGCCTGATGAAGATCAAGGTGGTCTCCCATGACGGCGGACCGCTGACCGCCCGTGCGCTTGTCCTGCGCAACATGATGAAGGAGGCGGAGGTCTTTCTTCCCGGAACACTGCTCCTGACGCTGGATTCGGCCACGCCGTTCGCCTCGCTCGCGGCCTTTTCCTGGGTCACCATGGCGTTGATGATACCGCTGTTCAACCGCTACCGGCGCAGGCTGGGGGACATGATGGCGGGCACCCACGTGATCCACCTGCCCGTGCCGGTGCTCTTGAAAGATCTGGCCAGCGAAACGGTTGCAGCCGGAACAGACCGCAAGAAATTCGTCTTCCTGTCGCACCAGCTCGACCACTATGGCGCCTTCGAACTTCAAACACTGGAAAGCCTGCTGCGCGCCCAGAACGCACCGTCCGGAGCCGATGCAGCCCGCCAGCGCAACGCCACCCTGGAAGCTATCGTGGAGAAGATCCGCAAGAAGATCGGCTATGCCGCACCGGTTCCTCCGGTGGACCGGCTGCCGTTCCTTCAGGCGTTCTACAACGCGCAGCGGGAACATCTCGAGCAACGCCAGCTCTTCGGTGACAAACGGGAAAACAAACACTACGCCCAGTCCGGCGAAGAACGTTAGCCACGCCCCCTCATGCACTTACAGTTACCCAGTGGACCAACCAGTTTGCAGAAACAAGACAATCACTCCCTGAGGACCTATTTCCTCGACCAGGTTAACCAGAACGAGGACGCGCGCGAAGGCTTTACCCGTCAGCCACTCGGGGTTGGCGCGCTGATAGGCGGCAGTTTTTCCATCACATTCCGGCACCGCACGCCCGTGCTCCTGATCGGCTTCGTGATTAGTCTGCTCGGAGCATTTCTGACGATCGCAGTGGTTGACATCAACGCGGCTCTCGGTCTGGAAGGGGACGGCACCAGCGATCTGGGCGGGTACGGAGATCTTGTCACGGCCTTTATCGATGTTCTCGTATTTTCTGTCATGGCGGCCTGTCTGGCGCAGCTGACCTATGATGCGAAGCTGAACCGACCCATATCGATTACCCGCTATCTGCTGCCGGCGCTCAGGGCAAGCCCGGCGATCTGTCTGCAAAACAGCCTGCTTCTCATCTTCATATTTTTGATAGCCCTGCCACCCGTCATCGTTACCTTCAGTTTTGATTCGACACTCATCTCCCTCGTGCCGCTTGTGGCTCTACCCTTTCTTGCCCTTTGGGGATGCTCGGTCTTTCTGGTTCTGGTGCCCGCAGTCGTCATTGAGCGCGCCGGGTTCGGCGGACTGCGGCGCAGCTGGTCGCTGACGAAGACCTACCGCTGGCAAATTGCCGGGGCCCTGCTGGCGGTTTGGCTGTACTCGGTCGTGGTTGCGCTTGCCGGCGCCCTGCCGGTGGAGCTTCTCGCCAGGGAAGGACGTTACGCCTTTGCCCCGCAGGCGGGGCTTTTCGCCGGACAAGGACGTTTCGCCTGGGCCCTGCCCGTCTATGCAGCAACCAACGCGCTGGCAAACGGGCCACTCGCAATTCTGGCCTCACTGGTCTACGTACGGCTGCGCGAAATCAAGGAAGGCACCAGTGTCGACCAGGTTGCCGACGTTTTCGACTGAGTGCCAGGAGCCTTTTTTGCCCTCCAGACCCGTTTGAGGGCTGTTGCAGAAGAATTTATCGTGGATAACCGCAATTTGGTGTGCCCTTGTCGGATGGCTGACAAGATGTTCGCACAATCAGAGTTTCACGGTTTTCGGACGGTCCATGGCCTCTGGCGGATAGTATTCGTCCCGCTTGGCGTGCATTTCCTGTTGGCATATGAGCTGAATTTGGATAACCGCTTTTTGAAAAACGATTGAAAGATTACGGAGCAATTGAATGAGCGACACAACTCTAGGTCAACCCAAAGCTTCCCTCGGTGTAGGCACCCTGGTCGGCGAAACTTTTTCTATCCTCTTCAAGCATTTCATCCAGGTTGTCATCGTCGGTTTCGTACCGAGCCTTTTCGGCTTTCTGATTTCCGGCCTTCTGGTCGGCTTCGGTGAAGCGCTTGGCATACGGCAGCAGGATTTCTCCGGCGGCGGCAGCATTGTTGCCAACGTTCTTTCGGTCCTGGTCAGCATGGTGGTCTATTCCATCACCACCGCCCTTCTGGTCCAGCTTGCCTATGACGCCAAGCTTTCGCGCCCGGTGCGTCTCGGCCGCTATTTCGGCCCGGCGCTGAGCACAGTTGTGCCGCTGGCCATCCTCACGATCGTTGTCACGATCCTGGTCGGTATCGGCATGGCCTTCCTGGTCATTCCGGGTCTTTGGGTCTATGCAGTGTTCGCCGTCATGGCACCGGCTGTCGTGATCGAACGCGCAGGTTTCGGCGGCCTCAGCCGCAGCAAGTATCTCACCAAGGAATACCGCTGGCCGATCGCAGGCGCGCTGGTGCTGGCCATCATCTGCGCCAGCATCCTCAACCTCGTCGCGCTGTTCGTCGTCGGCCTCATCGCCGCGGCCGGCTCCATCGGCATGGTCATCGGCGTCGTCCTGTTTGCCGCCATCTCCACTGTCGGCGCAGGCTTCCTGAGTATCCTTGTCGCACTGATCTATGCGCGCCTGCGGGAAATCAAGGAAGGCGTCAGCGTCGACCAGATCGCGGCCGTCTTCGACTGATCGCTCAGGAACGCTGGCTATCAGCCTTGCGTCTCCAAGTTTGTCCGCCCGACGGGTCAGGACATCGAAACACCCGGGGCCTGCCCCGGGTGTTTTGTCTTTGAGCAAGGACAAGGCGGGGAATTTTCCTTGCATCATAACAGGGCAGCCAACTAACAAGGTTCAACCCAATCTGCCGTCGGAGCATTCCCCTGAAACTGATTGCCGAAAACCTGACCATTGACCGCGGCGGACGCCGGGTGTTTCAGGACCTGTCGTTCGCGCTTCCCTCCGGCACCGCGCTGGTCGTGACGGGGGCGAACGGTATCGGCAAGTCTTCCCTGCTGCGCACGCTGGCGGGTCTTGTTGCCCTTGCCGGCGGAACCTTGCGGCTGGAAGACGGCGAGGATGACCGGCTGCCAGCCGAACACGCGCACTATTTCGGCCACCAGAACGCGGTCAAGGCAGCGCTTTCCGTGCTGGAAAACCTCTCGTTCTGGCAGGGCTTTACTTCACCTGTCACGACATCAGCCTACCAGGCGACCGCGCTGTCTCCCGAAGCCGCGCTCGATCTGCTCGGCATTGGCCACACGATTGACCTGCCGGCAGGGTTTCTGTCCGCCGGCCAGACCAGGCGCCTGGCCCTTGCCCGGCTTCTGGTGACCCCGCGCCCGATCTGGCTGATGGATGAACCGACATCAGCCCTCGACAAGGCATCGGAAGGCCAGCTTCTGGACCTGATGAACGGACATCTGGCTGCCGGTGGCCTGATCGTGACCGCAACCCACACCGAACTGGCCCTTGCCAAAACCAGCATCCTGCATCTGCGCACCACCGATCCCGTTTTCCCGGAAGAGGAGGATCTGCCCGCATGAGTTCCTGGGCTGCAGTTCTGTTTCGGCGGGATCTTCGGTTGTCGGTGCGCGTCGGCGGCAGCGCGCTGGTTGGCGTATTGTTCTTCCTGGCCGTTGTCACCGTCATACCCTTCGGCGTCGGACCGGACCTGAACCTGCTGTCGCGCATCGGTCCCGCCATCTTGTGGATCGGCGCGCTTCTGGCGACCCTGCTTGGCCTGGACCGGCTGTTTCAGGCCGACCGGGAGGACGGCACGCTGGACCTGATGCTGATGGCCGGGCGTCCGCTGGAACTTCTGGTGCTGATCAAATGCCTGGCCCATTGGGTCGCAACCGGTCTGCCGCTGGTGATTGCCGCCCCCTTGCTCGGCATCTTTCTCAATCTCGACCCTGTCGCCACGGGCTCCGTCACGCTGACCCTGCTGGTCGGCACGCCTGCGCTGACGCTGATCGGCGCCATCGGCGCGGCCCTCACCGTCTCCCTGCGGCGCGGCGGCCTGCTACTGGCCGTTCTGGTAATACCGCTGGCCATTCCCGTGCTGATCTTTGGCGTCAGCGCTGCGGACGCCGCCATTCACGACCCCGTGCCGTTTCTGACGCCGTTCCTCATCCTGTGTTCGCTGTCCTTGATCGCAGCGGTGATCGGCCCGCTTGCCGCCGCCGCCGCGCTCAGGTTTGCTGGCGATTGACGCCGCCTAGTTACGTCCACTCAGGGCAAGACGGCAGGCAAGACCTGCAAAGACGGTCGCCAGCAGATATTGGGGCAACTTCGGGAAACGCGTGAGACCGGCAAGACGGCTGCGGATGTGGCCGCCAAGCAGAACGACTGAACCGTTCACCAGAAATCCGATGCCGTTGATGACGGACGCCAGAACAAGCATCTGAGCGGTCAGCGACCCGCCGTCGACGGAAATGAACTGCGGAAACAGAGCCAGCACGAACAGCGCCATCTTCGGATTGAGAAGATTGGTTGCCAGACCTTCCAGGAAAATGCGCCGGCCGCTGAGACGCTTCAGACCACTCACCGGCGCCAGGGCCACTCCTTCCGAGCGGAGGGCCTTCCACGCGAGGTAAAGCAGATAGGCGCATCCCGCCCAGCGAATCGCCTCATAGGCAGCCGGCACCGTCGTCAGAAGCTGCGACAGGCCCATGGCCGCCGCAAGCGCATGACAATAGGTCCCCAGCGCGATCCCCGCATAGGTGAGGAAGCCCGCGGCTTTTCCCTGGCTGATGCTGCGCGAGGCAATGAGCAGCATGTCGGGACCCGGCGTGGCGGTCAGAACCAGCGAAGCGGCGGCAAATACAAATAGGGTGGAAACATCCGGCATGATCAGATCCTTGAAGTGGAAGCCGGAACACCCCTTTACCAGCACTGGCCGCAAACACAACCCGCAATTTAATCCGCCCGATCACTCATTTGCGTACAGGCTTGATACTGCGCAAAGCGCACTGCGGCATACTCATCCATTGAAGCGGGCAACGCTCTCGATTAGAACGGTTTCATGGCAATTTGGGATTATGCAAATCCGACGCGATTTTTGAGGCTGGTGCAGGTGGTTCTGCCCTGGCTCATCGGCCTGTGCGTCATCACGTTCGCCGCAGGGCTCTACATGAGTTTCTTCGTTGCGCCGGAGGACTATCAGCAGGGCGACACCGTACGGATCATGTATATCCATGTGCCGGCCGCCTGGCTCAGCATGATGTGCTATTCCATCATGGCACTGTCTTCTCTCGGAACGCTCGTCTGGAAGCACCCGCTGGCCGATGTTTCGGCGAAGAGCGCGGCACCCATCGGCGCGGCCTTCACCTTCATGGCGCTGGTGACGGGATCGCTCTGGGGCAAGCCCATGTGGGGCACCTACTGGGTGTGGGATGCGCGGCTGACCTCGGTTCTGGTTCTCTTCATCATGTATCTGGGCCTGATGACGCTTTGGCGCACGATGGAAGACCCCATCAAGGCCGGCAAGGCGGCGGCTGTGTTGACGCTCGTCGGCGCGCTGAACCTGCCGATCATCAAGTTTTCGGTCGACTGGTGGAACACGCTGCATCAGCCGGCCAGCGTCATACGCATGGACGGCCCGACCATTCACCCCGACATCCTCTGGCCCCTGCTGGTCATGGCGCTCGGCTTTACGCTGCTGTTCTTCGTGCTGCACCTGATGGCAATGCGCAACGAGATCCTGCGCCGCCGCGTGCGTGCCTTGCGCCTGCGTGCCGCCAGCGCCGCCCAGCCGGGCACGGCGGCTGCAACGGCACAGCCTGCGGAGTAACTCTCATGGATCTAGGCCCACACGCTGGCTTCATCTGGGCCTCCTACGGCCTTTGTCTGCTTACGGTCCTCGGCCTGATTGCCTGGGTTCGGATCGACAAGGCGCAGCAGGAAAAAGCCCTCAAGGACCTGGCTGCCCGGGGCATCGGGCGTGCCCGGTCGGCTGGCGAAGGAAAAACAGACTCATGACGTCCAACGATACCGGTACCGGACAAGCCGAGCCCCAGGCCTCGAAACGCGGGTTCCCGGTTCTGGTGCTTCTGCCGCTGGTGGTGTTCGCCGGCCTTGCCGCCCTGTTCCTGTTTCAGTTGACCCTTGGCGGCGACCCTCAGAAAATTCCCTCCGCGCTGATCAACAAACCGGCGCCGGAATTCGACCTGCCACCGGTCGAAGGTCTGACCAGGGGTGATACCGCCGTTGCCGGTTTTTCCCGGCAGGATCTCAACGGCAAGATTTCCGTCGTCAACGTGTTCGCCTCCTGGTGCGTTCCCTGCCGCCAGGAACATCCGCTTCTGGAAGATCTTGCCAAGGTCGAGGGCATTCAGCTTCTCGGCATCAACTACAAGGACAAGCCGGAAAACGCGCGCCGGTTTCTGGGTAGCCTCGGAAACCCCTATCAGCGCGTTGGTGCCGATACCGGCGGTCGCACGGCCATCGAATGGGGCGTCTACGGTGTTCCGGAAACCTTCGTCATCGATGCGGACGGCATGATCCGGTACAAGTTCATCGGCCCGCTGAGCCTTGAAACCTATCAGGACGTCTTCCTGCCCGAACTGCGGAAGATCATGGCCGGCGACAAGTCCTGAGCCAGCGAATGTCAGAAACCTCGCTAGACTGGTCTTGATACCACCTGTCTCGGTGAGTGCCCGGTTTCTTCAGCCCTGCCGCATTTACAAATGCCTGCGCGACCGCTCTAACATCCGGAACATTTTTTAAACGCCGTTTGCGAAGAGGCCTGTCTTGAAAGTTCTTGTGATTGGCGGCTGCGGGTTCATCGGCTCTCACGTGGTGGACAAGTGCGTGCAGGAAGGCCTTTCGGTGCGGGTGATGGACACCCGGCCGGAACTCTACCGACCACCGCTCCCGGACGTCGACTACGTGTTTCAGGACCTGTCCGATCATCACCGGCTTGCGGACGCCTTGTCAGGTGTGGACGCCGTGGTGCATCTGGCAAGCACGACCGTTCCCTCGACATCGAACCTCGATCCGGCGGCGGATATCTCCGGCAACCTCATTCCAACGGTGCGTCTTCTGGAGGCCATGCGGGCAAGCGGCACGCGAAAACTGGTCTTCTTCTCCTCCGGTGGCACGGTCTACGGCATTCCGTCCCAGGATCCAGTGCCGGAAGACCACCCGCTGAACCCGATTTCCTCCTATGGCATCGTCAAGGCAGCGATTGAACAGTACCTGCGCATGGAGCAACAGCTCCACGGGCTGGAGTTCGTCGCGCTGAGGCCGGCGAACATCTATGGACCACGCCAGGCGCAGGTTGGCCTGCTTGGCGTGATCGGAACCTACCTGCGCAAGGTGGCGGAAGACGAGCCGATTGAAATCTGGGGCGACGGCAGCATCGTGCGCGATTTCGTTCACGTCGAAGATGTTGCCAGCCTGTGCCATCGGGCGCTGATCTCCAACACCACCGGCAGCTTCAACGCCGGAAGTGGCGAGGGCACGTCCATTTCACAGATCGTCGAGATCATCAGTCAGACCACGGGCCATCCCCTGCAACCGATCTACAAGCCGGGCCGGAACTTCGATGTGCCACGGGTGGTGCTTGATATTGCCAGGGCACGGACGGCTTTCGGCTGGCAGCCCGTTGTATCGCTTCAGCGCGGCATCCGGGAAACCTGGGATTGGGTGAGACAGCACAGCGCGCCTTGATGGACCAGCAAGTTTGACTGGCCGGGACAGACCTTTTCACAACATTAAGCCATCATAAATCGACACCGTTTTAGATAAAGCAGGGCTTCGGGTCCTTATTGACCCAGGGGAAAAGGGAAATTCTGATGAACGGAACCGGCAGCGCGGCAAAAGTTCGGCTGGAACAACTGACCGGACTGCGCTTTTTCGCTGCCTTGCTGGTGTTCGGAGTGCATTTTCGCTGGGACACGAGCGGCGACTTCGTCAAGACCATTGCGGAACAGGGCTACGTCGGCGTCTCGTTCTTCTTCATGCTGTCCGGCTTCGTGCTGACGCAGTCCTACAAAACGAGAATCCTGACCGGCGCGATTTCCTTCCGCAGATACTTCCTGCTCCGGATCGCCCGCCTGACACCCTTGCATTTCCTCACCGGCCTGCCGTTTCTCTACTTCTCGATCATGCAGGTTCAGGCGATCTATTCAGAGGAATTCAGCGTTATCAAGACGGTCCTCAACCTGACCTATCTGCAAAGCTGGATTCCCGTCTCGTCGATCTATTTTTCCCTCAACGCACCGTCCTGGTCGCTGTCGGACGAGATGTTCTTCTATCTGTGTTTCTTTGCCCTGGTCGCGCTCTCACCGCGAAAGCTGCTTGCGGCAACGCTGTGGCTTGGCCTTGTGGTGGTCATCTCCGCCCTTCTTGTTCAGGTTTTCCTGGGCGACGTGATCTTCTTCGGCAAATATCCGTTCTCCCATTGGCTGTTCTACATCTTTCCCGGCTTCCGCATTCTCGAGTTTCTGGTCGGCATGGTGCTGCACGAAGTCTGGCGCCGCGGCTTCCGGCTGCCCGGCGTGGTTCAGCCGGTCAGCTATCTTCTGTTGTTCCTGACCATGTGGCTGGCACCGGATGTACCGGACCCGTTCCGCTATTCCCTGTTCTACCTGCCGGTGATCACGCTGTTCTTCTACGCCCATCTGACGGAAGGCAGCGTACTCACACGGGCATTTGCCTCTCGCCCACTCGTGCTCTTGGGCAACGCGTCTTTCGCCTTTTACCTGGTCCACCAGCCGTCCCTCCACCTGATGAACCTCTTCCTGAGGCCAGCCATCCCGGCAGATGTCATTTTCTTTCCGGTTTCGCTGTGCATTACCGCTGCGTTTTCGATCTTCCTCTACCGGATTTACGAGATGCCGGCAGAGCGTGCCTTGAAGGCCTGGGTCAACGGCAAGAGACCCGCTTCAGCACCGAACAAGACGGTGCCCTGATCCTTCAAGAATCTGATCCCCCAGAGGCAAACCGTTTAACAGTATCTCAATGCTGACGGCGGATTATTGCGACCAACTAACGCCTATCAGATCGCCAGCCGCCACAGGCCAGATTGGCACCAACCACGAGTAATCCGTTGCTTTCCGAATTAGCCCTTTCCGCCCTGACAGACGTGATCCTGGCGTGCGAGCTTTTTTTCCTCGCTGGCCTCAGCTTTCGCCCAGGTGTTCAGCCGTTGTCTCCCGCCTGGATCTGGGCTCTGACACTGACCCTGATCGGACTGGCCTCAATGCTGGGTGCGATTGATCATGGCTTCTTCGAAGCCATCGGCCACGAAGGGCACCGCCCGTTCGTGATCGCCACCCGGATCGTCATTGTCCTGGGCAGTCTCAGCATGATTGTCGCGGCCAGCTTTCAGTACCTCTCCGCCCCACTGCGTCTGGGATTTGTGGTCGCAGGCGCCTTGGGCGCACTCTGGCCGGTCTTCATGATCCTGACCTCCGACGATTTTCTGTCCGTAATCCTCTATTACTCTGCAGGTCTTGTTTTCCTGCTTGTGCTCAGCCTCATTCATTTCCGCCAGAACAGCGGCACGCTGGCGATGATCGCCGGCATTCTGCTGACACTGGGCGTGTCTGCGATGATCCCGATGCAAAGCCCGGGCTTCTGGGGCCTTGGCCTTTATGGCAGCTACCATGTTCTGCTGATGCCAATCGTCGTGCTTTTGTATTTCGGCGGCCGCTGGTTCAGGACCACAAGGTAGGGCAACCGCATGCAGAGCGCTTCCACACCATTTGAAGAAGAGGTCCAGGAAACGGACGATCTTCAGGCGATCTTCGAGAAGATGACGGAGTTCATGCCGCGACGAGTCGCCGAAGCGGTTCAGGCGGCCTCACGCAAGGTGCCGGTCGCGGCTCATCAGGACGTTATCGTCGAGGGGGAGACCAGCGACGCGCTCTACATCGTTCTGGATGGCACCTTCGGCATTTACCGCAAGGGCGACGGTACGGCCTCGGACCACCGTGTTGCGGAAATCGGGCCCGGGCAGCCCTTTGGCGAAATGGCTCTTCTGGACGGCGAACCACGTTCTGCGACGGTGCGCTCGGAAACAGGCGGTGCCGTGCTTGAAATCGAGCCGGATCGGATCCTCGAGCTTTCTGACGGGGAAGCCAGACTTGCCGAGTTCAAGGGCGCTCTGGCCTCCTTCGTCACTCGGCGCATGCGCGCTTCCACGCAAGAGCACGTGGCCGCGCTGCAGCGCGAACTGGATCTTCGAAACGAACAGCAGCAGTTCGGCAAGTTCTTCGTCTACTCGCTGATCATGATGTGTATCGGCACGTTGGTGAACAACGTACTGGCGCGGACCATCGTCCATGTGGATGTCTACACCGAGGTCTTCGCCTGGCAATATCTCGCCGTCCTGCTGGTACCCAGCCTGTTCGTCATCCGGCACATGGGCATTTCGGTCGCGTCACTCGGGATAACCACCGTCGGCTTGAAGAAATCCCTCATTGAGGGGGCGATCTTTTCCGCCGGGCTGTGCATCTTCGCCTGGGGTCTGGCGGCCGTGCTCAAGTCCTTCGACGCGCTTCCCGGCAAACCGCTGCCGTTCAACCTCCTGGGAACCCTGAGCTACTTCCTTCACAGTGCGCTGCAGGAGATCATCGCAAGAGGCTTCTTGCAGTCTTCCTTCCAGCGGTTTCTGGGTGACAAGGGCAAATGGCGCTCGGTTCTGCTCGCCTCGATCCTGTTCGGGATGTTTCACCTGCATTTCGGCATTCCGGCCGTCCTGATGACCATTGGCACAGGCTTCATTTTCGGCTGGATCTACATCCGGCATCAGAACATCGCCGGCGTGATACTCATTCATTACATGATGGGTGTCGCGGCGTTCAATACTGGCTTGATTTGAGATGCGAGCCTAAGCTAGTGCTGCTTGCTTGACCCTATCGTACGAGGTTGGAAATCCATGATTGCCCGTGATTATTTCATACCTCGACCCGCCATCTATTTCCGCGATTTCGGTATTTATCTGGCACTCTTCATCATCGGGTTCTTTTGGGGTGTGAACGCGTCCTGGCCCATGGTCATCCTGCCCTGGCTGCTGGCGACCTTCGGCCTCCACCGGGCGGGCCTTTTCTGCCACGAGATCGTTCATATCAAGGACGAAAAGCTGCGCAGCTTCCGGACCCTCTACACCTGGACGGTGGCGCTGATCGTCATGGTTCCGCCGCTGCGGTTTCAACTGCCGCATCTGGCCCATCATCGGCTCGGCATATTCGGTACACCGGAAGATCCGCAATACCCGCTGGTACGCGGCAATCCGTTTGCCATGACCATGGTTCTGCTGGTCATTCCCTTCGTGGTGCCCTTCACCAATCTTCTGATGACGATAACCGCCGCCTTCGGCGCGTTCCGGCTGGAAGCGGCGCTCGACCGTTGGGCAACAGAGAAGCTCGGCTTTTCGCTCAGCTCGTCGCTGACCCCGGAACAGCAGGCTGAAGTGAGCCGGCACGCCCGGGTCACGCTCGCGCTCTTTGTTGCCGCAATCATCTTCTTTCCCGGTGCGCTGCCTTTCTATTATGCAGTGCTGGTTCTGGGATGGGCGCTTCTGACCGCGCGCATTCCGCTGGAACACGAGCTGGAACGCCTGGCCGAAACCTCCGGCCGGGAAGACCAGATGATCGACAGTTTCACGATCGAGTCGCCTCTGGCTCTGATCGTGCAGCCCGTGGGCTTTCGCTATCATACGGCACATCACATGTACCCCGGTGTGCCCTATCACAATCTGCCCGCGCTCCACGACGAGCTGAAGCGGACCATGCCGGAGTACAGGGACAGCATCATTTCGATTTGGACTGCGATCAGCGGGCCCAAGCGCCGTCCTGCCAATTCTCTTCGTTGATTCAGAAAGCCCACCGATGAAAGACGTTATCCGCCAGCTTGCAGAAGCCATGTCTGCGGCTTCTCCTGACGCACAGTTCGAGGTTCGCTATTGGGACGGAACCGGCTTCTCCATCGGGACAGAGCCGGAGTTCATCCTGATTTTCAAGAACGAACGGGCGCTTTCCAGGGTGCTTTCGGATGCCTTCATGGGCTTTGGCGAGAGCTACATGCTGGGCGACATCGAAGTGGAAGGCGACATCAAGAAGCTCTTCTACCTGGGCTTTGCCATCGACTTCGCGGAACGGCCCATGTCGCTGATGCTGCGGCTCAAGCTGGCGTTTCATTTCCTGCGCGCACGTAACACCATCGCCCGCTCGCGCGAGAACATTTCCTTCAGCTACGACATCGGCAACGAGTTTTACGAGATCCTGCTCGGAAAGGGCATGATCTACACCTGCGCCTATTTCACCTCGCCGGACAACACGCTGGACGAAGCCCAGAACAACAAGCTGGAACTGGTTTGCCGCAAGCTGTGCCTGAAGCCCGGCGAACATGTTGCCGATCTCGGTTGCGGCTGGGGTGGGTTCCTGATGTATGCCGCCGAAAACTACGGCATCACCGGTGTCGGCTTCACCATTTCGGCAGAACAGCGCGACTATGCAATTCAGAAGATTGCCGAGCGCGGCCTGTCCGACAAGATCGAGATCCGCCTGAAGGACGCCCGCGAGGCGGATGGTCTTTACGACAAGGTTGCCTCGATCGGCATGGTCGAGCACATGGGCAATGCCCAGATCGCACCGGTCTTCGAACGGATCGCCCACATTCTCAAACCGCGGGGCCTTGCCTTCGTGCACACGATCGGCAACGAGATCCCCCGGCCAATCGACCCATGGATCGACAAATACATCTTCCCCGGAACGCAGGCCTCCCCGCTGACAACCATGGTCGAGGCCGCCGGCAACAATGATCTCTACATGATCGACCTTGAGAATATCCGGCTGCATTATCCGCCGACGGTCAAATACTGGCTCGCCAATTTCGACGCCAACATCGACCGTATCCGCGAGATGTATGACGACACCTTCGTCAGAAGCTTCCGGCTGTACCTGGAAGTGGCAAGCTCCTCCTTCAGCTGGGGCGACAACCGGCTGTACCATCTGCTGATGACCAAGGGGCTGAACAACGATGTCCCGATGACACGCGAGCATCTGGTTCTGCCCAAGTCCGGCAACAGCCCGGCCGGTACTTCTTCAGAAGGTGGTGCATGACGGATCCCGTCCATGTGGCAGTGATCTATACGGACGCAGGCGGTGGCCACAGGGCCAGTGCCTTCGCGCTGAAAGCATGCCTCGAAGGGTCCGGCAGATACAGGGTCAGCCTGATAAACCCCTACACCTCGCTGATCCCGCATCTCGACCTCTTCAGCCGCTTTGGCTCACGCACAGGCGAGAATATTTATAACGAAATCATCTTGCGTCAGGGGCGCACGGGCCTCACCTGCTGGCTTTTCTATGCGGGCCTGCGCCTGAACTATGTGTTCTGCGAACCGCCCGCCATCAAGATCCTGGCCCGGCACTTCGAAGAGATCCGCCCGGATGTCGTGCTGTCAGTCATGCCGCTCGGCAACCGGGTGATGCTGGAAGCCCTGAAACGCTACCGCGCCACCATTGACGAAGGTCTTCTGCCCGAAGGCGCTGTCATGATCACGGACTGGGCGGAGCTGGCGAAGGGCGTCTGGTTTCCCAACCGCGCAGACTATCATGCAATCTGCGGCACGCAGGATTCCGTACGCAATGCAGAAAAACTGCCGAAGCTTGCCGGCAAGGTCCATGAGATGGGCGGCTTGCTGATCCGGCCGGAATTCACCGACCCGGCCCAGCGCGCCAGCAAGCAAGCGCTGAACCTCGATCCTGCCAGACCCGTTGTGACCGTCCTTTATGGTGCCCAAGGCAGTATGCGGATGATCGAGCTGGCACGGGCAATGCGCGACGTTCAGCACAGCGCGCAGGTGGTGTTTCTGTGTGGCCGGAACGAAGCGCTTGCCGATGAACTGCGTTCCATGGACCTGCCATACCCGGTTCAGGTTCTCGGATTTACCGACAAGGTTGCGCAATTTCTTTCCGCCAGCGATCTCTTCATCGGCAAACCCGGTCCGGGCAGCACAAGCGAGGCCATGGCGCTTGGCCTGTTGATGCTGCTCGACAAAAGTCTGGCGCTGCCTCAGGAAGCCGCGGTCCTGCGCCACGTGATAAAGACAGACGCCGGACAGGCCTTTTCGACATCTGCCGATTTTAGCGAGCACTTCAGGAAAGCCATCTCCGCTATCGAGACCGGCCAATCACGGCAGCCGATTGCCGCCAACACCTCGCCCGCCGACATCCTGGAGATCATGGACCGCATCGCCGCTTCCCGCGTCCCGGTCGCAGATACTTTGCGGTCGTCCGATGACGTGCCGCACACCCGGCACGTGTCCAGAGTCTGATCGATGCCTGCCGACGATCAGAGCCCCGCGATGAGAGGCAAGAGCTCGCAAGGGCAGGGCCATAAGATCCGGGTCGTCTACAACCCTCGCACCGGGCACAAGCGCGAGAAGCGGTTCCGGACTGTCTTGTCTCTGCTTGAAGCAGGCGGACACACCTGCGAGATCCTGACCACGAGAGAAGCAGGCGATGCCGCCCGTTTCGTGCGGGAAACAACTTCAGACGAAGCCGATATTCTGGCAATTGCCGGCGGCGACGGCACGATCAATGACGCGATCCAGGGCGCCGGTCCGCAGACACCGCCACTCGGCCTCATTCCGCTCGGAACAGCAAATGTGCTGGCCCACGAACTTGGCATCGGCACAGAGCCACGCCGGATTGCAAGTTGCCTCACGGAAGCGCAGGTCCTCAAGGTCCAGCCCGGTCTGATCAACGGTCACCGTTTCATGATGATGACCGGCATCGGGCTCGACGCCCAGGTGGTGGCTGACCTGAACCGCGCGATAAAAACCCGGTTTGGCAAGGCTGCCTATCTGATCGAGGTTTTCCGCACCCTGCGGCACTGGCCCTGTCCGCCGCTGGATATCCGATTGGACGGAGAAACCCAGAAGGCTGCCACGCTGATCATCAGCCGCGGCAAACGGTATGGCGGCACGTTTGTTCTTGCGCCGCACTGCGACCTCGCGACCCCGTCGTTATGCGCAACACTATTTCCTGCCGGTGGCTCCCTGTCGGTCTTCGGACGGTTCTTGCTGATACCGGCAGGTCTTCTCCTGCGGCTTGGGCTCGCGGTCCAGCGCCCTGTCCGGACAGTCGAAATCCTGGGTCCGGTGGGTGACCCGATACAGGCCGACGGCGACATTGTTGCTCATGTTCCCGCGCAGATTTCGGTCTGCGACCAGACGATCAGGCTTTGTGTTCCAAAGCCACTACGCTGAAACGACGCCTGACGCTCAGCCCCGGCCTCCCAGCCCGGCAAGACAGGCCAGCCGGCGACAGGCACTCATCCAGTCGAAATCCTCACGAGCGGCAACCGGCGGCTCCGGCAGTGTCTTCAAGGCGTGTTCCAGCGCCTCGATGGCGCCCTCCAGGTCGGTGTAGAAATGCGCGTTGGGATAAGCCTTGTAGGGAAGGTTGCCCGGACAATCTGGCAAAATGACATGCCGTCCGGCGACAAGTGCATCGGCGGTGGCCGTGCACAGGATTTCACTGCGTGAGGGGTTCACCATGATCCGGTAGCGTCCGATATCGGACCAGAACCGGCGGTTAGGCCCGAGGAACCGCAAATCCGCGCCTTCCTTCCGTGCAAAGGCGCGAAACGCCGCTTCATCCCGGCCTCCGCCGATGACATCGATGGACTTGCCGGCACGCGCGGCGATACGGGCCAGGTCGTCCAGGCCCTTTTCCCAGAGGAGCGCCCCCAGAAAATAGATACCTTCCGTCTCGTCCGTAACGAGTGGCACCTGCGCATAACCGGGCATGACGCCGGTCACCCGTTCCACCGGCATGGTGACGCCCGGCAGGGTCAGCGCCGGAGACAGGCTGAGCGGCAGATCGATACGCAGCCGCAGGGCGCGTCCGTGAAGATAGGACACCAGCCGTGCAAGACTGCTGGCAAACGGCAACCCGGACATACGGATGTAGGTTTCGTAATCGGTCATGCAGAGGCCGATTGTCTTGTCCGCGCGAATCCCCCTGCGTCCGGTCGTCAGCGGATACCAGCACAGGTGCTCCGGTTCGCTGGCCACCAGGCATCTGGCCGGTGGCGCGGCGCGGTAGACGTCCTCCATTGGAACGATCGACCCCATGCCTGCAACGTACCGCGCGCGGTACGGCCGACAGTCCGGCAGCTTGTAGGGCCCGAAAGACTCAAGCTCGGCCTGAAGCCAGGCAAGCTGTTCCTCAAAATCGGCAAAGCGCACCTCGCCCCAAAGGCGCTGCTGCGAGTTTGCGTCAAGCCAGGGAAGAACATAGACGACACGATAGCCGAGGGCTGACAGACCGCAGGCATGCCACAGCGAGATAAAGGAGGGGCCGGTCATCCAGGGAAGTGCGGCGCTTGTCAGAACCGCAAAGTCACAGACCTCATGACCTTTGTTTTGTTCACCACGCAGGGGCACTTGTCTCCAGTGTCAACGGGCAGGACTACGGACCGAACCCGGCCGAGACCTGGCAGACTAAGCGATAAATGCCAGGCATGACACGCGATAACAGCTTGGTGCAGGCCATCAAAACACATGTTTCTCGGTCCCGGACAATCCACCTTGGCCTGATCAGACAGCCAGCCCGGCCGAAATGCCGATATCCGCGCCGGATGCTATTTTCTGAAGGCCAGCCCCCGCCAAATGGTGAAGCCCTGTCACAAACGCGCGAATTGCGACGTCTATTGGCAAAGTCACCGGCTCGTGACTTTCGGTTGAGTGCGCGATTGCATATTTTGGAAGCACTCGAACAAGGATATGAACCAAATGGTGGGATCGTTCTCCCGGAAGGTCGGCAAGGCCCTCCGAACAGCGTTTTTTGTAACCGGCGGAATAGTTGCCCTGTCCGCTCCGATGGACAGCGCTCTGGCACAGCCCGAAAAGGTCATTGAACTGTTTACCAGTCAGGGTTGCTCCTCCTGCCCTCCGGCAGACCGGCTGGCGGAAAAGCTCGTGGACGAGGACAACGATGTCCTGACCTTGCTGCTGCCCGTCGACTACTGGGATTATCTCGGCTGGAAGGACACGCTCGCAAGCCCGGTCAACTCGCAGCGCCAGCGCGCCTATGCAGCCCGGCGCGGCGACCGGTCGGTCTACACCCCTCAAATGGTGATCAACGGCGAAGAACATGTCGTTGGCAGCCGAGAGGGTGACGTCAGGGCTGCCTTGGCACGAACGGAGCCCTTCACCGCCACAATCGATCTGAAAATCACTGACATGGTTGTTCAGGCGACGGTGAACGGCACTCTGCCAAGGGGCTACACCATGGCGACGGTCTATTTCCTGCGCATGCAGGATGAAGCGCTGGTCGATATCGGCCGTGGCGAAAATGCCGGCCGCAAGGTGCGTTACGTAAACGTGGTGCGCAACCTGCAGCCCATGGGAATGTGGTCCGGCGGCCAGGAAACCTTCCGGATGCCCAAGTCCAAACTGATGCTCAAGGGCGATGCCCGTTGCGCGATTGTCGTGCAGCTTGAAAACCCCGATGGCCCTGGCCGGATCATTGGTGCAGCCATGATGAACAAGAGCGGCGGTCTGTGAACCGCCTCTTTTGGTGTGACCAAATATCAATTCCCTCTGAAAATCAGGGTATTTGCCTTCGAAGCCGGGTTGTAACACCGGAGAAAACTGCTACCCCTTGCCCCGTTCGGCCAGCCTTTGGACCGTGAACGCCTGAATGGCACACGGTTTGCGAAACGCTGAGACCGGTTACGTTCTCTGCTTTGCCCTCATCCGGCGAAGCGAATCGGTCCTGGGGGAACGCATGAAATTGAAGCGCAGGCTTCGGATTGCCTTTTTGAGCATCATCGTCGGCGTGGCTGTTCTCGGCCTGAAGATCGGTGCCTATCTGCTGACGGGATCCGTAGCGCTCTATTCCGATGCGCTGGAAACCATCGTCAACATTGCCTCCGCTATCGCAACGCTTGCTGCCGTCTGGTTCGCGGCCAAACCGGCCGACAACAACCACCCCTATGGCCATGACAAGGCAGAGTATTTCGCTGCGGTCCTCGTCGGCGTCATGATCGTGCTTGCCGCCCTGTCGATTTTCCGCGCGGCATGGCTCGGCCTGGTCAGTGGGGAAAGCCCGCAATATTCTCCCGCCGGCATCGGCATGAACCTGCTTGCCGCCCTGATCAACGGCGCCTGGGCACGTTACCTGATGCAATACGGCAAACACGCACGCTCACCTGCCCTGATTGCCGACGGCAAGCATCTGATGACGGATGTCGCCAGTTCCGTGGGGGTCCTGGGCGGCGTTGTGCTGGTGATGCTCACCGGCTGGAAGGTCATGGATCCCGCGCTTGCGGTTCTCGTCGGCCTGACCGTGCTGTGGTCCGGCTGGGGGCTCGTCAAGGAATCCGTCGGCGGCCTCATGGACGAAGCGGCCTCGCAAGACGTATTGGACAAGATCCGCGTTCTGATTTCCGAACATGGCGAAGGCGCACTGGAGGCGCACGACCTGCGCACCCGCATTGCCGGCAAATCCACCTTCATCGATTTTCACCTGGTGGTGCCGGGCGAAATGTCGGTGGACAAGGCACATGAGATCTGCGACCGCATCGAACTTGCCATCGTTGACGATGTGCCCGGAGCACGAATTACCATTCACGTCGAACCGGAACACAAGGCCAAGCACTCCGGCATTGTGGTGCTGTAGGCCAGCTTTCAAAAATAGTAGGGATAGCCGCGCATCAGTGACGGGTTGTTGTACTCGTAAACGCCGGACGTCTGATCGCCCAGCCCACCGCATACCCGCTTGCCACTGCCGATCAGGCGACTGAGATACTGCAGCAGATGCGCGCCCGCGCGCCCTTCCGCGATCGAGCATGCATTCAGTGAAAGAACGCCACCAGGCCGGACATACTGCCCGAGCGTTCTCCAGAAATTCTCCATCCCGGAACCATTTATAACGCGGCCGACCGCGCTTGCCGCGGTAAAGCCTGAAATGCAGTCGGCATCCAGCAGGGTTACCTGACCGGGAACGCCACTGTGAAAGACCAGTTCAACCACACTGAAACCATTGGAAGGCGCATTTTGAACCAGATGGCCCAGAATTTCCTCAGTCGAGGAATAGCTGTAGCCGCCGTGCGCGCCCATATAGCCCCGTGTCAAAAATCCAAGCTCACCGTTATAAAGAAGTATCCGAGCCATAGCGCTCCCCCAGCACCAGTGTGAAAGACGATCTCCTAAAAGACGTATTTTCTGTATTACATCGAAAAACTGCCAGAAGGCCTGCGGCTTGTCACCAATTGGACACTTCACAATTCACACAGCAACCAGCATTAAAGCTCCTGATTACCCGTAGACTTTCGATACGCTACGTCACTAATCAATCTTTTTTTGTACTGCACCAGGACGCGAAATTTGGGCTGCAAGCGTCGGCAAACCGCCCGAAATCCCGCTTGCCCTTGCCTGTGACTATCCATAATACTCTGCACCCGGCGATCGTCGCCGTCCCATTGGCAGCGAGCCCGCATAGACGGTTGCGCACCAGGTATCTTCACCGGTGTACCCCCTTGCGAAGTTGACCCCAGTGCTCCGGCCCCGCAGCATACGAACCCCGGTTACTTCGGATCGATTTGAGGAACCAATCGCATATGCCCAACTGGCGGCGCTGGCATGCCCAGCTTGTTGATCACCTGATCCTGATTGGCGGCGCACTCCTGATGACGCTGCCTGTTTATTCGATCTTTGCCGCGACCACCCATGAGGGTGGACCGGTTCGGCCGAGGCTCGATCTGGGCGGCAACGCGCTGGAAAACTACGGAAACTTTCTGCAGGCGGGCGCAGGCTTTTCCGGTGATGTCACGGCATTGACCATGATGTGGAACTCCTTCCTTCTGGGGGCAGGCTTTGCAACGCTGAAGGTCGTTCTGTCCCTCATGACGGCCTATGCGTTGATCTATTTCCGCGTCCGGTTTGCCAGCGCCATCTTCGCCGTGCTGCTGCTGACCCTGCTGCTGCCACTTGAATCGCGGTTTTTGCCAACCTACGCCGTGACCACCGAACTCGGCCTCGTCAATACGCGTGCAGGCCTGATCCTGCCGCTGCTGGCCTCCGGTCTTGGTACGCTGTTTTTCCGTCAGTTTCTGATGACAGTGCCGGACGCGCTGCTGGAATCGGCCCGGATCGACGGTGCCGGCCCCTTGAAGTTCTTCAAGGACATTCTGGTGCCCCTGTCCCTTCCAACGGCGGCTGCCCTGTTCCTGGTAATGTTCGTCAACGGCTGGAACCAGTACCTGTGGCCAGTGATAATCACGTCCGACGAGAGCAGCTACACGCTGGTGCGCGGCATGCAGTTTTTCGGCAATTCGAGCCTGCGGGGATTGATGCTGGCAGTGCTCGCCTTTGTGCCACCAGCCTTGCTTGTCATATTGTTTCAACGTCAAGTCGTTAAAGGCCTGTTCGACGGCTCACACTGACAACGACCGGGCTTGATGCCCGGCAGCCCCTTCCTCGATTATCCCGGAACACCCGAAAGGCCCCTCATCCATGGCATTTGAAGCGATCCTGTTCGACTGTGACGGCGTTCTGGTGGATTCGGAAATCATCTATGTCGAGGTCGAGCGCGAGCACCTGGCCCGGATAGGCCTGAAATATGAGCTTCACGACTATATGGACCGGTTCCAGGGGCTTGGCAGCACGGATTTCTGGGCAGCGCTCGACCGGGACTACCAGACATTGGGCAAGGGCCCGCTGCCTGAAACCTTCGGACCCGAGCTGGACGCGGCCACCAAGGAACGGATGGACCGGGAACTTGAGGAAATCAGCGGCATCAAGCAATTGCTGGAAGCGCATGACGGCTTGCGCGCCGTCGCCTCCTCCTCCCGTCTGCAGAGGCTGACCCACAAGCTGCAGCACACCGGGCTCTTTCCCTATTTCGAACCGCATATCTATTCTGGCGAGCAGGTTGCCAACGGCAAGCCGGCGCCTGACCTGTTCCTGTTCGCAGCTGACAAACTGGGCGTCGACCCGAAAGCCGCGCTTGTGGTGGAGGACAGCGTCAACGGCGTGAAGGCGGGCCTTGCCGCCGGGATGACCGTGTGGGGATTTGTCGGCGGCGGCCATTGTCATGATGGCCATTGCGAACAATTGCTGGCTGCCGGGGCCCACAAGGTGGTGGACAGCCACGACAACCTTGCCGGTCTGCTGCGCGGTGAAAGCCCCGCTGCCTGAGCCTGACTGAATTCCAGCCTGCTTTCCCGCTTGAGTTCAGGCCGAACTCCTTATGCCCCCAAGCCCCCCGCGCGCCGTTACCCGGCACGCCGCCTGGCAATACAACCGGCGATGATCACTGGAATTGCCTTTGCAAGTGCGGGCAGGGAAAAACGCGGGACAGAGCCACCGGTGTCGAGACGAAAAGTCGGCTTGTCATTTCCGTCACGCAATCGGGTTGATGTCCGATCATTCGCTTATTCTTTTGGATGCGTCGCAAGCAAACGGCGATCTGGCAAAAAAAGAGCCCGGGGTTACCCCCGGGCTTTCCAAGTTTGCGGTCTGAGCCAATAGACCGCCTGGGAGATATTTTCGGCCGGTCGCCTTACATGCGACCGGAGCCGATACCGAATTCCGGATAGGCTTCCACTCCGACTTCGACTTTGTCGAGACCCAGAGCTTCTTCTTCCTCGGACACCCGGATACCCATGGTGGCCTTCAGGACGAACCAGATCACGGAGCTCACGACCAGGGTGAAGACACCGATGGACACGATACCGATCAGCTGGGTGAGGTAGGAAGCGTCGGAGTTGGACAGCGGCACGATCAGCGTACCCCAGATACCTGCGAGCAGGTGAACCGGGATGGCACCGACAACGTCGTCGATTTTCAGCTTGTCGAGCATCGGAACCGCGAAGACCACGATCACACCACCGACACCGCCAACGAAGACGGAGATCCACACGCTCGGTGCAAGCGGTTCAGCCGTGATGGCAACCAGACCAGCCAGAGCGCCGTTCAGAGCCATGGTCACATCGACCTTCTTGTAGAGGATCTGGGTGAGGATGACCGCGACGACGACACCAGCGGCAGCAGCCATGTTGGTGTTGGCGAAGATGCGGGAGATGTCGGAAACGTCACCGATGGTGCCCATAGCAAGCTGGGACGCACCGTTGAAGCCGAACCAGCCCAGCCACAGGATGAACGTGCCGAGGGTTGCGAGCGGCATGGAAGAACCCGGGAACGGATGTACGGAACCGTCCGCACCGTATTTGCCTTTACGGGCACCCAGGATAACCGCACCGGCCAGAGCAGCCCAGCCACCGACGGAGTGAACGAGGGTCGAACCGGCAAAGTCGGAGAACTCGGCGCCGCCGATAGCCTTCACGGCTTCGCCGTTGAGCCAGCCGCCGCCCCATTCCCAGGAACCGGTGATCGGGTAGATGATGCCCGTCAGGATGACGGTGAAGGCCAGGAACGGCCACAGCTTGATGCGCTCGGCAAGCGTACCGGACACGATCGACGCGGTGGTCGCACAGAAGACCATCTGGAAGAACCAGTCGGACGCCGTGGAGTAACCGGTGTCGAGTGCGTCGCCGCCAACGGCGTCAAACGCATACGGGCCGAAGGAGCCCATGAAACCGCCATCAACGCCGGTGTACATCAGGTTGTAACCGGTGATCCAGAACATCAGGCCCGCAATTGCATAAAGCGTGATGTTCTTCAGGCACTGCATCGACACGTTCTTGGAGCGAACGAGACCGGCTTCGAGCATGGCAAAGCCAGCGGCCATCCACATGACCAGGAAACCGCCGATGAGGAACAGCAGCGTATTGAAGATGTAGGCAACCTCGGGAGAAACCGCGGCCGGAGCAGCGGCTGCAGCCTCGGTATCCTGCGCGAGCACCGGCAGAGCCGTGAGACTCAGCAGAGCCAGCGACGCCGCGCCCTTAGCGACAAGTTTTTTCATGATACGTTTCCTTACCTAAATCACAGAGCTTCGGCGTCGGTTTCGCCGGTGCGGATGCGCACGACCTGATCGATCGAATGGACGAAGATCTTCCCATCCCCGATTTGGCCGGTCTTGGCAGCGCCGGAAATCACTTCGACCACCTTGTCGACGGAGGCGGCATCCACAGCGACTTCAATCTTCAGCTTCGGCAGGAAGCTGACGGCATATTCGGTGCCGCGATAGATTTCGGTGTGCCCCTTCTGGCGGCCATAGCCTTTCACTTCAGTCACCGTCAGCCCCTGGATGCCGATGCTGGTCAAGGCATCGCGCACTTCGTCGAGCTTGAACGGCTTGATGATGGCCATCACTATTTTCATTGCTCGTTCCATTCCCCTTCTTAGCGCCCCTTCCCGTCGAAGAAGCTCGGCCAACCACCCCGGAAACTGCGCCTGGTTCTGTCCCCTCTGGAAGGATCTTCTCAGGTCTTCGGCTTCACCACGTGCCGTGGCCCGGGCGGTGTCGAAGCCTGATAATCAAGGACCGTGCCAACTTTGCTTTTTTAGAAGTCGATTCGCAGAATCCTGCGGTTTTGCAGCGCAAAAAACACCGGAGAGCCCTTTGTGACCAAAATGAGATGACGAGTTTTCAGGCAGCTTTTTTGCCTAAATTTTAAACAAATACCGATTCAATGATTGCAATTTAGGCATATTCAGAAAACGGCCTTCAGGCGCATAAAAATTCAGCACTCGCACTGCAACAAGATGCGCGCGACCGCCCGACAGCAGCAGACCGCATTGAACACCACGCCCGCAATCCCGCCGACACCAAGGCCGCGACGTCGCCCCCCCCGGAGCTGCACATTTCAACAAGGAATGCAGCCAAAAGAAATGGAGTTGCAGCCAACAGGGCTTTGGACCGCTTGAGATGGCCGGGCATTGCCGCCATACTTGGAGAGCCGCCTTATTCCCTGGGCGGACCTTGCCGCGATTTCAGCCCCAAAAACTCCTCGAATGTTCAGATAAATCGAGAAAGCCATGCGCCAGAGAATTATTGTTTGCCCTTTGATCGAAAATGAAGGCGCGTACCTTCTGTGCAAGATGCCAAGCGATCGGGGCGTCTTTCCGGGCCAATGGGCCCTGTCCGGTGGCGGCCTTGAACAAGGCGAAAAGATCACGGAGGGGCTGCTTCGGGAAATCTCGGAAGAACTGGGGTCCGATCTGACCATCGAAACGGTGCAGCCCTGGACCTTCAGGGACGATATCCGAACAAAAACCTATCCGGATGGCACGACCGAAGAGATTTACATGATCTATCTCATCTTCGATTGCAAAGCCTCCAACCGCGCCGTTTCCATCAACGACGAATTCGAGGACCATGCCTGGGTTCTTCCCGCAGATCTTGAAAAATACGATCTCAATGAAGCAACGCGCGTGACACTCAAGGCCAAGGGCCTGCTCCCCTCATAGAGGAAACGGCAGCACGTCCGCCCCTTTTGCAATGACCGGACGAAAGAAGAACCCGACACAGTCGCGGCACATCCCGATGCGGCGTCACCCCTGCTAGGTCAGAAGAAACGTCACACACCGTCGAAACGATAGGGAAGTTGTCGGGTTTCTTGCCGGAGAGCGCCCTCCCGGCACGCCGGCTAAGGAAGCGGACCCGCTCACGGCCGCTTTCACGCCGACACATCTGCCCGAACCGGGCCCAAACCCCGGCTGTTTCCCGCGAGATTTCAACCTGAATTAGGCCCGGCCCATCAGGGCACAGCCGCCTTGCCACAAGTATGAACGCTTTCTTACTTTCAGGAGCTTCATAGTTGTCGAATTAAGTAGATAAATTGGCATTTCACGCCATAGGATCTCGACTTAAGTCTAAAATATACGTGTGATTACGTACAGTTATTAGAAGCCGCAGTCCAAAACCAAAACACGCACCGAAAGTCTTGTAAATTCTAGCTTTTGTCGGTTTCGTTGAAAATGATATTTGATTTAAGCAGGGTTTCACAAAACATATACGGCCAGCTCTACCCCAGCGTAACTTTTGTTTAAGGTCACCGCGTTTAAATTTATCGCTACAGGTTTAAGGGTAGGAAACAACAAGAATGCTGGGAATTCTAGACAACGCAGGTCAGGCGACGCTGGACGCAATCGGCCAGTCCCAAGCGATTATCGAGTTCAAACCGGACGGGACAATCCTGACAGCGAATGAAAACTTCCTACGCCTCATGGGCTATACGCTTGAAGAAATCCGGAACAAGCATCACAAGATGTTTGTCGATGCAGAGTATGCAAACAGCTCTGACTATCGAGACTTCTGGAACAAGCTCGCGCAGGGTGAATACTGGTCGTCAGAATTCTTGCGGTTTTCCAAGAACGGTGACGAAGTGTGGATTCAAGGATCCTATAACCCGGTCAAGAACCGCTCGGGCAATGTAGTCAAAGTGGTCAAGGTTGCCACCGACATTACGGAGCAGAAGCGCCGGAACGCCGACTATCTTGGCCAGGTCAACGCGATCGGCCGGTCTCAGGCGGTCATTCAATTTGATCTCGAAGGCAAGATCCTCGATGCCAATGACAACTTTTTGTCTGTCATGGATTACACGCTCGACGAAATAAAGGGCCAGCACCACAGCCTGTTCGTTGAGCCGGAATTCCGCAACAGCCCGGATTACAAGCGCTTCTGGCAGGATCTCGCCAATGGTGAGTTCAAGGCTGATGAATTCAAGCGGATCGGCAAAGGCGGCAAGGAAGTTTACATCCGTGCAACCTATAACCCGATCATGGATGCGGCTGGCCGCCCTTACAAAGTGGTGAAATTCGCCACCGACGTGACTGCACAGGTGCGCGAGCGTCACAGACGCATCAACACACAACGCGAAATCGATGCCGACCTTGAGGAAATCGCTCGGGCAATTGCAGAGACGACAGAACAAGCGACCAGCTCGGCCTCCGCCTCCGAGCAGACGTCTTCCAGTGTTCAGACAGTTGCCGCAGCCTCTGAAGAACTGGTGGCCTCCATTCAGGAGATCAGCCGTCAGGTTCAGGTTGCGCTAGATGTGTCCAACAAGGCCGTTGGCGAAGCCGAGCGGTCCAGCCAGATCATGTCCGGGCTTTCAGAAGATGCCAAGACCATCGGGTCCGTGATCGAACTCATCGATGGCATCGCAAACCAGACCAACCTTCTGGCGTTGAATGCCACCATTGAAGCCGCGCGTGCGGGAGAAGCCGGCAAGGGCTTTGCTGTTGTCGCTTCGGAAGTCAAAAGCCTGGCCTCGCAAACCAGCAAGGCAACCGAAGAAATCTCGACACAGGTCAATTCCGTTCAGGAAACCACAGACGATGCGGTGACCGCGATTTCGAATATCATGGATGTGATCAACAGCATCGGCGAGATAGCAGCCAGCATATCGTCGGCGGTCGAGCAACAGGCCGCCGTCACGAACGACATTTCGTCGAACATGCAGGCAGCAGCTCAAGGAGTTGAACTGATCACCAACAACATGCAGTCCATCTCTTCGGCAACCGCACAGATCGACGCTTCCACTCAGAACGTCCGACAGGCTTCCCAGTCTTTGCTGTAGGCGAACACGCGCGGAACCTTCCACGGAGAAAGGCTGCGCGACCAAACAGACGCGTTTGATACATCAGGCGGGCGGTTGTTTCGTGGTGAGGCTCAAAGCCCAGCCATGCACCGCCCGCAAGCGTCTGTACGGCTCCTTCGAACGTGATGGTCGCTGGAGCGGGAGCTGCAAGATCGATATCCGCTCCGCCGCACGGCCCTCAGGCCGAGAACCCGCCGCTTTTCAGGTAGGAGATTTCTTCGGGCGTCGATTGCCGGCCGAGAACGTCATTGCGATGGGGAAAGCGGCCGAAGCGTCGAATGACGTCGAGGTGGATCAGGGCGTAGTGGTAGGTTTGCTGGTCTCCGAGAACCCGGCAAAGATCGACAGACCTTTCCTGGTGAGCCATGTCTTCTGAATGTTCGAACGGCAGGTAGAAGAAGCTGCGCGCTTCCTTCGGGAAAGCCCTGTCAAAACCGCGATCAAGCGCGATTTCGGCAATCTGAACCGCCTTCGGATCCGCGCGGAACGCCTTGGGGCTGTCCCGGAAGACATTGCGCGGAAGCTGATCGAGCAGAATGAGAAGAGCGAGCGCGCCATCGGCCGTCTCGACCCAGGCATCGAGCTTGCCTTCGGCCGCATCCTCGATGGCTGGCAGGAACCTGTCCCGGCACCGCTTGTCAAACTTGTCGCTCTTGGCGAACCATTTTTCCGGACCGGCCTGCCACCAGAAATCGAGGACATCGAACGAAGTGATCGGCAGGTCTGTCATGAGGGCAACTTCCGAAAGAGGAAACGGTGAAACGGGTACAGTCCGTTCCTGCCAGCTTCCCTTGCCCGCTGTCAACGCACCGCAAGGCCGGACGCTGCCGGCATCCGATCCGGACATCAGCGATGTGCATGCCTGCGCCTTGCCGGTTCCCGCAAATCAAACTGGTTTTGACGATCCATTCTTGTATGTATGACATACAAAGGGAACACCCTGTCCCGGCTGGAACGGCCACTTTCACGGAGACTGTGTTGACGACCGGAACGACACTCGATCTGAAGGGCCTGAAATGCCCGCTGCCTGTGCTCAAGACCCGCAAGGCCCTTACCGGGCTCGCCAGCGGCGAACAACTGACAGTGCTGACCACCGACCCGATGGCGGAAATCGACATCCCCCATTTCTGCAACGAACAGGGCCACACCCTGCTGGAGGCAGAACGTGTCGAGGGCGGTCACCGGTTCGTGCTGACCAAAGGCAGCTAGGCGAAAGGCGCTCGGCAACCGGCCCAAAGGATCATTGCATCTTGCCGGCAATCTTGTCGATGTCCGCCGCAAGCTGAAGATCCAGTTTGCTCAGCCCGCCGACATCATGGGTCGACAGCGTGATATCGACGCTGCGGTAGACATTGAACCATTCGGGATGATGGTTCATCTTTTCCGCCACCAGCGCAACCTGCGCCATGAAGCCAAATGCTTCGCGAAAGTTTTGAAACTTGAAGGATTTCGAGATTGCTTCCCGGTCTTCGCACATGTGCCAATCCGGCAAGTCGTTCAGTCCGGCTGCCCGGTCTTCCGGCTTCAGTCGTTCAACCATATGATCCTCCTTGTTTTGCGTAACGGCCCCGCTTGAAAGCAAGCCGTGCGCCTGCTGTGCATTTAGTCCAGTTCTGTGTCAGCCCGAAGGCGGGCCCGCAGCATCCGCCTTGCGACTGTTCAAAGGATAACTCCCTTGCCCCAAACCGTTCTCTTCGTTTGCCTTGGCAACATCTGCCGGTCACCGCTTGCGGAAGGCGTCTTCCGGACCATCGTAAGCGAAGCAGGCCTGGAAGACAGGTTCGAGATCGATTCCGCAGGAACCGGCGCCTGGCACATCGGCAACCCGCCGGACCCGCGCTCTATCGAGATCGCAGCGCAGCACCACATCGACATCTCTTCTCAACGGGCCCGCCAGGTGAAGGCTGAAGACTTCCGCCTTTTCGAGACCATTGTTGCCATGGACCGTGACAATCTCGCAGCCCTCAAGCGTATGGGCGAGACCGGCTCCGCCCGCCTGCAGCTTCTGTTGAACACACCGCCGCAGGACGTTCCCGACCCCTACTACGGTGGACCGGACGGCTTTGAAAAAGTGTACCAGCTTGTGCGGACCGGAGGTGAACGGCTCCTGCGGGATCTGACAGCCGGCGCGTGATGCAGCCTGGATCTTTTTTCCGAAAAGACTGAGTGACGGGGAATTGCCGGGCCCAGGTTCATAAATCCGTCTCAGACACCGATGTAAGAGTGTCTGACCTGCATGGCTTCCTTGGCACGAAAATGAAAATTCTGTGGTGGTCTCTCGCGGCTGCGTTGATCCTGGCCGGACTGGCGACGGTCTGGCTGCCGATCCCGACCGGCGTTCCGCTGCTTGCGCTCGGTATGATTGTCATCGTCGGGACGAGCCGAAGCGCTGCGCGCATGCTGCGAAGCCGCAGGCGCAAGACGCCGCCGCTCAATGCGGCTATCATCTGGGTGGAGGACCGCTCGCCCCTGCGCTTTGCCCGCATCCTGAAACGGACAAGACCACGCAAGAAATAAAGAACAAGAACGTTCAGCGTTCGGACAGAGCCTGGCCGACCCTTCGGAGCGTCCGCCGCCCCCGCGATGCCAGCCCTTGCAAGACGTTCTGCAGCCGCCGTCCCCACACGGTGAACCATTCATCGAGCTGACGATCACTCACCAGGGGCGGCGTCTTGCGATACAGCAGATAATGGACCGCAAGGATCAGCAGCAGCGTTACGCCCCAGGACAACAGCGTATCAGACAGGAAGTGACCGCCGAAGGCGACCCGGTTGGCCGACAGGATCAGGCCGAGCGGGATCAGAAAGGCAAGAGTTCCCTTTCGCCAGGTCGCGGGCACAAGCAAGGCAACCGCTGCCACCAGCCACATGGCAGCCGAGCCTTCGCCGGAAACGAAGGAGCAGTTTTTGTCGCAATAGCTCGAGATCTTCCAGACCGGCTGATAGGGCAAGTCACCGCCGAATATCTCGACCGACCGAGGCCGCGGGCGGCCCCAGTTGTCCTTGAGGACCAGATTGACCAGCACACCCGGACCGAGGATCAGCGTGGAGAGCAGAAACACCGGCTGGCGCAGCGGCATCAACGGTGAGCGGCCCGGCACCAGCAGCTTGATGAGCAAAACCGCCACGCACGCGATGGCGATCACCCGGACGAGAAACGGCCCAAGATGACGGACATCGCGCAAAAACGCGATGTTTTCGGCCTTGAAGCCTTCAGCGCCGAAATGGAAAAGCCCGCTCGCCCACAGATCGACGCCGGGAAAGGCCAGAAAAAACAGCGACACAAGACAGATGTACAGCCCGGTACAAAGCATCGAATGCGTGACGCACCACTTGGCAGTTTTGCTCAAGCCGGTGTTGGGATTATGCTGTTGCTGACGGGGCTGCGACATGGCTGCTCTTTAGCGCATCCAATGGTCCAGTCCAATCCCTTACTGACACCGGCCGGGTCAGATTTTACGGAGTTGCGGAATGTGAAAAATAGTCAGCCGCCCGCGGCCCCTACAGGCACGAACATTGTGTCATTGCAGCAGGACCAGAAGCCGGTGGTGGAATTCTGGTACGAGTTTGCATCCACTTACAGCTACCTCTCGGCCATGCGGATCGAAACACTGGCGAGCGACTACGGCGTTACCATTGCCTGGCGGCCGTTTCTGCTTGGGCCCATTTTCAAGAAACAGGGCTGGGCAACCTCCCCGTTCAATCTTTACCCCGCCAAGGGCCTCAATATGTGGCGCGACATGGAACGGCTCTGCGAACGCTACGGCCTGCCGCTCACCATGCCCTCGCCTTTTCCGCAGGATTCCCTGCTGGCCGCCCGCATTGCACATGGAAGCCAGAACCAGCCCTGGATTGGCGCCTTTACCCGGGCGGTCTATATCGCCGAATTCGGACAGGGGCTGAACATTGCCGACGAAAGCCTGATGGCAGAGCTGCTTCTGGAAACTGGCGCTCCGGCCAGGCAGGTTCTGGAAACCGCGCACAGCCGGGAAACCAAGATAAGCCTGCGTGCCGCCGTGACTGAGGCGGAGAAACTGGGCATCTTTGGCGCCCCAAGTTTCGTCCTTCCGGACGGTGAGCTTTACTGGGGGGACGACCGTCTGGAACATGCCCTTGAATCGGCTGGAAATATGGCTGCGACAGACAGTTGAGGCCCGCCTCACGACCTTTCCGAGACTCCATCGATATACCGACTTGCACGACCCTTGACTACGGAATATATACGAAACGTATACGTTTTATATATTCGCTCATCTCAGGAGACACTCATGGGCATCGTCAAGATCGATGAAGACCTGCACGAGCAGGTGCGCCGGGCCAGCACGGTCATGTGCCGCTCCATCAATGCGCAGGCCGAATACTGGATGAAGATCGGCATGCTGGCAGAGGCCAACCCGACCCTCTCCTACAGCGACATCGTGAAAATGCAGCTCGAAGCAGCACAGGTTCCTTCAGCGAATGCGGCGGTTGCCTGACATGGTCAAGACCCCGGAAGAACTGGACCTCATGCGCAACTCGGGCAAATTGCTCGCCTCCGTTTTCGAGATGCTCGATAACCTCGACCTTTGCGGCCTGTCGACCCTTGCCGTCAATGACATCGTGGAGCGCTTCATAACCGAAGATCTTGCCGCCCGTCCGGCCAGCAAGGGGCAATACGGGTTCGAGTATGTCCTGAACTGCTCAATCAATCAGGTCGTGTGCCACGGCATTCCCGATCAGGACGAGATCATCCGCGACGGCGACATCATCAATCTCGACATCACGCTGGAAAAGGACGGTTTCATTGCCGACTCCAGCAAGACCTACGTGGTTGGAAACGCCAGCGCGGCCGCAAAACGTCTGGTGCGCGTTGCGCAGAAAGCAATGTGGAAAGGGATCGGACAGGTCCGCCCCGGAGCCTATCTGGGCGACATCGGCTACGCGATCGAAAAGCACGCCAAGAAGAACGGCTACTCGGTGGTTCGCGACTATTGCGGCCACGGCATCGGCCGGGAAATGCACGAAGAACCCAGCATCCTGAATTTCGGGCGGCGCGGAACCGGCATGAGACTGCGCGAAGGGATGGTCTTCACTGTCGAGCCGATGATCAATCAGGGCACCAGCAGAGTGTTGACCGAAGACGACGGCTGGAAGGTGGTGACCAGAGACGGCAAACTGTCCGCACAGTTCGAGCACACGGTTGCGGTCACCGCCGATGGCGTCGAGGTCCTGACCCTGCGCCCCGGCGAAACAGCCCTGACAGGCTAGGGCTCTCCCCCCTAACCTGCGCTACGTCCGCTGGCCTGTTTCATCGCCTCGAAAAGAGCAGCGGGCGACAACGGTTTTGTCAGAACATCCCGGAAACCGGCCTCACGCAGGCGCTTGTCGCCAACCGATTCCAGCGCTGCCGTGACGGCGATCAATGGCAGATCCGGGCGAAGAGCGCGAAGTGCCACAGCCGTTTCAACACCGCTCATGCCGGGCATATGCAGATCGAGCAGAGCGGCACCGAAGTCGGTTTTCTGAACAAGATCCACCGCCTGTTCGCCGGATCTGGCAGCCTCTGACGAAATGCCGAAGGATTCCAGCAGCGCCGCCAGCAGGCGGCAATTGGTTTCGTTGTCATCGACGATAAGCACATGCGCCGACAGCGGCCCGGCGGGGGAAGCACCAGCGGTTGCCGCCGCTGTCCCGGTCGGCTGGACCTCGAGCTGCATCGGACCGTCAACACCTGCAAGCAGCGGAATTTCAACATTGAACCGGCTGCCGCCGGTTTCCGAACGCTCCAGCGTCAGCCGGCCGTTCATGTCCCTGACGAATTGCGCCGTGCCCCATAGGCCAAGGCCTGTTCCTGGCGCGGTTTCCCGGCCATGCCGGCCCCGCACAAAGGGTCGGAACAGCCGCGCGCCTTCCTCCGGCTCGATGCCGGGCCCGCTGTCGGCAACGGAAATCAGAATGGAGGACGGCTCGGCCTGGCCAGGCGTCTCGTTAGCATCGCCGCCGCTTGCCCGAACCTCGACCGTGACACCACCTTCGGCGGTATATTTCACCGCATTGTCCAGCAAGGTCGTGATTACACGGCGCAATGTCCCCCCGCTGAAGGTCACCGCTTCGCCAGCCCCCTCGTCGATCCGAACCGTCAGGGTCAGGTTTTTCGCTTCGGCCGCCACCTTGAAAAGATCGGCAATTTCCGTGACGACGTCGGCGATCCGGGCAGATGCCAATTCACCGTGCGATCCCGGTTCGGCGGCAGTGACCAGTTCGCCCGTCATCTGCGTCAAGGCGTCGATGGATCGAATCAGGATCGACAACTGCTCCTTCTGCGTCCCGTTCAAAGGGCCGGTTCCGATCAGTTCCGCGGTCAGACGCATGGCGGCAAGCGGCGTTCTCAGGTCGTGGGCCAGAAGCGCAAGTTTGACGCTGTCCTCGTCATGATTTGCCATACGGCCAGAGTTCCTTCGCCTGAACGGGGCTCAACCGGGCTTGCCAGACAAGCGGCAAAAAGCCAAGTTGGTCGAAATTCTGCTTACCTTGCCGTGTGGCCGCTGTCCATCCACACCGGCATCCACCAATGCCCTGTCCCAAAAACCGGAAACAGCCTTCGGGTTGCTGCTTAGATGCTTGCACAAACACTTACGATCGTCGCCCCGGTATTCCTTCTGATTGGCATCGGCTACTGCCTCGCCAAAACACGCATCCTTGCCCAGAGCGTCAGTGAAGCTCTGGGGCAGTTCGTCTACGTGGTGGCGATTCCGGTGCTGATCTTCCGAACGCTGATCAGCGCAGACCTGAGCGCGGGCGTACCGCTGGCGCTTTGGGCAACTTACTTCATTGGTGTCGGCTTTGCATGGGTTCTGGGGTCGCTGATCATTCGAAAGGTGTTCGGCCGCGATGCCAGGGCAAGCGCAATCGGCGGGATTTCCGCCGCTTTCGCCAACACGGTTCTGGTCGGCCTGCCACTGGTGGCTTCGGTGTATGGCGACAAAGGCCTTGCTCCGCTGCTGCTGATCATCTCGATCCACCTGGCCACGATGACGGTGCTGATGGCAGTGACGATGGAACGGGCGGCGGCAATCGACAATGGCACGACCTCTCCCCCCACCTCCCAATTGCTGATGGGCGCGGGAAAAAGCCTGGTGAAAAACCCGCTTGTCGTCACCATTGTCGCCGCCTTTCTCTGGCGGCTGACTGGACTGAACCTGCCGGAGATCGCCCTTGACGTGCTCAGCCGCGTCGCCGCAACGGCCCTGCCTCTGGCCCTGCTGTCACTGGGTATGAGCCTCGTGCAATACGGCATGCGCGGCAACATTGTGCCAGGCCTGCTGCTCAGCGTCATCAAGATGCTGCTCATGCCGATCGTCGTTTTCGCGGTTGGGGCCTTCGTATTCCACCTGCCGCCCTTGTGGACGGCGGTTGCGACCTTGACGGCAAGCTGCCCCACGGGCGTCAACGCCTATATTTTCGCCAACCGCTATGGCACCGGCCATTCCATGTCCGCAAATGCGATCACCACGACCACGCTTTGCGCCATCGTGTCGACCAGCTTGTGGATCTGGTTCCTGGACCACTGGTTCGGCATGAGCCTGCGCTGAATCCACACCCTAAAGCCCGACGCGCTTGCGCAGCTCAGCGTGGCTCATCCCGGCCTCCCGCAACGACCTCAGGCTGGTGTCTTTGCTGGATTTCGACAGTTTGCGCCCGTCCGTGCCGAGGATCAGCCGATGATGCCGGTAGACCGGCGACGGCAGACCAAGCAGCACCTGCAAGACCCTGTGAACGCTAGTGGCATGATAGAGATCCTGTCCGCGCAAGACGTCGGTTATGCCCTGCCTGGCATCATCGACTACAACAGACAGATGATAGCTGGTCGGCGTGTCCTTCCGGGCAAGCACAACATCGCCCCAGGCTGCCGCATCGACCGGCACGGCGACCGGTTCGGCGAACAGCGCATCGCCTTCCGCCCCCGTTTCCTGCCATGTCAGCGTAACGCCGATCTTTGCAAGCGCGCGTTTCATGTCGAGACGCAGTGAAAACGGCGCGTCGCTGGCAGCCCGGCGCTTGAGCTCCTCCGGCGGCAGGACCTGTGCATCCCCCGGGTAGAGCGGTGCCCCGTCAGGATCGCGTGGCCAGCTTTGTCCATCAGCCTCAGCATTGGAAACATAGGCCTTGATTTCTGCGCGCGTCAGATAGGCGGGATAGACCAGCCCCATGTCCTGCAACTGTTCCAGCGCCGCCCGGTACTGCGGGAAACTGTCTGACTGGCGCAGCACGGGCTCATTGAGCGGCACGCCCAGCCAGGCTAGATCCTCGAACATGTCCCGCTCAAGCTCCGGCGTGCAGCGCGTCTGGTCGATATCCTCCACCCGCACGAGAAACCTCCCGCTGAGGGCAACGGCGGCGCGCGCGTTCAACAACGCCGACAACGCATGGCCGACATGCAGGTGCCCATTGGGCGAAGGAGCAAAGCGGAACACGGGTTGGGTCATGAGATCTGCAAAGTCTGTTGACGCGGAACGGGCCGATGGGTGAAGTCCTACCTATCATTCCCATGCTGCCGCGCAAGAGACAGTCTCAAACCGCAGCCTCAGACATTTTCGGACCAGACCCGCCGCATGATGCCGATTGCCACCGAAAAAGATATCGAAACCGGCCTTGAGTCCCTGATCCGTCTCGACCCTCGTCTGCGGGAGATTTCCGCAACGGCGGGCCCTGTCCCCCTGCGCCGCCGTGCGGCGGACTTCGAAGGCCTTGCCCAGATTGTCACCGGTCAACAGGTGTCGGTTGCCAGCGCGACGGCCATCTTCGCACGGCTCCAGGCGCTGATCTCCCCTCTGACGGCAGAAAACCTGGCACGTTTCACCGATGAAGACCTGGCTGGCGCCGGCCTGTCGCGACCGAAAATACGGACCCTGCGCGCATTGACGGCAGCTTGCGACAAAGGCCTCGACCTGACGCATCTGGCGGAAGCCCCCGCGGAGGAAGCCCACCGCGCCTTATGCGAGATCAAGGGGATCGGCCGCTGGACCGCCGATATCTTCTTGCTGTTTTGTGCGGGGCATCCGGACGTCTTCCCGAGCGGCGATCTTGCCCTGCAGGTGGCGGTTCAGGACTCTCTCGGGCTTACCGAACGCCCAGCACCGAAGGATCTCGACGTTATCGCGCAAGCCTGGTCACCACACCGCGCCATCGCCGCCCGCCTGTTCTGGGCCTGGTACAAGGTGAAGAAACAGGGACGGGAAAGCCTGCCGGTTTAGAGACTGGACGCCTAAAGCGCCCCTATCCGGCAGACATCTCCCCAACCGCCCGAAGCAGAAGGTCGATGTCCTGTGGCCGGGACAGACGATGGTCGCCGTCCGGTACCAGCGAAAAGATGACATCATCCAGCGGCAAGGCGTCGACAAGACGGCGCGCGTGGCTTTCCGGCACATCCGGATCCTGCGCGCCCTGCAGGATGGTGACGGGAGCGCCAAGATGGAGCGGTGCTCCGAACAGAAGGTGTTTGCGCCCGTCCTCGATCAGCTTGCGCGTGATCACATAGGGCGCGTCGCTGTAGGCTGATGGCTGTTCCCAGCGCCCATCCGCAAGGATGGTAGAGCGGATCTCGTCGCTGAAGCGCTGTTTCCACATCAGCTCCTCTGTAAAATCGACCGCTGGAGCGATCAGCACCAGACCCTTGATCCGGCCACAGCCCTTGCGGGCCAGTGCCAGCAGCAAGGCGATCCAGCCGCCCATGGAGGAGCCGACCAAGATGGTCTCGCCCAGGCAATAGGCGTCGAAAACGGCAATCGCCTCCTCCAGCCAGTCGGAAACGCAGGCATCCTCGAAATCACCATCCGACAGGCCATGGCCGGAGTAGTCGAACCGGACAACCTCCTGTCCGTTTCGCTCGCCCGCCTCTGCCAGGGCCTCGGCCTTGGTGCCGGACATATCCGACTTGAAGCCGGACAACCAAAGGACGCCCGGCGCAGAACCTTCCGCGGAACCCGGGGTTTTCCGCACGGCAATCCGGCGACTGGCATCCTTTTTTCCAACCTGGATGAATTGCGGTTCGGACTCACCCATATTAAGGCTCTCATTCTGATAGTTGTTTCCGTCCTGCCATTTGGCACGGACACCCCCGCCTTGACCAGTTCACCGGAGATCCGATTTGGTTCATCTGCCCGCTGAGACCACGATTTTGCAAGTGATCCCGGATCTCAACTCCGGCGGCGCTGAACGCACGACGCTTGATGTGGCCAAAGCGGTAGTCGCGGCGGGAGGAAAGGCGCTTGTTGCAAGCCAGGGCGGCCAGATGGTACCGGAACTGGAAGCGCTTGGCGCAGAACATATCGTCCTGCCCGTCAAATCGAAGAACCCGGCTGTCCTCTGGAAAAACGCGGCGAGGCTGGCGGACATCGTGACCATGCGCAAGGTCAGCCTGCTGCATGCCCGCAGCCGGGCCCCGGCATGGTCGTGCCTTTGGGCCGCACGGCGCACCAAAACACCCTTCGTGACCACCTACCACGGCACCTATAATCAATCGAACGCACTCAAAGGCTGGTACAATTCGGTCATGGCCCGGGGCGATGCGGTGATCGCCAATTCGCACTTCATCTGCAGGCTGATCGAAGAGCGACACCCGTTTGCAAAAGGCAAGATCACCGTCGTCCAGCGCGGGTCCGATCTGAAGGGGCTTCTGCCGGAAAACGTCAGCGCTCTCCGGCTGCAGGCGCTGAAGGACCAGTGGGGCATTCCTGCCGGACGGCCGATCCTCATCAACATGGCCCGGCTGACCGCCTGGAAGGGCCAACGTATCGTGATCGAGGCGATGGCACTCTTGAAAGACAAGACCCTGACCGACCCGATTGCGATCCTCGCAGGCGACCCCCAGGGGCGCGACGGCTATCTGGCGGAATTGAAAAAGCTGGTTGCGGACAACGGCCTGCAGGACAAGGTCCGGATCGTCGGACATTGCGCGGACGTTCCCGCCGCCATGGCGCTGGCCGATATCGCGATCATCGCCTCGGTTGAACCGGAGGCTTTCGGCCGGGCGGCCGTGGAGGCACAGGCCGCACGGGTTCCGGTGATCGTCTCCGATCTCGGAGCAGTGCCCGAAACCGTTCTCGCACCGCCCGATACGCCTGAAGCCGACCGCACTGGATGGCGGGTACCGCCTGGTGACCCTCAGGCCCTGGCGGACAGCATCATCCAGGTGCTGAGCCAGAGCGACGAGGAGAAAAAGAAAGTTGCGGACCGGGCGCTCGCCCACGTCCGCAAGAATTTCTCTGTCGAAACCATGTGCGAGCGTACGCTCGGCGTTTATGCCGACCTGCTGGGCAAGTGATGTCAGCCAGCGCAGCCGCCATATTCAGCTGCGCGCCGAGCAACACTCACGCTGCCAGAGGATAGGCCTCTTCCACCAGATAGGGGCCGCCACCGACGCTAGACTTTGCCGAAAACAGCACGAAGCGCCCGGCGATAAAAGGCTGCGCCTGGAAATTGCCGCGCTCGCTCAGCCACTTGGCCACATCCTCGTTGGTCGAGGTCTTGCAGCGGGCCAGGGTGACATGGGGCACATATTTGCGCCGCTCGGCCGGCAGATGCAGGCGCTGGAGAATGCGCTCCTGCTCGGCCTGCAATTCGGCAAGCTGAGCCGTCGGCTCCACCCTTGCCCAGACCGCATGCGGTTTGCCGTTGCCGAAGGAGCCAAGTCCGTTGAGCCGGATTTCCACCGGGTCCCTGCGGATACGGTCGAGCGCCGCAACAACCTCGTCGGCCGTACGGTCGTCGATGTCGCCGATGAAGCGCAAGGTGATGTGATAGTTCTCCTGATCGATCCAGCGGGCGCCCCGAAGGCCTCCCCGGAGCATCGAAAGCATGAGGGCTGTCTGGGACGGTATCTCAAGGCCTGTAAATAGGCGCGGCATGGGTATTCCCTCCGCTATCGCTGACAAATCCCATGAGGAATCAACTTCATGAAAATCGCAAGACAAAAAGCTAAGGCTTTGAGCGTGTTGAAAAATTCAGCGTAACGCTCAAATGAAAACCGGGCTGGTTCTTCACCAGCCCGGCTTCCGGTTCGCAATTGATTCTCTAAAAAGATCTATCGATCAGGCAGCTAAAGCAGTTACGGCGCCGGGTTGCCGAATTGCTGGTGCAAGGCGTCGATTTTCTCCAGAACATCCTCGCTGAGCGTGATGTCGGCGGCGCCGATATCGGTGTCCAGTTGCTCCAGTGAGGTGGCCCCCAGAATGAGGGACGTCATGAACGACCGCGACACGGCAAAGGCCAGCGCCATCTGCGACGGATCGAGCCCCGCCTCCTGCGCAAGATCCACATAAGCGTCGAATGCCTCGATGGAGCGCGGATCCTCGTAACGCTGCAACCGGTTGAACAACGTCTTGCGGGCGCCTGCCGGCAGAGCGCCATTGCGGTATTTGCCCGTCAGATATCCCTGCGCCAGCGCGGAATAACCCAGCAACCCGACATTTTCCCGCTGAGCAATTTCCGCCAGGCCGGTTTCAAAGGTCCGGTTGACGAGCGAATAGGCGTTCTGGATGGAGACGACCCGCGGCACGTCATACATTTCGGACGCTGCCACATAGCGCATCGTGCCCCAGGCACTTTCATTCGACACGCCCACATGCCGGATCTTCCCGGCCTTGACCAGATCCCCCAGAATTTCCAGCGTCGACTGAATGCTGTTTTCGTCCGCTGCGGGTTCAACATCCGTCCAGCGCGTCGGATTGGAGCCGAAGCCGCCGACGTTCCGGTCCGGCCAGTGGATCTGATACAGATCGATATAGTCGGTTTGGAGGTTCTTCAGGCTGCGATCGACCGCAAATTCGATTTGCTCGCGGACCAGTTTCGCCTTGGCACCGTTTTCGCGGAACCAGTCCATGTCGGTCCGCCCGACCACCTTGGTCGCCATGACGATCTTGTCGCGCATGCCGGTCTTCTTGAACCAGGTGCCGATGATGCGTTCGGTTCGGCCCTGGGTCTCCTTTTTCGGCGGGATCGGATAAAGCTCGGCAGCATCGAAAAAGTTGATGCCCTTTTCGACCGCGCGATCCATCTGGGCGTGACCTTCGGCCTCGGAGTTCTGTTCCCCGAAGGTCATGGTCCCCAGGCAAAGAGCACTGACGTTTATATCGGTGCGGCCAAGACGGCGCTGTTCCATAAGACTATCCTTCAAATTGTGAAAAGGGGGCATTCCGGAAGCCGGGACGGCGTCCACCCCGTGTCCAGGGCAAAACCCCTAGGATTGGGCTTTGGCCAAAAGCTCTTCCACTTTCGGCATGATGTTTTCGACGATGATTTCCACCCCTTTTGAATTGGGATGCATACCGTCGGACAGGTTGAGATCGGGATTGAGGGCAACGCCCTCCAGGAAGAAGGGATAAAACAACGCATCGTGCGCCTTGGCAACATCGGAGTAGATCGGATCAAATGCGTCGGCATATTCCGGCCCAAGATTGCGCGGGGCCATCATGCCAGCGACAAGCACCGCAATGCCCCGGTCTGTCAGCCTGCGGACGATCTCGTCGATGTTCTTGCGCGTCAGCTCCGGCGAGATGCCGCGCAACGCGTCGTTTGCCCCCAGTTCCACGATAACGGCATTCGCGTCCGGCCCGACGGACCAGTCCAGCCGGGACAGCCCGCCGCTGGAGGTATCCCCCGAGACACCCGCATTGACAACCTCGACCGACTGCCCCCTGGCGTCGAGCGCTTTCTGGAGCTGATCGGCAAACCCCTCACCCGCGGAAAGCTGATATCCCGCGGACAGACTGTCCCCAAGAACCACCAGCTTCAGATCGGCCGACTGGGCCGCCATGGGGAGGAAGGACAGGATGATTATCGTCAGGCAGGCAATAAACCGGTTCACTTGAACACTCTTTTGGGACTGGAAGACGCTTTACAACAGGCCCATATGGTCGCAGAGCGTCCAATTGTCGAGGGCTTGTATCTGTCAGGAAGACGATCACACGCCCAATGTAAAGGCCAGAGAATGACAAATTCGCCCGCGATCGCCCTTAAAGACGTTCACCTGACCCTCGGCGAAGGCGCCGGTCAGGTGCATATCCTGAAGGGGATCGACCTTCAGATCGAGAAGGGGGCCTCCGTCGGTCTTGTGGGCCCATCGGGATCGGGAAAATCGACATTGCTGATGGTCATGGCGGGCCTCGAACGCGCTGATGAAGGATCGGTCAACGTGGCCGGATCGGAACTCGGCCCCTTGTCGGAAGACCAGCTTGCACGGTTCCGCGGCCGCAATGTCGGCATCATCTTCCAGTCGTTTCACCTCGTGCCCAACATGACAGCGCTGGAAAACGTGGCCGTTCCGCTGGAACTTGCCGGCGATGCCGCCGCCTTCGACAAGGCCAGGGCGGAACTGGACGCCGTTGGCCTCGCTCACCGCATGAACCACTATCCGGCGCAGCTGTCCGGCGGCGAACAGCAGCGTGTCGCTGTGGCGCGGGCCCTGGTTGTCGAACCCGAAATCCTGATTGCGGACGAACCGACCGGCAATCTCGATGAAAGCACGGGCGCGCAAATCGTCGACCTGATGTTCACAGCCCAGAAAAACCGGGGCACCACGCTGGTGCTGGTCACCCACGACCCGAGCCTTGCCGCCCGCTGCGACCGCATGATCCGCGTGCGCTCCGGTGAAATTGAAGAGGAAACGTCCGATAGCGCCCGCCGCGAGGTGTCTGCATGAGCGCGTTTGTCCCGGGGGGCATCCCGGCAAACCATCAAACGCTGCGCCTGGCAGCCCGGTTCGCTTTCCGGGAACTGCGCGGAGGCCTCAAGGGATTTTACATCTTCATCGCCTGTATCGCGCTTGGCGTCGCGGCCATTGCGGGCGTCACCTCTGTCTCCCGCGCCCTGACCGAAGGTATCTCCCGCGAAGGGCAGACCATCCTGGGCGGAGATCTCGATTTTTCGCTGATCCACCGCGAGGCCGACGCCGAACAGCTTGCCTATCTGAACAGCCTCGGCGACGTGTCCCGCGTTGCGACCATGCGGGCGATGGCCCGCCGCCCGGAGACCGGCGATCAGGCCCTCGTCGAGCTGAAAGCCATCGACACCCCCTACCCGCTTTACGGCACGTTTGAGCTTGCCTCCGGAGAACCGCTCGAAACAGCCCTGGCCCGCAAGGACGGAACCTGGGACGCCGTTGCCGATCCCTCCCTTCTGGCACGGCTCGGCGCAAACGTTGGCGATACGCTGTCGCTCGGGCGCGCCACCATCCGCATTACGGGCACCATTGCCAATGAACCCGACAAACTGTCCGGCGGCATGGAGTTTGGTCCGCGCCTTCTGATTTCCGACGCAGCCCTTCCCGAAACCGGATTGATCCAGCCCGGCAGCCTGGTGCGCTGGCATTACCGGGTGCGCATGGCCCCGGCGCCCAACCTGGAAGCAATGGAAGAGATCGTCGAAGAGGCCAAGGCCGCGCAGCCGGAGGCCGGTTGGCGTATCCGGTCGCGCGCCAATGCATCCCCCGGCCTGCAACGCAGCATCGACCGGTTCGCCCAGTTCCTGACGCTGGTCGGGCTGACCGCGCTGGTGGTCGGCGGCGTCGGTGTCGCCAATGCCATCCGCGCCTATCTGGAAACCAAGCGCGAGGTGATCGCCAGCCTCAAGTGCCTGGGGTCTACGGGCGGCTTCGTCTTCAAGATCTATCTGGTTCAGATGCTGGTGCTGGCCCTGCTCGGCATCGCGGTCGGCCTTCTGCTTGGGGCCTTGATCCCCTTTGCCGCTGCCGCCGCCCTTGCACCGGTGCTTCCGGTCAAGCTTGCAGCCAGCATTTATCCGGCAGAACTTGGCCTTGGGCTTATCTACGGTCTTCTGACCGCGCTCGCTTTCGCGATCTGGCCGCTGGGGCGAGCTCACGACGTGCCGCCAACAGCCCTCTTCCGCGATATTGTGACGGGCGGTGCCAAGCTGCCGCGCAAACGCTATCTGGTCGCCACGGGCGTTACCGTACTTGCCCTTGCCGCCATTGCCATTCTGCTGGCCCATGATCAGCGCATGGCGGGCATCTACATCGCGGCCTCCGCGGCGGCCTTCATGCTGCTGGTGCTGGTCGCCCGCGGGATCATGGCCGTTGCCAGGCGCTTGCCCAGCGTCCGCTCGACCGAGCTCAGACTGGCGATTGCAAATATTCATCGCCCCGGCGCGCTGACCCCGTCGGTTGTCCTGTCTCTCGGGCTGGGCCTGTCGCTTCTGGTCGCGCTTGCCCTCATCGACGGCAACCTGCGGCGCGAACTGACCGCGACGATTGCCGACAAGGCTCCGAGCTTTTTCTTCATCGACATCCAGAGCCATGAACGCGATGCCTTCGAGGCACTGCTGAAGACCGAGGCCCCGGCCGCCAACCTTCAGAGCGTTCCCATGCTGCGCGGCCGCATCGTCTCGCTGAACGGGATTGCTGCCGACAAGTTCGTGCCGGCTCAGGAAGGCTCCGGCTGGGTGCTGCGGGGCGACCGCGGCATAACCTATGACGCCAATCTGCCGAAGAACTCGAAACTGGAACAGGGGTCCTGGTGGCCGGAGGATTACTCCGGCATTCCTCTGGTGTCCTTCGACGCGGGGGCTGCCACCGATCTCGGTCTCAAGGTCGGAGACCGGATCACGGTCAACGTCCTTGGGCGGGAAATCACGGCGGAGATTGCCAACACGCGGACGGTGGAATGGCAGAGCCTTGCGATCAATTTCGTGATGGTGTTCTCGCCCAACACTTTTGCCGGCGCCCCGCACGCCCACCTGATGACACTCGGCTGGGACGACGACGTTCCGGAGGACACTGAACTAGCCCTCCTCAAGACCGTCTCCAATGCCTTTCCGACAGTAACGGCCATCCGGGTGAAGGACGCGATCTCGCAAGTCAACGATCTTGTGGCGCAGCTCGCCTGGGCCATCCGGGGCGCAAGCTCGATCACGCTGATCGCAAGTGTTCTGGTTCTGGCAGGGGCCCTCGCGGCCGGTCACCGCAGTCGAATCTACGATGCCGTCATTCTGAAAACCATCGGAGCGACACGGGCTCGACTGATTTTCGCATACGCGCTCGAATACGCCATCCTGGGGCTTACAACAGCGGTTTTCGCCCTGCTGGCAGGCGCTGTTGCCGCCTGGTACGTAATCACGCGGATCATGGACGGGTCCTTCGTGATGATGCCGGTCACGGCAGCGGGGGCCGCATTGATCGCACTGGTGTTGACGGTTGGCTTCGGTCTCATCGGCACCTGGCGCGTCCTGGGTGAAAAACCTGCGCCTGTCCTCAGGAACCTGTAGCGCCTGCCGTTGCTGACCGGCCTCGCAAACGGCAGGGAAATGCCTCCGGCAGGCTATTTCCAGGGCGCTGGCAGCCTTGGCAAAGCAAGACCGAACACATTCTTTCCAGAGGCCGATCTATTGTGATCCGGCCTCGGCAGGCTTTGGCAATCGTCGCTTTGGAGAAAGTCTCGAAATACACTCCCGCCGCGTCAAACATCAGCCCCGGACAACTTGCATACTGAATTGATCTTGGCTATCCGGTTTAGCTCCGGGCAGTTTGTTAAAAGGGGCCATTCCATGTTCAAGTTATTCCCGAAATTTCGTTTGAAGACCATCGCGAGGGCCGCCGCCCTTTCCGCAGTTGCCGTTATGGCATTCGCTCCGGCCGCTTCGGCCGAAAGTCCGTTTCACACCGGCGTCTGGCAGTTGAACACGCCGGAAGGCCCGCGCGGACTTGTCGTCAGTGACTGGCTCGTTTTCGAAAACGGCCTGCCAAAGCGCTGGCTCTACCGCAGGGCTGGCACAAACGACGCCAACCAGTTCGATTTTTTCACCCGTTCCATGAATGATTCCGGCTACACGCCGGTTGGCATCCGGGTGTACCGCACCGGCGACAACGCGATGAAATACACCCTTGCGCCCAAGGGCAAGGAACCGATCGAGGTTTCCGCCGTTCGTCTGTCCATTCCGAATTTCGAGAATTCCTGCCTGTCCGTCGAGAAGAAAGGCAAACGCTTCTTCGGCAACTGGGTCGGCACCGAAGGCTCCAAACTCAAGAAGCTGAACGTCTCGAAAAACCGGTTGACCATTGATGGCCAACCCCGCAAGGTTTCGATTGAGGAAGTTCGTGTCGGCCGCATGGGCATTACCGAAGACGGCAAGCCGATCGCCTTCCTCACCGATGCTGGTGGCGACTATGCGGTTCTGCAATGGTTCAAGCCGGGCGTGAGCGTTGAGCAGATGCGCAATCCGGACAAAGAAATCCTGGACTTCGCGTCGGAGGAAATCGTTCGTAATCCGGCCGGCACCTGCGACAGGCAGATCCAGTCCCGCCTGAAAGCCATGAAATAAACTGGCTGAATCTCAGTTTGTTCTTAAGGATAGACTGAATTAAACGGCCCCGAGCGCGAAGATTACAAATTTTTTCAGAGAATCCGACTTGTGCTCGGGTCGGTCTTTTCCCATATGTTGAGGGAGTTGTGTTGCATGCGCGATTGCATGCTCACGTCTATCTAGAAAGGGATTCATACGACCATGTCGACCTATGACCGTCAATCTCAAGGCGCGTATACCGTCGCCGGCGCACGCGCCGAGGCCGGCATCGATCAGGGCCTGCGCTCTTATATGCTGGGCGTCTATAACTACATGACGATCGGCCTTGCGCTGACCGGCTTGTTTGCGCTGGCCACCGTCATGCTCGCCACCACCACCGATCCGAACGCTGCCGTCGCCAGCCTCGGCAACGGTCGCATGCTTACCCAGCTTGGCGTTGCCATCTACGGCAGCCCGCTGAAGTGGGTTGTCATGCTTGCACCGCTCGGAATGGTGTTCTGGCTGTCCTTCCGCATTCAGTCCATGAGCGCCAGCTCTGCGCGCGCCCTCTTCCTGGTCTATGCGGGCGTGATGGGTATTTCCCTGTCTTCGATCTTCCTGGTCTACACACCGGGCTCGATCGCTCAGGTCTTCTTCATCACCGCCGGCACCTTCGGCGCGCTGAGCCTGTTCGGCTACACCACGAAGAAAGACCTGTCCGGCTGGGGCTCGTTCCTGTTCATCGGCCTGATCGGTATCGTGATCGCGTCGCTGGTCAACATCTTCATGGCATCTTCTGCTCTGCAGTTCGCGATCTCCGTAATCGGCGTCCTGGTGTTCGCTGGCCTGACCGCCTACGACACCCAGCAGATCAAGGAAATGTACTACGAAGGCGACAGCGGTGAAGTCGCAACGAAGAAGTCCGTCATGGGCGCTCTTCGCCTCTACCTCGACTTCATCAACCTGTTCATCATGTTGCTGCAGCTTTTCGGCAACCGCGACTAAGCGCAGCCTCTTGAACAAACGGAAAAGCCCGGCACAGCCGGGCTTTTTTGTGTCCAATCGACAGCTTCCATATCGTCATGACGCTGTCTCTTCTCCACTGAGGGGAAGCCTTCAAACGGCACCGTCCATGGTCAGCAGAACGCAAGGAAGCTGGTAAGGCTTTCAAGCCACCTTGGGCCACGTCTCAGGCGTCGACCACCCGAAGATGCTTCTTCTTTTCCAGAACCTTGAGCACCTGTGCCAGGTCGTGCCCGCGCTTCAGGATCAAGCCCCCGGTTGCCACGACCGAGTAAGCGCCCTGGCGCCGGGCCATCTTCGGATCCTTTTCGATCCGGTAGAGCGGCATCTCCGATGACCTGCGAAACACGGAGAAGACGGCTCGGTCCTTGAGAAGATCGATGGCATAGTCCCGCCACTCGCCATCGGCGACCATGCGCCCGTAGAGCCTCAGAATGACATCGAGTTCGCGCCTGTTGAAGGCAACAACGGGTTTGGAAGGGGGAGCCGGGTGATGTTGTGGCGACGGGCCTGCACCCGCACCACGCTGAAACGCGCTGTCGTCGGCCTCACTCATTCCGCCTCCATTCCGCTCGCGGTTCCGCAGCAGACAGGCACTGGCCATGAGAATCGTCGAGGCAATGCCTGTCACCCGGTTGTCATGATGCGTTGTCTTTGGCCAGTCTGGCAAGCCCGCAACGTCATAATCACCGACCCCGGTCCGCGACCAGCGTAATTTTGCCAATAAACTTCGCAGCGAGAAGTGTAAAAACGAACGTTACGGCAGTTTGCCAAGAAAGAATGCCTAAATTTCCTTGATTTTGCCGCATTCCAGCCCTTGGCCAGCCATTTTAACCACCCATATTAGGATCATACCCTGATGGGTATGGCCTGTAGAAGCCGCGGAATGCATTAGCCCCCCAGCCCCCCGGGGTTTTTACTGGCCAACCAGATTTAATGAGTCAAACATCAGGGCAACTGAAGGGCCGGCTCTACGCCGGCCCTTTTCATATCTTGGCCCGCTCACCCTTCTGCTTGCGGCTTACTTCAGAAAATCCCTAAGAAACGACAGGAACCGTGCATCGGTTCCATAAGCGACATTGACCCGCATCGCCGGCTTCTGCCGCGTCTCCCGATTTGGATAGAAGACCGATCCCGGCGCTATGAAGATGCTTTGCTGACTGGCCGCAGCGCACAGGTCCCGCTCGTTCACATCGTCGGGAAACTCCACCCAGAGATAGAACCCCGGTATGGAACACTCCCGGACGGACAGGCCGATGGCTTCCAGAGTTCCAAAGGACGCCTTGTAGGCCTCTTCCACCCGGCTCTTGAGACGGCGCAGATGCCTCAGATAATGGCCGGCCTGGATCAGGTTGAACACGAACCGCTCCACATGATCGGAAGAATTCACCAGCGTCAGCATCTTGATATCGGCAAGCTGGCGAATGATGTCCGGATTGCCCGCGACATAACCGCACCTGAGACTGGCAGACAGGGTCTTGGAAAACGTGCCGAGGTAAAGCACCCGCTCCAACTGGTCCAGGGCTGCCAACCGTGGCAGCGTGGCCGGAAGAATGTCGGCAAGCGCATCGTTCTCCACCAGAAGAAACCCCCAGCGCTCGGCAAGCTGCATCAAACCGAACGACCGCGACGGCGACAGCGATCCACCGGTCGGATTGTGCCCATGGGACTGGGTCACGAACATTTTCGGCCGGTGAAGAGCCAGTTTCGCCGTCAGATCTTCCAGGTCCGGGCCGTCCCGGTCGCGGCGGATACCGACAATCTTCACCTTGGCGAAGGTCAGTTTCGAAAACAGCGGATAGTAACCCGGCTCATCAACGAACACCGTATCGCCAGGCTCGGTCAGATGCCGGATGATCAGATCCAGTCCGTGGTTGACGCCATGCGTCAGCAACAGCCCCTGCGGATCGGCCGGGATCGACCGTTCAAGCAGTTGCATCCGCAGCCGGTCCCGTAACGGGCCATATCCCCACGAGCTGCCATAGCCGAATTCGATCGCATCGGGAAACGGCGTTTTGGCATTGGCAAAATGCCGGCGCAATTCCGCGCCTTCCATCCAGGATGCTGGCGGGCGCCCATCTCCCGGACGCACTTCGTAATGCTGTTCCAACTGCTCCCGCAGCAGAGACATGCCGTCGACCGCAGCCGTGACATGTGGGGCGGGTGGGGTTTTGGTTGCAGGTCCGACCTGTGACATGTAGTACCCGGAACCAGCCCGTGCTTCCAGAAGCCCCCGGGCGACCAGCCGGTCGTAAGCTTCCGCCATCGTGTTCTTGGAAACACCGTTCTCACGCGCGGCCTGACGGACGGAGGGCAGCCGCTCGAAGGTCTTATAGGCCCCAGCCTCAAGCAAAAGCGCCACTTTTTCGACGATCTGGTCGACACGAGACAGTTTCCGACCGCTCACTGCCACCTTTATTGTCCCCCTGATTTTTCTGGGACAGTACTGCCTATAAATCCGACAACTGTCCCTTGATTGTCCCAATCTTTTTTATGACAGTTTGCCCCACTATGCCAGCAAATGGCAATTTCCTTGGGAGGGAAAAATGACCAAAGTAAGTAGACGCAGCCTTCTTGCAGGTGCAGCCGTAGGCGGCACCGCTCTTGCAGCTCCGATTGCCGCCAAGGCGCAGGAAGCGGTCGAGTGGCGCATGCAAGCACTCTGGGACGCAGGCACCACTCCTTTCGAATTCGAGAAGAAATTTGTCGATCGCGTCAGCGAACTGACTGACGGCAAGTTCAAGATCACTCTGTATTCCGCCGGACAGCTTGTGCCAGCCAACCAGGCATTCGATGCCGTTCGCGCCGGCGCCTTTCAGCTGATGAAGACCTTTGACGGCTATGAAGCCGGCAAGATCCCGGCTTTCGCCTTCACCTCCACCATTCCGTTCGGCTTTCCCGAATCCGACCAGTATGAAGCCTGGTTCTACGAAAAGGGCGGGCTGGAGCTTGCCCGCGAAGCCTATGCACGGGCCGGCCTGTTCTACATTGCTCCGACCGTCTATGGCGAAGAGCCAATCCACTCGACCGTGAAAATGGAAACCATTGCCGACATGGCCGGCAAGAAGGGCCGCTTCGTCGGGCTCGCTTCCGCAGTCATGGCCGACCAGGGTGTCTCGGTAACGCCGTTGCCGACAGCGGAAGTCTATTCGGCACTCGAAAAAGGGCTGATCGATTTTGCGGACCGGGGCGATCTGACCGCCAACTACGAGGCCGGACTTGCTGAAGTGGCCAAGTTCATCATTCTGCCTGGCGTCCATCAGCCGACCACGGCAACCAGCTACGTCGCCAACCAGGCGGCCTATGATGCCCTGCCGGAGGAATACAAGGCGGCGCTTGCCGTTGCCGCGCGGGAAATCTCCGGCTCGTTGCGCCAGCACATCCTGGTGCAGAATGTCGACGTCCTGAATAAATACATCGAACAGGGTGTCGAGGTCATCCATCTCGACCCGGCCGATGTGGCCGCCAACCGGGCCAAGGCTGTCGAGTCCTGGAAAAAGGCTACCAAGGAAGATGATCTGGCAAGTCGCGTTCTCGCGAGCCAGATCGAGTTCATGAAAGCCCTCGGGCTGATCTGACCCTTCCTCCCGCCGGACGGTAGACAGCACCTCCCTGCCGTCTGCCGTCCGGCCGTTTTTCCGATCGGCAAATGCTCAGCTTCATGAAAACCGTCAGTTCCATCGTCACCGGCGTCAACCGGGCGTTCTTTCTCCTTGCGGCGGCACTCATCTTCGCGGTGGTGCCGATCCTGCTGTTCGAAGTGGTTGCAAGATACCTGTTCGATGCGCCGACCGTTTGGGCCATGGAAGCCAGCACGCTGATCTTCGGTCCGCATTTCATGCTGGCCGGACCTTACCTTCTGCATCTGAAGGGTCATGTCGCCGTCGACATCTTCAGTGAAAAGCTGACGGGCTGGCCAAAGGCGGCACTCGACGTGTTCTCCTATGCGGTGATTGCCATCTTCGGAGCCGTTTTGGCCTGGGTCAGCTGGCCGCTTGCCGTCAATGCCTATTCCCTCGGCGAGACCAGCTTTTCCGCCTGGAACCCGCCGGTGTGGTGGCTGAAATTCGTGGTGCCGCTCTCCTTCGCGCTGCTGTTTGCGCAGGCACTTGTGGAAGCCTTCAACGCAGTGCGCCCGGCGCGGGAACAGACCGGAGTGAACGCATGAGCTCCGAACTCGTTCTCGCGATCATGTTCGCAAGCCTCGTTGGCCTTCTGCTCACCGGCCTGCCACTTGCCTTCACGCTCGGCGCACTTGCACTCGTCTTCACGATAACACTCTGGGGGCCTGCGGCCCTCTCTGTTACCGTTCTCAACCTCTACGCCACGATGACATCGGAAGCGCTTCTTGCGATCCCGCTCTACGTCATGATGGCCAGCATCCTGCAACGCTCCGGGGTCATCGAAAGCCTTTACCGGGCCATGGAGCTCTGGTCGCGCCGGTTGCCGGGCGGACTTGCGGTGGGCACCATCGCCATCTGCACCATCATCGCCGCCATGACCGGCATCGTCGGCGCCGCGGTCGCTGCCATGGGCATGCTGGCCCTGCCGTCCATGCTGAAGCGCAAATACAGTCCGGAGCTCGCCATTGGGACAATCTGCGCCGGAGGCACGCTCGGCATCCTGATACCGCCCTCCGTGATCACCATCGTCTATGCCGTGACCGCACAGGCCTCGATCGGCCAGATGTTCATCGCCGGCGTGGTGCCGGGCCTGCTGCTGGCCTCACTCTATATCGGCTACATCGTTCTGCGGTCTGCGCTCAATCCGTCCATCGCCCCCCGTCCGGACAATGACACACCAGCCACCTGGGAAGAGCGTATCGCGTCGCTGAAATCCCTCATTCTGCCGCTGCTGATCATCGTCGGCGTTCTGGGCACGATCTACAACGGCATTGCAACACCCACCGAAGCGGCCGCCGTGGGCGTCTTCCTGGCGTTCCTGTCGTCGCTGATCGAGCGCCGCTTCGGCTGGGACCTCATTTCGGGCGTCGCCCTCGACGTGGTCAAGGTGACCGCCATGATCCTCTGGATCACCATCGGTGCGCGGGCCTTCGTCGCCATCTTCACCGGCACCGGTGGCGCGGACTTCCTCCTGTCCTTCATTCAGGATATCGATACCAACCGCTGGGTCGTACTCGCGGTCATGCTGGGAATTCTGTTCTTCCTCGGCATGTTCCTGGACGAAATGGGCATCATCCTGCTGTGCGTGCCCGTCTTCCTGCCGGTGATCGACTTCCTCGAGTTCGACCGGCTCTGGTTCGGCATCCTGTTCCTCGTTTCGGCGCAGATGGCCTACATCTCCCCGCCCTTCGGCTACACGCTCTTCTACATGAAGGGCGTGCTGCCTGCCGGTATCGGCATGGGCACGGTCTACCGTGCCATCGTTCCCTTCATCCTGCTGCAAGCCATCGGTATCTTCATCTGCGCCCTGTTTCCGGAGCTGGTGCTGTGGCTGCCGCAATCCATGATCAATTGACAGACAGGTTTCCCCGATGAGTGACGTCACTTCGTCCCGTATTGAAGGTTTTCACAAGCTGGACCCGTCCGGCCGGCTTCTGGCCGTCCAGCGGCAGGCGAAGCTGGACAACAAGTCCGTCTCCGATCTTGTGGACGCGGCGTCCGGACATATCGAACTGGCCGACCGCCTTGTCGAGAATGCCATTTCCAGCATCTCCATTCCGGTCGGCATCGCCACCAACATGACCGTGGACGGGCGGGATGTGCTGGTTCCCATGGCCAGCGAGGAATCCTCCGTCATCGCTGCCGTATGCAACTCGGCCAAGCGCTGCCGCGCGACCGGCGGCTTCAAGACCTCGACAAGCGGCCCGCTGATGGCAGCCCAGATCCAGCTTCTGGGGGCCAGCGATCCGGAAAACGTCCGCCTGACGGTTCTGGAGCACCTCGATGACATCCGCACCATCTGCGAGGAAATCGATCCGCTTCTGGTCAAGCTCGGCGGCGGGTTCCGCGATCTCGACATCAGGGTCATCGACACCGCCGAAGGGCCGATGACCATCGTTCACATTATCGTCGACACGCGCGACGCGATGGGCGCAAACGCGGTCAACAGCATGGCCGAAGCCCTGGCGCCGAAACTGGAGGAATGGACCGGCGCGCGCAGCCTGCTGCGCATTCTGACCAACCTCGCCGACCGCCGCGTGGCCCGGGTGCGGGCGGTCTGGCCGCTTGCGGAAATCGGCGGTGAAAAGGTACGGGACGACATGTTGTCGGCCTATCACTTTGCTGATGCCGACCCCTACCGCGCGGCCACCCACAACAAGGGCATCATGAACGGCATCAGCGCGGTGGTTCTGGCAACCGGCAACGACACCAGAGCCGTGGAAGCAGGCGCTCATGCCTTTGCTTCGAAGGACGGCCGCTATCGCTCGATGTCCCGCTGGGAAAAGGACGGCGACGGCAACCTTGTCGGCATCCTGGAGCTGCCGATGGCCGTCGGGCTGGTCGGCGGCGCCACGAAAATCCACCCCACGGCACAGGCCAATCTGAAAATCCTCGGCGTGACCACCGCGGATGAACTGGCCCGGATCATTGTTGCCGTCGGCCTGGCGCAGAATTTCGGCGCGCTGCGCGCCCTTGCCACCACGGGCATCCAGAAGGGCCACATGGCCCTGCACGCCCAGAACGTTGCCCTGATGGTGGGGGCGACCGGTGAGGAAATCGACCAGGTGGCCAACGAGCTGAAGTCTCTCGGCAAGGTGCGGCAGGATCTGGCCGAAGAAATTCTCGCCCGGTTGCGACAGGGCGGCAAGGCCTGAGACGTTCCAGAAGGGTTTGTCCGGACGGATCTTGGCACTATTACCGTGTTGCCCCGTCCGGCGACTCAACTGCTGGCTGTTGATAGCGCTGAAATCGGAATGATTGGCGCCGCTACGGCACAATTGCCTCTTTTCCGCCGGGATGCTTCCTGTATCTTTCCAGAAGCATGACAACCGACCTGATAGATCTGCGCGCGGCACGGACCGCCGATTGTGAGGCACTTGCCGGCATCCATAGCGAAGCCTGGCTGGGCGCCTATCGGGGCGTCTTGCATGGCGTCGATCTTCAGAAGATGATTGCGCGCAGAGGCAGCACATGGTGGCGCGGCGCCCTTGCCAGGGGCGTCGATATCAAGATCCTCAGCATTGCAGATGTCCCCGCCGGTTACGCGACCTACGGGCCGTGCCGGTTGAGTGACACCGGCATGGACGGCGAAATCTACGAGCTTTACCTGAAACCGGAATATCAGGGCCTCGGCTTCGGCCGGGCCCTGTTCCGGAATGTGCGGGAAACGCTGTCGGCGAAGAACATGCCCGGGGTCGCGGTGCAGGTTCTGAGTGCCAACGAGCCCGCGCGCACCTTCTACAAGGCTGTCGGCGGCAAGCTTGCGGCCAAGTCCTGGTACAGGATCGGTGGCCGCAGGCTGGAACTCAGCATCTACGCCTGGCCGCAAACCGGCACCTGACCCGCCGGGTGTATTTTCAGTAGAGAATTCCGGGATTGCCGATGACCTGCGGCGGCTGCGTGCAATCGAAGGAACCGGCCATCGTATCGGCGGCCTGACGCGCCATCTCGTTGGCGTTCTTGTTTGCCTGGGCATCGATCCGGGCAATCTGGCATGTCCCGCCACCGGGCTGCAACTGGGTGACAATCAGCACGCTGCCGGTCTTGGAGCCCTCATCAAGGCTCGGGAACCAGCGCAGGATGGTCGCAAACGGAACACCGCCCCTCAGACGCCATTCCAGCGTTTCGTTGATCGTGTTGAAATTGGGCAAGGTCTGGTTGGCCGCGGGCTCATCAGCGGCAAAAGGACCGAAGGAGACGAACATCCGCAGGTCGCCCTCGGCAACATAGACGCCCATGTCCTTGTAGCCGGCGCACTGCCAGGCACCGCCGAAGGTGCCTTCTTCCTCATCCGCGGACTGGATCAGCGGGCAGGTGTCCAGCAGGATTTTGGTGTAGGCACTTTCGATCGACGCGGCACCGGCAGCCTGCAGAGAGGCAAGCAATCCGCCGAGCGCCAAAAGGGAAAGAGTGAGCCGTTTCATAAATCTATCTCCTCCAGAGCCTGCCGCCGGAATAGAGGCATGTTAATCAATTAGGTGCAATGCAAAAATAAAGGACTTGAACTTCTCCGGCGGGATTGCGATAGACGCAGCAACGAATAACAGGAGTTTCCGAAATGCGTATCGATGCTGTGCCGATTGGCAAGAATCCGCCTGAAGACATCAACGTCATTATCGAGGTCTCCGTTGGCGGCGAACCGATCAAATACGAGATGGATAAAGAAGCCGGCGCGATGTACGTCGACCGCTTCCTGTACACTCCGATGCGGTACCCGGGCAACTACGGCTTCGTTCCCCACACCCTGTGTGGCGACGGCGACCCGATCGACGTGGTCGTGGTCAACCAGCGCCCGATCGTTCCGGGCGCCATCATGAGCTGCCGCCCGATCGGTGTTCTGCTGATGGAAGACGAATCCGGCCAGGATGAAAAGATCCTCGCGGTTCCGACCCACAAGCTCAGCAAGCGCTACGACAACATCAACGACGTGACCGACCTTCCGGACATCACCGTTGCTCAGGTGAAGCATTTCTTTGAACACTACAAGGATCTGGAACCGGGCAAGTGGGTGAAGATCACCGGCGTGGAAGGTGTTGAATCCGCAAAGCGTCTGATCGTGGAATCGATCGAACGCGCCCAGAAGGAATCCGCTGAATAAGCGTTTCCGAACGGACGAAAACAAAAAGGCCTCCCGTGTTTCGAAAGACGCGGGAGGCCTTTTTCATGTCAAGAACCGGAACTAGCGCTCCGCTGCTGCCTCGATACGTTCCATATCCTGGTCGGACAGGCCGAAATGATGTCCGATCTCGTGGATCAGGACATGAGCAACCACATCCCCCAGCGTCTCGTCCATTCCGGCCCAGTAGTCGAGGATCGGCCGACGATAGAGCCAGATCCGGTTGGGCATCTGGCCGCTTATCATGGTCTCCTCGCCTTCGCTCAGCCCCTGTCCCTCGAAAAGACCCAGAAGTTCGTGCGGATCCTCGATGCGAAGTTCATCCAGAACCTCGTCAGGCGCATAGTCCGCCAGGCTGATCTGCAGATGACCGCAGCGCAGCAGGAGATCATCGGGAAGCCCGGACAGGATCTCGCTTGCCATCGCCTCGAAGTCTTCCAGGTCAGGTGCTTTGGTTTCGGTCCAGCTGCTGTAGCTGACCGGGCGGACGGATGCCATATCGCTTCCTTTGACGGATCGGTTCATTCAGGTGTTGGGCAGTACGTAGGTGACAAGAAGATAAATCGCCAGTCCGATTGCGAACACAACCCCGAGACCACGGCCAATCCGGCTGCCCCAAACCTCGATCCGGTCGTCTTCATCCTTGTCGGCGGCGCTCAGATGGTTCTTTGCCCGGTCTGCCATGCGCACGAAGGTCGAACCGGCAACGGTCTCACTCTCGGCATTCACCCTGTCGAGGGTGTGAAGCGCTTCCTTGCGGAGTTTCTCTTTCGGGTGCTCGCTCTGGCTCATGCCTCTACACTGGCCGCGTTGCCTTTGCGTTTCAACCCGAAAGCGGCCAAAAGTGCCAGAAGGGCAAGCCCGCCGGAGGCAACCGCGTTCCAGCCAGCGAAGGACAGGCCGAACAGACGCCAGCTTGCCTCGGTGCAACTGACCACACGCGTCGTTTTCAACGCCTGCAGCATGTTGGCAGCGGAAGTCGGCGTTGCGCTGCCGCCACCGCAATCGCTCGGGCCATCCCAGAACTGCCATTCGGCGCCGGACTGATAGACGCCAAGGCCGGACCCATAGGCAAACACGGCCGCAACGATGAGAAGCACGACCAAAGCTGCACCAGTGCGCTTTGCCTGCATCAGGAAGAGCGCCAGCAGGGCAAGGGGAAGACCGGCATAATAGGGAATACGCTGCTCAAGGCACAGCTTGCAGGGCACATAGCCGCCAATCAGCTGAAACCCCCAGGCAGTCGCGATCGCCGCAAGGCCGCCCAGCAGCAAAAGCCCGGTCAGATTGCGCGAAATCCGGTCGGCTGTCATCTCATCCTCTTACTGTCAGATATATCTAAGCAGAACAAATCCGCCGATCAGCAGCACCACAAATATGGTGAACATGAGACCGAGCCGCTTTTCGATGAAATCGCGGATCGGCGGGCCGAACAGATACAGCAATCCGGAAACGACGAAGAAGCGGATCCCCCGCGATACGATACTTGCGGCAATGAACACCGGCAGGCTGAGCCCCAGCGCCCCGGAGGCGATGGTGATGACCTTGTAAGGGAACGGTGTCAGCCCCGCGATGAACACGAACCACCAGCCGTACTGATGATAGATGTCCTTGAACTCGTCGACGAACGCCATCTTGCCGTAGAAGGTCAGGATCGGCACGGCCACCTGCTCGAACAGGAACAGGCCGATCATATACCCCAGGATACCACCGGCAACCGATGTCACCGTGCACAACAGCGCGTACCACCAGGCTTTCTCGCGCCGGGCGATCACCATGGGGATCAACAGGAGGTCCGGCGGGATCGGAAACACCGAGCTTTCGACAAAGGATACGGTACCGAGCGCGGCAGGCGCACGCGGTCCGGCGGCAAGGGACAGGGTCCAGTCGTAAAGGCGTCTGATCATAGCGCTTCCCTTAGCCGCTGCGCCGCAAAAAGTCACCTAGGGAAATGCGAGACCCATCAGCAGCAAGACGCCGCGCGGCCGCACTGCCATGACAGGCTGACACCTTGGCAAACTGGCCGCGGACACCCAAGGCAGACTTTTCGAACGCATCTGCTAGCATTGGAGCCTGATCAGGTTCCGCACGCCACTGTGAGGGGGAGATGACAGGAACAGCCGCGAAAATCGCCAAATTGGCATTGGCCCTCATGATGAGCGCTCCGGCCGTGGCGGCCGCCCAGCAGGTCGAACTGGAAGGATCGGTCAAGCTGACACCTTTCAAAGCTGACGGCGTCACCCTGTCGACGACCTACACGGTCGACGCGGCCTTCGCCGTAAAACACGACGTCGAGGTTCCCGTCCCCTTCAGACTGGCCGCACCCCGCCGTGAGGCACAGCAAATCCTTGCCCAGGCGAAACCTGCCGGTGGCGGCCCGATCAAGATCTATTTCACGACCGACGACGAAACCAAACGCATCTATTCGTCTCTGCAGATCGTCACCTACACGTTGAAAACCGATGACCCGCAGAAGCGCCTCGAAGTGGGCGACTATGTTGCCATTGAGCTGTTGAAAAAGCTCGGTACCACCGACGATACGCGGCTGAATGTCCGTCGCCAGATCACACTGGGCGAACTGCCAGCATCCGAAATCGTCGGCAACTTCGTCAACAAGGATGGCGACCGGTTGCTCGTACGGCTCGTCGCGCTGGCAAAACCCGGCAGCGCGCGAGGCATCGTCGGCATTGCGGTCGGCCATCCCCGGCAGGGGCGCATCAAGAAAGTGGAAGACATCTACCAGACCAGCGCTTCGCTGGCCTTAGATACGGTGACGTTCAAGTAGCTGAGGGGGGCAAGCCTGCGGGAGGCGGAGCCTCGAACCGTTCCGGCATGTTTGAGCAGCACCATAAAGCGCTTGCCTTGGTGCCCCCCGCCGGAATCGAACCGGCACTCCCGAAGGAACCGGATTTTGAATCCGGCGCGTCTACCAATTCCGCCAGGGGGGCGATCCGGTATCGGGAAGGGTGCCTATCATGAGGCTTTGTCCGATGCAAGCGGTTCCAGCGCGCTGCTGCCCACCGCCTCTGATCGTGGGTCTCCTGGAAGTCGATAAAATTTGAAAAACCTGCTTCACGCAGCCTTAACCCTGGACTGAAGAATCGCGGCCTCAAGGCTCTCAAAGCGTGGCTTCCGGCGCATATTTAAGCTGTTCGCAACTGCTGCTCGCGCAAGTGATCAGTCAGACAGTTTAGGAGACACGGATGACACTTGCAGGCAGCCTTCATGACACAAAACGCACCAAGACGTCTGCAGTGGACGATGCCGCCCGGCACGGGCAGGTGTTCACGCAATCCTTTGTCGACAAATCGCAGTTGATGCCGGCGCCGATCCGGCCTGAATGGGTGCTTGAGGGCGCCCCCCAGGCCATGTGCGCCGTTCTGGCCAAACACAAGTTCGGTTGGGGCGACGCCTGCCACTGGTCGTGCACGGCGGGCAAGTTCCGTTGGCACTATGGTTGGGACGAGTCGGTGATGTTCCTGGAGGGCGAAGTCCGGATCACGGACGACACCGGTCACGTCTATGAAGGCAAACCCGGGGTCACCCTGTTCTTCCCGGCGGGCACCTCCGCTGTTTGGGAAGTGCCAACCTATATCCGCAAGCTCGCCTTCAACCAGAAGCCGGTTCCCTGGTATCTGCATTATCAGTCCCGCATCCTGGAACGTCTGAAGGGCGTCGGCCAAAAGCTTTTCGGGTAAGCCGAAGGAACCGCACGCCAGAGCCAGGCTTGCGACCGCAGCCGCCTGCTGGCTGCCATCCTCCTGCATTTGTTAGCCAGCGAACAAAAGCGCAAATTGTGCGCTTTTTCTGGACAAGCAGAAACCGCTTGGCTAGTAATTCAGCATGAGCAAATCAGGACGTGAAATCGAGCTCAAGCTCGAGCTGGAAACGAGCGCCCAGGACGCTTTGAAACGGGCCGGATCCATCGACGGATTTACCGCCAGCCGGGCGGTGAACAAGACGCTGCAGTCAATCTATTTCGACACGCCGGACCAGGCGCTGCGCAAGGCGAAGGTTTCCCTGCGCGTGCGTAAATCCGGCAACAGCTGGGTTCAGACAGTCAAACTCGGCACCGGCGTCATGGGCGGGCTGTCCTCGCCGGTGGAAGCCGAACACCCGGTCAAGGGTCGCGCGCTTGATTTTTCCGTCATCGAGGACCCGTCCGTTCACGACCGCCTGCTGGAAATCATCGGCGACGCTCCCCTGTCGGAATGCTTTGAAACGGTGATGAAACGCACTGTACGCAACCTGACGCGCGACAGCGACGGCACCTTCATCGAACTCGCCTTCGACAGCGGCAATATTCTGGCCGGCAACGGCAGCCAGCCGCTGACCGAGCTGGAAATGGAGCTGAAGTCCGGCCCGAGCCTTGCCCTTTTCGAGGCAGCCAAGGCCCTGTTGAAGGACATTCCCTTCCGCTTTTCGCCCTATAGCAAGGCGGAACGCGGCTATCGTTTTGCCGAAGGCACCGCGCCGGCGGAACGGGCTCCTTATTTCGCAGAAGACATCGCCTTCTCGAGCGGCATCACCACCGAACACGCCTTTCGCGACGTGCTGCGCTCCTGCCTGACGCAGATTTCCGAGAACCGGCTCGCCGTTCTGTCGTCGGAGGAACCGGAAGGCCCGCACCAGCTCCGGGTGGGCCTGCGCCGACTGCGCAGTGCGTTCCGCCTGTTCCGGCCGATCCTCAACCCGGCGACCATGGCACCGCTCGACCGGATGGCGAAGATCATTGCCACCGAAGCCGGCTCCCTGCGCGATCTTGACGTTCTGGTGGATGAGATCGTGATGCCGCTGGTCTCGAAAGCCCCGGCAACCTTGTCCTTCGACGCCCTTCTGGAAAACCTCAACGCGTCCCGGGACCAGAACACCCGCACAACGCTGACCGATCACCTGAAATCGGACGAGGTCAACGGCTTCCTGCTGGACCTTGCCGCCTATACGGAAGGACGCGGCTGGCTGGACCCGGAAAATTTCGGCCAGACGCAGCTTCTCGCCCAGCCTGTCGAGACCCACGCCGGTGATGCCCTCGCCAAACAGTGGAAGAAGGTGCTGAAATACGGCAAGCGCCTGGAAGAGCTCACCGTTCCAGAACGACACGAAATGCGCAAGGCCATGAAGAAGATGCGCTACGGCATCGAATTCTTCGGGTGCCTTTATCCGAAAGACAAGGTGAAGCCTTTCCTGAAGCGGATGAAGAAGCTGCAGGATATTTTCGGCTATCTCAACGACGTCGCGATGGCCGAACAATTGCCGGTGAAATGCAAGGTCACCGGGGCAAACGCCCTCGCGACAAACCAGGCCATCGGCTTTGTCATCGGCTGGCACGACGCCCAGTGCCAGGCCATGTGGCAACACGCCAGAGGCTATTGGGAAGCAACCCGCGAAACACCGAAGTTCTGGACCTGATGCAAATCACCCGGCAGGTTCGATCGTCAGAATGTCCGGAAAGGAAACCGGCGCGAAGGCTCCCGTCAGCTTGAAGGTGGTCAGATCTTCCTCGCGCGAGACCAGCTGGTCCTGACGGGCCAGCTCGGCAATCGTCTCCTTCAGGGTTTCGATCTCTCGCAGGATAAAGGCCCCCGTGTCCGGCAGCATGCGGCGAGAGAGCGTGAAGAACAGCGACTGGTTGCCGCCCGGATTGGCGATCACCTGCCCCAGAAACCGCGTGTTGATTTCCTTCAAGAGCGGGATCAGCGGTCCGTCCGGGCGGAACCTGAGCGGTTCCTTGTGCAAGACCTTGATGTGGTTGCCAGGGTGCACTTCCACCAGGCCCAGCGCTTCCAGCGACCGGCCCATACGGAACATGTCCTCCCCTGAAAGATCGAAACGACGTTGGATTTCCCCTTGAGGGATCGGCTCTCGCAGCAGGATGAACAGATAGAACAGCGATGGGTCGGCAGCGAGCCGCGCTTCCGTTGCTACCGGCAGCACGCTTGCTTCTTCGGAGTTTCGTGCCGCCCGGTGCAACACATCCGACAGCGGCACCTCCAGAATGTCGCAGATCTCCAAAAGCCGGCTCAGCTTGCAGTCGTGCCCGGCAAAGATCCGTTTGACCGTCGGCTCCGAAATATTCATCCGCCTTGCCAGATCCGCATAGGTCATGCCGCGCGCTTTCAGAACGCCCTGCAAAATCTTGAATGTATCTCCACGCATGATATTGATCCCGAAATGACAGCCTTGGCATCGTTTTTTGATACCATATCATGATCAATTGCAAGAAAAGTTCGAAAGTTGCATGGAAAGTCCAGTTCAACTGTTTGAAAGGACATCCCATGCAGCCTCTGAAACACCTCGCCGCCGCGCTCCTGCTCAGCCTCTCCACGCTGCCTTCCGTGGCTGGTTCGCTCTGGTCGACGGACGGGTTCGATATGCCGGAATCAGTTGCTTACGATCTCACGACTGATCGGTTGATTGTCAGCGTCATGAACGGCGCTCCGAACGCGGTCGATGGCAATGGCCACCTGGCGCTTCTGTCCACTGGTGGAAAGCTCATCGACGCCAATTGGGCAACCGGCATGGACGCCCCCAAGGGCCTGGCGCTGATGGGCGGCAAGGTCTTCGCGGCCGATCTCACCAGCCTGCGCGTTGTCGATGCCGGCACTGGCGACTTGTTGCAATCCCTTCCTGCCAAGGGCGCGGTTTTTCTGAACGATGTCACCACCAATGGCAGCGAGATCTACGTCTCCGACATGATGACGAACACGATCTGGCGCTATGCGAACGGCACTTTCGAAAAATGGCTGGAAAGCCCGGTTCTCAACCACCCCAATGGCCTCTACTGGGATGACGACCGCCTGCTTGTCGGGACCTGGGGCAAGGGCCTCAAGGATGACTTCACCACCGAAGCTCCCGGCAGCCTGCTCGCCATCGACCCGGCCACAAAATCCATCAGCGTCGTGGCGCAGGAGGTCGGCAACATTGATGGCATCACGCGGCTGAACGGCAAACTCGTCCTCAATGACTGGATCACCGGCAAGGTCTTCGAGATCGGGACGGATGGAGCGACAACCGAGATCCTGAATGAACCAGCAGGCCTTGCCGATATCTCCGCACGCAATGGCGTGCTCTATCTGCCGCATATGCTGGAAGGAAAGATTGAAGCGCTAACGCTGGACTAGACGCCAGTTGCCTCGGCAACAGACGATCACAGGGCGCCAAATCCCCACGAACGACGGCTGGGCAGCACATGCCCAGCCTGAAGTGTATTTCCCGCCGAAACAGCATGCGATCCTGCACGGAAGGAGCACCGGACAATCGCTCTCAAATGCCCTTCCCACAAAAATGATGTGCGCACCTCATTTCATGTTACCTTCACGCGTGACCGGCTCAACGACCGGGAACCGGACGCAAGGGCCTGCTGCTGGAGGCGGCCTCGGATCGGAGAGAGGGCCGGATAAGGGAAGAACGCCAAGGGAACGCATGATGGGAGCCTACAAGATCAACCCGGAGTTCGTCATTTCAGATGAACGAACGCTCCGGAGCCAATTTTCCGAGCTATCGCCGCTGGCTGCAAAAAAGTGTCTGAGCGCACTGGATAGGCATGCACAGGATTTCATCAAGCGCTCACCTTTTCTGTGCCTCGGCACCCAGAACGCAGACGGCAAGGCAGATGTCAGCCCGCGCGGCGATCCTGCGGGCTTCGTCAAGGTTCTCGACCCGCAAACGCTCGCCATCCCCGACCGACCGGGAAACAACCGCCTGGACAGTCTGGCCAATATCGTTGCCAATCCGAATGTCGGTCTCTTGTTCCTCGTACCCGGATTTGACGAGACCTTGCGCGTCAACGGCACGGCCACCTTGGTCTCCGATCCGGATCTGCTGAAAATCATGAGTGTCAGGGACCGGGCGCCCAAACTTGCCATTGTCGTCTCGGTAAGCGAGGTCTTCCTGCATTGCGCCAAGGCCTTCCGGCGCTCCCACCTCTGGGATCCGGAGCATTTTCAGGATCGCAGCGAGATGCCGTCGCTTTCCAGGATCATTCTGGATCAGACGACCGGGGCTCCGAATGACTCGGAAATGCAAAAACTGGATGCCGAGCTGGAAGAAACCTACCGGAAGACCCTTTACTGAGGGGCATCCGCCCAGCCATCGCCAATGGCAGACCGACAGCACCGCTTCCCGTCTGGCGCCTTTGTTTCAGGCCAATGCCGCTTCAATCGCGGTCTTCCACAGAGGTTCGATCCGGCTCGTCATCTGGAGCCCAGGCGTAGACCGTGTCCAACGCATCCTGCGAGACGACCTGGAACCCGCAGGACAGGTAAAACGCGTTCGCCGGGCTGCCCTTCAGGGCCATCAGGCGAACCGGCAGTTCCGCCGAAACCGCCTCGGCCTTCAGATCCTCGATGACGCGGCGACCGATCCCCCGCCCCTGAAAGGCCGGGTGGACATAGAGATGATCGAGATAAAAATGGTCGGGCCGCCTGCGAATGACAAAGAAGCCGGCAATGCCTTCTTCCTCGATAAGGATACTGGTATCGGCGGCAACAAAGCTGTCCAGAAACCGCTCCCGTGCCCGCCTGGGATCAAACCGGCCCACGGCTTCCAGGCTGGGCCGCATCGCCTCGACGCGCAGGTCGGCAAGCCTGTCCGCATCCGCGTCAGATGCAGCTTCAATTCGGGTGGTATTGCGGGACATCCGAAACCTCGACAAGGGGACCGGCACACCGGCGGTGCAGACCATGAGCCCTCCCGAACCGGCAGGCACCGTTTATACAGCCGAAGACTGGAACGGCAATCGCAGACGTCGTGAGCCGAACGACGCCTTGCCGTTGCACGATGCCACCATGGAGCGGGCCCATTCCACCGGCATCGCGGTGACCGAATGTCCAGTGATTTCGATGGAAAGCGATTTCGTTACCGGAGGCAGCAAATGCAGCCACAAAAAGCTTTTGAGGTAACAGCAAAAGGTCCATCATGATCAGGTCTGCAGCTGGAAGCACGAAAATTTCATGTTTCAAATCCTTTCTCCTGCTCCTGAGCTTACCGGGCTGGTCAGGGCCTACTGGTTCGTCGAAGACCTGCCCGGCGAACACGCAGGCCAGCTTATCCGCACAAGTCCTGTCCCCCTGACGGTGCTATCGGTCAACATCGGCCGTCCCAACGCCGCGGAAAGCGGCGAACCAGTGCCGGGCGTGTCCCTTCTTGGCTTGCAGTCGCAACGCCGTGGCTGGCATTCGGGCTCAGACACCTATTTCGTCATGGTGATGCTGACGATTCCCGGGCTTGTCAGGCTGTTTCCCCACACAGGACCGGGCACTGCCGGCATGCTGGTCGATCTTGCTTCGCTGACCGGCGATGCAACCATCCAATCTCTGAAAAATGGCATTGGCATGGAGCAGAGACCTCGCCGGATTGCCCCTTTCCTGGATCAGTGGTTCGTTTCCAGAATGAACAGGATACGGCCTGTTCCGGACATCGACCGCATCGCCGCGGCGCACTCAATCCTGCGCCGTGGCGGAACTGTCGAAACAGCCGCAGAGACTGCCCAGCTCAGCCGCCGGCAACTGCATCGTCTTTTTCACCGGCATCTTGGAGTGAGTCCAAAGGAACTCGCGGACCTGGAACGATTGCACAGCAGCTTGCAGAGCGTTCAATCCGGCCGCGGTGAGCCTGTTGAGGGCTTTAGCGACCAGGCGCACCAGATAAGAAGCTGGCGACGGCGGTTGGGCACAACACCGGGGGCCTACGCGCATGCCCCGCGCACGCCGCTGGCCAACCACTTCGATGCAAATGGCTCCACGCCCGAAGTCGCCTACTACTTGTGACGACGATTGTCCCATTCGTTCAAGACCGATAGCCACTTTCAGGGAATGGTCAGGTTTTTCGAATGGAGACCCAACAGACCATGCGTCTTTATCTGCTTCACCTGGGCACAATGCAGCCCGGCGACATACCCGTTCCGGGATACCTTATCCAGACAACGGATGGCATCAACATCCTGATCGATACCGGCTGGCCCCGCTCCTTCGTCGAAGCGCCACGAAATCCACCCGGGCTTGCCGTCGAAATGCGGCCGGAAGATACGGTGGTCGCCCGCCTCGCAGCCATCGGGCTTCAGCCTGCCGACATTGACTATCTCGTCTGTACCCACCTCGATGACGACCATTCCGGCAACCACGATCTATTTGCAGGTGCCGAATGCATCATTCAGCGACACCATTACGAAATGGCCAAAGGGGGTCACCCCCGGTTTGCAGCCAACCGCGCCGCGTGGGATCACCCATCGCTTCGATATCGTCTCGTCGAAGGCGATAGCGAACTTGTGCCGGGCGTGGATCTGCTGGAAACGAGCGGACATGTTCCCGGTCATCAGTCGGTGCTGGTTCATCTTCCGCAGACGGGCGGCGTCTTGCTTGCCGCCGATGCCGTCATGCACCAATCAATGGCGGACGCGGCAACGCGGCAAATGTACATCACCGATATGGATGACGAACGGTCCATCAGACAAAGCACCCGGAAGCTGTCCGATATTGCTAACCGCGAGGGCGTGGCGTTTGTGGTCTACGGACATGACGCTCAGCAATGGCCCTCCCTGCGGCACTCACCCTTGTTTTACGAGTGATGCAGATACCAGTGTCCGTGTTCCGACAGATGGGCGGCACCGCCGCCCACTTGTCTTGCGTCTTGCGGTCTCAACGCGCGCGTCGGGACAAACCCTCTTATTGCGCGACAAGATGCGGCAGCGGGCTCTTCTTCTCGACTGCGGGCGGATTCCATTTGCCCGTGAGCGCAGGTGACTTCGGCGCATAGAGCCGCATGGTCAGATTGAACGGTCCCTTCGGTGCCGGCAGCCAATTGGCTTCCTTGTCCTTGCCGGGGCTTTCATTCTGGAAGTAGAGGTCCAGCGAGCCGTCGGCATTGTAGGCAAAGGGCATCCAGCTCGAAACAGCGAAACGGTTCAGACTATTGGCAACCTGAAAGCCCTGTTTGTCATAGAGCGTCACCGACCAGAATCCATTCGTCGGCGGGATTTCAGACTTGTCGAAATGAAGGACATAGTTGTTGGTGCCATCAAGCAGCTTTCCCTCGCTGTCCGCAAGGTTCAGCGGATAGATCGCATCCTGCGGCTGGTTGGCCCCCAGTCCGACTTGCGTGACAATTGCCCGCTTCAGATAGTAGTTGCCGTAAACGCCCATCGTATCGGTGTTCATCGACCAGTAATTGACGATCTTGGCCAGTCTCGGCAGCTTCCATGCCATCAGCTCCTGTGCAGCCTTGGGGGCACGTTCGACCGCCGTTTTGACGACCGGGTCGGCTTCATCGTAATTGAAGCTCTTGCCGCGCTCGATGCCAAGCTGTTTCATCCGTGCGAGAATTGGCTGGTCAGTGTCATGCGGCGGGATTGTTTTCAAAAGCTCCGCTGCATGCATGAAGTAATCGCCACCTGTCATTGAATCGACCTGCTCTTTCGGCGGCGTCTTCATGTCGATGTCCGGATTGACGGTAACTTCGGGGACTTTCAGATCCTGGCCCCACTTCGACAGCGGCGCGATCTTGAGACCGTCCTGGATCTTGTTGACTGCCGCGTAGTCGGACGGACCGTCCGTCTTGATGCGTCCGATCATCCAGACCATTGGTGTCGGCGCTTCTATCAGCTGCGTGTCCTTGGGCAGCTTGAATTCCTCGACAAACTTGTCGCGCAGGTCGGGCCTCCAACCCTCCGGGGCGATCAACAGTGTCTGGGCTTCCGTCCCTGTCGTACGCCACCCGGGGGAGGCGAAAACATTCGTCCACATGTCGAGCATCGGAAGAAGGTAATAGCGGCCGTCGGTGCTGGGCACCGAAATAACGACCGGTTCCTTGGTGACATCCAGCCAGGCGCTGGAATAGAGCGTATCGAAGTTCGGCCGGACGACAGATCTGTCCTCCGCCGCAGGATAGGCCCGGACATTGTTGAACCAGTTTTGCGGACCACCATAGGACGATCCGCCAGCTGGCACATTGGTAAGCTGCTGACGGGTCAGATCCATTGTAACAAGCGAATAGAAATAGACGTAGGCTTCCGTCGCAATGGCATTGGCTTCATCTTGCGTCAATGCATGAGCCGCGGACGTTGCCATCGACGCCGCGACGATCGCCGGCGTGATGAGTTTTCGAACTCTGTGAAGTGTCGATCTTCCAATATTGAGCATAACTATCTCCTTTCACTGCACGGCCTACCCGGCCAGGTGCTGGGGCACTCTTCCTTGGGAACGCACCTTTGACGCGAGCCGCGGCCGTCTCAGGCGTTTGATCTGGCATCATCGAGCATGCGCTCGCCCGATCTGTGTTTTTTTGGGGGGGTATTGGCTGGCCTCGGCGAGGCCCTTGCTGAATTCCGCGAAACGCTTCGTTGTTGTGCGCCGGTTGTGCCGACTCCTCCTGTCAAAACGGGAAGCGTTCCGAGGCCGCTCCCGGCCTTTTTTGCCCCCCGACATCCTTCCAGATGTTCAACCCCTGGAGGTTGACCTTAGGGAATACGAAGCTGTTGAAACACCTGTCGGAGGGGAGGTTACATGGAGCCTACGCGAAAGTATCACCGGATACGTGCAACTACTGCAGGTAGATATAAATACCAAGCTCGTGATAACGTCACGTCGGGTAGGGCTTTGCGTGGGAGGAGATTGAATGCAGACTGGTGACTCCCCCTCAGCAGCAGAGATTCAATCTGCGATTGACAAGATCCTGAAGAGCCCGGACTTCACCGTTCCGGACCGGGTTGCGGATTTCCTCCGCTACGTCGTCGAGGAAACACTTGCGGGCCGCGAAGAGGGTATCAAGGCATTCACGGTGGCGGTCGACGTCTTTGGCCGGGACGATTCCTTCGACCCTCAAAGTGACCCGGTCGTTCGCATCGAGGCCGCCAGGTTACGACGTGCGCTCGAGCGCTATTATCTGCTGTCAGGCCGAAGCGAACCGATTTTGATCGAAATTCCCAAAGGCAGTTATGTTCCGGCCTTCAGCTACCAGCGGGCAACAGAAACACCTGTTTCCATCGAGAAAACAAATGGAACCAACACAAGATACCGGGTGATTTCGCTATTGGTCCTGCTGGTTTTCCTGGCGGGTACATTTGCCGTTTGGCTGGGGTATTATTCAACTGGCGAGGAAACTGGTGTCACTTCGTTGCCTCTCGGGCCAAAGGTTCTGGTGCTTCCATTTTCCGATATTGGCAACAACGATGCTTCGAAACTCTATGCGGCAGCCATAACCGATGAACTTGTCGGAGCCCTTTCACACTTCAAGGAGATTGCTGTCTTCGGTGTCCAGACATCGAGATCTGTCGCGAACGAAGACGTCGATAGCCTGCGCAAGAGCCTGCACGCCGACTATCTGATTGAAGGAAGCGCAAGGACAGACACCAAAAGCGTTCGGGTGAGCGTCCGCCTGATAGGCACCGCGACCAAAGCGGTCATCTGGTCCCGGACCTATGAATATGAGCTGACCGCCGAGGCCTTGTTCGAAATTCCCACCGAAACCGCTGGTGCCGTTGCCGGTGCCATCGCGCAGCCGCATGGCATTGTTTTCAGCGAAGAAGCCGGCCTGTGGCGAGACCGGCCACCGGACGATCTGCAGGCATATTATTGCAGTCTCCGCTACTACAATTACCGAGACAGACCGGAACCTGAGACCCACGGCGAGTTGCGAGAGTGCCTCGAAAGCACGGTCAGCCAATTCCCGCTCTACGCAACCGCATGGGCGTTGCTCGCACATATTTATATCGATGAGGTCAGGCATGGGTTCACCCAGCGCCCAGGCGCCGAAAAAAGGGCGGTCGAGGCTGCCCGGCGCGCCGTAAGCACCGATCCTGAAAACGTCCGGGCGTTGCAGGCGCTCGCAACAACACTCTTTTTCACCGGCAACCCGAATGAGGCCTATGGCTTTGCTGAACAGGCGGTTGCGCTCAATCCCAATGACAGCGACATGCTCGGTCAGATTGGGCAACTCTTCGGACTGTCGGGGCAAATGGAACGCGGGCGGGACCTGATTGAGCGCGCTTCGCTTCTCAATCCCGGCAGAGACAGTTTCTATCAGGGAAATCTCGCCATCATTTGCTACATGCAGGAAGACTATTCCTGCGCCGCCAATGCCATTGAACGCTCCGACGCAACCCAGGTACCGACCTATTACGGGATTGCCGCAATCACCTACGCCCAAATGGGCCGTATTGACGACGCCGAAGCGGCCCTTGCCAAATTCAAGCGTATGGCGCCCGCGTTCATTCCAAATGTGTGGCAGGAACTTTCGATCAGAAACATTCGCCGCAAAGATCAACTGCACATCGTAGACGGCCTGCGCAAGGCCGGCGCGGACATACCACCGCCACCTGACGCTCAGCAGGGTGTGGACCCATAAACGAAGAGCACCTATCCGCCTGACTATGGAAGCGAGCTTCGCAACACGTCATCCAGAGGCGTAACGCTGAAATCCGGCAACACCTCTTGCAACCGCTCCCCGCACAGCGCGTGATCCGTATTCCAGAGATACCGCATCTCTTTCAGTTCCCGCGCCAGTTCCCAAAAAGGCGCGGTCAATGAAAACATCCACCACGGAAACCGGACAAATTGCAGGTCACGTTGCAAAATACGTTCAAGGCCGGACTTGATCTCCTGTGCCGTCAGCGTATGGCCTTCAAACGGAATATCCTCGAACTGCGACAACTCGTGACGCTTTCCCGCCAGGGCAACCGCGGCACGAGCCCAGTCCGGCACAAAGCACAGCGCTTGCCGTGTCTCCGCCGGGCCGGGGAGCGTAATTCTGTTTTTCGCAATCTCTCTCAGATAGATCAGCGACATGACGCATCCCTGTCGGTCGGGGTCGATTGCATTTCCCGCGCGCAGCACGATGGTTTGAACACCGCTTTGTGCGTAGTCCCGCTCCATGGTCAGCCTTATCTGCCCTTTCCGGCTGACGGGATTGGCCGGCGTGCGCGCCGACCAGACACCACCCTGATCCCCGAAATGGTAGACATTTCCCGGCAGGATAACGGCCGCGCCGCTTGCCCGTGCAGCCCCGATCACCTCCCGGGTGATTTGCGGCAAGATCGTTTTCCAGTCGTGGTAATTGGGCGGATTGAACCCGTTGAGGATGACGTCGCATCCTTGCGCGGCATCCACCAGACTGTCCTTGCCGCGCCGAAACCGTTTGACGGTCCACCCGGCCTCTTCAAACGCCAAAGCACTATGCCGCCCGAATTTTCCGGATGCGCCCAATATCAATACAGTTCCAGACATGTGTTTCTCCAGCCGGTGTTGAATGACTGGGCAACAAGCTAGATAGTCATAAATGAAATGGAATTGCACAAATTTCCATATAAGCTATTCATTATTGAATGACCCTGCTGACAGAAACTCTTGACTGGAGCTATATCCGATCGTTGCTCGCGGTGGCCGAGACCGGCTCCCTGTCAGCGGCGGCAAGAAAAACCGGTCAGAGCCAGCCAACACTTGGGCGCCATATCAAGGCTGTCGAGATGGCGCTTGGCACGGATCTCTTCGTTCGAAGCGCTGGCGGTCTTCAACTGACGGAAGCCGGGCTGTCGCTGCTGGAGCCTGCCCGTGAGATGGCACACGCTTATGCGCGTCTGACCACGCAGGCCGCGGGTCGGGACGCCGCCGTTGCCGGCACTGTGCGCATAACGGCAAGTGTCGTCGTCTCACAGTACCTGCTGCCCCCGATCATCGCCGAGATACGACGCAGGGAGCCGGACATCGAAATCGAGCTGGTCCCTTCCGACACCACCGAAAACCTGATGTTCCGCGAGGCCGACATTGCAGTCCGCATGTTCCGGCCTACCCAGCTGGACGTTGTGGCCCGGAAAATCGCCGACCAGCCCATAGCGCTTTACGCCGCCCACAGTGTCCTTGATCGACATGGCACCCCGGAAACCCTTGAGGAGCTGACAACCATCCCCTTTGTGGGGTTTGATCGTTCCGATATGATCCTGCAGCAAATGCGCAACCTGGGCCTCAGGTTGGACAGGCATTTTTTTGGCGTCCGCTGCGATCAACAGTCCACATACTGGGAACTCGTTCGCGCGGGATGCGGCATCGGCGCCATGCAAACGGTCATCGGAGACGCGGACCCGACGGTCCAAAGGCTGCCCTTTCAGCCTGATCTTCCAACCCTCCCCATCTGGCTCGCAGCTCATGAAGCGCTCCACAAGACACCAAGGGTAAAACGCGTATGGAACATTCTGGCGGAACGGCTAACACCCGATCAGCCCGGATGAAACTTCCGGGGTCTTCTGCCAACGTCAGCATGCGATTGATTGGCGCCGATCCGTTCGCCTCTCAGCGGTTGGCTGATGCACGAATGACGCCAGCTGATGTGCAAGGCAGGTCAGCCAAGCACCATGTCAGAAAGGTGGGCATGCGATGAGCGTAGACCGGCATGGCTTCATTGATGTGGTGGAAACGCATCCTTTTCAGGATGAATTCAGCCCCTTGATGCAGGACGTCCAGTCCCGCCTTTGCCCATCAACAGTCCCGTTGATCCACAGCGTCTATGTCTATGGAAGCGTTGCTACCGGAAAAGCCGTTGTCGGGCGCTCCGATCTGGACTTGTCTCTGATCCTGAACGGCCTGCCATCGGAGCGCGACAGCAAACGTATCGAATCCACGCGGCGTGAACTTGAAGCGGCTCACCCGATCGTCAGCAAAGTCGATTTCGACATCGGTCTGCTGCAGGATGTGTTGTCGGCGAAGTCAGGTCTGGCATGGCGCTATTGGCTCAGACATCACTGCCGCTGCATCGCAGGCGTAGACCTGGCGGAAGGCGTACCGTTGTTCCGCCCGTCCCGGACGCTCGCAATCGCGGTGAATGGCGACTTTCAGGAGGTGCTGGAAAAGTACCGAAGATTGCTTTTGGCACCCGCATCAGCATCCGACCGCTGGCGCCTGATGAGAGAAGCGTCCCGCAAGTTGATACGGTCAACCAATATGCTGCGGAAGGAAACCGACCACGACTGGCCAGACACGCTTGAAGAACATGTCAGCAGACTTCAGCGCCTGTTCCCGACGCATGGCGATGAGTTGCATTACTTTCTGAAGCAGGCTCAAGAGCCCGATGCAATGCCCGAGTGTTTCGCAGAACGCCTGGAAGCCTTCGTGAACTGGATGAGCAACGCCGTCGATAATTCCCCTCAATAACTGCGCTGCCCCATGGCCACCCTAACCCGCGACATTCACGAGCGACACCCTGACACGCCTCCAGGGAGTAAATACCAACAAATGCCCGCTCAAGTGACCTGACCACCCGAACCCGACCGCCTACCAGCAGCCCCGACGCACCAACGAAAACACCATGGATGACTTTCAGCATCGCCAGGCTGACAACTGCAAAACGTCTCCGTTTCGGTCGTTTGCAAGATCTAAGCCCAACCTGCGAAGCTGCCATTCGTTGCATGACGTGCGAATGTCTATCGAGGGCGGCAAGCAGACTTTCGCTGCGGTCGATACGAATGACCGGAAAGGGGCGGAACGGGAAGGTTGTTGATCCCATTGGCGCACGCCTCTTTCTAATTGTAGCGTTCTTTTGGCGCCTTGTGTTTCGAGGCCCGGGCAATCTAAATTGCCACTCAATTCGAGAGGCGTAAAATTGTGGGCATCAGGTTGAACAAGCTGTCAGAAGCAGGCACGCTTTCGCGGCTGAAACTCACCTTGGTTTCCGTGATGGCGGCTTGGCTGACAGCGTGCGCGGGGCCATCGGCAGCGATCATTGGCCTCTCCGCCGATCTCGATTTGCAAACGCCAATTCCCGGTCTCGTGCAAGAAGAAATTTACATCCTGACAGCACGCAAGTTCTCCGATGATCCGGCGCTACTGTTTTCCGGTGATCGCAGCTCGACGCTGAATATGGCGAAGGTTCGGGTCACCATTCCGCCGAACCACAAGGTGGGGCAGATCGAAAGGGCAAGGACCCTGCCGCCCAACCCACGCACCGACTTTACCATCGTAGACCCGGTTGTCTTTCCCAACCAGTATGGCTTTGTTGCAGAGCTTCGAGGAGATCTGAGGGCAAAACCGCGAGGTGAGAGGGACATTCTTTTATTTGTACATGGCTTCAACACGACGCTCACCGACGCGGTACTGCGGACGGCACAGTTCGCGCATGACACCGGATTTACCGGCATCCCTATTGTCTTCAGCTGGGCATCGCGCGGCAAGACCTTCGACTATGTCTACGACCTCAACAGTTCGCTGATCGCCCGTGACCAGTTGATCGAAGCCGCCCGAGTGCTTCTAGAGGCCTCGCCGGCAGGGGTGGATCTTGTTGCGCATTCCATGGGAAATCTCCTGACCATGGAAGCCGTGCGTCAGGGTGCACTTCTTGGCGAACTCAATGCCAGTCGCAAGATACGAAATGTGATCCTGGCCTCTCCAGACATCGACATCGACTTGTTCGAGGCCCAGCTAAAAAGCATTCCGCGCTCCAAGAGACACGTTTATGTCTTGATCTCTGAAAACGACAAGGCGCTCGGGATCTCAAGGTTCCTCGCCGGCGGTGTTTCCCGGGTCGGGGATGCAGACCCGGAACGTCTGGCAGACCTCGGTGTGACCGTCGTCGACCTGAGCCAGGTCAAGGATACGTCAAGCATCCATCACACAAAGTTTGCAGAGGTTCCCGAAGTGGTTCAGCTGATTGGGGCCCATCTGGAGGCGGACGGCCACTTTGAGACCAGTTCAACCCAGCCGAACCGGCCAGCGCAGGTGATCCAGGGCATCGCAAATGTTCCGATTGCCATCTTTGGCGGGCGAACGCGGTCCGCTGGCATACCTTGACCTGATCCAGGGCGAAGTAGCCAGATCTCTGGTGCGGGCTTCCCAAGCCGTTCACTGACTTGTCTTCTGAAGTCTCGCAGCCCCGGGCAAGCGTATGCCTCGGCAGCTCGACTTCAATGGCGTGGGCCCGATCCTGACGATGATCGTTTCCGGGCCGTTGGCTTACACGTAACGCAGCGCCAGATCGCCAGGTTTCAACCGGATGACCAGTCATGCAACAAGGGCATACGGAAAGAATGCCATGCCAGACGCAGGTCTTCGAAGACGTACGGGCCTGCCATTCCCTTTGGTCAGTCTATGTTCTTTTTCATCCCGCATTCCCCGGATGGAAGCCGCTTGCAAGCGGCGGCGACCTTTCTTTCCTGCCAGCCATCTCGCCACCGTTGCGCTGCGTTGCCCTCTTGTCTTCACTCCGACAGGAAGCTTTTCACCTTGTTTTTGGAGGGGGGACCGACATCGGATGATTTTCACCTTAGTTGTTATTCAAAGCGGTCCCCGTTGCTGACAAGGTAGGCCTGAACGGACGTGCACCAATCGTGCCGGGGCTACAGCCTGACCGTCGGCGGTCCAACCCGATGAGCGGACGACCAACCAACAAAGGAGCCATGAGATGAGAAAGCTATTCATGAGCAAAGTGCTGACGATGCTTATGGCTCTGGCGCTGGTCGGAGCGGTTGAAGCCCACGCCCAGGACTATGACGTTGTGCTGAAGGGTGGGCGGGTCATGGACCCGGAGACTTCGCTCGATGCGGTCATGAATGTGGGCATCAAGGGCGGCAAGATCGCCGCAGTGACCAAGGACGAACTCTCTGGCACGGAAATCATCGATGTGAATGGGCTTGTGGTTTCGCCGGGCTTCATCGACACCCATCAGCACAGCCTCGACATTGCCGATGGCCGACTCGCGGCGCAGGACGGCACCACAACCCACATGGAGTTGGAGTTCGGCCGCAGTCCCGTGGCCCAGGCGTACGACATCATTGAAAAGCGCGGCGGCCACCCGATCAACTACGGCTACGCCGCCAGCTGGCCCATGCGGCGGGCCGAGGTCATGGGGGGCTTCGATGGCGAGGCGACCTTCGAAGGCCTGGAGGAGGCTTTCTTCGCCGGCGGAGGATGGGGCACGACGGTCGCAGATCCCTTGCAGGAAAAGCAGATCCTGGAGCTGATCCAGAAGGATATTGATGATGGGGCCCTCGCGGTCGGCTTCCCCCCCGCCTACGGCAGCGGTGCCGGCGTGAAGGAGTCGATCAAGCTGTGGAAGATCGCGGAGGCCAACAACGTGCCGGTTTCGGTCCATGTGCGCTATCAGTCCATGCTGGATCCGAACAGCTCGGTTGAAGCCATGAACGAGATGCTGGGCATGGCCGCCGCATCGGGCGCCCACGCCATTCTCTGTCACATCCAACTGCTCGGCCTCAGCGACCCCTACATGATGCTCGACGTCATCGACGCCGGTCGCAAGGCCGGGCTCAGGCTCACCACCGAGGTCTATCCCTTCGGCGTCACCGCTCCGCCGATAATGGCCGACTACCTGCAATGGGAAAACTCCAATGAGCGCATCGGCTTCAAATGGGACGAGATTCGCACCGAAAAGACGCCCCACTACACTTTCAAGGACAAGGCCGACTTCCAGAGGTACCAGAAGGAAAATCCCACTGAGTTCGTGCAAATGGAGTACATCGACGAGAGCACGGACGAGGGCCTGGCCGCGATGCGCGCCGCAGTGACCTTCCCCGGGACCATCCCGGCCGCCGACGGAACGCCCATCGCGTGGGAGGGCAAACCCGAGGGCGCGGACAAACTGGGCCTGGGGTCCGGGATTGATGTCTGGCCTTTGCCAGAGGATGCCAGCGGCCAGCCGCGAACCACCAGCACCCACGCAATCATCCTGGGAAAATGGGTGCGAGAGCAGGGTGCGCTGACCCTGATGCAAGCGATCGCCAACTCCTCGATTGTTCCCGCCAAGGCGCTGGGTTCACACGTTCCCCAGTTCAACACCAAGGGGCGCCTGCAAGTCGGCATGGACGCGGACATCACGGTTTTTGACCCGAAGACCGTAAAGGCCAACGCCACCTGGGACGATGTCGCAGCGCTCAACGACGGCTTCCATCACACCCTCGTAAATGGCGTCTTCATCTTGAAGGACGGTGAGATCGTTACCGATGTCCTGCCGGGACAGCCGATCCGGCGCACGCCAAAGGGGCGCGAGGAATAGAATGCAAACGCCAGACGGGAACTCAATGAACCCGGTGTTCCAGGATCCGATCTGGCAGGAAGAGAACCGGCAGGTCGCCGAGGGCGCGCCGCAGGCGATGCCCTTGGCGAAACAGTACAGCGTCATGATCTTCTGGGGGACAAACGTGTTCTTCGGCGACGACACGTTCCAGAACTTCCGGCAGAAATTCGGCGATCGCAACGACGTCTTCTCGCCGAGCGAACAAATGCAGCAGGTGACCGGCAACAACGGCGGGATCCTAAAGCTCGCCGGCTGGAAGGAGCCGTATCCGCACGGCGATTTCCTGCTGATCGACGAGACCCGACGTGGGACATCCGGCTGCTGATGGACGCCGACACCATCGACCTGATCATGAAGGACGGTGTTAACTACAAGGACACGCTATGATGCGCGGAGTAGTGTTTGCATCGGGCTGGCGCATCGCCGCGTTGCTGTCGGTGCCGCTCCTGCTCCTCGCGCTGGCGGGTCCCGCGCTGGCGGCGCAGTTCGCGTCGTGGGGGTCGCTGGCACCCTCCATCGAGCCCTACGAAAACCCTTTCGATGAGATGCCGTTCGAGCAGATCGACGATCTCAGCATGATCGCCCGCGCCGACCTGGCCGCCGCAAGTGGGCTCCGCGACACCGCCCTGGAGGAACGGGCGGCCGCAGCGCGGCTTCGGCTTGAGGCCGCGGGCCTCGATATCGCGGCCCTCTTCGTCCAGCGCGCGCTCATCATGCAGCGACGGGAAGAGGCGGTCCTCGGCGCCACGACAACCCATCTGGACAAGGTCGTGGTAATGGACGGCTACACCCTGCCCTTACGGACGCAGGAGGGGCGAGTGGTCGAGTTCCTGCTGGTGCCGTGGGTCGGCGCCTGCGTCCACACGCCGTCGCCACCGGCCAATCAGATCGTCCATGTCGACTACCCCGACGGCTTGGAGGCGCACAGTATGTTCACGCCGATCCGCCTCGAAGGCCGCCTCACACATCGGCCGGCCGAGTACGACTTGTTCCTGGTCGACGGAACGAAGCGCGTCGCCACCTCCTACGCGATGGAGCAGGCCGTCATCGACGGCACGCCCGGTGAGGTGGTTGCCGGCGCGTCGGCGGACGACGATCTGTCCTGGTTCGCGGCCGCGCAGGCGTGGATCACCGGCATCTTCACGACCGCGATGGCGAACATGGCGCAGGGCCGGTCCGTCGGAACCATCGGCCTTGCGCTGCTGATCGCCTTCGCCTACGGCGCGATCCACACGCTGGGTCCAGGCCACGGCAAGGCCGTCGTCATTTCTTACTTCGTCGGAACCGGAGGCAGCTTGAGCCGCGGCGTCTCGATGGGGGTGCGGATCGCGGTGATGCACGTGTTGTCCGCGGTGGTCGTGGTCTTCCTGCTTGATTTTGCAGTCCGCAAGGCGACTGGCGCGGCGCCGTCGGACTACCGGCTGATCCGGCTCGGCAGCTACGCGCTAATCGTCGCCATTGGCGCAGTGATGCTCTGGCGCGCTCTCGCCGCCGTCCGGGCACAGCGCGCGGCCCAGGACCACGCTCACCACCACCACCACCATCATCACGACGCCCATGCTGGCTGCACTGCCTGCGCCGCTGCAAATGCCGGTTCGAAAGGCGGTGGGTGGATCGCTGCCGCTGTTGGCGTGGTGCCCTGTACCGGCGCGCTGATCGTCATGCTCTTCGGCCTGGCCAATGATCTGCTCGTTCCGGCGGTGATGATGGTGGTCGCGATCTCGGCGGGGATGGCGATCGCCATGACCGCCATCGGGGTGGCGTCGATCCTCGGGCGCAACTGGACCGAGGCGCGCGTCGCGGTGACCCCGGAACAGCGGGTCCGCTTCGAGGCGGGTGCACGCATCGCCGGGGCGGCCTGCGTGCTTGCTATCGGAGCCACGCTTTTCGTCGTGACGTTCGTGCAGACGCCAGCTGCGCAAAGCGGGCTGCAAGCGGCAATCGCCCCGCCGCTCCGGACGGTGGCGCAGGAGGGGCACGAAGAATAGTACGTAAATACCAGCCGTTGGCCCATCGTAGATGCCAATGGCGGAGTAGGGTCGAGTACGAACCATTGCGCTGCACAGGCAGAATGCTTGGGTACGGGCGTCGGAAGGCGAACAAGCTGCGTTGTTTTATTGTCGGTGATGCTGGGCGGCGATCCGGCGTAAATCTTTCCGCCGAAAAGATTTTCCTCGTTCTCAGATCCAAGTTCCTCGATAATCGGAGAATATACACCTCGATTTGCTTGAGACTTTCGATCAAATGGCTTGGCGTAATGGATATAGTTGGTAAGGATGAAATTCGGATTCTGGTATTGCGTGAGAGAAAACTTGACTGGCAGTGAAGTTTTGCTTCTGCCATGATTTCTTGAACCGGTTCAGCCACTTTCTGGGAACTTTGGCGCCTGAGTGAGGATGTTTGAACATGATGCGGGGAACCGGTAATCAAGACGCAGACAAAATACGCTGCATTGCCCCCCGGGTGCACTGCGCTGTCGTTGCAGCATTGACGGTTGCGGCTCTGATCGGGGCTTCGACACTCGCACATGCGCAAAGTACCGGCATCGTCTCCGAGCATGGGGATGTTGATGACGATGGCGACAAGGATGCGGCTGACCTCGCCAAACAGCTTTCCAACCCGGTGGCTAGCCTGATCAGCGTTCCCTTCCAATTCAATTGGGACACGGGAATCGGCCCCAAGGACGCCGATGCCACCATCCTGAACATTCAGCCGGTCATACCTTTTAAACTGAATGAAGACTGGAATCTGATTTCCAGGACGATTGTGCCCGTTCGCTGGCGAGATACGCCTGCTGACGGGATCGATAGCACCTTCGGACTTGGCGATACTGTTCAGTCCCTCTTTCTATCGCCAAGCGCTGCGGTCGGCGGCTGGATTGTCGGGGCTGGACCAGTCGCGCTTTTACCGACAGCGACGGATTCAGCCTTTCAGGGGCGTCAGCTCGGTCTGGGGCCGACGGCCGTTGGTCTCAGGCAGCATGGCGGGTGGACCTACGGTCTTTTGGCCAATCACCTTTGGGGTTTGACGGACCCGGACGACAGGGACCCCGTCAATGCCACGTTCCTTCAGCCGTTTGTCAGTTACACCACGCAGTCCGCCACAACTTTTGCTCTGCTCACGGAGTCGACCTACGATTGGAATGCCGACCAATGGACAGTCCCGATCAACGCAGCGGTGTCGCAGCTTGTCACCATTGGCGACCAGCATGTGAGTTTTCAGCTTGGCGGGCGTGTCTACGCGGAAAAGCCGGACGGTGGCCCGGATTGGGGCGCACGGGCATCGGTAACATTTCTATTTCCGAAGTGATACATCAGTGACGTGCAAGCCCGATCAAGATACGACGTCATGCGAATACGCATTGATAATCCAATGCAGTGAGGGAACCGGACGACGCCCGGATTGCGGCCATTGCCATTGAACTTGTGGCACTCACCGCACCATCGCCCTGTAATTTGATCCGGTGATCAGGCAGGGCCGGGTCATGGATCCGGAGACAGGCTTTGATCGGGTGACGCCTGTTGGCATCGAGGATGGCAAGATGGGGTCGAATACATAAAACGATTTCATCGTGCCTTGCTGTTTATAGGGCCGCTCGGAACCGAAGACCCAGCAGAGCTATCGAGTCGTCTTCGGGGTTCAGGGCAGGATTGTGGATGTACTGCACGCTCGGGGTCAGTTCGATGGCCTCGGTGAGCTGCCACTTCATAAAGGCCTCGACAGTGATCTGGTCATCCAGTTTGCGACCGAACGTATCTTCGTTCGGTCGGCTCCAGTTGACGCCAAGGCCGAAAATGCTGCTCGTGGGATCCTGGCTGTATCCGAAACCGGCACTGACAGAGGCCTCATAGAGACTGTCGCCTCCGTCCGCCCAGCCACCACGCAGGAACGGAAACCAGCGCTCACGCACGACCTGGCTGGCACTGAAGGCCACGCCGTAACCGTCGGGCGTGCCAGCCTGCTCGCGCGCGTCAATCTGCCAAAAGGTTACATGCGCATTGTTGAAAAACCGCGCCTTGGCCCCGCTCGTCCAACCCACCTCGAAAGACTTGAAGGTCTCTCCCTCGTCGAACAGGGTGTCGGAGAAGGGGTTCGCCGCATCCGCGTTGGCGTCCACGATCCCGCCCCCCATGTAAATCTTGTCGTTCAGGAAAGATCCCACGGCCACACCCAGCGCGGCGTCGGGCAGCCCGCCTATGGTTCCTGACCCGGTCTGGAAGGCGAGGTTGGCGAATCCCTGCCAGGGGCTCGCAAGCGCATAGGCATCGGTATAATCGGTGACATCAAGCAAACCCAGATAAACGGCCCCGCGCCCACCGGCGAAATTCTGGTTCCAGTAGAGATGCGTCAACCGCCACCCCTGATCACTGTAGGTGGGGCCGATAATACCGGCATATCCCAGTTCCTCGGCGAAATCCTTGACCGGGACGGTGTCCAGGCGTTGGCGGTTGTCCACCTTGAAAAGCAGGGTGCCCGTGTTTCCGGAGCTGCGCCCGAACAGTTCCCACTCTCCGAAGAGACGAAAGACGCCGGAGGCGGCCGTGTTCTCGCCCAAGCTGTGTGACGCGACATACCCAAGGGTGATATAGTCGAACCCGAAATCGAAGCCCGTGCGATCCTTTATCGAGGCTTTCCATTCCAACCATGACTTCAGGAAATTGACGTCGAGAACCGTGTCTCGTTCCTGATCGTCAGCCGCAAGCAGGGCCGACGTCGAATCCGGCCCGGCGAGCGAGTCGATTTTAGGTTGCGCGTGCAAGGTTGAGGGAACCGTGAAGCCAAGGAGCACGCCCGCCACCGCGCTGCCGATTTTCGCGGTCAGAGGAAGCGTCGGACGCCCCGCCTTCTTCGGCCCGGTCTTCGGCCCTGTTTTCGGCCCTGCCCTCACACAGTGCGGCTCGATCAGCGCGAGAAACCAGATCCATGGAACCACCTCGCCCATGCTGGCGCGGAACTTCTCCCTCCGCGTCTGCTTTTTCTTGATCTTCTTCATCGCGCTGCGGAGGCCGGACAAGGCTGGCTGCTTTGGCATCGGGACGGTCCTTTGTGATCCCGGCCAGTCTACCCCAAGCCGTTCACAGGGCTAGGTTGTTCAGACGTTCTACAGCTCCGATCGGAAGATCTGCACCTTGTTTTTGGGACGCGAAACCGGATGATCTGCACCTTCATTGTTGTTCGAGCCGGAGCCTGTTGCTGACACTGCGAAGGCTCGGTTCCCTGGCATGTATGTTGCCGGATGGGGGGCATCCACCGCATCAGGTCACACCGGCATCTGGCTTCAGACTAAGGCGCATCTGCCGGCAGGCGAAACTTGGACCTGCAGATCACTTCTCGGATCGCTGACGGATAGTTCACCACGGATCACTATTCGTGTCAGGGGCGACACTCCGGTGTCATCGCAAGCGGGTTCCCAGCGTATACGGACGCATTGATCCCTATCATGTATTTCTTGCGCTGAGGGTCTGGCTGGGCAACTCGCCGAACATATCTCTATATGCACGGGCAAACTGGCCACTGCTCAAGAATCCATGCTGAATGGCCACATCCTTTACGGATCTTGGAGGCGCTTCCTCTGAAAGCAACTTCTCCCGAACCGATGTGAGGCGAAGTCGATGCAAGTACGCGCCCGGCGAAATTCTATATATCTCAAAGAATGCCTGGTGCAGTCGTGACTTGCCCACACCTGCCATGCGGCAGAGATGGGCAACGGTAAGGAGAGAACAATCGGCGCCCCTGATTTTACGAATGGAGTCCCGAACAATATTCAGCTCGCGCCTGGAGTTTGCCGTCTCGCTCATTTTCAGTTGAGTCGTCTCGATGGTCCAGTCTGCAGCGGCTTCGATCATCGCAAGTTCAACGGCACGCGGCAACCTGCCAAAGGTGCCTCCCGGCCCCTTCAACGAGGCACAGGCAAGCGGCTTCCAGAAGATCCCCCGCAGCCGCTCCCTGTAGGGCGTCGGAACGTACTTCTGGCGGTGAGTGCCAACAGCAAGACTGAAATCTCTGCCGATCAAAGCGGAGATCTTTCGGTTCAGCACCGACTTGCGTATACCGACCGTGATTGCGTCCCGATACTCCGAAACGAAGTCGAACTCATGTGCGCCGTCGAGACTGAAGACGGTATTTGGCGTCGCGGTCATGCCATTCAGAATGAATTCGCCCTTCCAGGTGATGGGAATGATGTAACCGACCCAATCCGCTTCAGGAACCGTCGTCCAGATTGACCGGGCACCCGTCTTGGAATGAATGATGAAGCTGTCTCGCCCACGCACTTCAACGCTGGTCAAGCCAAGGTGACCCGGATCCAGTTGGACAAGTGCCGAGTAAGTCGTGGGTAGCCGCTCAAGACATTCGGAATTTGGCGCTTTTTGCTTCCAGTCAGCCATCTCCACCCTCAGTTGGTCTAGATACTACATACACCTTAGCCCGGATCGGAAAATCTGCACCTATGTTTTGGGGCAAGTAATCGAAATTGGACGATTTTCACCTTCATTTTAGTGAGATTCACCCCTTTTACTGGCAAAATGACGTAGGTGCAGATGCTTCAAAATTGTCGGGCATTCCGCTGAAACTGGTTTAGATCATGAAATTCGAGGGCAAATAGGAATGGTGATGCTGCTGCGATCCTTCGCAATGCCTCTTCGCCATTTCCTCGCTGGCTTTTCCATGACCGCGCTGCCGCAGTCGCGCCGCAAGCGCCCGGCGAATACCTTCGTCGCCTTGGAGCATCGAGGACTCTGGTCTGCACGGATGATCGGGGCCACGGTTTCAAGCGTCGCTTCATTGCGGCCGTCAGCCACGTCAACACGGTTACCTATCTACCAAGGGTGTCGAACGTCCGATCCTGACGGTGTCAGTGAAAGCGCGTCAGCGGTGCGTGTTGGGTTTGAGATGGCAAGTCCGCCCCCCTCATCATCTTCGAAATACGAACCAAATCCCAAGAGAACCCATGAACACAGAGGCGTGATATGAAACTTTCTCGTAGACAATTTGGTCTTGGAACAGCGGCAACGGCTGGTGGGTTGTTTCTTCCAGCGGTCGCCTCCGGGTCGGCGACGGCCCAAACGAACATGTTCGAAGGATCAATGGACCAGTTTTCCGTGACGCCACCCGAGGACGGCAAGAACTGGCACCCCTTGGCGGCCCAGCGACCACACAACGATATTCTGTCCCGTCTTCAAGGCATTATGCAGCGAGAAGGATTTGATGTTCTCTTGCTGATTAACCCGGAAAACATACTCTATTCAACGGGCTATTTTTCCAAATTCGCCTACGCACCAGGGGTTCCTGCAGGATCCCAGACGGCGGCAGTTATTCCGGCAGAAGGGAAGGCGCATCTAATCGTCAGCTTGTACGAAAAAGATGATGCCCCAAGACAGACAATAGATGTTGAGTATGAGTCCGTAGCCGGTTTCGTTTTTGTAGATGACGGAACAGCGGAGTCACATCAGGAACGCGATCCTGTCCTTGACCCGGCGCTTACCATTAAAGCTGCATTGAATATTGCAAAGGGTTACTTGGGACCAGATGGAAAAATCGGTATCGAGGCGGGCATGTTGCTCGGAGGATTTAGGGATTACATAGAAAGTGAATTAAACGGAACGCCGCTAACGGACTGTAGCGGCGTGATGTTTGAATCGCGCCTGATCAAGTTTCCTTGGGAAGTCGATATGCTGAGATTGGCGGCCCAACATGCGGAGCGTTTCATGGCGCGCGCAGCTCGGGAACTGAAACCTGGGATGAACGCCATGGGTTTTGACAAGATAATTCAAATAGCCGCTTGGGAGGAAGATAGAGAAAACTCCATGAGCACTCTTGGCTACCAGACTGGAATAGGACCTTATTGGGGCATCGGCTTAGCCCCTCGGAACTATGTAATCCAGGAGGGCGATGTTGCGCGTATTGATGGCGGCGGTGTGCATTTGGGCTATATCAGTGACATCTCGCGTACCTGGGTTGTTGGTGGCTCGCAGCCAAATCAAGCGCAGGTGGATACCTACGACGCATTGTATGCCGGCTTCGCAAAAGGCCTTGAGATGCTCGCGCCTGGCGTGAAGATGAAGGATCTTTATGCTGCCATCCGAGCAGAAGTGGAAAAGTCGTCGGTTATTCCTGTTTATCCCCGAGGACACATGGGGCACGGCATTAGCGTGGCTCCGACAGCAGAGGACGTTCCCAAGATCTCGGTAAATGAGGAAACCGTATTCCAGCCTGGCATGTGCATTAGTATGGAGTGCTCGTATATGGCGGCCGAGGGAGCTCCCGCACCGGGACCGTACAACATTGAAGACTCCTTTGTGATTACCGAAGATGGATACGAGCGGTTCACCATGGCCCCAGATTCGATATTCTGGAACGTATAGCGACGCGTTCTCCGGTGGGGCTTTCTCGGAATCGCGATGAAAGTCCCTCTGGGGACATTTACAGAAAGAACAGTCGAAGCCACAGAGAGGAGCGGGGCATCACCACCACTGAGGCACGCGTGTGAGGGCCATAAATCGCCTTTTCGTGCCGCAGAGTCCCGTCTCGATTTTGTCAGCGCCAAGGGGCAGTCGTCGGTCTGACTTGCCAATGGCCTCTGAGTGTCGTTGTGGCCCGCTTTCTATGTCGATCCGGGAAGCCGCCGGGCACCCGACTTTCTGAAAACCGGATCGCGCGTTCTGCAAGGTGGCCCGATCGGTGTCTCTTGAGACAAATCCGGCGAGAGGCGCAGCCGCCAAAATCTAAACTGTGTTTGGAAACAGCATGAACCTCAAAAACTCTCTTGCCACTGGTATACTTCTCACGGCCCTCTTTGGAATGATTGTTCTGTTGTTTAACGTTCCTGTTGGTATGGATCCGAAACGGTTTGGTGGCTTCGTTTTCGGCGCAATTCTTGTCTTCGGTGTTGTGAACCTGGTTCTTGTGCTCCTGGATGGAAGTCAGACCAAAACAGACAAGGACCAGCGGCCCTAAGGTACCAGCGCGATGGCGTTTAAGGATCGAGCGTCTGGTTTTGCAAGTTCACGCTGCCGCAGCCGGAAACCTCTGCGTTTTCTGTTTCAAGGATCAGGTTGATCCGTGTCGCAACCATTTGTCCATTCAATGCTCGCCTGCGATTGTCGGGTTCATGCGCTCAGCTTGTTTGCGTATTCAAGAGACACCAGCTGTTTGATTTGAGGGCCGTTACGGCGTGCTTCTGAGGTGCCAATTTATTCCGGGGGGATGAATTGCTTTTACAAATTCCTATCAATTTGCGAATTGGACCGTACCAGCGGGAACGCGCACCTATGGCCGAGGCAGTTTAATGCGGTTTCGTTTGTCTCGAGTCGTTTTCGCGGCCGCCGTTTTCCTTGCCGCTCTATTTGCAAGTGCGGCCAGCTATTATTGGCTCGGGTGGTCCGACTTTGTTCGGACCGGACTTGCGATCCTGATTGTCCCTACGGTTGCCCTTCTATGGTTTTTTCCCGGTGAGAAGCAGCTGATCCGTCGCGTCATCGTTTGCGGCGGGCTGTGTTTTTTCTTTGTTGCCTATGCCAACAAGGACCTTTATCCGCAATCCTTCGTTCCGCTCCACGCCCGCATGGCTGATGCCACATTCAACGGTGACCTTGTAACGGTTGTCAATTTCCGCGATGCAATCCACCCCGTTGGTGCGCTTGCGCAGCCACGCTGGACGACACATTCATTTGACCTGGGAAAGGTATCCGGCGCCCAGCTTATTCTTCAGCCGTTCGGCCCTTCGCTTGCGACCGTGCATGTGATGACAAGCTTCGAATTTTCAAATGGGGATCGATTGGCAGTTTCATTCGAAGCCCGGCGCACCAGTTGGGATAAGTTCGATGCGCTGGCCGGCTTCTTGAAACACGATCAGCTGTATCCCGTCATTGGAACAGAACGCGACTTGCTATGGAAGCGTCTAGCCCACATTCCGCCAAACGAACTCTATTTCTTCAACCTCCAAGGGACACCGTCTCAGATCCGAGCCTACCTCAGACGCCTGCTGGAGTTTGTTGCCGAGGTGCATGACGCACCTCAATTCTACTCAACGATATCGGAAAGCTGTTTTACAACACTGATCAAGCTCAGTCCCGAGATCGAGAAAACCGTGCCTTGGTACGACTACAGGCGCTGGGTACCCGGCGCTTCTGTCGGACTGCTCCAGGGGCTCGGCCTGATCGACAACTCGGTCAGCGAGACGGAACTGGTTCGACAGCGGAAATTGGGCGCGGGCGTGCGTCCTCCATGGGAGTTTTCCGATGCACGATCCTGGAGTGAACATCTTCGCTCACGCATCGGACAGCCATGATCATTTGGAAGGGAATACTCGAGCACTGAAGTCTCACGAGAAAGGCTGGATACAGACGTGGATTATTTAGAAGCAATAGCCACTCAGCTTTGGACGCAGATCTTCGCCTGGGGTCAAAACCTCAACTGGAGCGAGATTTCCGTCGGTGCCTTTTTGTTTCTGTTCGTTTTCATCGCCCGTAAACAGATTTCAAAGGCTCTTTACACTTTTTCGGCGCATATCGCTCAGACCATCAGAATGCCACTGAACAATGTTGTCCGGCGGGCTGCACTGCCGGTAATCCGCGTGTTGATCATTTCCCTTCCGCTCTATGGATTGCTGGGCGCATTAAACCTTCCACCGTTGATAAACCAGACGCTCGAGCGACTGGTGATTTCCGTGGTGCTCGCAGCCGTTTTTTCCGCGGCCTATTCACTGGTTGATGCCGTGGCCAGATGGGTCGTCAACGCAAAACGTGGGCGGAGCCATCTGCAAATCGATTGGTTGAAGAAAATCTTCAAGGCCATTGTCTTTGTTTTGGGCCTGGTCTCCGTGCTTCAGGTCTGGGGCGTCGATATAGGCCCCGTTCTGACAGGCATGGGCGTGCTTGGGGCCGGTATGGCGATTGCTGCGCAGGATCTGTTCCGCAATCTGATCGCAGGTGTGGCAAGCATGGGTGAGCGCCGGTTTGAAATCGGCGACTGGATCCGCGTCGAAGGGGTTGTGGAAGGCATTGTCGAGAAGGTGGAACTGCGCTCCACGCTGATCCGTCAATTCGACCAGGCAGCCGTTCACGTTCCCAATGCCGACCTTGCTAATACGGCGATGAAGAATTTCACCCGGCGGGATCAGCGGCAGATCTACTGGACCATCAAGGTTGTCTACGGAACGACGGCAGAACAACTCACCAAAATCCGCGACGACATCAGGACCTACGTCCGTGAAAGCGACGATTTCGTACTGGAAAGCGAGGTCCCAACCTATATTTACTCAGACAGCTTTTCAGACAGCTCGGTAGATATACTGGTCTGGTGCTACACGAAAACAACGGAATTCGGAGAGTATCTCGCGGTCAAGGAGCGGCTGCTCCTGGAAGTGAAAAGGATCGTCGAAGGCGCAGGGACATCCTTTGCGTTTCCGACGCGCACGATTGTGTCGGCAAGTGGCAGCTAGGCCAAAAGAATCGCGCTTGCTGACATCTCGTGACGAGGCTCCAAGTTTTAGGTGGTTCGACCTCAGCCCCCTGTTTGCCAATTGCTTCCTTGATTGGCGTGTTTGCCGAGATGTCCCATAAAATTGGACGGTCAACACCCCGCGACTTGTGCGTCATTCATCCAAAAGCAGCGAAACGTCCTGTCAGGACCTTGATGCGGAGCGCAGCGAGTTATTGACTAAGGAGGATTGGTTTAAAAGTCCGCGTTTGTTATCGGAGCGCAAAGCCTCCATCGATTGAGACTACGGCCAACAGTTGCTCAGGGCCGGTGTTGCCACCGGCCCCTTCGTTATATCTCTACGCCTTCAGAGATCGTTAGCGCGTCTTCGAGTTCCACGCCAAGGTATCGAAGGGTGCTGTCCATCTTCGTGTGGCCGAGAAGAAGCTGAACCGCTCGCAGGTTGCCGGTCTTTTTATAGATTTGGGCAACCTTCGTCCGTCTCATGGAATGCGTGCCATACGCGCTGGGTTCCAAGCCGATTGAACGCACCCAGTCTTTTAAGAGACGAGCGTATTGCCGCGTCGATATATGCGGGCGATCATGAAATCGGCCGGGCCAGAGGTACTCGTGGCCAATCATAACCGGATTGCTGATCCACTCCATGAGGGCCCTTCGGGTGCCCTCGGTGATCTCAAACCGCACCGGTGATTTTGTCTTGCTCTGCAAGATCGAAGTCCGTTCCTTGACTGCGCCAGCCGAGAAGACGTCTGCGACTTTCAGCCGGACCAGATCGCAGCCGCGCAGTTTGCTATCGACTGCCATATTGAATAGGGCCAGATCACGGACAGCGCCAGCCAGTTCAAGGCGAACACGGATCGCCCAGACGTGCTTTGGGAGCAGTGGCCTCTTCTGGCCGACAACACGACTGCGGTTCCATGCCTTCTTGGCGGGCACCACCATCGGTAAGTTGAATGTAGACATAGCGGTTCCTCCGAACCACTCCTACCCACCGCAACACTCACGACAGTCGAGCAAGCAATGATATGTTACGTTTTGGTGAAGCGGGCAATGGTCGCTTGGAGCCCTGAGTGGATCTCGCTTGACCGGTCTCGCAGACTTCAACTTTCCCGGTTTCGGGATTGCAATTAGCCGGCGGGCAGGAACTCGGGAAAGGTCCAGCTTCCGTCGAGGATTTCGGCGCGGGGCTGATAGAGGCGGATCGTGTAGTTGCAGCCCGGCGTTATCGGGATGCAGTTGATCCGGCCATCCTCGCAGCCGCCGAAGTGGATGGTGTAGGAGCCATCTTTGTTCGGCGTGGCCGAGGTCTGGTTGTAGCTGTTCCGGCCGAGGTTGTTGGGCGCCAGGTAGCCTTCAGCGTCGTAGACGGTGATCGACCAGAAAGTGTCCACCGGCACGTCCCTGACGGTCACCACATGCGGCGTTTCGCCGTCATTCCTGTCGACGGCGCCAACGATGCCCTGAGCCGTGGTACCCGGTTGCCCAGCCCAGCCAGCCATTCCGATCAGGTGGTCGAGCGGATCGATTTCGCCTCGGCGACCGAAGGAGGTGGTGGACTCAAGTCCAACGACCGCTGCCAAGTCGCTGACGGCCTGGCGCGCTGCAGCGAGGGCCTCGAGATCCCAGTCCGGCGCTTCGAAGGGACCGGTTCTGCCGCCTTCAATGACAATGCCGTCCTGCACGGCATGGGCGCGGGCGGCATCGTCGGGATCGCCCGCGTCGACGAAGGTGCGGAACAGCAGCATCGCGAAGCGGGTCCCGACCTCGTCCTCGGTCAACTCGTAGGAACCGGGATCGGCGTAGGCGAAGTTGTAGTGATCCTGGCTGATCACCAGTACCGACTGAAACCGTCCGTCGCCGTCCGGCAGGGTCACCGTCACCGGCTCCGACAGGTCGATGATGGCGACGGAGTACAACGTGTCCTGGTTGGCGCGGATGATCGGCTGCGGCGCATCGGCAGAGGCGACCTCGCGCTCATGGGCGATCTCACCGACGCTGGTCCCGTTGGTCTGCATCGTGACCCGAAACATCGTGTCGCTCTCGGCGCGCATGAGGTTCTGGATCGTGATATCCTCGGCTAGAGCGGGCACCGAAAAAAGACCGGTCGTGAGAACTGCAATTGCAGCAAGTCGAAGAAGTCTCATGATACTTCAGTTCCCTCAACCGAGTTTGCTCTCGGTCATCTTGAAGCTTCTCTGAAGCCATGCATTGACTTGCCTCAACGTCAACTTCGCCCGCAGTGCCTGCATCTGGCAGACAATCCTCTTTACAGACGCAACGAAGGGCGGCTTTGGCGAGTTGCATCGCAGCACCCTATCAGCAGGTGAATGTCGGCAAAGGGCCGTTTGTGTCGACCAGGCTTCAGCCAAAGTCAGGATCGGGATGCTGCGCCGCCGCAAATCCGCTCAGAGCCCATAGACACCGATGCTGCGTCTAGGACGAATGACCGCTCTGATGTGCTGCGCCGTGCAGGAAGTTCCGACCAGGGCCGATCTAGCGAGTTACCAAGCCTATTCCTGAGCTGCCAAGCGTTCCGCGAGTTTGTCGAATGCCTGTTTCCAACCACCTTCGACCGCAGCCCCTTCGGGAACACCGACTTGGGCCATCGTCATCACGGTCTTTCCATCGACTTCGTTCAGTTCGATGATCACCTCGGTGATGTCGGGTGTGCCTTCTGGCATTCCCATGCTCAGCGGCGAAATAATCGTGCCGTCCTCGGTGCACATGCTCTCTGTATAGACAAGGCGCGACGGTCTGCAGACCTCCTTGTAGACTCCCGTGAACCACATCGACATCGTGCGCTCCGGCGAGGTCATCTCCATGCAAACCTTGCGCGTCCCACCGACAACGACATCCATCTCTGCGGTTGGGACTGACATCCCCATCGGCCCATACCATGACTTAAAAAGCTCTGGGTCAGTCCACATAGCCCAGACATCTTCGATTGGCGCGTCAAGCTCACGCTCAATCTTTACCCAGCTTTGCAGATCACTCATGGCTTTTCCTTCATTGATTGCAGGACACTGTCCATCGCGTCGAAGCGGAGCTCCCAGATTTCGCGGTATTGGTCGGCCCAATTGGCGACGACGCGCAAAGGGGCTGCATTCAGTTTGCACGGTCGGAATTGTGCATCTTTCCCGCGTGTGACCAAACCCGCTTTTTCCAGAACACGGATGTGTCTCGACACGGCAGGGAGCGTCATGTCGAACGGTTCCGCAAGCGCATTCACAGTGGCCTCCCCCTTGGCGAGATGCGCAAGAAGCGCCCTACGGGTTGGATTGGCCAATGCTGCGAAGGTGGCGTCGAGTTGTTCGGACTCAGTCATACTCGTTATTATTATACAATCTTGTTAATTAAACAAGCAGTATAATATGATGTCTGCTTCAGCCCCGCGTTGCTGCTCTCGATGACGACCATCTGAGCAAACATTGACGGAGTTTCCAAAAGGGACGCTTTGTCCGCAGTGCAGGCATCTGGCAGACAATCGTCTTTGCAGACGCAACGAAGGTCGGCTTTGCCGAGTTGCGTCGCAGCAACGTATCAGCGCGTGAATGGCAGCTCCGGGCCGTTTGTGTCGGCCAGGCACCAGCCAATGTCCGGATCGGGATGCTGTGGCGCTGCAAGTCCGCTTAGAGCCCACTTTTACACTTGCTGCGGTAGAGGCGAACGTCTGCTATGCCGCTGCTTTGCCTTCTGGCCGAGCTTTCAGGAACAGTGCCAGAACCCCCGCTCCGAGCGCAAACCAGACGGAGCCTATCCAGACAAGATCGTAAGCATGGTGTGCGGTGAACAGATAACCACCCGCGAACGCACCCATCGCGCCGCCGATGGCGTGCCCTGCGGAGATGAGTCCCATCGCCAGCCCCATCTTTTTGATGCCCACGTTGCTGGCTACCAGACTGGCGGTCACCGGGACGGTCGAATAATCGACCGCTCCGAACAGAGCAGCAAACAGGAACAACATTTCGACGGATGTGCCGGGAATGCTTGCGAGCAGGACGAATGTCAGGGCGCGCAGTATGTATATGGCCGCAAGAAGCATAGGACGATTGACCCGGTCCGTCAGCCAGCCGGCCCCGATCATACCGACCAGATTGACGAAGGATAAGAGGCCGTAAGCGGTTGCGCTCGGGAGCGGTGGAAAGCCGCAGAACGCTGCAAAGGGCAACAAATGGGTCTCGATCACACCTGTTGTGGTGAACCCGCATATCAGAAAACTCCAGAACAACAGGTGAAAAGCCGGTTGTCGCAGAATGTCAGTCAGGTCGTTTCGCAGTGTGGGCCGGACGTTGGGTGTGTCATTCTCTTCCACCGTCGGACCGTCTGCCTGCATGCTCATACGAATACAGGGGATCAGGGCGAGGCTGGCGAGCGACAGCGCGCCAAAGCTCCACCGCCAGCTTGCAAATGCCAAAACGGCTGCGATGAGCGGAACGATCAGGAACTGGCCACCCGTGCCCCCCGATGTGCCGACCCCCGTTGCCAGTCCATGATTGGTTGAAAAGCTGCGGGTGACTACCGTGGCTACCACATGCGTGGCAACGATGCCAAATCCTGCGGCACAGAACCCGGCAAACCCGATAATGAACATCAGCTTCCCGTTCATCAGCGCCACGAGTGCACAGCCGATGCCCAGCAATCCCATACCGAGGTTGAGTGTGAATTGTGACCCGCGACGATCCACCAACCGCCCGGCAAAGGGCGCGATGATTGCCATGATCACAAGCGCAACGGCCCCGACGCCGGAGATGTAGCTGCTGGTCCAGCCAAACTCGGCTTGCCAGACAGGCATGATCAATCCCAGTGCCGCACGGGCAGAAAAGGCCAGCGACAACGCGAGAAATCCAAAGGCAACAATGGCCCAGTTCTGCTTTGGCGGGATGGGATTGGGGTCTGACATGTGCGGTCTCCTTATCTGCATGGAGTGCCACACGAGCCAGACTAAGACGAACGAAAACCTGGCCCTTTTACTTTAGCTAAGCTAAAGTTAGTCATGGCTATACGGATTCAGGACCTCCATACATTCCATGTCGTTGCGCGTGCGGGCACGATGCAGGATGCCGCCCATGAACTGGGCGTGACCCCGGGTGCCATCAGCCAGCGGATACGCGCAATCGAAGAGCGTCATGGATCGCGGCTGTTCAAACGCAGCAAGAATGGTTTGATGCTGACACCTGCGGGATTGGCGCTTCAGTCAGACGTAAGCGCATCATTCGCCACCCTTGAAAAGGCGACAAAGAAGCACTTTGTCAGCAATGATAAAACGATCCGTATCAACTCATCCGCAAGTTTTGCGCATACCATGCTGGTGGCAAGTCTTGGACGATTTGCCGACGTGCATCCCAGAATCAGGGTCTCGGTCGAAACCGATGACCGCCTTGTCGATCTCAGATCGGAGCCGGTCGACCTTGCAATCCGCCACGGGCTTGGCATGTATTCAGGCATGCACTCGGAGTGGCTGTGTTCGCCGGAACTTGTGCTGGTCGCCAGCCCGGCATTGTTGGAAAAGACTGGCCCGCTGATCAAGCCCTCAGATTGCCTGAATCATAAGTTACTGCCCGATGCCACTGGCAAGGACTGGTCAATCTGGTTCGAGGCGCAAGGCATTGACGCCAGCAAAGCAACTTATGGCCCGCAATACGGCAACGATTTTCTGACTGTCAAAGCTGTGATCGACGGACAGGGCCTTGCACTGCTCAACGATATTTATGTGAAAGAAGGACTGGCATCAGGGCAGCTTGTCCATGCTCTCGACACCGCATGGCCAACAACCTTTGCATATTATGCCGTCACCCTTCCTGAAACTTTCGAGCGACCAGCGGTCGTAACATTTGTCGACTGGCTTAAAGAGGATATGTCTGACTGTGCGGCTGAAAGTTGACATTGGTGCAATCGCAGCGAAATGGTGCTTCGTCCCGCGCTGCCGACCTTGCCGAATTAACTGGTTGAGCAGTTGCAATGAATGTCTCCTGCGACTGGCCGCACTGCAGCGACATCGAGTTGGATGACCGGCAGCAAAGAGCCGTTTATGTCGACCAGGCACCAGCCAAGTCCAGATCGAGATGCCGCGCCGCCGCATGGCTGCTTGGAGCCCTAAGTTCGCCCGAACGATCATGTCCAATCCTTCAGTTCTGGTCTGGCTCCATCCCTTCGGGCTCGGCCGCGGTCGCGGAGAGCATCTCTTCGAACAAAGCCTTCCACTGCGGCTCGGGAAGAGCAAGCAGACCGAATGCCTTCAACAGGAATGCACCTTCTGCGGCGAGGAAGGTCGTTGCCAACCGACGGTCTTCCCGCTTCGTTAGATCAAGTCCGCCAAAGCGGGCAGCATACCAGTCGCGCATCTCTAACAGCCTATCGGGATGTTGAAGAAGCGCGGTCATGGCCACGGCCGCACGGGAATGGTCCGCCTCATCGGCATCCCGCATTGCCGCGAGATGCCCCAGGATCAACGCTTGTGGCGAAGGATCGGGCCCGGTTCGCCGGGCCACATCGGCGTCGAAAGCGTCTTCCCAGCGGGTGATCATTGACCAGATCAGATTGTCGCGTGTCCCGAAGGCGTATTGCACGCCACCCTTGGTGATCCCCGCGGCTTTCGCCACCGCGTCGAAGCTGAGCGCAGAGGCCCCTTCGGCGATCACCAGCGCCTCGGCGGCATCCAGAACCTTGTCACGGTCGATAGAGCGGGGACGTCCGGCCATTTTCTCTCTTTCAATACGATACGACTGTATTTATATATATGCGCAGCCATGTGACGCAACCCTAACCCGACTCCCCAAGGAAACTCCAGATGCTTCCCCACAACCGTTGGCTTGTGCTGGCCATAGTCTCGAGCGCCCTGTTCCTGATCGTCGTCGACATGACGGTGCTCTACACGGCGTTGCCCAGGCTGACCCAGGACCTTGCCGCGACGGCGTCCGAAAAGCTATGGATCGTGAACGCCTATCCGCTGGTTGTAGCGGGCCTCCTGCCGGGTATGGGCGGTTTGGGAGACCGAGTCGGCCACAAGCGCATGTTCCTCGCCGGGCTAGCCGTCTTTGGCCTCGCCTCGCTGGCGGCCGCCTTTTCACCGACGCCCCCGGCGTTGATCGCGGCACGGGTGTTGCTGGCCGTAGGGGCAGCGATGATGATGCCGGCGACCCTGTCGCTGATCCGCCTTACCTTCACCGACGAGAAAGAGCGCGCCTTCGCCATCGGCATCTGGTCCGCCGTCGCCTCCAGCGGTGCAGCCGGGGGGCCCGTCCTCGGAGGCCTCCTGCTGGAGTGGTTCTGGTGGGGGTCGGTCTTTCTCATCAACGTGCCGATCGTCCTCGCAGCCGTCGTTGGCGGTGCGCTGATGCTGGTCAATCGGCGGCCCGAAACGGCGCCTCCCTTCGATCTTGCAGGCTCCGCCCAGGTGATGGTCGGGCTGGTCGGTTTGGTCTACGCCATCAAGGAGGTCGCCAAGAGCGACCCGTCCATCGCAGCCGCTGGCGTCGCTCTCGCCGTCGGGATCATCGCCATGGCCGCCTTCGTGCACCGCCAGCGGTCGAGTATCCATCCAGTGATCGACTTCGCGCTCTTCCGCAACGCGCGCTTTGCCTCTGGCGTGGTCGCTGCGCTGGTGGCGGCAGGAGCCCTGAGCGGGGTCGAGCTGGTGTTCAGTCAGCGCCTTCAGCTGGTTCTCGGCCTCTCGCCGCTCGAGGCGGGCCTGCTGATCCTGCCGATCTCTGCCGCATCCTTCATCGCCGGCCCCGTGACGGGCCTCGCGATGCCGCGTTTTGGGGACGTGCGCGTGCTGACCTCGATGATGGCGCTGACTGGCCTTGCCTTGGGCGCCTTCCTGCTGACGCATCAGGGACCGACCGCCCTCTGGCTTTCGGTTCTGGCGGTCATGGGCTTCGGGATCGGGGCCACCATGACCGCCGCGTCGAGCGTGATCATGATGTCCGCTCCCGAGGAACAGGCCGGCATGGCGGCCTCGGTGCAGGAGGTCTCGTTCGAACTCGGCGGCGCCGTAGGCATCGCCATCCTCGGCAGCGTCATGACCACACTCTACACCCGCGCCATGACCGTTCCCGCAGGTCTCAGCACGACCGTGACCGACAGCATCGATCAGGCGCTGCTGATTGCCGAGAGCCTGAACGACAGCGCTGCCGCGCACCTCACGTCGCTGGCCCGGGGCGCCTTCGACGAAGCTTTCGTCGGTGTGATCGCGGTGGCGTCCGTCATGGTCCTGGGTGCGGCGTTCGGCATTTGGCGCAGGGGGACATGACATCGGGCCAAGCCGTTCGCGGCGACGTGGATCATGTGTGCCGAGCCGTAGGGCATCATTGTCCGCGCCGCTGGTAACTGGCTGCCATCCGTCTTCGCAAATGCAATGAATGACCGCTTTGCGGTGTTCGTGCGCTGAGAATGACGCGCTGCTTGCCGAATCCGGCTATTTCTCCGGGGCCTCTTTACCTTTGGCAACAAGGATATAACCCGCGCGATGAACCGTCACGATCTCAACCGGGAGCGAACGGATACGGCCGCGAAGGCGGTTTATCAGCACGTCGATGGTGCGGTCGCCCGGGGACCAATTGCGCCCGCAGGTGAATTGTGACAGCTGATCCCGCGTTTGCATCTGTCCTTCGTTCAACAGGAGGGTATGCAGCAGTCGCGTTTCGGCAGGTGCCAGAATAAGATGGTGGCCGTCGGTATCGAGCCTGCGGCTGCGCGGGTCGAATGTCATACCGGCGATCTCGAAAACACCGTACTCAGCTAGGGTGTCTTCATTGGAATGAGCTATCAGCAATTGCTTTATTCGGCTGCTCAGTTCAAGTGTATTAAACGGTTTGGTCACATATTCGGTGGCGCCGAGTCCGATCCCGAGAATCTTGTCTCGCGATTCATCCATCGTGCTGAGAATTATGACCGGGCAGTCACTTCCGCTTTTGATCGCGTTCAGCAACAAAAGGCCGTCACTGTCCGGCAGGCACCGGTCGAGTAGGACCAGATCGAAATGGGTGTCTGCCAGGACGTCTTCGGCCTCGCGCGCTGATCCGACAATGACAAAGTCGGCACCGGCGCCGGCGATGATATCCTCGAGCATCAGCTGCACAATCGGGTCGTCATCGATGCAAAGAACAGAGGCTCTCTTGGCCTCTGACCGTGGACGGACATGATGCGTCGGGCTGGTCATTCCGCAGCCCATGCCGCATTCAGCCGTCGCCAGGACGGAATTTCCGCCAGATCCCGGTCGAGCAGAGAACGATGTGCAGCCAGATTGACGGGCTTGTCTTTGTCGTTGCCGTCGGCTTCGAGATTGCGCAGGGCGGATTCCAATTCCGGCAACGCCAGGATCGCGCTACTACCGGCAAGCCGGTGCGCGGACAATGTCAGCACACGCCGTGGGGTATCGGCGGCCCGCAATTGCCGGCGAAAGTCCGACCAGTTGGATGCGAACACGTCGATCATCGCTTGGACGGTTCCGGGCGCGAGACCCTGCAGACTCTCGGGTTCCTCGTGGCCTGTCGGACCGGTTGAAAAGCTTCGCGGACCCAATCCGAAAATGGCCGACGAAAGGCTGACCTGACCGGCCGGTTTGGCGAGAACCTCGTCAAACCCTGTCGATCGCCCGACCAGCGCATCGACATTGGCCGTTAACGCCAGGAACTTGGCCTGCCGGCTCGTCCGCTCTTGCAGATATTGAATCAGTGTCGGACCATCGCCATCGGGCAAAAGGTAATCGACCACATAGACGTCAAACTCGGCTTCAGCTGCATGATGCTTTGCCTCCTTGACGGATGCAGCGCGGGTGACCTTCAGTCCGATACGTTCCAATTGGTGGGCAGTCACATTGGCGCCGATAGGATCGTCATCGACCAGCATGCAGGACTGTGCGTTCGGCAATTTGCCGGTCGTATGGCTCTGAGATCGCGGGCCGGTCGGATCCAGGGTTTCGGCATGGAAAAGCGGCACTTCGAACCACACCAATGCGCCCTTCTCGAGGTTTTCATACCCGATCCGGCCCGCCATGGCGTCGACCAGATGGTGCGAGATCGCCAATCCCAAACCTGAACCGCCATTGCCGGTATCGCGCGCGGTGGTGTTCTCGAAGGGCCGGAACAGGGCTGTCGCGGCATGCTCTGGCAAGCCCGGCCCATGATCGCGTACCTCGAAACGCAGAGCTTCCCTGCCAGCTTCGGCTGCAATGCGCCGGATTGCAACGGCGACCCCTTCGCCGTTATCCGCCTTTTGCGCATTCGACACCAAATTGCTTAGAACCTGCTGGATCATGCCCCAGTCGACATACGCCGATTTTGGAACATCGACGCCAATGTCGAACTCAAGCGGTGTCCGGGCGACGTTTCGACCGATGATGGCTATCCGGCTGTAGACACGAATTTCTTCGAACAGATCCGTGTCTGTCGGGCGCGGCACGGGCGGATCATTTTCGAATTTTGAGTAATTCAGCACGTTGTTGAGGGTCTGCAGCAAAGCCTTCCCCGCACCTTCGATCACGTCGAGAAAGGTTTCCGAAGTGGCTTGATCCGCAGTGCGCAAAAGTTCAACTGCGCCCAGCACACTGTGCAGGGGGGTGCGTATTTCGTGGCTCATCGTTGCCAGAAACCGTGACATACCGCGCTCTGACTGCTTGGCTTCCTCTGCATCGCGCATGTGCGCAGTGACGTCGTTCAACAGGACCACATGACCCAGTGCGGTATTCTCTACCGCATCGTGCAGTGTGCGAGTGCGGACATCGAAACAGCGCGGTCCGTCCAGCGTGTCCAGCCAAACCGGGTCTTCCGACGCTTCGGTGTTTTCCATGATCTTGTCGATGACCGCCTGCAGCGAACTTTTGCGACGCCGCATGGAACGAAGATAGATGATATCGCCAGCCTGCGCGTCGCGGCCAAGAAACAATCCCGCGGCCGCCTGGTTCGCATTCACCAGATTGCCCCCGTGATCCAGAAGAAATGCAGCATTCCGCAGGCTTTCAAAAACGGCGAAATACCGGTCCTTGTCCAGCGTGATGGCGCGGGAACGCTCCTGCAGTTCACGTAGGCGCCGGTTGTCGTTGTTGTCGTGCCAGTCCGCGCTGATACTGAGCTCGCAGTGGTCGAAGAAATCACGAACACGGGACGCTTCCTGGGCGGTCACGCCGCCGGGTAACCGGGCAAGTTCGGACACGTAGAGGTTTCGGAAGTGCTTGAACAAGCCGAGATACATCTGGAGCGTAATGCCTTGAGATCGATGCATCCGGGCGATGAGGCGCATGCGGGAAAATCGTGGATCCGACGCATAATCAAGCGTCGCGATAGGACCGTTCGGCGCATCGTCGCTGCTGGCAAGATACGTCCCAAGGGCATTGGTGACACTGACAATCGCCTCAACCCATGCGGCGCGGATCGTCGTGGTGAAGGGCGCGTAGCCGTTTGATTTGGCGATCTCGATGGATTGATCGACCAAGCGGTCGAGGCGCTGTTGCAGAAAGTCTGTCAGCGCATCGTTACTACTGTTGCGTCCGAATCCGGGCGGCGTGTCTGCTTGCATGTCTGTCGGCATCTGCATCTTGACCCGTAGGCCCTCCCCAAGAAGCAACGCTTGATCGCAATAAGACCACTAAATCCTGTTTTCGCAAACCCGTGACGTTGTTTGTTTACATCTCGTTTACATCCAGTAACAACTTTGCAGCCTTTGGCGGCGGCTCCTCCTCTATCCTGTCTTTCAATAATCAACCCACAGAACTGGGCGCGTAGACATAGGGAGGATGAACATGCTGCGCATGAAGCGTCGTGAGTTCCTGAAAACGTCATCACTTGCCGGTGCCGGCGTTTTAGCCGCGAACAAGGCATGGTCCTTGAACAGGCTTGAACCCATCGGAGATACTCTGGCCGAGGAATATCCCTATCGCGATTGGGAAGATCTCTATCGCCGGGAATTCACCTGGGACAAGATCGGCAAGGCGGCGCATTGCATCAACTGCATCGGCAATTGCGCTTTTGATATTTACGTCAAGGACGGCATCGTCATCCGCGAGGAGCAGTTGGCGAAGTATCCGCAAATCAACCCCAACGTCCCCGACGCCAACCCCCGCGGCTGTCAGAAGGGCTCGATCCATTCCGCAGCCATGTATGAGGCCGATCGCCTGCGCTACCCCATGAAACGGGTGGGCGAGCGCGGCGAGGGCAAATGGCAGCGCATGGAGTGGGACGATATCACCGAAGAGATTGCCGACAAGGTGATCGACATCTTCGAGAAATACGGACCCGGAAAGCTGATGACCCATACCGGGTCGGGCAGCCAGTCGATGGTCCGGTTTGCGGCGCCCTATCGTTTTGCCTCGCTGGTCGGCGGCGTGCAGCTGGATATCTTCACCGATGTGGGCGACCTGAACACCGGCGCGCATCTGGCCTATGGCAACCCGCTGGAAAGCTTCACCTCGGATGGCTGGTTCGACGCCGACTATATCATGATGTCGATGTTGAACCCCAGTGTGACACGGATCCCCGACGCGCATTACCTGTGGGAGGCCAAGTACAACGGCGCCCGCATCGTCTCGGTGGCGCCGGATTACAACCCGTCGTCGATCCACTCCGATCTGTGGATGCCGATCAAACAGGGCACTGACCCGTTCCTGGCAATGTCGATGGTCAATGTGATCATCGAGGAGGGCCTCTACAAACCCGATTTTGTCAAGGAACAGACCGACCTACCGGTTCTGGTCCGCACCGATAACGGCAAGCTGCTGCGCGAAGCCGACCTGGTCGATGGCGGCTCGGACCAGAACTTCTATCACTGGGACCTGAACACCGGTGCCCCCGTGATGCTCAGGGGCACGATGGCGTCGGAGGAGAAGACCATCGCGCTTGATGGCGTCGATCCGGCGCTTGAAGGCACCTTCACGGTCGAGGGGATCGAGGTCACCACGGTCTTTGAAAAAGTTCGCGCCGAAGCGGCGAATTACACGCCCGAATCCACGGCGAAAATCACCGGCATCGCCGCCGACACCGTGCGGGGCGAGGCGCGTCATTTTTCCAAGGCGAAAAAGGCGATCCTGATGCTGGGCTTCAATGTCGGGCGCTATTCCAACGGCATCTACACCGGTTGGGCGCAGGCGCTGATGCTGGCGCTGACCGGGCATGGCGGCAAGACCGGCGGGATGGACACTTCCTGGGTCGACTGGAACCATGGCGCATGGCTGCAACTGGCGCTTTACGGGTTCGAAAAGCTACCAAGGCTGGAGCCCGGCGGTCTGGGCGAATTCCAGCGCGGCCACATGATCGAACACGCGCGCAAATATTACGACGCGGACAAGTTGAAAGAGCGCGTCGGGTTCAACATCGACGAGATGGAAGAGATGATCAACGAGAGTATCGGCGAAGGGTGGATGCCCTACAACGGCGATATGAAGGGGCTGATCTCGATCGCGGACAACAAATTCCGGCGCAACAAGTTCGTCGACAAGTACCGCGAGCGCATCCTTGAAGAGGTCGAGGAGCTTTTCGTCGACATCAACGTGCGCATGGACAGCACGGCGCAGTGGGCCGACTACCTGTTGCCCGCCGCCAGCCACTACGAGGCCTGGGATCTGCGCGGGGTCGGCTTCCACCGCTTCATCAACGTGTTCTCCAGGCCGGTCGAACCGATCGGCGAAGCGAAGCCGGACTGGGACATCATGGAGTTGCTGACCCGCAAGATCCAGGAGCGGGCCATCGCACGCGGGATCGAGGGGTACCAGGATGGCGACGTCACCCGCGATCTGCATACGATCCATGACGACTACACCATGAACCAAACGCTCCTGACCGACTACGACGCCACCAAGTGGCTCGTGGACAACAGCCCCGAAATGGGCGGCGTCTCTCTGGAAGAGGCCGCCGAACGGGGCTTTATCGTGATGAATGCCAAGGGGGGCAACAACCAGCCGATCCCGGTGGACGAACCCTATCGCCCGTTCGTGGCACAGACCGAGAACAAGAAGCCGTACGACACCCTCACTGGGCGTGTTACCTTCTATTGCGACCACCCGACATTCGAGAAGCTGGGCGCGATGGTGCCCACTGCGCGGCATCACGCAGGCAGTGAAGCATCGAACTTCCCGCTGAACTACTACTCGCCGCACACGCGATGGGGCATCCATTCCAACTGGCGGTCGAACAAGTTCATGCTGCGGCTGCAGCGGGGCGAACCCAACATCTACATCAACCCGAAACTGGCGGCGCAAAAGGGCATCACGGACGGCTCGAAGGTGCGGGTTTTCAACAGCGCGGGCGAGTTTTTCGCGCAGGCTAAGTTCTATCCCAGCCTGCCGCTAACCTCGATCATGATGGAGCACGGGTGGGAGCCGCATCAATACGAGCAGTGGAAACCGATGAACAACACCATGGCCACGCTGATCCAGCCTTTGGAACTGGCGGGCGGATGGGGGCACCTGGGCTTCAAGCTTTTCAAATGGAATGCAAACCAGCTCGCGCATGAAAGCGGCGTTGACGTGGAGCCGGCTTAAGAGCCGCGTGAGAGGGAGGAATAAGACATGGCCGTGAAACGTCAGCTGAGCATGGTTCTGGATTTGAACAAATGCATCGGGTGCCACACGTGTACATCCGCATGCAAACTGCAATGGACCAACCGCAACGGTCGGGAATACATGTACTGGAACAATGTCGAGACCAGACCCGGCACCGGGTATCCGAAGAACTTTCACGAGATGGGCGGCGGGTTCGACGAGGACGGCGCTTTACGCCTGGGAAAAGAACCCAGCGCCGAGGACTATGGCATTCCCTGGGAGTACAATTACGAAGAAGCCCTTATGACCGGCACGGACCCGTGGCTGCGCCCCAATGTCAAACCGACATGGGGGGCGAACTGGGACGAGGACGAGGGTGAGGGCGACTATCCGAACTCATACTATTTCTACCTGCCGAGGCTGTGCAATCACTGCGCAAATCCTGCCTGTCTGGCCGCCTGTTCGCGCAACGCGATCTACAAGCGTCAGGAAGACGGGATCGTCCTGATAGACCAGGAGCGCTGCCGTGGATATCGCTATTGCGTCTCAGCCTGCCCCTACAAGAAGGTCTATTTCAACGAGCAGATCTCGAAATCCGAGAAATGCATCTTCTGCTATCCGCGCATCGAGAAGGGCCTGCCAACCGCCTGTGCCAAGCAATGCGTCGGCCGGATCCGCTGGATTGGCTATCGCGACGACAAGGACGGGCCGATCCACACGCTGGTAGACAAATACAAAGTCGCCTTGCCGCTCTACCCCGAGATGGGGACACAACCCAACGTCTTCTACGTGCCGCCCCTGTCGCCGCCGAAAATCGATGAGGCCGGAGGCGCAACCGCCGAATCCCGCGTTCCGCTGGACTATCTCGAAAGCCTGTTCGGTGACGGGGTCAGCGCGGCACTGGAAACGATCACCGCCGAACGCGCCAAGAAGGCCGAGGGCGGCGAGAGCGAGTTGATGGACACGCTGATCGGCTATCGTCACGCCGAAATGTTCAAGCTAAGCTGATGTCGGTCGCGGTATCATCACGCCCTCCGATGGGCGACAGCCCGCAAAGGGCACGGGCGAAGGAACGCGTCTGGCGCCTGGCAGCGCTGGCCTTCGGGCATCCGTCCAAGGAGTTTTTCGACGCCGTGGCTTCGGGGCAGTTTCACGAGGCCTTCAGCGACGCCTGGGCGGATACGACCGGTGCGCCCTGGCCCGCCATGCCCGTCTCGCCGGATTTCGCCAGTTTCGAGGCGGGCTATATCACCGCCTTCCTGCACGGCGATCGGGGCAAGCCTGTTGCCGCCCTGCTGGCCGGAGAGCATGAGCACATTCTCGCGGGCCTGACCCGGCCCTCCTTCATGCTGAATGTCGCGGCCTTCTACAAGCATTTCGGCTTGAAGGCGGCGACCGGCGACGAAGGCAAGACCGACGAGCCCGATCATCTTGCCAGCATGCTGGAACTGATGGCGGTGCTTTGCCACTTCGAGGCGACCGCGCTGGCCAAGGGCAAGGATGCCTCGGGCTATCGCCGTGCGCAGCGCGATTTCCTGTGCCGCCATCTCGGTCCAACGCTGGAGGCCGTCGCCGGATTGCTGCGGCGGAATCCGGTCGAGTTGCTGGACCCCACGATCGGTCAGCTCGTGCAGGACATCAGCGCCTGGGCCGCGGTCCAGATCAACGAACTGGAGGTCCGGGTCGGTCCGTTTCACGACCCCGATGCGCCCAAAACCAGCAGCGGCCCCGCCGAGTCGGCGGCACAAAACCTCTGGGGATAAGGAGACCCACCATGCAAAGAACGATCGTGACCCTGACCGCATTGGCCATGCTTTCGACTCCGTCTCTGTCTGTCGCCCAAGCCGTGGAAGATGCGAATATCAAACTGATCGAGGCCTATGAAACTGTAAAAGTTTCGACCATTCCCGACGGCATCTACCTGCGCAACGTCAACGACCCGGACGACATCATCTGGCAACGCCTGCCCGAATATCGCGTTGCCATGTTACCGGCCCCGGCGGTGCATCAATCGGTGGAGCTCAGGGTCAATTACGATACCGAGGCAAGCTATCTCAACGTGACATTGGCCAAGACGTCGGATCGGTTCTATGTGCGGCTGCGCTGGGTGGATGACACGAAAGATACCGAAACGGCGTTTGACCGGTTCCGGGATGGCGTCGCGGTGCAGTTTTCCATGGGGGATGACGAGACATCCTACATAATGGGAGACGGCCCCGACAGCCCGGTGAATATCTGGTACTGGCGCTCCGACAAGGGCGAGGTGCAAAACCTTGCGGCGGGCAGCCCCGGCAGCACCACGATCCTCGACGAACAGCCGGTCAGCGGCGAAAGCCAATATTCCGACAATGACGGCGATCCGAACCAATGGACGGTCGTGATGTCGCGCCCGATCGAGGCGGATGGCGATCACAATGTGTCGCTGGACCGGGACATGGTGCCCATGGCCTTCGCCGTCTGGCAGGGAGCCGAGAAAGAGCGCGACGGGTTCAAGCGCGTATCGGACGGCTGGATCCTTCTCGACATGGCATCGGAATAAGCCATGGATTTCCTGACCCCTGAAGAAAAGGCAAGTGGCCCCAAGACCGATTGCGGACTGGGTCACGCCTGCCAGTTCTGCCCGAAAGAAGACAGCTGCACGCTCGACAAGCCGTATCACAACAAGGTTCTGATCGAGAACCGGCTGCAGGAGATCGACCAGATCATCGTCGTGCTGGCCAACAAGGGCGGGGTTGGCAAAAGCACGGTCAGTGCCAATCTGGCCGCCGGGCTGGCGCGAGAAGGATTTCGCGTAGGCGTGGCCGATGCAGATATCCACGGGCCTAATCAAAGCCGGTTTTTCGGTTTTGCAGGCGCCAAGATCCGCACCACGCCAGCGGGATTGCAGACCCATGGCTTCCAAGCCGCAGAGATCGCACATCCGGTCGAGGTCGGATCACTGGCCTTCATGCTCGAAGACGACACCACTCCGATCGTCTGGCGAGACGCCTACAAACATGATTTCATCCACCATCTCATCGGCAGCTTCGATTGGGGATCTCTGGACTTTCTGGTGGTCGACATGCCCCCGGGCACCGGCAACGAGCTGATCACGCTGTGCGACATGCTTGAAGGCAGCAACGTGTCGGCAGTTCTGGTGACGTCGCCACAGGCAGTGGCACAAATGGACAGCCTCAAGGCCGGGCGGTTTTGCCGCGAGCGGGGCCTGCCAGTTGTCGGAGCCGTGGTGAACATGGCCGGAGTGGAATGCCCGCATTGCCACGAAGAATTTCATCTGTTTCCCGATGCGGGCGTTAGCGAGGCGTTGGGCCAACTCGACATCGACAAGATCGCCGAAATCCCCCTTTCGCCCGATCTCGCGCTGGGATCAGACCGCGGGGAGCCGGTCGTGACCGCGATGCCCGACACCGCGGTGGCGCGCGCCTTTGCTCCGATGATCGAAGCGGTCGCCGCGCTTGGGCGTGAGGGTTTTCACCAGGCGGTCGCCGCAACAATGCAAGATGTGTTTGCCGAAAATCTGAACGACGCGGACCTGCAGGCGGCGTTGGCGGCATTGCCTGAAAACGACGCGCTAGGCGTCGGGCTCTCGGAACTACTGAACCAGGAGGCCGCCAGACTTAAACAGGCCACGCAACCGGCGGAGGATGACGGATAGATGCACGGATCAGTTGAAAGGGTTTCGCGTCGGGGATTTTTCCTCGGCCAGTTCGGGGCACGCCCCGAGGCAGCACCGGGTTGGTATTCGGTTGACGGCCTTTCCGCGGGCCCCGACGACGTGTTCTGGGATGGGTGGGCCGACGAAACCGGCCTGTTCGTTGTCGGCGATCACGGGGCGATCAACCACTTCGATGGTGAAGACTGGGTCCGGCTGCCCTGTCCGGCACCCGTGCCGATCCATGCGCTTTGGGGCACAGATCGGGCAAACCTGTGGGCCGTCGGTTGGATGGGATTGATCCTGCACCATGACGGAGAGATCTGGAGCCAAATGCGTGGCTGCGTGGTCGACGCGGGCGGAAAATATGCCTCCGTTGAGGAGAATACCCCACTGTTCGCCATTTGCGGCGGCGCGGACGGACAGGCGTGGGCCGTTGGTGATCGCGGCATGATCCTTCATTTCGACGGGGCTGATTGGACGGTCGAGAACGCTGGCACGCACGCTCATTTGCGCGCGGTGATCCGCCTCGACGATGGGCGTGTGATGGCCGCTGGCGGCGATGGCACGGTGCTGATGCGCGATGTCGAGGGCACATGGCACGCACTGGACTGCCCGGTGGGCTCCAATTTCACTGCCGCAATGGCCTTGCCTGACGGGCGCGTTTTACTGGCCGGAGGCCGCTATTTCATACAGGCGAACGGGTTTCGCGGCGATCTTGTCATGTGGGATGGTGAGACGTTCGAAAAGCTTTTCACCGACACGGAGTTTAGCCGCTTCCGGGCCTTGGGGCGGACCGGCAAAGGCCTTGTGGCGCTTGGGGATGCAGGACAAATCCATCTGTTACGCGACGACCATATCGACCGCCTGCAAAGCGGCACAGGGCACGATCTCCTGGGCCTGGTCGACCTGCCGTCAGGTGATGTGATGGCGGTCGGCGATTATGGCAGTCTTTTGGTGGGCGGCAGCGCGGCGCTGAGCTGTTTCGCACCCGCCATCCGGCCCGGCGAGGAGCCGGCGAACTGGTCCGCGATGCAGAGCGGTACCGACCGCCAGCTTTGGGGCATCTGGCACGATCCCGAGCAGGACATGCTGTTTGCCTGCGGCGAGGAGGGGACCGTGCTGGCCCATGATCGCGGCAAATGGGAGGCGCTGCCGCCGGCAGGCGCGCTTGGAATTCACGACCTGGCGCGCGCCCCGGATGGCGGATTGCTGGCTGCGGGTCAGTTGGGCGAAATTCACCATTTCGATGGCACGGCCTGGCGCAAGCATTTCGACCTGTTCATGGACATCACGCTGTTGTCGATGTGGTCCGATGGCCGCGGACAGATCTTTGCCGTCGGCGACGAGGGGCTTGTACTGCATTGGACGGGCGTGGATTGGGAGCGTATGCCATCCGGCACCAAGAGCGCGCTTTATGGCGTGTGGGGTATCGATGCGGAGCATCTGCTGGCCGTCGGGGATTTCGGCCAGGTCATGCGGTGGAACGGCAAGCGCTGGGACGAGTTTAACGCCGGAACCGAACATTTCCTTTTCGACGTCTGGGGGCGGTCTCTGAGCGATGTTTTTGTTGTCGGATTATCCGGCACAATCGGCCATTTCGACGGGTCTCGATGGCATATCACCCCGGCGCGGGCGCGCAACGACCTCTTGGCACTGACCGGGACCGAGACCGACGTGGTGGCCGTTGGCGCCGCAGGCGCAGCGGCGCGTTTCGACGGCCATCGCTGGCATATGGACCCGACCGGCACAACGGCCGGCTTGCGGGCGATCGCAGTGGATGGCGCGGGCCGGTATTTCGCTGCGGGCGATGGCGGGACAATCCTGTTCCGAGACGCTAAATGACACCGTTTACGCGAGAACCGAAGTGCTCGACCTCAGAGGCAACCCAGGTCCAGCCGCCCCTGTTGGGATACATCCAGTCCCAGGGGCGCGGTGGTGGCGACAGGGTCTTGAGCAATGTCGCCGATCGCCTGATCGCGGCGGGCATCCGGGTGTACGGCATCGTTCAGGTCAACCGCGAAAGGCGCGACGGGCAGCGCTGCGACATGGACATCAGAATCCTTCCGGAGGGATCGGAGGTCCGGGTGTCGCAAAGCCTCGGCCTTGGCGCGCGCGGGTGCCGGCTGGACAGCGGTGCCCTGGAGATAGCCGTCGCCAGCGTTGGTGCATCTTTCGGTCCGGATGCGGATCTGCTGATCGTCAACAAGTTCGGCAAACAAGAGGCCTCCGGCGCAGGCTTTCGCACAGTGATTGGAGAGGCCATCGCTCTTGGCGTGCCTGTTCTCACCTGCGTGAACGTGCTGAACCAGGAGGCATTTGACCAGTTCTCAGCCGGACTGCAGGTGCGGCTGGAAGCGTGCGAAACTACGCTGGTCAACTGGTACCTGACCTGCCGGCAGACCCCTTGGCCAAGTAGCCGCGCTCATTTGGACACCGTCCAGAATGTTCCCCCCACCAACAGCACACCGTGACAAGCTGTCCAAAGGTCAACACCCTTCGCCGCAGTTTCACACTTGATCACTGCGCGTGAGCCACATCTTGAAAATCGGACGCTGAACATGATTTGGCAAATGCCCGAAACGTCCGCACTGCCGGCATCTGGCTGCCACCCGTCTTCTGCAACGCAGCGAATGACCGCTTCGGCGGACTACGCCGCAGCAGAATGTTAGCGCGTGAATGACCGGTTAGGGCCGAAACTAAACGCATATTGGCACCAATTTTCAGCTTTCTATGAGGTTATTAAGTGTCGGCTTGGTCGATCTAGATTGCGATTATTGCATAGTGTTCCGTATGGAGCTGACCTCGCTCAGCGGAGAACTTAGAAAGCTGGCAAGGGCTCTCTGCAACATTCGAATCGATTCAGTTCAGCGCACCTATGTGGCCAGCATTAAGTAACCCCGTCGATTCCCTCCGAGGCCGAAATAAGCCGGAAAATGATTTCTGGGCTGTGCGTTGGGTCGAACGGATCGCCTGCCCACGTCCCCCAAACGTATTCAACGGCGAGGCCCCGTGACTTCGCCAACTCTATAACCCGCTCGGCGGCCATGAACCGCAGCGTGCTACGCGAGTGCAAACGCTCGGTGGGATTGCCCAACTCGTAACTCTCGAGGAAGGTGACCAATTCGCCCTCGGCGCGCTCGACCTCGTGAACAACCCGCACCAATCGGCCGTCCGGCAACCGCCTCGGCGCGCCTGCTTGCTCGGGGGTCCAACGATCCCAGGCGCGCGCCGCAGGGTTACGGGTCTCAAACAGGAAGGCCCCGCCGGGGGCTAGCCGCCGGCCTACTTCGCTAAAAAGGTTCTCAACGTCCGTGTCCCGAAGGAGACACTGGAATGCATGGCCGGTCATGATGATGGCGTTGAACCGTTCAGTTTCCGGGACGTCCGCTATCGTCCCTTCGATCCAGCAGACGGCGTCTCCGCCCTTGATACGGGCTCTGGCGAGCATCGGCCTCGCAGGCTCGATACCGACGACCTGGTATCCAAGGTGAGCAAGTTCGATCGCGAAGGTGCCGGTCCCGCAACCGAGGTCGGCGACCTTCGCCGGTGGGGCTAAGAGCTGGGATAGGTAGAAGTCGAAATCTTCGCGCTCGTCGTTCAGCGTGTCGTAGACAGCCACGAGATTGGAGGCGTGGTACAATTCATCCATTACTACATTCTAGAGCTCTGGCAGGCAGAGCGAAACGTTCTACTGGTAATATCGCTCTGTAACCGACTTTCAGGAATTGTGCACTGAGTGTCCGCATGGTTGGCATGTGAGCGGAGATTGTTCTTTGTGGATGTTACGAATGGCCGCTTTAAAGGCTTGCTTCGCTGCGAAGAGGAGCTGAGTGAATGTCGGCTTTGGGCTGGAAGCAGACATTCGGCATTGGTGTGTGCGTTGAAAATGCGGGCATTTGTGTAGATGCATGGCGTCACAGGGCTCCTACAGTGCTTTTAGGACTTTAAAGAAATTCGAGTTTTTGATGCGGCGCATTCAAAGAACTTACACCTAATTTTTCATATTACACCTGATGAATTAAGTATTTTTATATATTGGCATTTTTATACATGTATTTGATTCTAGAGTTACATTAAGTTAAATTTCACAAAAGAGACCTAGTTGTGCAGTTTACGGATATTGTTGCTGCTGCAGAACTCGAATTCAGGATTGCCGCGCCCCCTGTCACGGAAGTAGTTCTTCATGACCACGCGACTCTGGTTGATTGCCCTCTCACTGATCTCCAACGTCCTGGCGCTTGCCCTTCCGCTGGCACTCATTCAGGTCTATGACCGGATCCTTGCCAATCAGGCTGTTGGAACTGCAATCGTCATCTTTACGGCCGTGGCCCTCGCCATTCTCATGGATGGACTGGTCAAATACGCACGCGCCGCCATTCTCGGGCGCCTTGCAGCCAAGGCGGAATACGAGCTCTCCCTGAAGACTGCTGAAAAGCTGCTGACGATCGACGCGAAAAAGCTCGCCGGTTTCAGCCCGGGGCGCATTCGCGAACTGTTTACGGCCATCAACAGATCCAACGATGTTCTCGTGGGTCAGTCGACGCTCGCGCTTTTCGACGCGCCCTTCGCCGTCACGTTTCTTGTATTGGTCTGGTTCCTGGGGGGCCCCACGGTTTTCGGACCGCTGGCGGTGCTTCTCGTTTTTGGTGCCCTCGCGCTCTACGCCGGCTTCAGACAAGCACGCGCCGGCGTGAGACTGTTCGAGGCATCCGCGGACCAGACATCCCTGATCATGAATGATCGGGAGCGGATCGACCGGATTGTCGAGCGGGGGGATCTGGGAGATTTCGCCGGCGAATTGCGCCATTACGAAAAACAAAAGGCCGCAGCGCAGGAAGTCATTGAAAGCAACCTGGCTGCCGCGCTCAACCTGAGCCAGACCGGCGGGCTTGCAACGACGGTCCTGGTTCTCGGGGTCGGGTCGCTTGTTGTCCTCGCAGGCGACATGACAACCGGCGGGCTCGCAGCTTGCCTCATTCTCGGTCAAAGAGGCGTCGCCGGCCTGCTTGGCCTCATCAGCGCGATGGCGCGGCACAGGGTCTCAGCGTCCGCATTCAGAACCATAGAGGACCTGCTTTCGCTGCCGTCGACGTCCGCCCTGGATCTCGCGTCGCGCAAGGGCAAGGAGGCTGTCGGGCTGCGCTTTCGGGTCGACGGCCAGCTCCATGATGTGCGTCCCGGCCGGTGCCTGATCGTCAGACCGGCCGATGCGCAGCAGGGAAAACTACTCTTTCAGGAACTTGTACGCATCGTGGAGAGCGGCAGGCGAGAAACCGCGGGAAATCTTGATAACGTGGAACTGGTCGCGACCGATGGCGAACCGATGCCGTCACACCAGGGCCACGTCTCGGTCTGCGATGCCGCGCTGACTGTCTTCAACGGCACGATACTTGAGAACATGACGGCCTTTGACAGCGACGCAACGGGGCGCGCACTCTGGCTGTCGGAACGACTTGGCCTCGACGCTGCAATCGGCCGTCTGCGGGAGGGGCTGGAAACGCCTCTGTCGCCGGGGCTCGGTGTTCCGCTTTCCGACGGCCATCTTCGGCGCCTTATGATTGTCCGGGCCTTGTCCGGACAGCCGAAGCTACTTTTGCTTCGCAATCCCTCGCTCTATCTGGATGCACGCGGCACGGAGCTGCTTGCCGCGCTGCTGAAAGACCTTGCGGGCGAGACAACCGTCGTCGTGTTCGAGGATGCCGGCGGCTTGGTCCGACACTTTGAAACGGTCGAGGACCTGGTCTGCCTGCCGCCGCAAAAGACGGAAGCTGCCGCATGAACGTCCAGACCAAACTGGCCAGGGATAAGTCGACGCCAGCCACAGAAAAGACAGGCACTGCGAGACGGGAGACCGACCTGGAAAGCATCCTGCACAGCGCATTGACCGACCTCGGTTGGCGGCGGTCCCATGACGTCCTGCTTGCAGCGACACCACATCAAACCGGTGTTGCCACGCTTGACGAGGCTGCGATGGTGCTCGACCTCATCGACGTGGGCGCAAGTGTCGAGGCACGAGTTCCGGCTGCCTGGCGCAGCGGCCTTGATGGCGCCCTGCTGCTTCAGGACAAGACGGGCGTCCATGCCCTCGTGCGCAAGGACACCCGTCTGACCGCGTCCTCATCCGCAAACCTTACCCACGAGCAGGTTGTGCGCCGGATCAACCATGCCGGTAAGATGCTCTTCGTCCACGACCCGGAGCATTCCGTTGCGGCCGTTCACGCAACGACCATCCGGACCCGGATACACAAGGTTGCCGTTACGGCGCTGTTTCTGTCCCTCGTCCTGAACCTCCTGGCGCTTTTCATTCCGTTCTTTTCCATGGCGATCTTCGACCGGGTCCTGGGCGCACAGGCATCGCAAAGCCTGGTGCCGCTTCTTACCGGAGCAAGCGTCGTTCTTCTGTCAATCCTGGTTCTGCGAAGCACGCGTTCCCGGATCCTTGCAGCAGAATATGCGAGGCTCGTTGCAACAACCCGGCTCATTTCGCTGTCTCGTATCCTGCGCCTGCCACAAATGGTCCGCCAGCGGCTTGGCTTTGACCGGCTCCAAACCCGATTGCAGACAACTTCACTGAGCGCAGAAGTGTTCGCCGCCCAGAACACGGCGGCAATCTTTGACGCGCCGTTCGTGCCGTTGTCGATCTTTGCAATCGCGTTTGTCGGAGGCTGGATGGCCGTGGTGCCCGCGGTTTATCTTACGCTTTTCTTTGCACTGAGCTGGCTTTTGAGCGAAGCGAGACAAGGCCTCGACCCACAGCTTGAAAACGCGAATGCAAAACGCGTGGAAGCTCTTACGGAACTGAGCGACAAGGCGGCGGACATCCAGAGCATCGATCATGGCTCTGCCTGGTTCGCCAGGTTTGCATCCATCGCCCGGCGGGCAGCCTTTGCAAAACACAGGCAGGCACAGCGATCCGCGGCTCTCCAATCGCTTGCCTATGTGCTTGGCACCGGCGCAGCGCTGACAACTCTTTGTATCGGCATCGCCCTTGCCATGTCCGGGACGATCACCGCCGGAGCGCTGATCGGCACGATGCTGCTGACCTGGCGCGTGACCGGTCCTTCCCAGGCCTTTTTCCTGGCCATGCCGAGGCTCAAGGCCATTCGCAAGGCCGTTTCGGGCCTGGAGCAGTCGATTTCGCTGGGAGTGCCGCAGGCGCAGCCAGCGGCGCTCGAAAGACTGGAGAACGGCGCGCCGGAAATCAGTGGCAAGGGTCTGTTCTTCAAGTACGACCAGAATGCGGACCCGGCCCTGACCGGCATTTCCTTCGATTGCGCTCCCGGCAGCTTCACCATTGTCATGGGCCCGAACGGATCCGGAAAATCGACGTTCCTGAAGATGGTCGCCGGTCTTGTTTCGCCGCAGTCGGGTCGTCTTTCGATCAACGGACGATCGGTGACCCAATATGATGCGGATGACCTGGCGCGATCCACCTGCCTGCTTCGTCTTGAAGCCTCCGACAGCGAGATGTGGCGTTCCCAAGAGACCCATGAAGTCGTGGCCAAAAGTCACCTGATCCTGCTCGATGACAGCAGCGGCCCTGCCGCTACCAGGGACCGTTCCGACCTGCTTCAGGTGCTGACGGCTCTGAAAGGCAAGGCGACGATCCTGTTCGCGACGCATGACACGTCATTTGCCGAGCTTGCCGACAATGCCCTCATTCTGGACGAAGGCAGCACGGCCTATTTCGGCCCTGTCACGCCCCCCGGCCAATCCCCTTCACCGTCCGAGGAGACGAGCTTATGAAACCCTCCAAAGCGGATGATCGGTTTGAGCTGAACGACGGCAAGGCGGTCAGACTGACCAATGTCGCCGCCGCTGCCGTCGGTGTCTCCCTCGTGGCTTTCATTGCCTGGTCGGTCATGACACCAATCGACGAGGTTGCAAAGGCGCGTGGTGTGGTCGAACCGGTCTCCGAGGTACAAAGGCTCCAGTCCGAACATGGCGGAGCCCTGGCATCCGTTCTGGTGCGCAAGGGAGATGTGGTTGCACGGGGCGACACCATCGCCATCTTCGACCACGAGGAAGTACGCTCCGAACTGCGCGAAGCGCAGGCAAAGGCCCTTGCCCTTGAGCTGGAAAAGGAACGTCTTCTCGCGCTGGTCGAACAGCGCGAACCGGATTTCCATTCAGCCTCCGGTGCGGCTCTTGCTCCGGTGAACCTGCTCGAGGTCGATACAGCAGCAGAGGCTGTGCCTCACCATGATATTGCCGCCGTAAGGGAGTTGATTGCCCGGGAAGAAGCCGCTCTGGACGCCAGAAAGGCCTTTTTGGAAAACGAACGGCAGGTTATCCAGCGACAGGTTTCGGAAAAAAACGCCGATCTCATGGCGATCCTGCACGAGAGGCCGGCTGTTGAACGACAGCTGGCGGTTGCGAAAGAACTGTCCACGACGCTTCAAGGAATGGTTGACCGGGGGCTCGCTCCGCGCTCAAGGCTGGTTGAGGCGGTTCAGGAAGAAGCACGCTACGAATACGAGCTGGCGAACCTCTCCGGTCGGAAGGCAGTCATCGAAGCGGAGATCTCCGAGCTGCGTGAAGCGATGGAACGGGTTGACCTGAACGAGGCCGCCGACGCACGCGACCGGATCGCGGAAATCAACGGTGAACACCGTGTTGTAGACGAGCAAATTGTGCGTCTGCGCCAAAGGGTGCTCGCCACGGAACTCAAGAGCCCGGTGGCGGGCTATGTTCAGTCGGTACCCGATACGGTTGTCGGGCGGGTGATTGAAGCTGGTGGCCTTGTTGCCGAAATCGTTCCGCGTGACGTCGGCCTTCGCTTCGCCGCCCGGTTGCAGCCCCGCGACGTTGGATTTGTCTCTGTCGGACAGCCGGCAAGGCTCAAGATCGACGCCTTCGATTTCAGCCGCTACGGCGCACTCGAGGGCAATGTTCTGGAGGTGTCTCCGACAACAATCGTGGATGAGCGGGGTACCGCCTATTACGAAGTCCTGGTCGATGTGCCGGTCACCTATTTCCGCGACAATCCGGAACAATTTGCCTTGCTGCCCGGCATGACCGGAGAAGCCGATGTTCTCACCGGCAAGAAAACCGTCTTCGAATACATATGGAAGCCGATCTACACGAATCTGAATCTGGCCTTGAGCGAACGGTAGGGAGAGACCGCTATGGCTGATCAACCGGACAAAACTGCTTCGCCCAAGGTCTCAAAGGTCACTCCGGAGGAGATCAAGGACCCCAGGAAGATACAACCCGAAGAAGGGTTTGGCTGGACTCTCCAGAAGGAAGGCAAGGACGGAACTTCTACTGCTTCGCCATCCGACAGCAATGGCCAGGCTGGCAATGCCGAAGATCCGGCCGCAGCCGGCACGATACAGGGGCAACACTCCGGCTCAGAGCACGCAACCAACCTTTCCCAAGCCCCCACCGCGCCACTGGATCCCGTTACCCCGGCTCCAACGCGGGGTGTCTTACCGGATTCCAATGCCATTCCCGTATCCGCACCGGGCATAGTCGCGCGCCCTGCCCCTGACATGGATCCGCCATCACCGGCCTCCCAAACCAGCTCTGTGTCAGGCGCGCCTCACCCAACAAGAGCGCATGCAGCGTCTTCGTCTGGTGGAGGGATCGCCCCCGAACCGCTCACGGGCAGCAGACCACCGCCAGGTGGCGGCTTCCCACAGTCGCCACCGACCGTCGGTACTCAGCCACCAGGGGGTACGAACACACTGCATCCGGGCGGCGGCCACACACCACCCACACCGTCCGGTTTCACTCCACCGGCAGGAGGAACAAACGCGCCCGGATCTGGAGGCGCAACAATTCCCGGCGCGACGCAAACCGCAGCGCACATTGCCGGTCTGGACACCGGCTCAGTGAGCGAAGACCACAACGTGGTCGCAGGTAGACTGTCGACGGGCGGACTTCTGACCGTCACGGATCCCGACGCAGGCGAAGAAAAATTCCAGGCTGTGACCGGCGTTTCGGGCTCAGCCGGTTATGGCGCCTTTTCGGTAAATGAAAACGGCCTCTGGACCTACACCGCTGACAACAGTCAGGCGGTCATACAGGCGCTGAAGCCGAGCGACAGCCTGATCGACAGATTGACCGTCCACAGCGCGGACGGGACCACACATGAACTGCGTGTTGTCATTACCGGCACAAATGACGCTCCGGTTCTCAGGGCTGCAACAGCCACCGCGACGGAGGATGGAAAAACCGTCACCGGCCAGATGTCGGCTACGGATATCGATGCAGGCGATACGAAAGTATTTTCCGCAGGCCATCCGGTCGACGGCTTCACGATGAATGCGGACGGCTCGTGGTCGTTCAACCCCAGCCATGCGGCCTATCAGCACCTGGCTGTCGGCCAGACACAGCAACTGACCATTCCGGTGACGGTCACCGATAGCGCGGGAGCAACCGACACCCAGAACCTCGTCATCACAGTCAACGGCAGCAATGATGGCCCGGTTGTGTCCGGACCAGTCGATCTGGGCAGCGGAACGGAGGACAAAGCGGTCCAGATCAGCGAAGCGCAGCTTTTGGCGCACGCCACGGACATCGACACGGGCGATACGCTGTCCGTCACAGGATTGAGCGCGAGCCACGGGACCATCACCGGCGATGCAGCGCACGGCTTCACCTTCACGCCGGACCCGAACTACAATGGCCCTGTGACCTTGATTTATCAGGTCACGGACAGTCACGGTGGCACAGTCGCCCAGACGGCTTCCCTGACACTGGCGGCAACACCGGATGCCGCCATCATCACCGGCACCGACGCGGGCTCGGTCACCGAGGACAGAAATGTCGGACCATCGTCCGCCCATCCCCTTTCCGTCGGCGGGATCCTGTCCGTTCACGATCCGGACGGCACGGCCTTCAATCACTTCCAAACCAACCAGTTCGGCGAACACGCAGTCTCCGATCCCTTCGGCGGAAGCCTGCACATCAGCCGCGGCGGTATCTGGGGCTACGAGGTCGACAACACCAATCCCGCCATCCAGGCGCTTGCCGCGGGTGAAGAACGCCATGCGATCTACGAGGTGCATGCGGCCGATGGCACCGCGCACCGGATCGATATCACCGTCCACGGCACCAACGATGCCCCAGTGCTGCGCGCGGCGACGGCCTCGGCCACGGAGGACGGAAAGACCGTCACCGGCCAGATGTCGGCCACGGACGTCGATCATGGCGATCGCCAGACCTATGCGGTCGGTCAGGCCGTCGACGGCTTCACGATGAACCAGGACGGATCGTGGTCCTTCGATCCGTCCCACGCGGCCTATCAGCACCTGGCCGCGGGCCAGACCCAGCAGGTGACCATCCCGGTGACGGTGACCGACAGCGCTGGCGCGACCGACACACAGAACCTCGTCATCACGGTCACCGGAACCGATGATGCCGCAGTGATTGCAGGTGTGGACACAGGCGACATAACGGAGAATACCGCAGGATCTAACATGTCGCCGGACTATGCCCAGCCGGGCATGGCAACGCTGGGCAATTCCCCTCTTTATGCCGACGGCAAGTTGACCATCGCCGACCCGGATGCCGCTGAAAACGCGTTCGACACGCGTCATAGAGCTTACGACTACCACGGCACCTATGGCGATCTTGCCCTGAAGGCGGATGGTACCTGGCACTATCATGCAGATGCCGGTCACTGGACCGCAGCCGGCGGCTATTCAACGACGCGCGGCACCGCCATCGACCAGCTGGGCGAAGGCCAGAGCCTGACCGACACGATCACGGTCTATTCCAAAGACGGCACGGCCCATGACATCGTCATAACGATCCATGGCAGCAACGACAGGCCCTATTGCTCTTCCGAAGTGCAACTGGCCAGCGGCACGGAAGACGTCGCCCAGACCCTGACGATGAAACAGCTTTTGGCGAACACGGTGGACGTGGATGCCAATGATGCCGGCAAGCTCTCCGTCTCGGGCCTCAAGGTCGATCACGGCTCGATCCGGGACAATCAGGATGGAACGTTCACCTACACACCGGAAAAAGATTATAACGGTCAGGTCAACTTCACCTATGACGTGAAGGACGCTCATGGCGGAGTGACCCATACCGGGGCAAGCACAACGCTGGCTGCAACTCCGGATGCCGCCATCATCACCGGCACCGACACGGGTGACATTACCGAGGACCGGAATGTCGGGCGATCGTCCGTGCATCCGCTCGGCGTTAGCGGAATTCTGACCGTCCACGATCCGGACGGCACCGCCTTCGATCACTTCCAGTCCAACAGCTTGGGCGAACACGCGGTCTCCGACCCCTTCGGCGGCAGTTTGCATATCCTCCCCAGCGGGTGGTGGGGCTACGAGGTCGACAACACCAACCCCGCCATCCAGGCGCTTGCCGCGGGTGAAGAACGCCATGCGATCTACGAGGTGCATGCGGCCGATGGCACCGCGCACCGGATCGATATCACCGTCCACGGCACCAACGATGCGCCGGTGCTGAGCGCAGCGACGGCCTCTGCCACGGAGGACGGAAAGTCCGTCACCGGCCAGATGGTGGCAACCGACGTCGATCATGGCGACACAAAGACCTTCGCGGTCGGTCAGGCCGTCGACGGCTTCACGATGAACCAGGACGGTTCGTGGTCCTTCGATCCGTCCCACGCGGCCTATCAGCATCTCGCCGCGGGCCTGACCCAGCAGGTGACCATCCCGGTGACGGTGACCGACCACGCCGGGGCGACTTCAACGCAAAACCTCGTCATCACGGTAACGGGCAGCAATGACGGTCCCGTTGTGTCCGGCCCGGTCGACCTGGGCAGAGGAACAGAAGATCATTCCGTCCAGATCTCGGCGGCGCAGCTCTTGGCCCATGCCACCGACATCGACACCGGCGATATGCTCTCCGTCACCGGTCTGACCGCAAGCCACGGAACGATCAGCGGCGATGCCGCGCATGGCTTCACCTTCACCCCGGACCCGGACTACAACGGCCCGGTCACGCTGAGCTACCAGGTGACCGATGGCCATGGCGGAAGCACCGCCCAGACAGCCTCGCTCACGCTTGGCGCGACGCCGGACGCGGCGGTGATCACCGGCACTGATACGGGAAGTGTTATCGAAGACCGAGGTGTTTCGGCAACGGGAGATCTGCAGGCCGGTGGCACGCTCACCATCACAGACCCCGACGCGGGCGAAGCGGCATTCACGCCGCAGACAGGAGCCACGGGCTCGGGCGGCTACGGCACGTTCTCCCTCGATGCGCAGGGCCACTGGACCTACACCGCAGACAACAGCCAACAGGCGATCCAGGCGCTTGGCCGTGGGCAGAGCCTGACAGATTCGCTCACAGTGACGAGTGTCGACGGGACGCGGCATACGTTGTCAGTCGAGATCAAGGGCGTGATCGACGCGCCCGCGCTCACCGTGACGGCGACGCAGGGGACCGACAGCGCCACCGCCACAGCGGGCAGCATTTCCACGGCGACGCTCGCCGCGCATGAGGACCAGACCATCGGGCTGGGGATTGTTCCCCAGCTCGTCGATACCGACCCGACCGAGACACTGTCCAAGTCTGTGGTCATCATGGGGTTCCCGCACGGTACCACCTTCAACCATGGCCACATGAATCCGGGAGGGACCGGCAGCTGGTTGGTCGATGTTACGGATCTCCCGGGACTGGAGTTGACCCCTCCGAAAGACTTCACCGGCCCGGTCACATTGAAGGTGACTCTGGTCGCAGTCGATCGCTCACCCGGCGAAGGTCGCCCGGCCGCCCCATCGGTCGCGACGCTCCATATCGACGTGGCACCGGTGCAAGACGCGGCGGTGATCACCGGAACGGATTCAGGCGACATCACCGAGGACCGGAATGTCGGACGATCGTCCGGGCATCCGCTCGGCGTAAGCGGAATTCTGACCGTCCACGATCCGGACGGCACCGCCTTCGATCACTTCCAGTCCAACAGCTTGGGCGAACACGCGGTCTCCGACCCCTTCGGCGGCAGTTTGCACATCCTCCCCAGCGGGTGGTGGGGCTACGAGGTCGACAACACCAACCCCGCCATCCAGGCACTTGCCGCGGGTGAACAACGCCATGCGATCTACGAGGTGCATGCGGCCGATGGCACCGCGCACCGGATCGATATCACTGTCCACGGCACCAACGATGCCCCGGTCCTGAGCGCGGCGACGGCCTCGGCCACGGAGGACGGAAAGACCGTCACCGGCCAGATGTCGGCCACGGACGTCGATCATGGCGATCGCCAGACCTATGCGGCCGGCCATCCGGTCGATGGCTTCACCATGAACCAGGACGGTTCCTGGAACTTCGATCCGTCCCACGCAGCCTATCAGCACCTGGCGGCCGGCCAGACCCAGCAGGTGACCATCCCGGTGACGGTGACCGACAGCGCCGGGGCGACCGACACCGAAAACCTCGTCATCACTGTCACGGGTAGCAATGACGGGGCACGGTTCACGGGGACCGACAGCGCTTCCGTGGTTGAGGACCGCAATCTGACTGGTGGCAACCTGACGGCGGGCGGAACCCTGACTGTCACAGATGTCGACACCGGGCAGGACAGTTTTACGCCTGTCACGAGCCAGCAGGGGACCGGAGGCTATGGCAGCTTTTCGATCGACGAGCACGGCCATTGGACCTATACGGCCGACAACAGCCAGCATGTGATCCAGGCGCTTGATCCGTCGAGCACGCCTCTGACCGACACTCTGGTGGTGACATCTGCGGACGGAACGCAACATACATTGACTGTTGCCATCCACGGCACTTCCGATACACCGGTGGTGAAGCCGAGTGTGGCAACCGTGCAAGGGGTCGGGTCGCAACATCTGACCGGCACATTCGGTGGCTGCGCCCCCGGCGGCTGGGGCATCGACAACGGTCACGGCGGTTCGGTCAGCTCGCTGCAAGGCCAGTATGGCACGCTGATCATCGATCCCCAGACCGGGCACTTCGAATACAACTACCAGCAGAATTCCGGTGTCATCAAGCACGGCGGCAGTTCGGGTGCGTCCGGACAGCATGTCGATACGTTCCACATAGTCCAGCAAGGCGTTGCCGCCGGCGACGCGGATGTTCAGGTGCAAATCGATGTCCAGAGCGTTCATGGCAACAGCGGGCATCATGTCGACCAAACGGTTCTGCAGGGCATCACGTTCACACCGGTGGCCCCCGTCCAACACGATGCACCGGACGATGTTGACACGGATGAGGTCACGCTTGACCTGACCGACGCGAGTACCGCGTTGGAGCACGTGCAGGAGATGGACAGCACTGCAATGGACTTCACCGACACCGGCGCCGGGTCAGATGACAGCGATGCCAACACAGCTCCAACACTGGCACCAGAGGGACCTGTCGCCGGTGGAATCGAGCGACTTTCGGCCTATTTCGACGCCATCGGACAAGGGCACGACGCGGCGCCATCAGCCATGGCACCCGCTGCTCATCTGAGCCCTTACCTCGATGCCGCCGGTGCGGATCCGGATTTGGCAACCCCGGTCGCAGATCTACCTGATCCGTCGACGCTCGACATTGGCGACCTGTCCGCAAAGGTCGAGGACAACTCTGGGGCCACCCCGGAGCCGGGGCCAGGCCACGATGGACCGCAGGATATCCCCGAACCCGTCTTGCCGGATCCAAATGATGACACGTCCCAATACGGTTGAAGCTATCAAGTGAAAAAGGACCGTACGCAATGAGCAAAAACCTGATCTGTCTTGTGACGGTTCTTTTCCTGTCGGGTGCACCTGTGTGGGCGGACAGGGGCGATAGCGGGAGCGAGACAACAAACACGTCTAACGGAACACGCAAATTGATCGTTGAGCACCCATGCGACGGGATCGCATCGCCAACACCTGGCTGTTCCAAAGAAACTTCTTTCATGCTGATGGCGTCGGTTAAAACGCCTCAAAGCAGCATCTTTTGCAGCGACGGCGAGGTGCCTCGTCGGATCGGGTATCAGATCCTTGACCGCGCGGATGGCGAATGGGATGCCCTCGTCACGGTCGACGGCACAAAGATCCGTGCAATGACGGCGTATAGCTATTTTGGCAATTCCAAACCACCAAACGGTTTTGTGGTCGCGCTGCTCGGCGAGGACGGCTCCGTAGTCCTGGTTTACGGGGACGGAGAAAACGACTGGCTGGAGCAAGGTGAAAACCGCTACGATACATGCCTCTAGTCGCCTGACGATCAAAGGTATGGCAGCGGAGATCTGCCTTTCACCGATTCCGTCCCGATCGCCACCGAGGTAGAGGTCGATGACCAGCACATCCACATCTTACACTTTTATCTCGTGGCAGTCGTCGGTCTTGCGTACAGCGCAAGAGTCCTTAGAAATCCCGTGATGACGCCTTCCGTTCACATGTCTGACTACGTTGGGGACCATCCCCAAGTTCGGCAATCGTCCGACTTGTAGGCGTGAAGGGATCTTTGAATGAATAGGCGCTGGATGTCGGCACTAGGCCGCTTGTGTCGACCAGGCACCAGCCAAGGTCAGAAACGGCATGCTGTACCGCGACAAGTCTGCTTCGAGACCTGCCAAGACCGTCCGTGGAAGCTCCGCTCGCCCCCCCAAAGCTAGGCAACTGCGCTTTCGACCGCGCACTTTGCCCGGAAAGCGCCCGCGACCAGCGCGACGGCGGCGAAGCATATCACGGCAGATCCTACGCCCGGACCCGCCATGAGAAATCCGAAGAGAGGGGCACCGACAGTCTGGCCTACGGCGATAGTCAGGAAACCGACCATGAGTCCGGTCGCAGGCCGATCCGGCAAGGTGTGAGTGCCCCAGATGAGATAGACCCCTGTTAGCATCACGTAGCCTGCGCCGAAGATAACCCCTCCAACCAGCGTGGGGACAGGACCGAGGCCGAAGCCGACCAGTAAGATACTGATTGCTATCAGACCCAGGAAAGCCCAGTGAACGCGGTCGTGACCAAATCGGCTGACGAGCGCTCCGGCCAAGGCTCCGGCCATCCCCCCGGTGCCGATGCACATCCAGAGAAGGCCAGTTCCGGTTGGCCCCCAGCCCATCTGACTTGAGACGAGCTGCCCCCCAAAAGACCAGAGCGCGGTGCTCGCAACTCCCATCAGGAAGGATGCCGAAATCAGTCGCAGGACCGGCCCCGTCATCGGGGGCAGGCCACCTGCGCGACCGTTGCCCGAGGCCGCAGGAAACGAGATCGCAGCTGCGATGGCCAACACCAGCGCCACGGCTGCGAAAGCTCCGAAGGCCAACCTCCATTGTCCCGTGATGGCGAGCGCGATGGGCCCCGACAGCACCACGCCCGCACTCACGCCCGCATTGATCACCGTGTTCGTAAGGTCCTGCCGGCCTTTGCTGACCGCGGCGGCGACTGCGGCGGCCATGGGCGGAGAGGCGAGGCCCGTGCTTGATCCGGCGACCACGACTGCGATGGCCAGGATCAGCGGTGACGGCGCGATCGCGATGCCGGCCATACCTATCGCCGCGACAAGGGCGGCACCTACCGCGACGGCGCGCGCGCCAAACCGTTCGGTCAGGATAGCCGAGGCGACGATCGCTATACAGTAGCCGGCGAAGGAGCCCCCCGAGATGACGCCGCCGAGGGACGGGCCGAGGCCCAGTTCGCCGTCGATCTGAGGCAGGAAAAGGCCGAAGGCGAAGCGGGCAAAGCCGTAACAGACCGCGATGAGGGCGAAGCCCGTCACGCCGATGCGAAGGGCCGGACTCATGAGCGCGCCCTCTCCATCAGGATGGCCGCCGCCGCTCGTGCGGCTGAGACGGTTTGCGCTCCGCGATACACAGCCGCGTGGGTTGCCCCCTCGAAGAGGACCAGCACCTGCTCTGCGAGCGCGGGGTCTTCGCGTCCCAGGTCCATGGAAACGACCTCGCCGACCCGGCGGTGGAACGCCTCCTTGTGCAGCGCAACCGCCTCGGCAATCTCCGGCGTGTCTCCCCCAGTTTCAGCGCGCGAGCGAAGGAAAAGGCAGCCCCGACATCCCTCAACCCGGACCCAGTCCTCGAGCGCGGCAAACAGGGCGTCGACGGTCCGCACCTCGATCCGGGCCATAAAGCGCCGGTCCCGCTCGGTCAGGACGCGCGCCATGAGCTCGGCCTTGCTGCCGGCGTGCTTGTAGAGCGTTCGGCTCGACATCCTCGCAGCCTCCGTCAGCCGGTCCACGCCGGTGGCCACGTAGCCGTGTCGATCGAAAAGCCTCTCGGCGGCGGCGGTGAGTTTGCTGGTCATGTCCACGGGAACCTCCTTTGGCGTCCTCGGACACGACTGTACAACGATCGTTTTACTTTGCAAACCAGCAGGAACAGAGGTCCGCTTTGCCTCGCAAAGCCACCATTGATCGAGACGGCGCCTTATGACCACTCCGGGCCGTGAGGCCACCTTCCGGTTCCGCTCTTCAATACATCGAACCGGACAGTCGCCGTACAAGCCGATTGGTGAGGTTCGGTACATTGCGGACATGTTTAGGCCCTCGTCTCCTCAGCGAGGAAATCCGGGATGGTGGGTATAAACGAGCGAAGCAGTTCACGGGATGGGAGGCTTTGGCGGGCAGGTCGTGCCTGGAGCTTGTTTGGGTTTGTCCGTTTCCAGCTGAACAAATCACCGGGATTGATCGATTGTACCGACAATCTGCACGTAGCGGCCGCCCGGTTGCCCGGATAGCGTTTGTTCAGTCGGAACAAAGGACATGAAATATGAACGGCGCGGACATTCTTGTCGAAATGCTCATCGGATACGGCGTTGACACGATTTTCGGTGTGCCGGGCGATACCAATGTGCCACTTTACGAGGCCCTGCAGGCGCACGAAGGCCGCATTACCCACATCATGGCCCGCGACGAGCGCTCGGCGGGTTTCATGGCGGATGCCTACGGCCGGTTTACCGACAAACCCGGCATCATCGAATGCCCGTCTGGTGCGGGCGCGATGTATTCCCTTCCGCCGATCGCTGAATCGAACGCATCTTCCGTGCCCGTCATCCTGCTGACGATTGACATCCCCCTTCCCGGTGAGGGGCGCGGGGTCCTGACCGAACTCGACTGTGCCAAGCTCTTCGAACCCGTCACGAAGATGTCGGTTCAAATCAAATCGCCGGAAAAGTTGCCGGAGATCGTCCGGCGGGCTTTCCGGACGGCCTGCTCGGGAAAACCGGGAGCCGTCCATCTTCAGATTCCGGAAGACATGCTGACGGCCAAGGTTGATCCGGACCGGGTCTCCCTGCACATAGAGGAAGACTGCAAAACCTTTCCCGCCTTTCCGACCCGTCCAGCCCCCGGACTTGTCGAGAAATTGCTGGAGACGGTGAAACAGGCTGAAAAACCGCTGATCGTATCGGGCGGCGGGGTGATCCGCGCCTGTGCCGGCGATGAAATACTCGCTCTCGCGGTGCGTCTGAACGTCCCGGTCTGCACAACCATGACCGGTCAGGGGACGATGCCCGATGACCACCGGCTTTCGATCGGCGTGATAGGAGACAACGGGTTTCACCCGCACGCAAACCGCGCCATGGAAGAAAGCGATTTTGTCCTGTTCGTCGGTTCGAAAATGGGATCGGTCGTGACCATCGGCTGGACATTTCCGAAGGTCACCTTGAACAAGCGCGTTGCCCAGATCGATATAAACCCTGAAGTCATGGCCAACAATTACGAGAACGTGGTGTCCGTCACAGGCGATGCAAAGCTCGTTCTGCGGGAGTTTCTGAAAATCGTGCCGGAGGATTTTGACGGTTCGAAGTACCATCCATGGGTCAATCATCTGAATTCACTGCGCGCCTCCTTCTGGCAAGGTGCGGAATCGCTTTTGAGCAACGACAGCAAGCCCCTTCGTCCCGAGCGGGCCGTGAGATGCTTCAACCAAGCTTTGGAAAAATCAGGCAAGCCCGCGCTGATCTATTCGGATGCGGGAACCCCGACGCCCTATATGACCCGCTTTCTGAAGATCAACGACCCTCGCACCCGTTTCGCGATCCCGCGGGCATTCGGCGGGCTGGGGTCGGCCTTGCCCGCAACAGTCGGGGCATGGCGCGCCGATCCGTCACGAAGGCCGATCGGTCTTTTCGGGGACGGCTCCTTCGGGATGGCGGTTGGCGAAATGGAGACCCTTGTAAGGCTGAACATTCCGGCCATTCTGATCCTGTTCAACAACGGACACTACGGCTGGATCAAGGGTCTCCACCGGCTCAAGGGGCACAACCAGTGTTTCAGTGTCGACTTCATGCCGCCAAAGGGACAGGCCATTGCGGAGGCCTTCGGTCTGACAGCCTGGACCGCCAAGTCCCCGGAAGACCTCGACGCTGCACTTGCCAAAGCATTCGCCCATGAAAACGGCCCGTGCCTGATCGATGTTCACATCGAATCGATCGCCGACCGCGTGCCACCGGTCTATTCCTGGCTGAACAAACGCGGGGAGGATCCCCTCGATCTCGCCTCGAAAGAAGTTGCCTACATGTGATTGGGAACACGCCGGACATGAGCAACTCCAACATGCAGGTTCCCCGGTCGGCAAAAGGCCTGAAATTTGTCGTCCTTGGCGGCGGAATGGTGGGCGTTTGCGTTGCGCTTGAAATGCAGAAACGCGGCGCCGAGGTGATCCTGCTCGACCGCGACGATCCGGGCGGCGGCACGTCCTACGGGAATGCGGGCGTCTTTGCCCGCTCTTCGCTGTTTCCAATCAACAACCCCGGGCTGCTCGTGGATCTGCCGGGATTGCTGACAAATATCCGTGTAGCCTTTCGGTACGACCTGAAATATCTGCTCTCCAATCTGGCCTGGGCGAGCCGTTTTCTGTTGAGTGCCCGGAAGAAAACCTTCCAAGAGACGACAGTTGCGCTCGACGCGCTCATCCGCTTGTCGATCAGGAAGCACCTTGAGCTCATCGACGCCTGCAACGAGAGCGCTCGTCTGTCGGACGCGGGTTGGATGTTTCTCTATCGTGACATCGGCAGATATGAACGCGCGGGGCTTCTGCGGGCGACTCTTGGAAACTTCGATGTCGACACTCAGGAGCTCGACGGCACCGCGTTGCATGATCTGGAACCGGACCTTGCCCCGATTTTCCCGCGCGCGCTCTGGGTTCGTGACAGCTATTCGGTCAATGACCCCGCGGCTCTGGTGAAGGCCTATGCGGCAAAGTTCACCGCGCAGGGCGGAAAGGTCCTGCGGAGCGACGTGCGTACAGTGTCGGAAGATCTGGATGGCGTAGAGATTGTGCTGGCCGACGGCAGCTTGCTGAAAGCCGACAAGATCGCCGTATGTCTGGGCCCGTGGTCCAAGGACTTCCTGGCGAAATTGAACCTGTCCGTGACCATGGGATTTGAACGCGGATACCACATGCATTTTGAAGGTGCGCAGGATGGAGCGAATGCAAAAATTCTGAGACGGCCGGTCTATGACACCCAGGGCGGTTATGTGCTTTCCCCGATGACAAAGGGGCTGCGGCTCTCAACCGGAGTTGAACTCGCGGCCTGCGACGCACCCAGCTCAACCGCCCAGATCGATCTGGCGGAAAAGGCAGCGCGTGAAGCCTTCGCCTTGGGCGAGCGGATGGACCCCGAACCCTGGCTCGGACGTCGCCCGACATTTCCCGACAGTCGTCCCGCCATTGGGCCCGCGCCGACCTACAGGCACATTTCGGTGGCATTCGGGCACCAGCATATCGGCCTTGCAACGGGAACCGGCACCGCAGACGTGCTGGCGGATCTGATCGAGGGGAAAACGCCGGCCATCGACGCGCTCCCGTTCCGTCCCGACCGCTTCATACGGCACTTCGGCTAGGGTTTGGACCCCAGGTCATCGCAGTTTCCGGGTTTCCGACAACAGCCAGTCGCGGAAATCAAGCACGGGTTTTGAATGCCCGTTTCGTTCCGGATAGACCACGAAATAGCTCAGGCCACTGGCCACCGCAGCGCCGAAGGGGGTGTGCAACGTACCGCTCGCAAGTTGCTCCTCGACCATCATGGTCGGGACGACCGCAAGCCCGATCCCCGAAATTGCAGCCTTTATGACCATGGATGTCTGCGAGAACCGCGGTCCGGAGATGGACCCCTCATGCGCGAGGCCCTTGGCCGCGAGCCAGCGCAACCAGCTATCGGGCCGATGCGCATTCTGGATCTTGGTGTACTTCGCGTGCTCTTCAAGCTTCAGCACCTCTTTCGGGGAGATGAGGGAAGGAGCAGCAACCACCGTGACCTCTTCGCTGATGAGGTGATGGACTTGCGCATTTGCCCATGCACCGCGCCCGCGCAGAACCGCCACGTCGATCTTCAGGTCATCAATATCCTCATCCCCGTGGATCGGCACCATGTTGAAACGGGGATTTTCATAGCCTGAGAGAAACCGGTGCATACGCGGAACCAGCCACTGGCTGGCGAAACTGTCCTGGACGCCAATCTGCATGGCATCGACCGAACGGCTGCCGCGCACGATGTCAATTGAGGCCTCCTCAAGGTCATCGAGCACCTTGGAGATGGTCTGCAGGAAGGACCGGCCGGTTTCGGTCAGCACGAGACGGGGCCCGAACCGCTCGAACAGATGCACGCCCAGCTGATGCTCAAGCTTGCTGACCTGACGGCTGACGCCGCTTTGCGTAAGGCCGAGGTCCTCTCCGGCACGGGTAAAGTTCAGGTAGGTCGCTGCGGCCTCGAACGCATGAAGGGCCGCAATGGAAGGTACGAAACGCCGCATATCATGAATATTGATCATGATAAGCCGCCAAATCAACGGTTTTCACATGATGGAACTGCTGGCACCCTCAAAAACAAAGAAAAACAGAGGGTTCAAAAATGTATCTGAGAAAACGGGACGCGATTGATCGCAATCTGTTGGCCATGCTCGTGGAAGATGCCCGGATATCCACGTCCCAGCTGGCGCGCAAACTTGGCGTGGCAAGGTCGACGGTGAATGAACGCATCAGCCGGCTGGAAAAAGAAGGCGTCATCATCGGATATTGTGCCATCGTGAAACCTGAGCTGGAGGTGGAGGAGACACGCGCCCATTTTTCCCTGAGATGCGAAAGAGCGCGGTGTGCCCACATCGTTTCGGCACTGGAAACGTTGCCGGAGATCCAGGAGTGCATGTCGATCACCGGAACCTACGACCTGGTCTGCACCGTTGTGACGCCGAGCGCGGAAGATCTCGATGCGGTGGTTGATGAAGTGTCGCGGATAAACGGAATTCAATCGGTCGATGTGACAATTGTTCTGGCGAGCAAATTCAAGCGCAAGGCGCTGATGTCCGATACGAATGTGACGCGTTTTCCGATTGCCTGTTAGGCAACGTCTTCATTTATGGGTCCACACCCTAGCCCGAAGAGACGGAGGCCCCCATCAGGAGCGCCGCTGCGTCGAGCATATGAAACACCGGAAGACCGGTGGCGGCCCGCACCGCACCGGCATAAGGCGGCAGGTTTCCGCATTCGAAAAGGAGCGCAGACAAATCCGGGTTGTTTGCCTTCAGGTTCTGTGCAGCCTCGACAACGGCTTTTTCGATTTCTTCCCGGTTGAGGGTCAGAGCCTGGCTGTTTCTCGTCACAAGGAAGGTTCGTTCGAATTCCGTACTGCTTTCCAAACCCGCTATGGCGACATCCTCTTCCCGAATGCCGGCGGCCCTTAGCGCCCTGGGACCCAGGGCGGCTCGGGAAGCCGTCAGAATGCCGATCCGCCCGGCACATTCAGCGCCAATGGTGGAATACATGGAAAGCGCGGACAGCATCACGGGGACGCCGACCGACTTCGCAATGGTAGCCTGCGCGGTGACGAGAAAGCCGCATGTCGAAACAATGGCACTTGCGCCTTCTTCCTCAAGCTGCCGGGCCGCAAGGATGAAGTGGTCAATGAGCTCGGGCGCGGGGACCCCGTCCTGAACGATCAACGGGCTGTCCGCGCCAGGAACGATCTTCACGCGTGCCTCGAACGGATAGCTTTCCGGATTGCCCACATCTCCCCGTATCCTGACGAATGCAGTGTCGAGGGACAGGATACCGAGGAAATTCTTGTTCAAGGTCGTTAACTCCAGCCCTCCAGCGGGATTGGCTCCAAAGTCACCAGGGGCAATGTTGCCGCCCAAATTACCGTAGCTATGCGCCGGGCTATACACGCAAAACGCGCCATTTGCCCCGTTTGGACTGCAATCTGCAAGACCGGACCGTCACAATGCCGGATACCTCTTCGAAACCGCCGATCTAGCTGTGTATCGATCCACAGACTGCCGCTAAAGTTTCGTGATAAAAATAACGACATGCCAACCACGGGAACAAGCTGATGAACATGAAATCGAGCATTCTTGCCGCTTCGATCCTTGCATTTAGCGCAGCAACGGCACACGCCGAAAAATGGGACATGGCGCTTGCCTATGCAGCGACCAACTATCATTCCGAGATTGCGGCTGAGTTTGCTGCCGAGGTCACTGAGAAGTCCGATCTTGAGATCGTGACTCATCCAGGTGGCTCCCTCATCGGCGGGGCCGAAATATTCGGAGCGGTGCGCAAAGGCATTACGCCGATTGGAGAGCGTCTGATTTCTGCGCTCGGCAACGACGATCCGATTTACGAAATCGATTCAATCCCCTTCCTGGCAACCGGTTTCGACGGGGCGAAAAAACTCTATGAGGCTTCAAAGCCTGCGCTCAGCAAGAAGCTCGACGAGTCCGGATTGCATCTGCTTTATTCCTGCCCCTGGCCGCCGCAGGGCTTTTACTCCGCGAAGGAAGCGTCCAGCCTGGATGCCCTGTCCGGCCTTAAGTTCAGGGCCTACAACGCGACCACGTCAAAAATGGCGGAAGGCCTTGGCATGGCTCCGACTAAGATCGAGGCCGCGGAATTGGCACAGGCCTTTGCGACCGGCGTCGCCCAGGCCATGATTTCCTCCGGCTCCACCGGATATGACCGTAAATTGTGGGAACATGTGAACTACTACTACGATGTCAAAGCCTGGCTGCCGCGCAACATGGTCATCGTCAACAAGAAAGCCTGGTCCAGACTTGACGACGCCACGCGGAATGTTCTGACGGAAGCTGCGGCAAATGCCGAAACCAAATGCTGGGCCAAGGCCGAAGAACTCGATTCCTGGTATGTCGAGCAATTCAAGGAACAGGGCATGACCGTCGGCACCTTGAACGAAGATGTGCTCGCCTCCTTCAAGTCGGTCGGCGGTCAGTTGAAGGACGCCTGGATTGAACGCGCAGGTCCGGAAGGCGCTGAAGTTCTCGAGGCTTATGAAAAAATGAACTGATCCGGACATCTGACGGGCGGTCCTGAAGGGCTGCCCGTTTTCAGTTGCAGACTGCGTCTTTCACGGGGGCTGAATGCGTTCCATTTCCGGTTTTCTGGACCACATCTATCGCTTTGCCGGGGTACTTTCCGGGGGTGCACTCGTATTCCTGTGCGTGTTGGTGCTCTACAGCATCGTGGCGCGGCTGTTCGGCTTTTTTGCAGGCGGCGCTACGGACTTTGCCGGCTATGTCATGGCCACTTCGACCTTCCTGGCGCTGGCCTACACCTTTCGTGGAAACGGTCACATACGGGTGCAACTGCTCATCCAGGCGACCACGGGAGGCCGCCGCCGCGTCATCGAGATCCTCTGCCTTGCCGTCATGAGCGCAGCGACGGTGTTCGTCGCCTACTACATGAGCAATCTGGCGCTTGAGAGCTACGAATTCGGCGAGCGCAGTGAAGGGGCGGATGCCGTCCTCCTATGGATCCCGCAGACACCGGTTGCGATCGGGGCAGTCCTTCTGGCGGTCGCGGTGGTTCACACCCTGCTGCTGGTTCTGTTTGACTACGACGCGATCAATCCTGAAGAACAGGGCAAAGAGGGACCGAACGAAATATGACCGAGTCCCTTTCCATCGTCATTTTCCTTGCAACGCTTTTCGCCCTTCTGGGCTTTGGCGTCTGGGTTGGCGCGGCTCTGTTGATAACGGCCATCATGGGCATGTGGCTGTTCACGTCGGCTCCAATTGGCGACTCCATGGCGATCACGATCTGGAGCGGGCAGTCCTCCTGGACGCTAACCGCATTGCCGCTCTTCATCTGGATGGGCGAAATCCTGTTCAGAACCAAACTCAGCGAAACGTTGTTTCGTGGGCTGGCGCCGTTCCTGCGGAACCTTCCAGGCGGATTGCTGCACGTGAATGTCGGCGCGTCCGCGGTCTTTGCCGCCATCTCCGGATCCTCCGCCGCGACGGTGGCGACCGTGGGCAAGATGTCCATTCCCGAACTCCGGCAACGGAACTACCCGGAGCACATGATCATCGGAACGCTTTCCGGCGCGGGAACGCTGGGGCTCTTGATCCCGCCGTCGATCTCCATGATCATTTTCGGCGTGACCGTGAACGAGAGCATTACGAAGCTGTTCATGGCTGCCATGATCCCGGGACTGTGCCTGGCACTTCTGTTCATGGCCTACATCGCAGTTTGGGCGAAGATAAACCGGGGGAGCTTCAATCCCGTCCAGGATCTGGACACCTCCCATCTGGCCCGGCGGTTGTTGGACCTTGTGCCGGTCCTTGTGCTGATCGCAGCGGTCATTGGTTCGATTTACTCAGGCATTGCGACTGCAACGGAAGCGGCGGCCCTCGGTGTGCTCGGATCCCTGATATTGTCGGCGCTTCAGAGAAGCCTGTCCTGGGAGACGTTTTCAGAGAGCGTTCTCGGCTCGATCCGGACCACATCGATGATCATGCTCATCCTCATGGGCGCCGGCTTCCTGTCGCTTGCGATGGGGTTCACCGGAATTCCGCGGGCACTGGCGGAAGGCATCGGAAGCCTGCACTTGTCGCCGATCGCCCTGATTGCGATCCTCACGATCTTCTACATCGTTCTCGGGTGTTTTCTGGACGGTCTGTCTTCCATCGTACTCACGATGGCCGTCATCGAACCGATGGTGCGGGCAGCCGGTTTCGACATGCTCTGGTTCGGCGTTTATCTCATGATCGTCGTGGAAATGGCGCAGATCACGCCGCCGATCGGTTTCAACCTGTTCGTCCTGCAGGGAATGACCGGACGTGACATGGCCTTCATCTCGAAAGCTTCCTTCCCGATGTTCCTGGTCATGTGCGTCTTTGTCGCCATTCTCGTCGCATTCCCTGGCCTTGCGACCTGGCTACCGCACATCTTGAGCAAATAGGAGCGCTCAATGGCGAAGCAGACCATTCTCGTACTGGTTGACATCGAGCACTCCGACGGCGCTGAAAAGCTGCTCCAGTATGCCTGGGGAGCTTATGGCGGCAACGACATTCACGTCGCCTTCGTCCTTCCCTTCGGATTCTACAACTACATCGAGCCATACATTCCCGAGGACAGCCAGAAAGCCGCCGCTGACCAGGCGAAGTCGGAATTGCTCAATCTGATGAAACGTTCAGAAGTGAGCAATGCCACGCCGCATGTGTTGCGAGGCGGAGTTGGGGAACAGGTACTGTTGCTGGCAGACAAGATCAGTGCGAGCCTTATTGTGCTCAATGCGGTTCGGAGCGACAGCCATCTTTCAACACTGGGCACGAACGCCGCTCAGATCGCCCGCCATGCAGCATGCAGCGTCTTGTTACACCGCATCTAAAGCTCTGGCCGTTTCACTGCCGCACCAAGTTTATTGGCACGCCCGGGTTCCTTTTTCATCACCGGCGCAATTTTCGGCTTCGCCGTCGCCGGGGCCGCAATCCATACAGGCCACAAGGTCGTTGGCGCGGTCCGGTCGGAGGCCTCAATGGCATGGCTTCTGGAGCGGCTGCCGCAGGTCAGTGCTGTCCTGTGCAGGGCAGCAGACAGACGCCGAAAAGAAAACGCGCCATGCTTACCCTCAACGAAGGCACTTTCTCTGGAAGATTTCTTGATCCTCGAGAGGACATCTGAATTTTCATCAATATAATCAAATTCTGAATAATATACTTTAGATAAATTCAATAAAATTTCAAAAATATCGAAAAAATAACCTGACAGTTAAAAAGTTATACAGATAACATCCAAAATAAATTTTGCAAAATTGAAGATTATTCCTATATAATATCGTATCTGCAGCAATTTTACAGGGCGCTGCCGGCAGGAGCCTACACACTTCGCCCCAAAATCGAGGGCGGAATGGCGATGATTAGATCCACTTTCCAAAAATTCCTGGACCCCGAATCCTTCACGACCTATTTCGCATTTCTGAGTTTTGCGATGATCATCTACGTGTCGGTTGAGGGCTATTTTTGATCAACGACGATTGCCGTTGGAGGCGTGCTGGCGGGGTGAAGGCAACGCGAAGGCAAAGTTCAGCTTGTTCAGGCCATTACCTATAAAGGGGAGATGAGCCAAAGCCCGGCAAGACAACGGCCAGGGCTGATAAGTGCCACCCCAATTGTCCTGCGCAAGCTTGGCCCTAAGCGGAACTCCCCGGGTCGTAGGGCTCGATACTGGTCTTCACCTCAACATCCATTCCCAAAAACTCCGCTCCGGAGCGCGGATCGTATGTTCCGCTGATGGGGATCGCCTGGCGGGGCGTCCGGGTCACGGCAACCCGAATGAGATTGGGACTTCCGATGATGCGATTTGTCGGATCGAACTCCACCCAGCCTTCGCCTGGCAAATAGACTTCCGCCCACGCATGGGTCGCTCCGCCACCGGAGTGCATGTGTCCGTCATCGGCGACATCGTTCAGATATCCCGTGACAAAACGGGTTGCGAACCCGGAGCGGCGCGCGGCTTCCATGAACAGGAAAGCAAAATCCCGGCAACTGCCGGTTCCTTTTTTCAGAGTTGTCGCGGCACTCTGCGTGCCGCTTCGCTCCCGCCGGATATAGGTCAGCTTGTCGTTGACCGTCTCGGACAACAGCCGCAGGAAAGCGAGAACCTCATCTGGGCCAGGACCGATCACTGCCGCCAGCCAGGCATCAATTGCCTCGCCTTCTTCCGGGTTTTCAAGCGATATGAATGGCGCAAGGTCGATAAGATCTTCCTCTGGATACGTGAAGGGATAAGCGCTTCTGCCCCGCTCCGGAGAAACGATGAAATCATCGTGGGAAAACCGCCTGATCAGCAGTTCGCTTCGAAACTCGAGCACATTCGAGGCCTCGGAAAACTCCGCGTTCGCAACCGAATTGCCGAACGTGTCGAAGTGCCAACTCAGCCGCGGTTCGGGAGAAATGGCAATTGCAGATGAGAGCAGCCGCAAATCGTGACCGTCTCTGGGGCGCAGCAAAAGCCGGTGAGCTCCAAACTTTACCGGCCGGCTGTAGCGATATCGTGTAGTGTGGAGGATACGAATAGCGGTTGTCATCGGAACCTTGTCGCCCCCGCATGCCGTTGTTGGTTGTCCTTGGCTCGGAAAGCGCTGCAGCCTGGACCCTATTTAGCTCATGCACAAGGAAGATCGACATGCTCATCCGAATAGGATTTGAGATTACCGTCACATGCCCCGAGCCTGTCCCGATGCTTCTGGCCTTGAGTGTGCACAGCGATTTTGCCGGCAGAGTGATCGGCTCCGATCATGTCCGAAATATAAGCATCCCCAATATCCGGGAATACACGGACGGTTATGGCAATCGCATCACCCGGGTAATCGCTCCTACAGGCGTGTCCACGTTCTGGTCCGACTGCATCGTGGAAGTGGACGGCCAGCCAGACGAAGTCCATCCCGCAGCATCGCAAATCCCTCTGCAGGATCTGCCCAACGAAACGTTGACCTATCTTTTCGCAAGCCGCTACTGCGACTCTGATCTGATGGGGGAATTTGCCTGGAAAACATTCGGGCAGACGAAAGAGGGATGGTCAAGAGTTCAGGCGATCTGCGACTTCGTTCACAGTCAGGTCACGTTCGGCTACAACTTCGGCCGGCCGGACAAAACTGCGGCAAACGTCCTGAAGGAAAAGACCGGTGTTTGCCGGGATTTTGCCCAACTGGCGATAAGCCTATGCCGAGCGATGGGCATACCGGCCCGCTATACCAGCGGTTATCTGGGAGACATCGGTGTCGCCGACACGGGTTTCGACGATTTCTGCGCCTGGTTTGAAGTTTATCTGGACGGCAGATGGTACACATTCGACGCGCGCTACAACGTACCAAGGGTCGGACGTGTTCTGATGGTCAGGGGGCACGATGCGGCCGACGTCGCCATGGTGACGTCTTTCGGCGCCTACGAGCTCACCAGTTTCCGTGTCTGGAGCCTGGAGTTGGCCGACACGGAAGACGATGAGGCCTTGCGCCAGTCGCTTGAAACCAGACCGCACCCCCAACAACGTGGATTGGGAAGTCAGCAGGACGCAATCCTATTGCAGACGGGAATCTGACCCCTTCGGCAATTCAGATACCTGACTTGATGAAACAAGAAGGTTTGGGCGTTGCTGTGCGGTTTGGACTTTCGTTCGACGCGCACGACTGACGTGTTCCGTGGATGGAGCAGCATTAAGAAGACACTCAAAAACAACCAGATCTGGGCGACCGTCCGTGAACGCTCCTGTTGGTCTCATGCTCAGGTGACCGGGTTTGACCTTCGGGAGCTTCGCGCCGCCGTTCTCGGCCGGCTCACCACGATTGCCGTACCCTCGATACGAAAAACGAAAGCTTCCGCTTCGAAACAGCACCACAAGTCAAGTCAGTCCCGTGGAGAGGAACCCAAGATCTTGACCGCGCGCAGAGTGACTGATCACGCGACGACAAGCTCTACTGGAAGCTGATCACGACCTTTACCGGCCTTTTTCTTGAGATTATTCGCATTCAGTCAACGAAGAGCTTGTATGACTTTGCCGGAAACGATTGAGTTTCAAGCCCTTGCACAGTCTGCGGGGCAGCCGGACGCATGTGTCCGCACATCAATATGTTCTTGAGGGACTTTGGAATGAAATTGAGAGCTTTTGTCTCGGTGCTGGCCCTGCTGCCGGCAACTGGCGTTGCCGCCGCCCCATTTGCCAGTGGTGACTGGGAAGCAGCCAGGATCGGCGGGACCTGCCTTGTCTATAACAATGCGCCCGCGCGCGACACCTCCGGCTCGCTGCAGTTCAGCTTCGACGTCAAAGGCTACAGCGCTGACTTCACTTACGAATATGCGCCTTATTCCGAAAACGAGGAAGATCCCTGGGCCGAGACAGATCTGGTAGAAATCACCATTGACGGGGAAGACATCTGGCTGGGGGAAGAGATGTTCCCCGTCGGCATGCAGGCCCCAAACAAGATTTCGATGACATCCGGGTTCGTGAAGGAAATGGCAGCAGCGGTGGCCAGCGCCAAGTCGCAGGTCGACATTTCCGTGGAGCGGGAGAGCCTGGGCGAAACGTGGCTTTATGGCCGCTTCTCACCGGTTGGCTTCAGCGAGAGCCTGGCCAAGGCGGCCGAGATGTGCGACTTCGACCCGGCCAATCTTCCGGAGTCCTGATAAAAGCCTTTTCGGCGACACGCAAAAAGATTTGATCCCTGCGGCCCCGGGCATAGGTTCCGGGGTTTGCCGGCCGAAGAATGGCACTGGCTTGGCGCTTAAGGCGCAGGCACCAACTTCCGTCAGGTGTCACCGCTGACAACAAGCTGCATGCGGTCCGCGGCGACGCGGGCCCGGGTGCATTGAAGGGGCTTGCCAGCCATATCCAGATTGACGCTTTCCACCACCATCACCGGCTGGCCCAGCGCCAGACCGAGCTGTTGGGCATCCCGGGTTTCCACCAGTTCGGCGGTAATCCGCGTTTCCTTGCGGCGGTAATCGGAGATTCCAGCCCGGTTCAGGGCTGTGGTGATCGACCCTGTCTCGGCATAGTCGGCAACGAAGTTGGGCACGCGGGCCTGTTCGAACCAGCTTGTCGCCACGATCATCGGCACGCCGTCGGCAACGCGCAGGGTTTCCACACGAATAAGCACCGTGCCGAGCGGCACACCAAGCTGATGCGACAGAAGCGCATCGGCTTCCTCGACAGCCGAGCCGATCAACCGACCGGACGGGGCCCGGAGCTGGCCCGAAACGATTTCCGAAAAGCGTGTGCGCGGTCCGATGGGGTAGCTGAGCGGGGCTGAGGCGACAAATGTGCCCCGGCCCTGGTCGGCCCGCAGAATGCCGTCCGACGTCAGCGCGGCGATGGCCCGGCGCACCGTGTGGCGGTTGACGCCGAACCGGGCCGCCAGTTCGGATTCCGGCGGCAGGCGGCTGCCTTTTTCAAAGGCACCGCTCACGATTTCCGCCTTCAGCGTTTCCATGATCTGGCGCCACACCGCAATTCCGGCGCTGCGGTCGAGAGTGCTGTTCGTCGTCATGCGCTCGTCATCAAATTTCGGTACCAAAGAGTCAACCGGATTATTTGTCTAGACAAATAGACAAATCGAATCTAGGACAAGGGTGTTTTCGAACACTTTCCGAAGAACCGCCCAACCCAAAAGGCGCTTCATGACAGATATCACCTCCACTCCCCTCTCCTCGAACATCGAAGCAGACGCCGCTGTTGGCGCCCGCCAGAAAGTCATCGCGACGTTGGCCGCCGCTTCCGCCGAAGCTGTCGCGGAAAAATTCAATGCGCTTCCTCCCCAGAGCTACGAACTGGTGCGCCAGCCCGAAACGGGCCTGGTGATGGTGCGTGGCCGCATGGGCGGAACCGGCAGCCCGTTCAACCTGGGTGAGGTTACCGTCACCCGCTGTGTGGTCCGGCTAGAAACCGGTGAAACCGGGAACGCCTACAGCCTTGGCCGCAACAAGCGGAAGGTGCTGCAGTCCGCCGTGATCGACGCCTTGTGGCAGCGCCCGGCGATGCAGGACCGCATCGAGACGGACATCATCGCACCGCTGGCCGAAGCCCAGCAAGGCGCGAAGGAAACCGTCCGCGAGGAAACCGAGGCCACCAAGGTCAACTTCTTCACCATGGTGCGGGGAGACAACTGATGAGCGCAAGCAACGCAACCGCCGCCGCCCCGCTGGCCGCGGGTTTTCAGGATCCGGTTCACGATGCGCAGGGCTGCTTCCGCGCCATCATGAACGCCATGGCCCGCCCGGGCACCCGGCAGGCGATTTCCGCCGGCAACCTGAAGCCGCCCGCACCGCTGACGCAGGTGGCCGCCGCCATCGCCCTGACCCTGTTCGACTACGACACGCCGATCTGGCTCGACAAACCGCTGATGGCCTCGGACGCAGTAAAGACCTTCCTGCGCTTCCACACCGGCTGCCCGATCATCACCGAACCGGTGGAAGCGGCCTTCGCGCTGATCAGCACCCCGGAGAGCATGATCCCGCTGGCAAGTTTCAACCAGGGCTCCGCAGAATATCCGGACCGCTCGACCACGGTGATCCTGACCGGACAGGACTTCGGGTCCCATCCGGCAGTCACATTCAGCGGCCCGGGCATCAAGGACACCGTCTCCTTTGCCTCCGGCCCGGTTCCGCCGGTGTTCTGGGATCAGGTGATCACCAACAACCGCCAGTTTCCCCGGGGCATCGATCTGGTCTTTGCCGGTCAGGACGCGCTGTGTGCCCTGCCCCGCTCCACCCGCATCCTGAAAGCGGAGGTCTGACCCCATGTATGTAGCTGTAAAGGGTGGCGAAAAAGCCATTCGCAACGCCCACAAGCTCATGGCCAAGCGCCGCCGGGGCGACACATCCGTTCCCTCGCTGACACTGGAGCAGATTGCTCAGCAGCTCTCCCATGCCGTTGCCCGCGTCATGGGCGAAGGCTCGCTCTACGACGAGACATTGGCCGCGCTTGCCATCAAGCAGGCACGCGGTGACCTGATCGAAGCCGCTTTCCTGATGCGTGCCTACCGCACGACCCTGCCGCGCTTCGGCTACAGCCAGCCGATCGACACCGCGAAAATGCTGGTGGAACGGCGCGTCTCGGCCACCTACAAGGACCTGCCCGGCGGCCAGGTGCTGGGCCCGACCTTTGATTACAGCCACCGCCTGCTGGACTTCGCGCTGGCCGCCGAAGAGGACGGCCTTGAAAAGCCGGCCGAAACCGCCCGCGTTGAAGACGACAGCATGCCGCGCGTCACCGATCTGCTTGGCGACGAAGGCCTGATGGAGCCGGACCCGGTGACCGACGAGGACGCCCCGGTCGGCGACCTGACCCGCGAACCCCTGTCCTTCCCCGCCGACCGGGACCTGCGCCTGCAGAACCTTGCCCGTGGCGACGAAGGCTTCCTGCTGGCCCTGGCCTATTCCACTCAGCGCGGCTACGGCCGCACACACCCCTTTGCCGGCGAGATCCGCTACGGCGAAGTTGAAGTGGAGTTCTTTGCCGAGGAGCTCGGCTTTGCCGTCACGCTTGGCACCATCAAGGTGACAGAGTGCCAGATGGTCAACCAGTTCAAGGGCTCCGCCAAGACGGCGCCAACCTTCACCCGCGGCTACGGTCTCGTCTTCGGTCAGGTGGAGAGAAAGGCCATGTCCATGGCCATGGTCGACCGTTCCATGCGCTGGCAGGAGCTGGGCGAGGAACCATCCGCCCCGGCCCAGGACGTGGAATTCGTCCTGTCCCATTCGGACAACATCCAGGCGACCGGCTTCGTCGAACATCTGAAGCTGCCGCACTACGTCGATTTCCAAGCCGAACTGGACCTCGTGCGCCGCATGCGTGGCGAGTGGTTCGAAAAACGCCGCCAGGAAGAAGAAGAGGGCAGCACTGCCCAGGAGGCCGCAGAATGAACGACACGGCTCAGATTTTTGAACAGGGCGAATACAACTTCGCCTATCTGGACGAGCAGACCAAGCGCATGATCCGCCGGGCAATCCTGAAGGGCATCGCCATTCCGGGTTATCAGGTGCCCTTCGCCTCTCGCGAAATGCCCATGCCTTATGGCTGGGGCACCGGCGGGGTGCAGGTGACGGCGGCAATCCTGGGCAAGGACGATTGCCTGAAGATGATCGACCAGGGGTCCGACGACACCACAAACGCCGTCTCCCTGCGCGGTTTCTTTGAAAAGACCGCAGGTGTACGCACCACCTACGAGACGTCGGAGGCCAGCGTCATCCAGACCCGCCACCGCATTCCGGAAAAGGCCTTGCGCGAAGACCAGATCATTGTCTTCCAGGTCCCGATCCCCGAACCCCTGCGCTTCCTGGAACCACGCGAAACCGAGACCCGGAAGATGCATGCGCTCGAGGACTATGGCCTCATGCATGTGAAGCTCTACGAGGACATCGCCAAGAACGGCCACATCGCCACCACCTACGCCTACCCGGTAAAGGTCAACGACCGTTATGTGATGGACCCTTCGCCAACGCCGAAATTCGACAATCCGAAGATCGACCAGATGGCAGCCCTGCAGCTTTACGGCGCCGGTCGCGAGAAACGCATCTACGCCATTCCGCCCTACACCAAGGTGAAGAGCCTCGACTTCGAGGATTACCCGTTCGAAGTGCAGAAATTCGACAAGCCCTGCGGCCTGTGCGGCGCGGAGAATGTCTACCTGGACGAGGTCATCCTGGATGACAAGGGCGGACGCATGTTCGTCTGCTCCGACAGCGACTATTGCGAGGAACGGCGCGCGGACGGCCACTTGGGCCCGATGGCGGCTGATCCTGCGGCACATCAGTTCGGCGCCACCCAGGCAGAGGAGACCGCCCGATGAACGCCTTTCCGTCCACGGACCCGCTGCTGCAGGTTCACAACGTCACCCGCTATTATGGCGACCGCATCGGCTGCGCCGATGTCTCCTTCGATCTGTGGCCCGGCGAAGTGCTGGCCATCGTCGGCGAAAGCGGTTCCGGCAAGACAACGCTGCTCAACTGCCTGTCGACACGGCTTGCCCCAACGGCCGGCGCCATCGAATACCGCATGCGTGACGGCACCATGCGCAATCTCTACCAGCTGACCGAGGCCGAACGCCGCCTCCTGATGCGCACCGATTGGGGCTTCGTGCACCAGAACGCGGCCGAAGGCCTGCGCATGAATGTTTCCGCAGGCGCCAACGTCGGCGAGCGGCTGATGGCGGTTGGTGAGCGTCACTACGGCAACATCCGCTCCACGGCCGACGACTGGCTGGGACGGGTGGAAATCGAAAGTGACCGTATCGACGACGATCCGCGTTCCTTCTCCGGCGGCATGCGCCAGCGCCTGCAGATCGCCCGCAACCTCGTCACCCGGCCGCGGCTGGTCTTCATGGACGAGCCGACCGGCGGCCTGGATGTCTCCGTGCAGGCCCGCCTTCTGGATCTGCTGCGCCGTCTGGTGGCCGATCTCGGGCTATCGGTGGTCATCGTCACCCACGATCTTGCCGTGGCCCGGTTGCTGTCGCACCGGATCATGGTGATGCGCCACGGCAATGTCATCGAAAGCGGCCTGACGGACCAGGTGCTCGACGATCCGCGCGAGCCCTATACCCAGCTGCTCGTTTCTTCCATTCTCCAGGTATGAGGACCGAAATGCCCGTACGCCTCTATCTCAACAATGTCGGCAAGTCCTTCACCATGCACCTGCAGGGTGGAACCGTCATTCCCGTGGTCGAGAAAGTCGAATTTTCCGTCAATGCCGGGGAATGCGTCGTCCTTGGCGGGCCTTCGGGTGCCGGCAAGAGCTCGATCCTCAAGATGATCTACGGCAACTATCGCTGTGACGAAGGCCAGATCCTGGTGACGGCCGGCGACGAAATCGTCAACATCGCCGGAGCCGAACCGCGCAAGGTTCTGAGCCTGCGCGAAGACACGATCGGCTATGTCAGCCAGTTTCTGCGCACCATCCCGCGCGTGTCGGCGGAAGACGTGGTCGCAGAACCGCTGATCGCCCAGGGCACCAGCGAGGAAGAAGGCGTCGACAAGGCGCGCTCCCTGCTGTCGCGGTTGAATGTGCCCGAGCGCCTGTGGACCCTGCCGCCAGCCACCTTCTCCGGTGGCGAACAGCAACGCGTCAACATCGCCAGGGGGTTCATTGCCCATTACCCGATCCTGCTGCTGGACGAGCCGACCGCCTCGCTCGATGCTGCCAACCGGGCCGTTGTCGTCCGCCTGGTGGAAGAGAAGAAGACACACGGCGTTGCCATGGTCGGCATCCTGCACGATCAGGATGTGCGGGAACAGATCGCCGACCGCATCATTGATGTAACCGGGTTCAGCGCGGAAGCGGCCGCCTGAGGCGCAAGATGAGGAAAGGCTTGCAGACGGGCGGAAACTGTCACAGAAAAGTCACCGCCCGTCTTTAGGTCACTCCTTCAGAAAGTTGAAGGACGTGGCCCTGCCACCTCCCGGCCGAACCACATTTCAAAAATTGCGATTTCCGTCATGCGCTATGCCCTCTATTTCGCCGCCAATGCCGACGACCGTCTGATGCAGCTTGGAAACACCTGGCTCGGGCGCGATCCCTTCACCGATGCAGCCCTGCCGCAGCCGGAGCTGCCCGGCATGACGCCGGCACATTTTCAGGAGCTCACGACCGATCCCCGGCGCTATGGATTTCACGGGACCTTGAAAGCCCCGTTTTCCCTTGCCGCCGATCAGACCGAGGCGGAGCTGGTGGAAGCCTGCGCAGCCTTTGCGGCGGAAATCGCGCCTTACGAGATAGAAGCGCTCGGCGTGAACAGGCTTGGCCGTTTTCTGGCACTCACCCCCGAGGCGGAAGAGCCGGCCCTGCGCGCCTTCGCCAGCCTGTGCGTGCGCCACTTCGAGCCCTTCCGCGCGCCACTTTCGGAGGCGGATCTGGAGCGCCGCCGCAAGAGCGGACTGTCGGAAAAGCACGACACTTACCTCGTCAGATGGGGCTATCCCTATATCTTCGACGAGTTCCGTTTTCATCTGACGCTGTCCAACAAGCTGGAAGACGATACCGACATGGACCGGCTGACAAATGCAGCCCGGCATCACTTTTCGGACGTTACCGGCAGAAAGCGGCTGTGCCGCCACTTTGCGCTTTACACCGAAGCCGAGCGCGGCGCGCCGTTCGAGGTTCACACGGTTTTTGAGCTGACCGGCAACACCGCCCCTGCCGATGCGCTCAGCCAGAGCGGGCACCGCGCCCAAGAGGAAACTGCATGAGCAAGCACCCCAAAGTCTTCAGGAACGCCAGTCTGGTTCTCGCAGACGAAGTGTTCGACGGTTCCCTGACAGTCGATGATACCGGTCTGATTTCCGGCATCGGGTCGCCGACCGACGTCGACGGCCATGACTGCGAAGGAGATTTCCTGCTGCCCGGTCTGGTCGAACTGCATACCGACCATCTGGAAACCCACTATGCTCCGCGTCCGAAAGTCCGCTGGAACCCGGTGTCTTCCGTACAGGCCCACGATGCGCAGATCGCCTGCTCCGGCATCACCACGGTGTTCGATGCGCTGCGCGTCGGCATGGATGAAGATGCGGACCTCGGCTATGCGGACATGCGCGCACTTGCCGATGCCATTGAAACCGGCCAGCGGGAAAACCGCCTGCGCGCCGATCATTTCATCCACCTGCGCTGCGAAGTGTCCGCACCCGACGTGCTCGACGCCTTCAAGGTTTTTGAGGATGACGACAGCATCCGCCTGATCTCGCTGATGGACCACACCCCCGGCCAGCGCCAGTTCGTGTCGATGGATGCCTACAAGATCTACTATCAGGGCAAGAAGGGGTTCACCGACGCCCAGATGGACGAGTTCATCCGCAAGCGCCAGGCCCGCGCCAGCAGTCTGGCCCCTGAAAACCGCAAACGTCTGTCAGAAATCGCTCAGGCACGCGGCATCGCCATCGCCAGCCACGACGATGCCACCGTGGCGCACGTGGACGAAGCGCTGTCGCTGCAGACGAAAATCGCCGAGTTCCCGACCACTCTGGAAGCGGCCAGGGCATCACACGAGGCAGGCATGGCCGTTTTGATGGGGGCGCCGAACGTTGTTCGGGGCGGCTCCCATTCGGGCAACATCTCGGCGAAGGAACTTGCCGAGGCTGGTGTTCTGGATGTGCTTTCCTCCGACTATGTGCCGATTTCACTGCTGCAGGCCGCGTTCCAGCTTTCTGCGGAAGTCGAGGCGATTTCCCTGCCGCAGTCCGTCGCAATGGTCACGGCAACGCCTGCAAGAGCCATCGGCCTGAAAGACCGCGGCATTCTGGAACCCGGCCTCAGGGCGGATCTCATTCAGGTGAAGATGGTTGGCGACATTCCGATCGTGCGCGGTGTCTGGCGCGAGGGCAAACGGGTTGCCTGAGGCTGCTTCCGCCATGACAGAAAAACTCGGCCCGGGCCGCATGGTACTTGTGGTCGGCCCGAGCGGGGCCGGCAAGGACACATTGATGGCTGCGCTCAAGGCCCGCCTTGCGGGCCGGACGGACGTCAGCTTCGCCCGGCGCGCAATCACCCGCAAAGCCGATGCAGAGGCCGAGGATCACGACACGCTTTCGCGCGCCGAGTTCGACCAGCTTAGAGATGCCGGCAATGTTGCCCTGTGCTGGGAAGCCCATGGGCTCGGCTACGTCATCCCACAAAGCTACGACCAGGCGATCGAAGCCGGCGAAACCGTAATTGCCAATGGCTCACGCAAGGTGCTGAAACAGGCAGAAGACAAGTATCGCAACGCCAGCGTTCTGCTGATCACTGCACCGGTCGAAATTCTGGCCGAACGCCTTGCCGCACGCGGCCGTGAAAGCAGGCAGGAAATAGAGGAACGCTTGCGCCGCGCCGACCTGGAGCCGGAAAACGTCGCCAACCTGATCCGCATCGAGAACACAGGCACGGTGGAAGGGGCGGTCGACAGGATGGTCGCCGCGCTCGGTCTTTGACCGTTTCCGTACCTGCACCTAGTCCGCGAAGGCGCTCTGGACGGCCTGGCTGAAAACCAGGGCCTTGGCATCAACAGCCTCCAGATGGTCACCGCGGAATGCGTGAACCATGGTACGGAACTTTCTTGCTTCTTCGCCCAGTTCTGGCTCCCAGGCCAACTTCCGGAGATGGATCAGGGCATGTTCATGCCTGACGACCAGATCTGCCAGATGGAGGGCGGAACCGATCATGTAGGCCCGATACTGCAGGCGTTTGACATGATCGATCTTGAGAACGTCCGGCTCCTGCAAAAGCTGCCAGAATCCGATGACATTCGCGCAGGCGGTGCGCATCAGGCGACCGCATTTCTCTTCGTCTGACCGGGACATACTTGCCTCGCAAGATTCACCACGACTTTTCAAGCGTAGCGCCAAACCCTGAAACTGCAATGAACCAGAAGAGTCATGAGGCCTTGCCACACGCCCAGATTCCTTGATTTTGAAATTCACTATTTCAAACAGGCAGTTGCGCGGTGGACGACGCAGGGGAAAAAACTGCCTCCAGACCAGACAATCCAACCGCAGGGCGGAACTTTGCTTCAATTTCTGCTCAGCGAACGCCTGCGGAGATCGCCTGATTGATTTGCAAGCCTGCATTCACGGCACGATAAATCGGGAAGGGCGTGCGCTGTGACAGGTCAATGTCCCGCCTCAACCACTCCTGATCTTCCAGAACACCAAGGGACTTCGACAACGCCCGATCCGTGACCGGTCCGAGACCGGACTTGATTGCCGTAAACCGGCTCGGGGTCCCGGTTACAGCCAGGATCGGTACTGTCCAGCTGCGCCTCAAGACGGCAAAAGCGTCTTCGTTGGGAACGATCTCCTCGATCCGGCTCGCCACGGCGGCGGCGGCCTTGCCTGTGTCCGTCAACCGAAACTCCGGTCGCAAGGGATGGCCGTGGCCGGGGTTTCGCTCCAGCAACCCGAGCTGGATCAGGTGTTCCAGGCTTGCCGCAAACGAACTGCGGCTTGCCCCCGTTGCCGCAATCAACGGAGCCTGGCGGCCGGGAAGGCCTGCATGCAGCTGAGCCAGAATTTTCAGGGACCAGGCCTTGGATGTGAGGTTGACAAGAAGCTGCATATCCATTTTTTATAGTTACTATATTTTTGCTACATAAGGAAGTCTCATGCCTGTCGTTTCACTGGATAACACGATCACCCTCGCCCTCTCGGTTCGCGACAGGCATGCAAGTGCCGACTGGTATGCGGAAAAGCTCGGGTTCGAGCTGCTCTATCATATGGACGACGCTGGCTGGAGCGAGTTGAAAACCTTGACCGAAGGCGTGACCCTGGGGCTGGGTGAACAGTCCGAACCCTCTCCGGGAAACACGGTTCCCGTGTTCGGTGTGGCCGATATCGCGGTTGCCCGCGGCGCGCTGGAAAAGGCGGGCGTCAAATTTGACGGACCGACAGAAACCATCGAAGGCATGGTCAGCACGGCAACCTTCTACGATCCGGACGGCAACGCCCTCATGCTGGCCCAGGACCTGTCCAAATAGCGGGTTTCAAAAGAGAGGATATCCCGGAAGGTGCGGCGACACTCTGTTGCCGCGCCAACGCCAATCCTTGCGCGCGCCTGAAGTGAAACACACGAACACCCCGACGTGCCCCAACTCGGCGATTAACTGACCACCGGAAGGCGCGAGAGACCCGCAGAGAAAACCTGATTATGTGACCCAGAGGAATAGAAAGCACAAAATCTTTGCATTGGCAGAATAGTCGACTACTCTCTTATTCTTGATCTCATTTTGAAAATAGAGTTCTGCGGCATGCCTGCGTCATTGTTTGAAAAATACGGCGGCTTCAGCTCGGTGAGCCGTATCGTAATGACTTTTTACGACAAGGTTCTCGACTCCGATGAAATTGGAGACTTTTTCGACGACGTCGACATGACGCGCCTGATTGATCATCAGACGAAATTCATCTCCTACCTGATGGGCGGCCCGGTTTCCTATTCGGAAGAGCGGCTGAGACGAACCCATGCATCCCTTGATCTGACAAACGAGGATTTCGACCAGGTTGCGCGCCTCCTGCACGAGACATTGGTGGAGCACAAATTAGATCCGGGCGACATACAGTCCGTAATGTCGGAAATCCAGGCACGCCGGGCTGCCATCCTTTCGCCCGGTGCAACATGAGCATCACCGCGATCAACCAGCAACTGTTGCGCGCGATCGGGGTTGGCATCGCCGTCGTCAACAGCAAGGATCTTCAGATCCTGTTTCAGAACGGTCCGTTTGGTGATTGGTTCGGCAAGTCGGAAGCCGCCACCACACTGGCCGATCTACTGCCGGACATTGATGTCGAACAGCTCCGCGCGGAAATAGAAGACCAGGGCCGCTTTACCGGCGAGGTGTCCGTCAAGCTGAAGCGCCGGACGCTGGTCATCGCCTTGACGGTCTCCCCGGCCGAGGAGCAGGACTTCCTTGTCGTGGAGTGTCAGAACATCACGCGGATCCGCGAACTGGAGTCGATGATCGACAGTTATTCTTCCATGGTCGAGCGGAATACGCGGGAACTGGAGCGGGAAAAGGAACGTGTTGAACGCCTGCTCCTCAACCTTATGCCGCGCTCGGTCTATGAGGAGTTCAAGACCTTCGGCGTCGTCACGCCACAGCTTTATGAAAGCGTATCCGTGGTCATGCTCGACTTCGTGGGCTTCACCAAATTCTCGTCAGAACACGACCCCACGGTAACGCTCGGGGAGTTGAACGACATCTTCACTGCTTTCGACCGTATTGCAGAGCAATTCGGTTGCGAGCGCATCAAGACCATCGGCGATGCCTATCTCGCTGTTGCGGGCATGCCCGAACCTTCACCGGACCACATGCGTGCGGTGGCCAATTGCGCCGTCCGCTTCATTCGCTACCTGGAACGCAGAAACCAGAGCCATCAGCACAAGTGGAAGGCGCGCGTCGGACTGGGCACGGGAGCAGCCGTCGGTTCGGTCGTCGGGATCCAGAAATATGTCTATGACGTCTTCGGTTCAGCGGTGAACCTGGCCGCGCGCTTGCAGGAATTTGCCAATCCGATGTGCGTCGTGGCGCCCGATGCCATGAAGGAGTTTCTGGTGGATGAATTTCACCTGGAAGACCTTGGCAAACGCGATATCCGCAGCTTCGGAGAGATGCGGCTGATGCGGGTCAACCCTGGTGTCGAACTGGCGCACCGGGTGAGACAGTTCTGAACACACAAGCCCGGTGCCGTAGCAAATTCGGCACCCAAACACACCACTTGAATCCGACGGAAAATGACGCGGTGCCGCACCGAGATGCGGCACCTTCGCCGTGTCATGCCGTCAGTTTTTCTTTTTCTTCTTGTTGCCGAACACGTTGCCCAGAAGGCCGGAAGGCAGGCCGAAGCCTTCTTCAACCGCCTTCAGAACTTCCTCATCGTCGACATCGCCTTCGAGAACCTTCTGAACGTCGATCTGGGTCTTGCCGCCGGTCGCCTTGTTGATGACCTTGTTGGCCTGGTCGACCAGTTCCTGAGACGGTTCCTTCTTGCCCTGCAGAATGGAGATCAGCTCGCCGCCGGTCTGCTGCAGTTGCTTGTAGGCCGCTTCCGGATTTTCCAGAATGCCCTTGATGTCCGGATAGATACGCGGATCGTTCCAGGCACCTTCGATCACGATCGGCACACCGAGACCGGCCAGTTTCTTGTCCTCGCCCTTCCGGCGCGGCTGCGGGGCCTGACCTTCAAGCGTCGGCACGATTTTCGGCTCCACACGCCAGGAAAGGCGCTGCGCCGGCATGTCCGTTGTGCCCTTGCCGGTCATGCGCACCAGGGGACCGACCAGGGACAGATCATTCGTCTTGGCGATGCCGTTCTGGATCTCGAAGGTCGAGCCGAGCGAGCTGAAGTCGGTCTTGGCCGACGGGTTGGCCTGCCAGCCGAGCAGGGTTTCCACCGACAGACCACGCACCATCTTCGGCACGTTGATGCCCTTGATCGCACCGTCCATGAACTTGTAGTCGGCCGTTCCGTTCAAGGCCTGAACCAGCGCCTGTTCGCTGCCACCCTTGGACGTGACATTGAGGTTGATGGTGGTCTTGCCCTCGATCCAGTTGAAGTCGGCAGCATCGCGCAGCAACGGATAGGCATTGAGGTTGGCGAGCGCGAACTTCGCGGCAACGGCCGGCGTGGCGGAGGCCCCATTGAGCGTAACCGTACCTGTGCCGGTGCCTCCATAAAGGGCCAGTTTTTCCAGGTTTGCTGTCAGCACACCGTTCTTGATGGTGGTCGACAGGGCACTCTGGTCAATCTTGATCTTGTCCCAGCGGATTTCCTTTGTCGTCAGCTTGAAATCGGCATCGATAGCATTGAGGCCGGAGAAATCGATCGGCTCCGTGCTCCAGCCGCCTGCTCCGCCGCGCTTGCCGCTACCACCACCGCTCGAGGAATTTCCGGACGCCTTCCCGGAACCATTTCCGCCGCCGCTGCCGGATTTCGATGCGCCTCCGAGATAGGGATCGAGCACAAGTTCACGCAGGTCCAGTTGCGCCGTGACGTTTGGCTTGTTGCCGAGAACGATGCGCCCGTTGGCTTCACCTGACGTATCGTCCAGCGTGAAGCGGGTTTCCTCGAAAGAGATCGTCTCGCCGGCAACACCGAATATGCCCGACGCCTTGAACCGCTTGAGACCGCCGCCGTTGCCGAGCGGCTTGCCCAGCCATGCCATGAGGCCCCGCAGGTCCGCCGTATCGACACTGACCGCACCATCAAGCGCACCGTCTCGCGAAGCTCTGCCATTGAAGCCTGCGCTGACGCGATTGCCTTTCACCGTCACCGAAACCGGTGCGGCTTCCCCCGCCAACAGGCGGGCAGTGTCGCCTTCGCCGGTTACGCTGAAGGCTTCGCCCCGCCAGGACAGGGCGCCGCTGAGCGAAACAGGTTTTTCCAGGCCCTGAAGATCGATATCCAGGGCAAGGTTCGTCACACGGTCAGCTTCCGGATCGCCGCCAACAGCCGACGCGAGACCCAGGCCGCCGACTTCGCCCTCGGCGATGCGCACGCCGCCGTTGATATCAAGCCCGGCAAGCAACTCCTCACCCGTCGAACCGGCGGTTTCGAACGCCAGATCCACGCTGAGCTTGCCACTGGCCGGCAGATCCTGGCCCGCAAGCTGCAGGAGATCGGCAATCGAGCCATCTTTCAGCACCAGCCGGCCGGAGACTTCAGGAACGCTCCCGGACAAATCCGCATCCGCCGCACCGCCAAGAGAAAGCTGGCCAAGCGTGATGTCGAGATCGGCCAGCGACAGCATGGCTTCGGTGCCAGCAACCTTGGCCGACACGGCAAATGCCCCCGGATCGGCTGCCAGATCCTGACCGGCCAACGCGGCAAGCGCCTTTAGGGAAGGCCCGGCGGCAGAAAGAGCCAGGTCGGCACGCACCGGATCCAGACCGGACTGGCCGGTGACGGAAAGACTGTTCTCACCACTGGAAATCTTCAGGTCTACCGGAACCTGCTCGCCGCCCATGAGGCCGAGCGGATTCGTGAGAGACCCGTCGACGGTGACCGGCATTTCGCGGAAGGTGAACGTGGATGTGAGATCGACTTCGCCCGACAGGCTGGGCGCCTGCAAACTGAGATCAAGGTTGGAGATACGAACCGGCTCCGCTGCGTCGGGCGCCTTGTAGGTCACCGTACCGCCGGTGATCTGCAGGCTGTCGACACCGATGCTCTTCAGGTAACCGTCTGAACCTGCAGCCGTTTCTTCCGCGCCCGCCTCGGAAGCAGGCGCTGGCGCGCTTTCCACCACCGCAGCGGTTTCGGCGTCGCCTGTTTCCGCCTCGATCAAGTCGCCAATGTCGCTGATGTCGCGGCGCGGTTCCCAGCTCGTGGTGCCGTTCGGGCCGATTTCCAGATAGATGTCCGGCTTGTCCAGGGCAATTCCGGTCACCTGGATATTGCCGGAAATGAGACCGCCCCAGGCCAGACCGAATTCAACGCGCTCGGCCTTGGCAAATTCGATCCCGTCTGCCCCGGCTTCACCGGACAGTCCGATATCTTCGGCAACCAGGGAAAACCCCGGAAAAAGCGACAGGGACACAGGCCCGTCCAGGCGCACGCGCCAGCCAAAGCGCTTGTCCACCTGTTCCACCACCTGACGCTTGATTTCGTCCTTGGGCAGGAACAGTGGCACCACCAGAACGATGGTTGCCAGCATGAACAGCAAACTGCCCAGTCCGATCAAAAGCCGACGCATTTAGTCTCTCCCCGTCGCGAATCGGTCCTCAATGTAGACCAATCGAGCCGGAACGTCCCCAAGCAGAAGCAATAGCTTTCGCAGGAAAGAAGTAAGAACGCTCAATTACCGGCAAATCGATCCACCGCGCCGCACCCCGGCCCCGAACCGGCATGCGGACGAAGGCAATGTGCCTGCAGATTTTGACAAAAGCAGGAAGCCTGCCGAATTAGGGTCATCCAGCACTCCTGGCAGTAAAAACAAACCAGCAGTCAACCAAGGGCCGATTGACCGGCTCGCTCGGCTTCAGGACAGGGCAAACATGTGATTGTCCCAGGAAATCCCCGGCGGACGAGCCAGAATTTCGGCTGGCTGCGTGGGATCGCCCACAAGAGACAGCGCTCCGTTGCCATCGGATATCAGGAAGCTGCCCTGATCGATCGGCGCTACGCCGCATCCGTCCGCAATCGCTTCTGCCCCCAGGAACGCACCCGTATCGGCTTTCCAGAACAACGTCTGACCACCCCTTGGAGCGGACGTGGCAATCACGTCTCCGCTTGCGTTGGCGGTAACTGAGCCAATGTAATTCTGCAGGCCGGAGGCAATACCGGTCGGAATTTCCGTCAGAAGAGGCGCCTCGTCGCGAGAAAACACGCCAACCAGCGGCGGCAGGTCCGTCTCCGGACCTTGAAACTGACCGCCAACCCATGCGCGCCCTTGCCCATCCAATGCCATGTGCCGAAGCGACAACTGGTGCAGGGAGGCGTCCAGAGCGTGGCTTGTGTGAACGTCGCCGGTTTCGCTGTCCAGAAACGCTACCGTTGGCGCCATCGTGTCGAGATTGAGCTTTTCGCGGCCCTTGTCCGGATGGGTCATGATGCCGCCATTGGCGACAACCAGCGTCCGTCCGTCCGGGGCCAGCAGAAGATCATGCGGCCCGATGCCGTGGGTCTCGATCTCGCCGATACGCTGCACCCGACGGCCGCTCATGTCGTAGACGCCCAGCACACCGCGCGCTGCGGCGTAGTCGTTTTCGACTGCATACAGCAATTTGCCATCGGCCGAAAAACAGCCATGACCGTAATAATGGCGGCCCGGCTCCGCTGTCAGAACCTCCGGCTCGACATCCTGAAACGGCCGTACCACGACCGCGAATGTGCCAGGTCGGCGGGCGAAGGCCACAAACCGCGTTCTGTCGGGTGAAATCGCGACACCATGGCCGCGCCCCGGCAGCGAGATCCTGGCCAGAACCTGCCCCAGATCATCCACGACACCGACACCGTAGTCACCGTTTTCAAGCTTGTAGGCGCTCACGAACAGCGGCACGTCTTCCAACGCCTGCCGGCTCAACAGGCTTTCCGCCAGCGTCGACCCGGAGAAGGCCGGCAAGGTGGCAAGACCGCCGAGCGCGGCCAGAAACCCGCGCCGGGAAAGAGGTTTAGTCACCATCGAGCGCATTGAAGCCTCCCGCCAGTTCCAGAGCACCGGCCAGTTCAAGAGCAATCGTGTCGCGAAGCGATTTCAACGTGATCGCCACAACGGCGACCTTGTCGTAGGCGTCGCCGTCCTCGAAGGACTGGCGCAAGGGGGGCTGCAGCGCTTCCAGAAGACCGACAGCGTTGCCGAACTCGAAATCGACCGCATTATAGATCCAGACGAAATCGTTCGGGGTCAGATCCATGAGATCCAGAGCACCGAGAGCCTCCTGAACGCCGCGCAGTTCGCCGACAAGGTATACCACGCTGTTGCCGGAGCGCGAAAACGGAAACCGCGTCGCCTTGGCCTTGTCCTTGCCTGTTCCAAGTGCCGGAAGAACGTCCTGGTCGCGGGCAATGATCAACCCCGTGACCAGCACATTGAACACGCTTTCCAGCGCTTCCTTTGATGTGTGAAACCGTTCGTTTCCGCCTTCAGCGGTCAGGAGCACCGCGCTGTATCCGTCCGGATCCTGCCAGCCTTCCGCGATTTCAGCAGCCATCGCGGCAAGGTTTTCCGAAATCGCCAGCGCATAACCGCAAGTGAAGGCCTTGTCCTTGCCCTCCTGTCCCAGCCGAACCGCGCTGTTCTTGTCGAAAGCCAGCAGTTCCAGCGCCGTCAGCCCCTGAACTGCCACGCTCTTGTCCTTGAGGGTGTCCGCCGACAGCGCGTCCTTGTCCTCGGAGGCCAGAAGCTTGCGGATCTGGCGCTGCGTGATGCCGCGCGGATCCGGTAGAAAGGCCAACCGGCTGAGGCGATCGTTGTCGAGCAGCGGGCCAAACCGCAAGAAGTGCACATGCGCGAAGTCGCGTACCGTCTCCGAATACGCTGTCTTGAACGTTTCGACCGATGCCGCGTCCCCAGTGGAGCAGACCGCACGCACCGCATCCGGAAGCTTTGCCGTGGTTTCTGCAAAGGCGCTGGTTTGCGGCTGAATGTAGGTGTCGATCAGATTGTCGAGCTTCGGCTCATAGTCCGTGGCAAACGCAGGCTGGACGGTGACAGCACCAACGGCAAGGACAGCGAATAGCAAACGGCGCATCAAAGGGACTCCAGAAAATGTATCAGCGATTGCCGGTCAGAAGGCGAAAGCGCAACAACCGCGTCGCGCGCTTGTCTGGCTTCGCCATCGTGCCAAAGCACTGCCTCCAGCAGGTTCCGTGCGCGACCGTCGTGCAGGAACCGCGTATGACTGTTGACCGTCTCGGTCAAGCCAATGCCCCACAGCGGCGGCGTACGCCACTCCTGGCCACCGGCGTCACCCACCGGTCGGTTGTCGGCAAGGCCGTCTCCCATGTCATGTAACAGGAAATCAGAATAAGGCCAGATCAACTGGAACCGGTGCGCGGGATTTTCCGCCTTCCGGCTGGTGACGAACTTCGGCCGGTGACAGGCCGGACAACCGGCCGCGTAGAAAATCTCCTTGCCCTTCAGCACATCGGGATCATCCACGTCCCGGCGCATCGGCACTGCCAGGTTTTCAGAATAGAAGGTGACGAGATCCATCACCGGATCAGGAGCTTCCGAAACGCCGAGGTTGGCCTGTTCGCCATGCGGCAAGACCCGGCAGGCGGTCTGTGCGTCTGTGCAGTCGCCGTAGTTGTCCGGCATCTCCGGCGTGGAAATGCCGATGTCTCCGGAAAATGCAGCCGCACTCTGGGCACGGATTGAAGGCTCGGACGCCTTCCAGCCGAAACGGCCAAGTGTCAGCGCGCCGGTTTCAGGGTCGCGCACCCGGCTGACCCTGCCGGAAATGCCGTCGCCGTCCGCATCGTCCGGATCTGCAAGCGCTTCGATGTCGCCGGGATGGATGGCCTGCACGAGACCGAGGCCGATCATGGGCGGCGCCACCCGGGGCGAGATCAGTGTGTCGGGATGCATGTCGCCATAGCCAAGATCCCGGATCTTGTAGAGAGGCTTTTGCAGCACGGCCGTTTCGCCACCGGCCGTTGGAACCTCGATCTCTTCCAAGTCGATATCGAACCGCCCTTCACCCGCAAGGCCCGTCACGGCAAAGGTCTGGAACTGGCCGCCATAGGTCGGTTCCGGAACAAGCATGATGTCCCTGTCGGCCAGCGCCTGGCGCTCTTCGTCGGTTTGAGGCGGAATCGACAGGCGCAGGAACAGCGAAACGGCGTCTTCGCCGTCCAACGGCGGCCGTCCCCGACCGTCCTTTAGATGACAGCCCTGACACGAGCGCGCGTTATAAAGCGGCCCAAGGCCATCAGAGGCCTGCGTCGACGAGGGGGAAGAGGCCCAGAGTTTCCTGAACAGGCCATTGCCCACCTTGAAGGTCGCCTGTTCTTCGAACGTCAGATTCGCATTGGACTGGGAATAGGCATCCCGGTTGATCCGCTTTCGGGACGTTCCGGCCCCACCTTGCATGAGCTCGAAGCTTTCCGCGGCTTCGAAGTCGGCCGGAGGCTGCAGAACGCTCGCGGCCTTGAGCCGGTCTTTTGACGATAAATCATCGCGGTAAGACAGCGTATCGTCTGCAAGGGCGGTGCCTGCTACGAGGCAGAAACACAAAAAGACGCCTGCCTTGGCGCCCGGTCTGGGGAACAGTCTCATATTCGCATCCTGACTTTTATCCGCGAGCCCCAATTCGCAGAAAAGCTGTCAGGCGGCCGAAGCCGCCCGACGATTTGTTTGATTATTCGAAAACGGAACCTGGATTGTCCAGGCTGTCGGAGCCTTCGAACGCGATACCGTCGAGGTCAAGCACCTTCACGACACGTTCGATGGAAGCAGTCTGGTCGACCAGGGCATCCACGGCTGCCTGCACGACGGCGTTGCCCTCTTCGTTGTCTTCGCCAATCATCTGGTCATAGGCTTCACCGCCTTCGGCCCGCGCCTTCATGGCTTCGAAAGCCGCCAGCGTGGCGTCGAGTTTCGTCTTCATTTCCTTGGCCAGCGCCGGATCCTTTTCCGCTACCAGATCGGCCAGGGACGCACCGGACACATCGTTGCCGACCGGGCTCTCATAAGACCCGAAATAGACGTTCCGGATACCGACTACGTCGTTGTAGTGCGACATGTGGGTGTTGTCGGAGAAGCAGTCATGCTCTTCTTCCGGATCATGCAGCATGAGCCCAAGCTTGATGCGCTCGCCAGCCAGCTCACCGTAGGAAAGAGAGCCCATGCCAGTCAGAATGGTGGCAAGCCCACCGGCTTCACCCTTGCTGGCCAGTTCCTCGCGAGCAGCTCCGTCCGGAGCCCAGGCAGCGGCCATTTCACCAAGATCGGAAATCAGCAGATCGGTTGCAGCCTGCAGATACTGGATGCGGCGTTCGCAGTTGCCGCCGGTGCAATTGGCCGGATCGAAGTCGGTCGCCGGCCGGTTGCCCGCACCCGCATCGGTGCCGTTGAGGTCCTGACCCCACAGCAGAAATTCGATGGCGTGATAACCGGTGGCCACATTCGTTTCCACTTCACCGGCTTCCTGCAGCGTATCCGCAAGAAGGTCTGGCGTGATTTCGGTGGCATCGATGGTTTCACCGCCCACCTTGAGCGACGGATTGGCAATCACGTTGGCGACGTAGAGGTCGTTTTCTTCCGATTCATCGCCATAAGACGTATCGACATAGTCGATGAGGCCTTCATCGAGCGGCCAGGCGTTCACCTTGCCTTCCCAGTCGTCGACAATGGCATTGCCGAACCGGTAGGCTTCGGTCTGCTGATAGGGAACGCGCGCTTCCTTCCAGGCGGCGCGCGCCGCTTCCAGGTTTGCTTCGGTCGGCTCGGCCACCAGCTTGTCGATGGCGGTCTTGAGCGTCTTCGCCGTTGCCAGCGAGTCCGCATATTCTGCCTGTGCGATGTCGCCGTAGGTCGACAGGATATCGGAAGGCGTCGCGGCCAGTGCCGGTGTGACGAAAAGAGCGGAAGCCGCCAGAAGGCCAAGCTTGAAAGTATTCATAGATCCATCCCGTAAACTGTGCCGCCCCCGGTGCGCATGGACCTGCCCTGGGCGAAACCCGAATGATTTTGCGACGTGTAACCACGTCCAACATGGAGATGGAAAACATTTCATGAGGCAGAAAGTCAAGTTATAATTCCAAAAAAATCAATAGTTTAGAACAATTCCAAAAAGTTGACTTGGAAATGCCGGATTTTCTTCCCATGTCCGGAGGCCGAATGCCGACAACAACCCTTTGATGGAAAAGAGGGAATGGTATAGCAATAAAACGGGCCTGTTTGGGGGGCCATGCAACAGGAATGACAGACATGCTCAATGCGCTGAAAAGCTTTGTCCGGGAACTCACCTTAGGCGACAGCGGAGAAAAGACCTTCGCCGAAGACGACAAGCGTCTGGCCGCCGCGGCCCTGCTTTTTCACCTGATCGATATTGACGGCGTGATCGAGGAAAGCGAAAGCGCGAAGCTGCGCGAAATCCTTCGCAGCCATTATGATCTTTCAGACAAAGAGACCACCGAACTGATTGCCGCTGCCAAGCAGCGCGACGAGGAAGCGGTCGATCTTTACGGCTTTACCTCGGTACTGAAACGCACCACCGATGAGGAAGAGCGCCTCGGCATTGTCGAGATGATGTGGGAAATCGTTTATGCCGACGGCCACGTCCACGAGTTTGAGGACAACACCATCTGGCGGGTCGCCGAACTTCTGGGCGTCTCCACGCGCGACCGGATGAACTTGCGTCACAAGGTTGCCCAGACGGCTCCGGAAACCCACGAAGGCGACTGACCGCCCATGCTATAATCAGCAGGGATGCGTATTTATGCAGGATGATGAGGCAACGGGACTCGATTTTCACACCGACCTGCCTCATATTAAGTCCATGCTTTTTCAGTCCGATCCCTTGAAGAACCGACCGAAAGTTCTGATTGTCCTGCATCAGGAGCATTCCTCGCCCGGGCGGGTGGGTCTTGAGCTTGTAAAGCGCGGCTTCGCGCTCGACATTCGCAAGCCACGGTTCGGCGACCTGCTGCCCGACACGATGGAAAATCATGCCGGCGCCGTTATCTTCGGTGGCCCGATGAGTGCCAACGACCCGGATGCCTTCCTTCAAAAGGAAATCGACTGGATCGGCGTACCGCTTGCCGAAGGCAAACCCTTTCTCGGCATTTGCCTTGGCGCCCAGATGATGGTCAAGCATATGGGCGGCACGGTTTCCGGCCACCAGGAAAGTCTGGTGGAGATCGGTTACTACCCTCTGCAGCCGACCGAAGCCGGCAAATCCCTGATGGACTGGCCGAAAAAGGTTTATCAGTGGCATCGGGAAGGTTTTGACCTGCCCCGTGGTGCCGATCTGCTGGCGTCCGGACCGACTTACCCCAACCAGGCGATCCGCGTCGGCTCTTGCGCCTATGGTATCCAGTTTCACCCGGAACTGACCCACCAGATGATGGTCCGCTGGACGACCAAGGGCGCACCGCGCATGGAATTGCCCGGCGCACAGAAACGCCGAGATCATTTCGCCGGCCGCTTCGTCTACGATCCCGCCGTCAGAAAATGGCTCGACCGCTTTCTGAACCTCTGGATCGGCACGGCCGCCGCTCCGGTGCGCCATGATGTGATGAAGGCTGCGGAATAGCGCGCCTCGCTTGTACGGCCGACGACCTCCCGCTGCTGACAGCAGCCCTCCGCTTCGCATATCCGAATTTCACCTGAACCTGTCCGGAACAACCGATGACTGTTTTTGTCGCCCTGCTGCAGGCCGTGAATGTCGGCGGAACCGGCAAGCTGCCGATGGCGGACTTGCGGGCAATGGCCGAAAACATCGGCCTTCAGAACGCTGCCACCTATATCCAGAGCGGTAATCTCGTCTTCGAAACCGACATGACGGCGGTGGATGTTCTGGACCGGCTGACAGAAGCCCTTACCAGCTACTTCGGCAAGACGCCCGGCGTCGTTCTCAGAAGCCTCTCCGAGCTGGAAAGCCTTTACGCGCAAATGCCGTTTCCGGACGCAGAGCCAAACCGCGTTCTGGTGACCTTTCTTGCCAAAGACGCGCCGTCCGATGCGCTGGACGCCATGGTGGCACCTGATGGCGAGGAAGCCATCGTTCTTGGCCGTGAAATCATCGTCCATTATCCCAAAGGCTCCGGCCGCTCCAAACTGAAACTCCCCGCGCTGAAGCAGGGCACGGCCCGAAACCTCAACACCGTCCGCAAACTGCTGGATCTGGCACGGGAACGGGTGTGAGGCATGATATGGAACGCCCGGAAATTCTCATGCACGTTGCACGGCCCGAGGAAACGGAGCCTTTGGCGCGCATCGGCCTGGAGGCCTGGCTGCGCGGCATAGCGACCCTTGTCCCGCTGCACGTTCGACAGGAGATTGTCGATAACAACCCTTTCCTCCCTTTCCTGAAAACACTCGGCCCTGCAGCAATCGTCGCGACAATCAACGGCGACCCTGTCGGCATCGGCGCCTGCGAACACACAGACGACACTATTTCCGACATCTGGGTTGCTCCGGCGTTCGAAGGGCGCGGTGTTGGCTCTGCCCTGGTCAATGCGCTGGAAACAGAAATCCGCAGTCGCGGTCACACCGTCGCCCACATCCAGGTCGCCGCGCTCAACACCCGCGCCTTCAGGCTTTATCGTCACCTCGGATACCGGGAAGAGTCGCGGCAGATCAGTTTCGACCCGATCCTGAAGGTTGAACTCGAGAAGGTTGGACTGTCGAATCGGCTTTAGCCTTCGCTTGCCGAAATTCCGAACAACGTCCTCGACAAAATTCGAAGAAACTCCAGCGGCGCCTTGGGAAACGACGCGGCCGCATCCAAATCATCCTTGCCCGGTCGTCCTGGGTCCCGGGTCTGCGCTACGCTTCGCCCGGGATGACAAGTGGTATCTGCGGCCTTTCAAAGAGCGCGGCAAGAGATTGCCCAAATGCCGTCTCCCGCCACCTCCACCGTCATTCCGGACAAGTGCAGCATCGCTGCACGCCGATCCGGAATCCGGATATCAGCGTGAGCGCAGCGAACACCCGATTTAGAATAGGGCCGCGTTTGCAACACGGATCATGTTCGGGTTCCGGACCTGCGTTCGGCTGCAGCCTCACGTGTCCGGAATGACCGGCGAGAAGGAAACAAAAAACCGCCCGGAATGGCTCCGGGCGGCTTTTGGCCAATGCTATCGCCTGCGTCCTAGCTTTCGAAGACCACCAGAAGATCCTTGGCGTCGATCTGGGACCCCGTCGAAACCAGGACTTCCTTGATCTTGCCATCGCGTTCGGCGTGGAGCGCGGTTTCCATTTTCATGGCCTCGATGGAGACCAGCACATCGCCTGCGGTCACGTCCTGTCCGGCGGTGATCGCAACGGTGGAGATCACGCCCGGCATCGGCGCGCCGACATGGGCGGTGTTACCGTCCTCGGCCTTGCGCATCGTGGCAGCGCCGGTGGCGCCGTGGGCGCGGTCCGGCACCTTGATGATGCGCGGCTGGCCGTTGAGCTCGAAGAAGACCTTTTTCTCGCCCTTCACGTCGGTTTCGCCGATTGCCTGACAGCGGATCACCAGCGTCTTTCCCGCTTCCAGATCGACGGAGATCTCATCGCCCGGCTCCAGACCATAGAAGTAGACCGGGGTCGGCAAGACGGACGTCGGACCGTATTGCTGCTGGGCCTTGTCGAAGTCCGTGAACACCTTCGGATACATCAGATAGGAGGCAAGCTCGGTGTTGCTGACGTCCTGGCCGGTCTTCTCGGAAACAGCTTTGCGCTCCGCATCCAGATCGGCATCTTTCAGCAGCGAGCCGGGACGAACGGTAATCGGGGCCTCGCCCTTCAGCACCTTTTTCTGAAGCGCTTCCGGCCATCCGCCGGGAGACTGGCCGAGGTCGCCGTGAAGCATGTTGACGACGCTATCGGGGAACGCCACGTCCTTGGCCGGGTCCTTCACCTCTTCCACGCTCAGCCCCTGGCTGACCATCATCAGCGCCATGTCGCCAACAACCTTGGAGGACGGTGTCACCTTGACGATATCGCCGAACATCATGTTGACGTCGGCATAGGCCTGCGCCACCTCGTGCCAGCGGGTTTCCAGTCCGAGTGAACGGGCCTGTTCCTTGAGGTTGGTAAACTGGCCGCCCGGCATTTCGTGCAGATAGACCTCCGACGCACCGAAGCGCAGGTCGCTTTCGAAGGCCCGGTACTGGGTGCGCACGGCTTCCCAGTAGAACGAGATCTGGCGGATCGTCTTGGCGTCAAGACCGGTATCGCGCTCAGACCCGCGCAAGGCTTCCACGATCGAGCCGAGGCACGGCTGAGACGTCAGGCCGGACAGCGCGTCCATGGCCGCATCCACCGCATCGGCACCCGCTTCGACCGCCGCCAGAACAGTGGCCGCTGCAATGCCCGATGTATCGTGCGTGTGGAAATGGATCGGCAGGTCGACTTCCTGTTTCAACGTCCGGATCAGAACCCTGGCGGCTTCCGGCTTCAGGAGGCCGGCCATGTCCTTGAGGCCCAGGATATGCGCACCGGCAGCTTCCAGTTCCTTGGCAAGGCCGACATAGTACTTGAGGTCGTATTTCGGCCGGGCACTGTCCAGCATGTCGCCGGTGTAACACAGCACGCCTTCACAAAGCTTGCCCGCTTCCTGAACCGCGTCCATGGAAACGCGCATGTTCTCCACCCAGTTGAGGCAGTCGAACACGCGGAAGAGGTCAATGCCGTTTTCCGCAGCTTCCGCGACGAAATACTTGACCACATTGTCCGGATAGTTGGTGTAGCCGACACCGTTGGAGCCCCGCAGCAGCATCTGCAGCAGGATGTTCGGCGCCTTTTCGCGGATCTTGTGCAGGCGCTCCCACGGGCTTTCGGTCAGGAAGCGCATGGCGACGTCGAAGGTCGCCCCACCCCAGCATTCCAGCGAGAACAGGCTGGGCAGGCCGGCTGCATAGGCGTCTGCGATGTTGACGATGTCGTGGGTACGCATGCGGGTTGCCAGCAGCGACTGGTGCGCATCACGCATGGTCGTGTCGGTCACCAGCGTCCGTTTCTGGTCCTTCATCCAGCCGGCAAAGCCCTTCGGCCCCAGGTCGTCCAGCAACTGGCGTGTGCCGGAGGGCTTGTCATCGCCGAAAACCGGGATGACCGGCGCTGCCACATCCTTTGGCGGACGCGCGCGGTTCTTTGTTTCCGGGTGCCCGTTTACAGACACATCGGCGACATAGGTCAGGAGCTTGGTCGCCCGGTCCTGCCGCTTGGTCTGCTCGAACAGGGCAGGTGTCTCGTCGATGAAACGGGTCGTGTAGTTATTCGCCTGAAAGTCGGCGTGGGTGATGATGTTCTCCAGGAACACCAGGTTGGTGGCCACACCGCGGATACGGAACTCGCGCAAGGCGCGGTCCATGCGCTTGCGGGCATCTTCCGCTGTCGGGGCCCAGGCCGTGACCTTTTCCAGAAGCGGATCGTAGAAGCGGGTGATGACCGCACCGGAGTACGCCGTACCGCCGTCCAGACGGATGCCGAAGCCGGTCGCCCCGCGATAGGCAGTGATGCGGCCGTAATCCGGAATGAAGTTCTGCTCCGGGTCTTCGGTCGTGATACGGCACTGCAGGGCATGGCCGTGAAGTTGGATCTGGTCCTGGGAGGGAACGCCGCTTTCCGGCGTGCCGATTTTCTCGCCTTCGCAGATCTTGATCTGCGCCTGGACGATATCGATACCGGTGACCTCTTCCGTCACCGTGTGTTCCACCTGCACCCGAGGGTTCACCTCGATGAAGTAGACCTCACCGGTGTCGGCATCCATCAGAAATTCAACCGTTCCGGCACCGCGATAGTTCACCGCCCGGCCGATTTTCAGTCCGTATTCACAAAGCTCCGCCCGCTTTTCTGCCGACAGATACGGAGCGGGAGCGCGCTCGACCACTTTCTGGTGGCGGCGCTGAATGGAACAATCGCGCTCGAACAGATGAACCACGTTCTCGCCGTCGCCCAGGATCTGCACTTCGACGTGGCGTGCCCGCTGAACCAGCTTCTCCAGATAGATCTCGTCCTTGCCGAAAGCCGCCATGGCTTCGCGCTTGGCCGCCAGAACTTCCTTCGCCAGGGTCGCCTCGTCCGGAATGACCCGCATGCCGCGGCCGCCGCCGCCCCAGGACGCCTTGAGCATGACCGGATAGCCGATTTCGGCGGCCTTGCGCTTGATCTCTTCAACATCGTCCGGCAGCGGATCCGTTGCCGGCATCACCGGCACACCGGCCTCGATGGCCAGATTGCGGGCGGCAACCTTGTTGCCCAGACGGCGCATGGTTTCCGACTTCGGTCCGATGAAGGTGATGCCCGCTTCCTCGCAGGCATCCACGAACTCGGGGCTTTCGGACAAAAGGCCGTAACCCGGGTGAATGGCATCTGCGCCGGAGAGTTTGGCAACCCGGATAATCTCGTCGATGGAGAGGTAGGCTTCGATGGGGCCGAGCCCCTTGCCGACCTGATAGGCCTCGTCGGACTTGAACCGGTGCAATGCCAGTTTGTCCTGCTCGGCATAGATCGCAACGGTCTTCATGCCCAGTTCGTTGGCCGCACGGAACACCCGGATCGCGATTTCAGACCGGTTCGCAACGAGAATTTTTGTTATCGCCAAACGCCTTCTCCCCCATTTTTTGCGCAAAACAAAAGCCTGTTTCGGCAAGATTTCTACTTTGGTCGGAAGCTCTTGAAAAGAGCCGGACGCCATGTCCCGTTTTCAGCCTGGACAAAACTTTTGCGCCCGCACCCGTAACCGATGGAAAAGGAACATTAATTCGATTTAAATCCAGAGTCTTCCAACCTTTTCAAAAAATGTGCGGCGCAGCAATCGGACCGTCGAAACAGCGGCCGTTGCCAGCAAAAAACCCCTAACGGCAACCGCGAACCATTTCGGGACACATTCCTGTCAGACGCCACAAAAGCACCGACAGACGCGACGTCCGGTTAGACGGAAACCTTCAGCAAACCCACTAGATCTTGTGAGAACAAATCCGCAACCTGATTGAATCAGCGATTCGGACGGGATTCGTTCACCCTGTGTGCCCGGGTAAACGCCATGGGCCTGCAAGTGCGAGCGCGCATTTCCTGAAAATTAATCATTGACAGCGTTTCGACCCAAATCAGCACCGCACGGCCAAATCGACTCAACCTTTTGACCAGATTCAGGATTTGGTGTCTCGACCGACGCATGAAACCACATGTCGTAGGGAACAAATCCTGAATCGTCCGGAGTCGCCGATTCGGTTTCGGTTTGTTCCAGAGTCGTTCTCCACAACATTTTTCCAACCGTCAAAAACCCGGCCGCGGGCCAAAAGAATAAGGACATGCCCGCCCCGGCTGTGCTAGACACGCGGTACCAGATATAGGCGCCGCTCGTTTGCGCCGATCCGAAGAAAGCCGATCACAAGCCTCCCCATGCCCCGTCCCCAGACCCTGCCGCTGCCGCCGTCTGCCCGGTCCCGCACAGTGACGGCCGTGCTCGGACCGACCAACACCGGCAAGACCCACCTCGCTATCGAGCGCATGCTGGCCCAGCCTTCCGGGCTGATAGGGCTGCCGCTGCGCCTGCTCGCACGCGAAGTCTATAACCGTGTGGCGGACCGGGCCGGTCCGGACGCCGTTGCGCTGATCACCGGCGAGGAGAAGATCGTCCCGAAGAACCCGCGCTTCTGGGTGTCGACGGTTGAAGCCATGCCGCTGGACCTGAAGACGGATTTCGTCGCCATCGACGAGGTGCAACTTGCCGGGAACCTTGATCGCGGCCACGTCTTTACCGACCGCATCCTGAATGTGCGCGGCCAGTCGGAAACACTCCTGCTGGGTGCGGCGACCGCCCGCCCACTGCTGGAAAAGCTGCTACCCGGCCTCAACGTGGTTACACGGCCGCGCATGTCGGTGCTGGAATATGCGGGCTCCAAGAAAGTCTCACGCCTGCCGGCGCGCTCCGCCATCGTCGCCTTTTCATCGGATGAGGTCTATTCCATCGCGGAGCTCATCCGTCGCCAGCGCGGCGGTGCTGCCGTGGTGCTCGGCTCGCTGAGCCCACGCACCCGCAATGCGCAAGTGGAACTGTTCCAGAACGGCGATGTCGATCATCTGGTGGCGACCGACGCCATTGGCATGGGATTGAACCTCGACGTCCATCACATCGCCTTTGCCGGCAACCGCAAATACGACGGCTACCAGTACCGCCAGCTCACCGCTTCGGAGATGGGCCAGATCGCCGGACGGGCCGGCCGTCACACCAAGGACGGCACCTTCGGCGTGACCGGACGGGTCGATCCGCTGGACGACGATCTGGTCGAACAGATCGAAAGTCACCACTTCGAGAGCCTGAAAGTGCTGCAATGGCGCAACAGTGCGCTGGATTTTTCGTCGGCAAACACCTTGCGTGCCAGCCTCGACCTGGTGCCTCGGGAAGAGGGTCTCGCCAGGGCGCCCATCGGGGACGATATCACCGCTCTTGAACATTTATTGCGCGATCCCGCAATATCCGGCATGGCAAAGGGCGAAAAAGCGGTCGAATTGCTATGGGACGTGTGTCAGGTCCCCGACTATCGTAAGATCGCCCCGGCGAACCACGCAGAGTTGCTGAACACCATTTACACGCACCTGATGCAGGACAATGCGATTGCCAATGACTGGTTCTCGCGTCAATTGGCCTTCGCAGACCGCACAGATGGTGATATCGACACTCTCGCAAACCGGATTGCACATATCCGGACATGGACCTATGTCGCCAACCGTCCCGACTGGCTGGCCGATCCGGCTCACTGGCAGGGCGAGACGCGCGACATAGAAGACAAACTATCTGACGCCCTTCACGAGCGGCTCACGCAGCGGTTCGTGGATCGGCGTACAAGTGTATTGATGCGACGTTTGAGAGAGAACGCAATGCTGGAAGCGGAAATTACATCGAGCGGAGATGTGCTCGTGGAAGGTCAGCACATCGGAAATCTGCTTGGCTTCCGGTTTGCCCCTGACGCGGCAGCAGAAGGCCCGGACGGCAAGACCGTGCGTGCCGCCGCGCAAAAAGCCCTGACCACCGAAATCGAGTCCCGCGCGGACAAGCTCGGCAAGTCCGACAACTCCGATTTCGTGCTGACGTCCGAAGCCGTGATCCGCTGGCGCGGTGAACCCGTGGCAAAGCTTGTTGCCGGGGAAGAGGTGCTGGCACCGATTGTTCTGCTGCTGGCGGACGAACACCTGACCGGCCCGGCGCGCGACAACGTGCAGACGCGGCTGGACCTGTGGGTCAAGGCGCAGATCGATACACTGCTGAAACCGCTTGTGGACCTGAAAGCCGGCGAAGGGCTGGAAGGCCTTGCCCGCGGAATCGCGTTCCGCATCGTTGAAGGTCTCGGCATTCTGGAACGCCAGGAAGCCTCCGACGAAATCCGCCAGCTCGACCAGGACATGCGCGCCAGCCTGCGCAAGCACGGCATCCGCTTCGGCGCCTACACCGTGTTCGTGCCAGCCCTGCTGAAGCCGGCCCCGAGCCAGCTTCTGGCGCAGCTCTGGGCGCTGAAACACGGCTCGCTGGACATGAACGGCATGGCCGAGCTGCCGCAGCTCTCCGCCTCCGGCCGCACGTCCATCCCGGTAGACGAGACCATCGACAAGGCCCTTTACAAGGTTGTCGGTTTCCGTGTGTGCGGCCCGCGTGCCGTTCGCGTCGACATTCTGGAACGCCTGGCCGATCTGATCCGTCCGCTGATCGCCTGGAAGCCGCTTGATGCGGAAGTCAGCCCGCCGGAAGGCGCGGTTGCAACCGGAGGCGGCTTCACCGTCACCGTTGCCATGACCTCCCTGCTTGGATGCGCCGGCGAAGACTTTGCCGCCGTATTGAAGTCACTCGGCTACCGGTCCGAAACCAAGGAAGTGCAGCGGCCCGTCGCAGCCAAACCGGCGGCGGAAGCTGCCACGGAAACGCCGGCAGCAGAGACAGCTGCAACCGCAGAAGAGGCTCCTGCTGAAGCTGCTGCCCCCGCGGAGGCTGCCGCAGACGAGACGCCTGCTGCGGATGCAGTGGCCGAACCTGCCACGACGGAAAGCGCTGAAGCCCCCGCAGAAGAACCTGCCGCTGATGAAGCGCCTGCGACAGAGGCCGCAGAATCGGCTGACGGCGCGGCGGAAGCAACGGCCGAAGATGCACCCGCTGAAGCATCTGCGGACACCGCCACTGCGGAAGCAGCACCGGAAGCGAAGACAGACGGCGAAGCGGCCGAAGGCGAAGCAGAGCTGGAAACCGTGACCATCGAGATCTGGCGTCCGGGCCGGCACGACCGCCGTCCGCGCGGCCGTCAGGACCAGCGCCGCGGCGGTGACAATCGCCGGGGCCAGGGTCAAGGTCAGGGCCATGGCCCGAAAGGTGGTCAGGGCGAGAAGCGCCACGGCAAGGGCGGACCGAAAGGCGAGGGCCGGGGCCGCGGTGGTCATGGCGGCCAGAAGGGCTTTGACGGCGGCAACCGCCGCGACAAGGCCCCAAGGGACAAACCGATTGATCCGAACTCGCCCTTCGCGGCCCTGATGGCCCTGAAGGCGAACATGGACAACAAGGACAAGAAGTAATTCCTGCGCCTGACGACACTGCTGCCGGTGGCAGCCTGCGCATCGACAAGTGGCTCTGGTACGCCAGGGTCACAAAATCCCGTTCCCTTGCCCAGAAGCTGGCGACGTCCGGCCGTGTGCGGCTGAACAAGGACAAGATCGATTCCGCCAGCAAGACAGTGCGGACCGGCGATGTTCTGACAATTGGCCTTGAGCGCCGCATCCTCATTCTGAAGATCCTTGCCCTCGGCACCAGACGCGGCCCCTATGAAGAAGCCCGCAAGCTGTACGAGGACCTGTCGCCACCACCGCCGCCGAAGGATGCACCGCCGCCTCCAGCGCCCGCACGGCGCGACGCCGGTGCCGGCCGCCCGACCAAGCGTGAGCGGCGAAAAATAGACGCGTTCCGCAGCGGCGACTGACGCTGTTTCCCGCCAAAGGCGTGAAAACAGAAAAACTTTCTCTTTCCGGCCCGGACTGCGTCATCCAGAGCGCTTGCGCCCGTTTGACAAAAGCGATACCCAACATCTGCACCAGACGTTATACGTGCGCTTTCTTTGCAAGAGCGGCACGAAACTGACCGCCAGGGCCTTGCGCAAAACGGCTGCAGGCCGCCCGGCGCCGAATGAGGATAGCGATGACCTACGTCGTCACGGACAATTGCATCAAATGCAAATACACCGACTGTGTTGAAGTCTGCCCGGTAGACTGTTTCTACGAAGGCGAGAATTTCCTCGTCATCAACCCGGACGAATGTATCGACTGCGGTGTCTGCGAGCCGGAATGCCCGGCGGAGGCGATTTTGCCGGACACGGAGCCCGGCCTCGAAAAATGGATCGAGGTCAACGCCGAATACTCCGAGAAGTGGCCGAACATCACCGAGAAAAAAGATCCGTTGCCGGACGCTGAAGAATTTGACGGCAAGGAAAACAAGTTTGAAAAGTTCTTTTCGCCGAATCCTGCAGCTTGATTCGCGCAAACGGCTAGTGCGGCAGACTGCCGCAAGACAAACGAGAACTGCTTAAAACAGCGATTCTTCCATCATTTTCAGGCACCTGCCCGGGGCGATCGGGCAGGGCCATTGTGCTGTTTTAGCACCAGCAAAGCTCAGTACTTTAATTTTCCACAAAAGTGTGGTACACATGGAAGATAGTCGCCAACCACGAGAATAACCCCCAAAACGGAGTCTTCGAAAACTGTCCCGGACCTGAACAACCGGACAGGGCAAGCTCCACGCAGCTCATATGACTGATCAAGGTTCTAGAGTGGAAATCGTCGACTGACCAGCCCTGACACGCCGCATATCAACAGGCGTTCCATTGTGGATCGCACTGCGGGGTACGTGTCGCATAAGAACAGGGGACCGCACCGCGGTCCGTTTTCGGTCCGAACCCGGACCGCCAACTGCGCAGGAGAAAATACGAGTATGGCAACGAACACCAAAAAGACCGCGCAGCGCCAAGGTTTCAAAACAGGCGAGTACATTGTTTATCCGTCGCATGGCGTCGGCCAGATTACCGCCATTGAAGAGCAGAAGGTTGCAGGTCACTCTTTGGAGTTGCTCGTGATCGTTTTTGAACAGGACAAGATGACCCTTCGTGTCCCGGTGGCAAAGATTGCCTCCGTCGGCATGCGCAAGCTTGGCGACCCTGCGGCCGTCAAGAAGGCTCTTGAAACCGTTCGTGGCCGCCCGCGCGTGAAGCGGACGATGTGGAGCCGCCGCGCTCAGGAATATGAAGCCAAGATCAACTCCGGCGACCTGATCGCGATCTCTGAAGTGGTCCGCGATCTTTTCCGCTCCGACACGCAGCCGGAACAGTCCTACTCCGAACGCCAGCTCTACGAAGCTGCGCTCGACCGTATGGCCCGCGAAATCGCGGCAGTGAACAAATGTTCCGAAACCGAAGCGGTCAAGCAGATTGAGCAGAACCTGGCAAAATCTCCGAGCCGCATCAAGGCAGCTGAAGAAGCTGCAGCGGAAGAAGACGAGGACAAGGAAGAAGCCGCTTAAACCAGGCGCACCTTCCGAACGACGAAAACAACGAGGGCCCGGAGAAATCCGGGCCCTTTTTTCGCTTTAAAGCTGCATGTGATCACCTTGTTCACGCGAAAGTGTGCAAAAACTGTCCCAACGGAAACGATAAGTGATCTACCCTACGCTTCGGTACGTATTTCCCCCGATAACATATCGGAGCGTCGATCATGTCCCAGAGCGAAAAACGTCAACTGGTCAGAGCTGCAATGAAAGCGCCCTATCTCACGCGTGAGGAGGAACTGGAGCTGGCGATACGCTGGCGCCACCAAAGGGATGAAAAAGCGCTGGAGAAACTGTCTCTGTCGCACATGCGTCTCGTCATTGCCGTCGCCTCGCGCTTCCGCAACTTCGGTCTGTCACTGGGTGACCTGATCCAGGAAGGTCATGTGGGCCTGCTGGAGGCGGCCGCCAGATTCGAACCGGAACGGGAAGTCCGCTTTTCCACCTATGCCACGTGGTGGATCCGCGCCTCCATTCAGGATTACATCCTGCGCAACTGGTCGATCGTTCGCGGTGGCACCTCCTCCTCCCAGAAAGCTCTGTTCTTCAACTTGCGACGCTTGCGCGCAAAGCTCTCCGGCAATCAGACACCGCTTACCGACAGTGAACTCCACCAGAAGATCGCCGATGCCATCGGCGTCAAACAGTCCGACGTTGCGCTGATGAACGCCCGCCTGTCGGGCCCGGACACATCCCTGAACGCCCCGGTGGCCGACAGCGAAGGCTCCAGCGCCGACCGCCAGGACTTTCTCGTGTCCGACGCTCCGCTTCCGGACGAAATCGTGACGGTCAGCATCGATACCGAACGCCGCCAGCGCTGGCTCTCCTCCGCGCTGGAGGTTCTCAGCGAACGCGAACTGAAAATCGTGCGCGAACGGCGTCTGTCGGAAGATGGCGCCACACTGGAATCGCTTGGCGTGAAACTCGGCATTTCCAAGGAACGCGTGCGCCAGATCGAAAGCCGGGCCATGGAAAAACTGAAATCCGCCCTGTTGGCAGCACAGCCCGACCGGGCCGCCTACAGCACCTGACGACCTCCAACTCCTCCAAGTAACCTCTGACAGGCGGGCCTTTTGGTCCGCCTTTTTTTGAGGTGCACAAGCTGCCTGCCGGGCAGGACGTCAGTCGACGATCAGCTTGATGGCCGTGCCGGCCGGAATCGCCTGATTGGGGTTTAGGTCGTTCAGGATGGAGAAAAATTCCAGACGCCGTGACGGCTCGACACCGCTCATGCCGATGGCCAGTTTCCGCGGCGTGTCGCCCGGCTTGGAGTTGACGACCTTGATCCGGAGCGAACGCAGCCGGGCGCGCTCCGTGGGCGAAAGCTGCTTGAAGCTTTCCACCGTCTGGTGGAAATCACGGTCGAACGTGTCGTTGGGCGAACGGCTGGCGAAGATGAAGCGATACCCTGTCTTGCCGATCCGGACCACTGCAATGCGGAAGGACCAGCCCTGGGTGATGGCCGCCCCGGTCACCGCCGGCAGTCCGTTGATCGTCGTTTCGCGCACGCTTTCAGACAGAAGCCCGTTGATCCAGCCGGAGTTCATATACTCGCGCAGGCTGGAATAGCCGCTGACATCGGCACCGTCGAAGCGGATCGCCGTGCCGGAGCCATTGCTGGCCAGCACCGCTTCGGGCGTGTTTTCTAGAATGTAGCCGGATGGCACGGTGTAACTGATGCCAAGTGCCTTGTGCAGGAACGAACGGCCACGGACGAACCCTTCCAGCGGGTCATCACCGAACAACATGCCGTCAATCTGGCTGAGATAGCGGGTGCGGTCGCGCTCGCCGATGCCAGGGGCCCCGATCTGCCGGGCCGCGCGAATGGCGATCTGCAGCCGTTCCGGCGTAGAGGGGTGCGACGACAGGAAGTCCGGCGCAGCCGAGGCCGACTTGTCGGCGGACTGATACTGGGCAAAGGCCGCCATGGAACGCAGGAACCGGGCAGCGGCATAGGGATCGAACCCGGCTCTTGCCAGCGTCTTCACGCCAATATCGTCAGCCTCAAGCTCCTGCACCTGGCTGAAGCGGGCGAAGGAAAGCTGCGACGAGATGATTGCCTTGCGGGCTGCTTCGCTGTCCTGCACGACATCGGTCAGGATCTTGTTGGCAAGCTGCTTGGCTTCGGCGCGCTGCTGGCGTTTGATCGCGTGGTTGGCTGTCACATGGGCCATTTCGTGCGCCAGCACGGCGGCGACTTCCGACGTGTCGTTGGCAAGGGCCAGCAGCCCGCGCGTAACGTACAGATAGCCGCCCGGAAGTGCGAAGGCGTTGATGGCCGGGGAATTCAGGATGGTGATCTTGTAGCTTTGCGAGGGGTCTTCCGATGCCGCCACCAGCCGGCCGACAACGCTGGCAACAGCGCGCTCCGCCCCGGCGTCCTTGTAGACACCGCCATAGGTGGCCACCACGCGCGGATGTTCGCGCTCGCCGATATCGGCTGCAAGGTTGGGGCGCAGGGTACCCGGCGTCACCGTGCCGACGGTTGGGCCATCGCCAAGGAACTGGCAGGACGCCACCAGAAGCGCGGCCCCGCCTGCAACAAGGGTGCGCAGCCAGCCCCGGCGCAGGCCGCGCCGTGCGGGCAAACATGCCGGCTGACGGAAATCAGTTGCTGCTTTGGCCGTCACGTCCTGCCCTTTTGTCATTCAGTACCACCAGTTGCTCCGGATGCCGGAGCACCATAGACGGTCCGTCCCGGTCCTGGACGGAGCCGCGTATTTCGACAACCTGTCCTTCCAGGGTATCCAGCGTCCAGCCGGACCGCCCGAGGGCCGCGTTGACCTCATCCTCGTCCGAGGCCTTCAACGTAACCGTGAAATCCGTTTTCCAGTAATTGCCGAAGTTCAGATAACGGGTGCTGCGTGTTTTTCCAAGAGAAACAATTCGCCCTCTCGCAATAACATAGTGCCCGGAAGCGCCGCTGAAAGACTTCGGTGCGGCAGTGGAATAAACAAGACGCGGCGTGGTCTTCCCCCACAGGCCTTCCCGGGCCTGGCTGGCCTGTGCTTCTGCGGCCCGCAACGCATCCGCGCAGGCTGCACCTGCGTGATCCGGCGCGAAGATGGCAACACCGGCCCCCAAAAGCTCCGCCTGCAGAAGCGTGGTGCCGTCACCAGACACATCGAACACCCAACCGGGCGTCAGTCCCCAGCGGTTTTCCGGCCCTGCCGGTGCCGCCGTCAGTTCAAGGTCCGGTCGCCCTTCCAGATAGGCCTGCAAGCTGTCGTTGCCGTCATCCTGTCCGTCCGCCTGTTCTGACGCCGGCATCTGGATATCGCCTGCAAAAAAGCGCTCACCGGAAGCGGAGACAAACAGGGATTCCTCGCTGTCATATGTCACGGGAACAGCTTTTTCCGGCCCTCCGGCGCAGGCGGCCACCGTCTTCATCGGCTCCAACGGCGGCTGCGGTGCTTGCTCAGTGGCAAAGACTGTCGGTGCGGCCAAAGTGCTCGCAATACAGGCGCAAAACGCAACGCCCGCCGCGCGCAAGCTGTTCACCCGCACGGCCTTCATCCAACCAGCTGTCAGTCGCCCTCTCGGCACGTCCGATCCCTTCACCTGATGGCGCGAACGTCTCCCACGGCACCGCCTGCAAGCAGACGGGGCAAGATCCACCACCCGGCAGCATGCATGGCACCGGGCAAGGCTGAGAAAGCGGTCACGACGGACCAAACTGCTAAGCAGCGAATAAGGCAAGTCCAAGACAGGGGGATAAAACGGCAGTAAAAATAAGGAGACCAGCACGACGCTCCCCGCAGCGCAGCAGCGTTCCCCCTTGCCCCTGCCCGCACCTGAAACAATCCCCACCGGAGCCCACAGTCTGTTTCAGCCAGGGCTCGCCACGGACGTCAAATCGTGCTAATCGACCGCAATAAGGCCCCGTAGCTCAGCAGGATAGAGCATCAGATTCCTAATCTGAGGGTCGCGCGTTCGAATCGCGCCGGGGTCACCAGTTTTTCAAAAAGTCATCATGTGAGACGAAGACCGGCCGAGCATAGACCGCTCAAGGCCGGATAAAAGGCTGCGCGCAGGGAATGCAGCTGAAGCAACTTGTATAAAAACAGGTTCGCGCGCGCAGGCTTAAGGCGTCTGCGCTGCTAAAGTGTCGCTGGCCTTAGGGCGTGACCGGAGTGTACAGCGTCGTGACCGGGATGCCCGTGGCGACGGAACTGTCGGTCAGGGCCTGGCTTGGGTTCGTGGCCTTTGTAGCGGCGACGCCGGCGAGGATCATGGCGACGACGGCGATGCTCCAGAATTTCATGGCACTTCTCCCTAAAGTAAAAACCGCCTCTGCCAGTGCAGATTCAACTGCAGATGCGGGGCCTGTTCGGACCAGCGCACCCGGCCGGATGTGCCAGGGCGCACAAAAGCCGACCTTTTTGAAGAGTGGTGGATCCGGCGTCTGTTTCGGCAAACGCGGGAGGAAAACCCGCCACGATTCTAAATTCGACTTTCGTCTATATTAGACTTTAGGATGAGATCCGGCAATGCCGTAAAGTTACCTATGCGATAACCTTCTGACACTGCGACGTGTTCAGGCCGAAGGACCACTGAAACAGACGCCCGTTATGCACTGGCAAGGACAGGAAAGGCCTCAAACGGATGTTATGCGCTGCGCGGCTTGCGCCTTTGCGCTGCCAGTTCCCGCGTATAGGCTGACAGGGCGTCCAGGTGCTGCGCTGCCCCGGCGCTGTCTCGCGCTGCCAGCGCATCGGCCAGGGCCTGATGCAGGTCGGCAATCCGTTCGCGGTCGCGCAGCCGGTAAACCAGCATGTTCATGAGCGGCTGCATCGCCTCAAAGGCGGCAGACAACTGGAAGATCAGAATCGGGTTGTCCGTTGCTCTTGCGACGGCCGAGTGAAATGCGACGTCCGACGCGCAGAAATCCTCATCGCTCGTATCGTGATCTCTCTGGCGGGAAATTTCGCGGGCAAGCTCGGCAAGCTGTTCGTCGGTGCGTTTTTCCGCCGCCAGCGGCAGAGCGGCGGCTTCCAGTGCGAAGCGGGCCTCGATGGCGTCTTCCAGAGGAATGTTGTTCATGCCGATGAGAAGCCGCGTGGTCGTCATCAGGTTGTCCTGCGCCTCGGCCCAGGTCATCCGGTTGACGAAAGCCCCGCCGGAGGAGCCGCGTTCGCTGCGAATGAGGTTTTGCGCAGCAAGCCGTTTCAGCGCCTCGCGCACCGTTGAGCGCGATACGCCGAAGCGCTCAGCCAGGTCGGCTTCGCTCGGCAGGCGCTCTTCGCCCGCAAGACGGCCTTCCAGAATGGCATTGCGGATGGCATTGGCGATCTGGACCGAAAGGCCCTCTTTTTGAATCGTGTTGAATTCAATCGCCAACAGAACCTCCGCATTTTCGCCTGAACACCGGCAAACCTAAAGAGACGGCCCGACACGGTCAAACGAATTGTTTAAATGTCTGACAATTAAATGTTTGACTTTTACGAACCGCCCCCGCAGCCTAGGCGAAAATACATCGGGAGGATCGGGTGGACACCGTCGCGCGGCTCATGCCTGGCCACAGAGCGCTTTGGCTGACCTTTTACGCCGCCATTCTGGCGGCCTGGGCCGTGCTGTTCGCCATGCAGGCGGGGGCCTTGCGGGAAACGGCGGGCCTGCCGCTCACAGCGCCCTTCGGACAGCCGCTGGAGGCGTTCCTGTCGCTCTGCTCGGCGACGGCCGCCACGGCAGGCTTCAAAGCTGCCGTCCTCATGTGGGCCCTGATGACCCTGGCGATGATGGCGCCAACGGCCTTTCCCGCCTTTCGAACCTATGCGCAGCTCACGCAAACGGCCGACGCCGGCAGCCTGCCACTGGCTGCTCTGGTGGGCGGCTATCTGGCCGTCTGGCTTGGATTTTCCGTTCTGGCCGGAGCTCTTCAGGTCTGGCTGGCGGGGCAGACCCTGCTCGATCCGTCAGGCAAGTCCGTTTCCAGTTCGTTGAACGCAGCCCTGCTGCTGCTTGCGGGCGCCTATCAGTTCAGCCGGCTCAAGCAGGCCTGCCTCAGTTCCTGCCAGAACCCACTGACCTTCTTCTTCAGCCATTGGCAGCCGGGGCCCCGGGGCGGGCTGGTGCTTGGCCTCAGGCTTGGCGCCGTCTGCCTTGGCTGCTGCTGGGCCTTGATGCTGCTTGCCTTTGTCGCCGGCACCATGAACCTCGCCTTCATGGGGCTCGCCATGGTGCTGATGACGCTGGAAAAGCTTCCCGACATCGGCGCGAAACTAACCGCGCCCCTCGGCGTTTTCCTCATTCTGGCCGGACTGGTTGTTCTGGTTCTGCCGTTATTGCCAATAACCATATAGGGAGAAAACCATGTCTGGCTGGGCCATCCGCGGGGAGCTGATCCTCAACTGCAATTGCACCGTCTTCTGCCCCTGCGTGGTATCGCTCGGCCAGCATCCGCCCACTGAAGGCTATTGCCAGGCCTGGGCCGGGGTGCGCATCGACGAAGGCCATTACGAGGGTGAGGATCTGTCCGGCCTCAATGTTGGCCTGGTTCTGGAAATTCCCGGCCTGATGGCCCGTGGCAATTGGAAGGCCGCCGCCTATATCGACGAGCGCGCCAGCGAAGCGGCCTATGACGGCTTGATCAGGATCTTCTCCGGTCAGGCCAAGGGCACCACCGGCCTGTTCCGGGTTCTGGTCAGCGAGTTTCTGGGCGCCGAACGGGCCCCGGTCTCCTACACCAACGAAGGCAAGAAACGCCGCCTGATCGTCGGCAAGGCGATCAAGGGCGAGGTGGAGCCCGTGCGCGGTGCCAATCCCGACGAGGATATTGTCGTCAAGAACACCGAATACTGGATGGGTTCGGACATCACGGTGGCAACTGCCACGCAAGGGCGCGTGCGCGCTTACGGCAGGGTCTGGGATTTTGACGGCAGAAGTGCTGAAATCTGTCAGATCGACTGGTCCGGCCCGGCGGCGGAAGCCGCTGCCTGAAACCGCAGAGAAAAAGGAATATCTCATGACCTTCAAGGCACTGATTGTCGACAAGGACGAAGACGGCAAAACCCACGCCGCGATAGAGACCATCGACGTAAGCCGGTTGCCGGAAGCCGACGTTACCGTTGCCGTGGAATATTCCACGCTCAACTACAAGGACGGCCTGTGCCTTGGACCGGGCGGCGGTCTGGTCAGAAACTATCCGCATGTGCCCGGCATCGACTTTGCCGGCACGGTCGAGGAAAGCTCCGACGACTGGTACAAGCCGGGCGACAAGGTGGTGCTGACCGGCTGGCGCGTCGGCGAGGCCTGGTGGGGCGGCTATAGCCAGAAGGCGCGCGTCAAGGGCGAATGGCTGGTGCCCTTGCCCGAAGGCCTGACCACACGCAACGCCATGGCGATTGGTACAGCAGGCTTCACGGCCATGCTGGCGGTGATGGCGCTTGAGGAACACGGCCTGAAGCCGGAAAACGGCCCGGTGCTGGTCACCGGTGCGGCTGGTGGCGTCGGCTCCGTGGCAACCGCCATTCTGGCCAATCTTGGCTATGAAGTTGCCGCCGTCACCGGGCGGGAAAGCACCTGGGATTATCTGAAGTCCCTTGGCGCTGCCAGCGTGGTGCCGCGTGATGATGTGGCCGAAACGGTCAAGCGTCCGCTGGAAAGCGAAACCTGGGCAGGCTGCGTCGATGCCGTTGGCGGCCCGATGTTGGCGCGGGTTCTCGGCCAGATGAAATACGGCGCTTCGGTTGCCGCCGTCGGCCTTGCGGGCGGCGCCAATCTGCCGGCCACGGTCATTCCGTTCCTGCTGCGCGGTGTCAACCTTCTGGGCATCGACAGCGTCATGAAGCCTTATGACGGCCGCCTGAAAGCCTGGGAACGGCTGGCAAAGGACCTGCCGATGGACAAGCTGGAAGCGATGATCCATCCGGCAACCTTGGAAGACCTGCCGGCACTCGGCGCCGATATTCTGAAAGGCCAGGTCAAAGGCCGCGTCGTCGTCGATGTGAATGCCTGACACAGCTCGCGGCCCGGGTGGACAATGGGTCTGCCCGGGTTAGCATTTGGTGCGCCGCAGCCCGGTTTTGAAAAGTCGATCACCCCCGCACCTTCATTCGCCCTCCGGCCACGCACCTCCGTAGCTTCTGATTTGGTCGCGGGGCCACCCGGCCGATGCGTGGCTGAAACCACGATAAAGGCGCGGAAACCGGTTGCATTCGGGGGAAAGCTCCCATATAAGCGCCCGGTCCAGAGTCGTCCGGCTCGTCGTGGACTGGATTTCTGTGTTCTTGCACAGACCGTTTTCGACAACCAAGGGCATGCCGTGTCGGCTCTGAATGCACCAACAAAAGAGTATTCGTTCTGAACGGATGCACCAAGGAAAGGATGCAAAATGCCCAAGCTGAAGACGAAGTCCGGCGCCAAAAAGCGCTTCAAAGTGACCGCGACCGGCAAGGTGAAGACCGCGCAGGCCGGCAAGCGTCATGGCATGATCAAGCGCACGAACAAGTTCATCCGCAACGCCCGTGGCACCACCACGCTGAGCGATCAGGATGCAAAGATCGTGAAGCAGTTCCTGCCCTACGCTTAAAGCCAGCCCCGAAGGAGATCACCTAAATGTCACGCGTCAAACGGGGCGTTACCGCCCACGCTCGCCACAAAAAAGTAATCAAGGCAGCAAAAGGCTATTATGGCCGCCGCAAGAACACCATCCGCGTTGCCAAGCAGGCCGTCGAGAAGGCAGGACAATACGCCTATCGCGACCGCAAGGCCAAGAAGCGTAACTTCCGTTCGCTCTGGATCCAGCGCATCAACGCGGCAACCCGCCAGCACGGCATGACCTATGGCCGCTTCATCGACGGTCTGAACAAGGCCGGCATCGAAGTCGACCGCAAGGTTCTGTCCGACCTCGCCATCAACCAGCCGGATGCCTTCAAGGCCCTGGTTGATCAGGCACAGGGTGCTCTGGCCGCTTAAGGCTGACGTCCCTATCCGATCTGAAAAACGCGGTTCCTTCGAGCCGCGTTTTTTGTTGTCCGGCGCTTGCAGACCCATCCGGCAATCCAAAGCTGCAGATTCAGACCCTTCTCTTTTTTATTGCAAACGACGGAAATTGAAGCCTACCCTTTCACTTCTGGCGGGGCTGCCCGTTCGTCAGCCTTGCGGAACAAAAAAGGAGGGTTGGTTCCATGCAGTTTGTCGAGGCGATCTTCGCCCTTATCGGCGACCTGACATGGGGGTGGGCACTTATCCCATTTCTCGTTGTCATTGGCGTCTTTTTCTCGGTCGTTACCGGTTTCGTGCAACTCCGCTTCTTCTTGCGGATGTTCCGGGTGCTGTCTTCCAAGAACCAGTCCGGCGACCCCAATGCGATCTCAGCCCGTGAAGCGCTGCTTCTGTCCGTCGGCGGCCGGGTGGGCGGTGGCAACATTGCCGGGGTTGCGGTGGCCATTACGCTCGGTGGACCCGGCGCGGTTTTCTGGATGTGGGCCGTTGCCCTCGTCGGCATGGCAACCAGCCTGATCGAATGTTCCCTCGCCCAGCTTTACAAGCGGTCTACCGGTGACGGCACCTATCGCGGCGGTCCGGCCCGCACCATCATTCACGGCCTTGGTGCGGACTACCGCTGGCTCGCGGTGCTTTACGCCATCTGCCTGATGGCTTCCTTCGCCTTCGGCTTCAACGCCTTTCAGGGCAACACCGTGGCCGGTGCGGCGGAAGAAAGCCTCGGGATCGGCCGTCTCTGGACCGGCATAGGCCTGACGGTGATCACCGGCCTGATCGTCTTCGGCGGCATTCACCGCATTGCCAAGGTAGCGGACGTCATCGTGCCGATCATGGCCGTCGGCTATATCGGCATGGCGCTGCTGATCATCCTTCTGAACATTACCGAAGTGCCGAGTGTCATCGCAACAATCGTTTCGAACGCCTTCGGCCTGGAAGAAGTGGTCGGCGGGGGCATGGGCGCCGCGCTTGCGCAAGGGCTGCGGCGCGGGCTGTTCTCCAACGAGGCCGGCCTCGGCTCGGCTCCCAACGTCGCGGCGACGGCGGAAGTCCGCCATCCGATCAGCCAGGGCATCACCCAGTCATTCTCGGTCTTCATCGACACGATGATCATCTGTACCTGTACGGCGCTGATCATCCTGCTTGGCGATGTCTATGTGCCGGGCGCAGAAAATGTTGACGGTGTTGTTCTGACCCAGCAGTCGCTTGCCTTCCACCTGGGAGACTGGACGAGCTATTTCCTGACCGGTGCAGTGCTTCTCTTCGCCTTCAGCTCCATCATCTACAACTACTACCTCGGCGAGAATGCACTCAGCTCGATGACCTCCAGCACCATGGCACTGCATGTTCTCAGGGTTGCCGTCATGGGCGTTGTCTTCCTGGGGGCGACAGCGCCGAGCGCAACCTCGGTGTTCTTCTTCTCGGACCCGCTGATGGGGGTTCTGGCCGTGGTCAACCTGCTGGCGCTGATGATGCTGTTTCCAACGGCCAAGCGGATCCTGGACGACTTCAAGAGCCAGCTCCGGGAAGGCGTCGCCCGGCCTGTGCTGAACCCGGACAAGTTCGCGGATCTCGATATCGACCGCAGCGCCTGGACCGGCAAGGCACCGGACTGACAGGCCAAGAATATGATCCATCGGGAAGCGCGGCTGTCTGGCCGCGCTTCCCTTTTGAAGCCGGGTGTGGTCCCCTGCCTGTGTCGGCACAGCATCTGAAGGCAGCAGGATGCCCCTCACAGCGAAACAACATGGTGTCCTGAAGGGCATGATCGCAGCGGTGATCGTTGCGGCCACCGGGCTTGCCCTGGGCGCTTTTCAGTTTCCGCCAGAATGGCTGCCCGACGGCTCGCCACAGGCGCGCCTTGCCCTGGCCGCCAAATGCCTGCTTGCCTGCGTCTTCTGGCTGCTACTGTCGATCGGCATCTTGGCACGGCATCGCTTTTTTACCCCTGAAGACATCGATGGCAGCGGACTGACGTCTGGCACCACCAAGGCCAAGGTTCTACAGGCTGTACTGCAGAACACGCTGGAACAGACCGCCCTGGCCGCCTTTACCTATCTCGCCTTCGCGGCGCTGGCTCCGGCTGGCTATCTCGGCGCCTTGCCTGCCGCCGCTCTCCTGTTCTGGTGCGGGCGCGCACTGTTCTGGCGCGGCTACGCACAAGGGGCCGCTGCCAGATCCTTCGGCTTCGCACTCACCTTCTACTCAACCGTTCTGTTGTTTCTGGCAGCCCTGTTTTTCTCTTTTCCTTGACCCGGCGGATCCTTTTCCATGCATCAGGCGATCATTTACGACTGCGAATATCTGACCGCGCCCGGCGCCATGAGCCGGCAGTGGTGCGGCCCGCTGGATCCTGATCCGAACGTCGCCCAGATCGGCGCTGTAAAACTCTCCCTTCAGGACGGACATGATATTCTCGATACCTTCAAGGTGCTGATCAAACCGAGAGACAGGTTCGGCGCGCAGCCGACGGTGGACCCGTTTTTTACCGAACTGACCGGAATAACCCAGGCGGACATTGACCGTGAAGGCGTTGCACACAGCGACGCGCTGGCAAGATTTGCGGCCTTTTCCGATGGCGCGACTTTCTGGTCCTGGGGCAAGGATGAACTGACCCTTCTGGCCATCAGCTCCTATGTTGAAGGTGTTACCCCGCCGATCCCCGCCCATCGCTTCGGCAACGCGATCGGCCTCGTCTTGAATGCAGGCACTCCCGTTGCCGACATGAGCAGAATGACAAGCGGTCGGCTGTCGGAATATTTCGGCTTCTCGACGCCGGATGGGCGGCAGCACGACGCTCTCGATGACGCCATTTCGGTTGCCGTGAGCCTGCAGCATCTTCTGAGAACGCAAAAACTGAGTGCGGACGATTTCACTCTGCCATTGACGGTCCGGCCGCCGGAACTGCAGGCGCACCGCTCAGGCTGACTTTCACTCGCACCCCAGATCCGATTCCCCCGCGCGCTCAGGGATGCCCGCCGGCTGCAACTGGCTTGCCACGGTTACCACCGCTATCCCCGTTTCTCACTGAAAAGTGTCCGGTTTTGCGCCACCACGTTAACGATTATTAATGGGAAACGGCGGTTTTCTGCGGACAAAAAGTTAACAAGACGTTAACGTGGCACGGTGATTGCGACGTTTCAGGTGAGGCCGCCCAGCGCGTGCCATTCTGAAACAAAGAGGCGTTAAATCGTGCGAGTTAACCCGGTTTCATCTGCAGGTCGTGCCAAAGTGAGGCGTAAGCGTCCCTCCGTGGGAGAGACGGAATCCGAGCGTCAGGCTACCTATTCCGCGCAACTCCCCGTTCCAGTGGAACCGGAGCTTGAGCGCGAACAGATTACCTTCACCGAGCGCTACCGTCCGAACTCCATCTTTCTCGCCCACCTCATCGCGGCACGCGATGCAGAGCTTCACACAAGGTTGCGCAGGCAAACAGAACCTCTGACCGGCGTAAACTCCTATCGAGCCACCGCCGCGCTGCCACGCCTGCGGCCGGCCGGCCGGCTGCTCAAGACCGAGCGCTAGAGCAACCCGTTTTGTAATTCCAGATGTACCACTGGATACCTTCGGCCCGGGGCATAGCTCCGGGCATTTTTTTGAATTTGGCACCGCCAGCTTTAAGTGAGCGCGACTTGCCTTCTCGCTCGCCCCCTGCCTTCCCACCCGCTCTCTTTCCCATCAACCTCATCCTGAGGAGTGCGCTTGCGCGCGTCTCGAAGGATGGGCGGCAAATTCGGTCGCAGGTGGCCCATCCTTCGAGACAGCGCTTACGCGCTTCCTCAGGATGAGGGGAAGGAGGCTTGTCAGAGGGGAACTGCAGACACCCCGGATTGAAGCACCATGCCAAATGACGGCAGCCGGGAACAAAATCGGAATCCAGCCGTTATCCCTGAAGAGCAGCCAGCAAACAGCTCACTCGACAAGATGTGACGCGCGTCACGTTTTTCTGTTGCCGGGCACCCTATATTGGAGAACAGATCCGGACTCCCCGGACCTCCGAAAGACTGGCCACGGACTGGCCCACCCCGGAGACTGAAATGCAAATAAGACCCGTATCCGCCATCCATCCCATGCGCATCCGGCAGAAGCCGGTAACGGCACCTGCCGGGCAAAATGGGTCAGGGTCCGCCTCCTACGGCCTGTTCGGCGCATTGGATGCCGTCCCCGCACATATCGCTGCACAGGCCCCGGAGCGCGATGCCTATCACGGCGCACATGCAGAATACGCCACCCAGCTTCTGGCGGGTGACGTATATGATGAGGAAACCTGGCTGGAGCGCCGGCGGCACGTCGCGCAATATACATCCGCCGCCGACGATGGCGAAGAACGCGCCTATACCATTTCCCTGTCTGCCTGATCTGCCAGAAGGCACTCAGGCTTCAACACGCAGGAAACCGGCCAGGCCGGTTTTCTGGTGTTCGATCACGTGACAATGAAACGCCCAGTCGCCCGGATTGTCGGCGACGAGCGCCACTTCCATCGTTTCTTCTTCCAGAAGCAGCGCCGTATCCGTGATCAGCGGCGGCAGCTTTCGCTTGTTCGACCGCAGCAACTGAAACGACATTCCGTGAAGATGGATCGGGTGATCGTTCGGCGTCTCGTTTCTGAAACGCAGGATGTAGGACTTGCCATGGCGCAAGGTCGCCAGCGGATCGAACGGCCCCGGCACATCCCCACCCCAGGCAACCCGGTTGATCGACCAGAAGGTATAGCCAAGCGAACCGCAGATGCTTGCCTGCGGCGCATCCCCGCCCGGCGACCAGCCGAACACGAAATCCAGAACCTCGGCGTTGGCAAGATCCGCTACGGGCACAGGGTTCGGTGACAGGGATTTCAACTCGCGCAGGTCTCTGCCGGCGGACGCGCCTTTTGGCTGAAACGTTGCCAGCACCTTGTCCCCATTCGGTTTTTTCAGAACAAGCGTGGCGACCTGGTCTTCGCTGTCCGGCACACGCAGGGCAACGTCCGCGCGCTGGCCGGGTGCAAGCACGATTTCGTCCATCGCCACCGGTTGCGGCAACGGATTGCTGTCCAGCGCGATCACCAGAGCATCCGCACCGGAGATCTTGTAGGTGCCGACCCTTGTCAGGTCGGTGACAGCTAGACGCAGGCGCACGAGGCTGCCGGCGGCAAGCTCATAGACAGGTTGAGGCTGCCAGTTGACCGTCGAAACGGTGCCCAGCGTGCCACCCCTTGCCGCGTTCCGGGGCTTGTAGAAGGCGATAAACTGGCCGTCGCCTCCCAGCCGGAAATCGCGGATGTTGAGCGGCAAATCGCTGTCGAAACCCGCGTCTTCCTCGTCCTCCACCACGATCACGCCGGTCAGCCCCCGGGCAATCTGTTCCAACGTGTTGCAATGCGGGTGATACCAGAAGGTGCCCGCATCCGGTGGTGTGAACTCGTACCGGAAGGAGTTTCCGGCGTCGATCGGATATTGCGTCAGATAGGGAACGCCATCCATGTTGTTGGCGATTCTGAGCCCGTGCCAATGCACCGTCGATGCTTCATCAAGCGCGTTGTGAACGTCGATGGTGGTGGTCTGCCCTTTGCGAAATCGCAGGACAGGGGGCGCCCCACCGGGGTTGAAGCTCATCATGTCCGCGGTCACCGTTTCCGGCAGCACGGTATGACTGAGATTGGAAAGGGTCAGGCTGTGCTCGGCAGCCAGCGCCTGTCTGGCGCCAAGCCCGCCAGCCGCAAACGCGGTCAGCGCTCCGGCGCCGCCAAGCAGGATCTCCCGCCTCGAAAATCCGGGCATTTTGAAAACCTCATTTGATAGTCGGCGCGTCCAAGCGCACCAAACACCCGCGTGGCTGCAATCACAAGGTTCAAATTGACGCGGCCAGGTGGCCTGCCGACGACACCTCAATAGCCCGCGGCATGTCCATCCTTGCGCGGATCAGACCCCGCCGTGAGCAGATGCCGGGCCTTGTCGATCATGATCGCCTGAGATCCCCCGATCGGGCCGTTCGCAGTCACGACGGTATGGCCAAGGGCACGCAATCCGTCCAGCGTGGACGATGGCACGAGCCTTTCCGCCTGAAGCTCGTGGTTGGCGATATCGAAGAACATGCGCGGGAAATCGATGGCTGCCTGCACGTCCATGCCGTAATCGACGATGTTGGTCAGCACATGCGCATGGCCGCAGGCCTGGTAGTGGCCGCCCATCACACCGAAGGACAGGAACGGCGCGCCCTCCTTGAGCACCATCGCGGGAATGATCGTATGCATCGGCCGCTTGCCGCCGTCGATGGTATTGGCATGCCCGGGCTCAACCCGGAATGATTTGCCGCGGCAATGCAGCAACACACCGGTTTCCGGAGCGACGATGCCGCTGCCGAAATTGCTGAACAGCGAATTGATGAAGGACACCGCAAGACCATCCTTGTCGACAATCGTCAGATAGACCGTGTCGGTCTGCGGGGCCAGTGCGCTTGACGGAACGGAGGCCATCCGGCTGGTCGGTGAGACTTGCCGGGCAAGCTGATCGATATAGTCGGAACCGATCAGCCGTGTGTGACACACATCCATGTAACCCGGATCGGTGATGAACTGCTCCCGTACGCCATAGGCCAGACGCGCCGCTTCCATTTCCAGGTGGAAGCGTTCCGGGCCGAACGGATCGAGGGTTTCCAGGTCGAACCGCTCCAGAATGCCGAGCATGATCAACGCGACGACCCCCTGGCCGTTGGGCGGCAGTTCGGCCACCGTATGGCCCTTGTAGTCTCTCAAGACGGGCGATACGGCCGTCGTGTGGCAGGAGGCCAGATCGTCATGTGTCATCAGCCCGCCGCGAGACGCCAGCGCACTCACGATGTCATCGGCAATCGGGCCGGAGTAGAAGGCGTCTGCCCCGCCCTCTGCAACCGCCGACAGGGTGTCTGCAAGATGCGGATATTTGAGGATCGTGCCGGTTTTCGGCGCTTCACCCTTGATCAGGTAGCGCGCGGCCGAAATCTCGTCGGCCCGGAGCTTGTCAACCTCGCCCGCCCAGTCGCTGGCAACACGCGGCGCCACCGGAAAACCGTCCCGGGCATATTGAATGGCCCGTTTGAACAGGGACTTGAAGCTCTTGGTGCCATGGGCCTTCAGCAGCGTTTCCCAGGCTCGAACGGCGCCTGGAACGGTCACCGCGTGCGGCGAGCCGTCCGTGATCTCTTTCACGCCCAGTTCGGCCAGCTTTTGCGGCTTTGCGGCACGGGGAGCAGCGCCCGAGCCGTTGAACCCCGTCAGGCGGCCGTCCGGCTCCATGACGATGGCAAAACAGTCGCCACCGATACCGGTCATATGCGGTTCGACAACACATTGGACAGCAACCGCCGCGATGGCGGCATCAACTGCATTGCCGCCAGACTGAAGCACTTCCAGAGCCGCACTCGTCGCCAGGGGATGCGAGGTAGCGGCCGCAGCTTCTCGCGCAAAAACCGGGGACCGGCCCGGAGCCTGAAAATCACGCTTCACTGAATTTCTCCTGCCCGAAGTATGTTTCTTTCCGAATCGCACTAACAGCTTCTCGGGAATACCGGCTATGCCCCACTACAGCCTTCTGTTAGCAAATCGGTATCGCGGCCGGCACCTTAAGGAGAAGTAGGAAAATGCGCAAACTGACATTATCAACGGCAGAGACCATCATTTCAGCCGCGTTTGAAAAGGCGGCCGAGCTGTCCCTGAAGCCGCTGACCGTTGCTGTTCTCGATGCCGGTGGCCACGCAATCCTGCTCAAGCGCCAGGACGGATCCTCGATCATGCGTCCGCAGATTGCCACGGGCAAAGCCATTGGTGCGCTGGCGGTCGGCACCGGCACCCGGTGGCTGAATGCCAACGCGGAGTCCCGTCCGCATTTCGTCAATGCGCTGAACGGAGTATCTGGCGGAGCCATCGTTCCGGTGCCTGGCGGTGTTCTGGTGAAGAACGACGAAGGCGAAACCCTCGGTGCCGTCGGCATCACCGGAGACACCTCCGACAACGACGAAGCCTGCGCTGTGGCTGGTATTGCCGCCGTCGGCCTGGTCGCCGACTGCGGCTAGAAAAGCGCCTCCACTCAGCCTCATCCTGACAATTGACTGTGCGTTTCAGGATAAGGCTGGGTTGGTCGGTCTCTTCATTTCAGGCTGGGGGGCAATCGGCAGCCAGAACCTTGCGGTAGAGGCCCAAAGGCCCTGATTCCGGCTGCAGCGTTTCGACCAGCAGCCAACCCCGCTTGAGAACGAGCGAACGGGCAGTTGCCGTCGCAGTCAGAATTTCCGGAAACCCGAGCTGTTCTGCTTGTCTCTCGGCGGCGGCAATAAGCTCTCCGCCGATCCCGGCTTTCCGGAAATCGCGATGCACCAGCAGCGCGGTCAGCCAGACTCCGGGATAAAGGTCCGATCCTGGAGAGGTATCGCGAAGCGAAACCGTGCCCAACGGCCTGCCACCAGTGTCCAGCGCAACCAGACATCGCGGCAGCCGGGCAGCGGGCTGAAGGCATTGCTCCAGATCCTGCCGCGCTTCGCCTTGCCCATCAGGGCCATACCAGCCGGGCCATTCGTCGATGAACCAGGCTTCCAGAACGTCCAAAACCGCAGGTTCGTCGCCAAGCGCAACAATGGTGACGTTCCCAAAAGCGTGATCACGGCTCATGTCAGACGTCTTGAACGCCTCAGGGTTTTTCGCTGAGCTTGTTGATCTTCTTCTGCATGTCTTCCAGCTGGCGCTTCATCTCGTCGAGATCGCTGCCACCGGACTTTGCCGGTTTGGACGTGCTCGCCTGGTTGGAAGACGCAGCAGTTGCATCCGGGCTTCCGGCCGGAAAGGGCATGAACATCTTCATGGCCCGCTCGAACATTTCCGTGTTCCGCTTGACCTGATCCTCAATGGCCTCGAACGCCGTCGCGCCGAAAGCATCGCTCATTTGCGAGCGCAGCTTTTCCTGCTCCTTGGTGAGCGAGGTCATGGAATACTCCAGGAAGCTCGGCACGAGACCCTGCATGCTGTCGCCGTAAAAGCGGATCAGCTGACGCAGGAACGTGACCGGCAGAAGGTTCTGCCCCTTGCCTTCCTGTTCGAAAATGATCTGGGTCAGGACCGAGCGGGTGATGTCCTCACCGCTCTTTGCGTCATAGACGACAAAGTCCTCCTCCCCCTTCACCATCACCGCCAGGTCTTCAAGCGTGACATAGGTGCTGGTGCCGGTGTTATACAGCCGCCGGTTGGCGTATTTCTTGATGATTGTCGGCTCGTTGGTCTTGGCCATCCGTGAATTCCGCCTATCAGCCTTTTGGCTCGTTTCCCATTTGACGACAAGGCTTTCGCAGGCCTGTCATCTCCTCCGTGTTAGAGACTAAGCCAATCGTGTCGGATCGTGCCAGCCTTTTTATGTGCACTGACGAAAGGATGATGCCGCAAATGCGAAAACACGCCATCGATATGAAGTGTTACTGTTGACACAAATCCCACCACAGTTTCTAGTCCAAGCATAATAAGCTTCGACTGATGCCGTAACGGCACCAGTCCACTACGGTCAATTGACCACAAGTCTGGAGAGTATGATGAGCGCTTTCACCGATATCGTCATTGTCAGTGCGACCCGCACGCCCGTTGGGTCTTTCAATGGTGCTTTTGCCAATACCCCGGCGGATGACCTCGGTGCCATTGTTATGAAGGCAGCCATGGAAAAAGCCGGCGTCGACGGCGGTGACATCGACGAAGTCGTGTTCGGTCAGGTTCTGACGGCCGGTCAGGGCCAGAACCCGGCGCGCCAGGCAGCCATCAAGGCAGGCATCGCCGACAGCGCAACGGCCTGGACGCTCAACCAGGTCTGCGGTTCCGGCCTTCGCACCGTCGCCATTGCGGCGCAGCAGATCATTTCCGGCGACGCCACCATCATGATGGCAGGCGGCCAGGAAAACATGTCCTTGTCGCCGCACTGCGCTCACATGCGCTCCGGCTACAAGATGGGCGACTTCAAGATGATCGACACCATGATCAAGGACGGCCTGTGGGATGCCTTCAACGGCTACCATATGGGTCAGACCGCCGAGAACGTCGCCGAGAAGTGGCAGATCAACCGTGAGCAGCAGGACGAGTTCGCCGTTGCCTCCCAGAACAAGGCGGAAGCTGCACAGAAGGCCGGCAGGTTCAAGGATGAGATCACCCCGGTGACCGTCGTCGAACGCCGCTCGGAGCGTGTTGTGGAAGATGACGAATACATCCGCCACGGCGCGACGCTGGATAGTGTCACGAAGCTGCGCCCGGCCTTCGCCAAGGATGGGTCCGTGACCGCCGCCAACGCCTCCGGCATCAACGATGGCGCTGCCGCTATCCTGGTGATGAGCGCTGCCGAAGCCGAAAAGCGCGGCCTGACGCCGCTTGCCCGCATCGCCTCCTGGGCAACCGCAGGCGTCGACCCGGCCATCATGGGCTCCGGTCCGATCCCGGCATCGCGCAAGGCGCTTGAAAAAGCCGGCTGGTCCGCTGCCGATCTCGATCTCGTGGAAGCCAACGAAGCCTTTGCGGCCCAGGCCTGTGCGGTCAACAAGGACATGGGCTGGAACCCGGACATCGTCAACGTGAATGGTGGCGCGATTGCCATCGGCCACCCGATCGGCGCATCCGGCGCCCGCATCCTGACGACCCTGCTGCACGAAATGAACCGCCGCGACTCCAAGAAGGGCCTTGCAACCCTTTGCATCGGCGGCGGCATGGGTGTCGCAATGTGCCTGGAACGCTAATCGACCAGGAAAAATCATGGCCGGGTTACCCGGCCATGATCGGGAACAGCAAACACGACTGAATTGATCTCAAGGAGCCCTAAGGGCCCGGAATTGGAAGTCAGGAGGAACTGGAATGAGCAAGGTCGCATTGGTCACGGGTGGTACACGCGGTATCGGCGAAGCAATTTCGCAGGGATTGAAAGACGCAGGCTACACCGTGGCGGCCACATATGCCGGCAACACCGAAAAGGCAGAGGCTTTCAAGGCCGCAACCGGCATCCACGTCTTCAAGTGGGACGTCTCCGATCCTGACGCCTGCGCAGCAGGCATTGCCCAGGTGGAAAGCGAACTGGGTCCGGTGGAAGTGCTGGTCAACAATGCCGGCATCACCCGTGACGGCATGTTTCACAAGATGAGCTTCGAACAGTGGCGCGAAGTCCTGTCGACGAACCTCGATTCCATGTTCACCATGACCAAGCCGGTGATCAACGGCATGCGTGAACGCGCCTCGGGCCGCATCATCAACATCTCTTCCATCAACGGCCAGAAAGGCCAGATGGGCCAGGCGAACTATTCCGCCGCCAAGGCCGGCGTAATCGGTTTCACCAAGGCACTGGCACAGGAAAACGCCTTCAAGGGCATCACCGTCAACTGCGTCTGCCCGGGCTACATCAACACCGACATGGTTGCCGCCATGCCGGAAAAGGTGCTGCAGTCGATCATTTCCGGCATCCCGGTCGGCCGCCTTGGCCATCCGGAGGAAATCGCCCAGACGGTCGTCTACCTGGCGTCTGACGCAGCCGCCTTCATGACCGGCGCGGTGATGACCATCAACGGTGGCCAGTACATCGCCAACGGTTGAGGCTTCGGCAAAACCAGAACCACGGAAAGGCGCCCTCGGGCGCCTTTCTTTTTTGCTGTTTCAAGACCATTACTCTCCTTGATCCCGGACGAAACAGAGATGCTGGAGCCAGCCACGATTAGCCCTCTGATCGGGAACAAAGCCACGTTTATAATAGCTCCACTCCCAGGCTTTCTCTCGTGAAGCCAGGAAAAATTGCACCGGCAAACAGGCTTCCGACTTTCTATCCTCCGCGTAGTTCAGCCTGTCACCTCAGACGAACGAATTTCAGCGATCACGCGGCTATTCCAAAAAGCGCCCGTTACGGCGCCCGTTCATGGGTGCTTCCAGGAGTTTTCCGGAACCGGGCCCTTGAAGAATTTCCAGATCCGGCTCATCGGATTGGGGGCTGACTGTTCGTCCAGCCTTTGGGCACCGGTGACCTCCATCTCGAACGCCGCAACCATATCGACCTGACCGTCCAGGAGCGTGATTTCCTGGCGGGTTGTTTTCAGGGACAGGCGCCCGGTCAGCCGGACCGGTTCGTAGACGTATTCCGCCCGCCAGCCCGTCGACAGCCGGTAGCGGATCATCTGGTTGGGATCGGGCGCCGGCATGTGGCTGCACATGCCCTGTTCGGGAACCAGATAGCCGGCGACCACCTGATCGCTGCCGGGCTCCTGAACGGGGATCACGTAGCCGGTAATCTCAATGTCCTTTCCGGCCAGTGCCGAATTGCCGGCAAGCGCCGCTGCGGCCCGTTTTTTCGCAACCTCGAAGCGTTGCGACAACAACTGCTCCGTCGGCACTCCGGCAGCAGCAAGCAGCGCTTCTTCCTGCTGCAGACGCTGCTCCAGCGTCAAACGGTCCGCATCGGCCGCACCCAACTCGTCCAGCTGCTGGCGAAGCCGCAGCACCGTGCCGAGCGACCGCAGTTCCGAGCCGCTCAGCGCTGCATAAGGGTCCTCATAGCCTGCGGCCTTTGGATCCTTGAGCTGGTCCCAGCGGACAGGCATCGCCGCGAAGGCCGGCGCCGTAAACAGCAGCGCGGCGGCGAGGCACAGCATCCAGCGTTTCATATTCGCACTTCCCGGTTTCTCTGCACTGGCCCTGAAAATTTCCGGCTCTATTTTCCGAATCGGTCCGGGGTCCTTGACCCTGGCACCCTCCATCACCTATGTCCGGAATCAGACTTCCTGAACAGGATAACGTAAAAACATGGAATTCGAACACGCTCCGAACGACCCGACCCGCAAGGAACTCTCGCCGCTTCTGAAGCTGGCGCTGGAATTGGGACCGCTCGGCGTGTTCTTCCTGTTCAATGCCCGCGGCGAACAGATCGCCGCCGCCTTTCCCGTTCTGCAGGAAGTCGGCAAGCCGATTTTCCTGGCAACCGCAGCCTTCATGGTGGCCATCACCGTATCGCTGGTCGTGTCGCTGTGGCTGACGAAGCGGCTGCCGATCATGCCGCTCGTGTCCGGCGCGGTGGTTCTTGTCTTCGGCGCTCTGACGCTGTGGCTGCACGACGAACTTTTCATCAAGCTGAAGCCGACCATCGTCAACTGTCTGTTCGGCACGGTCCTGCTGGGCGGGTTGCTGTTCGGCAAGTCCCTGCTGGGCTACGTCTTCGACAGCGCATTCCACCTGACGGACGAGGGCTGGCGCAAGCTGACATTCCGCTGGGGCGTGTTCTTCTTCATTCTTGCCGCGATCAACGAGATCGTCTGGCGCAGTTTCTCGACCGATTTCTGGGTCAGCTTCAAGGTCTTCGGCATCATGCCGATCACCCTTATCTTCACCCTGACCCAGCTGCCATTGATCCAGAAACACGCGGTTGTCGACGACAACAAGGACGCCTGACCCTTCCGGTTTAGCGCTTCGCCTCTCAGTGCGGGCAAATGCGGCAGTCCGCTGCCCGCCGATCCGGAAACCGGATATCGGCGTGCGCGAAGCGACCCCATGTTCTGCAAGATTTCAGTGCGTCCAAGGCGCAAACCAGATCCGCATTCCGGATAAACGGTCGACTGCGTCTCACGTGTCCGGCATGACCGCGCAGCAGGTGACGTCCGCTTAGTGGATGTCCCCATGGCCGAAGGAAACGTCCCGCCGCGCACCGGTGATGGAGATCGAGAACCCGGCGATCACGTCGATCAGGGAAATCGCCATCAGGATGAAGAACAGCGACGTCGCCGCGGGCTGCACCACCAGAAACTCCACCAGATAGGCGACGAACACCAGCACCGAGAACATGTGGTCCAGCAAGGCTGTCGTGCCGATGCGGGTGGCCTTCAGAATTTCGATGAACAGAAACAAAAGTCCGACGGTGATGAGCAGATCGCTCGCCAGAAGCTCGAATGTCGCGCCGGAAACCATCTGAATGGTGATCACCGGCTGCGCCCAGAAACCAGGATCTCCCGCGCCTGCCGTGAAAGCAAGGGCGTTGTAGATCAGCAGCGAGAAGAGCGTGAAAGGAAGGGCGGAGAAAAGGCGCATGGACGGCTCCCGGTATCAAGGCCGCCCGAAGCGGGCGGAAATCGCAGCGAGCTGACACGATCTTGAAAGCCAATTCAAGGCGCAGAAAAGAAAAAGGCCGGCCCGTCGAAACAAGGCCAGCCTCAATCTTGTTTTGCCATGCGGCGATCCGATCCGGACGCAACCTGCATTCAAGAAGAATGCGGGTGTTATGCGTCGTCTTTCGCGGAAAGGATCTGACGGCCCCGGTACATGCCGGTCTTCAGGTCAACGTGATGCGGACGGCGCAGTTCGCCCGAATCCTTGTCCTCGACGTAAGTCGGCTGCTTGAGGGCGTCCGCGGAACGGCGAAAACCGCGCTTGGAGCGCGAGGTTTTTCTCTTTGGAACGGCCATTTTGTTTTTCTCCGTGGTCCATAACAGCGCGGCCCGGACCGGGTTAGCCCGGGGCGTGGCGTCACGCAGCGTGTTGGAATGCGCGGCGTTATACAGGCAACGCCAACGTTTTGCCACCCCATAGAGAAAAAATTCTTGGTCTCCATAGAACAGCCCGGATCAAAGCGCTATCCACCCCTGCTTATTTCCCCAGAACACAGCCGAAAATCGACCCTGCGCCCTTCACGCGCGCCAGATTCGTACCGGCCAGTCTGCGGTGTCCGGATCCGGGTTTAGCGGGGTTTCGGCCGCGCGGATTTGGCAAAGCTGTCGCCAATCTGGCAGCCTCGGTGCGCGTCAGGTCCTTGGCGCTCTTGCCGAACCAGGCCTGCGCAGCTGCTTCGGCGCCGAAAATACCCTCACCCCACTCGGCAATATTGAGGTAAATTTCCAGGATCCGCTTCTTGGACAGGATGGCATCCAGCATCAAGGCCAGCGGGAGCTCCAGCGCCTTGCGAATGTAGGACCGCTCGCCCCACAGAAACAGGTTCTTTGCGGTCTGCATGGTGATCGTGCTGGCTCCACGCGGTTTCTCGCCATCGCTCAGCGCTTCGACCTGATCCTGTAGCGCATCCCACTCGACACCATCATTTTCGCAAAAGCCGCTGTCTTCCGACGTGATCACCGAGCGAACGAGGTTCGGCGAGATCTGATCGAGCGGCACCCATTGCCGGTCGACCCACAGGAACTGGACGTACCGCCCGATCATCAGCGTCGAGACCGGCGGGACAACGGAATAGAGCACGGTAAGGACCGGCGGAAGCAGGACAAGAACCAGCAGCAACTGCAACAAGCGTCTGCGGATAACACCGAACATACCACGGCGGCGTCCGGACGGCCCTCCAGAGCCTGTCTTTCCTCCCGTTGCAGGTTTAACCCTTACCATTCAGTTCCCGCTCGTTATCGACAATGAAGTCGCGGACAATCGGAACGGCATCCCTCTCCTTCGACAGGAGGAGCTGGAAGACCATGTTGGAGCCGTGCAGGAACCCCAGTTCGACCGCACAGAGATAAAACTCCCACATACGGCAGAAAGTTTCGTCGTAAAGATCAGCGGCCATCGCCCTCTTGTTTTCGAAGCGAACGCGCCAGTCGCGAATGGTGTAGTAGTAGTGCAGTCGCAGGATTTCCGCATCGCAAACCCATAACCCGAGCCGTTCGGTAGACGCAAAGACTTCCGACAGCGCCGGAACGTAGCCCCCGGGAAAAATATACTTGCGAATAAACGGCCCCGTCGTGCCCGGAGGAGTCATGCGCCCGATGGAATGCACGACCGCATAGCCTTTTTCGGTCAGGCAATTGCGGATCTGGCCGAAATACTCATCGAGATGACCGATGCCGACATGTTCCATCATGCCGACCGAGATGATCCGGTCGAATTGGCCTTTGAATTCCCGGTAATCCTTCAGAACGAATGTCACCTGGTCCTGAAGACCGGCGGCACGCACCCGTTCCTCGGCAATTTTCACCTGCTCCGGCGAGACGTTGAGTGAGGTAACCTTTGCACCGGCCTGAGCCATGCGGATGGCGAGCGATCCCCAGCCGCCACCGATTTCCAGCACCTCCATCCCTGGTTTCAGGTCGAGCTTGGCGACCAGATGGTTCAGTTTGGCCGCCTGGGCTTGTTCCAGCGTGTCGTCCAGTGAGGTGTAATAGGCGCAGCTGTAGTTGAGGCCTTCATCCATGAACAGGCGGTAGAGGTCCGTCGAGAGGTCATAGTGATGCCGCGCCTGCGACTTTGCCCGCTCAACGCTGTTCTGCTGCTGGCGACGCCGCAAAAGCTTCCAGCCCTTGCGAAGCATACCCTGCACCGGGTTGGCCCCAAGCGGCGCCCTGTTGATGGAAAACAGGAACATGAAATCGTAGCAGGTCGATCCCTCCTCCATGGTCAGTGTGCCGTCCATATAGGCTTCGCCCGCGGCCAGCTCCGGATTGAGAAAGAGCGATCGGTAGAGCTTCTTGTCGTGCAGTCGGATGGTCACTGTCGGGCCATCCTCGCCCGATCCGAATTCGTGCACGGCGCCCGCAACATCGATCACACGCATACGCCCGCGTTTGATGAAGGACCGCAAAAGGCTCGACAGCAGTTTCATGAAAAATTCTCCAAAAGGGTCAGTTTAAAAAGATCGGCCAGGTCGCTCCGGCATTTTTTCAAATTCGAGCCTTGACGATACAGAGAATTGGTTTCAGGGAAACCCGGACTTTGAAAATGTTGCCGATCCGTCCCGGAGCCAATCGTGACCCTTGACCCAAACCAGCATCTGACTTTCCAGGCCAAGTTCGTGGAGGCCACGCTGGAAACGCTTCTGGCCGCCCAGGCTCTGCCGGCTGAAACCGTGCGCCCCCCACGACTGCTAGCCGCCATGCGCCATGGCGCGCTGAACGGCGGCAAGCGTCTGCGGCCGGTTCTGGTGATGGAGACGGCCAATCTGTTCGGACGGACAGATGACGGCATTCTGCAGGCTGCCTGTGCGCTGGAACTGATTCATTGTTATTCGCTGGTCCATGACGACCTGCCAGCCATGGACGACGACGATGTGCGCCGGGGCCAGCCAACCGTGCACAAGGCCTATGACGAGGCGACCGCTATCCTGGCCGGAGATGCGTTGCTGACGCTCGCCTTCGACGTGATCGCCGGCAAGGCTGTGCATACAGATGCAGCGGTGCGCCTGCGGCTCTCGCGCGAACTTGCCCGCGCTTCCGGCATCGGCGGCATGGCGGGCGGGCAGATGCTCGATCTGGAGTCGGAGCACCGCGAGCGCACCGAGGCGGAGATCCGCCAGCTGCAATCCATGAAAACCGGCGCGCTGCTGCGCTACGCCTGCCGGGCAGGCGCTATTCTGGCGGATGCACCGGAAGCGGATATCGACCGACTAACGCGTTTCGGCGAAGTGATCGGCCTTGCTTTCCAGCTGGCAGACGACCTTCTGGACGTGGAAGCCAGTGCGGAAACGATGGGCAAGGCCACCGGCAAGGATGCGGAAGCCGGCAAGGCAACGCTTGTAGGGCTCTGGGGCACTGACAGAACGCGTACTGAGCTTGGCCGGCTGGTCGAGGAAGCGGAAACGCTGCTCGCGCCCTATGGCAGCCGCGCGGCGATCCTGAGCGCCCTTGCTGGTTTTATCGTAAACCGAACGAATTGATCTGAACGCCAAGCGTCTGATAGCCCGCGACGTCGCAGGGCTGAAATCAATTGCAGGGACTATTGCCCGAATACGCCCTTCTCTGGACGTGTTCGGGCAAGCGCAACTACTCCGCAGGCGCGCCGGCCTTGTCCGTGGCATGACGGCCGAAGTCGGGCGCGTCGGTTTCCTGGCCGGCGTCGATGATCGAGCGGCGGATGCCCCGGGTGCGGGTGAACAGGTCGAACAGCATCTGGCCATCGCCCCAGCGGATCGCCCGCTGGAGAGCGGAAAGATCTTCAGAAAACCGCGCCAGCATTTCCAGGATCGCGTCCTTGTTGTGCAGGCAGACGTCCCGCCACATGGTCGGATCGGAGGCCGCCAGACGCGTGAAATCGCGGAAACCGGACGCCGAATACTTGATGACTTCCGACTTGGTGACCGTTTCCAGATCGTCTGCGGTGCCGACAATGTTGTAGGCAATCAGATGCGGCAGATGCGAAACGATGGCCAGCACCAGGTCGTGGTGTCTGGCGTCCATCGTGTCGACGTCCGAGCCGCAGGCACGCCAGAAGGCGCTGAGCTTTTCCAGAGCCTCGGGATCGGTGTCTTCTGACGGGGTCAGGATACACCAGCGCTGGTCGAACAGCGTCGGGAACCCGGCATCGGGCCCGGACTGCTCGGTCCCGGCAATCGGATGGCCCGGAATGAAATGCACGCCCTCGGGCACATGCGGATTGACCTGGTCGACGACGGACCCCTTGGTCGAGCCCACATCGGTCAGGATCGCGCCTTTCTTCAGCGCGGGTGCGATCCACTTGGCAATGGCCTCATTGGCCCCCACCGGTGCGCACAGGATCACCAGATCGGCCCCCTCCACAGCCACGGCGGCGTCGAGCGCATAACTGTCGCCCAGGTCCAGTTCTTTCGCCCTTTGCAGGGTATCCTCGGACCGGGTGGAAATTGCGATTTCCTTGACCAGGCCGCGCTGACGAGCGACCTGCGCAAGCGAGGAACCGATCAGGCCGATACCGATCAGGGCCATGCGCTCGAAAATGGGGGCAGCAGTCATGTGATTCTTATTTCTGTTCCAGAAAGTCCTTCAGGTGGCCAATGACGGCCCGGTTCGCTTCTTCGGAGCCAATGGTCATGCGGATCGAGTTCGGCAGTCCGTAATTGCCGACCATGCGCAGCACGCAGCCCCGTTCCAGCAGATAGGCGTCGGCATCCGCCGCGCGCTTGCCGTCCTCATCGGGGAAGTGAACCAGAACGAAATTGCCGACGCTCGGCGTCACCTTCAGACCCAGCTTCTCGAGTTCCGCGGTCACCCACGGCAACCATGTGTCGTTATGCTCGATCGACCGCGTGACGAAGTCACGATCGCGGACGGCGGCCATGCCCGCGGCAATCGCCATGCCGTTGACGTTGAACGGACCGCGGATGCGGTTGAGCGCGTCGATCACATGTGCCGGACCAAAGGCCCAGCCGAGCCGCAGATTGGCAAGGCCGTAAATCTTGGAGAAGGTCCGCGTCATGATGACGTTATCGGACGTCGCTGCCAGTTCGAGGCCGCTTTCATAGTCGTTGCGGCGGACGTATTCCGCATAGGCGGCATCCAGCACCAGCAGAACATTGGCCGGCAGGCCTTCATGTAGCCGCTTGACCTCTTCGAACGGCAGATAGGTGCCGGTCGGGTTGTTCGGATTGGCGATGAAGACCATCCGGGTCTTGTCCGTGACCCTGGCCAGGATCGCGTCGACGTCCGTTGTCAGGTCTTTTTCAGGCGCGATCACCGGCGTCGCGCCAGCCGCGCGGATGGCAATGTCGTAGACCAGGAAGCCGTGTTCGGAATAGATCGCCTCATCGCCCGGGCCGAGATAGCCATAGGCGATCAGGCTGAGAACCTCATCCGACCCGGAGCCGCAGATGATGCGATCCGCGTTGAGGCCGTAGACCTCGCCAATGGCGGCGCGCAGTTCGGCAGAGGATCCGTCCGGATAAAGCTCAAGATTCCGGGCAACGGCTTCAATGGCTGCACGTGCGGCGTCACTGGTACCGAGCGGTGTTTCGTTGGACGAGAGCTTGTGCACGGTCTTGCCGTGGCTGCCCTTGGACTTGCCGGGAACATATGCCGCAATATCCAGAACACCCGGCCGCGGCTGCGGACGGTTTGCGGTTGCCTTGCCAGCTTCGGTCACTGTCGTCATCTCGTTCATCCCTGAGGCTCCTCGTCCTCGGCAGCAAATGTGTCGTCCGGATCGCCATTGCCGTCGATCGGCGCGGCATAGCCGCCGACACGTCTCAAAACATCCGGTGCGGCGCCCGCCGCAAGGCAGGCAGCGCGCACGTCCTCTTCCGTGAGGTCGCCGGAAATCGCAAGCAGCGCGTCGACACCGCTGGCGGACCGGAAGAAACTGAGCACTTCAATGCCCTCGTCCATCAGGTTGCCCGGAAGAAGATCAGACCAGCGGGCGTCATAAACCGCCACATCCGCGTTGTCGATCATGCTGTCCGCCTTGGCCAGCACCAGCGCCGGAAGGTCGGCAGGCCGCTCGTCCAGAATGACGAAAGGCAGCCGTGCCCGCACAAGTGCGCCGGATTCGCTCAGGCCCCGCCACCAGGGCAGTTCCGCCCGGTCGATCAACGCCACCAGCCCCAGATCGCAGGCTGAAGCCGTCACGGCGCCGACCACGTCGGCAGCATCGCTTCCCGGGACCAGCTCCACGGAAAAGCCGAAATAGAAACGCGCCAGATCGAGCATCTCGATCAGATCGGCGCTGCCGTCCAGGTGAACGGCGGTGTCCGCCTGCAGGCTGGTGCAGGCGCAAATGAGGTCTCGCCAGATATGTTCGACGGTCGCAAGCGGCAGATCGCCCTCGTGACGCTCCACCATCTGGCGCATCAGATCGGCGTCGCGCTCGGGCTGAAAAAGGGCGGCCGCGGCCCCTGAGGCGCGGCTTGCTGCCTGGATGCCGGCTTCGGCCTGGGCGCGTTCCATCAGGGCGGTGTGGATGCGTGCATCGATCTCGTCGACCCTCGTCCTGAGGTCGTCCAGCGACAGCCCGCTGTCCGGCAAGTGAGACATGAGGTGGCTCCGGCCTTCGTTTGGGTTCAGCGGCGCATAGTCATAGGGATGTGATAGCGCAAAGGCAAAAGAAAACATTGACTCGGGCGTTCAGGCACGGCTAGGTCGCCAGTCTGGCCGCTCTGGCAGGCATCTGCCGTTTCCCGGCGGCGGACCGTCGCCCGCGCAAGCGGTGTGAAAATTTCCCAGCCTGGGACAACCGATAATTCTTTAGAGCCATGTCCGCAGACACATCACGTCCAGCCACCCCGGAGAATCTGAAGGCAACCGAAGCAGTCTGGCCGTCAAGCAAGCTCGTGCACTTTCCGGCGGAAGAACCGCTGGAACTCGATGCCGGCGCAAAGCTTGGCCCCTGGCAGGTCGCGTATGAGACCTATGGCGAACTGAACGCGGATAAGTCCAATGCCGTGATCGTGTGTCACGCACTGACAGGCGACCAGTATGCCGCCTCCACAAGCCCCGTGACGGGCAAGCCCGGCTGGTGGAGCCACATGGTCGGCCCCGGCAAGCCGATCGACACCAACCATTATTTCGTCATCTGCTCCAACGTCCTCGGCGGCTGCCTCGGCACCACCGGACCGGCTTCCATCAACGAGGAGACTGGACAGGCCTATGGTCTGGCGCTGCCCGTAATCACGATTCGCGACATGGTTCGGGCCCAGGCACGCCTGGTCGATCATCTGGGCATCGACACGCTGTTTGCGGTCATTGGCGGTTCCATGGGCGGCATGCAGGTACTGCAATGGGCAGCCAGCTATCCCGAGCGTGTGTTTGCGGCCGTGCCCATTGCTGCAGCAGCCCGGCACACCTCCCAGAACATCGCTTTTCACGAAGTCGGCCGACAGGCGATCATGGCTGACCCCAACTGGTGCGGCGGCAGTTACCTGCAGGAAGGGCAACGGCCGACCAAGGGTCTGGCGGTCGCCCGCATGGCAGCACATGTCACCTACATGTCGGACGAATCCCTGCATCAGAAATTCGGCCGCAACCTGCAGGACCGCGAAAATGTCACCTTCGGTTTCGACGCGGATTTCCAGATCGAGAGCTATCTGCGCCACCAGGGCATGACCTTCGTCGACCGGTTCGACGCCAATTCCTATCTCTATGTCACCCGGGCGATGGACTATTTCGACCTGGCGCATCAGTTCGGCGGCTCTCTGGCAAACGCCTTCAAGGGAACGAAGACGCGTTTCTGCGTCATGTCGTTTACCTCCGACTGGCTGTTCCCGACGACGGAAAGCCGGCGCGTGGTGAAGGCGCTCAACGCTGCGGCGGCCAATGTCTCCTTCGTCGAGATCGAGAGCGACTGGGGCCACGATTCGTTCCTGCTGGACGTGCCGGAGATGTTCCAGACCATTTCCGGCTTCATCACCGGTGCAGCACACGCCCGCGGCCTGCCCGCACCGGGCGAGGAGGTCTGATCCCGTGAACCTGGCTCCAAGACAGACCCTATCCGGCGCTGTGCGCGGCGACCACAAGGTCGTCGCCTCGCTGGTTCCGCACAATGCCCGCGTGCTCGACATCGGATCGGCCGATGGCGAACTGCTCGACCTTCTGGTGCGCGAGCGTCAGGTGGACGGGCGCGGCATCGAACTGTCGCAGGAAGGCGTCAACCGCTGCGTCGCCCGCGGCCTGTCGGTGATCCAGGGCGATGCCGACCAGGACCTCGCCGACTATCCGGACGGGGCTTTCGACGTCGTCATCCTGAGCCAGACCCTGCAGGCCACCCGCGAGCCGAAAAAGGTCGTCAGCGAGCTCTTGCGCATCGGCAACCAGGTCGTGATCTCGATCCCGAACTTCGCCCATTGGCGCAACCGGGCCCAGCTCCTGTTCCGCGGCCGTATGCCGGTGACCAAATACCTGCCTTACGAATGGTACGACACGCCGAACATCCACTTCTGCTCCCTGCGCGATTTCGTCGAACTCTGCCGGGAACTGGATGCGAAAGTCGAAAAGGCCGTTGCCCTCAGCGGCAGAGGCAACAAGATCCCGGTCAACGCCCCCTGGTGGGTGTGGAACATCGTTGCCGAACAGGCCGTTTTTCTGCTGAAGCGGTAAGCAGGCTGGATCAACTGGCAGCAGGCGGGGTTTCCGGACTTTCAGGGAAGATTTTGCGGAATTCAGACCCCCACCCCTAACCCCTCCCCACAAAGGGGAGGGGGACTAGACCTCATATGCGGTAAGGCCACAATTCAGCGGTTGATGTTGATTTAAAGGCCTTGTCTGCGGCAAGGCAGGATTCCCTTCCCCCTTGTGGGGAGGGGTTAGGGGTGGGGGTTCAGCCGACAATGCAAAACCGCACCCACAGCCAAACCACAAGCTCTAGTCCACCTTCACCTGCCGATGAACGGACCTGACAGGTTTCAATCCGGTGGCGACGCCTTCCGGTATGAACACCGGCCGCAGCACCCGGAAACGGCTTTTCTTGCCGTCTACAGGCAGGCTCTGGAAGACGACCTTTTCCGCTTCCACGATCAGCACACCGCCGAAAGCGGGCCAGATGCGCCGGCCAATGCCCTCCCAGGTTCGGGCTGCGCGCAGGATCGTGCGGGCGCGCGAGGGCGGCATGAAGAGGGCTTCCTTGTCCTCGGTCACATTGAACTGGCAGCTCTTCAGAAGGTCCTTTAGCTGGCTGCCCGAATAAGGCCGGCCATAGCCGAAGGGAGAAAGCTCGGACTGCGCCCACAGGCCGCGCCGGTTCGGCACGACGGCGATCAGCCGCCCGCCCGGAACCAGCACCCGCCAGGCTTCCCGGAGCACCGCTGCCGGATCCGAACAGTGATCGAGAGCATGCACCAGCATCACCCGGTCGAAATAGGCATCCGGAAACGGCAGATCCTGATCTTCCACCAAGGTGCACGAACTGTCCCGCTCGCGCGGCCAGTGAACGGCGCCCTGCGGGGCGGGCATGGCCGCGATGGCTCGGTCAACCGTGTCGAGATACGGCCGCATGAACGGGCCGGCATAGCCGATGCCGAGCAGTGCCTTGCCGGTGAGGTCCGGCCACATCTTGCGAATTGGCCCCCCGATCAGGCTGCGCAGCAGCCTGCCGAGCGGCAAATCGTAAAAGGCGCGCAAATGAACGACGTCGAGATACATTCAGCCTGACTCGATCAAGAAGGGTCGCGGCGATTGAACATGGAACGGTGTGTAAGCGCAAGATCTCTTGCCTTGCCCTTCGTCCCTGTCTTTGACAGTCTGCACTCCAACCAACAGATCTCAGCAGGGAGCCGTTTCATGGCCTTGAGCGACACCACCGAAATTCATCAGTTCACCTGTCTCGACGATAATTTCGGCGTGCTGATCCATGACACGGACAGCGGCACGACCATTGCCGTCGACGTGCCGGACGCCAACGCTTATGAAAAGGCGCTGGAGCAGACAGGGTGGTCGCTGACGCATATTCTGATCACCCATCACCATTGGGATCATGTTCAGGGTCTGGGCACGCTCAAGCAGCAGACCGGTGCGACCGTGATCGGACCCGAGCGCTCACGCCAGAAGATTGCCGAGCTGGACCGCACCGTGGAAGACGGTGACGATGTCCGCTGCGGGCCATACGAGATCAAGGCGATCTCGACCCCGGGCCACACCCTGGACCAGATTTCCTGGTACATCCCCTCGATCAAGGTGGCGCATACCGGCGATACGTTGTTTGCGCTCGGATGCGGCCGGGTGTTCGAGGGCGACAAGGAGATGATGTGGTCGTCACTTTCCAAGCTGATGCGCCAGCTTCCCGACGACACCACCATCTATTGCGGCCATGAGTACACTCTGGCCAATGCACGCTTTGCCCTGACCATCGACCCGGAAAACGCTGATCTGAAAGCCCGGGCTGAAGAGGTTGAAACCCTTCGCCAGGAAGGCGCCGCGACATTGCCGACGACCATGGCGAAAGAGAAAGCAACAAACCCGTTTTTGCGCGCGGGCGAAGCTTCTGTTGCAAAGGCTCTCGATATGGACGGAAAAAGTGCCGTCGAAGTCTTCACCGAAATCCGCACTCGCAAGGACAACGCCTGATCAAGCCAATGGCATTTTCTGCATAATTCTTGCAGCTTCCGGTTTTTCCTGGCCGGAAGGCTTATATCCTGGGTTGGTTGCCCCCATATGCACACTATCGTGATCATGAAGGGGCACTCACCATGACACCTGCGAGTTCCGAAGACCGTCTGACACGCTCCGCGGAGCTGCGGGCACGGGATGTGGTCAGCCGAATTGTCGGTCAGGCCGAACCGATACCGGGTCACCTGGGCGGCGGGCACAGGCTGGACATGCAACTGCTTTATGAGGAAGTGGTTGCGGCCCTGCGCGAAACCATTGATGATCTGGCCTTCTGCACCGGGTCGAAATCCTCCTGAGAGATTCTTCCCGGCGTATCCTCCTGTTGAGCTGTCCGGGACCTTTCATGACGCCATCCACCAGTCTGACCGCCGAAAAGATCGTCGATCTTCTCGACATGCAACCGCATCCCGAAGGCGGCTTTTATGCCGAAACCTTCCGTGACAGCGTGACCGATGATGACGGGCGGGCGGCCTCTACCCTGATCTATTTCCTGCTTCCCGAAGGTGTGTTGTCGCGCTGGCACAAGGTTGACGCGGTCGAAACCTGGCACTGGTATGCCGGCAGCCCGCTGGAGCTCTCCTTGAGCACGGACGGCAAGACGAAGGAAGTCCTGACCCTCGGGAACGATCTTCTGGCCGGCGAACGGCCGCAGGGCATCATCCCCCGCGACGGCTGGCAACAGGCCCGCTCGCTCGGTGCCTGGACCCTTGTCGGCTGTACCGTAGCACCGGGGTTCCGCTTCGAGGGGTTCGAGATGGCGCTGGAGGGATGGGAGCCGGGGACTTGATCCTGCCTTGCCCCTTCGGGCCGGATGCCGCCTAAAGCCGAACGGCCACGCCCAACTGGAATCAGCTGAAGGCTCAACATCGTGTCGGCCTGAAAGTGGCAGAGCGTCTCGTATGCGCCCTCCTGGCCGCACAATGATCTACGAGCACAAGCGCATGAGCTCTTGCACCAGTTCCTCCAGTTCTTCCTCCGTCAGGCTGCGCCGCATGGAGCACCCCAGGTAACAGTCGTAGATAAGGTTTGCCCGCGTACCGGCGCTACGCGAGGGAACGCCGTTGTCCAGAAGAAGCTGCTTCAGATAGGCAATGCGCATTTCGTCCACTTCGGCAACCGCGCGTCGCGGCAGCGGGTCGTTTTCCGCCCAGATGCGCATCTGCCGCTCCAGGCGCTCGCTGCTGCCGAAGGCGAGGCGCAACAGTTCGTGCAATGCCGCCCGTTTCGAGGGCAACTTGTCGATCTCGACAATCACATTTTGTGCGGCAAGCTGCTTCCAGCGATGAATGACGGCGGCATGATAATCGGTGACCGCCTTGAAGTAGTTGTAGAAGCTCCCGCGAGTCACGCCACGTGCCTTTGAAAGGCTGTCCGCCTTGAGCGCTTCAAACCCTTGATGGCGAAGCGCATCCAGACCGATTTCAACCCATTCCTCAACAGTCACCTTTGCGGGCCGGCTCATGCGATTCTCCAGTTTAATACACTTATGTATTTACAAGATCAGGAAGCTGTGTGAAAGTTAAATACACATATGTATCTAATCTTTGGTTCGCTGGCTCTGCCGACCCCTTTCCCGGCCTGCGAAACCTTCCGTGTTCAACCCAAGACCCGGAGCGGCGGGTGTTTTGAAAAACCTTCGCCAATCCGGGAAAACAATCGAAAGGAAGCCTAAATTGCCTGAAATCGAACAGGAGATTCTGAACCTTGCGCCCGGTCTGCAACTCGTCTCGGTCGCGACGGTGACCCCAAAAGGCGCCCCCTGGGTCCGGTTCGTGGCAGGCAGGATGCTGCCAGACTTGTCGGTCTGGTTCAGCACGTATCTCACGTCACGAAAGATCGCCCATATTCGAGCCAATCCAACGGTTCACGCGACACTGGGCGCCCAGGATTTCAAAGCTGAAAAATGGTTGCAGGTCGAAGGCCATGCCGAGATTTCAACCGAGGAGCAAGACCGGAAGGACTTCTGGTTCGACGGCCTGCGTGCCTATATTTCCGGTGTGGACGACCCGAATTATGCCGTCGTTAAAATCATTCCCGACCGCATTGAGATCGGGTCGATGACGACGCCGCCCGAGGTCTGGGTGTCACGCGCAACTGCGTGACTTTTGCGTCCTCGGGGCATTGTTCCCGGTGACGGCTGACAGCAGGGCCGGTCGCTCGGTGCGTGGACCCTTGTCGATTGCACTGACGCGCCCGGATTTCAGTTCCAGGACTTGCTCCCGGCACCGGAAGGCTGGGAACCGGGAAACTAATTTTCACACACCTGCACGATTTTGCGGAACCAATAGAGGCTTGGCGAGTTCTCTTTCCAACGAAAGGAGAGAGGCATGAACGGTATCATCTATCTGGTCGGTCTCGTCGTCGTAGTTGGCGCGATACTGTCCTTTATTGGTCTGATCTGACCTACTCCAGTTAAAACTGCCGCACCCCCGGCAGATGACCTCCAACTGTTTGGGCCGGACGCATGCCCCCGCCCATGAACGGCCGCCCCCCGTTCACCTGCGTCCGGCCCTTTTCCGTTTTTGGGAAGGATTACATCATGCATAACATCATTTATCTGGTCGGACTTATCGTCGTCGTCGTCGCCATCCTGTCCTTTCTCGGACTGGCCTGAGCCATCGTCAGAACGCTAGCCGCACAACCCTATCGGCCGTCGTGGTCAACGCTTCCCGGCTAGCCACCCCTTCAGCCTGCCAACAGCGGCACCCAGCTCACATCTGATCGTCAAAATGCCGGCATGGCGGAAAGACCAGGGTCATGAGACATTCGAACTGGTTACAAGCTGCCGCGCGCGCCGGATATCTTTCGCGCGGTGTCGTCTACGGCATCATTTCGGTCTTTGCCATTCTCGCCTCCGTCGGCGCAGGCAGCAGCAAAGGCACCAAAGGCGCACTTGTTACCCTGTTATCCCAACCATTCGGATCGGTTCTTGTAGCCGTACTCGTGGCAGGCCTGTTCGGCTTTGTCGTCTGGCGGCTGGTCCAGTCTGTTCTGGACGCCGACAACCATGGCTGGACAGCGCAAGGGATCGTCGTACGTCTCGCCCTTCTGGCCAGCGCTGCCACCTATAGCGCGCTCGCACTCTACGCCATCGGCCTGCTTGGATTAACGGGCTCGGGCGGCGGCAAGCTTCTCCCCAACCTGCTGAACACCATTTCGCAAGGACTTGGCCAGCGCCTGTTCGTGGCCGGTCTGTCGCTCGTCTTTCTGGGGATTGCGGCGGCGCATTGGTGGAAAGCCTGTTCAGGCAAATACTGCAAGCATTTCGATGAAAACGAGGCCCCCATGCGGCTCGTGCATGTCGTGTCGGTGCTTGGCCTTGGCGCACGCGGTGTCGTGTTTGCCCTGCTTTCGGCAATGGTCTGGCTTGGCATCGAGGGTGCCGCGTCTTCCGAAGGCGGCCTGCCGAGCACACTGGACGCACTCAGATACATTCAGGATTTGCCTTACGGACGGATCATGCTGTTCGTACTGGCCGTCGGCCTCATGATTTTTGCGATCTATTCACTTGTGGAATCCCGGTGGCGCAGGGTCAGCCTTTCCTGACCTGCACCTTTGTAAAACACCGCCGGATCGTCGCTCAGCCTCTGACACGCTTGGAAGGCTTGGCGGACTTCGCGCCGAATTCCTTCGGCGCATGCTCATCGAGAAGATCTTCCGACTGGGTGGCTATACGCTCCTGGTCAACCTGCTTTTCGAGGTCCCTGTCGGCTTCCGTATCGTTCGGCACCTCTTCCATCGTTTCGGGGAAGACTGTCTCCTTGCTGGCGATTTGTCTTTGGTCCCGATCCGGCTGCTCCCTGTCTGCCAGGAGGTTTTCCAGAGCGGGCGCATCGTCGAAGCGCAGCCGGTAGATGGGTTCGGGCAGGGAGAAGCCATTTGCTTCAAGCGCAAGCTTGACGAGGCGCATCGCCTCCGACCGGGCCTTCTGGAAATCGGTGCGCGTCTGGTCGATCCAGCCGACGAAGCTCAGAACGACGTTGGAGTCTCCCAGTGCCTCGATCCAGGCATCAGGAGAGGGCTCTCCAAGAATAAACCCCTGACGGCGAAGCGTGTTCAGCCCGACATCCAGCGCCTTGTCCAGATTGCTTTCCGCGTCCACGCCCAGTTCGAACACGAAGCGGCGCCGCGGATTTGTGGAGTAATTGATGAGCGTGCTCTTGAAGACGATCGCGTTGGGGATGCGAATATGGTTGCCATCCTTTTCCATCAGGATCGTGGCGCGCGACGTGAGACTGATGACATAGCCCTCATAGCCTTCAATCCTGACGAAATCCTTCGGATTGAACGGCTGCCGGATGCTGAGCATGATACTGGCGATGTAGTTTTCAACCGTGTCCCGGACGGCAAAACCAACCGCCAGGCCCACGATACCTGCCGCACCGAGCAAGGTACCAATGACCGCTGTTGCGCCAAGCACATCAAGCGCCAGCACGATGCCGATCGTGAAGAACAGGATCCTGATCAGCTGCCTGACAAGATCCGCGATGAAGGCATTTGGGGTCAGCCTGTTCCAGGGCCATTCAAGCCGCGCGATCAGCACACCGGCGGCACTGGCCAGCATCCAGACAAGCAAGGCAACCATGGCAAGCGGCAGATAATTCACGCCCTGCAACAGACGCGCGTGCAACCGTTCGTAAACCGGAACCAGGCGTTCCTCCAGTGCGGTTTCTTCGGTGAGATTGTTCTGGACCGCAACAACGCCGTCCACGCGGCTGGCAAGCTCTTCCGCTTTCGTGGCAAGAACGGCCTCGGTCACCGTACCGTTCAGATTGACCACACCCGATTTCACCGAGACGGAAATTCCGGCAAGCCCATCGAGTTCGTCAAAAATGTCGTTGATACGGTGCTCTATCGCCTGATCTTCACCGGCGCCGGGCACGGCGGTGATTGCGCCGGACTTGTTTTCCGTTTGTGACAGAACAGGCTGTGCGGCTGACAGGGACAGCACAAGGACGAGAAGGAAGGATTGCAACAGTCTGGAAATCATGACGGCCTTTCCGCGCTTGCGCTCGGTTGCCGTCATTACAAGGGTGTCCGCGCGCGATGGACTTCGACGCTAACACAACGCACCCGAGGTGTTGAGGTTCCCTGACCATGGGTCAGTAAATACAGAATCATGCGGCTGGGATCCATCGCCAGCCCCGGTCAGGTCTCCTACGGTTCCCGTGGCGGACCTGATGGCCGGTTAAGCCATCCCCGCAATCGCGCTGGCAAATTCCTTGGCCGAGAAGGGCTCAAGATCGGCAACCCCTTCGCCGACACCGATGAAATGCACCGGCAAAGCATATTTGGCGGAAATCGCGACCAGGATACCACCGCGCGCCGTGCCATCCAGCTTCGTCATCACTAGACCGTTCACGCCGGCAACCTTGCCGAAGATCTCGACCTGGTTGAGCGCGTTCTGTCCGGTCGTCGCATCCAGCGTCAGCAGAACCGTGTGCGGCGCCTCCGGATCGTGCTTCTTGATCACACGGATGACCTTTTCCAGCTCATCCATCAGCTCCGCCTTGTTCTGCAGTCGCCCGGCCGTATCGACCAGAAGCACATCGACGTCCTTGGCCTTCGCTTCCTTCATCGCGTCATAGGCAAGCCCGGCCGCATCGGCCCCGGTATCGCGGGAAATCACTTCAGCGCCGGTGCGCTCGCCCCAGATCTTCAACTGCTCCACCGCAGCGGCGCGGAAAGTATCGCCAGCGGCAAGCATGACGGTCTTGCCTTCGGAGCGCAGCTTCTGCGACAGCTTGCCGATGGTGGTGGTCTTGCCGGTGCCGTTGACCCCGACCATCAGAACCACATGCGGTTTCTTGCCGGTATCGAGATCCAGCGGCGTGGCAACGGGAGCCAGAACTTTCTCGACTTCCTCAGCCAGGATCTCCCGGACTTCCTCCGGCGAGATTTCCTTGTTGTAGCGCCCGTCGGACAGCCGCTCGGTAATCGCCATCGCCGTGTCGACGCCAAGGTCTGCCTGTATCAGAATATCCTCCAGCTCCTCCAGCATGGAGGCATCCAGCTTGCGCTTGGTGAAGATCGAGCTGATGCCTTCGGTCAGCGATGCGGAAGACCGGGACAGACCGGCCTTCAGCCGCTGAAACCAGGACAGCTTCGGTTCTTCGGCAGCAGGCTCTTCCACGGGCGTGGGCGTAATGACCGGATCCGGCACACTTGCGGTTTCAGGCGCATGTGCTTCTGGTGCAGGCGTTTCGGGCGCGGGTGCTTCCGGCTGAGAGGCTTCAGGTTCTTCCGCAGGCGGTTCAGGCGTTTCGGTCTCCAGAGGCTCGACGTCGGAACCGATATCAGTGGACACAATGTCTTCCGGCTGCAACGCCGGTGTCATCGGCGACAGCTCGGGAGCGATCCCCGGTGAAGCATCCATCGTAAACGGCTTGAACGGCTCGTTCAGCGCGGCAACGGGACGAACCTCCATCTCCACGTCAAGCGCCGGATCCTCGTCCTGCGGTTCTGCGGATGGTGCGTCCTGTGCCGCATCTTCAGCGGCCGGAATGGCCTCGTCTTCCGGTTTGCTTTTGCCACCGAAGAGACGCCCTAGAAAGCCGCGCTTTTTCTCGCTCATGAACCTGCCTTAAAAAATCTGCCCAACACTGCGTTCTTAAACTGTCGTAACAAAAGTGGCCACACATTCCGCCTCATCCTGAGGAGGTCCTACCGGACCGTCTCGAAGGATGGGCTACACCCCCGGAGCAAGCGGCCCATCCTTCGAGACAGCGCTTCGCGCCTCCTCAGGATGAGGCTGTTTGTCCAGCTTCAATCCAATCCGACACATTTCGCAGAAGAGCCTGTCATCAACCGATCCGTGAACCGCCCCTCAGGCAGCCTTGGAAAGGGCTTCGCCCAGAAGATGGCGGCCGGTATGGCCGATAATTCTCGTTTCGACGATCTCACCGGCAGCGCCGCCGCCAAGTTCGACCTGCGTGAACTGTTCTGTGCGGCCAAGGCCTTCCTTCTCGATCAGCACCGGGCGGGTCTTGCCGACCTCCGCCTGAAGATGCCGGACCAGCGCTTCCTCACCCTTGGCCCTGAGGCGCGCACCGCGCGCCTTCACGACGTCACGCGGCAGCTGCGGCATGCGCGCTGCCGGTGTGCCCTTGCGCGGCGAGAACGGGAAGACGTGCAGATGCGTGAGATCGCATTCGTCGACGATCCTCAGCGAATTCTGAAACATGTCCTCGGTTTCTGTCGGGAAACCGGCAATGATGTCAGCCCCGAAAACCATGTCAGGACGCAGGCGGCGAACGTCTTCGCAGAAGCGGATCGTGTCCGCACGTAAATGGCGACGCTTCATCCGCTTCAGGATCATGTCGTCGCCCGCCTGCAGGGACAGATGCAGATGCGGCATCAGCCGCTCGTCTTCCGCAATCACCCGCATCAGGTCGTCGTCCGCCTCGATGGAATCGATGGAAGACAGACGCAGGCGCTTCAGCTCCGGAACCATCTTCAGGATCTTGGCTGACAGCGTGCCCAGCTTCGGCGTTCCCGGCAGATCAGCGCCATAGGAGGTGATGTCCACACCGGTCAGCACGATCTCGTTATAGCCGTTGTCGACAAGGCGCTTGATCTGGTCGATGACCACGCCCATCGGCACGGAGCGGGAATTGCCCCGGCCATAGGGGATGATGCAGAAGGTGCAGCGGTGATCGCAGCCGTTCTGGACCTGCACGAACGCCCGGGCGCGGCCCGTCAGTCCGTCGATCAGGTGACCAGCGGTTTCCTCGACGCTCATGATGTCGTTGACGCGCACTTTCTCGGTTTCGGAAACGCCGAAGGCGGCAACGTCCTGGTAGGACTTGCGCTCCAGTTTTTCCGTGTTGCCGAGCACCAGATCCACCTCGTCCATGGCGGAGAAGGTCTCGCTCTCCGTCTGCGCAGCGCAGCCGGTGACAATCACTCTTGCGTTCGGGTTATCGCGCTTGGCCTTGCGCACGGCCTGGCGGGCCTGGCGAACGGCCTCACCGGTGACGGCGCAGGTGTTGATGAGAATGGCATCCTCAAGGCCCGCAGCCTCCGCCTCGCGCTTCATGACCTCCGACTCATACGCATTGAGCCGGCAGCCGAAGGTGACGACATCAATGCTCATGATGCGGCTCCAGCCTCCACCGGGGCGTCGCCCATGGCGGTCTTGCGCCAGTCCAGCGTATCGAGATCGACCTCGCCTTCAAATTCCACTTCCGTCAGACCGCTCATCAGCACGTGGTTGTCGCTCTCGCGCCATTCGATCCCGATGGGCCCGCCCGGCAGATGGATGGTGGTCTTGCGGCTTGTCCGGCCATCGCGCGCGGCGGCAACGCCAACCGCACAGGCAGCAGTGCCGCAGGCCAGCGTCAGGCCGACACCGCGTTCCCAGACCTTCACCCGGATCTGATCGGTGTCGAACACATGCGCCAGCGAAATATTGGCGTATTCCGGAAAGATCGGATGGTGTTCCAGCAAGGGGCCGACCCGCTCAAGCTCATAGGCTTCCACATCGTCGACCCAGAAGATCGCGTGCGGATTGCCCATGTTGACGACGGCCGGCGTGTGCAGGATCGGATCATCGATCGGCCCGATCTGAAGTTCGATCGCGCGGGTGTCGGCAAACTCTTCCGCCAGCGGAATTTCGTTCCAGGCAAGCCGCGGCAGCCCCATGTCGACAGTCACGCTGCGCGGACCTTCGGCATCGAACGCGTGCAGAAGCCCGGCGCCGGTCTCGATCGTGACGAGATCCTTGCCGGCTTCTTCCATCAGCAGACGGCCGATACAGCGCGTGGCGTTGCCACAGGCCGACACCTCACTGCCGTCGCGGTTATGAATACGCATGAAGGCATCGACACCCAGATTGGACCGTTCGACGGTGATCATCTGGTCGAAACCGATGCCCGTCTCCCGGTCGCCCAAGGTAGCAATGGCTTCGGGGGTCAGACGCAGCGGTTTTTCCCGCGCGTCCCAAACCACGAAATCATTGCCAAGGCCGTTCATCTTCAAAAAGGGTCTGGTTTCAGACGCCATACCGGTCGCACTTCTACAAAACTTCAAGGAAAAGCGTCCGCCATCTTGCGGACATTTGCCCTTATATGGCGGAAAACACGGCAAATTACCAGTGGGACAGGCCGTCATCGCAGGTATGCGTAAACGGCGGCCAGTCCGGCAATCCACTCGTTCGTCATTGCAGGGCATGACGCGATGTGTTGGTGCCCTCTACAGGCTCACCGCATTGAACGTGTCACAAGCATTGAGGTCGCCGGACTTAAAGCCCTTCCTGAACCAGCGGGCGCGCTGCGCCGAGGTGCCATGGTTGAAGCTTTCCGGCACGACGTAGCCCTGCGCCTGACGCTGCAAGGTGTCATCACCGATCCGGCTCGCCGCATTGAGAGCCTCGTCGATGTCGCCTTCTTCGACAAAGCCTTTCTGCCTGGCAGCGTAATGCGCCCAGATACCGGCATAACAATCGGCCTGCAATTCGACACGCACGGACAGGGCGTTGCCCTCCGCCTTGCTGAGCGTGCGCCGGGCCTTGTGGAACTCCGGGAGTACACCGAGCACGTTCTGGATGTGGTGGCCGACCTCATGCGCCAGCACATAGGCCTGCGCGAAATCGCCGGGTGCGTTGAGCTGGTTCGCCAGCTCCTGATAGAAGGACAGGTCGATATACAGCTTGCCGTCGGCGCCGCAGTAGAACGGACCTGTGGCCGCACTGGCATAACCGCAAGCCGAAGACACAGACCCGGAAAACAGAACCAGCGTCGGTTCGGGATAAGACGCGCCGCCATTTTCAAAGATCTGGCCCCAGGTGTTTTCCGTGTCCGCAAGAACAACGGACACAAATTGCGCGGTTTCCTCGTCGGCGGCACTGCGGGGTGCCTGGGTTTGGTAGGACTGGGTGTCGTATCCACCGCCACCGTCCAGCTGGCCGAGCAATGCCAGCGGATTGATGCCGGTCAGCCAGGCAATGCCAACCACGATCAAAAGGCCCGTCAAACCGAGGCCACCACCTGCTCTCATCCGGCGGCCACCGACGCGCATGCGCCGCCTCCCGCCCATCGAACGCCTGTCTTCAACGTTGCTGCTGCCGCGGCGGCCTTTCCAGCGCATGTCCTGATCATCCCCGTGAACCCGAGTTTCGGTCATAGCAGACAAGACAGCGGAAACCTATGCGGTTGGCCACGGCCCCTGCCTGTGAGACACTTTTTGAAAAACGCGGCAGGGCGCATTCGGTTGCCCCTTTTACCAGCGGAATCGTGATGCCGGTTACAGAGCTCACGGTCATGCAGGCCTAAGATTGCGTCCACGGGGCAGTTATAAAGGATAACGATGATGCCCGATGTAAACGCTCAACAGGCACAACGCCTGATCAATTTCGCCACCGAGAGACTTGGCCGTGTTGAAGGCGACGGCCAGTGCTGGACCCTGGTCAACAATGGCTTCACGCACCTCGGCTTCGACAAACCGGCCTCCACCTATGTCTGGGGGCGGGTGGTCGACAATCTGACCGATGCCCGACCGGGTGACGTCTTTCAGTTCACACGTTTCGAAGTCACCGTCCGCGTAACCCACCCCGACGGCAGTTGGGAGGAGCAGACCATGTCTCGCGGTGAACCGCGGCACACGGCAATCCTGGAAAGCGTCGACGGCAACAGGGCGACCTTTCTGGAGAGCAATGTCACGGACGACCAGACCGTCAAACGCAACAGTTTCGGCGTTCGCACGGCAACCACGACCGACGCTGCCGGCGTCAGGACCTCGATCACGGTCAGCGGCAGCTTCATCATCTACCGGCCGCAGGTGTCCGCCACTCCGTAAACCGCTTCTGAAACTCGGCTCAGGCGTGGATCACCATCTCCGCGCCAGGGCCGATGTTCTGAAGGATCATGCGCATGTGTTCCGGCGAGACCGCAACGCAGCCTTCCGTCGGCGAATAACCTTCCCGAGCGATGTGAAAGAAGATCGCGCTGCCTTTTCCCTTCACTGCAGGGGCGAGGTTGCAGTCCAGCACGACGACGATGTCGTAGAGCCTGTCGTCGCGCCACATCTTCTCGTGGCTGGCCGGAAAAGGCAGTTGCACCGGCCTGTTGTACCGATGATGGGCAGGATCGTCGCACCAGCCGGACGTCGGTGACAACGGTTCGGCCGGCAACAGCGTTGCCGGTGGCAGCCCCCGGTCCGGACGATAATAGACGTGCAGCAAGGCAAAACGGCCCACAGGCGTGCCGCCGTCGCCTTCGCGCTTGCGCGTGACGATACCGGACCGGCCAAGCGCACACGGAACCGTGATCCCCCCGAGACGGAGAACGCCTCGCCTTCGATTCAGTGGCGATGCGCAAACTTCCAGCTTTCTCGCCGATTTTTTCAAGGTTTTCATGCTTGTGCCTGTTCTTCCTGGCCGCTCCGCCGGTCTCCTTGATAAACCACCCCTAAACCCCGCGTGAAGAAGAATTGACGCGACGCCGCTTGTGCGCGAACAATTTCCCACGCACATAGGAGCAGGAACGCGCTTGTGTCCTTAGCACAAGTCGTCGTGAAAAGTTTTTGGATTTTGGCGAGGAACGCGACGATGACCGCTCGCACGATATTGATTGTCGATGACGATAATGAACTGCGTGAAGCGCTGGTGGAACAGCTTTCGCTTTACGATGAATTCGAGACGATCCAGGCGGATTCGGCCACGTCCGGAATTGCCATGGCCAAGGAAGAACACGTCGACCTGCTGCTGATGGACGTTGGCCTGCCCGACATAGACGGTCGGGAGGCGGTCAAACTGCTCCGCAAGAGCGGGTTCAAGGCGCCGATCATCATGCTGACCGGCCATGACGGTGACAGCGACACGATCCTGGGGCTTGAGGCCGGTGCCAACGACTACGTCACCAAACCCTTCAAGTTCGCCGTGCTTCTGGCTCGTGTGCGGGCGCACCTGCGCCAGCATGAACAGAGCGAAGACGCCACTTTCGCCATCGGCCGCTATTCCTTCCGGCCCGCGGCCAAGGTGATGCAGGACGACAACGGCTCCAAGGTCCGGCTGACGGAAAAGGAAACCTCCATCCTCAAGTTCCTCTACCGCGCCGGCGAAAAGCCGGTGACCCGCGATGTTCTGCTGCATGAGGTCTGGGGCTACAATTCCGGGGTGACCACCCACACGCTGGAAACCCACATTTACCGCCTCAGGCAGAAAATCGAGCGAGACCCGTCCAATGCAGAGCTTCTTGTCACAGAAGCCGGTGGATATAAGCTTGTGCCCTAACCGGTAATCGGCGTATTTCTTGGGCATGAGCCTTGCCCAAGACATTGCGATTCTCAAACAAATCCCGACGCTTTCGGATTTTCAGGACGATCAGCTTCGTTTGCTCGCCTTCAGCGCCGAAAGCATGGATTACAACCGCGGCCAGCGCCTGTTCGATCAGGGTGACCGCGCCGATGGTGGTTTGGTAATCACCAGCGGCACGGTTAGTCTGCAGATGCGCACCAAGGACGGCTACGAGGAAATCGAGCGTGTCGGTGAGGGTACGCTTCTGGGCGAGACTGCTCTTCTTGCTGAAAACAAGCGCCCCTGCCGGGCAGAAGCCGTCGACGGCGTGAGCATCATCCGCATTCGCCGCGCGTTGTTCAAACGCATGATCCTGGAATTTCCGGAACTCGCCCAACGCATGCTCGACCAGCGCGCCCAGCAGTTCCGCGAAACTGTCACGGCCCTGAAGCCTATTGGCGAGAAGATGGCCGAGCTGGAACAGATCAACGCCGAGCGCCGCGTGCGCGACGACGAGAAGCAGTCGTAAGGCGAAAGCCTGAGCGCAATATCTCAGGCACTTCAAACAAGTCAAGACAGCGCCTGATTGTCGGCAGATCTTCGAGTTTCTCCGAAAACCTATTCTCCCCCGCCATTGCCGCGACCAGGCCACACTGCCAAGCTCGTCAGAAGGTCAAGGCGATCGACGTGGATCCCATCATCAAGTCATGGGCGGACGAAGGCAGAGGAACGCTTCGTTACGCTTGATCAACAGGTCCGCCGATAGGTTTACGCCCGGTTCAACCGCAGCTTCGGGCCAAGCAATCCGCCAACCCATCGAACAATTGCCGCAGCGGCGACCCCGAGCCCGATGATCCCGACCCAGACCGCCGGGCGGATCGCAACGGAAACAGCGAAATTTGCCTGAAACACCCGGTCCGCCGGAATGCCTGTGGCGAGGGCGTACCAGGCATATTCGATCCCGGCCGTACCCGCCGCCGCCACACATGCGCATATCGCCAGAACCAACGGGTTGGCGAGACGGAAGCCAACCTTGACCGCCAGCCTGTAGACCATCAGCAGCACGAAGAGGCCCGCCATCAGGGTCGCCTCCGTGACGTCGGATTTGGACTGCAGGAAGAAATGGAACAGCATGAGGCCGCCGATCGGATAGATCACCAGGTGCAGCCGCTGCCAGTTCCGACCGAGTTTGCGGATGGCCGCATCGAAGGATGTCGCACCCAGAACCGAAAGTCCGCATAACGCGACAAAGCCTATTGTCAGATAAAAGCGCAGGAAAATCTCGGAAACGACCTTGGCGAGGTTCCAGTTTTCCTGCGCCGCATAAAGGCCCAGATGCAACAGGGCGTAGGCAAGCACTGTTATGCCCAGCATACGGCGCACGCCGACAATCCGGTTCCACGAAAAAATCCGCCTGAGCGGTGTGATGGCAAGCGTCACAAGCAGGAACCGGATCGCCCAGTCACCGCTGGCGTGAAGCTCCATCTCGAATGGCTCCGGCAACACCGGACCAAACGCAAGGCTGTAAAAGATCTGCAATGCCGGAAGCAACGCGGCGATGAAAACAGCCAATCGCAAAACGGACAGGTTGCCGCGCCGGTCGGTCCAGGGAGCGTAGGAGGCCAGTGTCGTCATAGTCATGCGCTCCGCAGTATCGCACGAAGCGATCAAAAGCAGCGAAAAGCTTTTCAAGCTTGCGTGAAGAAGACGAGAAGCAGTTGCCCCGCGTTGTCCACCCCGCTTCCTCGGCAAGCTCCTATCGCTCCAACCCGCATGCACCCAACGCAAACGGGAAATCCGAGTTGGAACCACTCAAACCCAAGTGCCTTGTCATCCCGGTTTGTCGCGTCAGCGGCAAGACCGGGATCCAGCACCCCGTGTGATCAGACGTAGAAAACCCTACGAACTCAATGAATACTGGATCCCCGCCTTCGCGGGGATGACAAGGTTCATAGGCTTCGGGGCGGGGCGGCTTGGCGCGATTGCCGCGATCAACCCCCGGTGGATCGCCCGACAAGAGGGACTCCGGCCGTTTCGACAAGCTGCGCACCAGCAAGTCCCACGCAGCGGATTTAGCGATTCGGATTTCGGCGGCCCCGCATGCACCAACCCAGACAATAAATCCGAGTTGGAACCACTCAAACACGTGTGGTTGTCATCCCGGTTTGTCGCGTCAGCGGCAAGACCGGGATCCGGTACCCCGTGTGATCAGACGTAGAAAACCCTACGAACTCAATGAATACTGGATCCCCGCCTTCGCGGGGATGACAAGGTTCATAGGCTTCGGGGCGGGGCGGCTTGGCGCGATTGCGGCGATCGACCCCCGGTGGATCACCCGACAAGAGGGACTATGGCCGTTTCGACAAGCTGCGCACCAGCAAGCCCAACGCAGCGAATTTGCCGATCCTGATTTCGGCGGCCCCGCATGCACCAATCCTGACAGACAGACCAAGGTTAGAGCCACTCAAACCCGCCTGGTTGTCATCCCGGTTTGTCGCGTCAGCGGCAAGACCGGGATCCAGTACGCCGTGAGGCAAGGATTGGAACACCTTGCGAACTCAATGAATACTGGATCCCTGCCTTCGCAGGGATGACAAGGTCCATAGGCTTCGGAGCGGGGTGGCTTGGTGCGATTGCCGTTATCACCGTCCTGAGGATCGACCCCTTGAGAAACAAGCTATTGCGAAGAGCCATGCGGCTTGAGCGGGCAAAAGCATGAAATACAAAAAAGCCGGGCCTCACGACCCGGCTTTCAAATGAGCTAGACGGCAGGGCTTAGACCCAGGGGCGGTCGTTGCCCATCTTGCTTTCGAAGGTGTCGATATCTCCGGCCTTGGCCATGGTCAGGCCGATGTCGTCGAGGCCGTTGGTCAGGCAATGCTTGCGGAAGCTGTCGATACTGAAGGCGATGGCGCCGCTTTCCAGGCCCTTGATCTCCTGGTTTTCCAGATCGATCGTCAGCGTGAAATTGGCGCCGCGTTCAGCGGCATGCATCAGCGTTTCGAGTTCGTCTTCGGAAACCTGGATCGGCAAAATGCCGTTTTTGAAGCAGTTGTTGTAGAAGATGTCCGCAAACGACGTGGAAATGACGCAGCGAATGCCGAAATCGAGAAGGGCCCAGGGAGCGTGCTCACGCGAGGAGCCACAGCCGAAATTGTCGCCGGCGATCAGGATCTTGGCATTGCGATAGGCTGCCTTGTTGAGAATGAAATTCTCGTTTTCCGAACCGTCGTCGTTGGTGCGCATTTCATGGAACAGCGCGGTGCCGAGGCCGGTGCGCTTGATCGTCTTCAGGAACTGCTTCGGAATGATCATGTCCGTGTCGATGTTGACGATCGGCAACGGTGCCGCGACACCGGTCAGGGTCTCAAATTTTTCCATTCTTCTTCTCTCCTGAAAGGCCTGAAAACGGATGCCCGCTCACGCAGCAAGGCTGGTGGTCTGGTCGACGCCGAGCATCAGATTGAGGTTCTGGACGGCCGCACCGGACGCGCCCTTGCCCAGGTTGTCGTAGACCGCAACGATGGCGGCCTGCGCCCTGGCGTCATTTGCAAAGACGTGCAGTTGCAGCTTGTTGGTGCCGTTGAGCGCCTGCGGGTTGAGGCTGTCGGATTTCTCCAGCCCTTCCAGCGGTGCCACTTCGACGAAACCATCGGCCGCGGCAGCGAAATGATCCGCGATGGCCGCGTGCAGCTGCTCGCCGGTCGGAATGGTCGCCAGACCGGCCAGGTTCAGCGGCACAACCGTCAGCATGCCATTGTAGAAGTTGCCAACGGTTGGCGTGAACAGCGGCGCTGCATCCAGCAGACCGTATTCGGTCATTTCCGGCAGGTGCTTGTGGTTGAAGCCAAGCGCGTAAGGCGCAACCGCGTTGACGCCCGTCCCTGCAGCTTCGTAATCGGCAATCATGCTTTTGCCGCCACCGGAATAGCCGGAGACGCCGAAATAGGTCAGGTTGAAATCCGACGGCAGCAGCTTTGCGGCGACCAGCGGACGCACCGCAGCGATAAGCCCCTGCGGCCAGCAGCCCGGATTGGTGACACGCATGGCGGCGGCGACGATGTCGGCCTGATCGAGATCCATTTCGGCAAAGCCGTAGGCCCAGCCCTCGGCAACGCGGTGGGCGCTGGAGGCATCGATCACGCGGGTGGTGTCGTTTTCGATCAGAGCCACGCTTTCCTTGGCCGCCGCATCCGGCAGGCAAAGAATGGCAACATCGGCCTTGTTGAGATAGTCAGCCCGGGCCGCCGGATCCTTCCGGCTGTCTTCCGGGATGGAGATCAGCTCAAGGTCGCGGCGCATGGCAAGGCGCTCGCGGATCTGCAGACCCGTCGTACCGGCTTCACCATCAATAAACACGCGCGCAACCATAGCCCGCTCCTCTCCTTCTCGGGATCGCCGTAACGTTCGAGCCGCAAGACACGAAAGTTTCCACGCCGATCAGTGTAAAATCGCAAGCGTCATACACCCAATCGCGCGGCTTGTCACCGCCGCGCGCCACTGCGTTATCTCAACGGGCCATTGAGTGATACTCATCATTCGGACGCATGTCGGAGGCGGCGGCCACCCGGTTGGTCATGTTGAAGAAGGCTGCCACCGAACCGATGTCCCAGATATCGCGATCCGTAAACCCGGCATCCCTCAGGGCCTGCCGGTCGCTTTCCACGATCTCTGCCGGCTTTTCCGTCAGCTTGACGGCAAAGTCGAGCATCGCCCGCTGCCGGGGCGAAAGATCTGCGACCCGGTAGTTCATCACCATCAGTTCACCCAGCACGGGATCCCCGGAAAGTTCGCGCACCGCGGCCCCATGGGCAGTCAGGCAATAAAAACATCGGTTGACCGCGGAAACCGCAACGGCAATCATCTCCCTTTCAAGCTTGGAGAGCGCACACTCGCCCAGCATGAGGTCGTTGTACATGTCAGTGAAGGCGCGCAGCTTCGTTTCGTCGAACGCATAGGCCTTGAGAACGTTGGGCACGAGCCCCAGTTTCTCTTGGCACAGATCGAAATAAGCCTGTGTCTTTTCACTCAATGTTACACTTGAATCGATTTGCAAGGCCGTGACTTTACTTGACAATTTGCTCCTCCCATCATGAAACCGTTTATGTCGTTGAAATACGAACTTAAGTCTTAAAACGAGCCAGCGACAGAGCCAAACCGTAAGATCGCCTAAGGGGATGGAAAATGCCGGACAAACACGACGTCGAGAAATTGAAGATCATCGACGCGGTCCAAGCAACCTTGAATCAGGAAGATCCGGCTCTCGCCGAGTTTTCAAGCGCCTTTTATGACCGGGGCGCCGCGGAAGACCTTGTGGCCTACACCGCGGAGGAACTGATCGGCTTTGCCCGTGAAGCCTGGCAGGATTTCCAGAATCACGAGCTCGGCACACATCGCGTCAGCATCGCCGACCCGGCGTTCAAGGCACAGGGCAGCAAGGTCAAGGGCGTCTCGGTCATCGAGGTCGTAAACGACAACATGCCGTTCCTGGTCGATTCCGTGATGGACGAGCTGCAGGACAGCAAGATTGAGGTGCACCTGGTCCTGCATCCGATTTTCATCGTGGAACGGGATGAAAACGGCAAGCTGACATCGGCCACGGCCCGCAAGAAGCCGCCGAAGCGGACCGACCGGCAGGAAAGCCTCATACATATTCACGTGACGCGGATCGATTCGCCCGAAGCCCGTGCGACCCTCAAGGCGCGGCTCGACAAGGTGCTGTCCGATGTCCGCGCCGTCGTGTCCGACTTCAAGCCGATGCAGGAACGCCTCGCTGAAGCCATCGACACCTACAAGACCACGCAGATTCCCGGCAGTAGCGACGAATTGTGGGAAGCGATCCATTTCCTGGAATGGATGGAGAACGACAACTTCATTTTCCTCGGTATGCGCGAATACATGTTCGAGGGCGGTGTCGAGGAGGGCGAGCTGTCGCCCCACGAAGGCACGGGCCTTGGTCTCTTGTCCGATCCGGACGTGCGCGTGCTGCGCCGTGGCACCGAGTTCGTCCAGATCACGCCCGAAATCCGCGAGTTCCTGAAGAAACCCGAACCGCTGATCATCGCCAAGGCCAATGTGAAGAGCACCGTGCACCGGCGCGTGCACATGGATTACGTCGGCGCCAAGCTCTATGACGACGACGGCAAGATGAACGGTGAACTGCGTATCGTCGGCCTGTTCGCCTCCACCGCCTACACGGAACCGACCAGCACCATCCCGTTCCTGCGCCGCAAGGTTGCCAGCGTGCTGGCCCGCGCCGGCTACGGCTCTGAAAGCCATTCCGGCCGGGCGCTGCGAAACGTTCTTGAAGCTTTCCCGCGCGATGAACTGTTCCAGATCGACCGCGACCGCCTGTTCGACTTTTCCATCGCCATTTTGCAGCTCGACGAGCGTCCGCGTATCCGTGTTCTCTCCCGCCCGGACAAGTTCGACCGCTATGTCTCCATTCTGGTGTTCGTTCCGCGTGACCGCTATTCCACCGAGGTGCGCCTGAATGTCGGCACCTATCTGGCCTCGGTCTACGAAGGGCGTGTCTCGGCCTGGTATGTCACCTATCCGGAAGGCCCGCTTGCGCGGGTTCACTACATCATCGGGCGTGACCGCGGGGAAACGCCGAAGCCGCTGCAGGAAGAGCTGGAAGCGGCCGTTGCCGACATGGTGCGCACCTGGTCCGACAGCGTACGCGACGCACTGAAGGACGAATTCGCACCGGCGCAGGCCCGCAAGCTGGCCGACCGCTACGCGCTGTCGTTTCATGGCGGCTACAAGGAAGTCTACAACGCCCAGTCCGCGCTGTTCGACATCGTCAAGCTGGAGACCCTGTCCGACACCAACGAAACAACGATTACCTTCTATCGCCAGTCGGGCACCAGTGAAAACCGCCTGTCGCTGAAGGTCTATCACCGCGGTTCGCCGATCCCATTGTCCGCGCGCGTGCCACTGCTGGAAAACATGGGCTTCCGGGTTATCAACGAGCGGACCTACCGCGTTACACCCGCCGACGCCCCCCTGTCCTATCTCCATGAGATGACGCTGGAATCACGCAGCGGCGAGGATTTTGTCTTCTCCGACCAGCTGCAATCCCGGCTGGAAAGCATGTTCATGGCGGTGTGGACCGCGCTGGCGGAGGACGACGGTTATAACCGCCTGGTGCTGACGGCGGATCTCGCCTGGCGCGACGTGGCGGTGATCCGCGCCCTGTCGCGGTATCTGCGCCAGGCCGGCATCCGCTTTTCCGAAGACTACATGTGGTCGACGCTCAACAACTATCCGAAGGTCACGGCCAAGCTGGTGGAACTGTTCCACCTGCGCTTCAACCCGGATGTCACCGCGAAAGACCGGGACCTCGGTACAGAACGGCTGGAAGGCGAACTGACCGCCGATCTGGAAGAGGTCGCCAGCCTTGACGATGACCGCATCCTGCGCCGGTTCCAGAATGCGATCGAATCGATCCTGCGCACCAACTTCTACCAGCTCGACGACGACGGTCAGCCCCAGCCGACGTTTGCCTTCAAGATCGACAGCCGCCGGATTGACGACCTGCCGCAACCGCGCCCGTTCCGGGAAATCTTCGTCTACAGCCCGCGCGTGGAAGGGGTGCATCTGCGCTTCGGCATGGTTGCCCGTGGCGGCCTGCGCTGGTCTGACCGGCCGCAGGATTTCCGCACCGAGGTGCTGGGCCTCGTCAAGGCGCAGCAGGTGAAGAACGCGGTGATCGTTCCGGTCGGCGCCAAGGGTGGTTTCGTGCCCAAGAACCTGCCGCCGATGAGCGATCGTGACGCCTGGTTCAAGGAAGGCACGGAAAGCTACAAGATCTTCATCAACGCCCTTCTGGACGTGACCGACAACCTGGACGAGGACACCGTCCTGCCGCCGCAGCGGGTGCAGCGCTACGACGGGGACGACCCCTATCTGGTGGTGGCCGCCGACAAGGGCACGGCCACGTTCTCCGATACGGCCAACAGCATTTCGGAAGGCCGGCACTTCTGGCTTGGCGACGCCTTCGCCTCCGGCGGATCCGCCGGCTACGATCACAAGAAGATGGGCATCACCGCACGCGGCGCCTGGGAAGCGGTCAAGCGGCACTTCCGCGAGATGAACCGCGACATCCAGAGCGAGCCCTTCACGGCGGCCGGTGTCGGCGACATGTCCGGCGACGTCTTCGGCAACGGCATGTTGCTGTCGAAGGCAACCCGGCTGATCGCCGCCTTCGACCACCGGGATATCTTCATTGATCCGGATCCGGACCCGGCAAAAACCTGGGAAGAACGCAAGCGGATGTTCGACCTCGGGCGTTCGTCCTGGAAGGATTACAACACCGACCTGATTTCCAAGGGCGGTGGCATCTTCTCACGCCAGCTGAAATCCATCCCGCTCTCGCCGGAAATGCAGGCCCTGCTCAAGCTGGGCAAGGCCAGCGCAACACCGCAGGAAGTGATGACGGCCATTTTGCGGATGGAAGTCGATCTCCTTTGGTTCGGCGGCATCGGCACCTACATCCGCGCCAAATCCGAAACGGACGCCGATGTGGGCGACCGCGCCAACGACCCGATCCGCATCACCGCGTCGGAAGTCGGCGCAAAGGTGATCGGCGAAGGCGCAAACCTCGGCCTGACCCAGCTTGCCCGTATCGCGTTCAACAAGAAGGGCGGGCGCTCCAACTCCGATGCGATCGACAATTCCGCCGGGGTGAACTCCTCGGATATGGAGGTCAACATCAAGATCGCCCTCGGGGCTGCGGTCAAATCCGGCAAGCTGACCATCGAGCAGCGCAACGAACTCCTGGCCGAAATGACCGACGAGGTCGCCGAGCTCGTGCTGCGGAACAACTATCTGCAGACCCTGGCCATCTCCATGACCGAACTGCGCGGCATGGAAGACTTCGGCTACCAGGTGCGCATGATGCGGCAACTGGAACAGGCCGGCCTTCTCGACCGGGTTGTCGAACAGTTGCCGGACGAGGCAACGCTCGACGAAATGCGCAAGGCCGGGTTGCTTCTCACCCGCGCCGAACTGGGCGTGCTGCTGGCCTATGCAAAGATCACGCTCTTTGACGCGCTTCTGGAAAGCTCGGTTCCCGATGATGATTATCTCGCTCGTGAACTGTTCCGCTATTTCCCGGACCAGATGGCCGATACCTACAAGGACGAGATCAGCGGCCACAGGCTGCGGCGCGAAATCATCGCCACGATGCTGGCCAACTCGATGATCAACCGGGGTGGCCCCACCTTCATCACCCGTCTGCGCGATCAGACCGACGCCACGGCGACCGAAATCGCGCAGGGCTTCGTCGCCGTGCGCAACAGCTATGACCTGACCGACCTCAACACGGAAATCGACCAGCTCGACACAAAGATCGACGGCGCCTTGCAGCTGGAACTCTACTCGGAAATCCAGTCGCTGCTTCTGGAACGGGTGGTCTGGTTCAAGCGCAACGTCTCCTTCGACAAGGGACTGTCCGCAGTCGTCGAACGGTTCCGCTCCGGCATTGCCGTGCTGCGCGGCCGTCTGGAGACGGTCTTGCCGGAAGAGCCCGCTGCAGTCCTGGCGGACCGCACCGCGGCCTATGTGAACCAGGGCGTTCCCGAAGGCCTGGCACGGCGGATCGCCTGGCTACCGGCGGAACGGGCCATTCCCGACATCGTCATCGTTTCGGAAGAAACGGAGGCCGATCTCGATACGGCGGCAAAAGCCTATTTCGAGGTCGCCCACCACTTCCAGCTCGGTGCGATCATCGAATTGGCCAACGATCTCGACGTCCGGGACTATTACGATGGCCTTGCACTCGACCGTGCACAGGCAACGCTGGTCTCCGCTCAGCGGGCGCTGGCCATCGCCGCAGTCCGGGCAGGCGGTTTCTCAAGCTGGCTGGAAGAACACGAGGCGGAAGTGGGCCGGCGCAAGCGCTCGGTCTCGGAAATCCTCGACGGCGGCCTCAGCGTGTCGAAATTCTCCGTGGCGGCCAGCCTGCTCGCAGAAATCTGCGGCACCGCGTAAACGCCAGCACACCAGACAAAAGGGCCGGCAGTTCCGCTGCCGGCCTTTTTCGATTTCCTTTAAGCACCCAGAGCAAGTGGCCCATCCTTCGAGACAGCGCTACGCGCTTCCTCAGGATGAGGTGATATGTGTTGCCAGGCTGGTGAGAGGCCTACCTTCCCACACCCTCATCCTGAGGAGCCGCGCAAGCGGCGTCTCGAAGGATGGGCCGCATACGCCAACCGAAACTCACTCCTGCAACAGACACCGGATTTTCGCAAACGGCTGTAGGCTTCAGGTCCTGGAAGCGATAGACAGGAATGAATTGGGCTCGTCCCGGTCTTGATCCTCCAGGTAGCGAGTTGCCCGTTCCATGACCCCCGTTTCAGACATTCCCTTTCAGGCATCCAACAGGCGCACCGTTCTTTCCTGGGCGCTGTTCGACTGGGCGGCGCAGCCGTTCTTCACGCTGATTACCACCTTCGTCTTTGCGCCCTATTTTGCCTCGACTCTGGCTGCGACGCCCGCCGAAGGCCAGTCGCTGTGGGGATACGCCACCGCGGCTGCCGGGCTGTGCATTGCCGTTGCCGCTCCCGTCCTGGGGTCCGTTGCGGATGCGACCGGACGGCGAAAACGCTGGATCCTTGTCTTCTCGCTGCCCTTCGTCATCTGCTGCTGGGCCTTCTGGTACGCTGCACCGGGAAGCCCGAACAGCATCGCCATAGCCCTCGTCGCCTTTGCCATCGGCACGCTGTCCATCGAAATCGCTACCGTCTTCAACAATGCCATGATGCCCTCGCTGGTGCCGCCGGAACGCATCGGGCGCCTGTCCAGCTTCGGCTGGGCGCTTGGCTATGCCAGCGGCCTGATCACCCTGGTGATCGCGCTTGGATTTTTCGCTGCCAGCCCCGAAACGGGCAAGACCCTGCTCGGTTTTCAGCCGGTCCTGGGACTCGATGCGGTGACACGGGAAGGCGACCGGGCCGTTGGTCCGTTCTCAGCGCTCTGGTATCTTGTTTTCGTCCTGCCGATGTTCCTGTTCGTGCCGGATGTGCCGCATCAATCGAAAATCGGCCCTGCCGTTCGCACTGGAGTGGCAACCCTGCTCACGAGCCTGGCTCAGGCACGCACCAACAAGAACATTTTCCTGTTCCTTCTCGCCAACATGATCTTCAAGGACGGTCTTGTCGCCCTCTTCGCCTTCGGCGGTATCTATGCCGCTGGCCAGCTCGGCTGGGGCTCCATCGAAATCGGCACCTTCGGCATCATCCTGACCGTCACCGGGACCCTTGGCCTGTTGCTCGGCGGGCCGATGGACGACCGCTTTGGAGCCAAGCCGGTGATCGTTTTCTCGCTTGTCGTTCTGATGGTCTGCGGCCTCGGCATCATCTCCATCGACAAGACAACGGTGTTCTTTGTCATCAAGACCGCCGCGGCCCCTGAAGGCGCGCTTTTCGCGTCTCTGCCGGAACAGGTCTTCATTGCCCTTGGCGGTGTCATAGGCGCGGTGTCCGGCCCCATGCAGGCTTCATGCCGCAGTCTTCTGGTCCGCATTACCCCGCCTCAGCACGCAACCCAATATTTCGGCCTTCTGGCCCTGTCCGGAAAAGTCACCAGCTTCCTCGCTCCGCTCACCGTTGGCGTGGTAACCGCGCTCACAGCCAGCCAACCGGCAGGCATGTCTGTTATCCTGGTGTTTTTCGGCATCGGCCTGATGTTGCTGCTGAAAGTGCGGGAGCGATAAAACGCGCACCGGGGTGGGTGTTGCCCAAACAAAAACGCGCCGGAAAAGTCCGGCGCGTCTGATGTTTGCTCTGGTGAGGTCTTGCGTCAGGCAACCTGGCGGACGTTGGCAAGGAAGCCTTCGACTTCCTGCTTGAGGCGGTCCGCTTCCGTTTGCAGAACGTTGGCGGAGGCCGAAACCTGACGGGCCGCGCTGCCGGTGTCGTCTGCCGAGGCAGCCACCTTGACGATGTTCTGCGCAACTTCCTGGGTGCCGTTGGAGGCTTCCTGGATGTTGCGGGCGATCTCGTCGGTGGCAAGACCCTGCTGTTCGACCGAAGACTGGATGGACGAAGAAATCTCGTTCATCTTTTCGATTGTTTCGGAGATGCCCTTGATGGCGTCCACAGAACCGGCGGTTTCCGTCTGGACAGACTGGATCTGCAGCGAGATTTCCTCGGTCGCCTTGGCGGTCTGGTTGGCCAGTTCCTTCACCTCGGCGGCCACAACGGCAAAGCCCTTGCCGGCTTCCCCGGCACGCGCCGCTTCGATGGTTGCGTTCAGCGCCAGAAGGTTTGTCTGCTCGGCGATGTCGGTGATCAACTTGACCACTTCGCTGATCCGGTTGGCAGCTTCCGCGAGCCCTTCGATCTTGCTGTTTGTCGACTTGGCCTGCTCCACGGCATGGGACGCAATCTCCGAGGACTGTGTCATCTGGCGGGAGATTTCGCCGACGGAAGCCATCAGCTCCTCTGCAGCGGACGCGACCGTTTCCACGTTCGACGAGGCTTCTTCGGAGGCGGCAGCCACTGCCGTACTCTTTTCGCTGGTGTCGTCGGCACCCGCCGTCAGCGTCACCGACGCCGCGTTGAGATCCTGCACCTGATGCATCACGGTCTGGGTCAGCTCGGAGATCTGGCGGTCGAAATTCTGCGACAGCTCGCTGATCCGGCTTGCGCGGGCCAGTTGCTGGCGCTGTGCTTCTTCCTGCTCGGCGGCCAGGGCTTCGGCCTGTTGCGCCTTTTCGCGGAACACTTCGAGAGCGTTGCTGATCTCGCCGATTTCGTCGTGGCGGTCCGTGTCCTGGATCGGCTCGTCATAGCGGCGGTCGATAAGTGCCTGAATGCTGCCAACGGCGCGTTCCAGCGGGCGGCGAACAATGGTGTTACCGACGAAGTAGATGGACAGCGCCACCGCGATGAGCAGCACGACACCCACGATGATAATCATGGTGGTGATCGAGGATGATGCCGCATTGAGGGTTGAAAGCGGCACGTTGACCACAACGGCCAGCTTTGCATCGGTACCGGTCACGCTGACCGGCATGACGATACGGTGCACATCGGTGCCGAGCGTGTTGGAGTATCCGTCATAGGCAAAGGGTTCGCCGTTCTTGACCGCTGCCAGAAGCTTGTCCTGCACGGCGAGATCGGCTTCAGACCGGCCTTCCGTCCACGGCTTGCCGAGAACCGCGGAATCCGGATGAGCGATCCAGACGCCGTTCTGAGACAGGAGGTGGACCGACCCCGTATCCAGCGGGCGCTGTTTGCCCAGCACTTCAGACAGCGGGGTCAGAAGAATGTCGCCACCAGCAACACCGATGACCGTGCCGCCGTCGCGGATTGGGGATGAGAACGACACGCCGGTCACGACCTTGCCGTCGGCATCCCAGTTATACGGTTCCGTCATGTAGTCCTTGCCGGACACATAGGCACCGTTGAACCAGAGGTCGCCGGCGTCACTCAAGTCTCCGACGGTGATTTCCTCAATCGGGCGGTAGGTCAGGGTTCCGTCCGGCTTGCGGAAATAATAGGGCTGCCACTGTCCGCCGACGGCCCATCTCTCGTTGCCCTTCAACTCCGCGTCCCTGCCGTCAAGCTTGTCACCGGCGATCACGCCCCAGGTGCCGGCAAGATCCATGTTGGTCAGCGTTGCGTTTTCAACAACAGAGTTCCAGGCTTCTCGATCAATCACACCGGCTTTTTTCATGCCGCTGAGGGAACTCGCCAAGGCCTGTGCGGACTTGAGACCGTTTTCCAGACCGTTCTGCACAAACTCGGCCTGCTCACGCGCCACGGCCTCGGCTTCCGAGCGCGCCAGGTCTCCTGTAATCCGGGAAGCTTCCCATGCGATAAAACTAATGCCGACCACCAGGGCGACAGTAAGGGTAGCCGCACTGGCTCCTATTAGCTTTGTTGTGACCTTCGCGCGTCCAAACACCGGCAATCTCCGTGAATCGCAAGAAAAAGGCAGGCCAATACCTGCCGAAACTTACGTCACACTACCCTACCGTGCGTTAACAAGGTCTTCAGCGAACCCAATTTTCCGTGTTGTTGCGGTATTTTTTAGATGAAATTTCAGATTAATATCTAGCTAATACGTAAAGCAGAAAGGTCTACCCAAAAAAGAAGGGCCGGTCCTCGCGGAAACCGACCCTTCAAATCGACGAATGTCAGAAATTAATGCCTGAAATGACGCATGCCGGTCATCACCATTGCAAGGCCTGCCTCGTCGGCTGCCGCAATCACATCCTCATCGCGCATGGACCCGCCCGGCTGGATCACGGCTGTCGCACCGGCTTCGGCTGCGGACAGAAGACCATCGGCAAACGGGAAGAAGGCATCGGAGGCGACCACACAGCCCTTTGTGAGCGGTTCGGAAAGGCCTGCAGCTTCGGTCGCGTCCAGCGCCTTGCGAGCGGCGATGCGTGCGGAATCCACACGGCTCATCTGGCCGGCGCCAACACCAACCGTCGCGCCGTCCTTGGCATAGACAATGGCGTTGGACTTCACATGCTTGGCGACCCGGAAGGCAAATTTCAGATCGGCCAGTTCCTGCTCGCTCGGAGCACGCTTAGTGACAACCTTGAGGTCAAGGTCGTCGACCACGCCATTATCGCGTGACTGGACGAGAAGACCGCCAGCGACGGATTTGACGAACAGGCCCTTGGCGCGCGCATCGGCAAGGCCACCGGTGACCAGAAGGCGCAGGTTCTTTTTCCCCGCGATGATTTCCCGTGCCGCATCATCGGCATCCGGCGCAATGATGACTTCGGTGAAGATCTTGACGATTTCTTCCGCCGCAGCAGCGTCCAGCGTCTGGTTCAGGGCAACAATGCCGCCAAAGGCGGAAACCGGGTCGCAGCGCAGGGCCAGCTCGTAAGCTTCCTTCAGGCTGGTGCCTTCGGCAACGCCGCAGGGGTTGGCATGCTTGATGATGGCGACGGCGCTCGTGCGGGCCGGATCGAACTCGCTCACCAGCTCGAACGCGGCGTCCGTGTCGTTGATGTTGTTGTAGGAAAGGGTCTTGCCCTGCAACTGCCTGGCCGTGGCCACACCCGGACGCTGCTCTCCGGTGGTGTAGAAACCGGCCGTCTGATGCGGGTTTTCGCCATAGCGCATGACTTCGGCAAGGCTGCCGCCAACCGCGCGGTGGGCGGGCGTTGCCTCGTCCAGTTGATCCGCCATCCAGTTGGAAACGGCGGCATCATAGGCAGCCGTCCGGGCAAATGCCTTCTGTGCCAGCTTCTTGCGCAGCGCCAGCGGTGCCTTGCCGTCGTTGGCATCAAGCTCGGAAATCACCGCATCGTAGTCGGCCGGGTCGGTGACGACGGTGACATAAGCATGGTTCTTGGCAGCCGCACGGGTCATCGCCGGACCGCCAATGTCAATGTTTTCGATACCGGTGGCATAGTCGGCACCGGAGGCGACAACGTCCTCGAACGGATAGAGATTGCCGCAGAAGAGGTCGATGCCGACGATGTCATGCTCGCTCATCGCCTTCTGGTGGTCCGCATCGTCACGGACCGACAACAGACCGCCATGCACCTTCGGATGCAGCGTCTTCACGCGGCCATCCATGATTTCCGGAAAGTCGGTGACTTCGGAAATATCCAGAACCGCAAGCCCGGCTTCCTTCAGCGCCTTGTAGGAACCGCCGGTGGAAACCAGCTCGACACCACGCTCGGACAGAGCTTTTGCAAAGTCGACAAGGCCGGTCTTGTCGAAGACGGACAGAAGCGCACGCTTGACGGAAACCAGCTCGGGAACGGGTACGGCTTTGGACACAATGGCCATGAATTTGCCTCGCAATAGGGGACGATCCGGGAATTGCCGTCGCCCTATCACGTCTTCAGCAAAAGCGGAAGGTCTCTATTCTTCCAGCGGCAGTTCGTCCGGCTCATCGAAATCGCTGGTGCCGCGTCGGCTGAGCTTCGCCGTCGCCGTCTTGCGGAACTGCCACCCAACCGAAGGGGCCTCGAGCACAGCACCGGTGATCACGATCTGCTCGCTCTTGCGATGACCGTAGACATCGGACAGATAGATGCTTTCTTCCAGCATGACTTCCGTACCCGGCGCCTCGAATTCCCACGCTTCGCCATCCCGGCAGACCAGCAGCACCGCCGATCCGCCCCGGATGAGCGAGCTGCGCAGGCCCGGGTGCAGGTGAAAACGGATCGCATAGTGGTTTTCCCGGTCAACCTGCGCGATTGCCGAGAACGTATCGATGCCATCCAGCACCGTGCCGTCGCCTGCAAGGCGGATGTCCCTTTCATGCAGGACGTGGAACTCGCTCGCATAGCCGTCATGGGAGGCGGTGATCCGGCTTCCGGCAGCATCGTCTTCCCGCTCCACCGGCACCTTGACCGGTCCGGACAGGATGGGAGCACCCAGAATATGCCCGAAAGGCCGGTCGGACAGGAACCGGCAGGAAGACGTATCCTCGATCACCGCTGTTGAATGGGCGGGCGTCGAGCGGCTGACCCGGCGCCAGGCCGGGTTGGACTTGGGTGAAACGCCGCAATTGACGACGATGCGGTTGCTGCCGGAGGAAAACTCGAAGGACAGGCAGCCTGCATGGGCGTCGCGGGAAACACCCACCGCAGGGGCAGGGCCGGTGTCGATCACGACGACGGATGTCCCGCCAATGAGACGCTGATAGCCCGAATGCGGCGCGTTGAGCGGCGGCGCGCCGCGTGCATCGTCATACGCCAGAATGGTCGCAACAAGATCGCTGGGCGTGGAGCCCATACCGTTGAAATGCGCCAGCGCCCCGTCACCATGACGGAAGAAGCGCAAGAGCGGCATCATCCGGTCCACCGACTGCACCATGGCCGGCGGCACTTCCAGCCCCTGGGCCACGAAGGCCTGACGAACCGGCAGCAGATCCGCCAGAATGTCGATCAGCGCCTTCGGATTGCGCGATATGTGGCCGCCATCCGGCAGGATCTGGCGCGTCAGCTCCTGATCCAGTCGCCGGATGCTCTGGCGCGCGAAGCGCCCTTGCCCGGCCATGGAGATACAGGCAGAGGCCATGGCCAGCGCCGCATGCAGGCGCTCAACGCCGTCTTCCGTTTCATTGATGGTCTGGCGCAGATAGCGCACCTGGCGGGCCAGCGACCGCACGAAACTGCGGTAGAACTCGTGGTCGCCATCTTGAAGAATGAAGGGCGAATGGGCCAGCCAGGACAGGATGCGGCGCGTGACGACCGACGCTTCCCAGCCGATGTCGTGCCAACGGCCGCAGAACCTGATCCAGTCTTCCACCAGAGCCCGGGCATTTTGCCGGGAGATCTGGCTGTCGGCGGCCCGAAGATCCCGCATCCAGCCGAAACTGTGCAACTCGCGCTGCCAGTCTTCATGAACGGCCTTCAGTTCGAACGGAGATCTGCCTTGCGTTTCCACGAGATGGCCGGAAAACAGAAAGCGACCGCCGTAGATATCGGCGGCATTTGTCGCGTCAGCAGTACGCAGATCCTGCGGCGCGAGGAGCAGGCGCGCAGGCACAGCCGAAAACGGACGCATGCGGAACAGCGGCCCGCCATGCATCCATTTCAAGGAGCGTTGCCAAATATGCAGAGCCAAGAGCCGCCAGACGCGGCTTCTTTCACTGAGGCTTGCAGTATTCACCAAACCATCTCCAAAACTGATGGTTTTTGCGCGTTTATGGGGTGTCTCCGGTATCTATTTCTGGAAACGAACCATTAAGGTTAGCATTTCATTTAAAGAATCATTGCAAGTGAACAGTTTATTCCGCGTTAAAACCGGCGGACTCTTGCGGCAAAAAAGCCGTCCATGCCCTTGTTCACAGGCTCCACGGCGGCGCTGTGGCAGGGCAGACAGCGAAGATAGCCTTCTTGCGTGACACAATCGGCAAGACCGCCCACCTCGCCGGCGTCGACCGGAACCAGCTCGATTTTCCCGCTCTGCCTGTCCAGAAAAGCTGACACCTGGGCTTCACCCTCGGCCGCTTCCAGCGAACAGGTGCAATAGACGATCAGGCCGCCCGGCTTCACCCAACTGATCACCCTGTCCAACAGCTCGCTCTGGATTTCCGTCAGCTTTTCAACGTCATACGGCTTCTTGATCCAGGGCACATCGGGGTGCCTGCGAATCGTTCCCGTTGCGCTGCAGGGCGCATCGAGCAGGATCGCGTCAAAGGGCTCTTCCGGCTCGAAGGCCCGAAGATCCGCCGCAACCGTTTCAACGCTCAAGCCAAGACGGCTCATGTTCTCTTCAAGGCGCTTCAAGCGCGCTTTCGAAATATCAACCGCGGTGACGGAGGCGCCGGCGGCTGCCAATTGCGCGGTCTTGCCGCCCGGCGCGGCACAAAGATCGGCAACACGCAGACCCTTCACGTCGCCCAGGAGACGAGCGGGAAGCGCCGCAGCAGCGTCCTGCACCCACCATTGCCCGTCGCCGTACCCTTCCAGTGCGTCGACCGCCCCCTTGCGAGCAACGCGGATGCTGCCTGCTCCCACGATCTGGCCGTCCAGCTTTTGGGCCCATCCTTCCGGATCCGCCTTTACAGACAGATCGAGCGCGGCTTCATTTTCGTGAGCCTGCGCAATCTCGCGCGCCGTCTCCGCTCCATAGGCCGCCTGCCAGCTTTCCATCATCCAGTCAGGCGTGTTCAGCACGGCAGCATCGAGATCGGCCGTTACGTCGTCCCGCTCGCGCCCAAGCCGCCGCAGCACGCCGTTGACCAGGCCCTTGTAGGGCCGGGCACGGCGGTCGAAGCCGGCATGGTCGACAGCAAGCGAGACCGCTGCGCGATCCGGAATGTCGAGAAAAAGCATCTGGGCAATGGCCACATGCAGAATATCCAGAACCCGCCCCGTCTTTTCCGGGATCGGCCGGTCGAGCAAGCGGTCCAGAATTTCGGCAATCTCCCCCCGATGGCGCAAGGCTGCACCGATGATCGCGCGCACCAGCGAGCGGTCGTTGGCAGCGAGCGCACGAAACCCGGAATGACCGGATGCGATGTCCAACTCGCCGTCGAGAGGCCGTTTCTTGTGAACGACGTTGCCAAGGATATCGGCAGCCACCTTGCGCGCGGCGAACCCCGGCTTTTCGGCCTGTTCCGTTGCCGGTTTGCCGGCTGGCTTCTGTTTGTTATTGGGCCGTTTGGTCAAGGGTCAATCCATTCACGCAGCCGGCCGTGCTGTTGCGGCCGGTATCAAAATCAAGCGCCGCAGACCGGTCTGCCGGTCGCGGCGCATCTGGTCATATTAGAGCCGGGCAGTGTTCCGGCAAAGCTGTTTTTGCCGTGGAGCCGGACCTTCCGGGGGACAGAAACCTATCCCCACGGTCCTTTCGGGCGGCGCGGTTCGCTGGATGGACCAGTCGAACCGGCGCTGCCCCAGGGGCCGGACTGCCGCGGAGCCTGGCGGGTAAACGACGTCGGACCGCTCCTGCCGCCGGTGCCCAGCCCCGCATCGGCCAGCTTGCGCAATTCGTTAATGCGGTTCTGGGTGTTCGGGTGGGTCGAGAACAGGTTGTCCATGCGCTCACCGGACAGCGGGTTCATGATGAACATGTGGGCCGTCGCCGGATTGGCTTCCGCATCCGGATTGTGGATGTGTTCGACGCCCCGCGAAATTTTCGCCAGCGCGGATGCGAGCGACATGGGTTCACCGCAGATCTCTGCCCCCCTCCGGTCGGCCGCATATTCGCGGGTCCGGGAAATCGCCATCTGCACCACCATCGCCGCCAGCGGCGCGACGACCATCATCAGAATGACCCCGACGATGCCGAGCGGATTGTTGCGGTTGCCGCCGAAGAAGAAGGCAAAATTGGCCAGCATGGAAATCGCACCGGCAATCGTCGCCGTGATCGTCATGATCAGCGTGTCGTGGTGCTTCACATGCGCCAGCTCATGCGCCATCACGCCGGCAATTTCATCGGGCGTCAGCATGTCGAGCAGCCCGGTTGTCGCGGCCACGGCGGCATTTTGCGGGTTCCGGCCGGTCGCAAAGGCGTTCGGCTGCGGATTGTTGATGATATAGACCTTGGGCATGGGCAGTTCGGCATTCTGTGCCAACCGCTGTATCATGCGGTAGAATTCGGGAGCTTCGCGCTCGTTCACCTCCCGCGCATGATGCATGCGCAGAACCATCTTGTCCGCGTTCCAGTAACTGAACAGGTTCATGGCGGCCGCAATGAGCAGCGCGATCAGCATGCCCGACTGACCGCCGATCATGAAACCGATCCCCATGAACAAGGCGGTCATCGCCGCCAGAAGCATTGCTGTGCGAATATAGTTCATCGCCGCGTGTTTCCGTTTCTGTTCCAATTACGACTGCTTGCAGAAGGGCACGTTTTGGCCTTTCTATCCTTTCAACAGATGGGGAGTGCTGCCATCCTTGGCAAGATTACCCTATATACGCCAGACGAGACCGCAGAACCGGACCACGAAGAGCCATGACAGAAACACCGGACAGCCCGACGAGCCGCTACAGCCAGAGCGACGCTCCTTCCCTGAAGACCTCGGTCGAGGAAGCTCCGAAGCGGACATTCGAAGACCTGCCGCCGGCCGCCCAGCGCGCTTTGCTGGAAGCCGAGGAACGGCGCAAGGAAATCGACGCCAGACAACAGAACCTGCCCGAAGAGATCAACGGACGTGGCGGGCTGGAACCCACCCGCTACGACGATTGGGAGATCAAGGGATTGACGTCGGACTTCTGAGGAGCCGGTCCTGGCCTGTTTGCTTGTTAAAGAACTTGACGCCTGGGACGGAAAAGACACCGCGTTTCTGGAAAAGCTCTTCCGCCAGAACGAAGGAAAGCATGACTTCCTGCGAAGTCTGATCACTTCCTGTGACACTCGGGATCTGCAACGCGGTGCCACTCGGCTGATAAAGACCAATCCGGTCTTCACCGTGACGGTGGCAATTCTGCCTCTTGAAGGGTAAGTTGCCGCCCCCACTTGAAAATTGCAGTTGATATCAATTGATTTTCTTAAGGACTGGCAGATGACGATCAGGTTTTACAGCATCAACGATGCCTATGGCTGCTTTTCCAATTTTTCACCGCATCCGATTCAGATCGGGCGGGTCTGGCCGACGTCAGAACACTATTTCCAGGCGCAAAAATTCAGTGACCTTGCGTTGCATGACAAGATTTGCCGTGACCCGTCACCCATGCGTGCGGCACAAATCGGCCGGAGCCGAAAGCACCCCCTCAGGCCCGACTGGGAAGACTTCAAACTCGACGTCATGAGAACGGCGCTTTTGGCAAAGTTCACGCAGCACGACGACCTGCGCACAATCCTGTTGGAAACAAAGGGGCAGGACCTCGTTGAACACACACCGCATGACCACTTCTAAGCTGACGGCGGCGATGGCTCCGGTAAGAATATGTTGGGGTCCTTGCTAATGGAGCTGCGCGCCGTCCTGGCCCCCGATGGCAGCTTGCAAGGCCCATTTAGCGGATACGAGGAAATCAAACTGGCTGAAACCGACTGATTTTACCGTGACAGGCAGCCTGATTTCTTCGCTGACCTCGGGACTGTCAGGACCATAGATTGCATGTCAAAGATAATTCTTGGCTTCGTTTCTAGACGAGCTTGCACACCTCCGCCGCGACAGCCTTTGCGAGATCTGCCTGCGGTTCCGCCTCGAAATGAACGGCATCGATCGGACTGGCCGAAATGACCGTGCCCGTATCGAAAAACGCCGCGCCATATTCCGCGGCCTTCTCACGGTAACAGTCTGCCAGGCGGTGAGATTCGGCGACACTCAGGTCGCTGAACTGTGCCGCGTAAGGCGTTCCTGCCAGAGGCGCCAGCGGCGGCGGCGCCATCAACAGCACTTTCGGCGCCCGTCCTTCGACATCGTCGGTCGGCCTGCGGGCAAAATCCAGAAGGCGTCCCATGGCAATCGCGATTGTTTCCGCGTTCATGCCGAAGCGCGCCTGAAGGTCGTTGGTGCCGAGCATAATGATCAGAATGTCTATGGGCATATGCGTCTTGCGGACGGTCGCCAGATGCGCAAGGCCGTTCTTGTCGCCCTTGACCGGATCCTCAAAGACCGTCGTTCGGCCGTTGACGCCTTCTTCCGCCACATAAAACCCGTCGCCAAGTTCCTTCTGCAAAAGCCGCGTCCAGCGGACATCTTGGCCATAGCGGGACTTGTCGACCGGGTTGAAGCCCCAGGTGAGGGAATCGCCGAAACAAACAACGGTGACGGGATTTTTTCTTGTTTCCGACATCATGGACCCTGCTCAGGTGTGCGCCCTGTTGAAAAAGCCGGCAGACTTCGTTTCTACCGAAAGTTCCGCAGCATTCATTTTCTACAGGGTCTTCGTTGGCGATCAAGGACTTCCGGGCAAAAGCCGTCAGGCAACCGCTGCAATTGTTGCCCCCTGCCCTCCTTGGTTAATAAGGGATTTACCACACCGGCTATAGGGTCTGAGCGAAGTTATGCGTAACGAATGCCGGATCATTCATGCTTGCCAGCAAAAAAGCCTATCAGCGCGGTGCGTCCCTGCCGAGCTCCAATCCGTTTCAACGCCTTGCCGACCTCCTGAGCGGCGAGACGCCCGGGCTCGAACCGATTGTGATGACGATTGGCGAACCGCAACATGCGATTCCAGACTTCACGGCCGAAGTTCTGGCGGAGAATATGGCCGGTTTCCGCCGTTATCCGCCAATTGACGGCTCGCCGGAATTCAGGACCACCGTCGCATCCTGGCTGGACCGCCGCTACAATCTTGGGGGTTTGATCGACGCCGAGCATGGCGTGCTGCCGCTGAACGGATCGCGTGAAGGCCTGTCCTTCGGCGCCATTGCCGCCCGTGACCAACTGAACAAGGGGCTGGACCATCCCGTGGTGATTCTGCCCAACCCGTTCTACCAGACCTACGCTGCCGCAGCGCATGTGGCCGATGCGGAAGCCGTGTTGCTGGATGCGGTTGCCGGCAACAACTTTTTGCCAGATCTCGACAATCTGGATGCGGACCTTCTGGAAAACACCGTCGCCTTTTATGTGGCCTCGCCCACCAATCCGGAAGGCTTTGTCGCCGATACCGCCTATTGGCAGCGCCTGATCGGACTGGCCCGCAAGCACCGCTTCTATATTTTCGCCGACGAATGCTATTCGGAAATCTACCGCGAGACGCCGCCCGTCGGCATTCTGGAAGCGGCAAGGGATCTGAACGAGGAGCAGGACGGAGGCTTTTCCAACATCATCGTCCTCAACTCCCTGTCCAAGCGCTCCAACCTGGCAGGCCTGCGCTGCGGTTTTGCCGCGGGCGATCCCGAGTTCCTGAAAAAATGGGTGAAGTTCCGGGGCCTTGCCGCACCGCAAGTCCCGCTGCCGGCACAGGCCGTTGCCGTGAGGGCCTATCAGGACGAAACCCATGTCGCTGAAAACCGCCGGCTCTACAACGAAAAATTCGAAGTTGCCGAAAAACACCTTGGCCCGATCCTCGGGCCGGTAACACCTGATGCCGGGTTCTTCCTGTGGCTGGATATCAGCCGCTGGGGCGACGCCGTTTCAGTCACCAAGGCCTTGTGGACGGAAATCGGGCTCAAGGTTCTGCCGGGCAGCTATCTGGCCACGGACCAGGAAGATGGCAGCAACCCCGGGCGGAACTACATTCGCATCAGCCTGACGGCGCCGCTGGAACAGACCGAGATCGCTCTGGAGCGACTGGCGAAATGGATGGGAGACAAGGCATGAGGCGGGCCAGCGCAATTCGCGGCAACGGCCGCAGATCTTCGGTTGATCTTCTGGACACCGAAAGCCCGCTGAAGCGGTTCATGCGGCGCAACCTCGTCGGGGCCGCCGGTCTTGGCATCATTGCGCTGACAGCCATGCTTGCAGCGAGCCTTGCAACCTGGTCCGTCAGCGATCCGAGCCTCAACCACGCCACCGGCGGCCAGGTGCGCAACGCGCTCGGCACGCCCGGTGCGATCCTCGCCGACATTTTGATGCAGACCATCGGTCTGGCAACCGCCGTGTTCCTGGTCCCGATGGTTCTGTGGGGCTGGCGGCTTCTGACCGGACACGTGCTTGGTATTGGCCGCAAACGCCTTGTTTTCTGGTTGCTCGGCACGAGCCTTGCCGCCGGAGCCCTGGCCTCGCTGCCGGTTCCCGAAAGCTGGCCGCTGCCCACCGGTCTCGGTGGTTTCTTCGGCGACACCGTTCACCACCTCCCGGCGCTCATCACGGACAACATGACAAGCGGTGCCGCGACGATTGTCGGCGCGCTTGGACTTGGCGTTCCTGCCGTCCTTTGCCTGCTGGCGGCTGCCGGATGGCTGGGCAAGGTCGGTGCGCCCTCCGAAAGGATCGAACCCGTCGCGGGTCCGGTCGGTCATGGCAAGGCAGCCGAACAGGAACTCGACTTCGATGACGACGATGGCGAATCGCGTATCGGGATCTTTTTCAGCGCCTTTGTCGGCCAGGTGGAGCATTACGGCTTTCTGGCCGCCGCACAGTTGCGCCGGTTGACCGGCCTGAAACGCAGCCAGCCCCAGGAAGAGGAAGAATACTGGGACGAGGGCGAGGACGACGATGTTGACCACGAACCGGAAGACACCCGTCAGGGCAGCCGCCTGAAAGCTTTCCGCAGGGCACTGGCTGGTCGTCTGATACCGGAAGATGACGACGGCCTGGACGATTTTTACCAGCGTGGCCGCCACGGGGACGACGCCGAAGAACCCTATGCGGAAGACTATTACGACGAGGAAGGCGACACCTTCGCGCCGGACGATCTGATGATCGACAAGGGGCCCGTGACCGGACGCTCCGCCGTCCCGGTTGGCATAGCCGCGCCGGACTCCGCGCCGCAGGCACCGGCTCAGCCGGCATCGAACGGCCGCGTCATCCCCCCGGCTCCGCGTCCGAAACAGAGCAAGCGGGCAATTTCAGAGGCGCAGCCCTCCTTCCTCGGCGCACCGGAAGAATATGAACTGCCGCCGCTGCGGCTTCTGGCCGAGCCGAAGGTCGCCGGCAAGGTGCCGGGCCTGTCCGCCGATGCGTTGGAACAGAATGCCCGCATTCTGGAAGGTGTGCTTGAGGACTTTGGCGTGCGCGGCGAAATCATCGAGGTGCGCCCGGGACCGGTCGTCACCCTCTATGAACTGGAACCCGCGCCTGGCATCAAATCCTCGCGCGTCATCGGCCTTGCCGACGACATTGCCCGCTCCATGAGCGCGATTTCCGCCCGCGTGGCCGTGATCCCGGGCAAGAATGCGATCGGGATCGAACTGCCGAACGCCCGCCGCGAGACCGTTTATCTGCGAGAACTGCTGGCTGCCCAGGACTTCGAAAAGTCCAAGGCCAAGCTTGCGCTGGCCCTCGGCAAGACCATCAACGGCGAAAGCGTCGTTGCGGATCTGGCCCGCATGCCGCACCTGCTGGTGGCCGGGACCACCGGTTCGGGCAAGTCGGTCTCGATCAACACCATGATCCTGTCGCTGCTCTACCGGCTGACGCCGGAAGAATGCAAGATGATCATGATCGACCCGAAGATGCTGGAACTGTCCATCTACGACGGTATTCCCCATCTGCTGACGCCGGTCGTGACCGATCCGAAAAAAGCCGTCGTCGCCTTGAAGTGGACCGTCCGCGAGATGGAGGACCGCTACAAGAAGATGTCCAAGATGGGCGTCCGCAACATCGACGGCTACAACACCCGCATCAAGCAGGCGCTGGAAAAGAACGAGACGTTCACCCGCACCGTCCAGACCGGTTTCGACCGCGACACCGGCCAGCCGATCTACGAGGACGAGGAACTGCCGCTCGAAGCGATGCCGTATATCGTCGTTGTCGTCGACGAAATGGCCGACCTGATGATGGTGGCCGGCAAGGACATCGAAGGCGCCATCCAGCGTCTGGCACAGATGGCCCGTGCCGCCGGCATCCACCTGATCATGGCAACGCAGCGCCCGTCGGTGGACGTCATCACCGGTACGATCAAGGCCAACTTCCCCACCCGTATTTCCTTCCAGGTGACGTCGAAGATCGACAGCCGCACCATTCTGGGCGAAATGGGCGCCGAGCAGCTGCTGGGCATGGGCGACATGCTTTACATGGCCGGTGGCGGCCGCATTCAGCGTGTGCACGGACCGTTCGTTTCCGATGACGAGGTCGAGGATATCGTCAAGCACCTGAAGGTTCAGGGCACGCCGCAATATCTGGAAGCCGTGACCGAGGAAGAAGACGAGGGCGAAAGCCCCTATGACGGTGGCGGTCTTGCCGGTGGTGACGAAGGGAACGACCTTTACGACAAGGCGGTTGCCATCGTGCTGCGCGACAAGAAGGCCTCGACCTCCTACGTCCAGCGGCGGCTTTCCATCGGCTACAACCGCGCCGCCTCGCTGATCGAGCGCATGGAAAACGAAGGCCTGATCAGTGCCGCGAACCACGCCGGAAAGCGCGAGATTCTCGTGCAGAACGGCGTGGAAGAAGATTTTTGATGGTAGACTGCCAAAGCTTTGCCACACACACTCCCTAGCTAAGGGAAAACGTGTCACAGAGAGACCGATTTAGGACATTGCAACATGCTGAAACGCTTCGCTTCCCGCCTGATCAAACCTCTGCTGGCAGTGGGCCTGGCCGCGGCACTGTCCCTGTCGGCACTGCTGCCTGCCGCAGCGCTGACCGAGCAGGAACAAAAGACCCTTACGGACCTGAACACCTATTTCAACTCGGTGAAGACCATGCATGGCGACTTCATCCAGTTCGGTCCTGACGGCAGCCAGTCCGACGGCAAGTTCTACATGGCCCGTCCGGGCAAGGTGCGCTTCTACTACAACAAGCCCTCGGTGCTCGACATCGTGGCCGACGGCAAGTCGGTGTCGGTTCGCGACCGCAAGCTGAACACCCAGGACATCTGGCCGCTCGGCCAGACGCCCCTGCGCTTTCTACTGTCCGACGACATCGACCTGCAAAAGGACACCAACGTCACCAACGTTCTGGTGGAAGAAGACCTGATCACGGTCACGATCTTCGACAAGACCAAGTTCAATTCCGGCACGCTGACGCTGATCTTCGATGCCAAGGACTACGCCCTGAAGCAATGGACGGTGACCGACCAGCAGGGTTACGACACCTCCGTTGCAGTCTACAACGTCGTCTCCAACGGCCCGACCAATCCGGACCTGTTCAAGATCGACTATCTGGCCAACGCCCGCCAGAACAAGAACTAACCGCCCGGCTGGCCGGAACATGACTGGAGAGGCCGGCCGGCGTGCACTCGTCTTCGATCTGCTTGAAACCTACTGCGCCCGCAAAGGCTACCGCCTGACAGCAGGCGATGATCACGGCCACGCCGGCCTGGTCGAAAGCCCGTCGGGCAGACGCTGGTTCTTCAAGGGCACCCGGTTCGACCTCAACACGCTCGGCGCAACGGAAATCGCCACCGACAAAGCCTATGCCGCCACCTTTCTGAAAGCGGCTGGCCTGGCAGTGCCGGAAGGCCACCTGCTGTTTGCACGGGACCTCCGCGAGCACAGCCAACCCTCGCAAGACCTATTGAATTTCGCCGAGCAGTACGGGTTTCCGCTTTACGTCAAACCCAATTGTGGCCGGGAAGGGCGAGACGTTGTGCGGGTTGATACCCTTCACGCGCTTCAAGATACCTTGCTCACCCTTGCCAAAAACAACGACCAGCTGCTGGTGCAGCCGGAAATTTGCGGACAGGAAGTGAGAATTGTCGTGCTGGACGGCGAAGTGCTGTGCGCCATTGAACGGCGCCCGCCACAGATCACCGGCGATGGCCTGCGCAGCATTGCCGCGTTGATCGGCGCTGATGCGCGTCTTGTGGCGGCCGATCCCCGCCTGCACGTCGAACTCTCGCAGCAGGGTCTGACGCTGGAAGCGATCCCCACGCCAGGGCAGACAGTCGCGCTCCTGCCGGTCGTCAATCTGTCCGCGGGTGGTACAGCCAGAATTGTGACCGGCTCCCTGGCTCCGGATCTTGCAGCCCTTGCCCGCAAGGCCGCGCAGGCGCTTGCCCTGCGCTATGCCGCCGTCGACCTGATCCTGCCGGACGCTGCCGGCGCCGAGTCGGACACCATCGTTCTGGAGGTCAACGCCGCACCCGGCCTTGGCAACCTTGCCCGGCAAGGCTCGGAAGAGAGCGCCGCCGTCCATCAGATCTACGACCGTGTCTTCGAGGCAATTTTCGCCGGCTAGATCCTCTCTGTCCGGTCGCAAAGCGGTTAAACGCCTGGAATGACTGTCCTGAAGAGGGGAGCCGACAAAACTTGACCTTGGCGGGAGAGTTTTCAGATCCTACATGGAGCTCCAACGGAGATATCCATGCAGCATTTTTCCCTTCTCGATCTTTCCCCTGTCCCGGAAGGCCAGACAGCCGCCGAAGCTCTGGCGAATACCGTCGATCTGGCGCGGGCCGCGGAGCAGGCAGGCTACCACCGCTATTGGCTGGCCGAACACCACAACATGCCGGGCATTGCCAGCGCCGCGACATCGCTCGTCATCGGGCAAGTGGCGGCGGCAACCTCCACCATGCGTGTCGGCGCGGGCGGCATCATGCTGCCCAACCACGCGCCGCTGGTTATCGCGGAACAGTTCGGCACGCTGGCAACGCTGTTTCCCGGCCGGATAGACCTCGGGCTGGGCCGCGCTCCGGGAACGGACATGGCGACGGCCAGGGCGCTTCGCCGCCACATGGCGGGAGAGGACAGCTTTCCCCAGGATGTGCAGGAACTGATGAGCTATTTCAGGCCCGCGTCTGACACCAGCAGGGTTCGGGCGATACCGGGTGAAGGCACGCAGGTTCCCATCTGGATCCTTGGTTCGAGCCTTTACGGAGCGCAGCTCGCGGCGGCCTTTGGGCTGCCCTACGCCTTTGCCTCTCATTTCGCACCGGACATGCTGGAAGAAGCACTTCAGATCTATCGCTCAACCTTCCAGCCGTCACCGCAGCTTGCCAGGCCGCATGTGATGGTGGCAGCCGGCGTGTTTGCCGCCGACACCGACAAGGAGGCCTATTACCTTCGTTCGTCCCAGCTTCTCGCTTTCGCCCGCTTGCGCATGGGCAGCCCGGGCAAATTGCCCTTGCCGGTGGAAGATGTCAGCGTTGAAATCCCGGCACCCGTTCTGGCCCAAGTGGAACATGCCCTGTCCTGCTCGGCAACGGGGTCTCCGGCGGCGATCCGTGACCAGTTGTCGGCAATCATCACCCGTTACCAGCCTGACGAGCTGATGATCACCGGCATGATCCACGATCACGCTGCCCGCGTGAAATCCTTCCAGCTCGCGGCCGACGTCCTCAGGGAACTGGCGACAGGTTAGGGTGTGGAGCCCTCGTCAGCCGTCAAAGGCGTGACGACAAATATGGGCGGTTTTTTCCAGCCAGTCTTGCCGCTGGGGATAGGAGCTGCCGACGACAGGCCTGAAAACGTGGCGCTCGTAGTCGAGAGCGCCACAATACGGCAGGACGCAGCGCCCCCAGATCAGCTCCAGCGGGTCTCCGAGATCAAGGCGTTCACGCTTGGCCTCAGTGTCGGACGTGTTGAACACGACCGCCTTTCGGATCGACAGCAGCCCTTCCGGCAGACCTTCGGCGGTCTGAAGCCGATAGGCCACACCCGGTACCAGCACACGGTCCATCCAGCCCGCCAGGATCGCCGGCGGTTTGCCCCACCAGTTTGGATGGACGACCAGCAGCCCTTCAGCCTCTGAAATACCTGCCCTGTGCCGGGAAACGACAGGATCCTCCGAACGGGAGAGCACGTCTTCCAGCGTATCTCCGATCGAGTAGGCTTCCTCGGCCGTCAGGCAGGGGTCAAATCCTTCGGCGTAAAGATCATGATGTTCGATCTGATGCCCTTCGGTTTCCAAGGCGGCTCGCGCCCGTTGGGAAAGAGCGTGACAGAAGCTGTTGGTTCTGGGATGCGCCAGAAGGGAAAAGATACGCAACGGTCGGTTTCCTTGAAGCAATGGCGCCGGTATCAGCGCAGGAGTATCGCCTGGGAAATTTCGTTCGGATGACTTCGCAAGTCAGATCATCGAATTCAAGCCCGGGCAGCCCAAATCACTTGGCCCCGCCGCCGAGAAACCCGCCGGAGACAGGAATCCGGCGCATAAGCAGGTGCTTACGGCCCCCGAAATCAGCAATCCGTCAATCGACCGGAGCCGGGTTCGCCGCCATTCAGGACCAAGACCGCCAACGGTCACAACCACCTGATGAAGGACTAATCCATGCTGAAGAAATCTCTCGCTGTTCTGTGCCTCTGCCTAGCTCCGGTCGCCGCTCAGGCCATGCCCGCTGTCGGCGACATGGTCGGCACCAATCCGGAAGAAGCAACTGCAGCGCTGGCCAAGGCGGGTTGCACCGTCAAGGATTTTGAAGCCGAGGACGGCAAGATCGAAGCGAAATGCACCGATGCGGAAAACAAGCTTTGGGAAGTCTATATCGACCCGAAATCCGGCAAGATCACCAACGTGAAAAACGAAGACTGATCATGGGTGTCCAGAACAACCCGCAATCGGCCGAGGGGGCGCAAAGCCCCCCCGATCTGTGGGACCCGCTGGTGCGCATCAGCCATTGGCTGATCGCCGCCGCAGTCATCGCCAATGGCCTCATCAACAAGGGCGGCGGCACAATCCATGTCTGGATAGGCTGGGGCGTTCTCGGATTGCTGATACTCCGCTTCGTGTGGGGTTTTCTCGGGCCGGCCGAAGCCAGGTTCTCCGCCTTTCCGCCCGACCCGCGCGCAGCAGTGTCTCACCTCATCGACCTTGTTCGCGGCAAGCCACGTCACTATCGCTCCCATAATCCCGCCGGAGCGATGATGGTCTACGCGCTCTGGGCCTGCCTTGTCGTGGTGACCGGAACGGGCCTTTACATGACCGGCGCCAAGAGCCCCATCACGATCGCAGAGGAAAAGGCGGCGGTTGCCGCCGGCGACTGGTCGGTGCTCGTCAAGGACGATGATGGGGAAGAGGATCACGATTCGGCACTGGGGGAAGCAGCAGAGGAAGTTCACGAGGTCGCCGCCAACCTGATGCTGATACTCGCCCTGATTCATGTCGCAGGTGTCGCAGTTGAAAGCCGTGCGATGAAGCGTAATCTGGTCCGGCCCATGCTGGTTGGCTGGAACAGGAAAAAATGACATTTTCAGGGATCAACTTGCGGCAGGGACGGCGGGAGCCAACCGCCCTTGCCGCCTTCATGCTGTTGCAATCCGTTGCCGCAATCTTCTTTGTCGGCGATGCCTTTACGGACCTGGTGATCGACGTCGACAGCCCGCATTCCGTATTCGAGTTCTTCGTCGCCTTTGTTTTGATCGTGGGCATTTTTCTGGCCGGATGGCAATTGCGGCTCACCCTGGAAAGGCTACGGCACCAGGAACGCGCCCTCGGTGCGGCACGAGGCGATCTTGCGCAAATTATCGACGCTCAATTTGCAGAATGGGGCCTCACCCCCGCCGAAAGCGATGTCGGCCTCCTGGCCCTGAAAGGCCTGGACCTGTCGGAGATCGCGCAGCTACGCGGTGCCGCACAGGGAACCGTGCGGGCCCAGTTGACCAGAATTTACGCCAAAGCCGGCGTTTCCGGCCGTCACCAGTTCGCGGCGTGGTTCGTTGAAGATCTGCTGCACGACGGACTTTCGGCAAAGCCAGAAACCGCACCGCCGGCGTGAAGCCGGCAGAAACGCTCTTTGACGAGCCTCACCTGCCGATGCTTCAAACAGACCCGGCGACGATCAATAGTCGCCGAGCTTTAGTTCACGCGAGTATTCGACGCCGTCGACCTCCTTGGTCACGGCCTGGCCGCAAATGGTCGCGCCGCGCGTGGCATCGTAGGTAAGCGACGGAGAGCCGGAAAGCTGCCAGCCCTTGTTGAGAGCCTGGGTAACCCGGTGGCAGAATTCGCTGTCGTCGATGCCGGTGATGAAGCGGTAGAGTTTCATGAAAGCTCTCTTGTGTGTCAGGTCCGGGCCGCGATGGCGTCGGCGATGGCGATCACCCGCTTGCCCATGTCCGCATGTAGCCTTTCAACCATCTTGCCGTCCACCTGGATTGCGCCCTTGCCCGCATTTTCCGGCTCGTCGAACAAGGCGTTGATCTTGCGCGCCCAGGCGACTTCCTCCTCCGACGGGCTGAAAGCCGCATGGCAGGGGGCGATCTGCTTCGGATGGATCAGCGTCTTGCCGTCCATGCCCATGTCGACACCCTGCGCACATTCGGCCGCAAAGCCTTCCTCGTCCTGAAACGCGTTGTAGACGCCGTCCAGAATGTCGATGCCGCCAGCGCGCGCTGCGGCAACACAGGTCATCAGCCAGGGCGTCATGGCGGCCCGGCCAGGCGTCAGGCGTGCCCGCGTTTCCTTGGCCAGATCGTTGGTGCCCATGACGAAACAGGACAGTCTCACGGCCGGATCCTGACCGCAGGCGCCGATGGCACCGGCATTCAGCATGGCCAGCGGCGTTTCCATCATCGCCCAGAGCTTCAGGTCCGCCGAAGCGCCCAGAAGCGAGAGCTTGTGCGCGGCCAGTTGCAGATCGGCGGGGCTGTTGACCTTGGGCACCAGAACGGCATCCGGATTGGCCTTGACCGCTGCCGCCAGATCGTCCTCTCCCCAGGGCGTCTCCAGCCCGTTGATGCGGATCACCACCTCGCGCTTGCCATAGGGGCGTGCTGAAACGGCTTCGACGATCTGCGTTCGCGCCATTTCCTTGGCATCAGGGGCGACCGCGTCTTCCAGGTCGAGCAGAAGGCAGTCCACATCCAGCGTCGCCGCCTTTTCCAGTGCGCGGGCGTTGGAGCCGGGCATATAGAGAGCGGAACGGCGGGGTCTTGGCTGTGCTGTCATGGGTAGATCCTGCGAACTGAGAAAACGGATTTCCGGTTAACTTAGTGGATCACATCAAGGAGGGGAATTCGCCGAAGGGGGAAAGGCAGTGTTTGAGCGCCGGACTGGCGATTAACGCAGCCCCAACCCCCAGCGGTCACAACAGTTCGTCCGCTGGCGCGCGCGCTGGTGCTTTTTGCCGGCGTTTGAAGAGCATGTCCTTTGCGGCAATCACCGCCCCCAGTGTAATCGCCAGACAGGCAATGCCGACCGAAGGCGTCAACGCCCCAAAGCCAAAGGCAATCAGCAAGAGGGTGGACAGAAGCGGTGCCGAATAGGCCGCCGCCCCCAGCACCTGGATATCGCCGCGCTTGACGCCAATGTCCCAGGTGAAGAACGCAAGCCCCACCGGAAAAGCCCCCAGCGCCAGCACAGATGCCCATTCCAGCGACGTTGCAGGCAGGATCGTTTCCTCAAGCGCCAGATGGCAAATCCCTGACAGGACCGCCGTCATGAGGCAGAAACCCGCAACGGCTTCGGTCGGGACCGCACCCAGTCTGCGCGACAGAACCGAGTAACTGGACCAGAATAGGCAAGAGGCCACCGCCGCCCCGTAGCCGAGCATGGAACCGGAGGAAAACCCGACACCTTCGCCACCGGTGATCAGAAGCACCGCACCGGCCAGACCAAGAACGGTGCCGATAACATGGTGCAGCCGCAACTGTTCGCCCGGCAAAAGGGCGGAAAACAGGACGATGAGCAAAGGCCAGGTGTAATTGATGAGATTGGCTTCGACGGGTGGTGCGTTGCGGATCGCGGTAAAATAGAAAAAATGGAATCCGAACAGGCCGAAGGTGCCAAAAGCCCAGACGCCGAGCGGTTGCCGGAGCAGCCGGGTCTTGCCGGTCACGACCAGCCAGACCAGCGCCGCGAGGCCGGAAAAGCCGAAACACAGCGTATTGAGCAGAAAAGGCGGCACATTGCCGGAACCGGCACCGAACAGGCCGAGGGTCGCCCACATCAGCACGGCGGTAAGCCCGATCAGCGTCGCCTTCAACTTCTGCCTGTCTGTCATCTCCACTTCCCGCCTTTTTCCTTCCATCGCTCATGGCATGAAAACACGGCCGGCGAAAGTCTGCACACCGCGGACATGACCCGGGTTGTCCGCCTGAACAGATGCCGCAGCCATTAATTCATCGAAATCCTTGATCACGGTGCCTGTTTCAGGACATGGTGGAGTAAAGACACACACTCAATCGACTTGCTTTCCGGGGAAAACATGACGACAACGCAAATCAGAGCCCTTCGGCTGGATGATGCCCATCAGCTTGCGCCGCTTATTGCGGAAAACGCGCAGGCCTTGAAGCGCGGAGCACCGCGCCGTCCGGACGCCTATTACGCCGAACGCATTCTAAATGACAAAACCGCCGAGGTTCTGGGTGCTTTCGAAGGCGAAAAGCTGGTCGGCTTCGCAGTTTTCTTCGACCTGCCGGAACTCATCACCGGCCTCAGGATCGGCCAGTTGGACGACATTTACGTCCATCCCGACCACCGCAACAAGGGCACCGGCCGCAAGATGATCGAAACGCTGGTCACCGAGGGCCAGAGCCGCGGATGGTTGCATCTGCGCTGGATCGTGCCGGGCAAGAACACCCCGGCAGTTGCGCTCTATGAAAAGATCGCCGAACCCGACCATCGCAAGAGTTACCTGATCCCGATCGACCGCATCGCAGGCGACTGACCGGTCACCCCCTTTCAGACAGGCCTCAGCCCGCACATCCTTGATGAAGCGCGGGCTGAGGCCTTCGATTGTTCAGGATCCTGCGGGAAACAACGGCGGGATTTTGCCGAGCGGCAGGAATCCGATGCGTACGTCGCCACGGTCAATGGAGATCGGCAGGGCGATGGTCCGCACACCGTCGATTTCCTTTGCCGCGGGCGCAAGGCTCTTCACCACATTCTGCAGCAGTGAGAAGGTCTGGTCATCGGGCGGGAACAAAGGCTTCACGCTGTCCAGAAGTGCCTCCGGGTTGCCGAGGCTCAGCTCCAGAAACCCGCTCAGCGTGCCGTCGCCTGCGATCACCAGATCGCCAGCAGCCGACGCCTTTCCGGTCCCGAGCGTGACTTCAGCGAGCACGAGTTCCACCGGCAATTCACCACCTTGCACCTGCACAAGCGAAACGAGATCGACCCCCGCGAGCAGCGCAGTCCCGCCTTCGATACGGGTGTGGGCACGCAGGGAAATCGTCTGCTGCAGCTCCGGCAAGGACTTGAGGCTGAGATCCTGAACAGTGACAAAGGTTTCCAGCGTCGCAGTGCTTTCGGGCTGCTTGCGCAGATGCACCTCGGTTTTTTCGGCCGCAAACAGGCCCTGGGCGAGGGCGGTATCGAATGCGGCTTCCGGCTTGTCGATCACCGCATCAAGTGAACTGATTGCGTTCTCGCCGAACTTCACGCTGGCGCGGGCCGTCTGCCACGTCAGGCCGCCCTCCAGACCGTTCACCGGCACCGACATGGCGGCGGGAGACGTTGCCTCGAAAATGACGTGCCACGGATTGTAGATCAGAGCGACCGCATTGAGGCCGCCAAGCGACGCCGCTGTTCCCCAGCTGTCGGCCGAACGCATGTTCGCGCAGGACACCTCATACCGGAACGGATAGCCGGCAATGGCGAGTTCCGCACAACTCACATCGAGACCCTGATCCGCCATGCGGACGATCTGCCGGTCAAGTTGCTCCCGAAGGACGGATTGTCCGTAAAACCAGGCAACCGTCCAGCCGAAGACAACAAGAACGATGGCTCCGGCCAGCAGGATATATCCGCGTCTGGAAGGTTTCGGCGGCTTGGTCTTGGTATCGGACACTGGGAGACACCCTCTTCTGGTTCGGTCGGTTTCCGGACCGCGCACACTGCCAACAAAAGCCACCCGCAGGACAGGCGGCGGCCGGAGTGCCATTGAAACGGCCGGTGCAGCTTGCTATCTCCGCAGCTGCGGTAACACAAGACAGGTCGATATGAGCGATTTTTGGGTCTTTGGCTATGGTTCTTTGATGTGGAACCCCGGATTTGATCACCAGCGCGCCGAACCGGCACTGCTGCGCGGCGCACATCGCTCGCTTTGCGTCTATTCGTGGGTTCACCGGGGCACCCAGCAACGACCCGGACTGGTCTTCGGTCTAGACAACGGCGGCGCCTGCCGGGGGATCGCCTATCAGGTTTCCGGGGACATCTGGCCGCAAGTGCTGGAATATCTGCGCGCCCGCGAACAGACGACGATGGTCTACAAGGAACACCATCATCACGTCGAACTGGACAGCGGCGAGACGGTTGAGGCGCTTGTCTACATGGTCGATCACGGCCACGCTCAATATGCAGGGGCCTTGCCGCTGGAAGAGCAGCTTGAGATCGTGAGAGGGGCTGTCGGCAAATCCGGCGCCAATCCGGACTATGTCATCAACACGGCAGCTCATCTGCAGGAAATGGGCATTCCGGATACGGGTCTGGCCTGGCTGGCAGAACGGCTGAAACCCTGATCAGACGTTCAGAGGCGTTTGCCCGGCCGCTTCAGGGAACGCCCCACCAGCGCAGCGTCTGCTCGCAGTGATACTTCAGCGCCTGCACCGCATCGGCCTCATTGCGCGCTTCCAGCGCATCGATCACCTTCAGATGCTCGTCCATCGCCGAGGCAATCCGGTCGGCAAGAAACGGCCGCGCATGCTGGATAACTGCGATCCGGACGCGGTTTGCCGCATAAGCTGCCGACAAAAGCGAGTTTCCAAGACCTTCGCCAAGGTAGGCGTGCAGGGACAGATCGACTTCGATGGCTTGGGGCGGCAGACCGGCGGCAGGGCCCGTCCTTGCCGCGTCCCGCATGATCTCGTGCCGGCGCCGCAAGGCTTCCAGTCCGTCGAGATTACCCTGTGAAATGCGCCGCCGCGCGCCCTCCTGATCCAGCACCAGTCGCTCGTCCAGACATTCCCGGATGTTGTCGGGGCTGGCTTCCATCACCTGAAGACCGCGCTTGGGCACCGTCGTCAGGAACCCTTGCGAACTGGCGTATTTGACGGCTTCGCGTACAGGCGCGATCGGATATTGCAAAAGGTCGACAAGCTGGGACATGGACAGAAACTGTCCGTTGCGCAACGAACCGCTGCGCAAGGATTCGACAAGTGCCTGAAAAGCCTTGTCGTTCAGCAATTCGCCCTTGTTCGCGTCCTTCATAGCAGCTCCGTCGATCCGGTCTGGATGATCGCAGGTTGTCGCCACAGGCATTTCCAAGCAAAACCGAAAGGACCTGCTTGAAATTCCGCATAGTCTGTTACCTAACATGCTTTGTAAAATGTTAGATGCAAGCACAAACTTTTTGCAATGCACAGCCAAGCGCTTCCTGCGTCCGGGAGAACGCAAGAAGTCACGCGAACGTCCGGAAATAGATCAAGGCCGCCGGGGATGTGGCCGCAAGGAGGAGACTATGGCGAATTCAACTGGCAAATCGGGTCCACGAGACGGGGGTCTCTACAACGAAGACCTCGCGCCGATCCCGGCTTCGGAGCGCAAGTGGGGCGCATTCGAAATCTTCAACGTCTGGAACAACGATATCCAGAGCCTGTTCGGCTACACCCTGGCCGCATCGCTGTTCATCACCTACGGCCTCAACGGCTGGATGGTCTTCGCGGCCATCGTGCTGGCCGGTTTCTTCGTCATGGTGCTGGTCAATCTCACCGGCCGTCCTTCGGTCAAACATGGCGTGCCCTATCCGGTGATGGCTCGTGCCTCGATGGGTGTTTACGGCGCCCGTTTTCCGGCGCTGGTGCGCGGCATCGTCGCCATCTTCTGGTACGGCGTGCAGACCTATTTCGCCTCTACCGCGGTTGCCTTGCTGTTCAACACGCTGATCGGCAGTGAAGGCGGAGCGGAATTCCTCGGCATGACAACTGTCGGCTGGATTTCCTATCTCATTGTCTGCGTCTTCCAGGTTGCCCTGTTCATGAAGGGCATCGACTGGGTCGGCAAGTTCCTGAACTGGGCGGGGCCCTTCGTCTACATCGTCATGATCGCGCTGTGCCTTGTGATCTGGTGGAAAGCCGGCAACGGCATCTTCTCGGCCCTTGGCACCATCTTCGAAGGCAGCGAAGCGACCGATCCGCGCGGGCCAGTCGCCGCTTTTGTCGCGGTTATCGGCACGATGATCGCCTATTTTGCCGCTGTCGTGATCAACTTCGGTGACTTTTCCCGCTTCGTGTCGGATGAGCGCGCCATGAAGCGCGGCAACTTCTGGGGACTGCCGGTCTCCATGGCCTTCTTCTCGTTCATCGCCCTGTTCGTGACAGCCGGCACCGTCGTGCTGTTCGGAGAGAAACTGGTGAACCCGGCCGACATCGTTGATCGTGTCGACAACGTTGTCCTGACGCTGGTCGCCGCCGTCACCTTCTTCGCGGCAACGGTGGGTATCAACCTGGTGGCAAACTTCATTCCGCCGGCTTACGACATTGCCAACCTCAACCCGGAGAAGATCTCGGCCAGGACCGGCGGCATCATCACCGCCGTCATCGCCTTCTTCATCGGTGCGCTCTGGGTGTCGGTCATCTCGAACATCGGCATTGCCGCGTTTGTCGACACGCTTGGCGCGTTCCTGGCGCCGCTGTACGGCATTCTGGTCGCTGACTACTATCTCGTGCGCAAGCAGAACATCGATGTCGAGGCGCTGTTTTCCTCCGATCCGAACGCCCGCTACCACTACAACAACGGCTGGAACATGAAGGCGATCTTCGCCTTCGCAATCGCCGCACTGTTCTCGGTGGCAACTGTGTGGGTTCCGGCCCTGTCGGAACTGTCCGGCTACGGCTGGATCATCGGCGCGGTTCTGGGCGGTGTGCTGCATCTGGTCCTGATGCGCCTGCAATCGGCAGAAGCCGGCAAGGCAGCCTGAGCAGCTTCAGGCGATCTTCGCGATTGAACCAGCTTCAAACAGAAAGGCCGTCCCGGTTCGCCGGGGCGGCCTTTTTTTGTCAGGCCGGTTGTGCCTTGCGGCGCGCGTTGACGTCTTCAAGCACCGGCGAGGGCTTGCGGGCCCCGCGGGCTTCCTCGATCAACCGGTCACTGGCCGCTTCGATATCGGTGACCATTCTTTCGTAAAAGGCATTCGGTGTCAGGCCGGGTTCGATCGGCGGCAGGATCTCGACGATCACCGTGCCCGGATAGACCTTCCAGGAGGCACGGGGCCAGTAGAGGCCGGCATTGTGGGCAATCGGCACCACCGGGCACTTCAGATCACGGTAGAGATGAGCGATCCCGAACTTGTACTTCGGCTCGGCCCCGGCGGGCCGGCGTGTGCCTTCCGGAAAGATCAGGATCTGGCGCTTTTCGGCAATCGCTTGCTTGGCCGCCTGCATCATCGCAACCAGAGCTTCGGACCGTTTGCCACGGTTGATCGGGATCTGCTTGAACTTGGCCGTGTACCAGCCGAAAATCGGGATCCAGCGCAGCTCGCGCTTCAGAATGAAGGTGGGACTTCTGAAAAGCGGTATCATCGCCACAGTTTCCCACGCGGACTGATGCTTCATGGCAGCGATGAAACCGCCCTCAGGCAGGTTTTCCCGTCCCCGGACTTCCACCTTGATGCCCGCAAAAACGCGCATCAGCAGCTGCAGCACCCGCGACCAGGTCGGCACCACCCACCAGCCCCAGCGGCGCGGCAGCAGCATGACCGGTGCGAACAGGATCATCAGCACCAGGGTGACGGAATAAAACAGGATCTGGAAAAGGGTAGAGCGCAGAAAAACCATGGCACCATAGAGACTGGTCGTGGGTGAAGCCACCGCTCGGCCGTGATCCGACAGCTGTCAGCGCACACCCTGCACGGTAATCCGGAGTCGGGCGAGGATATACTTCACATATTCGCGCATGAGAAGCCGCATCGTTGCAGGCTCCCTGTACCAGTGATCCAGCTTCAGGTCCTTGGAGAAGACCGGGTACTCTATCAGGGCCACGTCCGGCAGGGCTCCGGCCAGCTCCACCTTGGCCCGTGGAAGATGGTAGGCACTGGTGACGACCAGCAAGGAGGAGAACCCGTTTTTCCTGACCCAATTGGCGGTTTCCACCGCATTGCCCGCTGTATTCAGCGCGACGCGGTCAAGATCAACGCTGTTCTTTTCCAGCGGCATATTGGACGCGGTAACAGCAGCAAGCTGTTCGCGCGTGGTGCCGGGATGAACGCCGGAAATCAGCAATCGGTTGGCGCGTCCTTCTTCCAGAAGGCGCACCGCCTCGTTGACGCGGGCATGCCCCCCCGTCAGCACCACGATGGCATCCGCATTGGCAGCGACCGGCACCCTGGCGTTGGCGACCTTCTGGGCGAACATGGCAAACTGCCCGGCGGTTCCGGCCACAAGAGCCGTGACGACCGCGACGAACAGAACCCTGAGGCCAAAGCGCTTCTTGCGCTTGTCGCCCTTGACGGCGCTCCCGCGTGCTGTGCGCTGGTCCTGCGATACGGACACACGTCGTTCGTCAGCGACGGAGCTTCTGTCGTCCAAAACAGGGTCTAACACTGTGTCAGCATGAGTCATATCGCGACTATGATAAGTGATTCGGCCAATTTCACGGCATTGTGCGAGAAAATCAATCCACTTTCGCCAGATGGGCCTTGACCGCGAGTCCCGAAGTGAGGGCTGTCAGGATCGCCACGAGGAACACGACGCCGAACACCCCGAGGTAGCCGGGCAGGCTGACGGAGACACCGCCGAAGAGCGCCGACATCTGATCGGAGCCCGCCTGGCCGGAGCCCTGCCGGGTGAGCATGTCGACGATGAGAAAACTCAAGATCGCCGCAACACCGCCGGAAACACCGCCCTTCAGCCCCAGCATCAGGAAGTGCCGCTGGAATTCCCGCGCGATGAAGCCATCCTCGGCACCGACGAAATGCAGAACGGAGACGACGTCCTTGTTTCCGGCCATCGCCGCCTGGGTCGCGAACACGACGCTCAAGACCATCGAGCTGAGCACGAGCACCATGATGGCAAAGCCTCCTAGCACCACGGCCCCGGCCATGGCTGACAGCCTTGACGTCCAGACCGAGTGATCGTCGACACTCGCACCGGTCACGCTTCGGGAAACCATTTCGCGCAATTGCGACAGGTTCAGGAGTTCCGGATCTCCGACGGTGATCTGGATGAGACGCGGCACCGGCAGACCGTCAAGCTGGAGGCCTTCGCCGAGCCAGGGTTCCAGCAAGGCCTTGGTTTCGGCATCGGATAGGGCCCGAACGGAATCGATGCCCGGAAACTCCTGCGCGAGCGCAACTGCCTTGTCGATTTCCCGCAGCATGTCGACGCCTTCGGCCGGGCGGATCTGGATGGTGATCTCGCGCACCAGATCGTTCTGCCAGGCATCGGCAGCGTCCCACACCACCGAAACCGCACCAACCGTCAGACAGGCCAGAAAGCTCATGATGGCAACCACAAGCGTAAGTGCCCGCCCCGCAACGGCCTGCGGCGGCACGATCGCCGCGGCAGGACGCAATTTGGCATGGTCACCCTGGGGGGCCTCGTTCTTCGGCTTGGGCGCAGCCTTGCGGGCCGGTTTGCGGCCACGCTTCGACCGTAACATCCGCTTGGGCGTGCGGACGCTGGAATCGCTCGCCTGTTTTTTGCTGGTGTCGTCGGACTGAACCATTATGCCGCCTAATCGAAAATTGAGAGGCGCCCGTCCGCAAGCACCATGCGCCGGGCGTCCACCTGTTCCAGCAGCGCGATATCGTGGGTCGCGATGACGACAGAAGTGCCGAGTTTGTTCAATTCAATGAAAAGGCGCAACAGACGACGTGCAAGCGGCGGGTCCACGTTACCGGTCGGCTCGTCGGCAAGCAGCATCTCCGGCCGCGTGATCAGCGCGCGCGCAATCGCGGCACGCTGCTTTTCACCACCCGAAAGCACCGGCGGCAGAACATGCATGCGGTCGCCAAGCCCGACCCATCGCAACAGATCGATCACGTCGGACCGGTATTCGGATTCATCCTTGCCCACCACGCGCAGCGGCAGGGCCACATTTTCATATGTCGTCAGATGGTCCAGCAGCCGGAAATCCTGAAACACCACACCGATCTTGCGCCGGAGTTTGGGCAATTCCTGCTTGTCGATCACACTCAGGTCGCGGTTGAACACCTTGATCAGGCCACGGGTCGGACGCAGGGACATGAACAAGAGCCGGATCAGGCTGGTCTTGCCCGCCCCGGAAGGCCCGGTCAGAAACTGAAACGACTGCGGCTCGATCTGAAATGTCAGATCGCGCAGGATTTCCGGTCCCATTCCGTATCTCAATCCGACATTTTCGAAGCGGATCACAAAATTACTCCTGTTGATGGCCCGAACGCTATAGCCTGGCCGTTAACGGTGCATTAATCATATAAAGGTCCATTAAGGACCTGAAAGTCCGTCAACAGATTTGCTTGGCCCTTGTCCAACATTTCGTGCCGGATTTCGACCCCCGGGTTCAAAAGTGAACCGATAGAGCGTGCCATGGCGAAAGGTCTTCGCGCATGAAGATCAAATGTCCGGACTGCAGTACCTCCTACGAGATTAAGGTAGAGGCCCTTGGCCCGGAAGGGCGCAGTGTCAAATGCGCCAAGTGTGGCAACCGCTGGTTCGTTTCGCCTGACGATGACGAAGAAGGCGACGTCGCGTTCGACGCCAAGACCGACAGCGATACTGAAACTCCCTCGGTCGCGGAAGATCCCGAACAGGATGAAGCCGAGTGGGCTGCCGACGCCGAAGAAGAAACCTTCGACGCAGAGCCTGACGAAGAGGACGACGAACCCGCAACCGCCGTTCCCGAACCGGACCCTGTCCGCACTGCCAGCGACGAGGCGAAATTTGCCGCGGACCTTGATGAGGATGCGCGGGCCGGCGGATCGGAGAACAACGCCGACATTGAATCCCAGGCCAAGCGGCCGAAAATCATCGTCAACCCGAACAAGTTCCGCAGAGACCAGATCGGGGTGATCCTGAACTGGCTGGTCCGGCGCAACTACCGGCGCATCGGCGGCATAGCGCTGTTCGGCGTCGCCATAGCGGTCTGTGTCATGTTCGTTCTGATGCGCGACACGCTGGTGAAGCAGTCACCCGACCTGGCAAGCCTGTTCCGGATGGTCGGCTTTGAGGTCAACCTGCGCGGACTGGAATTCCGCAACCTGCGCATCTTCACCGAAGTCGAGGACGGCAAGAAGGTCCTCGTGGTCGAGGGCTCGATCCGCAACCTGCTTGATGAGCTGAACTCCGTTCCCGCCGTGCGCCTGTCGATCCGCGGCGCCGACATGCAGGAAGTTTATGCCTGGACAGTGGAACCCAGAACAAAAACGCTAAATGCACTGGACGAAACCCGGTTCAGGACGATATTAGCCGACCCTCCCAAAGCCGCGTCGGATATCCAGGTGCGGTTTGTTGAACGCGGCCAACGCCAGGTAGTTCTAGAGTGACCATGACATCACATATTCTTACTCTGTTTGATGAAGACGCCATTGCCCAGCGTGTTGGCGCACTCGCAGAGGAAATCGCCGAAGGCAAACCGCAGAATCTGCTGGTCGTCGCCGTGCTGAAAGGCAGCTTCATTTTTGCGGCCGATCTCGTGCGGGCAATGCATCGGGCCGCGCTTCAGCCGGAAATGGAGTTCATGCATCTGTCCTCCTACGGGGCCGGTACCGAAGGCTCGGAAAACATCCGTATTTTGCGCGATGTTGAAAGTGACGTTAACGAGCGCGATATAATTTTAGTGGATGATATCCTGGAATCTGGCCGCACACTCGCCTTCGCGCGGGAGCGGCTGCTGAACAGAGGCGCACGCTCGGTAAAGATCGCAGCTTTGCTGGATAAACCCGAGCGCCGCAAAGCTGCCATATCTGCCGATTACGTTGGCTTTGCCTGTCCTGATAAGTTTGTCGTCGGATATGGTATGGATATGGGCCACGCTTGGCGGCAGTTGCCCTATATTGGATACGTTGTCGCCCCGGAGGACGGAGCGTCAGACGGCAACACGGGAGAGTGAGCATGGCTCGCATTCTTCTTACTGAAGACGATGAAGCGGTACGCAGCTTCGTAAAGCGTGCTCTGGAGCTTGACGGTCATTCCGTTGAAGCGGCAGAGGATGGCGGCGAAGCCGTCGAGGTTCTGACCCGCGAGAAGGGCGGCTTCGATCTGCTGCTGTCCGACATCAAGATGCCGGTCATGGACGGCATTGCCCTTGCCTTGCAGACGGCCCGCGACTACCCGCGGCTGCCGATCCTCCTCATGACCGGCTTTGCCGACCAGCGCGAACGGGCCAACGGCCTTGAAGCCCTGGTGCATGACGTCGTCACCAAGCCGTTTTCGCTGGCCGACATCCGCAAGGCCGTACGCAACGCCATTTCCGGCAATCTGCCCAGCGAGACCCGCCGCTACGCGTAAGGCTCCTGGCTGCAGTCCCGAAAACCAAGACCCCGCTTCGGCGGGGTTTTTGTTTGCCCTGTGCCGCGCAGGTAACCCCACTTTTTTTGCCAAGGCCGCAGGAAGACCGAGCAAGTGGCCCATCCTTCGAGACAACGCTCCGCGCTTCCTCAGGATGAGGGTGATCCTTGGATACTGTGAGAGTTGAATGTGGCTGGGCACTCGGTCTGATGAACAATCGCCTTCACCACAAAGACAATCTCATCCTGAGGAGCGCACGTGTGCGCGTCTCGAAGGATGGGCCAGATATTCAAACACCACCCTCAAAACAACTGACCCCGCCGAAGCGGGGTCATGAAGCTTTGTCTGGGAGGATCTAGTACCGCTTCAGCAGTCGTTCCAGATAATCCAGCTCGAGCTGTGGCCGGGACGGGTCGGAGAAGCGGCGGCGGAGCTCTTCGAGGATCCGGCGGGCCCGCTGCACGTCGATCTCGTCGGGGATGCGCACCCGGTTGTTGAAATCCGGACCTTCGGTACGCCGCGGACGGCCAAGCGGGTCTTCGTCCATCGGCGAGGGGCCGTTGGGCGACCCGGCACCTTCACCCTGGCCCATCATCTGCTCGGTCAGGCCCTGTGCGCCACGCCGCAGGGCATCAAGAGCATTTCCTTGCTCGCCGAGCGCCTGCTGGCCCTGACCTTCGCCAAGAGACTCCTGCGCCTCGCCCATGGATTCGCCAGCCTCGCCGAGCGCCTGGTTCTGGCCCACGCCATTCTGGCTCAGCTGGTCCATGAGTTCCTGAAGCTGCTGTGCCAGCTCACCCTGGCCCTCCTGCAACTGCTGCAGCATCTGCTCAAGCTGTTCCTGGGTCATCTGCTGGCCCTGGCCTTGCTGCTGCTCTCCGCGCTGCTGTTGCTGGCCCCGGCGCTGTTGCTGCTGGTCCTGATTGAACTTGTGGGTCTCGTCCATCAACTGCTGTTGCCGCTGGATCATCTCACCCAGCTCGTTGAGCATTTCCATCATTTCGCTGGACATGCTGTTGGGCATCATCTGTGGACGTCCGGCCTGCAGGTTTTCCAGCATCTGCTGCATTTGAGACAGCAGCTCGCGGGCTGCATCACGTGAACCGGTGCGCGCCAGTTCCTCGATGCGATCCAGCATGTCGGTCAGATCCTGCTCGCTCAAGGTCTGCTGGTTGCCGTCGAAGGGCTGCATGGCCTGCGGGTTCTGGCGCATCTGCTCGGCAAGCGCCTGCATAAATTCGTTCAACGCTTCGCGCAGTTGCTGGGTCAGTTTGGCGATTTCCTCATCGCTCGCCCCTTCCTCCAGCGCCTTGCGCAGGGCTTCCTGGGCGTCGCGCAGCTTGCGTTCAGCGGCCGACAGGTCTCCGTCCTCGATCGACAGGGCCAGATCCCACAGAAGAGGCAACAGGGCTTTCAGGTCTTCATCGGTCCTGGCATTCACAAGCGCCCCATAGGCAAAGCGCATGCCCAGGTAGTTGCGCGGCTTGAAGTCGAACATCTCCGGCGCCAGCATCAGGGAGTCGAACGCGATGATGACCTGGCTCTGGCTTTCGGCATCAAGCGCCAGGTTGCGGCGCTGTTCAACGACAGCGCGCGCCAGGGGCTTGCCGAAGCGGCGCTGGGGCAGAGTGATGCGATAGGCCGGCGACAGTCCTTCCTGACCAGCCTGATCACGCGCAAGCAGCGTCAGGTTGACCTCTGACCCTGCCCAGGGGTGTGACGTCAGATCCCGGATGGTTTCAGCCGTCTTGGCCGTTCCGGCGCGCGCCGGCAGCGACAATGGGAACTGGGGAGCATCCACAAGGGGTCGGGGCACCCGGTTGTTGTGATCCGGATCGGGCAGCGGTGCGATGCGCGCCTCGGCGGACACGACGCCATAGTCGTCATTGACCAGATAGGAAAACTTGAGCGCGCCGCTGAGCTGTTCTTCAGGGTCGTCCGTCAACCGGATACTCGGCGCATCGTCCGGCTTCACCGCAAAGACGTAGCTCAGGAGACGCTCTTCCCCGGTGTGCAACTCGACGATACCCGTGGTTTCCAGTTCAAGCCGGCGTTCAACCGGCAGAAGCGCCTTCAGGTCCGGGTCTTCCGTCTCTGTGCCAAGTTCGGGTTCGATCACCTGTGGCTCGGCGTCTTCCGCCCGGGCATAGGTCATCTTGAGATCGCGCGCGCCCTGGGTACGGACCACGAGTACGGAGCCTTCCGGCACCGAGATCGGCGCACCGGGATCACGCAACTGGGCACTTTCGCCCGTCAGATAAATCGGTGGTTCGCTGGTGTAGAGCGGCGGTGTGACCCAGGCATCAAGACGACTGGGCGGTTCCACGGTCTTGAACGGGTTCTGAAAAGCCGAGACCAGACGGCCGAAATGATCGCCACTGGCTGTCGAAAACCCGATTACAAGCACGCTGGCGGCCAGAACGCGAAGCGCCCATGGATCGCGGCGGAAGGCTTGTGGGTTCGGCGCCTTGGAGCGGATGGCGGCAACGGCTTCTGCCGTACGCCGCTGGTGCAGCGCCCAGATGGCCTGGCTTTCACGGTCGCGCGCGCCGACCGACAACTCGTCTTCCAGCGCGGTTAGCGGACGGTGGGTACGGCCGGAGGATTTCTCGACGCGGGCAAGCGCGTCCTCGCGGGTCGGCCAGGTCAGGTGGAAGAGATCACGCGCGGCCCAGATGACTCCGGCAGCAAAAACGAGAAGTCCGAGCGGTCCTGCCCAGGCGGGCAACACCAGCCACAGGCCAAGCCACGATACCCCGACGAACAGGCCGAGCACCACGAGCACCGGAAGCAGGGCACGCCATAGGCGTTCGATGAAGAGGGCACGGCGGCTCTGGCTCACCAGCTTGTCCAGCCGGGCCTGCGTCATGGCCCGCCAGCGATTGGCTTCGGGAGAAATCTGACGGTCTTGATCGGGGTCGCTGTCGCTCGCGCTCAATGGCACCTCCGGTTTTGCCCCCCGAACTGCCCGTTTCGCCGGAAACGCAGCCCGCTGGACCTGCACGCCTTATAGTAAGGTGAGGCATAGCGGGCTGTCCGGCAACCTGTCGGTTCAACTAATTGTCAGCCGATCTGTTCACGAACCCTTGAGCCAGTCCGGAATCCGGTCCAGGCCGAGCAGGTCTTCATAGCTTGTCCGCGGCCGGATAACGGCGAATTGGTCTGCATTTACGAGCACTTCGGGCACCAGCAGGCGCGTGTTGTAGGTGCAGGACTGAACCGCGCCATAAGCGCCAGCCGAATAGACCGCCAGCATTTCCCCAGCCTCTACACTGGGCATATCCCGGTTCTGGGCCAGAAAATCACCGGTTTCACACACCGGACCGACAATATCGGCCTTGATTCGGTCTGTTTCTTCCGTCGGTTCACGCACCGGGCGCACCTCGTGATAGGCTTCGTAGAGCGTCGGCCGGATCAGATCGTTCATGGCAGCATCGACAATAACGAATTTCTTGTCGGCACCATCCTTTACGTAAATGACTTCGGTCACCAGGATACCGGCATTGCCTGCGATCATGCGGCCCGGCTCGAACATGACCGTGCAATCCAGCTCGCGTACATGCTTCTTCACCACCTCGGCGTAGGCATCGGGATGCGGCGGCGGATTGTTGTCGGTGATATAGGGAATGCCCAGACCACCGCCGAGATCGACATGATCAATCGTATGGCCCTGCGAGCGCAGATCCGTGATCAGCTCACCCAGGCGCGCGAACGCATTGTCGAAAGGCTCCAGCTCCGTGATCTGCGAGCCGATGTGCATGTCGATACCGGTCACCTTGATGCCGGGCAGAGCCGCGGCCTCCGCATAAACCTCCCGGGCGCGCTGCCAGGGAATGCCGAACTTGTTCTCGGCCTTGCCGGTCGCAATCTTGGCGTGGGTCTTGGCATCGACATCCGGGTTGATGCGCATGGACACCCGCGCGGTCTTGCCCATTTCGCTGGCCACCCTGGAAAGCTGGCGCAATTCGGGTTCGGACTCGACGTTGAAGCACAGGATGTCTTCCTGCAGCGCATAGGCTTGTTCGGCCTCGGTCTTGCCGACACCGGAAAAGACGATCTTCGACGCCGGCACGCCAGCGGCCCGCGCACGGCGCAATTCGCCTTCCGAGACCACGTCCATACCGGCCCCCAGCTGCGCAAGCGTCTTCAGGACAGCCTGGTTGGAATTTGCCTTCATCGCATAGCAGACCAGCGACGAGATATCGCTGAAAGCGGAGGCAAACACCTGGTAGTGACGGGTCAGCGTCGCCGTGGAGTAGCAATAGAACGGTGTACCGACTTCACGCGCGATCGTTTCGATCGCCACGTCTTCGGCAAACAATTCGCCATTCTTGTAATCGAAGTGATGCAAGGGAGGGCCCTCATGCGGCTGGATCAGGTTCGATGGCCGGTGGCGTAACCTGACCGTGCGATAGCTGATCGGCATTGAAACAACGGAGCCCCCGGGTGCTCGGCACATCCGGCTTGGCTCCAGAGCGCAGCTGGTTGTCCCGCTGCGCCTGTGGTTTATTGGATCAGAAAATCCAGGAAAAAGGACTTGTCGCTTTCCGGTGCCTCGGGCTGAACCGGAGCTGCAACGGCTGGATCAGCAACGGTATCCGCCTGCTGAACAGGGGTCCGCGGATCGCTCAGCCCGCCCTTGCGGCCGCACCCTGCCAGGGTCACGCTCAGGCAAAGACCGACCAGAGCCAGGGTTTTGAACCGCATTGTCATCACCATTATGCCTTTTTGGATCGACTCCCCCGCGCGCTGGCGGACACGGGAGTTTTTACAAAGTCACACGCTGATCTTTCTCCTCGCATGACACGGCGCATTCGGCAAGACCAGTTCGCGCCGTGCCCTGTCGGGAGAGGGGGCCTTCAGCCGGCCGTCAGGCCTTGGCCAGGTCCTTCAGCCAGCGGCGCGCCTGCTTGCGCACATTCACCGGCGATGTACCGCCATAGCTGGTGCGGCTGCGCACGGATTTGTCGACAGACAGCACCTGGAAGATCTCGTTGGTGATCTTCGGCTCCACCGCCTGCATCTCTTCCAGAGAGACCTTGTGAAGCTCGACGCCCTTCTCCACGGCAATTGCCACAATGCGGCCGGTTACGTGATGGGCATCGCGGAAAGGCAGGCCGAGAACGCGCACCAGCCAGTCGGCCAGATCCGTCGCGGTCGAATAGCCCGAGCCTGCGGCTTTTTTCAGGGCCTTGGTGACGGGTTCCAGATCGCCGATCATGCCGGTCATGGCTGCAAGAGCCAGGGAAACGCTGGCCAGACCATCGAAAGCCTGTTCCTTGTCTTCCTGCATGTCCTTGGAATAGGCCAGCGGCAAACCCTTCATCATCACCAGAAGCGCCTGCAGCGAACCGTAGATACGGCCCGACTTGGCACGCACCAGCTCTGCCGCATCCGGGTTTTTCTTCTGCGGCATGATCGAGGAGCCCGTCGAGAACTTGTCGGACAGTTTGACGAAGCCGAACTGTGCCGAGCACCAGATGACGATTTCTTCGGCAAGGCGCGACAGATGCATGGCCGTAAGCGAGGCTGTTGCCAGCGCCTCGATGACGAAATCACGGTCGGACACGGCATCGAGCGAATTTGCCGCAGGCCGGTCGAAACCCAGCGCCTTGGCAGTCATGTGCCGGTCGATCGGGAAGGACGTGCCGGCCAGCGCGGCTGCCCCAAGGGGGCATTCGTTCATACGCTTGCGGGCGTCGCGCACGCGGCTGCGATCACGGCCGAACATTTCGACATAGGCCAGCATGTGGTGGCCAAAGGTCACCGGCTGGGCGGACTGCAAGTGCGTGAAACCGGGCATGACGTCTGCGGCATGGGTTTCCGCCTTTTCCGCAAGCACCTGCATCAGCTCACCGAGCTGATCATCCAGTGTGTCGAGCGTGTCGCGCACCCACAGACGAAAATCCGTCGCCACCTGGTCGTTGCGCGAGCGTGCGGTGTGCAGGCGCCCGGCCGCCGGACCGATGAGCTCGGCAAGGCGCGCTTCGATGTTCATGTGAATGTCTTCAAGCGCACGGGAGAACTTGAACTCGCCGCTTTCGATCTCTGACAGGATTGTGTCTAGACCTTGAACAATCTTGTCGGCATCGTCCCGCGTCACGATGTCTTTTTCCGCCAGCATGCGCACATGGGCTTTCGAGCCGTCGATGTCCTGCTTATATAGCTTACGGTCGAAGTCGATGGAGGCGTTGATCTCCTCCATGATGGCGTCCGGTCCCTCAGCGAACCGGCCTCCCCACATGCGATTGCTCATGTCCTGTCCCTTAGAAGGCGCCCCCTTGCGGGGTGTGAACGAATGACAAAGCCAACCGAACCAGCAAAAACCAACAGACGCGGCATTGTTGCCGCCGGGCTTGCGGGCGCAGTGGCCGCCGTAGCGGCTCTATACGTGATCGCTGGACCGAATGGCAACATCGCCGGAGCGCAAAGCTGTTCGGCGGCACTCGATTTGGCAGCCGCGGCCAAGCCTTTTGCCACGGGTGAGGTCGCCGCCTTCCTGCCGGCAAGCCAGCCGCTGGACCTTCAGCACCTCACCTTCAAGGGCCCGGACGACCAGCAGATGGCGCTTTCGGATTTCGGCGACAAGACCATTCTCCTCAACCTTTGGGCAACCTGGTGCGCGCCGTGCCGGAAGGAAATGCCGGCGCTGGACGCGCTTCAGGCGGAAATGGGTGACGAAACGTTCGAGGTGGTTGCGGTCAATCTCGACCGGGGCGGACCGGAAAAGCCGAAGGCCTTTCTCGAAGAGGTGGGCGTCAAAAATCTGAACTTCTATCAGGACAGCTCGAACGATCTTCTGAAGGATCTGCGCAAGGTTGCCCGGGCAACCGGATTGCCAACAACCATTCTGGTAAGTCCGAAGGGCTGCGAGATCGGCACGATGTACGGCCCGGCCGAATGGGCCTCAGGTGAGGCCAAGGCGCTTATCAATAACGCGAGGGCGGCCCCGGACGCCTGACGTCCGGCTGCCGCCACAATTGAGGGGGGTTGGGGAAAGTCGCGGAACCGCTAGACGCGATCAGACGCTGATATCGACCGCGTTGCCCAGACCCGGAATACGGCGAGACTCGCGCCGGTCTTCTTCCTGCGTCGCCTGAGCCTGCTCCAGCCGTTCGGCAACCTGCCGCTCCTGCTGGTTCTGGTCTTTTACTGCATTGGCAGCAAGTTCGCTGCGCACATTTGCAGCGCTGTAGGCGGCCGAGGAAGAGGAACTGTCGATAGCACTCGGCATGATGGGTTACTCCTTCGCCGTGGTGATGGGGCTTGTCCGTAGCCGAAGTTCGCCCGTCATCCTGACATTCGGGTGCTTCAGCTTTTTGTTCGTTCGTCTTGTGCTTCCAGATGACCCATTCAGGTCACGCGTCGCATCAGGCCAGGATGTTGACCTTTACGCCGACGCCGTTTTCCAGCTGGCGCGTTTCGGCGCGATCTTCGAGTTGTTCAGCCTGCTGGCTCAAGAACTCTGCCCGGCTGGTGCTGAAGCTCGCCTGGCGCTGTGCAATCTCGGCAGCCGCTTCGGAGCGCTTCGTCTTGAACGCTTCGGCTTGCTCTGCAACCTGGTTCGCACGCGCATTGGACGTGTTCGGCTGAAACGCCGGAGATGATCCATATCCTATTGCATCTGGCATGGTCGCTCCAATCCTTGGATACGATTTCAAAGTCTACCTTGCATGAAATAGCTGAATTCAAAGGTAAATTTCCAAAAGAACTCGTACAGTTGCTAACTATTTTGCTGATTTAATCAGAACAATTTACTTAAAACTTTACGTAATTCAAAATAACTATATGAAGGATCGAGACTTTCCGTAGCAACTTTGGAAAGACGATTTTCCGGCGCTGTTCGAAAAAAGAGTCTTCGCAGACAAACGAAAACGGCCCGCGTGGAGCAATTCCGCACGGGCCGTTAAGAAAATCGGAAAGGAAAAGATCAGGCGCTGACGTCCACCTGGCCGCCAAGACCGGGAGGGGGTGCGGCCTGCTGAGCCTGAAGATTGTCGGCACCCTGCTGCAGCAGCGCCACCAGATTGGCATCCTGCTGCGCGGCCATCTTCATCATCTTCGACTGAAGCGCCTGGGCTGTCTGTGCCTGTTGCTGGGCCACGAAAGTGGTGGCTATTCCAACACTGTCCATCATTAACTCCTGAGGTTGTGGCCAACCTAACCCCCTACCCTTAAGCAGGTATTAACAATGCCTCAGTCTCCCTTGCGCAGAACACTGCGCCGAACCTTGCCGGACGGTGTGCGAGGCAATTGCTCGAGCACCTTGTAAACCTTGGGACGCTTGTATTCCGCCAGGTTTTCCGCCGCGAATGCGGCCAGGCGGTCGATATCCAGTTGACCGGGCAGGGCTGGCACCACAAAGGCGGTTATCAGGCTGACGCCCTCGCGCGCAGGCACAGCCGTCACGGCCACTTCCTGCACCTGCGGATCGGCGGCAAGCACCCGCTCCACTTCTTCCGGTGCGACCCTGTAGCCGAAGGCGTTCATCAGATCATCGGCGCGGCCTTCATACCAGAAATAGCCGTCTTCATCCCTCCGCGCCCGGTCGCCGGTCAGGAACCAGTCGCCTCTGAACGCGGCCGCTGTTTCGGCGGCACGGTTCCAATACCCCAGCATCAGGCCTGGTTCGTCCCTGTGAACCGCCAGTAGCCCCGTCTCGGCCCCGAACATCGGCTCCGGGGTGTCTTCCACCTCGCTGAGGATGGCAACCTTCCGGCCCGCCTGAGGCTTTCCCGGCGAGCCGGGTTTGACCGGAACGCTTGGACTGCTGGAGAGATAGGTCGAGATCTCGCTCATGCCGAGCGCTTCATAGAGTTCCCGCCCGGTGCGCTCCCTCCACGCGTGGTAGAGGCTTGCCGGAAGGGCTTCCCCGGCTGTCAGTCCGTGGCGCAGTTCGGGAAAGGAAGCCGGGGCAACCGCGCCATACTTCAGGATGCGCCGATAGAGGCTGGGCACAGCAGCAAAAAGCGTTGCGCGTGTCTCGGCGATCAGGTCCGGCCAGAGATCAGGCTCCCGAGGCCCGTCATAAACCACGCTGGTGGCACCGTTCGCCCAGGGGTCCATCAATCCGGCGCCGAGCGTATAGGTCCAGTTGAACGCGCCGGCGTGCAGCAGCCGATCGGACGCGCCGATGCCATACCAGCCGGCATACATGGGCCTGCGCGCACTCGCAGCGCGCTGCGCATGCAGCACGCCCTTCGGCGTGCCGCTTGTGCCGGAGGTATAGACAAGAAACGCCGGGTCGTCTGCCCGGGTTTCCGCGAAATCTCCAGGCTTTGCCTGTTTCAGTCCGGCTAACGCCTCGGGCCCCAGAAACGTGGCACTGCCTGCCGCTGGCAACACGGTATGCCCGTCGTGCAGCACCATCCGGGCACCACTGTCGGCAAGGATCGCCTCTGCTTCAGACGCGGTCAGCTGGGAAGACGTCGGGATCGGCACGAAACCACCCGCAATCGCCCCGAAGAAGGCCAGAGGAAAATCGCTGGAATGGCCGATCCTGAGGAGAATGCGGTCGCCGGGCACAAGATTCGTCGCACGCAGACCCGTGGCCACCGAAAGAACGGTGCGCGTCAGCGTGCGATAACTCCATGTTTCCAGAAGAGTGCCACCCGGCCCAACCAGTTCCAGCGCCGTCTTGCCCGGATCCGGGGCGGCGCTGGTCAGGCAATAGCGGGCTAGGTTCATCTGGCTCTGGTGCTTCTGCGGTGTCCGGGCAACCGTTTACCGGGTCGGGACCGGATGTTCGCCGCGGTAGTCATAGAAGCCGCGCTGAGCCTTGCGGCCAAGCCACCCTGCTTCAACATATTTCACAAGCAGCGGGCACGGACGGTACTTGGTGTCGGCCAGGCCTTCGTAAAGCACCTGCATGATCGACAGGCAGGTGTCGAGGCCGATGAAATCCGCAAGCTGCAGCGGGCCCATCGGATGGTTGGCGCCAAGACGCATGGCCTTGTCGATTGAATCAACCGAACCGACGCCTTCATAAAGCGTATAGATCGCTTCGTTGATCATCGGCAGCAGAATACGGTTGACCATGAAGGCCGGGAAATCCTCAGCCACGGCAATCTGCTTGCCAAGACGCACGCAGAAGGCTTTCGACGCTTCGAAGGTCTCGTCTTCCGTGGCAATGCCGCGCACCAGTTCGACCAGCTCCATGATCGGAACCGGGTTCATGAAATGAATGCCGATGAAACGCTCCGGACGGTCGGTCGAAGCGGCAAGGCGCGTGATCGAGATCGACGAGGTGTTGGTCGCCAGGATCGCTTCCGGCTTCAGGATCGGGCAGAGCTGCGAAAAGATCTTGCGTTTGACCTGCTCGTTCTCGACGGCGGATTCGATCACCAGATCGACATCGCGCAAAAGATCGAGATCTTCAGCCGGTTTGATACGCTCCAGCGCTGCATCGCGCTCTTCCTCGGTGATCAACGACTTGGATACCTGGCGTGCCAGATTGCCATTGATCGAAGCCAGGCCGGATTCGATGCGCTCCATGGAGAGATCGCTCAATCCCACGTCGAAGCCCGCTAGTGCACAAACATGGGCTATTCCGCTGCCCATCTGACCAGCGCCGATTACGCCGACTTTCTTGATTTCGACTGCCATCCTGAAAATCCGATCTTTATAAAACATCCCGTTTGGACGGGTTGCGGCTATTTTTGGCAAGTCTTGCGCCGAACAGCAAGAACCCCGGAGCGAAAACTGTCATTCACTCCGGGGTCCGTGATCAATTTGCCGCAGGTATTACTCGACGGCAGCCTTCAATTCCGGCAGGACATCGAACAGATCGGCGACGAGGCCATAATCCGCGACCTGGAAGATCGGGGCTTCCTCATCCTTGTTGATCGCGACGATCACTTTGGAATCCTTCATGCCGGCGAGGTGCTGGATAGCGCCAGAGATGCCGCAGGCAATGTAAAGATCCGGTGCAACCACCTTGCCGGTCTGGCCAACCTGCCAGTCGTTCGGGGCATAACCCGCGTCGACGGCGGCGCGCGATGCACCAACCGCTGCACCAAGCGCATCTGCCACCGGCATGATGACTTCCTGGAACTTCTCGGAAGACCCGAGTGCACGGCCACCGGAAATGATGATCTTCGCAGATGTCAGTTCCGGACGGTCGGACTTGGACAGTTCCTCGCCCACGAATTCCGACAGACCCGACCCATCGGCGCCTGCAACGGTCTCGACAGGGGCGGAACCACCTGCTTCCGCTGCCGCGAACGTGGACGTCCGCACGGTGATCACCTTCTTGGGATCGCCGGACTTAACGGTCTGGATCGCATTGCCCGCGTAGATCGGACGCTCGAAGGTTTCGGCGTCGATGACGGCGGTCACGTCGGAGATCTGCATCACATCCAAAAGCGCCGCAACGCGCGGCAGGGTGTTCTTGCCGTTGGCGGTCGACGGAGCAACGATGGCGTCGTAGTCGCCTGCAAGGCCGACGATCAGATCCGCTGTCGGTTCGGCCAGCTGGTGCTCCAGCGCGTCGCTTTCGGCCACCAGGACCTTGGCAACGCCGGAAAGCTTGGATGCAGCGTCGGCAACGCTCTGAACGCCTTTGCCGGCGACCAGGACGTGGACGTCTGCTCCCAGAGCGACAGCGGCCGTCAGGGCCTTCGCCGTGGCATCGTTCAGTTCACCACCGGCATGTTCGGCCACAAGAAGTGTTGTCATGTTTTATCCTCCTGCGACGGGTCTTAAAGGACGCCGGCTTCGTTCTTGAGTTTGTCGACCAGCTCGGAAACCGAACCGACCTTGATACCAGCCTGGCGCGATGCCGGCTCGGCGGTGCTGACAACAGTCAGACGCGGCGCGGTGTCGACGCCGAAATCAGCCGGGGTCTTCTCGTCGATCGGCTTCTTCTTCGCCTTCATGATGTTCGGCAGAGAGGCATAGCGCGGTTCGTTGAGGCGCAGGTCCGTCGTCACGATGGCCGGCAGCTTCAGCTTGACGGTCTGCAGGCCGCCGTCGACTTCACGGGTGACATCGACAGTGCCGTCGCCCAGATCGACCTTGGAGGCAAAGGTGCCCTGGCTCCAGCCGAGGAGGGCTGCCAGCATCTGGCCGGTCTGGTTGCAGTCATCGTCAATCGCCTGCTTGCCAAGGATCACGAGACCGGGCTCTTCGGCTTCGACAATGGCTTTCAGGATCTTCGCGACCGCCAGCGGTTCGGTGGTGTCGTCGGTCTTCACCAGAATGCCGCGGTCGGCGCCCATGGCAAGGCCGGTGCGCAGCGTTTCGGTGGCCTGCTGCGGCCCGACGGAAACGACGATCACTTCGCTCGCCTTGCCTGCTTCCTTCAACCGCAGAGCTTCTTCGACGGAGATTTCATCAAAGGGGTTCATGGACATCTTGACGTTGGCAAGATCGACGCCAGAACCATCCGCCTTCACACGGACCTTCACGTTGTAATCGATGACCCGTTTTACGGGTACGAGGATCTTCATTTGGTCTCAACCTCTTGCTGGGCCGGCTTTCACCGCACCGCATTTTCCGGCTCCCTGCCATCTTAACCTCAGGTAACAAACGGCAGAATTGAGCCAATCGTGGCGCATGGCGGGGGACGGTACTGACCGACACGGCGGCTGTCAATTGCCGTAAATAGTCTAAAGCGGCAAATTGCCGGGCCTGGAAAAACATGCGTCGCAATGTGGATAGTTCGGCAACGCAGCAAAGCGGGGAAAATCAGGGCCTCAGGCGTAAAACAAAACCGCGCGTCCCGTTGCCGGAAACGCGCGATGAGCTGTCGAATTTCTTTGACCGGCCTCCACTCAGATGCCGGGGGTCTCCGGCGAGAAATTGTCCGAGACCGGTTCGGCGAAAACCGTCACCCAGGTACCGCTCTCGTCCCGACAGGCCGTTCCGCGAATGGAAAGATCGAGCTTGCTGAAGGTCGTCTGCCGAAGGTACTGGCGACACCAGTGCCCGCTTTTGCTGCGGTAGGTCTTGATCGGCGTCAGAACCTCCGTCCAGTTGCCTTCCTGACCCACCAACACGGGCTCGCCGCTGACCTTTGTCTCCAGCGCTTCCTGAACGGTCTGCGCCAGAAGGACCCGCTCGGTCTCCATGTGTGCGGCAAGAGAAGACACGGCATTGTCCATTCGCGTCTGCATCCAGTAGGTGGTGAAGGCGAATGTGCCGGCCACCATCACCAGCGCCGCCGCAATCTGGACCAGAACGCCTGTCCAGGAACCGTGCACGGGGTGACGCACAAGCCCTTGGCGTTTGTCGAATTCCCTGTCGATGAGTGCCTCGAACCGGGCCATTGATTCGTCCGGCACCGGCGCGGAAACGGCATTCTGCAGCAGCGTGTTGTCTTTCGACATCTGCTCCAGAAGCTCTTGTCCGCCGTCAGTCTCCTCGATCCGGCGAAGCAGCGCCGCACGCTCATCTTCCGGACCTTCCGCATCCAGGATCTTGCCGATATCCTTGGCGAGCAGGACCTGTTCGCGCTTTTCATCAAAAGTCATCACATACCCCCTGGCATGCTGCGCAGCCTGACCCCTTGCGGGGCATCGTTCGTCTCCAGCAACTCACGCAGCTTCAGCCGTGCGCGAGCAAGCCGGCTGGTTACCGTTCCGATCGGAACACCGAGTTCATCCGCTACATCCTTGTAGCTTCTGCCCTCTACGGCGATCTTCAGAAGAACCTCACGGTTGTCTTCCTCCAGTTCGCCGATGAAATCCTGCACCTTCTGAAGTTCAAGGCTGCTTGCGGCGGCTTTCGCGCCATCGTAGCTTTCCTCGAAATCCAGCATGGCAAGATCAAACAATCTGGCCCGGTTTGCGGTGTCGCGAACCGTATTGAAGTAAAGGTTCTGCAAAATCCGGTACATCCAGCTATCTAGCCGGGTTGCCGGATCGAACTGTTCAAGCGAGCGGATCGCGCGTTCACATGTCATCTGCACCAGATCGTCTGCCTGATCCGGATTCCGGCACAGCCTTAAAGCAAAACTCCTCAGCTTCGGGAGCAGACGGATCATCTCCGTCTTTAAGGTATCTTCAGGCAAGGAGTTCTCCGCAAACCGCTCTCAAGGAGACAACACCTGAGCAGATCTTTTGATCCCGGCTTTTTTTAGACTATCTTCGGGAAGAACGAAGATTGCCCGGGTGTTATGCATGCGAAGGTCGTAAACCGCTCTCAACGACCGCAATAGGCCTCAGACTACAAGTTGAAACAGTTGCCGATGAAACGTGCCCGTCAGTCTACATTGCAAGACCGCCTCTCTGCGATGTTTCGCATGCTGCCGGGTGCTGCAGCTGCGGCGATGGTGTTCTCTTCTGTCTACTTCAATCCCTTGATCGACATGAAGGACAGCATTGCCGCGGCCGCAGATACGCGTGGTGAGCGCAGCAGCCGCAGCGAACGGTCAAGCCAGACTGAGCGTAGCGAAAGCCGGGATCAGCCAGAAAGAAGCGGCGGCGACAGTTCCGGCGGCGGAAGCGAGTCGAGCAGCGGTGGCGACAGTTCCGGTGGTGGCGGCGAGTCGAGCAGCGGCGGCGGCAGTTCCAGTGGTGGAGGCGAGTCGAGCAGCGGCGGCGGCAGTTCCGGCGGCGGTGGCGGGTCAAGCAGCGGCGGTGGCAGTTCCGGTGGCGGTAGTTCCGGCGGCGGCGGAAGCACAAGCTCCGGAGGAAGCAGCTCAGGCAGCAGCAGCTCCGGTGGCAGCAGTTCAAGCAGCAGCAATTCGGGCAATAACAATTCGGGCGGAAGAAGCAACGGCTCCTCTTCCTCCGGCGGATCTTCGTTCAACCCTGCGGAGGCGAGCGACCCTACCTCATTGAGCCGCTCTTCCCGCCGCATTGCCACACAAAAGCCCAGTTCTGGCGGTTTTCTAGGTAGCATCTTTGGCGGAAGCCAGTTTCGTGGTGACAGTGAGCCTTCAGGTGGGTCCCTCAGCAGGCGGGAGGAACGGGAGGCAATCTCGAACGGCTGGCAATAGATCCAAGAGGCGGGGTCGAACTTGATTTGTTTTGGAGGCAGCGTCCCGAGAGGGACGATTTTTCTGTTTTTGGTCGCAAATATCCTGGCCGGCTGTTCTGTGGTGTCGCCACAAGGCGCAAATGATCCTCTCCAGGTATCGACACGAACATCAACAGGCAAACCAGCACCCAAATTGATGGCATCCGACAAATACCGCGCGGAAAGGACCCTTCAGGCCGCACTGGAGAAGTCGGTTTCCGGCAATGTTCGAAGCTGGAAAAATCCGTCAAGCGGCGCAAGTGGCACGGTCACCCCCCTCAAGACCTGGAAAAACACTTCCGGGGACTTCTGCCGGTCGTACCGGGAACGGATCAAACTGGCTGACGGCAAGACCATCAGCCGCCGGGGCGTCGCCTGCCGCACTGGCAAGGCGGTCTGGAAGTCAGCGTAGCCGTCAAGTTTCAGCCAGTACAACTGTCTTGTTTCAGCCGCGCTCCGGATGCCTTGAGCAGACGACCCTAGACAACAGGCCTGTCGAACAGGGGAACACCTTTGCGCCGGAAAAACACGATCAGCAACGCTCCGGCCGCCATGCCGCCGATGTGGGCGATCCAGGCAACTTCGCTGCCGGATGCTATCGCCGCGTTGACGATCTGATAGACGATCCATCCACCAAGCAACCAGATCGCGGACAGGCGCAAGGGTATTCGGCCGAGTGCCAGAACCCAGACCTTCACGCGGGGGTGCAGCATCAGATAGGCGGCGACCACGCCTGAAACGGCGCCGGACGCCCCAATCAGCGGCACGTCCGAATTCACATCGAGAAAGGCATAGGCAAGCCCGCCGGCGATGGCGCTCAAGAGATAGAACCCGAGATATCTCAGGTGTCCTACCGCATCCTCGATATTGTCGCCGAACACCCACAGGAACAGCATGTTCCCGATAAGATGCATGAAGCTGCCGTGCAGAAACGCATAGGTGACCACCGACATCCAGTCCGGCAGCACCTGCAACTCCGGCGACAGGTCCCGGATATCGAACAGAACAACCGGTATCAAGCCGAAGGAATAGGAAGAGGCCGCCACGGCCTGCTGCGAGCCTGCTCCCTGATAAAACAGGAAGATCAGGATATTGGCCGCAATCAGGCTGAGGTTCACATAGGGGCGGGGAACATGCACCAGCCGGTTTTGATCGTGCAGGGGAAGGAACATTCAGCGCCACACCTCCGGCAAGGGGAACCAACCTAGCGGTTCTTCCCGGGCACCCACAGAACGTCCTGCTCACCCTTGTTGTTCAGGTGACGCGAAGCGACGAAGAAATAGTCCGACAGGCGGTTCATGTAGCGCACGGCGGCCGGATTGACCTGTTCGCGCGCCGCCAGATCCACCATCAATCGTTCCGCCCGCCGCGAGACGGTGCGCGCGAGATGCAGATGAGCGGCTGCCGGACTGCCCCCGGGCAGCACGAAGGAACGCAACGGTTTGAGCTCGGCATTGAGAACGTCAATCGCCTCTTCAATTGCCGTAACCTGGGCATCGGTCATCCGAAGCGGTTCATATCCGAGATCCTCGCCCGTTTCCGGCGTCGCAAGATCGGCCCCGAGGTCGAACAGATCGTTCTGAATCCTGCCAAGCACCTGATCGACGTCCGGAGCTGCCTGCCCGGTGTGAAGGCGGATCAGACCCACCACGGAATTCGTCTCGTCAACGGTGCCGTAAGCCTCGATCCTGAGATCGCTTTTCAGGCGCCGCTCACCTGACCCGAGCGCCGTCGTGCCATCGTCGCCCGTCTTCGTGTAGATCTTGTTCAGAACAACCATTGTGCCCTTGTTCCTCCAGAATGATCCGGTCGTTTTGGCTTGGGGTGTGGACCCGTGAATGAAGATGAAATGGTTTGAGGCGGATGGGACTACGCCCTAGTGGCCGCTTCCGAAAAAGTAGAGCCCGCCCATCACCAGCACAATCACCAGGAACTGAAGGCCGACACGCCAGCGCATCAGCATCTGCGAACGGTTGGCCGGTCCCCGGCGGAACATGTTCCAGATGCCAAGCAGCAGCACCAGGGCAACTGCGGCCATACCGACCGGGATGAGAATATTAATCAGATCTGCCATTTCGTGTTCCTTGTTTCACCGCTGTCCGGCGCAGTCACCGGTCGGCAGGCAGCTATTCCTCGCCGTCTGCGGCCCTGATGCAGATCCAGTCAAGCAGACTGACCGGCAGCACCCGTCTGGCCACCGCCATGAAGGTGGTCGGAATTGTGACATGATAGCGCGCCTTGGGCCGTTTTGCTTCCACCGCATGCACCAGCCGCTTGACCACGGCTTCCGGCTGCAGCTTGAACGGACCGGGTTCACCTGCCTCCATCCGGATACGACGCTTTTCATAGGTCTTACGATGATGTGACGCCTGCAGACCATCCTCGCCGATCCAGCGATCAAAATTCGCCAGTGCGTTTTGCGTGAACCTTGTGTCGATGGGTCCCGGCTCGATCAGGCTGACATGGACACCCGTCCCCTTCAGCTCCTGCCGAAGCGTGTCTGAATAGCCTTCCAGCGCGAATTTGGACGCCGTGTAGGCGCCGCGGTACTTGAGTGCCACGAGGCCCAGCACGGACGAGCATTGAACGATCCGTCCAAACCTGTTGGCGCGCATGGCAGGCACCAATCGGCGCGTGAGATCGTGCCAGCCAATGAAATTTGCCTCGAAAAGCGACCTCATCGCCTCCGTCGGCACATCTTCCAATGCTCCGGGAACCGCGTAGGCACCATTGTTGAACACCGCGCTCAAGGCGCCGTCCGTCCGTTGCAGAACCTCGTTGGCGGTCGCCTCGATGCTGCCGGCATCTTCATAGTCCAGGCGGAAGGTTTCGAAACCGAGGTCGCTCAGACGGTCGATGTCGTCCTGCCGCCGGGCCGTCGCAAAGACCCGCCAGTTGCGGCCGCGCAAGATATGGGCCGCGCAAAGGCCAATGCCGGAGGAACACCCCGTAATCAATATCGACCGGTAGGTGGGAATACTCTCCGGATTGGCAATCATCAAACGGAAATCCTGCGGAGTGGAAAACGATCCGAGCTCACACCTATCAGATAGGTTCACCGGAAAGCAATTTCGGCACCGGCCCGGCAAAGCCGGCGGCTTCCTTGATGAACTGCGTTTTCAGGCTCGGCATCCTGTCGACAAGGCCAAGTCCGAAATCACGCATGGCGCGCAACACATCATTGTCATTGGAAAACAGGCGATTGAGCACGTCGGTGACAACGCCCATCTGGAACGTGTCGAATCGGCGCCAGCGCTGATAGCGTTCCAGAACATCGAACGCACCGAGGTCCTGCCCAAGACGCCGCGCATTGACCAGCACCTCGGCCAACGCAGCAACATCCTTGAAGCCAAGATTGAGGCCCTGGCCCGCAATCGGATGAATGCCGTGCGCGGCATCTCCGATCAGGGCGAAGCGCGGCTTGACGAAATCACGCGCCAGCTTCAACCCCAGCGGATAGGCACGGCGCGGACCGGCCAGTTCCAGCGTACCGAGGTGATGACCGAAGCGGCGCTCCAACTCCAGTTCGAAGGTGAAATCGTCCGACCGGACCAGCCGGTCGGCGTCCACTGTCTTTTCCGTCCAGACCAGCGACGACCGGTTGCCCGGCAGGGGCAGGATGGCGAACGGCCCTGCGGGCAGGAAATGTTCTTCCGCCCGGCCGTTGTGCGGCCGTTCATGCTTGACCGTGGTGACGATACCCGACTGGCCATAGTCCCAGTTGACCGTGCGAATTCCGGCTAGGTCGCGCAGGCGGGAGCGTACACCGTCAGCCGCAACAAGGAGGCGGGTTTTCAAAAGTGCGCCGTCTTCCAGTGTCAGTTCGACGTGGTCGGGATGACTGCGGAAGGACTCCGCGGTGCCCGGCGCAAAAAAGGAAACACCAAGCGCCTTTGCGGCCTTGTAGAGCGCCGGCATCATCACGCCGTTCGGCATCATGTGAGCGAAGGGCTCGCCCTCCGTCGCCTCACCGCCAAAGGTCAGAAACACCGGCCGAACCGCGTCGCGGAGCTTGCTGTCGGTGACGATCATTTCGTTGATCGGCTGAGCCTCGTCTGCAATCTTCTGCCAGATGCCGAGCTGTGACAGCATACGCGAGGCCGCCGCCGCAATGGCCGAAGCGCGCGGATCCTTGTGCAGATCCGCCATCGGCTTCGGATCGACGACGGCACATGTCAGGCTGGCGTCGCCCTGCTTCAACGCCACGGCCAACGACAGGCCGACATAACCGCCACCTGCGATCACGACATCGAACATGTCCGGGACGCTTTTTTTCCTCGCCATCGTCTTCTTCTCCTTGCCTTCGGTTTCCCCAAAGGCATCTTGACTTTAACGTCAACTGCCGGTCCAAGAGTGCGGAGCGGGCCTGCTTCAGCCCGCAGCAAATCACCTGCCGTCTATCTAACAGGGATCGCGCCGATGAACACGGCTATTGATACACTTCTTGAGATACTTGACCTGGAACCACTGGAACGCAACCTGTTCCGTGGTCGCAGCCCGCAGGTCGGATGGCAGCGCGTTTTCGGTGGACAGGTGATCGGACAGGCACTGGTTGCGGCGTCGCGCACAGTGGTGGAAGACCGGCACGTTCACTCACTTCACGGCTACTTCCTGAGGCCCGGCGACCCGGCGGTGCCGATAATCTATGAAGTCGACCGCATTCGCGACGGCGGCAGCTTCACCACGCGGCGCGTTGTCGCGATCCAGCATGGCGAAGCGATCTTTTCCATGTCAGCGTCCTTCCAGGTCCGGGAAGAGGGGTTGGAGCACCAGATCGACATGCCGGATGTCACGGCACCGGAAGACCTGCCGAGCGAGCTGGAACTGAAGGAAAAATTCCTGTCGATGGCTCCGGAAAACATCCGCCGCTATTGGGAGCGCGAACGGCCGATCGAGATGCGCCCGGTCGATATGACGCACTACTTCAGCAAGAAGCCGCTGCCACCCCAGCAATATGTCTGGGTGCGGGCGAGCGGCGCGCTGCCAGACGACGAGCGCATGCATCAGTGCGTGCTCGCCTATGCCTCCGACATGACCCTCCTGGATACCTCGCTGTTTCCGCATGGCACGTCCGTCTTCAGCCCGAAGATCCAGGCGGCCAGCCTCGACCATGCCATGTGGTTCCACCGTCCGTTCCGAGCGGATGAATGGCTGCTCTACGCCACCGACAGCACCTCATCCTCCGGCTCGCGCGGCATGAACCGCGGATCTCTGTTCACCAGAGACGGCACCCTGATCGCCTCGACCGCCCAGGAAGGCCTGATCCGCCTGCGCAAGAAGGATTGAGTTTCCGGGGCGATGATGCAGTCGCCGCTCGCTGCCGCTCAAAACCCTGAAGCCTCATCCTGAGGAGGGCCATCAGGCCCGTCTCGAAGGATGGGCCACTTGCTCCTGTGGGTGCCGCCCATCCTTCGAGACGCCGCTTCGCGGCTCCTCAGGATGAGGGATCCCTTTGGAAGTGGGTCGGCGTACCGCGGGTCTACGACCTATCTGACCGGACTGGTGAAACCTGACACAGCCAACGGATTGTCGGTCAGGGCCTGATGATCCGGCGTGTCGGGCAGGAAAGCGCCCGAGAAAGCCTCGAACATGCGCCGCACGAAACCCTCCGGCAGATCCTTGGTGATGAACACCATGCGGGTTCGCCGGTCCTGATCGGGCCAGGCTTCAAGCGTCGCGGGTGGATGGAAGACGTGCTGGACGCCGTGGATCACCACGGGCCGGTCCGGATCTTCGGCCAATTGCACGATGCCCTTGACCCGAAGCAGCTTCGGGCCGTGCGCCGAACGCAGCAGATCAAGAAACATTTCCAGCGCGGACGCCGGAACCGGACGGTCGGTCGACAGGGTGAAGGCCCGGATGGCATCGCTGTGCCGGTTCACATCATGGGCATGATCATGATGGTGACCGTGGTGATCCCCGTGCGAATGGCCATGCGCGTGATCATGGCCGTGATGGTGATCATGCGGCTGGTCTTCGTAGGCTTCCGCGTTCAGCCAGGCAGCCACGTCCGGGATCTTGCTCTTGGGATCGTAGAGGCCAGCGTTGAAAAGATTCTCCACCGTTGCATCATCTGCCTGCGCCTCCAGCCGGCGGGCGCCCGGATTGAGTTGCTGCAAGCGCTGCTTGAGCGCTTCGAAGGAGGCTTGTGCCTCATCGCCTTGAAGCAGATCGGTCTTGGTGAACACCAGGCGGTCGGCGACGGCTGCCTGCTTGCGGGCTTCTTCGTGATTGTCGAGCGTCGACAGGCCGTTGACCGCATCCACCAGCGTGATCACGCTGTCGAGCCGGTAGCGCATCACCAGATAGGGATGCAGCATCACCGTGTGCAGGATCGGCGCAGGGTCCGCCAGACCCGTCGTCTCGATGATCACCCGGTTGAGCCTGTCCATGCGGCCATTGTCCAGCCGGCGCAGGAGATTTTCCAGCGTGGTGACCAGATCTCCGCGAATGGTGCAGCACAGGCAACCGGAGGCAAGCTCCACGATGCCGTCGCCGGCCTGATCGACAAACAGATGATCCAGCCCGATTTCGCCGAATTCGTTGATGATGACCGCCGTGTCCGCCATCGACGGATCTTTCAGGATCCGGTTGAGGAGCGTCGTCTTGCCCGATCCCAGAAAGCCCGTCAGGACGGACAGGGGAATGGGGGGCTTAGGACCCTTGGGCTTTTGTCCTTCGGAAACCGGTGTCGGCGAGGCCATGGTTTGTCTCCAGATGCAATCGCCGTTCCTGGATCGGACCCGGCGGCCTTTCCGCAGACACATAGGCAGAAAGGCGGGTCAGCGCAAATGCTGGTCCCGCCACGTCGGTGTGTTTACTTGAAATTTTGTCCGGTCGCTGCCGAATCAGCCCGCGTTGAGGACGATGTCTTCTTCTTCGGAAACCGCTTCGGCGTCCTTCTTGTCCATCGTGATAATTTTCCTGTCCGCATCATCCTCGGACAAGGTCAATGGGGTCAGATCCTGCACGATGTCCGCTTCCGCTGCTTCCAGCTCAGCTTCATCGTCGGCATCGCCTTCAAACTCGAAGTCGTCGGCTTCGTCTTCCAAGTCGGCATCCACAACATGCCGGACAGCCTCGGCCGCCTTTCGCAAGGTCGCGATCACGTCGTCGACCGAAACCCCTTCCTCCAGTTGATTGGCGGAAAGCTCCGCAAGGCTGGCAAGAGCCCGGATAGTAGCGGTGGATCTCGGTTCAATCATCATGCGATCTCTCGACCTGTTGTACCGGCATATTCTATGCCGCAGAGACATTTTGACTTCCGGCAGCGAGCACGCCTTTGCCAGAAAAATGCTTACTTCAGTGTTAAGGAGTAGCGTAAATAAAAGGTTAACCGTGTTGACCGAAACGCTATACCACCGGCACAGTCAGAGATCTGACATCGATTTACTTGCGGGGACTTGGCGAGGGAACCGGAACGGTGAAGTCCAGGCCCTTGCGGAAGATCGAACCGGGAGAGGACTTGGACACGGCAGCGGCGGCTCCCGGGCGTGGCGCACCATCCCCGTTCTGCGGAATTGCCCCTGCGACCTTGGCATCCGCCGTCAGCTGCATCTTGGTGCGGATTTCGTGTTCCGCCCGCCGCACGGGATTGGCAACCGGCAGCGGCACGTCTTCCAGCACTATCGCGCCGGTCGCATCGGCTGGAACAATGCCAGGACTAACCGATGGCAACCCTTTCGGGTTGCCGAGACCAACAGTCAGCGGACGGTAGGCGATTCGGCGCGGACCGAGGGTTCGATCCAGAATCTTCGCCCAATCCGGCTTGCCGTTGGCCAGTTTGAAGCCGCTGTCGTCAAGCTTGTCTTCGTCGGTTTTGTTGGCCTTGGCGAAAAACAGGAAACCGCCCTGCTTTTCCTTTTCCATGTCGAACCGGGCCATATAGCCCTTCGGTCCCGGGCTCTTGTTGCGCCGGCAATATCCATCAGCGGGCGGATTTCCGGAGGAGCCCGTGAGGCTGGAGACCCTACGTCCGCCGCGCTTGCGGAACCCTTCGTCAAAGAGCTGCCGGGCAAACGCCGTGCGCTCCAGTCCCGAACCGGCACCCAGGATGATCGCGATCAGCGTCTTGTTGCCCCGCGTCGCGGAGGCGGCAACATTGTACCCGGAATTGCAGATATAGCCGGTCTTCATGCCGTTGGCCCCGGGCACGCGCAACAGAAACTCGCGGTTGGCGGAGCGCAAGGTCTTCTTGCCGAAGCGAATTCCCGGATGTTTGTAATAGTTGCGGGCTTCAGGAAAATCCCGGCGCAGCGCCATAGCCAGAATGGCAAGGTCTCGTGCCGTGGTCACCTGCCGGTTGTCGGGCAAGCCGTGCGGATTGTAAAAACGAGTGTTGGTCATGCCGAGGCGTTGAGCTTCCGCGTTCATCATGGCGATGAAACCGGCTTCCGATCCCCCGATGGCCTCGCCCAGCGCAACCGCGACATCGTTTGCCGACTTGATCAGGATGATTTTCAAAGCCGTGTCGACGGTGAAGCGCGTCCCGACCTTGAACCCCATCTTGCTCGGCGGTTCGGATGCCGAGTTCTTGGATTGCACCACGACACTGTCGAGCGAGGCTCGGCCTTCGCGGATGGCCTTGAATGTGACATAGGCGGTCATGAGCTTGGTAAGCGAGGCCGGATACCACTTGCGCGTGGCATTCTCCTCCTCGATCACGGCGCCGGAACTTGCGTCGATCAGGACATAGGCACCTATATCCGCCCGTGCCTGGCTGATGGCCAGACTCATGACAAGGGCGGTTACGGTCAGACAAATGGAAGTCAGGCGGCCAAACGGGCTTAAAAACACGATTTCCCTCGCTTATCATCCGTCGGATGACACGTCGCAATTGGGCAGTGGCAGCATAATTAGCTGCTATTCCCTTAAAAAACCGGAACATGGCGGCGAGAGCAAGCCCTTCCTGAAATCCGTTCCGCGCCAATCTTTGTTGCGTTTGCCTGTTTTTTAGGCAGCTTTTGGGCACGGACGTTGATAAGCTTCGGGAAACAGGGCCTTTTTTGCGCTGGCATCGCCTTGCGTTTCCAAATGACGGCCTTGGCCCGGCTCTTGCTAAGATTGACGAGGGCATATTGCCTATTGCGGCCCGGCCTCCGTCTGGACCAATTTGAACAGATGTGAAAAATAACAATGACTGAATGAGCCCGCAGGGGGGGCGGTCAAGCGATGTATGATGCTGGTCTGGCATCAGAAACGGACGGAAAGGCCATCGTCCTTCAGCGCGTGAAGGGCATCGGCAAGGTCCGCTTTTCAGCGCCGGATGGCAAAACCCGTCTGACCGACCTTTACCAGAGCGGGTCGGCAAAGGTTCGCCTGCCCAAAGTCTATGACACCCCTGCCACAGCCGTTCTCATCAACACCGCCGGCGGCCTCACCGGAGGCGACAAGCTCGACTATGAAGTTGGCGCCGATGCCGGTGTACACGTAATCGTGACAAGCCAAACCGCCGAACGCGCCTACCGCAGCCCGGGTGGCACCGCTGAAGTGAGCGGGCAGTTCACTGTCGGAGCGGGCGCGACCCTGGAATGGCTACCGCAGGAAACCATCCTGTTCGATGCCTCACGCCTCCGCCGCACGCTACGTGCGGATCTGGAAGGCGATGCGAGGTTGATGATGGTTGAATCTTTCGTTCTCGGCCGCAAGGCGATGGGCGAACAGGTCAAATCCACGTTCTATCGGGACAGCTGGCGCATCCGCCGCGACGGGAAGCTGATTTTCGCCGACGATATCCGCCTGGATGGCGACCCGGCTGAAGCGCTGGCTGGTCCCGCCACGGCCGCCGGCGCCATTGCCGTCGCAACCTTTGTCGACTGCTCTGCCGATGCCGAAGACAGGCTGCCGCGGGCAAGAGACCTGATCGACGCCCTGCCGGACGAAAGCGCCCAGGCGGCCGCCAGCGCCTGGAACGGGTTGCTGATCACCCGGTTTGTGTCCAATGATGGCCGCAGCTTGCGCACGGCCCTGATGTCGTTTCTCACCGGATACCGAATGACCGCGCTGCCGCGCGTCTGGTACTGCTGATTTGGAGGACTTTCTTTCATGATTCTGACGCCCCGCGAAAAGGACAAGTTGCTCATTTCCATGGCCGCGATGGTCGCCCGTCGCCGCCTGGAGCGCGGCGTGAAGCTGAACCACCCTGAAGCCGTCGCCCTGATCACCGATTTCGTTGTGGAAGGTGCCCGTGACGGGCGCACCGTTGCCGACCTGATGTCGGCAGGCGCCAAGGTGCTGACCCGCGACCAGGTGATGGAAGGTGTTTCCGAGATGATCCACGATGTTCAGGTCGAGGCAACCTTTCCCGACGGCACCAAACTCGTGACCGTGCACGAGCCTATCCGCTGACCGCCACATCCAAGGAGACGACCATGATCCCCGGAGAACTGTTTCCCGCCGACGGCGAAATCGAACTGAACACAGGCCTCGAGACACTGACGCTGGAAGTCGCCAACACCGGCGACCGTCCGATCCAGGTCGGCAGTCACTATCATTTTTTCGAAACCAACGAAGGCCTGTCCTTCGACCGCGACAAGGCGCGCGGCATGCGCCTGGATATCCCTGCCGGCACAGCCGTGCGCTTCGAACCCGGCCAGGCCAGACTCGTGACGCTGGTGCCTTACGGGGGCAACCGCACGGTCTACGGCTTCAACCAGAAAGTCATGGGCGAGTTGTGATCAGATCTGCACCATCTCTGTCGTTCTGGCTTGTCGGGCTGGGCCTTTTGCTGGCCGGTCCGGCCTCGGCCCAGGAACCAATCAACTGCGAGAATGCCATGACGCAAGCGGAAATGACCCAATGCGCCAACCTCGACTGGCTGAAGGCGGATGCGGAACTGAACATGGTCTACCGTTCGGCGATAGAAAAGATGACCGAGATGGACGCCTATCTGCCGGAGGGACTGCAAGGTGCTGTCGAGACGCTGCGCGAAGCCCAGCGCACCTGGATTCCCTATCGCGACAAGGCTTGTGACGCCTACGGTTTTCTGGCCCGTGGCGGAACCATGGAGCCGATGCTGGTCTACGGCTGCCGGGCCGATCTGACCCGCGACCGTATCGATGAACTGAGACAGCTTGACCAGGGTTTGGGGAATTGATGTCTGTGCGCGGTCTGATCCTTCCTGCCCTGGCGCTGTTTCTGGCGACCGCCAGCACGGCGAGCGCAGAGGAAGAGAAGGTCAACGAGAACATCGACTGCGGCTATCCGCTCACCAATGCCGAACGCAGCTTTTGTGCGGAAAAGGCTCTGAAGGAAGCGGATGCGCGCATGCATGAAGCCTTCGACCGCCTGCGGACCAGACTGGTGGAGATCGATGCCGAATTGCCGGATCACCTGAAGGGTGCACCGGCCAGCCTCGACGAAGCCCAGACCGCCTGGAAGAGCTACGCCGACAAGGATTGCACCGCCTACAGCTTCCCCTTCAAGGGTGGCACGCGCGGCGACGAACTTTACCGGAACTGCCTGATCGTCCTTACCATGAAACGCACAGAAGATCTGGATGCGACGGTTGAGGACTACGCGAATTAAACACACCGATTTCTGATCGCCGATTGGAGACTAGATATGGCCTACAAGATGCCCCGCGCCGCTTATGCGGACATGTTCGGACCGACAACCGGCGACAGGCTGCGCCTTGCGGACACCGATCTCATTGTCGAGGTGGAGAAGGATTTCACCACCTATGGCGATGAAGTGAAATTCGGTGGCGGCAAGGTCATCCGTGATGGCATGGGCCAGTCTCAGGCACCGCGCTCCGCAGGGGCGGTCGACACGGTCATCACCAACGTGCTGATCATCGATCACTGGGGCATCGTCAAGGCCGATGTGGGCCTGAGGGATGGCCGGATCGTCGGCATCGGCAAGGCCGGCAACCCGGACGTGCAGAACGGTGTCGACATCATTGTCGGTCCTGGCACCGAGGCGATTGCCGGGGAGGGCAAGATCCTCACCGCGGGTTCCATCGACGCCCATATTCACTTCATCTGCCCACAGCAGGTCGACGAAGCCCTGTGCTCCGGCGTGACCACCATGATCGGCGGCGGCACCGGCCCGGCCACCGGCACCAACGCGACCACCTGCACACCCGGCCCCTGGCACATCACGCGGATGCTCCAGGCCGCCGAAAGCTTTCCGATGAACCTTCTTTTCGCCGGCAAGGGCAATGCATCTCTGCCCGCAGCTTTGGAAGAGCAGGTGATGGCAGGCGCGGGCGCGCTGAAGCTCCATGAAGACTGGGGCACCACGCCGGCGACCATCGACAACTGTCTGTCGGTTGCCGATGAATACGACGTTCAGGTGATGATCCACACTGACACGTTGAACGAATCCGGCTTTGTCGAGAACACCACTGCCGCCTTCAAGAACCGCACCATTCACGCCTTCCACACGGAAGGGGCAGGTGGCGGCCATGCGCCGGACATCATCAAGGTGGTTGGCGAAGCCAACGTCATCCCGTCCTCCACCAATCCGACCCGGCCCTACACGATCAACACGCTGGAAGAGCATCTCGACATGCTCATGGTCTGCCACCACCTGCACAAGGACATTCCGGAGGACGTTGCTTTTGCCGAAAGCCGCATCCGCAAGGAAACCATTGCGGCGGAAGACATTCTTCACGACATGGGCGCGTTCTCGATCATTTCCTCCGACAGCCAGGCCATGGGCCGCGTCGGCGAAATCATCATCCGCACCATGCAGACCGCGCACAAGATGAAGGTGCAACGCGGCCGCCTTGCCGATGAAACCGGCGAAAACGACAACTTCCGGGTCAAGCGCTACATCGCCAAGACCACCATCAACCCGGCCATCGCCCACGGTCTGGACGAGTACATCGGCTCGGTTGAAGTCGGCAAACTGGCAGATCTGGTGTTGTGGGACCCGCAATTCTTCGGCATCAAACCGGCGCTGGTGCTCAAGCTCGGCTCTATCGCGACCGCTCCGATGGGCGATCCGAACGCCTCCATTCCCACACCGCAGCCGGTGCATTACCGGCCGATGTTCGCCTCTTATGGCAAGATGCTGACGCACAGCCGCGTCACCTTCGTGTCCCAGGCGGCTTATGACACCGGCGTCAAGCACAAGGCCGGCCTCGACAGTCTGGTGCTTCCGGTCAAGAACACCCGCGGCGGGATCTCGAAACAGTCGATGATCCACAACAACATGATGCCCCAGATCGAGGTGCATCCAGAGACCTACGAGGTTCGCGCCGACGGCGAACTGCTGACCTGCGAACCCGCCGAAGTGCTGCCGATGGCCCAGCGCTACTTCCTGTTCTAAGCACCGGACAGACGCGTACGGAAGAGGAAAGACATGTACAAGATCGTCGGATATCCGCGCTCACGGGCCATGCGGGTGATCTGGTTGCTGGAAGAATTGGGGGAGCCATATGAGCTCGATCCGGCCTTTCCGCAAACGGACACCGTCAAGGCGCTGAACCCGACCGGCAAGGTGCCTGTGCTGATTGTCGGAGACGAGGTGCTGACCGAGTCCATCGCCATTTGCGCCTATCTGGCCGACAAACATGGCCAGTTCACCTTTCCGGCCGGAACCATCGAACGCGCCCGGCAGGACAGTTTCACCCAGTTCGGAGTTGATGTTCTTGAAGGCGCGCTCTGGACGGCGGCCAAGAACAGTTTCATCCTCCCGGAGGAAATCCGGGTACCGGCAATCAAGGACGTTTGCCGAATGGAATTCGCACAGGGGCTCAAAACACTGGAGCAGCGGCTCGGGGACGGACCCTACGCGATGGGCGACACCTTTACGATTGCCGATATTCTTCTGGGAAGCTGCCTTGGCTGGGCCAGCAATGCCAAGTTCGAATTGCCGGACGAGGGGCCTGTCTGCGCCTATTTCAAGCGGCTGAAGGAACGCCCGGCCTTCCTCGCGACAATGGCAAAAGTTGCGGAGGCAGCATGATCCGCGTCGCGAAGATCCACAACGCAGGTTCATGGAACGGCCAGGCCCTCGACAAGGTCACGCTTGACCGGGAAGACCGCTACCGGCGCAGGGCTGTCCTCACCGGGGCGGACGGCTTGACCTTTCTGCTGGACGAACCTGTGGCTATCCATCTGCGCCACGGCGACGGTCTGGAGCTGGAAGACGGCCGGATCGTTGAGGTTCTTGCCGAGCCGGAAGAGCTGGTCGAAATTCATGCCGACGACGCGGCCCATCTGGTAAAGATCGCCTGGCATCTGGGCAACCGGCATCTGCCGACGCAGCTCATGGGCGAGACCCTGCGGATCCGGCGGGACCATGTCATTGAAGACATGGTGGAAAAGCTCGGTGGCCGGCTGACCGAGCTGTCTGCCCCCTTCGATCCGGAAGGTGGTGCCTACGGCCACGGCCGCACCCACGGACATGATCATGGTCACGGGCATTCGCACGACCATCAGCACGGGCACAGCCACGATCATAGTCACGACCATGGGTCCGGGCATTCCCATGACTGAGCCCTCAACGCCCCGATTACCCCTGTCGCCCCAGGCGCTTTACCGGCTGCAGGCCTTTCTGTCGCCGGCCTTTCCCATCGGCGCCTTCACCTACAGCCACGGGCTGGAACAGGTGATCGAGCAGGGCGGGGTGGCAAACGCACAGGACCTTGATGTCTGGCTGCGCGAAATCCTCCGCTTTGGCGCTGGAAGAAGCGACGCCATCCTTATGAAGGAAACCCACCGGGCGGCCCTCGCGGGAGACAGAAACACTGTTGCTGAGCTGCGGGACCTGGGTCTGGCCTTGCAGCCCTCCAGGGAACGGCACCTGGAATCAAGCGCCCAGGGCAGCGCCTTTTTCAGGGCCATTTGCAACAGCTGGATGCCGTCAGTGGAGACCCGGGCCGCTCAGCTGTTTCACGACTTCTCAGCAGAAGAAATCACGTCCTGGCCCTATCCCGTGGTGCTGGGTCTTGCCGCTGCGGCGCACGGATTACCGGTGGATGCCGCGCTCCATTGTTTTCTGCATGCTTTCGCCGCCAACCTGATTTCCGTCGCCGTGCGGGTTGTTCCCCTTGGCCAGAGTGACGGCCAGAAAGTGCTGGCGGGCCTGGAACCGGTGATCTTCGAAATCGCGAAAGACGCCGAGACGGCAGGTCTTGAGGATCTCGGCACCTCCACCTTTCTTGCAGATATTGCCTCCATGGCACATGAAACCCAATATTCGAGGTTGTTTCGTTCATGACTTCCCAAAACGGTCCCTTGCGCGTCGGCATTGGCGGTCCCGTCGGTTCCGGCAAGACCACGTTGACCGACAAGCTGTGCAAGGCCATGCGCGACCGCTACTCGCTCGCCGTCATCACCAACGACATCTACACGAGCGAGGACGCAGAGGCCCTGATGCGCTCGCAAGCGCTGACCAGCGACCGCATTCGCGGTGTCGAGACCGGCGGTTGCCCGCACACCGCAATCCGTGAAGACGCCTCCATCAATCTGGCAGCGGTGGCCGACCTGACCAAAAGCATCGCGGATCTCGACCTGATCCTGATCGAATCCGGCGGTGACAATCTCGCCGCAACCTTCTCTCCGGAGCTCGCCGATCTGACGATCTATGTGATTGACGTTGCCGCCGGCGAGGAAATTCCGCGCAAGGGCGGGCCGGGCATCACGCGCTCCGATCTTCTGATCATCAACAAGACCGACCTGGCGCCCTATGTCGGCGTCAACCTGGAAGTCATGGACCGCGACGCGAAAAAAATGCGCAAGGACCGGCCATTCGTCTTCGCCAATACAAAGGCGGGTGAGGGCATCGAATCCGTGGTAGACTTCATCGTCCATAAGGGTGGGCTTGACGGGTAAATCTTCGATGTTGATGGCCGCATGATCGCTGGCAGACAGGAAGCCTGCGCGCAAAACAATGCGCTCTGGTGCGATGCGGTGCTGAAATCCGCAGGTGCGAAGACCGAATTTCATGCAGGGTTCTGGTGCGCGCGGGACAAGACCCTGCCGCTTTATCCAAGCCTCGTCACCCTGTCGCCGAAGCCGGGGGCCGATTTTTTTACCGCGCTATCCGACGTGCCGGCAGGAGCCGGGGTGAAGGACAGTTTCGACGCTCTGGATCTCGCACCCTACGGCTTTCAGAAGCTTTTTTCCGGCACGTGGCTGTTCCGTCCGCCGGCAAGTTCCAGACGCGCCCCGGTCAGTTCCCACTGGCACAAGGTGGCAACTTCGGACAGCTTCAGGAAATGGCTGGCTGGCTGGAACAGCAACGAAAGCCTGCATGCCGTTTTCCCTCTCAGGCTTCTGGAACGAAAAACCATCGATTTCGCCGCCATCGTGAAGGACGGCACGGTCAAGGCGGGTGCGGTTTTCAACAAAGGGCCAAAACTGGACGGCAAGGACGTGCTGGGAATTTCCAACATCTTCTGCCGCAAGACCTGGCTCTACAGCGCCCTGCACGATCTTCTGGAGCCTTTCCCGAACCAGCAGCTGTGCACCTACGAAAAAGACGCAAACGTGCTTCCGGTCTATCGGCAGCTCGGTTTCGAACCTTGCGGGCAGCTTTCCGTCTGGCTGAAACAGTAACTCCAAACAGGACGAAGCCCGCCACTTTTACGCAGCGGGCTTCGAACTTCGTTGAGGACTGGCGGCGCTATTTCACCGTCACGGTCTGCCGCGCAACAATCTCCGCATCACCCGCCGACAGGACGAAGCGCAGCTCGTAGGTGCCCGGTTCTTCCGGTGTCCGCACCTCCACAACACCGTTGGAGATGTTGTCGGCGATCTCCCAGGCCCCCGGCGCCGTGCTCCACGCATCCTGGGACGGCTCGGCAAAACCGATGAAGTTGCTGCCGTTGGCCGGACCACTCGCCTTTACGCTGACATAGGTGGCAGCCGAAACTTCGGGCGGACCTTCCAGCGTTACCTCGGGGTCGATGACCTGCAGCGGCTGGCTGGCGAGGATCTTGGACCCGTCGGGGGTCGAGAGAATATAGCGCAGCTCGTAGGTATCCCGGGCCAGTGGCGCGATGATCGACACGCTGTCGCCCTCCGGCCGTTCGTAGGTGACATAGGACGAAACGTCCGAACCGACCGGCGCGATGCCGATCCAGTCGTCCGGCGCCTTCGGGCCACTCCAGGTCACATTCAGTCTGCCGCTGGCTTCCACTGTGCTGTCGGCTTGCAAGGTGGCGCCACTTTCGCCCACGGTGAGCGGTTGCCGTGTCAGGACGGTCTGATCGATACCGGTGACATAGATAACGTCATAGCTGCCGGCTTCGCTCGGGGCCTGAAGGGTGACGGGAGAGCCATCGACAGTGCCTTTCCAGCGGCCCTGATAATCATCGATCGTGCCGTCCTTCGGAACGATCCCGATCCAGTCTTCCGGCCCGTTGGGGCCTTCAAAGGCAATCTCGACCGGCTTTCCGGCAGCCACTTCGGCGGCAAAGGTCAGGGTTGCCTGGACTTCTGTCACCTTGACCGGGGCCTTGGCCAGAACCCGCTCGCCAGCTTCAGTCCAGACATAGACGATTTCATAATCGCCCGGCTGGGTCGGCAGTGCCAGTTTGGCTGGATTGCCGTCCTTGATATAGACCCACAAGTCCCGTTCCAGCCGATTTCCGTCCGGAGTGACCACGCGCAGGAAGTCACCGTCGAGACCGGGGCCGTCGAAAGCAACATCCAGCAGCGAGGTCGCAGGCGCCTCAGTGGATGCAGGCGTGACACTTGCCTCGGGAAGATTGCCATCCAGAAGAACGGTCTGCTGACCACCCTTGTCGGACACTTCAAGTGTTGCACCGCCGGCCTTTTCGTCGAGTTCGGCACCGACCACGTAGGATCCCGGCTCCAGTTCGACCTCGACGCTGCCGCCGGTCATGCCGGAAGCCACCACGGTCTCGTCATCGACGCGCGATACCGTCCACCGCACGGGGCCGTCAATGGGCTGGCCGCTTTCCTTGTCGGCCGCCGTCAACACGGTTACCGGCAGCGGCGCTTTTTCCTCCACTGCGGCAACACTTTCCTTGAGCGCTTCGGTCAAACCATCCGCATCCCTGGCGTTCCAGTAGGTACCGCCGGTCAGATGCGCAATACAGGCGATCTTGGCCTGATCCGACTTGGAGGCGATGTCGAAGCCGATGACATGGGCCTTGAAATCGACACCGGACTTGGCAAGCGCCTCGGCGAGGGCGCAGGGGTCACCGCCGCAAGTTTCGATGCCGTCGGAAATCAGGATGAGCCGTCCCGGACGGTCGGTCTGTGCGAGAAGGTCTGCCGCCTGGCGCAGAGTTTCAGTGATCGGTGTCTTGCCGCGCGGCGTGAGCGCCTTGACGCTCTCCACCAGTTTGGCGCGGTCCAGCTCGCTCACCGGCACCACCGTTTCGACATCGCTGCAGTCGGCCTTGCGGCGGTGGCCGTAGGCCATCACACCGGCCCTTGTGCCATCGGGAAGTTCGCTGACAAAACCTTCGAACGCGGACCGGGCAATTTCCGCCTTGGCGATGCCGTCGATCTGGCCCCACATGGAATTGGAAGAATCCAGGACGAACAAAAGATCCGGGGGTGTATCCGTCTGTGCCCTGGCAGGCGACATGACCATTGCGCCGCCAATGAGAGCGGCCCCCAGTAATCGAAACACAGGTTGCTTAGAAAACAGCATGAAACCATGGGCTCCTATAAAGTTTTTAGAAAAAGCCTTATCCGGAAAGGAGATAGGCGAGACGGGCCGAATTTAGAAACTCTTGCCATCTCGAAGTGTGATAAAAGTCGCAACTAGACAGAATTGCCAAGAAAAAAGTGACGCTGGGAGACCTGCAATGATGTTCGACGGTATCAACCTGATTGCGGTTGCCGTGGCCGCCATTGTGTCATTCCTGTTCGGGTCGCTCTGGTACGGCATCCTGGGTAAGGCCTGGATGAAGGCCGCCAACCTGACAAAGGAAAAGACCCGGCCGCGTCCCGTTGTCCTGGCAACGGCCTTTTTCTGCCAGATCATCATGGCTTTCGTCTTTGCCGGTGTCATCTACCACAGCGGCGGAGCCGACATCAGAAACGGGGTCATCTCCGCACTCATGATCTGGGTCGGCATCGTCATGACCACGCAAATTGTCAATCACCGTTTCCAGGGTCTGCCCTGGAATCTGACGCTGATCGATGGCGGACATTGGCTCGGGGTTCTGCTTGTTCAGGGCATCGTGATTGGGTGGCTGACTTGACCGCCATCGCCCTCAATATACGGGTAAATCCGTACGAATTTGAAGGTCTTAGGCCTTGCCATAGACCAAAGACTCGCCGACTAAAGTACCAAGTCTAGGTTCTGGACGCTCGATGGGGCCATGAGCATAATGGCCCCAGCAAAACAAGGCCGCGGAAAGGAGTTTTCACTTACCGCCGGTCCAATTGTGCTTACTGGGAGGTTTCACATGACTGAGTCCGTCTTTCCCGTTCCCGCGGAAGTTTCCGCGCGGGCGCATGTCGACAATGCCAAATATCTGGAAATGTATCAGCGGTCCGTGGAAGACCCGGAGGGCTTCTGGGGTGAGCATGGCAAGCGGGTCGACTGGATCAAGCCCTTCACCAGGGTGAAGAACACCTCCTACGACTATCACAACGTTTCGATCAAATGGTTCGAGGACGGAACGCTCAACGTTTCAGCCAACTGTGTTGACCGCCATCTCGAAAAACGCGGCGATCAGCCAGCGATTATCTGGGAAGGTGACGATCCGAACGAGCAAAAGGTCATCACCTACAAGGAATTGCACCACGAGGTGAACAAGTTCGCCAACGTGCTGCACGGCCAGGGCGTCAAGAAAGGCGACCGCGTTACGATTTATATGCCGATGATCCCGGAAGCTGCCTACGCGATGCTGGCTTGTGCGCGCATTGGCGCGGTGCATTCCATTGTCTTCGGTGGCTTCTCGCCGGACAGTCTGGCCCAGCGGATCGAGGATTGCGCCTCGGACTGCGTGATTACTGCAGACGAGGGACTGCGCGGCGGCCGTAAGGTGCCGCTGAAGGCCAACGTCGACAAGGCCGCCGAAAAAGCACCGGTGAAAAGCGTGATCGTGGTCAAGCGCACCGGCGGTGACGTGTCCATGCAGGCCGGTCGCGACGTCTGGTATCATGACGAAGCAGACCGGGTGTCCGATCACTGCGCTCCGGTGGAAATGAATGCGGAAGATCCGCTGTTCATCCTTTACACCTCCGGGTCGACCGGCAAGCCGAAGGGCGTGATGCACACCTCCGGCGGCTATCTGGTCTATGCCTCCATGACCCACGAATATGTCTTCGACTATCACGAAGGCGATGTCTATTGGTGCACGGCGGATGTGGGCTGGGTCACCGGCCACAGCTACATCGTTTACGGTCCGCTTGCCAATGGCGCCACCACGCTGATGTTCGAAGGTGTGCCGACCTATCCAGGACCAGGCCGCTTCTGGGAAGTGTGTGACAAGCACAACGTCAACATCTTCTACACAGCCCCGACCGCTATCCGTGCCCTGATGGGCGCCGGCGACGAGCATGTCACCAAGACCTCGCGCAAATCGCTGCGTCTTCTGGGGTCCGTCGGCGAGCCGATCAACCCGGAAGCCTGGAGCTGGTACTACAACGTGGTTGGCGAGAAGCGCTGCCCGATTGTCGACACCTGGTGGCAGACGGAAACCGGTGGCATCCTGATCACTCCGCTTCCGGGTGCAACCGACCTGAAACCGGGCTCGGCTACCCGGCCGTTCTTTGGCGTGCAGCCGGCAATTGTCGACGCGGATGGCAATTTCCTGGAAGGTGCGACGGAAGGCAATCTGGTCATCAAGGATAGCTGGCCCGGCCAGATGCGTACCGTCTATGGCGACCATGAACGCTTCGTCCAGACCTATTTTGCCACTTACAAGGGCCTGTATTTCACGGGTGACGGCTGCCGCCGTGACGAAGATGGCTACTACTGGATCACCGGCCGCGTCGATGACGTCATCAACGTTTCCGGACACCGTATGGGTACGGCGGAAGTCGAGAGTGCGCTGGTTGCGCACCCGAAGGTTTCCGAAGCCGCTGTGGTTGGCTATCCGCACGACATCAAGGGGCAGGGCATCTATGCCTATGTCACGCTGATGGAGGGTGAGGAACCGACCGACGAATTGAAGAAGGAGCTGGTCAAGCACGTGCGCTCGGAAATCGGGCCCATCGCTTCGCCTGATCTGATCCAGTTTGCGCCCGGCCTGCCCAAGACCCGCTCGGGCAAGATCATGCGCCGCATCCTGCGCAAGATTGCCGAAGACAGCTTCGACAGCCTCGGCGATACGTCGACCCTGGCCGATCCGACCGTTGTCGACGACCTGATCGACAATCGCCAGAACCGCGACTGACCGGCACGGTCTGCAACAACAACGCAAAAGGCTCGCCAACCGGCGAGCCTTTTTCAGTTTGCCATTCAGGTCCCGGATAGATCCTGCTATCTGGAAACGTAGATCTGCTGGATCTTCTTGGCGATATTGGCAAAGGCGTTGATCAGTTCGTCGGAACTCGTTGCCTTGTAGTAATTGCCCGGGCTGGCGCAGGACTGCATATTTTTGGAACCGGCCGACGTGTCTTTGGACCCGAAATAGACGCCGAAAATCGAAATTCCCTCGTCCTTCATATTCTGGCAAAGCGCACGCTGAGCTTTTGAGGAATTATTGTTGTAGCTCTCGCCTTCGCTGCGTTCCAGCCACCGATTGATGGGAACCATCTCGCATGTCCACTGCCAGCCGTACCGTCTCGAATAGACCCAGTCACATTCTTCCTGTTCCTTCACAAACTCGTAGTAACGGTTGTTATCGCCATCGGTCATGATGATCGCAAACTTGAGCACATCATCGTTGTCGTAAGGTTCCGGCTTGCTCACCAGAGGCCACACGTCCGAATAGTTCGGAGAGATACTGTTCCAGCCCCAGACCACGCCGGTCTGGCCAGCCGTACCGCCATTATCATCCAGAGCCGCAATCGCATCGAGCAACGTATCGCGCTCCGACGTCAGCGGGATCATCTTCGACGTGCTGGAACATTTATTGCTGCCACCGCCATAAAAAACGTCCTGCGGCGGCGGATTGGTCTTGACGTAATAATTGTAAGGCTTGTCCGTGTAGCGAACTTTGTAGATATCCTCGCCGTCGTCGTAATCCTGACGTTCGGTCACACATACGCTGCCGTCCCCATATCCCCAGACACCCCCTTTCACCTTCTCGGCGTAACTGCCCAGATTGACCCCCTGGCTGTAGGGGATGAGGGAAATGCGGACCTTACTGTCCGTTTCTTTCGTCTCCTCCGGGATGAGGATGTTCACCAGACCCTCGGACGCATCGCGCAGCGTTTGCATGTCGTTGCGCATGGAACCGGTGACGTCGACGACGAGGGCCAGTTCAACGTCGAACCGCGAATAGGTAACCTGGGAGCTCGTTCCAAAACTGAACGTTTCCGGCCCGAGGGCCTTCTTGCCGTATCCGCCCATGTCGATGAAATAGTTGTCGAGCGTCGCGAAGGACGACACCTTGATGGTGCCATTTTCAGGATCAACGACAAAGTCGAGATTCTTGACTGCCTCGTCCAGGAATTCGACACCTGCGAGGTTAGCCTTGAAGGAGTCTGCAAGGGCGTCCGTGATCTGCTTGTCGCTCATGACGCTGGTCGACAGATCCGCCGCCACGGAAAGCGCCGCCGCATCAATGGCGAAAGACAGCTTCTCGCGCGCGTTCACCGTTCTGGACACGTCGATGCTGATCCCGGCGATCACCACGATCAGGATGACCATGATACCGAAAACTGGCAAAATCGATGCTTTGCGATCGCCGGCAAGCTCTGTGAGCAGGGGCCGACCAATGAGACGCCTGAAATACTGCATTGCTGCCTCGTAATTTTCTGAGACAGTTAATGTAGAAAAGTACCTAATTCCTTAAACTGCATGTAGAAAGCAGGGGGTATCTTCCGTTTGGTAAACCAATTGGAAAGAAAAACGCCCCGCTCCGTGGCGCGTGGATGGTTCGCAGGCCGAATTCGAGACAGGTCCAGCCAGCGCATGTTCCGGACAATAGATACCAAGGCGAAGATCTTGCGCAGTCTCTCTTCGAAACCACCTGAAACCCGTTTCCGTGGCTTGAACAGATGAACGCGTTCTTCTGCCTTGAGACAGACGTCTGGCCGCGAAAGCTCGGCTGAATATCTCAGGTTGGATCGTCACACGGCCTCAGATCTTCGATCCACGTAAACACTCGTTTTGAGGTCCGCGCCTATGGTTCCAGCTCGGTGTCCCAGTACAGGAAGTCCAGCCAGCTGTCGTGAAGGTAGTTGGGCGGGAAACCGCGGCCATTGTTGTGCAGGTCCTGAATGGTCGGCTGGAACGGCATGTGCATCGGCCACATGTTCAGCTGTTGGCAGGACTTGTTGGATTTGCGCAGATTGCAGGGGGAGCACGCGGTGATGACATTGTCCCAGGTGGTCAGACCGCCTTTGGAACGAGGGACAAGGTGGTCGAAGGTCAGCTCATCCTTGGAGCCGCAATACTGACACTGGAATTTGTCGCGGAGAAAAACGTTAAATCGGGTAAAGGCGGGGTATCGGCTGGGTTTCACGAAGGTCTTGAGCGAGACCACACTGGGTAATCGGAACTCGAAGCTCGGACTTCGAACTGCCGCATCGTATTCCGCGACGATGTTGACCCGGTCCAGAAACACAGCCTTGATCGTATCCTGCCAACTCCACAAAGACAGGGGGTAGTAGCTCAACGGCCGGTAATCCGCATTGAGCACCAACGCCGGATGGGCGCCCGACGAAACCGCTATCGTCACCTTCCGCTCCTCATTCCCAGAGCACACCGCAACCAGACAGGGATGCGTTGCTCTAACAACTTACGTTAGATCAACTTCCAGCAATCAGGTGCCAACTGACAGCGCGTTGACCTGTCGGAATGTCCGTGATCCGGGCAAATGGACAGCGGAACATGTCCTTTTGTGACGAGAGTATTGTAGTGCCGAGGTGACAGTCTTGTGAAGCCCGGGAAAATCATTTCTGAATGCCGTAGCCGTGAGATGAGACCCGGCAAACGATTTTTCTTAACTCCATGAATTATTTACGCAAAAGAAAAATCCCCTGCGTCATTGTGACTGTTTTATCCGCAGAAGAAAAAAGGGCGCCTTGCGGCGCCCTTTCTCACGAACCGAAATGCGGTCGAATCAATTCGATGTCCACTCGCGAATATCGACGAAATGCCCGGCAATTGCCGCCGCAGCCGCCATGGCCGGTGAAACCAGATGGGTCCGGCCCTTGTGGCCCTGACGGCCTTCAAAGTTGCGGTTGGACGTTGATGCGCAGCGCTCGCCCGGCTTCAGCTTGTCGGCGTTCATGGCAAGGCACATGGAGCAGCCCGGCTCGCGCCATTCAAATCCGGCTTCCTTGAAGATGACGTCCAGACCTTCTTCCTCGGCCTGTTCCTTCACCAGGCCAGAGCCCGGAACGACCATGGCGCTGACGCTTGATGCCACCTTGTGATTGCCGATGACGGCAGCCGCAGCACGCAGGTCTTCGATGCGGCCGTTGGTGCACGAACCGATGAAGGCACGGTCGATCTTGATGTCCGTGATCTTCGTTCCCGGCTCAAGCCCCATGTATTCAAGGGCGCGTTTCTTGGAATCGCGGCGGTTTTCATCTTCGATTTCAGCCGGATCCGGCACGACGCCTTCCACCGAAATGACGTCTTCCGGAGATGACCCCCAGGAAACGATCGGCGGCAGGTTGGCAGCGTCCAGCTCGATCACCTTGTCGAAATAGGCATCTGCATCCGAATGCAGGGTCTTCCAGTAGTCAAGAGCCATATCCCAGGCTTCGCCCTTCGGCGCCTTCGGGCGGCCTTCGATGTACTTGAAGGTGGTTTCGTCCGGTGCGATCAGGCCTGCACGCGCGCCAGCCTCGATAGACATGTTGCAGACTGTCATCCGGCCTTCCATCGACAGGGCGCGAATGGCTTCGCCGGCATATTCGATCACATAACCGGTTCCGCCGGCGGTGCCGATCTTGCCGATGATGGCCAGAACGATGTCCTTCGCGGTGACGCCGGCCGGGATCTTGCCCTCAACCTTCACCAGCATGTTCTTGGCTTTCTTCTGGATCAGCGTCTGGGTGGCCAGAACGTGTTCCACTTCGGACGTGCCGATGCCATGAGCCAGGGAGCCGAAAGCGCCGTGGGTGGAGGTGTGGCTGTCACCACAGACAATGGTCATGCCGGGCAGGGTGAAACCTTGCTCAGGACCAACGATGTGCACGACACCCTGGCGCAGGTCGAGTTCGGAGTAATATTCGATCCCGAATTCGGCAGCGTTCTTGGCCAGCGTGTTGACCTGCAGCGCCGATTCCGGATCGTCGATGCCATGGCGGCGGTCGGTGGTCGGAACGTTGTGGTCGACAACGGCAAGCGTCTTTAGCGGCTGACGCACCTTGCGTCCGGCCATGCGCAGGCCTTCGAAAGCCTGCGGGCTGGTGACTTCGTGCACCAGATGGCGGTCGATGTAGAGCAGGCCGGTTCCGTCCGGCTGCATGTCGACCACGTGGTCGTCCCAGATCTTGTCGTAAAGCGTCCGTGCCTTGGCCATGGGTCTCTCCTCGGTCCATCCGAGCAAACGGTCAAACAGTCAAAAGTTTGCGAAGTGCCCGGTGATGCCCGTCGCGGCGCGTCCAGCCGCAAGGGTCTATCCTCGTTTATCGTAGCTAGTGAATGACGCAGCGCCGCCTGAAGGTCAAGAGCTCCGAGTTGAGCTGAATTCAACTCAGATTGACCGCCACCTGTGGAACGGACCGCAAAGCCCTCGATTTGCCCCAGGAAGCGTCCGGCGTTCGTGCCAATACAAAAAAAGGCGGCCCGAAGGACCGCCTTTTCGAAACATCTTGCCGGGCCGGCTTATTCGGCTGCGTTCTCTGCAGCTTCCTTGGCAGCAGCCTTGGCTTCTGCAGCGGCAGCCTTGGCGGCAACCACTTCCGCACGCACTTCTTCGTTGAGGCGCTTGGAGCGAGCGTTGGTGTTTTCCACGATACGGGCAGACTTGCCGCGACGGTCGCGCAGGTAGTAGAGCTTCGCACGACGGACCTTACCGCGGCGAACCACTTCAACGCCTTCCAGCATCGGGGAGTAGATCGGGAAGACACGCTCGACGCCTTCACCGTAAGAAATCTTGCGAACCGTGAAGCTCTCGTTGATGCCGCCGCCGGAACGGGCGATGCAGACACCTTCGTAAGCCTGGGTACGGGTACGCGTACCTTCGGTGACCCTCACGTTGACGCGAACGGTATCACCCGGAGAAAATTCCGGCAGCTTGCGCTGCTCTTCGATTTTCGCCATTTCCTCAGCATTGAGCTGCTCGATGATGTTCATGGCATATTTCCCTTTTGAATTACAAAGCGGTCAGAGCGTTATCCGGTTTTGGCCGGAAACGGGTTCACCGACTTTGGGCCATGTTGCTTGTCAGCCAGGATGTTCTGTTCCGCTGGAACCTTTCGGCCCCGGTTCAGAGCGCAGGTCTTTCCAAGGAAAAGACACAACTTCACCCAGCTTCGGCGCGCGTATACAGGAAATTTGCCCGACTGTCATGCGGATTCTTCAATCCACGTCGTCTTCATCCGCCATATAGGCGTCCCAGAGATCCGGCCGCCGCTCGCGCGTGAGGCGCTCGGCTTCAGCCATGCGCCACTCGTGGATCCTCCGGTGATTGCCCGAAGTCAGAACTTCGGGAATGGTGAGGCCTTCGAATTCGGCGGGCCGAGTATACTGCGGGTGTTCCAGCAGACCGCCTTCGAAGCTTTCGGTTTCCGCGCTGTCCATGTTGCCCATGACACCCGGGATCAGCCGGATAATGGCGTCCAGCATGGTCAATGCACCGATTTCGCCGCCCGAAAGAATGTAGTCACCAACGGAAACTTCCTCCAGTCCACGCGCGTCGATCACCCGCTGGTCGACCCCCTCGAACCGGCCGCAGACAATGACGGCGCCGGACCCTTCGGCAAGTTCACGCGCACGGTCCTGGGTGAAGGGCGCGCCCCGCGGGCTCATCAGGAGCCGCGGACGCGGATCGTCAGCAGGGGCGGCCGCATCGATGGCTTTGGCCAGAATATCGGCCCTGAGCACCATACCCGCGCCACCGCCAGCCGGAGTATCATCAACGGAGCGATGTTTATCCGTCGCAAAGTCGCGGATCTGACTGGTTTCGAGCTGCCACAGTCCCTTGTCCAGCGCACGCCCCGACAGGCTGTGGCCCAAAGGCCCTGGAAACATGTCCGGATAGAGCGTCAAAATGGTTGCTTTGAACGTCATTACGCCTGTCAGTTCCGCTGATTGGCCAATAAGCGCACCCCACACCACTCGTTGGTTAAGGGCCTGTTTACCGGTTTTCTGAAAACCTGTCGAATTCATCAGGCTAGGTGCCGGAAAGAAAGCTCTGATTAAGGCTCGCTCTATATCGTGGCAAGAGCATTTCAATCAGGTTCACCATCGTGGCAAAGTTTCCAGTCCTGCGTTTCAAGCTTCCCCGTTTCATTCAGGTTCATGTCGACCGTCACTATCTCGACATTTCCCTCAGCCGTGTCCTGCCCCTGTTCGCGCTGATGACCTTCGGCGTGTTTGCCGGTCTCGTGTTCAACACCGGCGTCGGCCACCCCTACGACAAAGTCATCCATATCGGCTTCTTCGCGCTACTGACCCTGTCCATCCATGCACTGTTCTGCTGCCGGCTGCGCATTTCCGCCGTGGTTGCCTTCGGCATGGGTCTGGCGGGCGAAGTGGTGCAGGGGTTCCTTCCCCACCACGAAATGTCGCTGCAGGATGCCTTTGCCAATGGGATCGGGGTTGCGCTGATCGTCGCGCTGATTGCCCTGAAGCGGTCCGAGGTTCGGCAGGCTGTCCGGCAGGAGGTTCCGTCAGAGGATCGCGAGGAACTCAATCTGGGAAAGATGGGCCTGCAGCCCGTGCCAACGCGTTACCTGTCCGGCGCATCCGTCGAGGGTTCGGGCGTTCCTTCGGAAAAATAGTCATCCGGCAGCGAAACGCTGACCCGGCCATTTTCCAGATCGATCTCCGGTACGAAGTCTTTCGTGAACGGGACATAGAAGCTCCGGCCACGCTTTGGCCGGACTTCCAGCAGATCGCCGGCCCCGAAATCCTGAACCGCAATGATCTTCCCGAGTGTCTCGCCAGTCTGGTCGATCACATCTAGGCCGGTCAGGTCGGAATAGTAGAATTCGTCTTCTTCAGGCTCGGGCAGCTGGTCGCGGTCGATGAATAGATCGATACCGTTCAGCTCTTCCGCCTGGTTACGGTCCGTGATCCCCTTGAACTTGGTGATCGCAACCGTCTTCTGCACCCGCGCGCGTTCCACTTCGAAGGAGCGTTTGCCGTCCCGGGTGGTCAGAATGCCGTAGTCGGCAAAGGAAAGCGGGTCGTCGCCATAGGGCTTGACCCGCACTTCCCCGCGAATGCCGTGCGCCGCACCGATCTTGGCCATCAGAACCTTCTGATCGTCCTCGGACGTCATCTCAAAAGGCTCCCTGGTTTATGGAATCCGGTGCGGCCTGGCGCATCTGCTTATTCTGCAGCAGCTTCTTCTGCCGGAGCGGCAGCAGCTTCAGCGGCAGCAGCGGCTGCGTCTTCTTCAGCCTGACGCTTTGCTTCCAGGCGTTCCTTCGCCTTCGTGCCCAGCTCGGCTTTCTTCGGGTTGTTGCGCGGCTCGCGCTTCAGCAGGCCGGCAGCATCCAGGAAACGGAGCACGCGGTCGGTCGGCTTCGCGCCGTTGCCCAGCCAATACTGAATGCGCTCGACGTTCAGGATCACGCGGTTTTCGGAATCCTTCGGCAGCATCGGGTCGTAGGAACCGACCTTTTCAATGAAACGGCCATCGCGCGGGGAGCGGATGTCAGCAATAACGATGCGGTAGTACGGGCGCTTTTTGGAACCGCCACGTGCCAGGCGAATTTTCGTAGCCATTTTTATGTCTCCAGTTTGTTCAGTTGCCGGCTTCAGCGGCAATGGCTTCGTGGTGCCGGATCACTTCCCTGACGATGAAGTTCAGGAATTTCTCGGCAAAGTCAGGATCGAGATTGGCGTCGCCGGCAAGTTGGCGCAGCCGCTCGATCTGAATTTTCTCCCGCGCCGGATCAGCCGGCGGCAGGTCGTTGGTCGCTTTCAGAACGCCCACTTTCTGGGTGCACTTGAACCGTTCGGCGAGCATGTGAACAAGGGCGGCATCGATGTTGTCGATGGATGCGCGAAGAGCCTTCAGTTCGCTCAAGGCAAGGCTTTCACCCAGCTTGGTCTCTGCTTCGCTCATCGTTTCTTGCCCTTGCCCATACCCGGAAACCCGGGAAGTTTCGGTCCGCCGAGGCCCGGAAGGCCCGGCATACCCATGCCTGGCGGCAGACCGCCGCCCAGCCCGCCAGGCAGGCCTTTCGGCAGATCCATACCGCCCGGCAGCTGGCCGGACTTGGCCATTTCTTCAAGCTGCTTGGGATCGACATCCGGCATTCCGCCGCCGCCGAGGCCGCCCATCAGCTTGCCCAGCATGCCTTTGCCCTTGCCCATCTTCTTCATCATGTCCGCCATCTGGCGATGCATTTTCAGAAGCTTGTTGACGTCGGCCACATCCATGCCGGAACCGGCAGCAATACGCTTCTTGCGGCTGGCCTTGAGCAATTCGGGTTTTTGACGTTCGGCAGGTGTCATGGATTCAATGATGGCGACCTGGCGCTTGAACATCTTGTCGTCGATGTTCGATGCCTCGATCTGCTTCTTCATCTTGCCGACACCCGGCAACATGCCCATCATGCCGGACATGCCACCCAGTTTTTCCATCTGGCGCAATTGCTCGGCGAGATCTTCCAGGTCGAAATGACCCTTCTGCATCTTCTTGGCCATTTTCGCGGCCTGTTCCGCGTCGATGGCTTCAGAGGCTTTTTCGACCAGCGAGACAATGTCGCCCATGCCCAGGATGCGGTCGGCAATCCGGCGCGGATGGAAGTCTTCCAGAGCGTCCGACTTTTCGCCGGTACCGATCAGCTTGACCGGCTTGCCGGTGACCGCCTGCATGGAGAGCGCCGCACCGCCACGGCCGTCACCGTCCATACGGGTCAGGGCGATACCGGTGATGCCGACGCGCTCATCGAAGCTTTGCGCCAGGTTGACGGCGTCCTGACCGGTCAAACTATCGGCGACCAGCAGGATTTCGTGCGGCTGGGCAGCGGCCTTGACGTCCGCCATTTCGACCATCAGCAGCTCGTCGATGTGAATACGGCCGGCGGTGTCGAGCATGACCACGTCATAACCGCCAAGCTTGGCGGCGGACATGGCCCGCTTGGAGATTTCGACCGGACCTTGACCGGCGACGATCGGAAGTGTGTCGATGTCGTTCTGCTCGCCCAGAACCTTCAGCTGTTCCTGTGCGGCCGGACGGCGGGTGTCCAGCGATGCCATCAACACCTTGCGCTTGTCGCGCTGTGTCAGGCGGCGGGCAATCTTGGCAGTGGTGGTCGTTTTACCGGAGCCCTGCAGACCGACCATCATGATTGCCACCGGTGCCGGCGCGTTCAGGTCGATCGGGTGGGCTTCCTCACCGAGCATCTCGACCAATTGGTCATGAACGATCTTCACGACCATCTGGCCCGGGGTCACGGACTTGACCACCTCGGCCCCGACGGCGCGGTTGCGCACCTTGTCGGTGAAGGACCGTACGATCGGCAGCGCGACGTCGGCCTCGATCAGCGCGCGGCGGATTTCGCGCAGCGCCTCGTTGACGTCGTTTTCCGACAGCGCACCGCGGCCGGTGAGCTTGTCGAAAATACCGCTTAATCGATCGGACAGGCTTTCAAACATCAGTAGTCCTTGAATAATCTCGGTTTCGGGAAGTCTCCCGAACCATATGGGCAACCGCCGGTCATTTCCAACCGGATCAACCCGCGCAAAGCAGTTTGACACCCGAGGGCGCAACGCGCTGTCGGGTGTTAACCTCCGGGATCTCTTTACACCTTTACGGGTCCCGGTCGGCGGATCGAAATTTCAATCACTCATATGGAGTTCGCGGGTCTATGCCCGAAACGCGGGCAAGAGTCAAGGAACCGGCGGAAATTCCCGTTTCCTGCGGCACTTGTTTTCTGTCCGCCGCGATATGATGGCTTTGGCCCCTCCCGCTTCGGCGCTTCATGCACGCGAACGGCTCTCCAATCAGCTCATGAGCGCTTGGGTGCTGATCGCGATCGAAGTCAGGATGGCAGCGGTCAGCAGCACCGCGGCCAGACCCAGCAGAAGACCGAAGATGACCACAAGGCCGTCGCGTTCCACGATGCCGACACCGGCAATGAACAGTGCGACCGCCGGAAACCAGCCGCTGAGCGGCACAGGCAGAAACAATGTGAAAGCAATCACGAACAACGCAAGCCCAAGCAAGCGCTCATGTTTGCGCGCGAACAGACCTTCGTACCGGTGGGCCAACACGCGCTCCAGCCGCATTGTGACGGGACGCAGGCGCACCATCGTCCGCCGCAGCTTGTTGTGATTGAGGGAAAGACGCGCCAGCGGTCCGGGCAACTTCACATGAGGAAACCCAAGCACCATCTGGAATGTTGTGACGAGCACCGGCAGGCCGGTGACGAGCGAGGAACCGGGCGGCAGAGGCAGAAGCGTCAGCAGGGAAAACAGCACGATTGCCCAGCCGAACGACGTCTCGCCCAGCGCTAGCAGCAAATTGCCGAGCGTCAGTGTGCCGTCCCGGTGCTGGTCGCGTGATGTCCGCAGGATCGGGAGCGACAGCGAAGGTCTTCGGCGTCTTTCGCCCTGCATTCAAGTTTTCCGTTACAGCTTCTCGGTCGCGCCGGGTCTATCATCCCGTTTGAAATAAATCCAACGCCGAGTGGCGCGATGCCAAGTTTCGCTGTTGGTCACAAAGACGCGGCTCCGGAAAGGCTGGCGTCCTCAGTCCCGCTTCGACGTCTCGTATTTGGCCGAAACCTCGTAATAGTCGTTAAAGCCGATACGCTCACGCAGTTCCTTGAAGTCCATGAGATCCGGGGTGCGGTCCCGATCGCTCTTCAGGTCCTGCAGCGTTGCCACCATTGCCTTCATGGCGCTGGCCATCAGGGTCAGCGGATAGGCGGCAATGGCGTAACCGATGTCCTGAAGATCCTTGTGCGAAAGATCCGGCGTCTCGCCACCTTCCACGATATTGGCCATCTTCGGTCCCGGCAGTTCCCGGCAAATCTCCTGCATTTCGGCAACCGTCTTGGGCGCTTCGACGAACAGGATATCGGCGCCAAGCTCCTTGAACCTGGCAGCCCGGGCGATTGCCTCGGCAAGACCATGCTCGTGGCGGGCATCGGTACGGGCGAGGATAAGAATGTCGGCGCCCGCTTCCTTTGCATCCTGGGCCGCCCGGATCCGGTCAAAAGCTTCTTCACGGGAAACAACCGCCTTGCCCGGTGTATGGCCGCAGCGCTTCGGAGCGACCTGATCCTCGATCATCACGGCCGCAGCGCCCGCCTTGGCCATGCCGGTTACCGTGCGGCGCACGTTCATCGCATTGCCATAGCCGGTATCACCGTCCGCCAGCAGCGGAATACGAATGGCATCGCTGATGTTGCGCGCCTGATCAAGCACCTCGCCATAGGACATCAGCCCCAGATCCGGCTGGCCGATCCGCGATGCGGAAGCGGCAAAGCCGGACATGAAGGTGAGATCGAACCCGGCCTGTTCGATCAGCTTGGCCGACAGGGCATCGTAACAGCAGGGCATGACGTTGAGTTTCGGCTGCTCCAGCAGCGCGCGGAGCAAATCTGCCGGTGACGGCATGACAAAACCTCAGAACTTGAACGGAAGATAGAGCGCGAGATCAGGCCAGACATACAGGATGGCGACCGAAATCAACATGAGCACAAGGAACGGCAAAACGCCGCGCGAAACTTCGGACAGCTTCGACCGCGCCACCGACTGGATGACATAGAGATTGAGCCCGACCGGCGGTGTGATCAGCGCACATTCCACCATTACGACCATATAGACGCCGAACCAGACCGGATCGAAGCCCAGCGCCATGGCCGCCGGCAACAGCACCGGCGTCATGATCAGCACCATGGACAGCGACTCGAACACCAGCCCCATGATCAGAAGCACGACTGACACCACAATGATGAAGGCAAGCGGGGTGTCGATGGTCTGTCCGATGAAGACCGAGATGTCCTGCGGAATCCGGTAGAGCGTGATCGCCTTTCCGAACACCTTGGCCCCGGCGATGATCAGCACGATGGCGACCGTCGTCACCATGGCATCGAAGGCGGCTTCCTTCAGCCCCTGCCAGGTGAGCGTGCGCAAGAGCGGACCGGTGATCAGAAGCGCCACGGCAAAACCGATGGCGGCGGCTTCTGTCGGTGTCGCAGCGCCGCTGTAAATCGCGCCTATTACCACCATCGCCAGCAGGATCGAGGGAAAAGCCCGCACCGTTGCCCGCACCCGCTCATCCCAGCTTGACGCCGGTTCCGGTGTATAGCCGCCGAACCAACGGGCGTAGACCATCGAAAAACCGATGAAAAACGCCACGAGCAGCAAGCCCGGACCAACGCCCGCCAGGAACAGCGCGATCACCGACTGTTCGGTAACGAAGCCATAGACGATCATCGGGATCGACGGCGGAATCAGAATGCCAAGCGTGCCGCCGGCGGCCAGCAGTCCGTAGACGAATTTCCGTTCATAGCCGCGCTGGATCATTTCCGGAATCGCAACCGTGCCGATGGTGGCTGCCGTGGCGACCGACGATCCGGAAATGGCGGCGAAGATGGCGCAGGACAGAATGGTCGCGACAGCCAGCCCGCCCGGCCAATGGCCGACCCAGGCATGAACGGCGGCAAACAGATCCCGTCCAACCCCGCCCTTGAGCAGGATATTTGACATCAGCAGAAAAAGCGGCACTGCCAGCAGAATGAAGCCGTCGAGTGTCGACAGGATCGCCTGTGGCGCCATCAGCGGCGAGAAGCCGCCGAGAATAAGCAATGCAAGGCCAAGGCCGCCCAGCGCGAAGGCGACCGGCACCCGGATCAGCAACAAGGTGAACAAGGCTACGAGAATGAGAACTGTGGTCATTCCATAACCACCGCTTCATGATCGCCCGACTTGGGCTTCTGGCCCAGCTCGAGTACAGCCTGTAGGAACAGAAGCGCGAAACCGACGGGAATGGACAGTTCGGAAATCCACATGGGAAGATCCAGCATGGTGCCCGACGTACGGCCGCGTTCGAAGGAATCGTAGAAAATCGCGCCGCCCTTCCAGGCGACCAGAATGCTGAACACCGCCACAAAACCCATTGCAAGAACATGACAAACGCGGCGCCAGGCCGGGCTCAACTGGTCCGTCACAGCGTCAACCGCGATGTGCCGGCCGGTCTTAAGCAACCAGGGCATGGCAAGCATGGTTCCCCACATCAGGCACAACTGGGACAGTTCCGACGCCCAGATGGTGGGAGCAATGAAAAGATACCGCGCCAGCACTTCATAGGTGAGCATGCAGCCCACGGCGATGAACAGGAACGCGGCCATCCAGGCGAAGGCCTGGAGAACAAAATAGAAGGCTTTCATGAAACCAACTGTCGATCGAGCAATCGGCAAGGCCGGAGCAGGACGCCGGAGATCCGGTATCCGTTACGAGAAGCGGCCGGTCGTTTCCGGCCGCTTCTGTCGTTCATCATCCGTCAGAATTTCTGAGCGGCATCAAGAACCTGCTTGCCCAGCGGGCCTGCTTTTTCGACGAAGTTGTCATAGACCGGCTGGCTGACGCTCTTCCAGGTGGCCATTTCTTCCTCGGTCGGTGTGTAGACCGTCATGCCGTTCTGCTTCGAAACCTCGTAACCGTCGGCCTCGATCTGGGACATGCGGTCACGCACATCGGCTTCCGCCTTCAGGGCAGCGTCTTCGATGATCTTCTTGTGCTCATCCGGCAGGCTGTTCCAGAAATCCGTGTTCACCACGACGATAAACTCGATATCCGCATTGTTGGTGACGGTGATCGTATCCATCACTTCCCAGAGCTTGCGAGACTTCACGCCGGAAATGCCGGTCATGCCGACGTCCACCGTACCGCGCTGGTAGGCCAGATACTGTTCCGAGCCGGAAATCAGCGTCGGCGCACCACCGGCCACGGAGACGAAATCGCCAAGGGTCTTGCCGAAGACACGGACTTTCTTGCCCTTCAGATCGTCCGGCGTTTTCAGCGGACCACCGTTCGACAGCATGATGGAACCGCCGTAAGCCTGCCACCACAACACGGTCGACCCGGTTTCCGCGATCGCTTCGTCCAGCGGTCCGCGGACGGGAGACCCTTTGGCAACAGCCTTGCGGACCTTTTCTTCGGTGTCAAACAGGAACGGCTGATAGAAGATGTCGACGGCGGGAATGTCGCCGACATACCGGGTCAGGGACGCAACACCCATTTCAATGGAGCCGCTGCCGACCGCCGCCGGAACCTCGTTGTCCTTGTAGAGCTGAGCGGAATCATAGATCTCCACCGCGATGTCGCCGTTGGAGTTTTTCTCTACTTCTTCCTTGAAAAGCTGGAGATTCTGGCCGAGATGGCTCGTCAAAGGCAATTGCAGCGAAATGCGCAGGGTTGTATCCGCGGCTTGCGCCGAACCGGCTGCCAGGCCAAGCGCCATCGCTGCGCCAAGCGCCCAATAAAGTGGTTTCATGTTTTCCTCCCAAATTTATGAAATCACTCTGGCAAAGCCTCCCCGTTCGGTCAATATGAACCAGAGTGCTGGTGCATATTAAACGATGATGCGGAGCGTGTGCGCCCGGTCGTCTTTCCAGTTGTCCCTTGCGTTATAAGGGGCGCATCAACGTGGCCGGCCTTGCATTTTGCGGTGCACAGGCCGATAACGAAAGTCTTTTGACACACACGCCGGCTGCGCTGACAGCCGACCGTTGCGGACGTCCAGTGTATGAATTACCGCGCCATTGCGTTGCCAATCGGACGATTGCTCATCCTGATTTCAGTTTTGATGATCGTCCCCGGGATCGCGGATGTGTTCGCCAGAAACTCGGACTGGCAGGTCTTTCTGGTGTCGGCCCTCGTTCTGGGAACGGCCGGCTTGCTTATGACCATGGCCTTTCAGGGAGAGCGGCCACCGGGCCAGTTCCGCGAGGCCATCCTGTTCGTCAATGCCGCCTGGTTCGCCTTTTCCTTTGCCGGGGCCATCCCGTTCTATTTCAGTGGCCTCGGCATCAGCTTTACCGATGCCTTTTTCGAAACTGCCTCGGGCCTGACCACGACGGGTTCGACGATCCTGACCGGTCTCGACACCCTGCCCCCCGGCATCTTGTTGTGGCGGGCGCTGCTGCAATGGGTTGGCGGTATTGGCGTGGTTGCCATCGGCATCTGGCTTCTGCCGGGCCTGCGCGTTGGCGGTAGCCAGCTCTTTGCCCTGGAATCTTCAGAAAACACCAGCAAGCCCTATGGCCATGTCGGTCCGTTCGTCTACCGGCTGCTGGCTCTTTATGCAGGCCTTTCGCTAAGCTGCGCCACACTTTATCTGCTGTGCGGAATGACCTTCTTCGACGCGGTGATCCACTCCATGACCACCGTCTCGACCGGCGGTTTTTCAACGTCCGACCAATCCTTCGGGCAATTCGACGGTCTTGCGGTCTACTGGGTCGCCTCGGTGTTCATGCTGGCCTCCGCCGTGCCGTTTCTCTATCTGATCCGCAGCATCGAACGTCGGCATTGGGTGAAGGACGTCCAGATCATGTTGCTGTTGGCCATTGTGGCTGCAGCTTCGATCAGCGTTTTCCTGTTCGAGCGCTTCATTGCCCACGACACCCCGTTCCAGATGCTCACCTTTGCAGTTTTCAACGTGGTCTCGGTGATCACCACCACCGGATATGCGGCCAACGATTATCTGCAGTTCGGCCCGCCGGTCATCGCAATTTTCTTCGTGCTGACGTTCTTCGGCGGCTGCAGCGGATCGACGTCCGGCGGATTCAAGATGTTCCGGATCGCGATTCTCGGCAGCTACATCCGGGGTCTCTTCCGGCGGATGATCCGCCCTCACCGTGTGGTCGAGCCAAGATACCAGGGCCGGACTGTTTCAAATCCCGTCCTGGAAGGTGTTCTGGTGTTCGCCGTTCTTTATGCCGGGGCCTTCGCCGCTTTTTCGCTGGTCTACATGATGCTTGGTCTCGATCTCGAGACAGCGCTCAGCGCCTCCATCACGGCCCTTGCGAATGTCGGTCCTGGTGTTGGTGAAACCATCGGCCCGTCGGGCACGTTCCAGTCCCTCCCCGATCTCGCCAAGTGGTTCCTGGCGGTTCAGATGATCCTCGGACGGCTTGAAATCCTCGCAGGCATCTTGTTGCTGACGCCCGATTTCTGGCTGGATTAAACCCGATCCGACCGGAAGGTCTTCAAGTCTCTTTGAATATAGAAAACCACCGCCGGCGTGACCTTACCGGCGATGGTCTTGTTCGGGCGATCTGGCTGCAGATGCGGCCGACGGGGGGTTTTGATCGCCCGAAGCCTGATTACGGCTGGACGTTTACGAACTCGTCCGGATCCAGGAAGCTGTCCTGGTTGCTGTCAGCCGCGTTGAATGCGTCTTCAGAAAGGGTCGGGACGGCTGCCGCGATTTCCTCGTAGCTGACGTAACCGTCCTGATTGAGGTCCACCGCCTCGAATGACATGCCCTGGGCAAGCGCTGCGGTAGACGCGGTGAATGTACCGATCAGAAGAGCAGCTGTTAGACGTTTGGACATGATATGACCTCCAATGGTTTGGGTCGTGTCAGGTGCCCCGTGCGCCGGTTGGCTGTGGGATCCACCTGTTGTTCCGTCCGTTCGCCAGGCCCCTGCGACCCGCCGAACCGGAACGAGACAGACACTGCGGGCCGATCGCGACCCGCAAAGGGCAGCTCTTTGAAACCTTCGCGGCAATGTTGTGGTTGAGTATTACGATCAGCCACAGGCAGGCCTAACTCCCGTCATTTTTGACAATTTCGGGCAGTTGTTAGGCTCATTTCAAAAATGATCTTGGATTATCTATTTGATTTTATTTGTAAATTCGAAACAAATTCATTGAGTTAACAAGCCGGACCCGCTTCGCGCCTACCGTGCGAATCCGCTTGCGAGACTGGCCGGTCGGAAGCTGATCAGGGGTAGTCGCGCGAGCCGAAGATGGCCGAACCGACACGCACATGCGTGGCCCCGAAGCCGACCGCCACCGGATAGTCGGAAGACATGCCCATGGACAATTTCTCAAGACCATTGCGGGCGGCGATCTTTTCCAGAAGCGCAAAATGTTCGCCCGGCGCTTCATCCACCGGCGGAATGCACATCAGTCCGACGATGTTCAGCCCGACGTCCTCCCGGCACTCTTTCACGAAGGCATCGACATCCTTCGGCGCAATGCCTGCCTTTTGCGGCTCTTCGCCCGTATTCACCTGAACGAAACACGGCAGATCCCTGCCCTGCTTTTCCATCTCGGCTTTCAGCGCCCTGGCGATTTTCGGCCGGTCCACCGTGTGCACGACATCAAAGGTCGCGACCGCTTCCTTGGCCTTGTTGGATTGCAGCGGGCCGATCAGATGCAGTTCGATGCCCTCGAAGTCCTCGCGCAGCCCCGGCCATTTGTGCATGGCTTCCTGCACCCGGTTCTCGCCGAACACCCGTTGACCCGCGCTGAGCACCGGACGGATCTCATCCGCGTCAAAGGTCTTGGAAACCGCGATAAGCGTCACCGACCCTTCGGCCCTCCCGAACTCGGCTTCGGCATTTCGGATGTCTGCCTTAACATTTGCCAGTCGGTCTGCTGCGGAGGTCATCGGTTGGTCCTTCAATTTGCCGGGCGCTCTGCCCGTCCGGGCATCCCCTCTCTTATGCCCGCTCGCCGTTCAATCTCAAGAGCTCTTTCGGTAGGCCCTGACGCCGGAGGTGCATTTGAGCGCAAAACAGGCCGGAAGCTGCCATCCGACAGCTTTACGAATGCCGCGTTGCGAAATAAACAGGCATCTGCAAGATCATTCTCTTCTCACATGTTGACCCCGGACACGATTTCTGGTGACAGTCCGGCAGTCAATCTTTCAGGAAATCCGCCGCATCCGGCGGCAAGAACAAACGGCACAATAGATGGCAACGGAACGGTACAACGCGCGCGAAGTTGAAGCGCGCTGGCAAAAGGTCTGGAACGACAAGGACGTTTTCGTCACCCACAATGACGATCCCCGCGACAAATACTATGTCCTTGAAATGTTTCCCTATCCGTCCGGCCGCATCCACATGGGCCACGTGCGCAACTACGCCATGGGCGATGTGGTTGCCCGCTACAAACGCGCCAAGGGCTTCAACGTCCTGCATCCGATGGGCTGGGATGCCTTCGGCATGCCGGCGGAAAACGCGGCCATGCAGAACAAGGTCCATCCCAAGGACTGGACCTATGAGAACATTGCCACCATGCGCGACCAGCTCAAGATCATGGGCCTGTCGCTGGATTGGAGCCGGGAATTCGCGACCTGCGATGTCGCCTATTACACCCAGCAGCAGCGCCTGTTCCTGAAGTTCCTGGAAGCCGGTCTCGTCTACCGCAAGAACGCCAAGGTCAACTGGGACCCGGTCGACATGACGGTTCTGGCCAACGAGCAGGTGATCGACGGCCGCGGCTGGCGCTCCGGCGCGCTGGTGGAACAGCGGGAACTGACCCAGTGGTTCTTCAAGATTTCCGACTATTCGGAAGACCTCCTGGAAGCGATCGACACGCTCGACCGCTGGCCGGACAAGGTGCGCCTGATGCAGAAAAACTGGATCGGCCGTTCCGAAGGTCTGCGTGTGCGCTTCGAGTTTACTGAAGCTGCGCCCACCGGCGACAAGACGCTGGAAATCTTCACCACCCGTCCGGACACGCTGTTCGGGGCCTCCTTCATGGGCTTGTCGCCGGATCACCCGATCTCAACCAAGCTGGCGGAAAGCAATCCGGAACTGAAAGCCTTCATCGAGGAATGCCGCCGGGTCGGTACATCCGAAGAAGCCATTGAAAAGGCGGAGAAAAAGGGCATCGACACCGGACTGCGCGTCAAACATCCGCTGGATGCCTCCATCGAGCTGCCGGTCTATGTCGCCAACTTCATCCTGATGGATTACGGCACCGGCGCGATCTTTGCCTGCCCGGCGCATGACCAGCGCGACCTGGACTTCGCCCGCAAATACGGCCTGCCCGTCACGCCCGTCGTGCTGCCGAAGGACGCCGATCCGGCAACCTTCGATGTGGCGGATGAAGCCTTTACCGACGACGGTACCATCTTCAACTCCGATTTCCTGAACGGTCTCTCCATTCAGGACGCAAAGGAAGCGGTGGCAAAGAAACTGGAAGCCATCACTGTCGACGGAGCATCGCAGGCCGAACGCCAGGTGAACTACCGCCTGCGCGACTGGGGCATTTCGCGCCAGCGGTACTGGGGCTGCCCGATCCCGGTGATTCATTGCGATGATTGCGGTGTCGTTCCGGAAAAGGACGAAAACCTGCCGGTTCAGTTGCCGGACGACATCAATTTCGACAAGCCAGGCAACCCGCTTGACCGTCACCCGACCTGGCGCAACACTTCATGCCCGAAATGCGGCAAGCCTGCCCGGCGCGAAACCGACACCATGGACACCTTCGTGGACAGCTCCTGGTATTTCGCCCGCTTCACGGCTCCGGACTGCGACCAGCCGACAGACCCGAAGGCAGCCAACGGCTGGCTGCCTGTCGATCAGTATATCGGCGGCATCGAGCATGCGATCCTGCACCTGCTCTATTCCCGCTTCTTCACCCGGGCGATGCAGAAAGTGGGCGCGCTGGATCTGAAGGAGCCGTTCAAGGGCCTGTTCACGCAGGGCATGGTGACGCACGAGACCTATCGTATCGGCGAAGGCGCCAACGGCCGCTGGATCGCACCGTCCGAGATCCGCATCGAGGATGTTGACGGCAAGCGCCGCGCGATGCTCGTCGAGACCGGTGAGGACGTTGCCATCGGCTCTATCGAGAAGATGTCGAAGTCGAAGAAGAACACTGTCGACCCGACAGACATCATCGACACCTATGGCGCCGATACCGCCCGCTGGTTCATGCTGTCCGACAGCCCCCCCGAGCGCGACGTGATCTGGACCGAGGACGGCGTGCAGGGTGCCTGGCGCTTTGTTCAGCGCGTCTGGCGCCTGATCGGCGACATCGCCGAGAAGACCGAGCCCCGTAGCGGCAAGGCTCCAGGCGTCGACGGCAAGGCGCTCGATCTGCGCCGCGCCAGCCACAAGACCCTGGCTGCCGTTTCCGCCGATCTGGAAGGCCTTGGCTTCAACCGTGCCGTGGCCCGTCTCTATGAACTGGTCAACACCATCAGCAAGGTCTTCAACGACGGTACAACGGATGCCGGCACCGAATATGCAGTGCGCGAGGCGGCCGATTATCTGGTGCAGATGATGGCTCCGATGATGCCGCATCTGGCAGAAGAATGCTGGTCCGAACTCGGCCACGACAATCTGATTTCGGAGGCAAACTGGCCGAAGGCGGACGAAGCACTGCTGTCCGACGACACCGTCACCTATCCGATCCAGATCAACGGAAAGAAACGCGGTGAACTGACGATTGCAAAAGAGGCTTCCAAAGACGAGGTCGAAGCGGCTACCTTGGCCCTCGACGCCGTCAAGAAAGCTCTTGAAGGCAAGGCGCCCAAGAAGATCATCGTGGTACCGCAAAGGATCGTGAATGTCGTTGTTTAACAACCTCTTCCTGAACAGCGGCGCGTTGCGGCGCGCTGCCCTTTGCGCCGCGTTTGCCGCCGCCGTGACCCTGGGCGGTTGCCAGGTTCGCCCGCTCTATGGCAGCAGCACGGGCGACTTCGGCTCTGCCCCCTCCGCCGTGGCGAGCGAACTTGCAGCCATTGAACTGGAATCCATCTCCAGCCAGTTTGCCAACAACGATGCATCGCGCGTCCTCTACAACGAGCTGACCTACCGGTTCGAGCGCGGCGCAGGCTCAGGCGCCAAGAAGTATCGTCTCAAGGTGCTGATGGACGTCGGTAGTGCGGAAGTGGGCGTGGAGCAGTTTTCCGACGTACCGTCCGCCTATACCACCACGATGAACTCCACCTTCGTTCTGAGTGATCTGGCAACCAACGAAACCCTGATGACCGGCCGGGCATTCAAGTCCGCTTCCTACGACTTCTCCAACCAGCGATTTGCCAACACCCGTGCCTACCGCAATGCGCAGGAACGTGTTGCCAAGGCTGTTGCCGACGATATCGCCGCCCGGATTGCCGGCTATTTCGCCAGCCAGTCGTAACCCAGGCCCTGGAGGCAAACGGCCGTGACCGTCCTGAAAGCTGCGGAGATCGACCGTTTCGTTGCCAATCCTCCGGAGGCTGGCGGCGTTGTTCTGATCTTTGGCCCCGATACCGGACTTGTCTCGGAACGCGCCACCCGCCTCGTCAACAAGGCCTCTGAAGGCGAAAGCGATCCGTTTAATCTGATCAAGCTTGATGCCTCCGATCTTGGTTCGGATCCGAATCGGCTCATTGACGAAGTTCTGACCGTTCCGCTGTTTGGCGGCCGCAGGATCGTGTGGGTGAAGGATGCCTCCTCGCGCAATCTCAATTCGGCGGTAGAGCCGGTTCTCAAGCACGACGACTGGCAAACCCTGGTGGTTCTGGAAGGCGGCGACATCAAGAAGGGTGCCGGCCTCAGAAAGCTGATCGAACCGCACAAACGCGCCGTAGCCCTGCCCTGTTACGCTGATAACGACCGGGGCATTGATCAGCTGATCGATGAGGAAACCCGCGAAGCCGGTCTGTCGGTGACCCGCGAAGCCCGCGCGGCCCTGCACAGCCTTCTGGGCGGCGACCGCATGGCGAGCCGCGGCGAACTGAAAAAGCTCTGCCTGTATGCCCTCAACAAGGGCCGGATCGATAGCGAAGACGTCGAGGCCATCATCGGCGACGCATCGGCCTTTGAAATGTCCGAACTGATCGACGCGGCAGCGTCAGGTGACCTTGCGATGCTGGATCACGGTCTGGAACGGCTTGCGGAAGCCGGCTCCAAGGCCTCTGTCATCGCCAACCAGACCCTGAAGCACTTTCAGCTTTTGCATCGGATGCGAATCGATATCGAGCAAGGCAAAAACGCCCAGGCCGTCGTCGACGGGCAACGCCCGCCAATCTTCTTCTCCCGCAAACCGAGGTTTACCCAGCAGCTGAGGATCTGGTCGCTGAGTGACGTGGAACGCGCAATGGATATCCTGAGCGAGGCAACACGCATTTCGCGCCTCAACGATGCCCTCGGCGTCCCTGTCCTCTCCGAAGCCCTCCTCAAGCTCGGCAGAGCGGCCAGAGCACGACAACAGCGGCGGTAGAAGACGCCCATCTGCTCCTCTTCCTGAGCCTCCCTGTATTCTTTATGGTGTCACACACGCGTCCTCATCCTGAGGTAGCGCCTCAGCGCCGTCTCGAGGTTTGGGCGGTTCGTTCCCCAGCGTGCCTCACCAGCGGCGCTAGGACGCTCCTTACCAACCCCCGCTAATCTTATTCCGAAGCCCAACATCGTCCCGGATATCTTCCCCCTCATCCTGAGGAAGCGCGCAAGCGCTGTCTCGAAGGATGGGCGGCAAACTCCAGAACCGGTGGCTCGTCCTTCGGAACGCCGCTACTGCGGCTCCTCAGGATGAGGGGTGTAGGGGTGGCAGCTTGGCACAATCAAAAAAAAGCCGGAGCAAGATATGCTCAGGCTTCTTAATTAGTCAATAAAATCAATAACTTATTATGTTTCGACACCTAGCTTCTTGCAAAGCTCGTCAAGCTGTTCGAGCGAGGTGTATTTGATCTTGAGATCGCCGGTTTCCTTGCCTGGTTTGTGACCAACGGTCACCTTCAGGCCCAGTGTGTCGGTCAGCCGCTTTTCCAATGCCTTGGTGTCAGCGTCCTTCTGCGGCTTGTCGCCCGGCGTTTTCTTGCCTGTGATCTTGGCGAGGGCATCCGGATCCTGCGACAGCTTTTCCGCGTCGCGAACCGTCAGGCCCTTTTCCACAATCAACTCCGCCAGAGCCGCGGGATCGTCAACAGTGATCAGGGCGCGAGCATGGCCGGCTGTCAGCAGGCCTTCGGCCAGATAGTCCTTCACCGAATTCGGCAACTTCAACAGACGCATCGTGTTGGCGACGTGGCTGCGGCTCTTGCCGATCACCTTGGCGAGTTCGCCCTGGCTGTAGCTGAACTCGGCCGTGAGCTGCTCGTAGCCCATCGCTTCTTCGATGGGATTGAGATCGGCGCGCTGGACGTTTTCAATGATGGCAAGCTCAAGCGCTTCCTGATCAGTCACGTCGCGGATGATGATCGGCGCTTCATGCAGCCCTGCCCGCTGTGCCGCCCGCCAGCGGCGTTCGCCGGCAATGATCTCGAAGCGGTTGGGCTTCCCTGCTGCCGGACGCACCAGGATCGGCTGAACAATGCCTTTTGCCTTCAGGGATTCCGAAAGATCGCCCAGGTCCTTCTCGGTGAAGGTCTTGCGCGGGTTGCGCGGGTTCGGTTCAAGATGCTCAATCGGAACCCTGCGGGAATCGCGAATGATCTTTTCAGGCGGTGCGGCCGACTCGGGAGCTGAATCTCCGATCAGCGCCGCCAGACCACGGCCCAAACGTTTGTTCTTGACGTCTTTTTCCGCCATACCGCACCTTTTTCTTTTTATATTTCAATAGGATAGCACATGGTGACTGTGCCTCTTCCGCCACCATGCCTCAAAACTTGCCAGATCGGAGCCGAATCGATCCTGCCTTATGCCGCAACGCGTCGCAATTCGCGCTCACGCTGAATGATCTCGGACGCCAGCCGCAGATAGGCCTGGCTGCCCGCACACTTCAGATCGTAAAGCAGCGCTGGCTTGCCGTAGGACGGAGCTTCCGAAATACGGACGTTGCGTGGAATGATCGTTTCGTAAACCGCATCGCCCATGGTTTCGCGAACATCGGCGACCACCTGGCTGGAGAGGTTGTTACGGCTGTCATACATGGTCAGGACAATGCCATGAATGCTGAGTTCAGGGTTCAGCGCATTCTTGACCTGCTCAACTGTGCTAAGCAGCTGGCTGAGACCTTCAAGCGCGAAGAACTCGCACTGGAGTGGTACCAGAATGGAATGCGATGCGGACAGGGCGTTGATCGTCAGCAGGTTCAGCGACGGCGGACAGTCAACCAGGACATAGGTAAAACCGATTTCCTGGAACAGACGCGACTGGGTCAGGTTCTCGATGGCGCTGCGCAGGCGAAACGCACGATCGCTTGTGGAAGCAATTTCCAGTTCGAGGCCCAGAAGGTCCATGGTTGATGGTGCCACCCAAAGACGCTGCACGGCGGTTTCGCGGACAGCCTCGGCCAGGGAGCAGTCGCCGCTCAGAACTTCATAGGTCGACAGGCCCCGGTCACGATGTTCGATGCCCAAACCTGTCGAGGCGTTGCCCTGCGGATCAAGATCGATCACCAGAACTTTTTCGCCAATCGCAGCAAGCGCCGTGCCGAGGTTAATAGCGGTCGTGGTTTTGCCCACCCCGCCCTTCTGGTTCGCGAGCGCGAGAACGCGCGGCATTTCGGGAAGCATGCTCATTGCTACGACACCTTCCTGGCTACTCCGGCCGGGCTGAAATATTTGAGAAAAGAAGCATCCGGCTCATTGGATCAACAAGACTGTCTTTTTCTATCATGTCGAACTGCCAACGGGCAGTAGCTTCGTTAACTTCTCGCTGAAAATCCTGACCTTTGTGGAAAACAGCCTTTGCTCCTGCCGCCGTAAACGGTTCGGAGAGCTGAAAAAGCAGGTCTAGCGAAGCCAATGCACGGGCCGACACTGCGTCCACTGGGCCGTGCTTCCAATCTTTCGCAACCGATTCGATCCGGCCCGGATGCACCGTTCCCTTAGATCCTGTCTCCCTCAGAGCCGTTCTGAGGAACGCGACCTTGCGCTGATTGCTCTCGATCATGTGGACGTGAGCGTCTGGTTCATCGGCCAGAAGGATGGCCGTGACAATACCCGGGAAACCACCGCCGCTGCCGATATCCACCCATGTGCGCGCCTCGGGAAAACTCCACTGCGTTTGCAGGCTATCTGCCACGTGACGCGTCCAGATATCGGGGATTGTCGACGGCGCGATCAGGTTTTGTGCGGGTTGCCACTTCAAGACGAGATCGACAAAGATCTGGAGCCGGTTCAACGTTTCACGTGAAACATCCCCATACTTATGCACAACCTGTCCAGATGTATTCAACATCACTGGGCGGCCCATCAGGCTGCCCCCTTCTGGCTCTGACGTTTCAGACGCGACAGGATCAGGGTAAGTGCGGCTGGTGTCATGCCATCCATTCGTGACGCCTGACCAAGGGTTGCCGGGCGAATATCGATCAGCTTCTGGCGCACCTCATTGGACAGTCCGGTGATCGCTTCGTAGTCGAAACCATCAGGGATCGACAAGGCTTCATCGCGTTTCAACGCTTCGATATCCGCCATCTGACGGTCGAGGTAAACAGCATAAAGCGCGTCGGTCGCAACCTGCTCAGCAATCGCCGGATCGATATCATTTAGCTCCGGCCAGACATGCGTCAGGCCTTCAAAGGTGACATTCGGATAGGAGAGCAGATCAAACGCCGACCGGCGAATGCCATCCTGGTTCACCGGTAATCCTTTCTTCTGCGCTTCGGACGGTGTCACCGTCAGATTCGTCAGAAGATCCCGGGCCGCGGCTATCTGGGCCATCTTGCTTTCGAAGGCACCGCGCCGGGTTTCCGACACGCAGCCAATCGCGATACCCAACGGAGTAAGACGCTGGTCCGCATTGTCTGCCCGCAGCGACAACCGGTATTCCGCACGGGAGGTGAACATCCGATACGGCTCGGTGATACCTCTGGTGATCAGATCATCGATCATGACACCGATATAGCCTTCAGACCGGTCCACCACGAACGGTTCCTTGCCGGCAGCCTTCAGCGCGGCATTGAGGCCAGCGACGAGACCCTGCGCCCCCGCTTCCTCATATCCGGTCGTCCCGTTGATCTGGCCAGCCAGGTAAAGACCGGAACAGCGCTTGGCTTCCAGTGTGGGACGCAGCTCGCGCGGGTCGACATGGTCATATTCAATCGCGTAGCCCGGCCGCAATACCACCACGTCTTCCAGACCCGGAATGGTCTTCAGAAACGCGATCTGTGCGTCTTTGGGCAGAGATGTAGAGATACCGTTCGGATAGACCGTGTGATCATCCAGCCCTTCCGGCTCCAGAAAAATCTGGTGTCCGTCCCTGTCGCCAAAGCGAACGATCTTGTCTTCGATGGACGGGCAATAGCGCGGGCCCCGTCCCTTGATCTCACCCGAGTACATTGCGGAACGGGAGAGGTTCTCGCGAATGATCCGATGGGTCTCAGGCGTTGTGCGTGTAATGTGGCACGGAATCTGAGGCGTCTCTATCTTGTCCGTCAACGTGGAAAACGGGATCGGATCCTCATCGCCGGGCTGCTCTTCGAGCTTGTCCCAGTGGATTGTCCGCCCGTCCAGCCGTGCAGGTGTACCCGTCTTGAGACGACCAAGATCGAAGCCGATCTGCTCAAGCGATTCAGACAGTCCAAGCGCCGGAGCCTCACCGGACCGGCCAGCCGGGATCTTCCTGTCGCCTATATGAATAAGGCCGCGGAGAAACGTTCCGCTCGTCAGCACAATGGCGCGGCAGTTGATCACTCGGCCATCGGCCAATTCGATCCCGGAAACAGAACGTGTCTCGCCGTCTCGGTCAAACCGGATCTTGTGGGCTTCCCCCTCAACAACACTCAGACCTTCGACCGCAGCAATCTCGCGCTGCATCGCTTCCCGGTAGAGCTTGCGATCCGCCTGGGCGCGAGGCCCGCGGACAGCAGGACCCTTGCGCCGGTTGAGCATGCGAAACTGGATCCCGCCCTTGTCGGCGACCCGTCCCATCAATCCGTCGAGCGCATCGATTTCTCGTACGAGATGCCCCTTCCCCAAACCACCAATGGCCGGGTTACAGGACATTACGCCAATAGTGTCGAAGCGATGGGTGACCAGCGCAGTCGTGGCACCGGCGCGCGCAGATGCCGCCGCGGCTTCGCAGCCCGCGTGCCCACCGCCAATCACCACCACGTCGAATGTCAGGTCAAGTTCGTTCATAGTCTCTACTGCTCACGCGACCCGGCAGCTGGGTGTCGGGTTCGGGTCTGTCCGGTTCGGTTTTCGGGATCATTGTCCGGCCTTGGCCAGACTATCACAGGCCGCACAAACCGGCACTTGTTCGCCGAGACTTATACGTGTGACGCTGCTGGAGGTCAAAGCGGAATTTCCGCGAACAGATACATCGTCTGGTACGGCAGATCATTTCGCCTCCACCACCGCGAAAATGATTCACGTGAAACATGTTCCGGCAGTGAACCGATCCACAGTTCGCCTGGAATGATTCACGTGAAACAGGTCATTTGCCGATACAGAAGTCCCGGAAGATCACATCGAGCAGATCCTCAACATCGATCCGGCCGGTGATCCGCCCCAGCGCATCGGCAGCCGAACGGAGGTCTTCTGCACGAAGCTCTGCCGGTAGATGGTCCAGTTCAACGGCCGCTCGCAACCCCGACAGGCAGTCATTGAGATAATGACGGTGCCGCTCCCGTGTTGCCAGTGGAGCTTCACCAAGGGAAATTGTTTCCTCAGCAAAACGTGTGAGGCAGGAAAACAGCGGGTTCATCCCCTCGGCACTTGTGCTGGAACAAGCAATTTCCTGGATCGTTCCGGAAGAGTCTTGTTCCGGAAGAGTCTCAAGATCGGCCTTCGTACGAACCGTCCAGACAGGTACGCTGCTTCGCAGATCGTGCGGAAGACCGGCAGTCGCATCGTCATGCTCCACCCCGCCCGGCTCTACGGCCCACAGGATCAGGTCTGCTCCCCGGCCCCGTTCTTCTGCCCTGCGAATACCCTCTTTCTCAACCACACCCTCTGTCTGCCGAAGACCCGCAGTGTCGACCAGCGTCACGGGATAACCTGCCAGATCCAGGTGAACCTCGATGACATCCCGGGTCGTGCCGGCTTCTTCGGTAACAATGGCAACTTCCCGTCCGGCAATGGCGTTCAGCAAGCTAGACTTGCCGGCGTTCGGTGCGCCCATCAGAACCACCTGAAGGCCTGAGCGCAGGCGCTCACCGCTGCGAGACTTTTCCAGATGTTCTGCGATCTCGGTTTGCAGCTGCCTTGCTTCGGACCAGACCTCTTCGGCAACGCTGCCCGGAACATCTTCCTCATCGGCAAAATCAAAGTCCGCCTCGATCATCGCCCGCATATGGATAAGGCGTTTCCGCCAGTCGTCATAAAGCTTACCGAGAGCACCGCCCATCTGTCGGACGGCCTGCTTGCGCTGGCTCTCGGTCTCTGCGGCAATGAGATCTGCCAGACCCTCAACCTCCGTCAGATCCATCCGGCCCCGGTCGAACGCGCGCCGGGTGAACTCCCCTGCTTCAGCTGGGCGGCACTGGGGAAATGCAGAAAGCACGGACAGAAGACCTGAGACAACGGCACGTCCACCATGACATTGGAACTCCGCAACATCCTCTCCGGTAAAGCTTGCCGGTCCCTCGAAATAGAGCACCAGAGCCTCATCTAGGACATCACCCGTCTCCGGATGGCGCAGCTTGGCAAGCATGGTCTTGCGTGGTTCCGGAACCCTGCCCGCCAGCGCCTCAACGATCTCCCTGGTGTCTGGCCCGGACACACGGATCACCGCAACGCCCGAAGGGATTGCTCCACTGGAGAGCGCAAAGATCGTGTCAGCCATGGTGTCTTCCGGTTCGACGTCGGTACGTGGACCGCCTCTTTATCAAGTCTCGTCACGGCGGAAAAGAACAAGCAACGCCATTCCGCCACCGAATCGAAGCGAGTGGTTCCGCAGGCCTATCTGTTTCACGTGAATCAATTGGCTGCGAGAAACTGTTCTGCGTGGAAAAGCTCCGCGTCTGGCGAGGTCTCGCAAAGACCCCAAAGATCCCATGTCTCTTCACTCAGTGCATCACCATCGTCAAGGCTGTCGCTCCTTGATCCGGGTATTCGCAACACTTGTCGGTGAGGCATGAGGAAATGGTTCTTTGATGAACCGTGATCTCATACACGTTCACCCGAAGGTTCAGAACTCTCGCGCATGCCCGGACCAATTCCAAGAGAGACAGACCTCGTGGAACCAAGATTGGAAATGCTGGAATTTGAATTCGGAACCGATTCAAGTTGATTGATTCACGTGAAACACTGACGGCTAACTTCAGAAGGTCCATAAGTCCCCCGCGCCGGTTTCACTCCCGGCAATGACATCCAGGACATCTCTGTCATCCCTGGATATCGAAGGACGTCCTGGGAGTGACCATACTTGGTTGGTCGCAGGATGGTTTCACCTGCTTCAAAAACACCATCCGCCAGTCAAGGCACAGTTGGGATAAACGTTGGGTTCATGGGTGAGAGCCAACCAGAGTTGAAGAAGAGCGCTCTCGTCCTGCCCTGCTCAAAAGTCCTCTGGTTGGATCGGAGCCGATTCAACGTGATGGATTCACGTGAAACAAATTCCGACACAGGCATGACCCTGTTTCTGTTTCACGTGAATCTTTGCTCGGGTTTATCACCGGCTCGGACAAACCCTTACCCTGTCCGCCTCTGCCAATCGTCCTTCGTCATCCTGTAGAGCACGTGACGCTTGAACGCGTGTCCCTCTGGAAGCTTTGGGTGCTGGAAGTCACCCCTCTCATCGTGCGTCATGCCAATTCGTGTCATGACCTTCTGCGAGGGAATATTGCCAGGAACAGTGAAGGCAACGATCTCTTCGTAGCCAATGGTTTCAAAACCGAATCGAAGCCAGGCGCGAGCAGCTTCGCTGGCAAACCCCCGGCCCCATGCTGACCGCTTCAGTCTCCAACCGATATCGACACAGGCCCCAATAGGCAGCGCTTCTTCATCGTGAACATCCAGTCCGGCGAATCCGATGAACTCGCCTGACGCCTTCAGTTCAATCGGCGCGTAGAAAACACCGTGCTTTTCAAAACAGTCCTGAAACATCCCGATCAACTTCATAGTCCGATCACGGGTCAGCACGTCGGGAAAGTACCGCATCACCTCCGGATCCGCACAAAGGTGCACACAGGGGTCAATATGTGCTTCCGCCCAACAGCGCAGTACCAACCGTTCGGTTTCAATCTTGAAAGCGCTTGTCATTGTCTGAACTGGAGGTAATGCAGGTCTGTTTCACGTGAATCTAATTTTCAGAGCAGATTTGAACGCCCGCTCACTTCACCCCGGACATCCAGTCGGACCTCGTCAGGCGATAAAGAACATGCTTAGCAATCGGATGATCCGCCGGCAGACTGGGATGAAGAAAGTCCCCTTCCAGATCGCGGGTCATGCCGATGCGCTTCATCACTTTCTGTGAAGGCAGATTGTCCGGAATCGTAAAGGCAACGATCTCTTCAAGCCCGATGGTTTCAAATCCGAATCGAAGCCACTCCCGGGCAGCCTCGCTTGCATAGCCCTTGCCCCAGGCAGACCGTTTCAAGCGCCAGCCGATCTCAACGCATGGATCGAATGGCAGAGGTGCAGCATAGGTCGGAACGTTCAAACCGACGAAACCCAGAAATTCTCCCGTGGCCTTCACTTCGACGGGCGCCATGCTGAACCCGTCATTTGCAGTTTTTTCTCTGCATCTGGAAACCAGCAAATCAGACTTTTCCCGCGTCAGCACTTCGGGAAAAAACCGCATCACCTCCGGGTCTGCGCAGAGCTCGGCAAAAGGCTCCAGATCCTCGTTCTTCCAAGGGCGCAGCAGGAGGCGCTCTGTCTCCAGCAAAAAAGAAGCATCAGTCATCAGATCGGGTCCGATTCAGAATGTGACAGGATTCACGTGAAACACGGTGGTGGGGTGGTCGAATCTTAACAAAAAGTAAAGGCGCGAACTCTTGCGAGCCGCGCCTTTGAATAGAACCCGATAAGGGTCGGATCAAGTGTTCATGCTGTCGAAGAAATCGTCGTTCGACTTTGTCTGCTTGAGCTTGTCGAGCAGGAACTCGATCGCATCGACAGTTCCCATCGGATTGAGGATCCGGCGCAGCACAAACGTCTTCTTGAGACGTTCGGCCGGAACCAGAAGCTCTTCCTTACGTGTACCGGACCGCTGGATATCGATGGCCGGGTAAACACGCTTGTCGGAAATCTTGCGGTCGAGGATGATTTCGGAGTTACCCGTCCCCTTGAACTCTTCGAAGATGACTTCGTCCATGCGGCTGCCGGTATCGATCAGCGCGGTTGCTATGATGGTCAGCGACCCGCCCTCTTCGATGTTACGGGCGGCACCGAAGAAGCGCTTCGGCCGCTGCAGGGCGTTGGCATCGACACCACCGGTAAGCACCTTGCCCGACGACGGCACAACGGTGTTGTACGCACGCCCGAGACGGGTGATGGAGTCGAGCAGGATGACAACGTCGCGGCCATGCTCGGTCAGGCGCTTGGCCTTCTCGATCACCATTTCGGCAACCTGGACGTGGCGCGCAGCCGGCTCGTCGAACGTGGAGGAAACCACTTCGCCGTCGACCGTCCGCTGCATGTCGGTCACTTCTTCCGGACGTTCATCGATCAGGAGAACGATCAGATAACATTCCGGATGATTGGTGGTGATGGATTTTGCGATGTTTTGCAGGAAAACCGTTTTACCGGTGCGCGGCGGCGCGGTGATCAGCGCACGCTGGCCTTTGCCGAGAGGCGCCACCAGGTCGATAACCCGGGAGGAAAGATCCTTGATGGTCGGATCTTCGATCTCCATCCGGAACCGTTCATCCGGATAAAGCGGCGTCAGGTTGTCAAAGTGAACCTTGTGCCGGGCCTTGTCCGGATCCTCGAAATTGATTGTGTTGACCTTGAGAAGAGCAAAATACCGTTCACCCTCTTTCGGGCTGCGGATCTGGCCTTCAACGGTGTCCCCTGTCCGCAGCGAAAAGCGGCGGATCTGCGAGGGCGAGACGTAGATATCGTCCGGGCCCGGCAGATAGTTCGCATCTGGAGAACGAAGAAAGCCGAAGCCGTCCTGCAGGACTTCAACGACACCTTCGCCGATAATCTCCACATCCTGAGCAGCTAGGTTCTTCAGGATGGCAAACATCAGCTCCTGCTTGCGCATGGTGCTGGCGTTCTCGACTTCAAGCTCCTCGGCAGTTTGGAGCAGCTCTGTCGGTGTTCTTAGTTTTAGGTCTTTGAGTTTCATTTCCCGCATCGAGTAGGGGTCTTTTTTTTCGTTGTGATGGATTCAGGTTTGGAAGGGTCGTTCTGCGCCGGATGGATGGGTCGGCCAGAAGATATCTGAAAGACTTTTAGATGTGTCCAGATTGTACGGCGATCGCGGAGCGACTGAAAACGAACACAGCGCCGTATGAAGATGCGCGAAAGATACGTTGATTTGGAATAAAGCGCAAGCCCGGATTTCTGCCAGTTTCTTAGCGCCGCATTTGGAATTGGAAAGATGAAAATGACAGCCGCAGTTCTGCGGCCGTCTTCGCTGTTTGTTTTCTGGCGCTTAAAACGGTTTGACGATGACGAATATGACGATTCCGATCATCAGCACGGTCGGAACTTCGTTCAGTATCCTGTAGTAACGCTGCGACCTTTTGTTCTCGTCCCTGGCGAATTTCTTCACACAGCTGGCGAGATGACCGTGAACGCCGGACATGATCAGAACCAATGTGAACTTTGCGTGGAACCAACCATCGTGCCAGGCCTGAAGTTCCCAGGCGAGCCACAGCCCGAAAACCCATGAGGCGATCATCGCCGGGTTGATGATTGCCTTGAGCAACCGTCGTTCCATGATCTTGAAAGTCTCGGACTGTTCCGAACCGACTTCCGTTGCGGCATGATAAACGAACAGCCGCGGCAGGTAGAGCATTCCCGCCATCCAGGCGATGATCGAAATGACGTGGAGCGCCTTGATCCAGAGAAAGAGATCCATGCGCTTATCCCTTCCTGACCAGCTCGACCATGCGGGCAACATTGTCCGGATCTGCATCCGGGGTCACACCATGGCCGAGGTTGAAGATCAATGGCCCCTTGTCGAACGTCTTGAGGATATGCGCAACGCCCTCTTCCAGCGCCTTGCCGCCGGCAACCAGCCGCATCGGGTCGAGATTGCCCTGGATCGGAACCTTCTTCTGAATGTCGAGCGCCACCTGATCGGGAGCCGTCCAGTCGAAACCGACCGCATCCACACCCGTTCCGTCCACAAAGGCCTGCATCCGTGCGGATGATGCTTTTGGAAAACCGATGATCTTCGCATCCGGCCGCACGGCCCGGACACCTTCGACAATCCGGCGGGTCGGTTCGATCGACCAGCGCTTGAACCCGGCTTCATCCAGAACCCCGGCCCAGGTATCGAAAATCTGGACCGCGTCCGCACCTGCCTCGAGCTGACGGATGAGATAGCGGATTGAAGCGGTGACGAGGTGATCGATGAACCGCTGCATCAGATCGGGATCGCGATAGGCCCCCACTCGGGCGGCAATCTGATCCTGCGTGGTGTGACCGGCAACAGAATAGCAGGCAACGGTCCAGGGAGCGCCGCAGAAGCCCAACAGGGTTGTTTCCTGTGGCAGTTCCGCTCGCAGTCGGGAAACCGTCTCTATGACCGGTTTAAGATGATCCTCGGCTCGTTCCTGTTCCAGGCGATCTACGAGATCGGAAGACAGAGGTTCCAGAACCGGACCACGTCCTTCTTCAAAACGAACCGGATATCCGATGGCGTCAGGCACGACGAAAATGTCGGAGAACAGAATGCTTGCATCAAAACCATACCGGCGGATCGGCTGGAGAGTGACTTCCGTTGCAAGGTCGGGCGTATAACAGAACTCCAGGAAGTTCGCTGCTTTTGAACGCACTTCGCGATATTCGGGAAGATAGCGTCCGGCCTGACGCATCATCCAGACGGGGGGTGGCCAGAGCTTCTCTCCGGAGAGTACCCGCATCACGGACCTGTCTTGGGATTTCATGAGGTGGCCTTTCCCACATTTCAAACCAATAAAGATTCTTATTTTGAATCTGTTTTTTCTATTTGAGCGTGGATTACCGGGATCATTTTCTATCCACAATCCATCAGCCCGATTTTCTCGGCGGGAAAAAATCCGCAACTTGTTAAGCAGATTTCCTCCCCAGGAGTCGATAACAGGATTACGAATTGAATTACAATCACTTGTCGGCTTGTTTACGTTTCGTTAAGAATTTGGGCGTCAGTGGACAATCTGTCGATATGTCACAGCGCCATTGTGAATCCACATCCATGCACAACCGTTTCGGCATCAGTTTCCGCTCGTTTAAGCTTTGTTAATAAATTCGGCTGAGCGGGCATAAAGTTCGTGCTAGGCACGGGGTAGCAGACATCTTACCCAAATCATCAACAGCCCTGGGGATGACAACGTGAATAAGTCGAGACACTACTTCCACCTTCATCTCGTGTCCGACTCCACCGGCGAAACGCTGATGACCGTGGCCCGCGCGGCAACGGTTCAGTACGAGAATGTGCAGGAAATCGAGCACGTTTATCCGCTGGTACGCTCGCAAAAACAGCTCGACCGGGTCATTTCCGAAATCGAGAAAGCGCCCGGCATCGTACTCTATACTCTGGTCGATGTTGAAATCGCCGACCGGCTGGAACTGAAGTGCCGCGAACTGGGTGTGCCGTTCATCAATATTCTGGACCCGGTTTTCGCGGTTTTCCAATCCTATCTCAATGTCACGCAAACCCGGCGGGTTGGCGGGCAGCACGAACTGGATGCGGAATATTTCCGCCGGATGGAAGCGCTCAACTACACCATGATGCATGATGACGGTCAGATCTGGGACGATCTGGAATCCGCCGATATCGTCCTGATCGGAATTTCGCGAACATCGAAGACGCCGACCTGCATCTATCTCGCCAACCGGGGCATCAAGGCCGCCAATGTACCTCTGGTGCCAGGCATCCCGCTGCCGGAGCATGTGAAGAAACTCAAAAAGCCGATGATCATCGGATTGATTGCCTCCGCCGAACGCATCCAGCAGATCCGGCGCAATCGGGTGCTATCATTGAATTCGGATGGCTATAACGACACGTATGTCGACCGGAAGGAAATCTCTCAGGAGATCAACATGACCCGCAGGCTTTGTACCGAAAACGAGTGGCCGCTGATCGATGTCACACGCCGTTCGATAGAGGAAACGGCTGCGGAAATCCTGACCCTTTTCAAGGAACATAAATCAGGGCAGGAAGGCGCACCGGAAACCGGCCGCGCCGGATAACCAAAAAGGGGATGGAAATGGCACTTGTCTTGGCTAGCGGAAGCAGGATCCGCGCTGACCTTCTGAAAAATGCAGGGCTCGTCTTCGAAATTGACCCGGCCGACGTCGATGAGCGCGCGGTAGAGGCCCCGCTCCTGGAAACCGGGTTTCCTCCGGAAGATCTGGCAAGCGTTCTTGCGGAAGCCAAGGCGAACGATGTCAGCGGCCGCCGTTCGGGCGATCTTGTCATCGGTGCCGACCAGATCCTGGCGTTCGAGGGAGAACGACGCACCAAACCAGACGATATGGAAGCTGCCCGCCGGCAATTGCTCGCTTTTTCCGGCAAGACACACGAATTGCATTCCGCTGTCGTGCTGTCGCAAAACGGCGAAGCAATCTGGCGCCATGTTTCCACGGCCCGCCTGACGATGCGCGACCTCAGCCCCGCCTTCATTGGCCATTATCTGGCGGCCGCCGGTCAGGAAGTGCTCTCAAGCGTTGGCGCCTATCAGCTGGAAAATCTCGGCGTGCAGCTTTTTGAGAAGATTGACGGCGACTATTTCACCATTCTCGGCCTGCCGCTTCTGCCCCTTCTGGAGGAACTGCGCCACCAGAAGGTGATCGAAACATGAGCGAACGTTTGAAAAAAGCAGCCATTACCGGTCATCCCGTCACGCATTCACGCTCTCCGCTGGTCCATGGCTACTGGTTGAAGAAACACGGCATCGAAGGGGAATACGGCCGTGTCGATGTTCCGCCCGAAACCGCCGCGGACTTCTACCGGAATTTTGCCGCAACCGGTCTCGCCGGCGCCAATGTCACTGTTCCCAACAAGGAGGTTGCGGCGGCTGCCTGTGGCTGGCTGGACGATGCGGCGACCTCCATGGGTGCCGCCAACACGATCTGGCTGGATGGGAACGGCCGCCTGTGCGGCGCCAACACGGATGGACTCGGCTTTCTCGGCAATCTCGATCAGCTTGCCCCCGGCTGGGACGTTTCACGTGAATCGGCCGTGGTCCTGGGCGCAGGCGGCGCTGCGCGCGCCGTGGTGTGGGCATTGCTCTCCCGTAAATTCACAACAGTGCATATCGTCAACCGGACATTCGAAAAGGCGAAAGCTATTGCCGATATGTTTGGCTCCGGAACGATTGCTCATGGATGGGATAAACTGGGGACAGTGCTTGAACAAGGCGAGCTTCTGGTCAACACCACCTCGCTCGGCATGACCGGCAAGGCGCCCCTGGAAATCGATCTGTCACCGCTTCCGAAAAACGCGCTTGTCACCGACGCGGTCTACGCACCACTGGAAACCGACCTTTTGCGCAGGGCAAAGCAACGGGGCAACCAGACTGTGGATGGTCTCGGCATGTTGCTGCACCAGGCTGTTCCGGCTTTCGAACGCTGGTTCGGCGTGCGCCCGGAAGTCGATGACACGCTTCGAAATCTGATTCTTGAAGACCTCGGAGTATCCGCGTGATCCGTATCGGCCTCACCGGTTCCATCGGCATGGGCAAATCAACGACGGCGAAAATGTTTGCCACCGAAGGTGTTCCCGTTCACGACGCTGACGCGACGGTCCACGCGCTCTATTCGGGCCGGGCCGCCCCGCTGATAGAGGCTGCCTTTCCCGGAACGGTGACGGACGGCAAGGTCGACCGTACGCGGCTTTCTCCACATGTGCTGGGCAAGCCCGACGCCATGAAAAAACTTGAAGCCATTATTCACCCCCTGGTGCGCGAGGAAGAGCAGCTCTTTTTACGACGCGCGAGGGCGGACCATCGGCGCATCGTCATGCTGGATATTCCCCTGTTGTTCGAAACCGGCGGCGAAACCCGTGTCGATGCCGTTGTTGTCGTAACGGCAGATGCTAACATTCAGCGGGACCGCGTCCTGGCCCGGCCCGGCATGAGTGAAGACCGGTTCGAGGCAATCCTCGCCAAGCAGATGCCGGATGCTGAAAAACGCCGCCGCGCCCATTTCCTGGTCGACACGGGCAAGGGTATGGACCCGGCAAAACGCCAGGTCCGTGCGATCCTGAAGGCATTGGCCGCGGCAGGGTGACGTCTGTTTCAGCGGACTTACTCCAAAATTGCCCCTCATCCTGAGGAGGGCCTGTAGGGCCCGTTTCGAAGGATGGGCGGCATACTCTTGAGCGAGCGGCCCGCCCTTCGAGACACCGCTAACGCAGCTTCTCAGGTTGAGCTGTTGGACGGAACAGGCGCTTGGGTATCGGCGTCGAACGCCCGGAACGACAAAACCTCAGAACACCGGGGAAAACCACGCGCAACCCTTGCCACTCACCCGGCAAGCTGCACAGTGAATCCGTAGGACCAAAGGCGGAAAAATGCGCGAGATCTCGTTCGATACGGAAACAACAGGCCTGAACCCGCGCGGGGGGGACCGGCTGGTGGAAATCGGCGGTGTGGAGCTGATCAACCACATCGCAACGGGCAATTCCTATCACGTCTATATCAACCCGCAGCGGGACATGCCGGAAGAAGCCTTCCGGGTTCATGGTCTGTCGGCTGAGTTCTTGTCCGATAAACCCCTTTTCGAGCATGTTGCCGACGAGTTTCTGGAATTCGTTGGCGATGCCACGCTGGTTATCCACAACGCGGCCTTTGACATGGGCTTCATCAACATGGAGCTGGAGCGGGCCGGACGGCGCACGATTTCGAACAGCCAGGTGCTCGACACGCTGGATCTTGCCCGGCGCAAGCACCCGTCGGGACCAAATTCGCTGGATGCGCTGTGCTCGCGCTATGGCATCGACAATTCCAAACGTATCAAGCACGGCGCGCTACTCGATGCGGAAATCCTCGCCGAAGTCTATCTGGAACTGATCGGCGGCCGTCAGACGGCTCTTGGCCTGATAACGGAAGAAGAAGAAGCCTCTTCCGGAAGCGCCACCTTCGAACCCGGTGAACTGGGCACCTTTCACGCCCGTCAACGCCCGACCCCTTTGCAGCGCCTGCTACAGGACAGCGAACTGGAAGCCCACAAGGCCTTCATCGAAGGCATGGGCGACAGCGCGATCTGGTCGAAATACAACGGTTGAGGCTCTGGCGTCCGTAGCCGCCGTTCAGCGCAGCGGAGCGAGTGCCTAGTGCTCTGACAGCAACCAGCGCACCGTATCGAAGTGACGGTCGGAATAGCTGCTGCCGAAGGCCCAGGCCATGGTCTGGCCGATGGTCCAGAGCCTTGCCCGTTCGCGATCAAGCTCCAGCTCTTCCGACAATCGATCGAGACGGCGACGCGCCGCGGTTTTTGAGTGGCCGAATTCAAAGCTTCTGACAATCGGGCTCAGCGCGAAGGCGGGATCGCCGACAAGCGGCTTGGGATCTATGGCAAGCCAGGTGTCGCTTCCAGCAGACAGAATGTTGTGCCCATGCAAATCCTGGTGAAGCAGAACGGTTGCCGTCTCTGTCAGGCACAGGTCCCGCAAGGCCGTGATGGCAGCATCGACAAGGGACCTCTCACAAGGTTTTCCCGCAGCTTTCCAGTCGTGATCGAGAGCATTGCGCCAGCGTGTGGCTTCATCGCTCAGGCGGGTAAACGGCTCATCGGCAGGGATCGTCAGGAGGCGCAGAAGATGGGCTACAACTCCCAGAGTGTCGGCTTCCGTAGCGTCGGCCAGAAACCGTCCCGGCCGGCAACGTTCCAGAAGCAGTGCATCAAGGTCCGGTGCGTGTTTCAACAGCCGGACAGCCCCTTTGCCGCTCCACCGTCGGAGCGCCTCTGCCTCATGGCGGCATTCGGGATCGGGATATTGCAGTTTGAGGACAACGTCCTCGTCGCCGCGCTTTGCCGGAACAACCAGAGACACATTGCCGCCAGAAAATGGATGTCCGATGTCTGTCAGTTCGAATTGTTCGTGCGCAGCCTCCAGGAGTGCCGGCAGCTTGTCGAGCCAGCTTCTGCCGGCTTCGCTCGCCTTCAGCCACTCGAGGCTGGCCGGCACCGGTATGGCGGCACCGACGAAACGATCAGCCAAGCCCCGAACTCCGTACAGGTATCAAAGCATCGACGGCAGCACACGGTCCGGCGGACGGTGACCGTCCATGAAGGTCTTGATGTTGATGATGACCTTCTCGCCCATCTCGACGCGGCCTTCGATCGTCGCCGACCCCATATGCGGCAGCAACAGAACGTTTTCCAGTTTGGCCAGCTTCGGATTGACCGCTGGTTCGTGTTCGAACACATCCAGACCGGCACCGGCCAGATCACCACTTTCCAGCATCCGGATAAGAGCGTTTTCATCGATCACTTCACCGCGGGCGGTGTTGACCACATAAGCGTCCTTTTTCAGAAGCTTCAGGCGGCGGGCAGACAGAAGGTGGAACGTTCCCGGCGTATGGGGGCAGTGAATGGAAACCACATCCATACGCGCCAGCATCTGGTCAAGGCTTTCCCAATAGGTTGCCTCAAGCTCTTCCTCGACGCTTTCGGCAACGCGGCGGCGGTTATGATAGTGGATCGACATGCCGAAGGCCTTGGCCCGGCGCGCGACGGCCTGGCCGATGCGGCCCATGCCGACCACACCCAGCCGTTTGCCCCAGATCCGGTGTCCGAGCATCCATGTCGGCGACCAGCCGACCCAGTCGCCGGCTTCCAGCGCCTTGATGCCTGTGGCAAGTCGACGCGGCACCGCCAGAATCAGCGCCATGGTCATGTCGGCGGTGTCTTCGGTCAGTACGCCGGGGGTGTTGGTGACGTTGATTCCCCGGTTGTTGGCGCTGACGACGTCGATGTTGTCGACGCCATTGCCGAAGTTGGCGATCAGCTTCAGGTTCTCACCTGCCTGCGAAAGCACAGAGGAGTCGATCCGGTCCGTAACAGTTGGCACCAGAACATCGGCGGTTCTCACCGCTTCCACCAGTTCTGCCTGGCTGAAAGGCCTGTCATTATCATTGAGACGCGTCTCGAAAAGCTCGCGCATCCGCGTTTCGACTACGTCCGGAAGCTTCCGGGTCACCACAACGACAGGCTTCTTTTTCGCCATACCAATTGCCTTTCGCGCTTCGTTGAGAACTTGTTAACCTCAACGGTACCACTTTGACGCTGCGCGTTGCGCGAGCGGATGAGACCACCCCTTTTCCTTACCAGATGGTCCAGCAGAAACAAGGGATGGCTTTCAATCGGCGCGGATCAGCAACCGGCCAAAACGACCAAGCTGGTTTTCGCGCGAATTTTTCTGTAGAGATTTGCCTCAAATCAAACATCAATGACAATTGGACAACCGGACAATATGGCTCGCTCGTTCCAGGCTACCCGGATTCTACTTAGCGTAATGACATTGCTGTGCGGTCTGCTCGCAACTTCGGTTGCGCCGCAGGCCCAGGGCACGACCACCGGCGCAAGCGGACTCCCCGTTCCAAGATTTGTCAGTCTGAAATCCGACCGGGTCAATGTGCGCATAGGGCCTTCACGCGAACATGATATCGCGTGGACCTTCGTGCAATCCGGTCTGCCGGTGGAAATCATCGGTGAATTCGAGAACTGGCGCCGCATTCGGGACTGGGAAGGCAAGCAGGGCTGGGTGTTCCGCTCGCTGCTGTCCAGCCGCCGCACCGCCCTCGTCACCCCGTGGGAAAAAAGCGACCGCACACCCCTGCGCTCCCGCTCCCGTTCCGACGCTGACATCGTGGCCGAACTGGATCCCTTCGTGCTGACCACGATTTCCGAATGTGCCGGCGGCTGGTGCCGGGTCAACGGCGAGAACTACGACGGTTGGCTCGATCAGACCCGCCTCTTCGGCGTTTACCCGGATGAGCTGATCGGGGACTGACGTCCTTCTCACTCGATTGCCTGGGTTTCCACCCCCCATCCTGGGGAAAACGGACCGGAATTTCTGAAACAAAAAAAGGCGGCCAATCGGCCGCCTTTTCCTTGTTCGGATCGTTGGAAAGGCCTCAGTCGGCCTTGACTTCCTGAACCTTGAGCTCTTCCAGACGGGGCATTGACATGATGTTGTAGCCGCTGTCGACAAAGTGCACTTCGCCGGTCACGCCGCCGGACAAGTCCGACAGGAGATAGAGACCGGTGCCGCCGATTTCTTCCAGAGAGACAGTCCGGCAGAGCGGAGAATTGCGTTTCTGGAAGTTGAACATCAGGCGGGCGTCGGAAACGCCGGATCCTGCCAGTGTCCGGACCGGACCGGCGGAGATCGCGTTCACACGGATGTTCTGCTCACCGTAATCCACAGCCAGATAACGCACGGAAGATTCCAGTGCAGCCTTGGCAACGCCCATCACGTTGTAGTTCGGCATCACCTTGGTGGAACCGCCATAGGTCAGCGTCACCATGGAGCCGCCGTTGGTCATCAGCGCAGCGGCCCGCTTGGCAATCTCGGTGAAGGAGAAGCAGGAGATCACCATGGTGCGGGAGAAATTCTCCCGCGTGGTGTCGGCATATTTGCCGCGCAGTTCGCTCTTGTCGGAAAAGGCGACGGCATGCACCAGAAAGTCGATGCTGCCCCACTCTTCCTTGAGCGCGTCAAACACGCTGTCGACCGACGCAATGTCTTCCACATCGCATGGCAACAGAATCTTGGAACCGACTGAATCCGCCAACGGCTTGGTGCGACGGCCAAAGGCCTCGCCCTGATAGGTGAAGGCAAGTTCGGCACCGTGATCGGCAAGCGTCTTGGCAATGCCCCAGGCAATGGAGTGGTCGTTCGCAACGCCCATGATCAGGCCGCGTTTGCCCTTCATCAGATCAGACATTCGAAACTCCTCAGCCGTGATAGCGCGACAGCGCAAGCGACGCATTGGTGCCGCCGAAGCCGAAGCTGTTGGACAGAACCGTGTCGAGGCCGGCGTTGTCCACCCGCTCGGTCACGATCTCTTCCGGCTTCAGGGCCGGGTCCAGCTCGTTGATGTTGGCAGACGCGGTCATGAAGTCGTTCTGCAGCATCAGCAGGCAGTAGATGGCTTCCTGAACGCCGGTTGCGCCCAGGCTGTGGCCGGTAAGCGATTTGGTCGAGGATGCCGGCGGCTGGTTTTCGCCGAAGACACGGCGGATCGCTTCGATTTCGCCGATATCGCCAACGGGGGTCGAGGTGCCATGGGTGTTGATGTAGTCGACCTTGCGGTCGCCCAGGGTCGCCGTGGCAAGGCGCATGCAGCGCTCGCCGCCTTCGCCGGAAGGTGCAACCATGTCGTAGCCGTCGGAATTGGCGGCGTAGCCGGTGACTTCGGCATAGATCTTCGCGCCACGTGCCTTGGCATGTTCCAGTTCTTCCAGAACCACCACACCGCCGCCGCCAGCAATCACGAAGCCGTCGCGGGTCACGTCATAGGCCCGCGATGCGGTCTCAGGCGTGTCGTTGTATTTGGAAGACATGGCGCCCATGGCGTCGAACAGACAGGACAGCGTCCAGTCGAGTTCTTCGCCGCCACCGGCAAACATCACGTCCTGCTTGCCGAACTGGATCTGTTCGGTGGCTGCCCCGATGCAATGCGCGGAGGTGGAGCAGGCGGACGTGATCGAATAGTTGATGCCCTTGATCTTGAACGGCGTCGCCAGGCACGCAGAGTTGGTGGAACTCATGCCGCGGGTCACCATGAACGGGCCCATACGCTTGGGCGAACCTTTTTCCAGGACGATCTGATGTGCCTGGAACAGGTTCTTGGTGGACGGACCACCGGAGCCCATGATCAGGCCGGTGCGCGGATTGGAGACATCGGTTTCTTCCAGACCGCTGTCGGCAATGGCCTGCTGCATGGAAATATAGTTGTAGGCGGCACCGTCGCCCATGAAGCGCAGCTGGCGCTTGTCGATGAGCGAAGCGATATCGACATTCGGCATGCCGTGTACCTGGCTTCTGAAGCCGTGTTCCGCATAATCCGGAGCAAAGCTGATGCCGGACTTGCCTTCTCGAAGGCTGGACAGCACTTCTTCGGTGTTTGCTCCGATGGACGACACGATACCCATGCCGGTGACGACAACGCGTCTCATTGCGGTCTCCTATTGTCTTGACTGCACCGCAGCTCTCACGGGGTGTGTCGAGAGCCTGCACGCACATACATAATATGCAAACCGGCGCTCCCAATGAAAAAGAAGCGCCGGTGCCATGAATTGATCCTGCGAACGGGTGTCAGGTCTTTGCCAGGCCGACGCGCAAATCGGTCGCCTTGTAGATCTGTTCACCGTCTGCTTTCAGCCAGCCGTCGGCGATGCCGAGAACCAGGCGGCCCTTCATGATCCGCTTGAAGTCGACACCGTATTCGACCAGCTTCACGTCCGGGGTGACCATACCCTTGAATTTCACTTCGCCGGTCGACAGGGCCATGCCCTTGCCTTCAAGACCCAGCCAGCCGAGGAAGAAACCTGTAAGCTGCCACAGGGCGTCGAGGCCAAGGCAGCCCGGCATGACCGGATTTCCCTGGAAGTGACACGGGAAGAACCACAGGTCCGGCTTGATGTCGAATTCGGCCCGCGCGAACCCCTTGTCGAATTCGCCACCGGTTTCAGAAAGTTCCGTGATCCGGTCGAACATCAGCATCGGGGGAAGAGGCAGTTGGGCATTGCCCTGGCCAAACAGCTCGCCGCGGCCGCAGGCGAGAAGTGCTTCATAATCGTAGCTGGAGCGGCGATCGGTCATTCGGAATCCGTGTTTTGTCTCTAGCCCGGGTAAACCCGAGGCAGGTTCAGTTTGTTTTCGGTTCGTTTGAGGCGCCTTCCTAACACAGGGGAACAATCACCGAAAGATGTCACTTGCTCGAAGTGGTCCGGTTTTTAGGGGCGTTTCGCCAAGTATTGTGCGTATTTGTCCTATTGTGTGCATCCGGCACCGGGTCGCTTGTCCGCTGCCATATGGGCTGCGCCTCCGGTAACCTTCGGAAAGCGCGCTGGTTGCGCCTGCAAAGTCCGTGTGGCTGTCTCGTCCGTTGCCTCTCTGGTTGGCCCACGATTGCCCATGACGTTTAAAACTTGCATCTTGGGTACAAGAAATGGCAGATAATAGGCCAATGTTAGTGAAAACGGCCCGGGCGACGTTCGCGCACCTGCCAAGAGCGCCGTTTCAAGAAGCGACCCTGGACCTGGATCGGATCGGAATGACAACACTTGTGGTGCATGAAACCGGCGACAAGAAGAATGTGACCGATATGCTGCGGTCCGCGGGGCTCCGGCCGACGCGCCAGCGTGTCTCGCTCGCGGAACTTCTGTATTCCCGGGGCGATCGCCACATCTCTGCCGAACTGCTTCATGAAGAAGCGGTCGATGCAGATGTGCCCGTATCTCTCGCGACGGTTTACAACACGCTGCACCAGTTCACGGAAGCCGGTTTGCTGCGTGAAGTGGCGATCGACGGTAACAAGACCTACTTCGACACAAACGTATCCGACCACCATCACTTCTTCATCGAAGGCGAAAACCGGGTGATCGACATTCCAGGCGAAGGCGTGGGCATCGGCACTCTGCCGAAAGCCCCCGAAGGCATGGAAATCGTCCGCGTCGACGTTGTCGTGCGGGTGCGCGACAAACGCTGATCGCCAGCGGCGGCGGCTGGCCTCAGGCCAGGCCGCTCTCCTTCTAGTGCACTTTCCATTCGTAGTAGTCGGAGGTCGTACCGATCTCCTCAAGATGCCTCTGCCCATCCGGCTCGAAGCCCAGCTTCTTGAGCAGGCTGGCTGAGCGGACGTTCTCCGGATGGGTGATCGCGCACAGAGTGTGCAGCTTCAGTTCCCTGGTCACGAAATCCAGAACGCTCTGTCCGGCCTCGTGGCCGAACCCCTTGCCGCGGTATTCTTCCAGGAAGGCAAATCCAAGGTCGGGGTACTTCAGTTCCTTGCGCACCACCAGTCCGCACACGCCGACAGGGATGAGGGACGGCTTCAGATCCACGATCCAAAGCCCGACACCGTGGGCGGCAAAGCGCGCCAGCGTCTTGTTCTTAATGTAATTGGCCGCGTCTTCCTCGGTCCGGATGCCGTGGTCTGCAATAAAACGGATATAGTCCGGGTCGTTCATGAGCTGGTGGTAAAAAGCGGCATCATTGCTGGATGGCAAGCGGAAGCGAAGCCTCTCGCTTACCGGAAATGGTCCAAGCGGAAAATTCACGCAATTATTTCCTTTTCAATCAGGGCTTTGGTGCGCAGGGCAATATCCGGCACCGCATCGAAATGTTCTTTTTCAGGACTCCGGCACAGATCGTAAATAACGCAGCGCCGGCACTCGGGTTTTCGCGCCTTGCAGATGTACCGGCCGTGTAGGATCAGCCAGTGATGCGCGTGGAGTGCAAATTCCACAGGCACGACCTTCTCCATGGCCTTTTCCACGTCGAGAGGTGTCTTGCCGGGGGCAATGCCTATCCGGTTGCCGAGGCGGAACAGATGTGTGTCGACCGCGATGGTCGGGTGACCGAAGAAAATATTAAGTACAACATTCGCGGTCTTCCGGCCGACGCCGGGCAGTGCTTCCAGGGCGTCACGATCTTCAGGCACCTCGCCGCCATGGTCGCGGATCAGCTTTTCGGAAAGCAGAATGACGTTCTTGGCCTTGTTCTTGTAAAGGCCGATCGTCTTGATTTCCTCCCGCACCAGGTCTTCGCCAAGAGCCAGCATTTTCTCCGGCGTGTCGGCGATCTGGAACAGATGCTTCGTTGCTCTGTTCACGCCAACATCGGTTGCCTGGGCCGACAGCACGACCGCAACCAGAAGTGTGAAAGCGTTGACATAGTCCAGCTCGCCCTTCGGTTCCGGATTGTCGGCGTGGAACCGCTGGAAGATCGCAAAGGTTTCCGCCTTGGTATAGCGGGAGCGTTTCAGCACCTTGCCGGGATTGTCCACGGAAGGTGCCTTTTTCCGGGTCTGTCTGGAGGCTGCGGTACGCCCTTTTGCCGCTGCCTTGGAAGGGCTCTTTGCTTGCGTCATCTTCTCTCTATAATCATCCCTCATGAGCGAGAACAATCCGAAACCCGAACGGGAAGACGAATTGTCGGAACAGGACCGGCCGTTCTTCTCTGCCGTTCTAACGCCCTACCGGTCTTTGGGGCCAAACGGGTTCATGATCCTCATGTGCATTTTCGGCGCGGTCAGTTTTTTCGCCGGCATTTTGTTTCTACGTATCGGCGCCTGGCCTGTTTTCGGTTTCTTCGGCCTGGACGTCGCCCTGCTCTGGTTTGCCTTCCAGATGAACTACCACTCCGCGCGAACGTTCGAGGAAGTGGTCGTCTCCCGGCATGAGATCGCGATTCGTAAGGTTGGCCCGGGCAAGAAATACCAGGAGTATCGGTTCAATCCATTCTGGGTCCGCCTCACTGTGGACCGGATCGAGGATGAAGGGGTCGTCAAGGTGACCCTTCAAAGCCGGGGCGAAAAGGTCGACCTCGGCAATTTCCTGAATCCCGATGACAGAACGAGTTTTGCCGGTGCAATGGCAAACGCCCTGTCTGTTGCCAAGGCAGGCGGTGTTTAGGCTCCTTCCTCAATTGGTTTGGGCTGAACTTTAAGCGTTGAAACCAGAACCACCAGGGCCGTGGTTGCCGAAAGCGCCGCTGTATAAAGCACGGTTTGAAAACTTGCCGCGCTGGCAATGAAGCCCATCGAAACGCTGCCGATCATGCCACCCAGGAACAGGCTGTTCATGTAAACCGCCGTTGCCCGGCCCGGCCGGTCCGGAGCAAAGCTCTGCACGAAGCTGATCGCGACACCGGCAAAAAGGCCGTAGTAGGTTCCTTCCAGAACGGCAATGGCCAGCACCTGCCACAGCGCGGTCACCTGAGCGAACAGCACCATGCTGACCGCAGCAAGACAGGCAGATAGCATCAGCACTTGGCGAATGCCGATCCGTTCGGCAAGGCGAACCGAGCCGAAGATGACAAAAACCTCCAACAGACATTTGACCGAGAGCGCCAGGCCCGGCGTTGCACCGGGCAAGTGCGTTTCCTGCACGAAGAACAGAGGCATTGCCGAAACGAACAGCGAATTGGTGATGACAAAGCCGAGACACGTCATCCCCGCGATCTGAAGCCCCCAGTTGATCGGAGCCTTGCCGGTTGATTTCGAACGCTCCCGCGACGACCTGAAATCGGCGGGAATGACGATGTACCAGAGCAGCAGGTAGACGATGCCGACTGTGAAAGCGCACAGGAAAGCAGTGGCAAAGCCGAAGGCAGCGACGATTGAAAAAGAAACCGCCGGCCCGATCATCCAGGCCAGGGAAACCATCATGCGCAACCAGGAATTGACCCTGGCGACGTCCATGCCCTGCTGTTCGGCATAGAGACGGCCAAAGGTAAAGACGATTCCCGAGCCCATGTTGGAAAGGCTCATCAGGGGCGCGATCAGGATGATCAGCATCAGCAGACTGCTGACCTGGGTCAGCAGTGCGGCAAGCGTGATATAGGCAATCACTGAGACGATCAGAAGGCTTTTGACCGGAAAGCGGTTATCAAGCCGCTCGCCTGCCCATCGATTGACGGTAAGCGTCAGCGGCATCACCAGGCCGGAATAAAGCCCCACCTGCCAGGGGGCGGCACCAAGCCCTTCGACAATGAAAAAACTCATCAGCGGCACCAGCGCCGAAACGCCGAGGCTGTTGGTGAATTGAAGCAGCAGAATCAGCAATGCCTGTCGAGGCAGTTGCAGGAGGGACAGCATGGCAATCGCCGTAGAAGTGAAACGGGCAGGGGTTACAACCTAACTGGGTCGCTTGGGTCAGTCACCGCTTTTTTTAAGAAGACTAGCATGTCGGACATATGACGGGGCCGTCAGGAGAGTCCGGACAGGTGCCGCAAGAAACCGCTCACTCAGGTTATTTTGCGGAAGAGCCCCGTTTCAAAACCCGGACCGAACAGCCGATCCGGGGTCTAGTCGTCAGGGTTCAATCGCAAGGTTTTCAGCCGGTAGAGCGTTTCCAGCGCTTCGCGTGGGGTCATGTCATCCGGATTGATCGCCTCTAGCGCGACCGCGATGGGATCAGGTTCCGAAAAGCCTGCAGGCGCGCTGGGCGCCGGGGTTGTCAGGCTGGCAAAAAGCGGCAGCTCATCGATCAGGCTTTCGGCCGGTGAGCGCCGGTCCTGCTCTTCCAGTTGGCTGAGCACCTGTTTGGAGCGCTCGACAACCGATCCCGGCAGACCGGCCAGCTTGGCCACCTGAATGCCGTAGGACCGGTCGGCGGCACCGGGAACGATCTCATGCAGGAAGATGACGTCGCCCTTCCATTCCTTCACAGAGACGGTGGCATTGGAAAGCCGGGCCAGCTTGCCCGAAAGGGCGGTCAGCTCGTGATAATGGGTCGCGAACAGGGCGCGGGACCTGTTGACCTCGTGAAGATGTTCGATGGTCGCCCAGGCAATCGACAGGCCGTCGAACGTCGCCGTTCCACGGCCGATCTCGTCGAGGATCACAAGAGAACGGTCGCCTGCCTGATTGAGGATCGCGGCGGTTTCGACCATTTCCACCATGAAGGTGGACCGGCCGCGTGCAAGATCGTCTGCCGCGCCAACGCGGGAGAACAATCTGTCGACCACGCCGATATGGGCTGCTGCCGCCGGAACATAGCCACCCATCTGGGCCAGCACGGCAATCAGTGCATTCTGGCGCAGGAAAGTCGATTTACCGGCCATGTTCGGACCGGTAATCAGCCAGATGTGGCCGATATCCTCGTCCGCCTCTGGACCGAGATTGGCATCATTGGCAACAAAGCTGTCGCCGCCAGACTTCTTCAGCGCCTTTTCCACCACTGGATGACGCCCGCCCTTGATGTCGAAGGCGTGGCTGTCGTCGACCACTGGCCGGACATAGTTTTCTTCCTGGGCGAGTTTGGCGAGCGCGGCCGAAACATCCAGAATGCTCAGCCCGTGGGCGGCGGCCTTGATCGCTTCACCCGCGTCGATGATCGCCTTCGCCAGCCGCTCGAAGATTTCCAGCTCGATGGCAAGTGAGCGCTCGCCGGCACTGGCAATCTTGGATTCCAGATCCGCCAGCTCCGTCGTGGTAAAGCGCATGGCGCCGGCCATGGTCTGGCGGTGGATGAACCGGCCGGGATCGGCGGTCAGCTTCTCGGTCTGTGCGGACGGCGCCTCGATGAACCAGCCGAGCACGTTGTTGTGCTTGATCTTCAAGGAGCGCAGGCCAAGTTCTTCGGAATAATCAGCCTGGAGCTTTGCGATCACCTTTCGGCTTTCGTCGCGCAGGGAACGCAATTCATCCAGGTCGGCGTTGTAGCCTGTGGCGATAAAGCCGCCATCGCGTTTCAGAAGCGGCGGTTCGTCCTTCAGCGCGCGGGTCAGCTCATTGCCGAGCTCGTGCGGTGCCTGCTCCAGACTGGCACGGGCAGCTGCAATTTCTGCCGGGATTGTTCCCGCTGTCGCGCTCGTCTGGTCCAGGACGGCCCGTGCCGCCTCAAGACCCTGGGCAACCGACAGGATATCGCGTGGCCCGCCCCGGTTGAGCGCGATCCGCGACAGGGCCCGGGCCATGTCCGGGGCACCTTTCAGCGTCTGGCGCAGGCCTTCGCGCATGATTTCGTTTTCAAGGAAGAAGGCAACACCGTCGAGCCTGTGCTGGATGGCATCGACATTGACCAGCGGACCGGCCAGACGGCTGGCGAGCAGGCGCGAGCCGCCACCTGTCACCGTCCGGTCTATCGTTGCCAGCAGGGAGCCCTGCTTTTCGCCCGAAAGTGTGCGGGACAGCTCGAGATTGGCCCGGGTTGCCGGATCGATCAGCATGCGCCCGGCCCCGGCCTCGCGCACGGGCGGATCCAGCGGGGGGCGTTCGCCGAGCTGGGTCTTTTCCACATAGGCAAGAATGCCGGCAGCGGCTGAAAGCTCTGCCCGGCTGAAGGTGCCGAAGCCGTCGAGGGTCTTCACACCGAAGTAATGCGCAAGCCGGTCTGTGGCGGTGGAACTGTCGAAAAAGGCGCGCGGCACCGGCGACAGCGCGCCGCCTGCCTGTTCGGCTGTCAGGCGCAACTCGCTTTCCTGCAACAGATTGTCCGACAGGATCAGTTCGCGCGGGGAAACCTGGGCAAGGTCCGCCGCAAGGCGCTGGTGATCGGTTTCCGACACCTGAAAGGACCCGGTGGACATGTCGATCCAGGCAAGACCATAGACCGCACTGCCGTCCAGCGAGTCGCCCTTCAGCCTCGTCAGCGCCATCAGGTAGTTGTTGGAACCGGCATCCAGGAGGCGTTCTTCCGTCAGCGTTCCCGGGGTAACGAGACGCACAACATCGCGCCGGACAACGGATTTGGAGCCGCGTTTCTTGGCTTCGGCCGGATCTTCCGTCTGTTCGCACACGGAGACCCGGTGTCCCTTGGCGATCAGCTTGTTGAGATAGTCGTCGGCTGCATGCACCGGCACGCCGCACATGGGAATGTCTGCACCCTGATGCTTGCCGCGCTTGGTCAATGTGATGCCGAGCGCAGCGGAGGCAACTTCTGCATCCCCAAAAAACAACTCGTAGAAATCGCCCATCCGGTAGAACAGCAGGCTGTCGGGATTGGCGGCCTTGATCTCCAGGAATTGGGCCATCATTGGCGTGACCTTGCTGTCCGCCGGGGTGATTTCTTGCGCGCTCTGTCCACTCATACCTGATACCTAACAAACTGTGCGGACCATTCCACCAAGGGCCTATTCCATCTTTGCTTGAGGCTTCATTTTCCAGGGGATAAGGTCGTCCTCCCCCCGCCCCATCAAGAGAGTGCGCAAGAGGAAACGTTCAGACCATGTCCGCCGACAAGAAATCAACCAAGACCAATGTCAGCTTCACCGACCAGGAAGCGCTGCAATTCCACCAGGAAGGCCGCCCCGGGAAGCTGGAAATTGCGCCGACCAAGCCGATGGCGACCCAGCGCGACCTGTCGCTGGCCTATTCTCCCGGCGTGGCCGTGCCGGTGCGGGCGATCGCGGAGGACCCGAGCCGCGCCTACGACTACACCGTCAAGGGCAACATGGTTGCGGTAATTTCCAACGGCACGGCCATTCTGGGCCTCGGCAATCTGGGCGCACTCGCCTCCAAGCCGGTGATGGAAGGCAAGTCCGTCCTGTTCAAGCGCTTCGCCGATGTCGATTCCATCGATCTGGAAATCGACACCGAAGAGGTCGAAGAATTCATCAATGCCGTTCGCTATCTCGGCCCCTCCTTCGGCGGGATCAATCTGGAGGACATCAAGGCACCCGATTGTTTCATCATCGAGCAGCGCCTGCGTGAACTGATGAACATTCCCGTCTTTCACGACGACCAGCACGGCACGGCCATCATTGCGGCAGCAGGCCTGATCAACGCACTTCACCTGACCGGGCGCGACATGAAGACCACCAAGGTCGTCTGCAATGGCGCGGGGGCGGCAGGAATTGCCTGTATCGAACTCGTGAAAGCCATGGGCATTCCGCACGAAAACGTCACCCTGTGCGACACCAAGGGCGCCATCTACAAGGGCCGCGAAGAGGGGATGAACCAGTGGAAGTCCGCCCACGCGGTCGAGACCAAGGCACGCACGCTCTATGATGCCCTCAAGGGTGCCGATGTCTTCTTCGGCGTGTCGGCGAAAGGGGCGTTGACGCCCGACATGCTGCGGGTGATGGCTCCGAACCCGATCATTTTCGCCATGGCCAACCCGGATCCGGAAATCACCCCGGAAGAGGCAGCGGAAGTGCGTGACGACGCGATTGTCGCGACCGGGCGTTCGGATTACCCGAACCAGGTCAACAATGTGCTCGGCTTTCCCTATATTTTCCGCGGTGCGCTCGACGTTCAGGCGACCACCATCAACGATGCCATGAAGGTTGCCTGCGCGAACGCATTGGCGGAACTGGCACGGGAGGAAGTTCCGGACGAAGTCGCCGCCGCCTATCGGGGCAACCGGCCGAAGTTCGGTCCCGAGTACATCATTCCGGTGCCGTTCGATCCGCGCCTGATCCACACCATCCCGCCCGCGGTCGCTCAGGCCGCGATGGATTCCGGTGTTGCGCGCAAGCCGATTGTCGACATGGAAGCCTACAAGCACCAGCTCTCGGCCCGTCGCGATCCCATTGCCGGCACCTTGCAGCGCATCTTCTCGAAGGTTCGCCAGCAGCCCAAACGGGTTGTCTTTGCCGAAGGTGAGGAAGAACCGGTGATTCGCGCTGCGGCAAGTTTCGTTTCGCAGGGCCTTGGTGAAGCCATCCTCATCGGCCGCGAGGACGAGATCAAATCCATGGCCGAGCGGGCCGGTATCGATATCGAACGGTCGGGCATCTCCATCCAGAACGCGCGACTGTCCAATCGCAACGGCGATTACGCCCAGTATCTCTATGGCCGATTGCAGCGCCGGGGTTACCTGCTGCGCGACTGCCAGCGTATGGTCAACAACGACCGCAACTACTGGGGCGCGATCATGGTCGCACGCGGCGATGCCGACGCCATGGTCACCGGTCTGACCCGGAACTATTCCGTGGCCCTCGATACGGTGAAGGCAACCATTGATCCGAAACCGGGTCACAGGGTCATCGGCGTTTCGCTGGCGCTGGTCCGGGGCCGCACTGTCCTGATCGCCGATACCGCTGTGATCGACATGCCGACATCGGAAGAACTGGCCGACATCGCAGAGGAAGCAGCACATGTCGCGCGCAAGTTCGGCTACGAGCCGCGCGTTGCCATGCTTGCCTATTCCACGTTCGGCCACCCCAAGGGCGAACGCTCCGAAAAGGTCATCGAAGCGGTCAAGATCCTCGAACGCCGCCGGGTCGATTTTGAATTTGATGGCGAAATGGCCGCCGACATCGCGCTCAACATGGACCGCATGGCCGCCTACCCGTTCTGCCGCCTGTCCGGCCCGGCCAATGTCCTGGTCATGCCCGCCTTCCACTCCGCATCCATCTCCACCAAGATGCTGCAGGAACTGGGCGGCGCCACGGTCATCGGTCCGCTTCTCGTCGGTTTCGACAAGTCGATCCAGATCATGTCTCTGGGGGCCAAGGACAGCGACATCGTCAACATGGCCGCCATCGCGGCGTTCAATGTGACGTGAGGTAGTTGGCCAAGCAGGCCAACCTGTGGCTCCCCGATCCCGGATCTCCGCTCCGCTGCGTCCGGGATGACGACGATAGGTTTGGTTAGACCCTTCCGTAGTCATCCCGGGCAAGCGAAGCGCGACCCGGGATCGGGGAGCCTCAATCTCTCTGAAACTGGAGTACCAACCGCTTGACCGCTTGGGTCTATATCCTTGCCTCCCGCCCGTTGGAAACCATCTACACAGGCGTGACCAAGGATCTGCCCCGCCGGATATACGAGCACCGCGAGGGTCTGGTTGAAGGCTTCTCCAACCGGTATGGGATCAAGACCCTGGTCTGGTATGAACAGCATGAAGACATCGGGACCTCGATTGTCCGCGAGAAACAGATCAAGCGTTGGCGAAGGCAATGGAAGTTCGAGCTGATCGAGAAGATGAACCCGGACTGGCAGGACCTTTATCTGGTTCTCAATCAATAAACCTCATCCGGAACCTACCATTGTCGTCCTGGTCGCGCTTCGCCCTGATGGAAACCTGATGCGACTTCTCGCATCGAAACACGCAATCTCTTTTGACAAACCCTGCCCCAACGGCGATACCTCGGAACCATGTCGGATATTAAAGTAAAAATCTGCGGTCTTTCGACCGAGGACACCATGGCGGCGGCGCTGGATGCCGGGGCGGATATGGTCGGGTTGATGTTCTTCCCGAAGAGTCCGCGTCATGTGTCGCTGAGCCAGGCCTGCCGTCTGGCCGATATGGCGCGTGGCCGGGCGGAGATCGTGGCGGTGACCGTCAATATGGATCTCGACGGCCTGTCGCGCATCAACGAGCTGGTGAAACCCGACACGTTCCAGTTTCACGGCGAGGAAAAGCCGGAAGCCCTGGCTGCGGCCAAGGTGATGCAGGGCACCAAGGTCATGAAGGCACTTTCGATATCCGACCGTTCGGATCTGGAACAAGCGCATTACTACGCGGTTGTCGCGGATCGCCTTTTGTTCGATGCCAAGCCGCCGGCGGGCTCCGAGCTGCCGGGGGGCAACGGCGTGTCCTATGACTGGACGATCTTGAAAGACCTTGACCTGAAGAAGCCCTTCATGCTTTCCGGAGGACTTGACCCGGACAACGTCGCTGAAGCGATCCGTTCGAGCGGCGTCAGCGAGGTGGATGTTTCCTCCGGCGTTGAGCGGGAAAAGGGCGTCAAGGACAGTGATCTCATTCGCGCATTCTTGGCAGCGGCCAAGAGCGTCAAGGTTCCGGGCTGAGCCCCGGGTGAAGGAGTAAACGCGTGAACGACATGGCTAACAGCATCCGGACCGGTCCGGACGATCGCGGGCATTTCGGTATTTTTGGCGGCCGCTATGTGGCTGAAACGCTGATGCCGCTGATCCTGGACCTGGAACAGCACTACAAGGACGCCAAGAACGATCCGGCTTTCAGGGCCGAGATCGAGACGCTGAACAAGCATTACACCGGCCGTCCGTCGCCGCTCTATTTCGCCGAGCGTCTGACGAAGGAACTCGGCGGTGCAAAGGTCTATTTCAAGCGCGACGAGCTGAACCACACCGGATCGCACAAGATCAACAACTGCGTCGGTCAGATCCTGCTGGCAAAGCGCATGGGCAAAACCCGCATCATCGCCGAGACCGGTGCCGGCCAGCACGGTGTTGCAACCGCAACCGTGTGCGCCCGCTTCGGCCTGCCCTGCGTTGTCTACATGGGCAAGACCGATGTGGAACGGCAAAAGCCGAATGTCTTCCGCATGAAGCTTCTGGGCGCCGAAATCGTTCCGGTCACCGCAGGCGCCGGTACGCTCAAAGATGCCATGAACGAGGCGCTGCGCGACTGGGTGACCAATGTCGAGGATACCTATTACCTGATCGGCACCGCCGCAGGCCCGCACCCCTACCCGGAAATGGTGCGCGACTTCCAGTCGGTGATCGGCAAGGAACTGCGCGAACAGATGATGGAAGCCGAAGGCCGCCTGCCGGATGCGCTGGTGGCGGCTGTCGGTGGCGGTTCCAACGCTATCGGCCTGTTCCATCCGTTCCTCGACGATAAGGACGTCAAGATCTACGGTGTCGAAGCCGGTGGCCGTGGTCTTCAGGGGGAAGAACACTGCGCATCGCTCACCGCAGGCAAGCCGGGCGTGCTCCATGGCAACCGCACCTACCTGCTGCAGGACGAGGACGGCCAGATCCTGGAAGGGCATTCCATTTCCGCAGGTCTCGATTATCCGGGCATCGGGCCGGAGCATTCCTGGCTGAAGGAAATAGGCCGCGTCGACTATGTTCCGGTGATGGATGACGAAGCTCTGGAAGCTTTCCAGATGCTGACGCGTGTTGAAGGCATCATTCCGGCTCTGGAACCGGCCCATGCGCTGGCCCATGTCGTGAAGCTGGCCCCCCAGATGGACAAGGACCAGATCATCGTCATGAACCTGTGCGGCCGGGGCGACAAGGACGTGTTCGCTGTTGGTCAAATGCTGGGCTTCGATCTGTAACGACCTGCCTCAAACTGAAATTCGAAAAACCGCGTACCGCAGGGTGCGCGGTTTTTTTTGGCTCTTTCCGGCGGGCGAAGAGGTTCACCATCGACTGCTTAAGGCCGGTTAACCAGCCTTGCCGGTTTCGAAATGCTGCAATGCAATATTATGCGTTGTGACTCCAAGGGGAAAGACTAGCTTGTTGTCCAGTGAAACAGGGCTGGCGCAGTTGCCGGCCGTTTTAAGGAAACCTGACATGGCCTTCGATCTTCTGACCGGCTTCGTCCGCGACCTTCGTGCCTCCCGCAAAGTTGCCGGCGAAATCACACGCTTGAACCACATGAGCGACGTCCAGCTTGCCGACCTCGGCATTCACCGCAGTGAAATCACCAGCCGCGCTTTCGCCCGTCACTTCAAACAGCGCTAAGGCTTCTTTCGCTCAGGCGCTGCGCCTGAAGGCTGCGCGCGGCTGCACGGGTATGGGTTTTGCCGTCAGCATGGCCTCCAGCAGTTGCTGACGGCCACGAGCATCCAGAGCGGTTGCCTGTTGTGCCAGTACCGGGTCTGTTTGGCCGGATGATGTTTCGGCAAGGCGCCTGCGCTGGGTAAAACCCAGGTGAATGTCCTTCATCCGGCGCCAGAGCTTTTCGGCGAATGGTTCGGGAGCGGGTTCAAAGAGAGAATGGGCCATTTTCGGCTCCTTTTTTGTTTGGTGGCTCAGTGGTTCTTCCTAGGATAAGCGCACGCAGTGCATATTTCTAGGCGCAATTTGTGCACGTTTGGCGTATCAGCCATGCGTCCTGCGCGGGTCTGACCTGCGCTCCAGCCGCTTGCTGCACTGCAAAAAAATCATAATCTGCGGCCCGATCGTGATTCCCAATCGCGGCATCAATCTTTTTTGGTTTTTTGAGATGAGCACCTTGCAGGCCCTTCATATCAGCGCGCCGTCGGCCGCACCCCTCGCCACCGTGTTTCGCGGTGCAGGCAACCCGTCCACGCGCGCAGGCCGTGCCAAGCCCATGGGCAGTGAGCATGTCTACCGGGCGGATGCCTCGCTGCGTGCCATCGGCCTGATCGACTATCCGAGCCGGTAACCGGGCCAAGTCTGGAAGATGTCCGGAAGCCGTCCGGACACCCCGATTCTGCATCAGACAGATTGACATTGCACGCACTGCCCCCGTACATCGCTGAAACGGAAACGCCCCGGAGGGTCCCGGGTGGCGCGAACAAGGGTAGCAGTGAATGACGGATACGCGTATCGACCGCCGTTTCAAAGCTTGTGCGGAAGCCGGCCGGCCCGCCTTGGTCACCTTTATAACCGCAGGCGATCCGGATCTGCAGACCTCGCAAGCGCTCCTGAACGCCCTTCCCGCGGCAGGTGCAGACGTCATCGAACTCGGCATGCCCTTTTCCGACCCGATGGCCGAAGGTATTCCGATCCAGCTTGGCAATCAGCGCGCTCTGGCCGCAGGCCACACCATGGACAAGACCCTGGACATGGTGCGCGAATTCCGCAAGCAGGATCAGGACACGCCGATCATCCTGATGGGCTATTTCAATCCGATCTACGTGCGGGACCCGAAAGTCTTCGTTCAGGTTGCCAAGGACGCGGGTGTAGACGGTTTCATCATTGTCGACATTCCGGCTGAAGCAGATGACGAACTCTGCATTCCGGCCCTGGAAGCCGGTCTCAATTTCATCCGTCTGGCAACACCGACCACCGACGACAAACGCCTGCCCGCCGTTCTGGCCAATACCTCCGGTTTCGTTTATTACGTGTCCGTGACCGGCATCACCGGTGCGAACATCGCCGATACCGGCCGGGTGTCGACAGCGGTGAAGCGGATCAAGGGTCACACGGATCTGCCCGTTGCCGTCGGTTTCGGCGTGAAGACGGCAGACCAGGCAGCGGAAATCGGCAAGGATGCTGACGGCGTCGTGGTAGGCTCGGTTCTGGTCAGCGCCATTCGCGACAGCCTCGACGAGGCTGGCAAGGCGACAGACAAGACCGTTCAGGCCGTGGTGGACCTGGTGTCCGACCTTGCTTCCGGATGCGCCCGGTCAAGAACAGCCTGACAGACCAGCTCTTTGGCTGGTTTCAATTGAAGGATTTCGGACGGACCCCATATCTCCGTTCAATGGCAACTCGAGTAGCGGGACGCGTTTGACGTGAACTGGATCAATTCTATCGTACGCCCCAAGATCCGTGATCTTTGGAAGAAGCGCGAAGTTCCGGAAAACCTTTGGATCAAGTGTCCGGAAACCGGTGAGATGGTTTTTCACCGGGATCTGGAAGCCAATCTCTGGGTAATCCCGAATTCCGGTCACCATATGCGCATTCCAGCGCGCAAACGCGTTGAAGCTCTGTTCGATGACGGCAAGTACACCGGAGTGAAAACACCCGAAGTGCAGGCCGACCCGCACAAGTTCCGCGACAGCAAGCGCTACAGCGACCGGCTGAAGGAAGCCCGCACCAAGTCCGGCGAGGACGAAGCCGTGATCGTGGCCCAGGGCCAGGTCAACGGCATGCCGCTGACTGTCGCCGTGCAGAATTTCGATTTTATCGCCGGCTCGCTTGGCATGGCCGCGGGCGAAGCGATCCTTGCCGGCATGCTGAAAGCCGTCGAAGACAAGACACCCTTCGTCATGTTTGCCGCTTCCGGCGGCGCGCGCATGCAGGAAGGTATTCTGTCGCTGATGCAGATGCCGCGCACCACGGTTGGCGTGCAGATGCTGCGCGAAGCGGGCCTGCCCTACATCGTTGTCCTGACCAACCCGACCACGGGCGGCGTTTCGGCGTCCTACGCCATGCTGGGCGATGTGCACATCGCCGAACCCGGCGCGCAGATTGGCTTTGCCGGCCGGCGGGTGATCGAACAGACCGTGCGTGAAAAGCTGCCGGAAGATTTCCAGACCGCCGAATACCTTCTCGACCACGGCATGATCGACATGGTGGTGCCGCGCCAGAAGATGAAGGAAACGCTGACGCGCATCTGCGGCATCCTGATGAAGCGTGAAGTCGAGCTGCCAAAGCTTGAGGCGCCCAAGGAGCCGGCCCCGGAAGTCGAAGCGGAACCGGCTGAAAAGGCTGCAGAGCCTGCCAAGGAAGCAGAAGCTGCCAGCTAGGCGGCTTCGTCACTAATACGTCGCGAAAGCGGCCTGACACCGACATTTCCAGGCTGCCCGCTTGTCTCGCGGACGGCCTTCCCGTAAGGCGTTAGTCGAACGCAACCGGGAAAAAGGGACCCTGCGGAGGGCGCCTTGGATCAAATCACGAAAATTCTGGACCGTTTGCTGGCGCTGCATCCGAAGGAGATTGATCTCTCTCTTGGACGCATGTACCGGCTGCTTGAAGCGCTGGGCCACCCCGAACGGCGGCTGCCGCCGGTGATTCATATCGCCGGCACCAACGGCAAGGGCTCCGTGACCGCTACCATGCGGGCTATTCTGGAAGCTTCCGGCAAACGTTGCCATGTTTACACCTCGCCTCATCTGGTCGCCTTCAACGAGCGCATACGCCTCGGCACGGATGGCAACTTCGTATCCGATCCGGTCCTCTACGAGGCGCTGCACCGCTGCGAGGAAGCCAATGGCGGTGAGGAAATCACGTTCTTCGAAATCACCACGGCGGCCGCGTTCCTGCTGTTTGCGGAACATCCGGCCGATGTGCTGTTGCTGGAGGTTGGCCTTGGCGGGCGTCTCGACGCGACCAATGTCATCGATCGGCCGCTTGCCACGGTGATTACCCCGGTTTCCATGGATCATGAGAAGTTTCTGGGTGACGATCTTTCCGTGATCGCTGCCGAGAAGGCCGGCATCATCAAGCCGGGCGTGCCGGTCATCTGCGCCGCTCAGGAAGATGGAGCCATGGCCACCATTACGCGGAAGGCGGCGCGCAACAAGGCACCGCTCGAAGTGTTCGGGCAGCATTTTGCCGCGCAGGAAGACCAGGGCCGCATGGCCTTTCAGGACGAGGATGAACTGATAGACCTGCCCGTGCCCGTGCTCGGCGGCCGTCATCAGTTTGCCAATGCGGCCATTGCCATCGCAGCCCTGAAGGCAGCCGGAATGCTGCCGGACGGCGATACCATTGCCCGCGGCCTGAAGACGGTCAACTGGCCCGGCAGGTTGCAGCCCGTCACCAGCGGGCCGATACACGACCTTTGTCCGGAAGGGGCCGAGGTGTGGGTCGATGGCGGCCATAATCCCGGTGCGGGCGTTTCCATTGCCCAGTTCATGGGCGAACAGGAAGAGCGTGCACCCCGCCCGCTCTATCTCGTGTCCGGCATGCTGACGACCAAGGACCCGGTCGGCTTCTTCCGCCCGTTCTACGGCCTGGTGCGCCATGTCGGCACGGTTCCGATCACCACGACGACCACCGCCAGGACACCGGAAGACCTCGCCGATCTTGCCCGCTGTGCGGGACTTGAGGCTACGCCGTTTCAATCACTGGACGCAGCGCTGGCAGATGTGGCAGCTTGTGCGGCAAAAGATGGCGAGCCGCCCCGCATTCTGATTTGCGGGTCGCTTTATCTGGCCGGTGAAGTTCTGGCGCGCAGCGGTCTGGCGCCGGTCTGAGGCGTCACCGGCCTCTGCCCGAGGAGGCCATGAATGTTCGGTTTTGTATCCCGTCGTCCGCAGCTTGCAGGCGCCTTTCTGGGCGCCCTGTTGCTCAGCGTGCCCGCAAGCGCGCTTACCGAACAATATGAAACGCCACCGGAGCAGGATCCGGCCACCATTTTGAAGGGCAAGGAGCTTGGCCCCGGCTACGCGGTGCTCGCACCGGTGCGCGGCGACGGGTTCCTGCGGATCTACCAGGTTCAGACCGATCTCGGGGTCGAACAGATCGAAGGCGACGGCATGCTCAAGCTGCGTCTTCATGAAATCCGGGTCCTCATCGCCCTCGACAGCCTGAAAAACGATGCGAGCTTCGTCGATGGCCTCAAGCAGGCGGCCATGAAGCCGGTCGAATTCGTCGAAAGCACCGTGACGGATCCGGTGGGAACCGCAAAGAACACCGTTTCCGGTGTCGGGCGCATGTTCGGCCGTCTGACCAAGGGGGTCGAGGCCGCCGTCAGCGGCAAGGGCGGCTCCCCGGCGGAGCTCGCCAAGTCGATCACCGGTCAGGCCAAGGCCCGCAGGCAACTTGCGGTCGACGTGGGTGTCGATCCCTATACCTTCTATCGGCCGCTTTCGGAAAAACTCGATGAAACCGCCAGCGTGACCACCGCTGGCAACTGGACGGTGAGCGCAATCACCAGCCTCCTGCCGGGCGGGATCATCGTCAACGCCGCGCGTCAGGCAGACAATTTCCGCAATCTCATCGTCGACAGCTCCCCATCCGAGCTGCAGGAACGCACCTCCACCGTCCTGCGCGCCGTCGGCCTGCCCGAAGCGACCAACGCCAAGCTGATGAACAACCCCTTCTATACGGCTTCGGAAAAGGCAGCGATTGCCTATCAGCTTCAGGCAATGCCCGGCGTGAAGGACACTTACCTGCTTGCGGAAAAAGCCGCCGAGGCGGACAGCCGCGATCTGGCCTACTTCCAGCTGCGCCGCGTGGTCCTGATGGAAACCTACAACAGAACGGTTTCGCCTCTCGGAGACATCAAGCTGGTATCCGACATCCCCGTCGCTATACGCCGCGACGGCATTGCTGCCATCGTCATGCCTTTCGATCAGGTCGCCTGGACCCAGACCGTGGCGCGATCCTTCTCAGCAATGCACGAGGGCCTCGGCACCTTGCCCTTCCCGCCAACAGGCGTCGATTTCCTGATCACCGGTGACATCACCCCCATGGCCGCCGAACGCATCGCCGCCTTCGGCTGGGACATCACCGGCAATTATCCGATGCCGAAGGGGCCGGTGTTTTAGGACCAGGCAGATTTGGCACCGACACACATCGATGCGAGCACGCGAGAGCTTGCCAGGAAGCTTCGCCTGAACCAAACCAAAGGCGAAAAAGCCTTATGGCGTGCTTTGCGAGAGCTGAAGGCTGACGACATCCACATCCGGCGCCAGGCCCCTATCGGGCCCTATGTGGCCGACTTTGTCGTTTTCTCCCGCAAGCTCGTCATCGAGATTGATGGCGATATTCACGCCTTGCCTGACCAGCAGCAGCATGACGAACGACGCACTGCATGGCTGCGCTCGGAAGGATTCCAGATCCTTCGGTATTCCTCTTTGGAGGTTCATGAGAACCTGGAAGGTGTGGTGCTCGACATTCGGAGATGGCTGGGTCTGGACTGAGTAGGCCGATGTTACGGCTGCGCCGTTTACCCCCATCCCTAACCCTTCCCCACAAGGGGGAAGGGAATCAGGCCTCATCTACCGGAAATTCGATCATTCACGGCCGGGTCTGTTCGATGCTTTTGTGTTCTCGGCGGTATCCCCCTCCCCCTTGTGGGGAGGGGTTAGGGGTGGGGGTCCTACCCTGTTCAAACCGGACACCATCTGCCCACTGGTTCCCCGCCTCAAACACACTCCAGAACCGGTCCCGACAAACCGCTTTCCCAGCCAAGGATGGCGCGTTTGCGGGTGAGGCCCCAGTGGTAGCCGCCGAGTTTGCCGCCCTTGGCGAGCACCCGGTGGCAGGGCACCACGAAAGAGAGTGGATTGCGGCCGACGGCGGTGCCGACGGCGCGGGAGGCTTTCGGATTGCCGAGGCAGGCGGCGACATCGGAATAGGTGGTGGCCTTGCCCATCGGGATCTTCAACAGGGTTTGCCAGACCCTTATTTCGAAATCGGTACCAATCATAACGATGTTGAGTGGCTGGTCCTCTTGCCACTTTTTCGGGTCGAAGACGCGTCTTGCATAGTCGGCCGTGGCGTCCTGGTCCCGGACGAAGGCGGCGGCGGGCCAGCGCTTGCACATGTCTTCCAGAGCGGAGCTTTCCTCACCCGGGTCGGCAAAGCCAAGACCGGCCAGCCCCTTGCTGGTGGCCATCACCAGAACCTGGCCGAAGGGCGAGGGATGAAAGCCATATACGATGGAAAGGCCCGCCCCGCGATTGCGGTAGTCGCCGGGAGTCATGGCTTCATGCGTGACAAACAGATCGTGCAGCCGGCCGGACCCTGACAGGCCGACCTCGTAAGTGGCATCCAGAACACTGGCGGAGTCGCGCAGCAGGGCCTTGGCATGATCTAGCGTGATGGCCTGCAGGAACTGCTTCGGCGTCAGCCCGGCCCAGCGCGAAAATACCCGTTGAAGCTGGATCGGCTGAAGGCCGGCCTCTTTGGCCAGCTGTTCCAGCGTGGGCTGCTCACGCCAGTCTTCGGTGATCCGCTTCAAGGTGCGGCGAACGACGTCATAGTTCCGGGCAGCTTCCTCGCCGACGGAGATCGGCGTCGGTTCGGATGTCAGGCTGGTCAGGTCGAGCGCTTTGGTCATGGCAGTTTCTTCGGTCTGATCTTGAAGTCTGATCCGATCTTAGTCGGTGACCGACACCGGATCGACCCGATTTGCGATCTGCGGCAACATCTCTCGTCATCCGGATAACGCTGCCCAACCGGCTCGTAGCGGAAACGCTCAGACGCCGGGGCCTGCCGTCTAGCCCAAAACGTCCTTGAATTCGCTGGCGGAGACCGCCGGACCCTTGCGGGTTGTCAGAAGCAGGCTTGTCTCGGTGCCGGTAATGCCTTCGATCAGGCGAATGCGGTTGAGCGCATCGTCAAAGGCCACAAGATCACGGGTGGCCACGTCCAGCACCAGGTCCCACTTGCCGTTTGTCGAATGGATCGCGCGAACCTCGGTCATGGCACTGAGCGAGCGGATCACCGGTTCGGTGTTATGGCCGTCCACCACCACCAGCGTTACCGCACGGATGGGCAGGTCGCGCCAGTCGTCGCGCAGGACTGCGGTAAAACCGAGTATTTCTCCAGTTTCGACCAGCTTTTCCATACGCGAGCGCACGGTCGCACGTGAGACTTTCAAATCACCTGCCAATTCGGACACTGATCTTCGCCCATCGTGGCGCAGAAGCGTGATCAACCGAAGATCCAGATCGTCCATCATTCCATTCCGATAAATTGAGATTTCCAAAATGATAAATTTGGCTGCTCTTTTGATCAAGTGTCCGGATTTACTCCGCCGCGGCGTTTCAACACACTTCTGACAGTCGAAATTTTGAGGCAAGCGGAACGTGATCACCGTTGAAAAACAGATAGTCCTGGTCGGAGCGCCGGTGGACGAAGGGGCCGGTCAGCGGGGCTGTCTCATGGGGCCGGACGCCTACCGAACCGCAGGCTTGCAGGATACATTGCGTGAGCTTGGCCATTCGGTGTCAGATCACGGCAATCTGGCGCCGGCGGATGTCGGCGCTCTTACGCCTCCCAACACTGTTTTGCGCAACTACCCTGCCTATGTCGGCTGGACCCGTGCCCTGCACCAAAAGGCTGCGGATCTTGGCGAAAGCCCGGTCGTGCCGATTTATCTCGGCGGCGATCATGCCATGGCGGCCGGCACGGTCTCGGGGCAGGCGAAGGCGGCTGCCGCGCTCGGCCGACCCCTTTTTGTGCTCTGGCTCGATGCCCATTCAGATTTTCACACGCTGGAAAGCACCGCCAGCGGCAATCTGCACGGCACCCCGCTTGCGTTTCTGTGCGGCCTTCCCGGGTTTGACGATCTGCTCGGCGCGCCGCTTGAACACGCGTTAAAACCGCAAAACGTCGAAATTCTGGGTGTCCGCTCCATCGACGATGCGGAGCGAAGCCTGCTTGTCAGTCACGGCGTTGGCGTCAGCGACATGCGCCGGATCGACGAGGAAGGCATCGGTGCCTCGTTGAAACCCTTTTTGGACCGCGTGAGAGCGGAAAACGGCCTGCTGCATGTCAGTCTGGACGTCGATTTCCTGGACCCGTCGATTGCCCCGGCCGTCGGGACCACGGTTCCGGGCGGCGCGACCTTCCGCGAGGCCCATCTGGTGATGGAGATGCTGCATGACAGCGGCCTCGTCACCTCGCTCGACCTGGTCGAGCTCAATCCCTTCCTGGACGAACGCGGAAAAACCGCGCGTCTGATGGTCGAGCTGACCGGCAGCCTGTTCGGCCGCCGGGTCTTCGACCGGCCGACAAGAAGCTTCTAGAGGACCGAACAATGTCTAACAGCCCAATCGATCTCCTGCCGTCCGACCTGGCCTATGTGCCGTTTGTCAGCGTCGACAACATGATGCGCAATGTTCGCGCCATTGGCGTTGAAACCTTCATGCGCGGCATTGCCGGCTATATCGAGCAGGATTTCCTGCGTTGGGAAAGCTTCGACAAGAAGCCGCGCATACCGGCGCATGCACCCCAGGGCGTGATCGAGCTGATGCCGACCAGCGACGGCAAGACCTTCGGCTTCAAATATGTCAACGGCCACCCGGGCAACACCCGGGATGGTCTGCAGACCGTCACGGGTTTCGGTGTTCTGTCGAACCTGATGACCGGATATCCAATGCTGTTCACTGAGATGACCATTCTGACCGCGCTGCGCACGGCAGCCAATTCGGCACTTGCCGCCAAATACCTGGCGCCCAAAGGCTCCACCACAATGGCGATCATCGGCAATGGCGCACAGTCGGATTTCCAGTGCCTTGCCTTCAAGGAAATGCTCGGCATCACCGAGATCCGTGCCTACGACATTGATAGTGCAGCCAGCTTGCGGCTTGCCCGCAACCTTGCCAGTTCGGATCTCAACGTGACCATCTGCAAGACGCCGGAGGATGCGATCGAGGGTGCGCAGATCATCACCACGGTCACGGCGGACAAGAAATCTGCGACGATCCTGACCGACAACATGATCGGTACCGGCGTACATATCAACGCGGTCGGCGGCGACTGCCCGGGCAAGACCGAACTGCACCGAGACATCCTTCTGCGGTCGGATATTTTTGTCGAATTCCCGGATCAGACCCACATCGAAGGCGAATTCCAGCAGCTGGACCGCGATCATCCGGTCACCGAACTCTGGCAGGTCTATGCCGGCAAGGCGGAAGGTCGCACATCGCAGGACCAGATAACGCTCTTCGACAGCGTCGGCTTTGCCGTCGAGGACTTTGCCGCCCTGCGCTATGTCCACGATCTGTTGCCGAAAACAGGCTACTTCGAGAAGCTCGACCTGCTGGCGGATCCGGACGACCCGCGCGATCTTTACGGCATGGTCCTTCGGTCTGCCGCCAATGGAGACCATCAAGCAGCGTGAGACGAACTCACGTGATTCAAGAAAACTGGACCACCGCTTCGGCGGTGGTTTTTTTTGCCTGGCGATGCGATTGCCCCCACCCCTACCTCTGTCCGTGGTGACTTTGGGAGGTGATCTGGCAAGCGCAGCTGATGAGGATGTCGCTCATAGCCGAATGCGAAGGGTCAGGGCCCTTCAGGACAGAGGCTCAATAATCACGGATGCATCGGGGACGTATTTTAAGGTTTTCCGTGTTGAGTGAGCGCCAACTTACCTTTTCGAGGGCTTTCTCATGATATTCAGAATTTTGACCGGCCTCGGTCTCGGCCTGTTTGCCGCTTCCGCAGTTCAGGCCGAGCAGCAGTATTTTTCCTACAAGGACTGGAACGCCCAGATCGAGGCGGTCGATACCGGTGAGGATCTTCGGATCACCTGCTCCATGTGGACCGGTGGCGACGGCCTGCCCACCGTCGGGTTTTCCATTTCCAATGGCGATGCATTGCCGCCGGATATGTTTCCGGGGGTTCAGCTGACCGAGCGCGCCATCCGGGGGCATGCCACGGTTCTTCAGAACGATCAGAAGGTCAACTTCGTCTTTGATGACGGCGACAGCGCGCAGGCAACGGTCGACGCGGGTTACGACGAAGACGGTTTCGCCTTCGCCCATACCAATTTCCCGCTCGAGGACAATCAGCGTGTGCTTCAGGCCATGCAGCGGAACGGGCAGATCGATATCGTCGGGCCAAAAGGGACTGTCTACACCGCGTCCCTGAGCGGATTTACCGCGTCATATCGAAAAATTGCCGAAGGATGCGGTTTTCCGGTGACTGGTGTCATCGATTAGCGGTGGCAGGGTCAGCCCCGCTTCTATCTCGGCAACCACTGCATCGGCCGCAGCTCCCGGATCTTCGGCGCGGCTGATCGGGCGGCCGACCACTAGGTAGTCGCTGCCGGCATGAATGGCATCGGCGGGGGTCATGACCCGGCGCTGGTCACCGGCGTCGCTGCCGGAAGGACGGATGCCGGGGGTGACGATTACAAGCTCGTCTCCAAGAATGGTGCGCAGCTTCAAGGCTTCGGTGGCGGCACAGACAATGCCGCCCATGCCCGCGTCACGGGCGTCGCGCGCGCGGGTTTCCACCACATCGGCAATCGGGCCGCGATATCCTGCGTCCATCAGATCCTGCTCGTCCATGGAGGTCAGAACCGTTACACCGAGCAGGCACAGGTCGGGATTGCCCTCTTCCCGCAGGCCCTTCACGGCGGCGCGCATGGTTTTCGGATACCCATGCAGGGTCATGAACGTCATGCCCATCTTGGCGACGTTGCGCACGGCTTTCTCGATTGTGTTGTCGATGTCGTGCAGTTTTACGTCGAGAAAGATCTTCTTGCCGTCGCGCGCCAGGTCCCGGGCGAATTCCAGCCCGCCGGCGAATTGCAGCTCCATGCCGATCTTGTAGACACCGACCTTGCCTTCGGTCTGCTTCACCAGTTTCTCGGCATCGGCAACCGTTGGCACGTCCACGGGCAGCATCAGACGGTCCAGAGCGGTTTTCGGGGCGAACGGGCTGGTCGGCATGGGCAGATCCTCGATTTTGGGGCAGGTGTCAGTGCATAGCACCATGGATCGCCCAGCGCCAGAACTACACCTTGCCTGTGCGCTCGAATTCCGCGAAGGCGTCCTTGTAGTCGTCATGCCAGCGCGACAGCGCCGGCCGGTTCTCGATGATATCGCCGATGGCCCATTCTGCCCGGCGCTTGTCCCTGGTGGTGTCGACATCATTGTCCGGGCACAGAATGTAGAAGTCGCCAGCCGACATCCGCTCGATGAAATAATCGACGGTCTGTTCGCTGGTCCAGGCCGCAGCCGGTTTTTCCGGAAAATAACCAGCGGTCATGCCGGTATAGGTGAAGCCCGGTACGAAAAGATGCACGGAAATGGGCGCATCGGTCTGGCGCAGCTCGTGGGCCAGCTGTTCGCTGAGCACCTTTACCGCCGCCTTGGTGGTGTTGTAGCCGGGGTTGCCCGGCGGTGTCGTGATGCCCTGTTTCGAGCCGGTATTGACGATGACCGCCGGTCGGGCAGCCTCGATCAGGCGCGGTGTGAAGGCATGGACACCGCGCAGGACGCCGTAGAAGTTGATGTCCATCAGCCGGACCCAGTTGTCTAAGTCCTGCCAGGCGGATGTCGGCAGGCTGATGCCGGCGTTGTTCATCAAAACCGAGACGGGTCCCGTTTCAAAAGCCTTGTCGGCCAGGGCCTGGACCTGCTCCATGTCGCCGACATCAGTCGGAACCGCGAGAATATCAACACCGACCGTGCTGGCGGCGCGAACCTTTTCGGTTGCCTCTTCCAGCTCAGCACCGGGAAGATCGGCAAGGATCACGCCCAGTCCCGCCTGGGCGAAGCGTGTGGCGGCGGCAAGTCCGACACCGCTGGCTGCGCCGGTCACGACGGCAATCCCGCCTTCCGAAATGGCTTTATTGTACATAATGGATTTCCCCCAAAGTGAATTTCAGGAACCTGCAGATAGGCTGACGCCGATTTGCTTGTCCGCACGATAGACCGGCCGCAGAACCCTTTCACTATGAAACCGCTATTTTCTTAGGCGGTTCAGGCTGCTACAACACCGCGGTTCTTCTTTCCCACTGCACGGGGCATCAGCACATGCGCACTGCGAGTGTATCGCGCGACACCAAGGAAACCCGCATCTCGGTCGAGATCAACCTGGACGGTACGGGCACTTACGACGTCAAGACCGGTATCGGGTTCTTCGACCATATGCTGGAGCAACTGTCGCGACATTCGCTGATCGATATCAAGGCGCGCGCCGATGGCGACACCCATATCGACTTTCACCATACGGTCGAGGACACCGGCATCGCGCTGGGCCAGGCGCTTTCCAAGGCTCTGGGCGACATGGCGGGCATCACCCGCTACGCCGACACCCACCTTGCCATGGACGAAGCGCTGACCCGCTGCGCGCTGGATGTCTCCGGCCGTCCGTTCCTTGTTTGGGACGTCACCTTCGACCGGGACAAGATCGGTGATTTCGACACGGAGCTGTTCGAGGAGTTTTTCCGGGCCTTCGCGATGAATTCCGGGATCACTCTTCATATCGCCAATCTTTATGGCTCCAATTGCCATCACATTGCCGAAACCTGCTTCAAGGCGGTTGCGCGTTCGTTGCGCAAGGCGATGGAGATTGACCCGCGGCAGGCAAACCGCATTCCGACCACCAAGGGCCAGCTCGGCGGCTAGGGCAGGAAACGGCGCATGAGCACATATGTTGTGATGGCTCCGCCAGAGTTTGAGGATTTGGCTGGCGATCCACGCCAGACCGACCGGCTTGCCTTCATTCCGGACGGCTTCTCGACGCTTGCGTTCCTGTTTGCCGTCATCTGGCTGCTGGTCAACCGCATGTGGCTGGTGCTGCTCGGCTATCTTGTCGCGACGCTGGCAATCGAAATCCTGGCATTGTCCGTCAGTCAGGAAGCCATGACGGTTGTCGCTCTTTTCACCTCTATCCTGTTCGGTCTGGAAGCCCAGGCGCTGCGCCGCTGGTCGCTGGCGCGCAAGGGCTGGCGTGTTGTCGGTATCGTCGACGCGCTCAACAAGTCCGAAGCCGAACTTCGTTTTCTCCATAAGGCGGCGGACAAGGTTTTGCCGCCCAGACCCCAAATCGACCGGCAACAGCGCCCCGCCTCCCAACCGATCATCCCAAGGGTCGGCAGCGAGCAGGTGGTGGGCCTGACCCTCGGTCCGGAGACCCGTCAATGACAATTGCGATTATCGATTATGGCTCGGGCAATCTGCGCTCGGCCGAAAAGGCGTTCGAGCGCGCGGCCCGCGCCCACGCCCACACGCCCGATGTGATCGTCACGTCCGACCCGGAAAGGGTTCTGAAGGCTGACCGTGTGGTGCTGCCGGGCGTCGGCGCCTTTGCCGACTGCAAGCGCGGCCTGTGGGCCGTCGAAGGCATGCCCGAAGCGCTGGAGCAGGCCGTGCGCAAGGACGGCAAGCCGTTCTTCGGAATCTGCGTTGGCATGCAGCTCATGGCGAGCCGCGGATTGGAATTCGAGACCATTGAAGGCCTTGGCTGGGTCGAAGGCGACGTCACCGCCATGGAACCGGCCGACAAGACGCTGAAGATCCCGCACATGGGCTGGAACACCATCAATGTTCGCCCGGAAAGCCACCCGGTGTTCAAGGGCCTGGAAACCGGGCCGGATGGCCTGCATGCCTATTTCGTGCACTCTTTCCACTTTGCCTGCGCCCGGACGGAAGACCGTCTGGCGACGTTCGACTATGCCGGCACCTTCACCGCCATGGTGGCGAAGGACAACATGATCGGTACCCAGTTCCACCCGGAAAAAAGCCAGCGGCTCGGTCTTGAGCTGATTGCCAATTTCCTGGACTGGACCCCTTGAAACCAGAAGCGCCTGGGAGGCCAAAATGAGCAAAGGTTACTGGATCGCCCGTGTCGACGTGCACGACGCCGACGGATATCCGGCATACGTGGAAACGGCAAAGCCCGCTTTCGAGCGGTTCGGCGCCAACTTCCTGGCCCGCGGCGGCAAGACCAATGCCATTGAAGGGCCCGGTCGGGCCCGCAACGTCATCATCGAATTTCCGAGCTTCCAGCACGCGGTGGATTGCTATAATTCGCCCGAATATCAGGAAGCGGTGAAAATCCGCCAGAAAGTAGCCGATGGCGAAATCGTCATCGTTGAAGGAAATTAAAGCGACATGATCCTCTTTCCCGCCATCGATCTGAAGGATGGCCAGTGCGTTCGCCTGAAATTGGGCGACATGGACCAGGCAACCGTGTTCAACGACAACCCGGGTGCGCAAGCCCGGGCGTTCGAGGACCAGGGCTTTGAATGGCTCCATGTGGTCGATCTCAACGGCGCCTTTGCCGGCGAGAGCGTCAACGGCGCGGCTGTCGATGCCATTCTGGGGGCAACGAAGAACCCGGTGCAGCTGGGTGGCGGGATCAGGACGCTGGATCATATCGAAACCTGGCTGGACAAGGGCATCAGCCGCGTCATTCTGGGCACGATTGCCGTGCGCGATCCCGAGCTGGTGAAGGAAGCCTGCCGCAAGTTCCCGGGCAAGATTGCCGTCGGTATCGACGCCAAGGGCGGCTATGTCGCTGTCGAGGGCTGGGCGGAAACGTCCGAACTGACTGCCGTCGACCTGGCCAGACAGTTCGAGGACGCAGGCGTTGCGGCGATCATCTACACCGATATCGACCGGGACGGCGTCCTGAAGGGCCTCAACATTCCCTCGACCCTGGAACTTGCCCGGGCCGTCTCCATTCCGGTCATCGCTTCCGGTGGGCTTGCGTCGATTGACGACATCCACCGCCTGCTGAAGCCCGACTGCGCTATCCTGGAAGGCGCGATCTCCGGACGGGCGCTTTATGATGGCCGTCTCGATCCGAAAGAAGCCATGGATCTGATCCAGGCTGCGCGGAGCAAAGCATCATGACCCTGAAAGCCCGTGTCATTCCCTGTCTCGACGTCAAGGACGGCCGTGTCGTCAAGGGCGTCAACTTCGTCGATCTGGTCGATGCCGGTGATCCGGTGGAAGCTGCCAAGGCCTATGACGCGGCCGGTGCGGACGAACTCTGCTTTCTGGACATCACGGCCAGCCACGAGGGCCGGGACACGATCTACGACGTTGTCCGGCGCACGGCGGAGGCCTGTTTCATGCCGGTGACCGTCGGCGGCGGCGTGCGCACCGTGGAAGACATCCGCAAACTGCTGATCGCCGGGGCCGACAAGGTGTCGATCAACACGGCAGCTGTCACCAATCCGGATTTCGTGCGCGAAGCGGCGGAAAAATTCGGGGCGCAGTGCATCGTCGTCTCCATCGACGCCAAGCAGGTCAACGCGCCGGGCGAACCGGAAAAATTCGAGATCTTCACCCATGGCGGCCGCAACGCCACTGGCATCGACGCGGTCGAATTCGCCAGAAAGGTGGTTGATCTTGGCGCTGGTGAGCTGCTGGTCACCTCGATGGACCGGGATGGTACAAAATCCGGCTACAACATCGCCCTCACCCGGGCGATTGCCGATGCAGTGCCTGTGCCCGTGATTGCTTCGGGCGGTGTCGGCAATCTGGATCACATGGTTGAAGGCATCCGCGATGGTCACGCAACCGCCGTCCTGGCTGCCTCGATCTTCCACTTTGGCGAACACACCATTCAGGAAGCCAAGCACTTCATGAACGACGCTGGCGTACCGATGCGCCTCGACGCCTGAAACGGCCTCAAGGGAACTAGCCGAATGACCGACTTCACTTTGGAAGATCTGGACGCCATTATTGCTGCACGTGCGAATAGCGCGGACGAAAAGTCCTACACGCGCAAGCTCGTCAACAAGGGCGTTGCCAAATGCGCCCAGAAGCTGGGGGAGGAAGCGGTTGAGGCGGCGATTGCCGCCGTTCAGAAGGACCGGCAGGAGTTGACGGCCGAGGCCGCCGATGTGCTTTATCACCTGTTGGTGGTTCTCAACGTCTCCAATGTTCCCTTAGGGGATGTTATGAAGGAGCTTGCGAGCCGTACGGGTCAAACCGGACTGGAAGAAAAAGCGTCCCGGCCTCAGGAATAACCAGGGTTACTCGCCCTGTCCCGGATCCGGCGTCAGCCGCGCAGCAGGAACTGCGAAGTTATGGATCAGAAAGTCGCCACGGCCCTGGACATGGATCTGTCCCCGTACCAGGTGTTCACCGAGCGCGAGTGGGCAAGACTGCGTGCGGACACGCCCATGACGCTGGATGCGCGTGAAGTGGCACAGTTGCAGGGCCTTAACGCGCCGGTCTCCATCGAGCAGGTCGAGACGATCTATCTGCCGCTGTCCCGCCTGCTCGCGTTTTACGCCGAAGCGACGATCAGCATATTCGAGGCAACGCAGAACTTTCTCGGCACCCGCGATGGCAAGACCCCCTTCATTATCGGCGTGGCCGGGTCCGTGTCTGTCGGCAAGTCCACCACCTCGCGTGTTCTGCGTGAGCTTCTGACCCGCTGGCCAGCCAGCCCCAAGGTCGATCTGATCACCACAGACGGCTTTCTTTATCCCAATGCGGTGCTGGAAGCCGAAGGGCTCATGTCCAAGAAGGGGTTTCCGGAAAGCTTCGACAGGCCCCGGTTGCTGAAATTCCTGTCCGACATCAAGGCCGGCAAGCGGTTTGTCCGTGCGCCGGTCTATTCGCACTTCTATTACGACGTCATGCCCAGCCACACGGTTACGGTTGACCGGCCTGATATTCTCATTGTCGAGGGCCTCAACGTCCTGCAGACACGCGAGTTGCCCAAGGACGGGCGCGCGGTGCCGTTTGTCTCGGATTTCTTCGACTTCTCCGTCTATATCGATGCCGACGAAACCCTGCTGCTGAACTGGTATGTCGACCGCTTCATGCACCTGCGGGAGACGGCCTTCCGAGATCCGGGATCCTATTTCCATAAGTACTCAAGGATCACCGATCAGGAGGCGATCACGACCGCCAACCGGATCTGGAATGACATCAACCTGGTCAACCTGCGCGAAAACATCCTGCCGACACGGCCTCGCGCCGACCTGATCCTCACCAAGGATTCCAGCCACAAGATTGCCAAGGTCGCCCTGCGCAAGATCTGACCGCCGCGTGGTGACCAAGAGCAGCGGGCAAGGCGGACCGCCCCGCCTGCATCAGAGGAAGGCTGTCAATTTGCCCAGAACCTGTTCTGGAACCTCGAGTTGCGGCAGGTGGCCCGCGTTTGGCAGTGGTTCGAAGGTTGATCGCGCAATGGCGGCATGCAGAGCCCGACCACGGTCTATCGGGATCCACGGGTCGTCCTCTCCCCACAGGATCTTGACCGGGCAGCGGATATCTCCGTAAAGCGGTTCGATCTCGTTCGTATAGGCTTCGTCCGCCTGCGCAAACTGGCGATAGAAGCTGCCGCGGCCTTCTTCCGTCAGCCAGGGGGCTGCCAGTGCCGCGCGAGCTTCGGTCCCGATTTCATTCACCAGGGCCCCACCGATATAGGCCTCGACAACTGCGCGGTGGATATGCGGTGGCAGCCCGACAAAGGCTTCCACATGGCGGCCGACGTGGTCGAAGAACTCCGACCCCCAGGGGCGGAGCGCAACGACGTTCATCAGGACGTATTTCTCGAAATCACAGCGGTGCAACAGATGCGCCCGCAACGTTGTTGCTCCACCAAAGTCATGAGCCACCACCGAGGGCCGTTCGAGTTGCCAGTGATCGAGCATTTCGGCAAAGACCTTGCCCTGGACGTCGAGGGATGTGCGTTGTTCTGGCGATTTTTCCGACTGGCCGTATCCCGGCATGTCGTACCAGTGAACGTGGAAATTCTTGGAGAGTTCTGGAATGAGCTGATGCCAGGACCAGGACGACCAGGGCCAGCCATGGGCGAGCACCAGAGATGGTCCTTCTCCCGCCCGGCCTGCCTTCACGACACCGGCAGACGTTCGGATTTCTTCGGAAAGGTGCCAGTTCGCGGCATCGCTCATGATCTGGTCTCCATGGTACATGCATTGGCAGATATGCGCTGGAAACAGTCCGCGACCGTCTTCTTGCGCCTTCCGCACGTGGTGGGCCACGTCGCAGCTTGCAACCGCAGAAGGCTATTTGTCTGTCCTGTCCTGGCTTGAGGTTCGAGAAAACCAGGCGGCAAGCCAGCCGAACAGGTGTCAGGCGGTGTCGTGGATACGCGCAATGACCTTGATTTCAAAATCGAAACCGGCCAACCAGTTGACGCCAACAGCTGTCCAGTTCGGATAGGGGGCTTTGTCGAAAACCTCGTCCTTCACCTTCATCAAGCTCTCGAACTGGTTTTCCGGATCGGTGTGAAAGGTCGTGACGTCGACGATATCATCCAGCCCGCAGCCTGCCGCTTTCAGCACGGCTTGCAGGTTTTCAAAGGCAAGGCGCACCTGATTTTCGTAGTTCGGTTCTGGCGTGCCGTCCGCACGGCTGCCGACCTGACCGGATACAAAAAGAAGGTCGCCGGAGCGAAGGGCGGCCGAGTATTTATGCGTGTCATAAAGGGCGTGACGGCCTTCCGGGAAAACGGGTTGGCTTCTGGTCATGTGCTGTCCTTTGAGGGTTTGGCTTCTCTGGGAACCTGGGCTTAACGAGGAGTGGTTATTGAGATACGCTACGTATGTGAATAACTCACATACATGACGTATGTCAATTGGCATACGCGGCGTATGCGAATCTGCGAGGTAGGGATGGCGCCTGGAAAACGAGCCGAAATGATGGAAGAAACGCGGGCAAAGCTGATTGCTGCAGGGCGAAAAGCCTTTGCCGAACAAGGCTATGCAGCTGCGTCCATGGATGAATTGACCGCCTCGGTCGGCCTGACGCGCGGCGCGCTTTACCACAATTTCGGAGACAAGAAAGGCCTGCTACAGGCGGTCGTCAATCAGCTCGATGGTGAAATCGCAGCCGAGGCCAAAGAAGCCGCCAGTCGGCTTGGCGGGAGCGAATGGGAATCGCTCATGGCAGAAGGCATCGCCTATATCGAGATGGCCCTGAAACCCGAAGTGCAACGCATCGTGCTGCTCGACGGACCATCCGTGCTTGGCGATCCGTCCCAGTGGCCAAGCCAGAACCTCTGCCTGCAAACCACAACAAGTGCGCTTGAACGGTTGATCGCCGAAGGTCTCGTAAAACCCGTTGATGCGGAAGCTGCTGCGCGGCTTTTGAACGGAGCTGCCTTCAATGCCGCCCTTTGGATTGCGGCGAGCAATGACCCGCAAGCGGATCTGAAGAAGGTGATCGACGCTTTCAAGGTTCTGGGAGAAGGCCTTTTGACAGCGCCTCCAACCTGACCAGGCACGTTAAGGCAGACGCGAGAAAGGCCCGCAGTCTTGAAAGACCGCGGGCCTTTTAAATGCTGTTTGCCAGCTTAGGCGACGGAACGCTTGCGCACTTCCTGCAGGAAGGTGGCAACCTGATTGCGCAGCATCAAGGCGTTTTCCTTCAGTTGCCGCGCGGAGCTGTCGACCTTTTCCGCGGTATCGCGGGTGTTTTCGGCGGCCGCTGCAACGGTCTCGATGTTTGTTGTCACTTCCACCGTGCTGCGCGACGCTTCAGTCGCATTGCTGGCGATCTCCTGCGTCGCAACACCCTGCTCCTCCACGGAGGACGCGATGGACGAAGCGATTTCGTTCATGTTGTTGATGATTTCCGTAACCGAGGAGATGGCGCTGGCCGCATGGCCGGTCTCGTCCTGGATCGCCGTGATCTGGCTGGAGATTTCCTCGGTCGCCTTGGACGTCTGGGTGGCCAGGTCCTTGACTTCCGCCGCAACGACAGCGAAGCCCCTGCCGGCTTCGCCGGCGCGCGCCGCTTCGATGGTCGCGTTCAGGGCCAGAAGGTTGGTCTGCTCGGCAATTGCCTGGATCAGCGTCACGACTTCACCAATGCGGCTGGCGCTTTCGGAGAGGCCATGCATGCGCTGGTTGGTGGACTGGGCTTCCCCGGCGGCACGGGCTGCAATCTCGCTGGAAGACTGCACCTGACGGCGGATTTCGTTGACCGATGCCGACAGTTCCTCCGCTGCCGCGGCAACTGTCTCCACGTTGTGGGCCGCCTGGGAGGACGCATTGGAAACGCGGCCGCTCTGTTCCATGGTCTGCGCGGAGACACCCGTCATGTCGGCGGAGGCAGACTGCAGGTTCTGCACGGAGCTGTCGATGATGTTGAGCATCTCCATGATCTGACGGTCGAAGTCGCCGCTCAGCTGCTGGATTTCGGCTCCCTTGCGGGCAGCATCTTCCTGGCTGGAATTCTGCTGCTCTTCCATGTCACGACGTGCGGTTTCGTTCCTGACGAAAACTTCCATGGCGCCCGCCATCTGGCCGATTTCGTCGCCGCGGTCTGCACCTTCGACGGTTATGCTGGTGTTGCCTTCGGCGAGCAGGCTCATGTTGTTTGTCAGCGCACGAAGCGGGCGAACCGTGTTGCGAACGGCGACAATCGCGATACCGATTGCAATCAGGGCTCCAGCCAGGGCCAGGGCGATAATCGAAGTGGCCGCACTCCAGTAGGCCGCATCGAGATCGTCAACGTAAACCCCGGTGCCGAGCATCCAGCCCCACGGTTCAAAACCGGATCCCCAGCTATATTTTTCAATGGGGTCTTCGCCGGTCGCGCGCGGCCAGTAATACAGCAGCGACCCGCCGCCGGCCTTGGCATCCTTGATCAGTTCGGCAACGATCTTCACACCCGTCTTGTCGGTGAAGCCCATCATGTTGGTGCCGACAAGCTTTGCGTTCGGATGGACGAGGTTCATGCCCTGGTAGTCATAGGCGAAGACGTAGTTATTGCCTTCGAAGCGGATGGCACCAATGGCCTCCCGGGCTGCGGTCTGAGCCTCTTCGCGGCTCATCTTCCCGCTATCTTCCAGGCCGTGGTAATGGGCGGCGATCGAAACGGCGCTCTCGGTGATCTCCTCAATTTTCTTGAGGCGCTCCGCAAACATAGCCGAATAAAGGCTGTTGAGACTGACCACACAGATCGCGGCTGTGAACAGCAGAATGGTCGCGATCGGGAGGCTGATTTTCCAGGTAATGGGCCAACGGGCGAAGGACATGGTTAAGTGATTCCTATCGAACTCTGTTCGGGAAGGTTTCTTCTTAATCATTCACCAAATGCTTAATACGACGGGGATTTATATCGTAAAAACAATTTATTATACGGAAGCTGCCCAGCAGTCAGGATGTCCGGCAGGAACAAATATCGTCATTTATTACAATATAGATTGATATTTATCTGCGGGCGCAGAAGACATCCCTCAATCCGGGGCGAGTCCAGGTCGCATTCTGAAGCTGTCCCTTCAGCACATGTCCCTGAGATTCGTAATAAAACGTGTTGGCACTGCCCTGGCGCTGCAGGGTGACTGCGCCATATCCCATTTCGGCAACGGTTGCGGACTGCATGTCCGGCGCGAAAACGACGTTCAGATCGATACCCGCGGTGCACAGGTAGTCGGCCACGTTGGCCGAGGCTGTCTGCTGTTGCTGGAACGTGGGCTGGTTCGAGCCTTCGATGGAGCCGGGAGGGACAGGACCGGACGGCAAGTCGCCACCAGGCTGAGCGTCGAAGCCACCGCCGTTGGGCGCACCCCAGGTACCGCCGTTGTCCAGGCCATTGTTGCCGAATCCGTTGTTATCAAAGCCGTTGTTGTCAAATCCGCTGTTTCCGGGGGCTCCGAAATTGGCCGGCCCATTGATCACGACTTCCCGGTACGGCGTCTTCGTGACGTAAATACCCCGGCATTCACCACTGGCGCCGCGCACGGTCCAGGCATGGGAGACATAGGTCTGCTGTTCCAGGATCTGCCCGGGTTCCAGGCGCGCATAGGGCCGCTCGCCGCCGCGGTAATCCACCCAGCTCACCTCGATGGGCTGACGGCTGGCGTTGCGGAACACGATCTGGCCGGGCCGAACGGCTTCAACAGACCGGACACGGCCGAGTTCACCGCAGGAAAGGTCAGAGTTCGCTTCCTCGGCGCCGCTGCCGTAGGCATCGTCGGAAACGATCTGCTGGGGCTGGGCGCAGGTCGCGACGAACAGGCGCACCGGGTTGGCGCTGCCTTTCAGCGATACATCATGTGTGGGCAAGCCTTCCACCGCGATCGACAGGGCAGACTGCTTGATCATGGCTTCCCACAGCGGGTCGCTCATCTCGATATTGACTTCCGGGAGAGAGGTTCCGCTTTCATTGGCGCTGGAGGACCCGAAGGCGTTGTAAACGCGGTCGAATTCACCGGCGGAAATGCGCACGGCCTGCGGCATGCCTTCCAGAAGGCCTGCTGGAGCCTGCTGGAACGTGATCTTCGCAAACCCGGACTGCGTGCTGCAGTCTGCCCGGAAATCCCGGTCGTCCGTTTGCGGAACGGCATGCTGAAGCAGCGAAGGCGTTCCGGGCTGCGTTCCAGGTTCGGCCAGCCATTCACGCGCTTCGTTCGCGGTCACAAGTACCGGTTGGGAATTGGCGGCACCGGGAAAATCGTTGCCGGTTCCGGTGTCGACATCGTCAGGCAAGGAGGCTGTTTCCGTGCCCGGTGCGGAAATGGGGGTGTCGACCTGATCGAGCGGCTGCAGTCCGCCCTGGTCGGCAGGCGGGTTGATTTGCTCGATGGACGAGTTCGGCGATCCGGCCGCGTTGGTGGCCGTCTGCTGTCCTGACGCAGGCTTGTCCTGCTGGGACGGCTGCGTTGCCGACGCAGTGTTGGAAACCGGGCCGGCCGCTGTGCCGGAATTCGTGCCGACAACGCGGGCCGCAGCGCCCGGCTTGCCGTCGTTCGACACGTCAACCACCAACGTGCCACCGGAGCAGAAGCTGGCGTCGCGATGCAGGACGCGGCTGTTTTCCAGTGTGACTTCAAGCTTGACGTCACAGGGCGGCAGCTTGTTGTCGCTGCCCATCGTGTCGATGACCACGCCGGTTTCGTCACGGCTGATGATCGGCCGGTACTTCTTGTTCACGGTGATCGACCGGATGCCGGGCTGCGGCGGTTCCACGTTGATACGCATGGTTTCGGGAACCGATTGCGCCTGTGCAGGCAACGCGGCCATCATGAAAACCGCGCTGCAGGCGGCAAGAAGGCCACATTTCAGCGCAGGGGCAACAAGGGCATTGGCAGCATCAAGCCGCATAAGCGATCTCCGTGGGAGCGCAGGTTATCACCATTTGGGAATACTTAGGCAAAGTGGCGGTCTAAGGGCAAGCCCGCAATGGCGGGAAGCCCCGGCTTTCTCAGCGTGGCGCCCGCTTTGCCAGGATCCGTTGCAGGGTGCGGCGGTGCATGTTGAGTCGGCGGGCGGTTTCCGAAACATTGCGGTCGCAAAGCTCATAAACCCGCTGAATATGCTCCCAGCGGACCCGGTCAGCCGACATCGGGTTTTCGGGCGGCTGGGCCTTGTCTTCCGGCTTGCGGGCAAGGGCAGCAACGATGTCGTCCGGGTCTGCGGGTTTGGCCAGATAGTCGATGGCCCCCAGTTTGACCGCCGTGACGGCGGTTGCAATGTTGCCGTATCCGGTCAGAACGATGGCGCGGGCATCCGGGCGGCGCTGGTGAAGCTGCTCGATGACGTCAAGGCCGTTGCCGTCTTCAAGCCGCATGTCGACGATGGCGAAAGCCGGTGCGTTCTGGGCAATCTTGCCCGTTGCGTCCTGAACGCTGTCGGCGGTTTCCGTTGTAAATCCGCGTTTTTCCATGGCGCGCGCAAGGCGCTGCTGAAACGGCTTGTCGTCGTCAACGATCAGGAGGGTCATGTCCTCCGAAGTATTCAGGGCAGGTGTCTGGTCCGTCATTTGGCTCTACCGGTCTTTTTCGTCCGTCTTCTCCTGCACCGCGGATGAAGTCACGGGCACAGCATGCATTGTTTGTGCTTTGTTGCCGTTATGGGGTGAAAAACCCGTTTCGTCCACTCTGCCGTCCTGTTCAAACACTTTGCGCGGCCAACTCACCCGGATGTGAGCCCCTGTCTGGGGCGGGGCCGAATTTTCAAGGTGCAGCTTGGCACCCGTGCGTTCCAGCAGGGTTTTGGCGATGAAAATACCCAGGCCAAGTCCTCCGCCGGTGCCGCGTTGTGGCGACTTTCCGCCGCGCACGGAAACGTAGGGGTCGCCGATCTTGCCCAGAATTTCGACCGAAAATCCCGGTCCGTCGTCCTTGATTGATATGGAAAGCGTTGTCTTATCCCAGGTAGCGGACACATCGACGCGGGTCTTGGCGAAATCGACGGCATTTTCCAGAAGATTGCCCAGACCGTAGCGGATGGCCGCATTGCGTGTGCCCACCGGCTCGGCGCCTGTACCGGTTCCAGTTGAGTGGATCGCAACACCCGTGCCCCGGTGCGGATCGACCACGTCTTCCAGCAATTGCAATACCGGCATGCGCTGGTAGGTGCGGTCTTCTTCGCTCGAAAGGCTGGTCAGCTGTCGCAGGATCGAGCGGCAACGCTCTGCCTGGGAGCGGATCAGGGCAACGTCTTCGCCTCTGGCATCGCCGGTCTCGAACTCGTCCGATAGCTCCTTGGCCACCAGATAGATGGTGGCAAGCGGTGTGCCGAGTTCATGCGCGGCGGCGGTCGCCAGACCGTCCAGTGCATTCAGGTGCTGCTCGCGGGCAAGCACAAGCTCGGTTGCCGCGAGCGCATCGGCCATCTGGCGGGCTTCTTCAGCCACGCGAAAGGCGTAAATCGCCATGAAGCCAAGCGTAGAGACAAGCGCAATCCAGATGCCGACCGAATAGACGATGGGAAGAGAGAAATCGTCGCCGACAGGCCAGGGCAGAGGCAGATGGAAGATGGCCACGAGGCTGGCGCAGACCGTGGCCAGAATACCAAGCAGGATCGTGTAGCGGGCCGACAGGCCCGTGGCGGACACCATGACTGGTGCCATCAGCAGAAATGCAAACGGATTGCCCAGGCCGCCGGTCAGGAACAGAAGCCCGCTCATCTGCAGGATGTCATAGACCAGTTGCAGGGCTGCGGCGCGTTCCGACAGGCGCATGGCAGAGGGCCAGCGGATCTTCAGAAAGATGTTGAGCCAGGCGGACAGGGCCACCATGGCGAAGGCAAGTCCGGCTGGCAGGGGATAGCCGAGACCGACATGCACCACCAGAAGTGCCGCTGACTGACCGCCAACGGCAAGCCAGCGCAGGCGTACCAGCGTATCGAGTTTCAGGCGCCGGTGCGGCAGGGTGATATTGGATGTCGGTTGTTCGGGCATCTGCGCTTCTTGGAGAACGGCAACTCCCCCCCTTTTGAAGCGGTTTCCGGCGGCTGGCAAGGCCGGGGCTCTTGTGCCGACAAGGCGTAAGTGGTAGCCACCCGCTAACACGGCTGTCCGGATCACGCGGGCCGGCGGCCAGCCGGAGGGATTTAATAGCTCTTCATTTCAGATCAGCACCGCGCAACGGAATGAGATGATGACCGACACCAATGACGGCGGCGCGCAGCCGCAGGCGGAGAGCGCAGCAGCGCCGGGCATGCACATCCTTGGCCAGTACATCAAGGACCTGTCTTTCGAAAACCCGAATGCGCCGCGTTCCCTGGGACCGGGCGATCAGCCGAAGCTCGACATCAACGTCAACGTCGGTGCCCAGCAGGTCAACGACGAGCAGTTTGAAGTCGTGCTGACCCTGACCGCCAAGGCCGAGCGCCCGGACATGGTGATGTTCAACGTCGAGCTGGTCTACGCAGGCCTGTTCAAGATCACCGGCGTGCCGAAAGAGCACATGCATCCGTTCGTGATGATCGAATGCCCGCGCATGATCTTCCCGTTCGCACGCAACATCCTTTCCGAAGCCACGCGTAACGGTGGCTTCCCGCCGCTGATGCTCGACCCGATCGACTTCGCCCAGCTCTACCGCCAGAACATGGCCCAGCAGGCCGCCGCCCAGCAGGCGAGCGAGCAGAAGCCGAACTAAGGTCAGTCAGGCCACAGTTTTACAGAACCCGTGCCGGGAAACCGGCGCGGGTTTTGTTTTGGGTGTCGGCTGTAAATCCATTGCGACTAAGAGATTTCCGGAGCCCCAGTGACTCAGCCCCCACATTTGCGTGGGGACATCTGCAGGGGTCCCTCACGCCTCCTCCAGCATCTCCACCCAGCTTTTCGGAGTGTCGCCGTTGAGCGGGTTTTTCGGGGAGCGCTTGTAGCGGATGGTTTCCATGCGCACGGTTCTGGCGTCGAACAGGATCATCCGGCCAACCAGCCCCTCGCCCGTTCCCGTCAGTTCCTTCAGCACTTCCATAGCCTGCATGGCGCCGATGATGCCCGTCAGCGCACCCAGGATACCTGCCTGGGCACAAGTCGGCAGCAGGCCGTCACGCGGCTTTTGCGGAAACAGGCACCGATAGGTCGGATTGGCTGTTCCGTCGGGACCGGTTTCATAGGGCTTCAAAGTGGTCAACGAGCCGTCAAATTGGCCGACGGCGGCCGTTACCAGCGGCTTTTGCGCAAAGAAACAGGCATCGGACACCAGATAGCGAGTATCGAAGTTGTCCGACCCGTCCACCACCAGATCGTATCGGGACACCAGCTGCATGGCATTGTGGCCGGCAAGGCGGGTGGGGTGTGGCTCAGCTTTCACATTGGGGTTTAGCCGCGCGATGGCTTCGGCAGCACTGGCGACCTTCGGCTCGCCGAGCTGGTCGGTATCGTGGATCACCTGACGTTGCAGATTGGACAGTGAGACGGTGTCGTCGTCGGCGATGCCCAGCGTGCCAACACCGGCGGCTGCCAGATATTGCAGCACCGGCGCACCCAGGCCACCGGCACCGATCACCAGCACACGGGCATTCTTCAGCTTCTGTTGGCCGGCGCCGCCGATTTCCTGCAGCACGATGTGGCGGGCGTAGCGTTCCAGTTCGGCGGGCGAAAGCATGTCAGGTCCTGTCTGGCTGGTCTCGGGTACAGATGGGGATGGAGCGGGTGGCAGGTCAAGCCGTCCCAGGTTTGGAAAAACCGGTATCCGGCAGGCTTACCCCAATATGCGACTGACCAGCCGGGCCGTGTAATCGACCATCGGGATGACCCTTGCATAATTCAGCCGGGTGGGCCCGATAACGCCGAGAACACCGACGATGCGCTGGTTGCTATCCCTGTAGGGCGACACCACCAGAGAAGACCCCGACAGCGAGAAGAGATTGTTCTCCGACCCGATGAAGATGCGCACGCCGTCGCCCTTTTCGGCAAGACCCAGTAGCTGGATCAGGTCCTTCTTGCTTTCCAGGTCGTCGAACAGCAGCCGGATGCGCTCCAGATCCTCAACCGCGTCGAGGTCGGTCAGGAGGTTCGAGCGGCCCCGAACGATCAGCGTACCCGGATCGGTAGCGCTTTCGCCGCCCCAGACCGCAAGGCCCGCGTCGATCACCTTCTGGCTCAGAAGATCGAGTTCGGCCTGGTCCGCGTCGCGCACCGTTTCCAGTTCGGTCCGGATTTCAGAAAGGGTTCGGCCCTTGATCTGGGCGTTCAGATAATTGCTGGCCTCCACCAGCGCGGACGACGGCAGGTCGCCCGGCAGAGCGACAACACGGTTTTCGACGGAGCCGTCTTCGCTGACGAGGATCGCCAATGCCTTCAGTGGCTCGATGCGGACGAATTCGATCTGTTTCAGCCGCATGTCCGACTTGTGGGTCAGCACCACACCGGCACCCATGGACAGGCCGGACAGCATCTGGCTGGCTTCCGTCAGCACCTGCTCGGCGGAATTGGCTTTTTGCGAGGCCCGAACCTGCGCGTCGATTGCCCGGCGTTCGTCCTGGGTCAGGTCACCCACTTCCAGAAGGGCATCGACGAAGAAGCGCAGGCCGATTTCTGTCGGCATCCGGCCCGCGCTGGTGTGGGGCGAATGCAGGAGGCCCATATGTTCCAGATCGGACATCACGTTGCGGACCGACGCAGGCGACAGCGAAATGCCGAGCTTGCGCGAAACGTTTCGGGAGCCGACGGGTTCGCCGGTCTCCAGATAGGTTTCCACGATCGAACGGAAGATTTCACGGGATCTCTTGTCGAGGTCGCTGAGGCTCAAGGCTTGTTCTCCGAATGTGACCGTTCACCGGGGCCGGTGGAGGTTCCCCCAAAAAGATATAGGCGCAAAAGGGGGCTTGCGTGAAGTATCACAACGCAAGGCCTTTACGGCGAAGGAATTTGGGGTCTACAAGGCCTCAACGAATACACCGGAGAAACGGCGGTTTTTCCGGAACAAAAGTCGAAAGGGATATGCATGCGTCCGTCCAAACGCGCAGCCGATGAACTCCGTGCGGTCACGCTGGAGCGTGGAGTTTCCAAACATGCCGAGGGTTCTTGTCTCGTCAAGTTCGGCGACACGCACGTCTTGTGCACCGCCAGCCTGGAAGAGCGGGTTCCGCCGTGGTTGCGCGGCCAGAACCGTGGCTGGGTAACCGCTGAGTACGGCATGTTGCCGCGCGCCACGGGCGATCGTATGCGCCGCGAAGCCAGCGCCGGCAAGCAATCCGGCCGGACCCAGGAAATCCAGCGTCTTATTGGCCGGTCGCTGCGCGCTGTCGTCAATCTGGAAGCCCTCGGCGAAAACCAGATCACGGTCGATTGCGACGTCATTCAGGCCGATGGCGGCACTCGCACCGCTTCCATCACCGGTGCCTGGGTCGCGCTGCGCGATTGCATCGAGTGGATGAAAGCCCGTGACATGGTCTCCGGCGAGGTTCTGAAGGATCATATCGCCGCCATTTCCTGCGGCATCTATGAAGGTGCGCCGGTGCTCGATCTCGACTACGCCGAGGACAGCACCGCTGAAACCGACGCCAACTTCGTTCTGACCGGGTCTGGCGGTATCGTCGAAATCCAGGGAACTGCCGAAGGTGCGCCTTTCTCGGAAGAGGAATTCGGCAAGCTTATGGGCCTTGCCAAGCTGGGCATCGGCAAGCTGGTCGATCTCCAGAAAATGGCCATTCTCTAAGGGCGCCGAACCATGAGCCACCGCAAGCTGGAACCGGGCAAGCTGGTTGTCGCAAGCCACAACAAGGGCAAGATCCGCGAGTTCAACGAACTGCTTCAGCCTTACGGCTTTGAAGTGATCTCCGCCGGAGAGCTGGACCTGCCGGAACCGGACGAGACGGGTGCCACGTTCGAGGAAAACGCGGCCATCAAGGCCCATGCGGCGGCCAAGGCTTCGCGTCTGCCCGCACTGGCCGATGACAGCGGATTCTGTGTCGCGGCGCTGAACGGCGATCCGGGCATCTATTCCGCGCGCTGGGCAGGGCCGGACAAGGACTTTGCGATGGCCATGCGCACGATCGAGGAAAAGCTGCAGGCGCTGGGCGCAACGACTGACGAAGAGCGCCGGGGATCCTTTGTTGCCGTGCTGTGCCTGGCCTGGCCGGATGGCAGCGAGGAAATGTTCCGCGGCGAGGTCGAGGGCCAGATTGTCTGGCCGCCGCGCGGTGCGCAAGGCTTCGGCTACGACCCGGTCTTCCAGCCGGACGGCCATGAGCGGACGTTCGGCGAAATGACCTCTGAAGAAAAACACGGCTGGTCCGGGGACAGATCGGCCCTTTCTCACAGGGCACGGGCATTCCAGCTCTTTTCCGCCGGTTGCCTGGAAGGATAAAACGTGACGCACGCGGGGGCAGCCGAAGGGGGCTTCGGTATTTATATTCATTGGCCGTTCTGCGCGGCCAAATGCCCCTATTGCGACTTCAACTCCCACGTCCGTCACCAGCCGGTCGACCAGGCCCGCTTCGCGGCCGCTTTCGAGCGCGAACTGTCTCATTTCGCCGATCTGACAAAGGGCAAGACGGTTCAATCCGTGTTTCTGGGCGGTGGCACGCCCTCGCTCATGGAGCCGGCGACGGTCGACCGCATCCTGAAAGCGGTATCCGATCGCTGGTCGATGGATGAGAATGTCGAGATTTCGCTGGAAGCCAATCCCTCCTCGGTCGAGGCCGAACGCTTTCGGGGCTACCGGGCCGCAGGCGTCAACCGGGTCTCGCTGGGCGTTCAGTCGCTCATCGACACGGATCTGAGGTTGCTTGGCCGCCTGCATGATGCGCGCACGGCCCGTACCGCCATCGAAACCGCGCGTGCCACGTTCCCGCGCCTGTCTTTCGACCTGATCTATGCCCGTCCGGGCCAGACGCTCGCAGGTTGGGAGCAGGAGCTGAACGAGGCCATCGCGCTCGCTGCCGATCATCTCTCGCTCTATCAGCTCACGATCGAGGAAGGCACGCCCTTCCACACGCTGTTTCATGCGGGCAAGCTGCAGATGCCGGATCCCGATCTCGGTGCGGAATTCTATGAACTCACGCAGAACGTGACCGCTGCCGCCGGCCTGCCCGCCTATGAAGTGTCAAACCATGCCCGTCCGGGCGCCGAGTGCCGGCACAATCTGGTCTACTGGCGCTACGGCGACTATGTCGGCGTTGGTCCCGGAGCCCACGGCCGCATCACGGTTGGCGTCAGCCGTCTGGCGACCTCGACCGAGCGCCATCCGGAAACCTGGCTGGACAATGTCGAGAGCCATGGTCAGGCATTGATCGAAAACGCAGGACTGTCCGAGGAAGAGCAGGGCGACGAGTTTCTGCTCATGGGTCTGCGCCTGACCGAGGGCATCGACCTGAAACGCTACGAGCGTTACGCAAGCCGCTCCATCGATCCGGCCCGTCTGGCGGCGCTGATCGAGCACGGCATGGTTGAAGTTATCGGGGAAAACCGGATTCGAGCGACTCGTGAAGGTTTTTTCGTGCTCGATGCAGTGGTCGCGGATCTGGCTGCCTGAGCCGCTTCCGCACGTGGTTTGTATAAAGCTACCAAATTGATTTAAATGTTCTATTGGGCCTTTTGCATTGCACAGTCATTTGGTGCGAAAGTGTCTTTTGCCGTGATCCTGAGCACTTAGCGCGTATTCAAATACCAATTAGAAGTATTGCGGGCTGCAACAGGCATAGCTATCCTGCTGCAATGCAATAGAATGCGTATGAACACGCGAGCCGAAAAAATGTTCACGAACAATGCTAATGGGGCCGGCACCAGTTGGTTCAGCAAAGGAGAGACGTCTTTGCCGTTTTACCACCTTTACGAACTGAACCACGCCGCGATGGCGCCTTTCAGAGCTTTGGCCGACATGACCCGGCTATACTTCCAGAATCCTCTCAATCCTCTGACGCATACTAGCTACGGGCGATCCATTGCCGCTGGCTGCGAAGTGCTGGAACGCACCACGCGCCGCTATGGCAAGCCGGAATTCGGGCTCAAGGATACCACCGTCAGCGGTGTGCGCGTTCCTGTGCGCGAAGTCAGCGTCTGGAGCCGCCCGTTCTGTGACCTGATCCACTTCGAACGAGGAGTTACGACGCGCCGCAACGATCCCAAGATCCTGATCGTCGCGCCGATGTCCGGCCACTATGCCACGCTGTTGCGCGGCACTGTGGAAGCGCTGATGCCCAATGCGGATGTCTATATCACCGACTGGATCGACGCCCGCATGGTGCCGATACAGGAAGGCAAGTTCGATCTGGACGATTACATCGACTACATCATTTCGATGCTGCACTTCCTGGGTCCGGACACGCATATTCTCGGCGTGTGTCAGCCTTCCGTGCCGGTGCTGGCGGCCGTGGCGGTCATGGAAGACCGCGAAGACCCCTATGTGCCTTCCACGATGACCTTGATGGGCGGCCCCATCGACACGCGGGTCGCGCCGACGGCTGTCAACGATCTGGCGGTTTCCAAGGGCATCGACTGGTTCAAGAACAACGTCATCATGAAGGTCCCCTTCCCGCACCCGGGCTGCATGAGGGACGTTTATCCCGGCTTTCTGCAGCTTTCCGGGTTCATGAGCATGAACCTCGACCGACATGTGACTGCGCACCGTGACTTCTTCCAGCATCTGGTGGAAGGCGACGGCGACAATGCCGAAAAGCACCGCGACTTCTATGACGAATATCTCGCCGTAATGGACCTGACAGCCGAGTTCTATCTGCAGACCGTCGAGACGGTCTTCATCGATCACGCGCTGCCGAACGGCACCATGACGCACAATGGAACCCTGGTTGACTGCGGCAAGATCACCCGCACGGCCCTCCTGACCGTCGAAGGCGAGAAGGACGACATCACCGGTCGTGGCCAGACCAAGGCGGCGCATGCGCTCTGCACCAATCTGGACGACGACAAGCAGGCGCATTACGAGCAGCCGAACGTCGGCCATTACGGCGTCTTCAACGGATCGCGCTGGCGGTCGGAAATCGCGCCGCGGGTCATGGACTTCATCCGCTCCCACCGCACGGACCTTCCCCAGCCCGCCGCGAAGGCGCCGGTCGCCACGGCCGCCGCACCTGCAGCCAAGACCGCTGCTCCTGCTGCTGTAACGGCAAAGCCTCCCGCAAAAGCTCCGGCCGCCGCGCAGGCGGTCAAGACAGCTCCTGCACCTGCCAAGGCCAAACCGGCAAAAAAATCCACCGGAAGTTCTCTGGAGAGCATTCTCCTGACCCAGCCGGATGGTGCCGCGGACGATCTGAAGTCGATCAGCGGCGTCGGCCCCAAGCTGGAATCCGCGCTCAATGAAGCCGGGATCTTCCACTTCTGGCAGATTGCAGGTCTGACGGAAGAGCAGATTGAAGCCCTGGACACCAAGCTCGATTTCCGGGGCAGAATCGCCCGGGACAACTGGATCGAGCAGGCTCGCCAGCTTTCCGAAACGGTGAGCTGAGCCCGGCATCGGTAAAGGCACCCGTCCGGGTGCCTTTCACTATCTTGCGATAACTTGTCCCAAATAGTCCGGTTTCTGGCGGCCGCCCGCCCACCGCTATTGATTCTGGCCTTTCGGCCCAATACAAGTGCCGGTCAGACAGCGAGGCCGGAGGTTTCTGTAGTGCTCAATATTTTTATTGGTTTCGATCCGCGTGAAGCGATTGCCTATCATGTTTGCGCCAACAGCCTGACCCGGCTTTCAAGCGACGTGCTGGCGATCACGCCGCTGTCGTTGCACAATCTGAAGACCTACAATGAAACCCACACTGATGGGTCCAATCACTTCATCTACACCCGTTTTCTGATCCCGAGCCTGATGAACTACAACGGCTGGGCGCTGTTCATGGACGGCGACATGATCGTGCGGGACGACATTGCCAAGCTGTTCGCCATGCGCGACGAGAGCAAGGCGGTCATGTGTGTCCATCACGACTATGAGACGCGGCAGACCACCAAATATCTCGGCTCCAAGAACGAGAACTACCCGCGCAAGAACTGGTCCAGCGTCGTGCTGTGGAACTGCGGCCATCCGGCCAACAAGGTGGTGACGCCCGATTTCGTGATGAATTCGACCGGCGCACAGTTGCACCGCTTCACCTGGCTGGACGACGAACTCATCGGCGAACTGCCGAAGGAATGGAACTGGCTGCCGGATGAATTCGGCCCCAACCCGGACGCGAAGCTTCTGCATTTCACGCTTGGAACGCCCTGTTTTCACGAATACGCCAATGCGCCGATGGCGGCCGAATGGCACCGTGAGAAGCTTCTGGCGAATTATTCGGCACAACATGTGATTGACGGACCTTTCGACTGATCCGTTCCATCTTCTACTTATGAATCAATGAATTAAACCCGGGCAGCGGCTTCGCTGTCCGGGTTTTTCGTTGCCGGGTTGCTGTGATTCCAGTCACAAATCCTTGAAGGCGCCTGCGTTCATCCCCACCTTCAGTGACGTGGATGTCTGAAATGGATAGGACGATGACAACAGCTAAAAGTTGCATGATCAAACCTGCCTGGACGCCGGCAACTATCGGCCTGATGGTGCTGGGGTTCGTGGCCTTCTGGCCGCTTGGCCTTGCCATGCTTGCCTACATTCTGTGGGGCGACCGCTTTGAAGGCATGCTCCGCGATGCCAAAGATCAGTGGCGGGGCAGCCCGCTGAAGGGAGCCTTCGAGCAGATGAACACGACTTCCCATGCCCGCACGGGCAACGTCGCCTTTGACGACTATCGTGAGCGTGAACTGAAGCGCCTGGAAGAAGAGCGTGCCAAGCTCGACACCATGCGCGCCGAGTTCGACGACTTCCTCCGCGAATTGCGCCGTGCGCGCGATCAGGAAGAATTCGACCGCTTCATGGCCAACCGGGGCCGCAACAACGGCAGCGAAGCCGCACCGTTGTAAGTCTCCTCCTCCCGGACGTTCCCCGACGGCCAGACCAAGAGCGGCGCCCGCAAAGGCGCCGCTCTTGTCTTTTCCGGCAGCCGAAATTGCTGTTGGTTTCTTGGGAATCCGAATTTCAATAAATGCCCGCTGTCAGATTTGCCGCAAAATCGCGCGCAAGTTCGCTAAAATCATGACAACTGATTCGTTGGACCTTCGCCCTTGATGTTTCTGCGCGCCGGCAAGAAAACGCTGCCCGACCATATCGAGATCCAGACCGGTGCCAGCGCCGTGCGCATCCGTCTCAAGGCCAATCCGCGCGCGCAGCGGTACCTTCTGCGTTTGCCGGCAGACCGCTCCGGTCCTGTGCTGACGGTTCCCAAGGGCGGGGACCTGGCCCGTGCGGAGCGGTTCGCGCGTCAGCATATCGACTGGCTGATCGAGCGGCTTCAGGACAGGCCGGACCACATCACCTTTCTGCCTGGCGAGATCGTGCCTCTGCGCGGCGAGGATCACGTTATCGTGCCGACGGGCAAGCTGCGCGGGTTGATCACTCTGGGCCACGACGATACGGAACTCCCGGCGGTGTTCGTGCCGGGCGCGGACGATCACATTCCGCGCAAGGTCACCACCTGGCTGAAGGAACAGGCAAGGGCGGACCTTTCGGCCCGCACCGCCATTCACGCTGCAGCCATCGACAAGAAGATCGCCGCCCTCAGCATTCGCGACACCACCAGCCGCTGGGGCTCCTGCGCCTCCAACGGGCGGCTGTCCTTTTCCTGGCGGCTCATTCTGGCGCCGCCGGAGATCCTGGACTATGTCGCGGCCCACGAAGTGGCGCATCTGAAGGAAATGAACCATTCGGCGCGTTTCTGGCGCCTGTGCGAACAGCTTGCCCCGCAAACGCCCAGAGCGCGCGTCTGGCTGAAACAGAACGGCGTCCGCCTGCATGGATACGGCTGACTGAGGTCAATCCTTACGCCCGATGCGACCGGACTCTTCGGCGGTCTGGCAAAACGAGTTACAAACACGCCAGAATATGCTTCGATCTCCCTGGGGACGCTGGGAGAGGCAACATGATAATCCGGAAAAATTCAATCAGGGCGGTCACGCTCATCTTGCTGGGCCTGGTCTTGCCGGGTCTGGCTCTCACCAGTCAGGCCATGGCCGACAGCTGCTGGAACCACAACGGTTCGCTCATGCGCCTGCAGGCACAGGGCAATCAGCGCTGGCTGTCTTACGAAGTTCCGAAACCCGTTCTGCGCAACGCCGGCGTTCAGCGGGGCACGCTGCTCTTCAACGGGTCCAAGAACGGCAACTGGTATTCCGGCACTGCCCGGGTGTTTTCCAAATACTGCCCGGGATCGCCGCTTGAATATTTCGTCGAAGGGCCGGTGCGCGGCGACCAGCTTCAGGTCACGGTTACCGGCACTCGCGAAGTCTTCAATCGCTGCCGCCCGACCGGACGCTACACCACGGACACGCTGGTGTTCACCTACAGCCATCAGTGCTGAGGCGGAATTAACGGATATGTGTCGCAGGTATTTCTGAGAAATGGAGCAAGGGGCCCATCCTTCGAGACGGGCCGTTCCGGCCCTGCTCAGGATGAGGTTCACTGTTTTGATCTTCCGAGGCTTTCAGCATACATCTCCCTCATCCTGAGGAAGGCTGAAAGCCTGTCTCGAATGATGGGCTGCAGATACGGCCGAACGCACGCCGCCACCGGCTGAAGCCTCAAACACGGCCGCGTGAGCCGTGAACGACAGTTCTCGGTATCAGCCACCACCACCAAACAGATTGCGCAGCAGGTTCAGCGGGCCGCGGCGTTCGCCGTTGCTTTCGCCGCCACCGCCGCCACCGATGGGTGCGGGCGGGATCGGGTCGCTGCCGGAACCGACGGTGTCTGCCGGGCCGGGCTTGCGCGGTGCGGAGACGGTGGCCGGGACATCCGGCACGCCCGGCAGATCCGCCACGGGCAGGCCTTCATGGGCCGCATCCATCACCTCTTTCCACACGGTCGCAGGCAGCCCGCCACCGGTTGCCTTGCGCGTGGGCGAGTTGTCGTCATTGCCCAGCCAGACGGCGGTTGTCAGATTGCCCGTGTAGCCGATGAACCAGGCGTCACGGAAATCCTGGCTGGTGCCGGTCTTGCCCCCGGCGGGGCGTCCGCCTTCCAGCCGCGCCTTGCGGCCGGTACCGGTCAACAGGGTTTCCGACATCATCATGTTCATTTCACCGACCTGCTGGCGGTCGATCACCCGGCCACGGCCATCGCCGGAGCGGGAGTACAGTGTCTTGCCGTCCACGGTGCGGATCCGCCGGATCACATGCGGCAGCACACCGTAGCCGCCGTTGGAAAACGGCACATAGGCCCCGGCGATTTCCAGCGGCGTGACTTCGGAGGTTCCGAGAGCGATCGACAGGTTGTTCTTCATTTCCGAAGTTATGCCAAGCCGTTTGGCGGTATCGGCAACGGTTCCTGCGCCAACCTCATAGGTAAGCTGCGCGGCGACAGTATTCAGCGACATGCTGAGCGCCCGCGTCAGCGTTACCGGGCCGTAGTAGTCCTTGGTATAGTTCTTGGGCGACCAGTTGCCGTACCGAACCGGCTGGTCCTGGCGGATGGTCTGGGGCGACAGGCCATTTTCAAGTGCGGACAGGTAGACGAACGGCTTGAAGGACGAGCCCGGCTGCCGCTTGGCATAGACGGCGCGGTTGTACTGGCTCTTGGCATAATCGGCCCCGCCGACCAGCGCCTTCACGGCGCCTGCGGTATCCAGCGTCACGACCGCGCCCTGGGAAACGCCGTATTTCTTGCGGTTTTCCTTCAAGGCACCACGCAACGCCTTCTCGGCGGCACGCTGCATTTTCGGGTCGATGGTGGTGTCGACAACGATGTCGCTCTCGATTGAGCCGATGAAATGCGGCAGCACGTCCATCACCCAGTCGGCGGCATAGTTTTCGCTGGCACTGGTGTAGCGGCGCACCACCTTGGCTGGCGCGGCCAGAGCGTTCTTGGCCTCATCATCGGTGATGTAGCCTTCCTCGTGCATGGCGGCGAGCACAAGCTGGGCCCGCTCTTCGGCAAGGTCCGGGTTACGGGCGGGCGAATAGCGCGACGGGGCTTTCAGCAGGCCCGCAATGGTGGCCGCTTCCGGAATGGTCAAAAGCCGTGCGGATTTACCGTAGTACCGGCGGGCAGCGGCATCCACGCCATAGGCGCCGGAGCCGAGATAGACCCGGTTCAGATACATTTCCAGGATCTCGTCCTTGGAATATTCGGCCTCCAGCCAGAAGGCGAGTATCAGTTCCTGGATCTTGCGTTTGATCGTCCGGTCCTGTTCCAGAAACAGGTTCTTGGCAAGCTGCTGCGTCAACGTAGAGCCGCCCTGCTGCAGGCGGCCGGAGGTGAAGTTGGTATAGACCGCACGGGCAAGGCCGATCGGGTCGACGCCGAAATGCGAGCGGAAGCGCCGGTCCTCGATGGCAATGACGGCATTGGGCAGATAGGGCGGCAATTGCTCCAGCCGCACGGCTTCGCCGCCCGTGTCACCACGGTTTGCCAGCAATTCGCCATTGGCGGCGACGATCTTGACGTTGGGCGGCCGCGCCGGAACCTGCCATTCGGAGGTCGGCGGCAGGAAGGCGGCGTAATAGCCAATGAGGCAGACGACGGCGATGGTGCCCCAGATGCCGAGCACCATGCTCCAGTAGAGGCCGCGCTTGAGAAAACGGCCGAATGCAGTCGGCGCCTGAAACCTGTTCTTGCGCTTTGTCTTGCGCCGCTTGGCACCGGACCGGCCGCCGCCCCTTCCGGTACCACCGCCGCCATTGCCCTTCTTGGCTGTCTTGCGGGTGGAGGAGGCGGGTTTTTTCTTGGCCGGCGCCTTGCGCGTCTTGCCCTTGCCGGACTTCTTGGAAGACGGCGCAGCCGGGCGATCCTGCGGGCTTAAACGCAGGTCGAGCAGGCTGCTGCCTGAATTTCCGAATGTTGGTTCAACACGCGGCTGGCGTTTCGCCCGAGGCGCCATTGATCCTTCGTCCCCTAACTCCGTACCAACCAGGGTTGGCGTTATCCGGCAAAGCGCCGGTTTCCCCGGAGATGAGCTTAAATTGCGGCGATTTAAGGGGGCGTTAAGGCTACCGGGAATTGCGCGGTTTGCAGGGGGAAGTGAGAATAGAGCCCACCCGCGCGGCCAATGCGCCTGAACCGGCTTCCACCCGGACGCAAAAAGCATTGCAGTCCGGGCCTATGGCTCAGGCCGCAGTCGTGCAGGACAGGCCAACGCGCCAAGCGGCTTAGCTGGAATAGCGGCTCGCGTCGGCGCCGTAGTAATTGACGTAGCGGGTGTTGAGTTCGGACACCGGCATGATGATCAGCACATCCGTCGTGCCGAATTGATGATCGATCACGGCACCGTCGCCGATGAACGCACCGAGGCGCAGGTAACCCTTCACCAGCGGCGGCAGGGCACGCAGCGCTTCCTTGGAATTGAGTTCCTCGGCCGTCATGCGGTTCATTTCGACGTATCTGTCTCCCACCGCGCGCACGCGCCATTCTTCCGGGGCGCGAGCATGGTGATGCAGGAAGGAAAGCTGGCCGGCGATGGCATCCGGGTTGGTGCTTTCGATCGAGGCACAGCCGAGCATGACATCGATATTGTGGCGCAGCACATAGGCCCAGATGCCGTGCCACAGCAGCTCGACGGTTTTCTTGTTGCGGTAGGGTTTGAGCACGCAGGAGCGGCCGAGTTCCATGAACCGCTTGCCAGGGTTGGCGTCGATCAGCGACTGGATGTCGTATTCGGCGGCGGTGTAAAACCCGGAATGCTGATCTGCAATTTCCTGGCGCAGGATCCGGTAGGTTCCCACGATTTCAGGCTTTAGCCGGCCCAGCTTGTTGCGTTTCATCAAATTGTGATCGACCACAAGCAGGTGATCACAATAGGCATCGAAAGGATCCGCGTCACGGCGGGTCGCCAGGGTGTGCGCGTCGGCAATGGCCGACATTTCCTCGTAGAAAACATCGTACCGCAGGCGCTGCGCTTTTTTCACTTCCTTGAAGTTGCGGGCCATCCGCACTTCCAGAGAGCCGATCCGACCAAGCGTTTCGCCGGTTTTGACCGGTGTCTGCAGGGCAGGCCCGATGCGCCGCGTGTTGGGAAGGTTGGAATCCGGACGCATCGCCGGTGTAAATTTCCTGACCAGTTTCCTGGGCGAAAACAGCCCTTGCCGCATTATGGACATTCCACCCTCGTGTATTCCTTATGGCGCACCTTACAGGTTTCACAGGTTGTTGTCTGTTTCACCTGACAAATTACCTTTGCCGGAACAGGACGTCCGAACCCGGTCAGTGTGCTTCACACCTTGCCGTAGAACATACTATTCCGACAGATGGATGACACTCCGTTTTTTGCGCCGTGTTTTCCACGTGCGAGCTTAGACCACTCTTGCAGCTTTGTGAATCTTCACGAAAACCGGTCGCAGCGTTCCAGCTTGCGGGCTGTTGCATGGCGGACAGGAAGCGTTCAGGCGCGGGTGACTTCGGCCAGAGCGTCGGAAATTGCCTCCACGGAGAGCGGCTTCGTCAGATAGCCGGCGGCTCCAACTTCAGTGGCCTTGTCTCGGGCATCCTTCATCACGTCGGCGGTCACGATCAGCACCGGCACATTGGGCCGCCCCGCAGCCTTTTCGTCTGCGCGGATCTGGCGGACCGCCTGAAATCCGTCGAGACCGGGCATATGCAAATCCATCAGGATTGCATCATAAGCGCCACTGGCGGCTTCCTCGACGGCCTTTTCGCCGTCGATCACCATCACCGGTACATGGCCGAGCTTGCGCAGCATGGCTTCGCTCAGCAGCCGGTTGATGTCATTGTCTTCGGCCACAAGCAGGCGCAGCGGCCGGGCAGGCACCTGGTAGCGGTTCGGCAGGAAGCCGTTGCTGACAGGCTCGGCGCTGGCGTCCCAGGCATGTTCCATGCCCTCGTCCTCCAGAAGACCGGAAAAGATCTGGACAAGGGTCTCGATCCTCACCGGGCGGATGAGGTAGGCGGCATATCCGGCTTCGCGCAGATGGTCGAGACGCTCGCGTTCCGGAGGGGCAATCATCACGACGGCAGGGGCCTTGCAGCCGGTCAGGCGGGCAGAGGCCAGCCAACCGCCGCTGTCGGACAGGGCGCCATTGTCGACCACCAGAAGGTCTGCTTCGGCCAGCGCGGCGTCGAGATCCGCGCTGCCTGGCGCATGCACGCTCACATCGGCCGCATGGTATTGCAGCCGTCTGGCCAGCAGCGGGCATTCGATCTGGCTGGTGCTGACGAACACGATCCTGCGGCCTTCCAGCTTGGCCAGGCGCGGGTCCGTGTCGGCGACAAGCGATTCGGGGATCGGCAGGGACACGCGGAACAGGGCGCCGCCGTCTCCCGCAGGCTGCGCGGTGATTTCGCCGCCCATCAGGCCGGCAAGCCGCTGCGCGATGGCAAGACCAAGACCGGTTCCACCGAACTTGCGCGCCGGACCATGGTCAACCTGTTCGAATTCCTGAAACAGCCGCTCGGCTTCCTCTTCATCGAAGCCGATGCCGCTGTCGCGCACGTCGATATCCAGAAAACCGCCGCCGTCCGGATTGGGACGTCCGGTCAACTCCACGGCAACGCCGCCCTCATCGGTAAACTTGATACCATTGCCGATGAGATTGTAGAGGATCTGACGGACACGGGTGGCGTCCAGCGTCACCTCTTCCGGCAGTTTCGGGTCGAGCATCGAGCCGATTTCAAGCGATTTGGCGTGTGCCTTCGGGGCGAGCAGCTCAACGACGCTTTCCACCAGCGCGCCGACCGGGACCGGGGCTGCCTGTATGTCGAGCTTGCCGGCTTCCACCTTGGAAAAGTCGAGCACTTCGTCGATCAGGAGAAGCAGCGTTTCGCCGGAGGTTTCCAGCGCCTCGATGTAGGCGCTCTGTTCCTTGGTCAGCCTTGTGTCGCGCAGAAGCGCGGCCATGCCCAGAACACCGTTGAGCGGGGTGCGGATTTCGTGGCTGACGGTCGCAAGAAAACGCGATTTCGCCTCGTTGGAGCTTTCCGCCGAATGACGGGCGGCCAGCAATTCTTCCTCAATCAGGCGGCGTTCCGTGACATCGCGCAGAACGGTCTGCACGAGCTGACGGTCCGTTGCCGTATCGCGCACCGGAATGTCGATGCGCGAGAACCAGCGCGGCCCCTGCGCGGTGTCGATGTGCAGATCCTGAAACCCCATGCCGGGCGTCGTCTTGTCCAGCGCCTGGGTGACGGCGTTTTCAAGGCCGACTTCCTCAAGCAGCGGCAGGTTCAGCGTTGCGCCCGGTTGCAAGGCATGCCCGAACCCGAAAACATCGTCGGCAGCCGAATTGACATAGGTGATGGTTCCATCCTGGTCCCGCCGCACCACAACGTCGCCGAGCGTCGCCAGAATACTGGCATGGCGTTCGTCGGATTCGCCTAGTTCCCAGGCACGGTCTTCAAGTTCCTCGCATCGCGCCATCAAACGGCGGATCTTGTCGTCTTTCACCTGAAGCGCCTGCACGGACCGCTGCATGTCGTCTGCAAACAGACGCCAGACGGCCAATCCGCCAGCAAAGAAGGTCAGGCCAAGGCCCAGAAACCGGTTCAGGCCCTCGCCGGAAACCATCACAAAGCCCGCGGCAAGGCCAACGATCATGCCGGCCAGAGCAAGGTGCTGCAGAGATTTGGCGGGTGCCGACACGGGAATGTCGGTCGCCCGGCGGCCGGGCCCGACGTCTGGTCCGCTGTCATCGTCGCGGTGGGTTTCCGCCCTGTGTGAATAATCGTCCGTAGTTAAGGTGCCCGCAGAAGAATGCTTTTGCTCTTCGACGAAGAATTTCTCCTGCGCGTCATCGGCTGCTGGCGCGTCTTTGGCTGCGCGTTCGCTGTTTTGACTGACCAAGATAACTACTCTCTACAAGATCCTGTTGCCTTGAGAGTGCGATGGAATCTTTGAGAAACCGTTTCATCGGTCGATCAAAAAGGTAAATCGGTGGTTTCCCGCCACGTTCATATGCACTCTTCAAGCACCGGACCGGCGCCGGTATTGGTAATTCCGACAGGGTCAGCAATGCGGTTGCGGAACGCTGCTGTAGATTTCCGGCAATCGGCAACGATGATCTAAGGACCGTATTTGGCTGGCAACCGCTCAAACAAAAAGCCCGGCAGTAAACTGCCGGGCTTTCAGGATCGGGTCGTCGCTTCGGCGTCTTAGCGGACGTCGATGAAACCGATGATCTTGCGTACGTCCTTCAGCACCGGTTCGGCGATGGCGGAGGCCTTTTCGGCGCCGTCCTTCAGGATAGCGTCGATCTCGGCCCTGTCGTCCATCAGATGGCGCATTTGGTCGGTCATCGGTGAGAGTTTCTCAACCGCAAGGTCGGACAGGGCCGGCTTGAACGCGGAGAACTGCTGGCCGCCATATTCCTTCAGCACATCGGCCTTGGTCGCGCCGCTCAGGGCGGCAAAGATGCCGACAAGGTTGTCCGCTTCCGGCCGGCCTTCCAGGCCGTCCGTTTCGCTCGGCAGAGCGTCCGGATCGGTCTTGGCTTTCTTGATCTTCTTGGAGATCGAGTCCGCGTCGTCCGTCAGATTGATGCGAGACAGGTCCGACGGGTCGGACTTTGACATCTTCTTGGTGCCATCGCGCAGCGACATGATCCGGGTGGCCGGACCGGCGATCATCGGTTCGGTCAGCGGGAAATAGAGATATTCCGGCAGTTCCGGCGAAGGCGTCGGGTTCGCGATCCCAATATCCAGTTCCTTGATGCGCTCCGCAAAGTCATTGTTGAACTTGGCGGCGATGTCGCGGGTCAGTTCCAGATGCTGTTTCTGGTCGTCGCCGACCGGAACGTGGGTCGCGCGGTAGGCCAGGATGTCGGCAGCCATCAGGTTCGGATAGGCGAACAGGCCAACGGAGGCGTTTTCCTTGTTCTTGCCTGCCTTTTCCTTGAACTGGGTCATGCGGTTGAGCCAGCCCATGCGCGCCACGCAGTTGAAGATCCAGGCAAGTTCGGTGTGTTCGCGAACCTGGCTCTGGTTGAAGATGATCGATTTTTTCGGATCGATGCCGGCAGCCATATAGGCAGCGGTCACTTCACGGGTTGCCTGGGCAAGCTCGTGCGGATCCGGAAACCCTGCGGTGATGGCGTGGCTGTCGACGACGCAGAAGATCGTCGGCATTTGATCCTGCAACGGAACCCAGCGCGAAACAGCGCCCAGATAGTTGCCAAGATGCAGATTGCCTGTCGGCTGGACGCCGGAAAAGACACGGGGCTGGAACTCCGCCATTTCAGATCCCTTTTATGGTGCGGCCGGTTGGAAGGGCGCTATGAATGTTTGGGCGGGCCGGGTTTAAGCCCGGTCCGTGATCCATGCAAGCCGGAAACGGTGCGCTCCGGCGTTTCGCGCTCAGGTGTTGCGTCGTCTCAACGCTTTGAGCATGCCGATAAGGTCCGCCCCGCCGCTGAGCTGGGTGAACACGGCAAAGGTGACCATGCCGACGAGCACGAGCAGTAACAGACTGCCCGCACGCACGGCCAGCCACGGCGCCGACAGCCAGGACGCCATGTAGACGGCGGCAAAATGCACAACGACCCCCATCAGCAGGCTGGCAAGCACCACCAGCGACAGACGCCGGAGCAGCTTGAAATCCGGCTGGAAATGGCCGCGCCGCCACAGAACGATGATCAGCAACCCGGTGTTCACCCAGCCAGCCAGCGTGGTGGCCAGCGCGATGCCGACATGCTGGAGCACCGGAAAGAGCGCGATTGACAGGCCGACGTTCACGACCATGCCGATAACGGCGAAGATCATCGGCGTCTTGGTGTCTTCCCGGGCGAAATAGCCGGGCGAAAACACCTTGTTGAGCACGAAGGCAGGCAAACCGAAGGAAAATGCCGTAAGAGCCGCGGCGGTGCCTTCCACGGCAGCAGCATCGAAGCGCACGCGCTGAAACAGCACCGAGACGATTTCCTGCGGCACGACCGCCAGCGCGACCGCAGCCGGCAGGGTCAGCACGAGAGAGAACTCCAGCGCCCGGTTGAGACTGTGCTGGTAAGCGCCCATTTGCCCGGCGCGCAGCTGGCGGGTAAGGCTCGGCAGCAGCACCACGCCGATGGCGATGCCGATCACCCCGAGCGGCAACTGGTAGAGACGGTCGGCGAAATACAGCAGCGCGTTGGCACCTTCCTGCATGGAGGCGATGATCTGGCCAACGGCAATGTTGATCTGGGTGACGCCGCCAGCAACGACACCCGGAATGCCGAGCATCAGCAGGCGTTTGGCCGACTTGGTGTAGCGCGGCCGGAAGACGGGGATCTTGAAGCCGAGGCGCTTCAGGTCGATGAGAACGACAACAAGCTGCACGATACCGCCGACGGTAACGCCAATGGCCAGAATGACCCCGAGATTGGTCTCGTCCTTGATGCCCAGATAGAGCACGGTGCCCAGAACGGCGCTCATCACCACGTTCAGCATCACCGGCGCGAAGGCGGCGGCGGCAAAACGCTGATAGGTGTTGAGGATGCCGCCGATGAAGGCGAGCATCGACATGAAGATCAGATAGGGAAAGGCGATGCGCGACATCAGCACCGTCAGATCGTATTTGGTCGGGTCTTCCACAAAGCCCGGCGCCAGCGCCCAGACCACCACCGGCATGAAGATCTGCGCGAAGGCAGTCAGCACCAGCAGGCAGAACAGCAGCGCCGCGCCGATTTCACCGGCAAAACGTTTGGCGCCCGCATCGCCCTCCTCCTCGACCGTCCGTCCGAACAGCGGAATGAAGGCGGAGTTGAAGGCCCCTTCCGCAAACAGCCGCCGGAACAGGTTGGGCAGGCGGAAGGCCACCACGAAGGCATCGGCAACCGGCCCGGCCCCGACGACGGCAGCCAGAAGCACATCGCGGACGAAGCCGAGCAGACGGCTCAGCAGGGTCGCGCTGCCGACGGTTGCGAAATTGCGGACGAGACTCATGCCGGAAGGGCTCCGAAGACAGAGGAATGCACTTATGAAGCCTGCCGCTGGACCTTGCGCGCAACGGGAGCTGCCGGGTCGAGTTCCACATTGCCATCGACCGCGTTGGCAAGCCGCTCACGGATGATCTCCTGGCGGCCGATGTTGGCTATTTTCTGTCCGGTGAGATCGGTCACGTAGAAAACGTCGACAACCTTCTCGCCGAAGGTCGAAATATGGGCCGAGCCAATGTTCAGGTTGAGCGTCGCAATGGAGCGCGTCAGGTCATAGAGCAGCCCCGGACGGTCAAGACCGGAGATCTCCAGCACCGTGTAATCGTCAGAGAGCGAGTTGTTGACCAGAACCTCGCTGGCCACCTTGAAGGCTTTCATGCGGCCCTTGACGCCGGCCTTCTTGGACACCGGTTCGGGAAGTCGCTCTTCACCGCGCAGCGTTGTCTCGATCAGCGCTGTAATCCGCTCGCCGCGACGTATTTCGTCTTCGTCGTCGGGCAGTTCACGGCCAATGAAAATCGTGTCCAGCGCGTAGCCGTCCGTGGTGGTGTCGATCTGCGCGTCGACGATATTGGCGCCGGTCGCGTAACAGGCACCGGCAATGATCGACAGGAGGCGCGGATGGTCCTGCGCCATGATTGTCAGTTCGGTCACGCCTTCGAATGCCCGTGGAATGACCTGAAAGGCGAGCTGCGTCTTTTCCTTGTCCGCCTTGTGCAGAAGTTCGGCATGGGACACCAGCCGCTCCGGTTCCGTGCGCAGCCAATAGGCGGGATAATGCCGGTTCAGATAGGCGTTCCGGTCCTTGGCGGACCAGTGACTCAAATGACCGGAGAGCTCTTCCTTTGCCTTCTCGATGGTCTGGCGATGCGACATTTTCGTGTGACCGCCGGACAGATACGGTTCGGTGGCATAGTAGAGCGTGCGCAGCAGCTGGCCCTTCCAGCCGTTGAAGACACCCGGGCCGACGGCGCGGATATCGGCAACGGTCAGGATCAGCAGCAATTTCAACCGTTCGAGCGACTGCACGGTGTTGGCAAAATCCGTGATCGTCTTGCGGTCGGACAGGTCACGCGACTGGGCAATGGTGCTCATGTCCAGATGACGTTCGATCAGCCAGGCGACGGTTTCGGTTTCCGCGTCGTTCAGCCCGAAACGGGGGCACAGCTTGCGGGCAACCCGGGCGCCGGCGACGGAATGGTCTTCCGGCCTGCCTTTGGCGATGTCGTGGAGGAACATCGCGACAAACAGCACCTTGCGGTTCTGCAAAGTCAGGATCAGGTCGGTCGCCAGTGGATGGTCGTCGCCGCTATCGCCGCGTTCGATATCGGCCAGCACGCCAATAGACCGGAGTAGGTGCTCATCGACCGTATAGTGGTGATACATGTTGAACTGCATCATCGCCACGACCTTGCCGAATTCGGGGACGAAGCGGCCGAGCACGCCGGTTTCGTTCATCTTGCGCAAGGTCTTTTCCGGCGCGTGCCGGGAGGTGAGGATCGACACAAACAGCCGGTTCGCTTCCGGATCGGCACGCAGGCTCGCATCGACCAGCTTCAGCGAATGCCGGATCAGGCGGGTGAGATGCGGATGCATGTTGTAGTCATTTTTGTCCGCGACCTGGAACACCCGCAAAAGATTGGTCGGATCGGTTTCGAACACGGTTGGGGACACCGCATTCAGGCGGTTGTTCTCCACCACGAAGCCGCTTGCGCCTTCCACGGGTTTGGCCGTGCTGGAACCGCGGCCCGCGCGCAGGCGGCGCATCATGCCGGTCAGGCCCTTGCCGCGCGGTTCCTTGACGTGTTCTTCCTCCAGCGCGGCGCAGATGATGCGGGTCAGATCGCCCACATCCTTGGCCACCAGGAAGTAGTGTTTCATGAAACGCTCGACATCCTTCATGCCCGGATGCTGCGTGTAGCCGAGCCGGATTGCGATCTCGCGCTGGACATCGAAGGACAGGCGCTCTTCCGGCCGGCCCGTGAGGAAATGCAGATGGCAGCGGACCGCCCACAGGAAATCGTCCGACTTCTTGAACCGGGCATACTCGGAACGGGTCAGAACGCCTTTCTTGACCAGTTCCGACTGTCTTTTGACGCGGTAATGGTACTTGGCGATCCAGAACAGGGTGTTCAGATCGCGCAGACCGCCCTTGCCTTCCTTGATGTTCGGTTCAACCAGATAGCGCGAAGCACCCTGTCGCTTGTGGCGGTCGTCTCGTTCCTGAAGCTTGGCGGCGATGAATTCCGAGCTGGTGCCCTCGACCACTTCCTTGTCGAAACGCTGGACGAGTTCCTCGAATAGGGCGACGTCACCCCAGATGAAACGTGCTTCCAGAATGGCGGTGCGGATGGTCATATCCGACTTGGACAGGCGGATGCACTCATCGATATTGCGGGTGGCGTGACCCACCTTGAAGCCGAGATCCCACAGCATGTAGAGGATGTATTCCACCACCTGCTCGCCCCAGGGGGTCTGCTTGTAGGGCAGCACGAACAGAAGATCGATATCCGATCCCGGCGCCAGCGTGCCGCGGCCATAGCCGCCAACGGCGGCAACGGACATGCGCTCAGCGGCGGACGGGTTCTTGATCCGGTAGACGTGATACAGGGCAAAATCGTAGATCACGCGGATCAATTCGTCCTGGATATAGGACAGCCGCCCGGCGCACAGCAGCCCACCGCCGTCCTCGTCAAGCATCTCCTGAGCCTTGCCGCGAGCCTCTTTCACCACCTGCTTCAGCATTGAAAGCACGGCCGAGCGGGTCTTCATATCCGAGCCGTCGCCATCGTTACCGGCAGTCAGCTCGGTCAGGCGATTTCTCAGGTCATTGGCATCAATCAGTCCGGCAAGGTCTTCCTGGGAAAGTTTCATACTGGTCCAGTGTTCAGTTCAGCAGGCGCGGGTTTGCTGCAGGTTATATAGAGGATGTGGTTGAAGGACACGTAAATCCTGATCGAACCCGTCCCAGGCCTTCTTCCGTGCGGAACAGAACCAGCATTTCCCCGTCATGCCGTGGCCTGGCTCACCGGTTTGCCCGCCATCCTCCGCGTGGTTTCTTTGCGCAGGCGCAAACCAGAGAGCCTCATGGATAGCAACGTCCACCCGGGAGCCCTGGTTCCCGGATCTCCTCTGCCCTTCGGGCAGGATGGCAAGAAGCAGGAGGCAGGAGCGGGCGCCGCTACACCCCGTCCTTGACGGCAGCGACGCGGAGCTGGTGCAAAAGGATGGTGAGAGATTCTTCGGACAGACCTCCGATCTTCAGGGCAAGCTGGTTGGAAAGCTCGGTGGCCTTCGGGTTCATACCGGCCGTATCGATGGTCACGCGCGGATCGGACAGTTCAGCCAGGCGCTGGATTTCTTCCGCCTCGTCCCAGATCACGTTGAAATAGGCGATGATTCGCTGGACGAGAAACCATGTCGGCTTGCCGCGTTTGCCGTGTTCCAGCGCGGACAGATAGGCACTGGAAACCGACAGGGCCGCCGCCATTTCCTTCAGCGACACATCCCGTTTTGTCCTCAACTCCCGGATTTTTGCGCCAAGTGGGGTCACGGCCCTACCTTCTTTTTCGAATGCGAACGTAAAGGGCGCCGGCGCCGCCATGGTTCGCGTGGGCTTCCTCGTAGCCGAGTACCACGGAGCGCATGTCGGGCATCGACAGCCACTGGGGCACCATTCTGCGCAAAACGCCGCGCTCGTCCATATAGGCGCGTGCATCTCCACTGCCCTTGCCCGTGATCACCAGCACAATCTTGTGGCTTCTCGCCTGCGCCTGATGAAGAAAGCCCCGCAGCCGGTCATGGGCCTGGTGCTGGGTCAGACCATGCAGATCGATCCGCGCATCGATGGCCCTGACGCCGCGCACCAGTTTGCGGCGGTACCGATGTTCCAGCTGATGCAGGGGCAGCGGTGCGGGTGGTGCCTTGGCGTTGGCTGGGGACTTGATCGCGGTGGCCGTTTTCGGGCGTTTCGCGGGTTCGGCCGGTTCGGCTGCGACGATTTTTTCAAGGTCGGCCTTGAGTTCCATTGCCCTGTCGGGATGCAGCGGGGTCAGGGTTTTGGAAACCTTGCCCCACAATTCCCTGTCTTCCGGCGACAGCGTCCCTTTTTTGCCTCGTCTCGACATGAGTCAGTCCGCCGTCACGCCGGCAGGGTCAAGACGAATGGTCGGCACCAGGATCGTGAAATCTGCCTTGTGGCGAATATCGCCGGCGATGGTGCCGGCCCTCTGTCCGGAGCCGACGAAAATGTCCCCTCGCGCAGGGCCCTTGATCGCCGAGCCTGTATCGTCGGCCACCATCAGCCTTCGGAAAGGGGTGTTGCCGCTGTCACGATCCTCCAGAGTGGAGGCGATGAACACCATCGTGCCGTAGGGAATGAAATGCGGATCGACCGCAAGGCTGCGGCCTGCGACGAGCGGAAGGCCCGCCGCCCCCACCGGCCCGTCGGTCAGCCCGACTTCGTCAACCTCCCGGAAGAAGATGAAAGACCGGTTTTGCCGGAACAGCTGATCCCGCTCGTCCGGATGGGCTTCCAGCCAGGCGCGCAGGCCTGCGGCCGTGAAATCTTCCGGCGTGCCTTCGCCGCGTTTCACCAGCAGCCGGGCAATGCCGGTGTACGGGTGGCCGGTCTTGCCCGCATATCCCACCCGCATCGCGCCTCCATCCGCAAGGCGCAGCCGGGCCGAGCCCTGAACATGCACGAAATAGGCGTCGATCGGATCGGCCAGCCAGACGAGTTCGAGGTTCTCCGGGTCAAGCTTGCCGTCCATGATGGCGCCCCGATCCGGCATTTCGGTCAGCCGTCCGTTGACCCGCCGCCCGTGGCTGAGTGTGGCCGGCCAGTCTTGCGGCCGATTTTCCGGGGTAACGGCCTCCAGACCTTCCGGCTTTTTCAACAAGGGGTACCGGAATGTGTCAGTCCTGACGCGGGACGCGGCCAGTTCCGGTTCGAAATAACCGGTGACGAAACCGCTCTGGACGATTCGCAATGGGGTGAACCGGCTTTCAAAAAAGGTCCGCGGCGCATCTCCGCCGGCTTCGGCTGCCTTTTCGGCGTCGCGACACAGGTCTTTCAGGTCCGACGCGGAAATGGGCGGAAACATCTTGTCCTGGTTCAGGATTTCCGGTTTGCGGCACAGCCGCAGAAAGCCGGTGAGGGCCGCGGCATGATCGTCGCTCTGCCAGCCCGGCAGACTGGAGAAGGAGACTTCCTCGAACCGGTCCGGGATCTGTTGGCCTGGTACCATGGCGGAGGCTGCTCCTGAAAAGAAAAGCGGCGCGGCCAGAACCGCGCCCTTTAGCAGTGAGACAAGCCGGATGCCCGGCCAGGGCCGCGTGTTCCGCTTGCCCTGCATCGTGATTACTCTGCGGATTCGGTCGCGACCAGCTTCCAGTTCGGATCGCGGGACATGGTGTCCCGGGCAAAGGTCCAGATGTCGATCACTTCGCTCACCTTGGCCGGGTCGCCGTCGACCACTTCGCCGTTCTTGTCCCGCGTGGCGGAAATAAGCTGGCTGTGGATTTTCACGGTCACCTGGGCGGTCGAGTTCTTCAGCGCGGCTTCAACGATTTCGGCCTTGTCGATACCGACAAACGTCGATTCGATGGTTTCACCGCGTTTCTCGCGTTCGTCGATGGCGGCAACAAAGCCTTCATAGACGTCACTGGACAGAAGGTTTTTCAGGGCCTTCTTGTCGCCATCCGCAAAGGCCATGACGATCATTTCGTAGGCGGCGCGGGCACCTTCCAGGAAAGGTTCCGGTTCGAAGCTGCGGTCGACGGACAGGATTTGCTTCAGGGCACCGTTCAAGGCGGAGCCAGCCGGAGCAACCTTGTCGATCACGATATCGCCGCCACGGCCGGTGTCTTCCACTGTCTCGGGCTCCTGCGGAGGCTGGTTCGGCAGCGGGATGACATTGTCCTGATCGTTGCGGTTTTTCTGTTCACGCGGCTTGTCGGTTTTGGAATAGGGGTCAAAGGGCGGGCGTTCGTTGCCGGTGCGTTTGCCCAGCACGGATCGCAGTCTGAACAGAATGAAAACCGCAAGTCCCATGAGGAGGAGGTTCAACGGGTCAAAAATCTCGTTCATCGTAACTTCCGGTTACCCTTTTTGAGGCCTTAGAGCCGCCCGCTCTAACTGCCAGATGAATGCAGCCTCGTACGCAAGGTCTGTCTGCTTCCTATTTAGGGGTTCTTGAACCAGCATCCAGACCCAAGAGCAAGACTGAATCTTTGCATTCATAAGCATTTCGTGACTGCCTGCTCGCATTTTCGCGAGTGAATGTCTACCTTAGGTCAGAATAGCTTATCAGACGATGGAGCTCCCGTGGGACTTTATATTATTGCCGCAATCCTTCTTTTGCCCCTGATCGAAATTGCGATGTTCATCTGGGTGGGGGGAATGATCGGCGTATTTCCGACAATCCTGCTGACGGTGGTTACCGCCCTGGCCGGCACACTGATGCTGCGCCAGCAGGGTCTGTCGCTGCTGATGCGCATGCAGACGGAGCTGGACGCAGGCCGCACACCCGGAAACGAGGTGATGCAGGGTGCGATGATTGTTCTGGCCAGCATTCTTCTGCTGATACCGGGCTTTGTGACGGACGCCATCGGTCTGCTGCTGTTCATTCCGCCGGTGCGCGAAGCACTGGCGCGGTTCATTATCGCCCGCTCGAACGTGGTCATCGTCGATGGCGGCACTGGCATGCGCCGTCCTGATGACGGCGTCGTCGATCTCGACGAAGCCGACTGGAGCGAAAAAAATAGCGGCTCCCAAGGTAGCTCCGGACAGCCGAAGCTCAGCCCCTGGCAAGACGGTTCGGACAGCGCGAAGCCCTGATTTCCAAAAAGCGCTCACTAAAACGTGACCGCTGGTGTGTGCGTAATATTTACAAGTTGCGGTTAAGTCTGGCTCCATTCGATCCCGAAACCCGACCGAAGCGGAGCAGACAGCGGCAGAATGAGCGACAGGCGCGTAGATTGGGTGGATACCGCCAAGGGCATCTGCATCATCTTCGTCGTGATGATGCATTCGGTGCTCGGCGTGGAAGCCGCCGCCGGTCAGACAGGCTGGATGCACGTGATCGTCGCCTTTGCCGCCCCCTTCCGCATGCCGGATTTCTTTCTGATTTCCGGTCTGTTCCTGTCGAATGTCATCACGCGGGACTGGAAGCTCTATATCGACCGCAAGGTCGTTCACTTTGCCTATTTCTATGTGCTGTGGATGACCATCCAGCTGCTGGTCAAGGCGCCCGTCTTCATCGAGGAAACCAGCGTCCGCGCCACGGTTGAACTTTATCTCCTGAGCTTCATCGAACCTTTCGGCACCCTGTGGTTCATCTACATGCTGCCGATCTTCTTCGTCGTGTCGAAAGCCGCTCATGACAAGGGCGTGCCCTGGCAACTGGTTCTGGCTGTCGGCGCGCTTCTGCAGATCGCGCCCATCCACACCGGCTGGCTGCTGGTGGATGAATTCGCGTCCCGCTTCGTCTTCTTCTACGCAGGCTTTGTCTTCGCGCCGCAGATTTTCAGCCTGGCAGGCTGGGCAAGGGAGAAAATCGGCGTCAGTCTTGGGTACCTGCTGGTCTGGGGCCTTGTGAACGGCAGTCTGGTCTATTTCGGCTGGTCGCATCTGCCCGGCATTGCCCTCGTCCTGGGTGTCGCAGGCGCGGGCGCAATTATTCTCACCAGCGCATTGATCGTGAAATGGGGCCAGCTCGGGTTCCTGCAGCATTTCGGCGAAAACTCGATCGTTATCTATCTCGCCTTCTTCTTCCCGATGGCCATGATGCGGGTGATTCTGCTGAAGCTGGGCATTTTCGATATCGGCACCACATCTTTGCTCGTGACGATGGTGGCCTCGGTCACCCCGATGATCCTGTTCTGGCTGATCCGCCGCACGAACACCGGCTGGTTCCTGTTCCGCAGGCCTGCCTGGGCCTATCTCAGTGGAACTTTCAGCCGGAAACGTCAGGCACAGGCAGCTGAGTGATCGGCGAGCTTGGAAATTTTAACTTTAGGACTTTTCTCCAGAACGGCCTGCGGGCATGATCCGCGCCATGTCGACGCAAAGCACCCCCTCCGCCCTCACCGCCGATGACCATCTCATCCTGGTCGACGGGTCCACGTTCATTTTTCGCGCCTATCACGCGCTACCACCGCTGACGCGCAAGCCGGACGGGCTGCCGGTCGGGGCGGTTTCTGGCTTCTGCAACATGCTGTGGAAGCTGTTGCAGGAAGGGCTGACACCGGAAGAAGGCGACGAGCCCACCCATTTCGCGGTGATCTTCGACCATTCCGCAAAGACGTTCCGGAACGAGATCTACCCGGAGTACAAGGCCCAACGGCCCGAGCCGCCGGAAGATCTGGTGCCGCAATTCGGCCTGATCCGCGAAGCGACACGCGCCTTTTCGGTGCACTGCATCGAGCAGGAAGGCTTCGAGGCCGACGACCTGATCGCGACCTATGCGCGGGAAGCTGCCGAACAGGGCGCGCGCGTCACCATCGTTTCGGGCGACAAGGACCTGATGCAGCTGATCGGTCCGAAGGTCGGTATGATCGATACCATGAAGAACAAGACCTTCGGCGAAGCCGAGGTGTTCGAGAAATTCGGCGTCGGACCCGACAAGGTGATCGAGGTGCAGTCGCTGGCAGGCGACAGCGTCGACAACGTGCCGGGCGTTCCGGGCATCGGCCTGAAGACCGCGGCTCTTTTGATCAACGAATTCGGCGATCTGGAATCGCTGCTCGCCAAGGCCGACACGATCAAGCAGAACAAGCGCCGGGAAAACCTGATCGAATTTGCCGATCAGGCCCGTGTCTCCAAGCAGCTTGTGACCCTCAAGCAGGATGTTCCGGTCGAAGTGCCCGTTGGCGAATTGTCCGTTACCGAAATCGACGGATCCAAAGCCCTCGGCTTCCTGAAGGCCATGGGGTTCACCACCCTCACCCGGCGCGTTGCCGACGTGACCGGCGCCGATCAGGAGACGGTCGAGGCGGCGGACCTGAAGGTTCCGGGCTGGGATGTTCCGGACCACAAGGGCCGTATGATGGAGCGGCCGGCTGGCAGCGACAGCGCCGGTTCGGAAGCTGCAAAAAGCCCGGGCGACGCGGATCCTGACAATGCCGGCCTGCTGGTGCCGCAGACGGTCGCCGATGCGCGCGCCCAGTCGATCCGGGCGATCCCGGTCGACAGCAGCGCCTATGAAACCGTCACCAGCGTCGACCGGCTGAAGGAATGGTGCGACGCGGCCTTTGAAAAGGGCTATGTCGCCTTCGATACGGAAACCACCTCGCTGGATGCCATGCAGGCGGAACTTGTCGGCGTGTCGCTGTCCACCGAGCCCGGCAAGGCGTGTTATGTGCCGCTTGGCCATGTGGACGGCGAGGGCGACCTGCTGGGCGGCGGCGGCCTTGTTGAAGGTCAGATTCCTCTGAAGGACGCATTGGACGTTCTGAAGCCGATGCTGGAGGACCGCTCGGTCCTGAAGATCGCGCAGAACCTCAAGTACGACTGGCTGGTGATGACCCGCTACGGCATCGACATCACACCTTTCGATGACACGATGCTGCTGTCCTACACGGTCGATGCCGGCAAGGGCGGCAACGGCATGGACGAATTGTCAGAGCGCTGGCTCGACCACAAGCCGATCCCGTTCAAGGAAGTTTGCGGGTCCGGCAAGTCGATGATCACCTTCGACAAGGTGGCCATCGACAAGGCGACCGCCTATGCGGCGGAAGATGCCGATGTCACACTGCGCCTCTGGCTCATCCTGAAGCCGCGCCTCGCGTCCGAACACATGGCAACCGCCTACGAGACGCTGGAACGGCCGATGGTGCCGGTGCTGGCGCGTATGGAAAAGCGCGGTATCTCCGTCGACCGGCAGATGCTGTCGCGCCTGTCGGGCGAATTCGCGCAGGGCATGGCAGGCAAGGAATCCGAGATTTACGAACTTGCCGGTGAAAACTTCAATATCGGCTCGCCCAAGCAGCTCGGCGATATCCTGTTCGGCAAGATGGGCCTTCCCGGCGGCAAGAAGACAAAGACCGGCGCCTGGTCGACCTCGGCGCAGGTTCTGGAAGATCTGGCCGCGGAAGGGCACGAACTGCCGTCGCGGATCGTCTCCTGGCGCCAGCTCTCCAAGCTGAAGTCAACCTACACCGACGCTCTGCCCGGTTACATCAATCCGGAAACGGGCCGCGTGCACACGTCCTACGCGCTGGCGGCCACCACCACGGGGCGGCTGTCCTCGTCAGAGCCGAACCTGCAGAACATCCCGGTCCGGACCGAGGAAGGTCGCAAGATCCGCAAGGCCTTCGTTGCCGAAAAGGGTCACAAGCTGATCTCGGCCGACTACAGCCAGATCGAGCTCCGCGTCCTGGCGCATATGGCCGACATTCCGCAATTGAAAAAGGCGTTCGACGACGGGCTGGACATTCACGCCATGACGGCGAGCGAAATGTTCGGCACGCCGATCGAAGGCATGGATCCGATGGTCCGCCGCCGGGCCAAGGCGATCAACTTCGGCATCATCTACGGCATTTCCGCGTTTGGCCTTGCCAATCAGCTCGGCATTTCCCGGGGTGAGGCGAGTGACTATATCAAGACCTATTTCGAGCGTTTCCCGGGTATCAAGGACTATATGGAAGCGATCAAGAAGCAGGTTCATGCGGACGGATACGTGACCACGATCTTCGGCCGCAAGGCCCACTACCCGGAAGTGAACACCAAGAACCCGAACATGCGCGCCTTCTATGAACGCGCTGCCATCAACGCGCCGATCCAGGGCTCAGCCGCAGATATCCTGCGCCGGGCGATGGTACGCATGGAAAACCGGTTGGACGGTTCGAAGCTGGATGCACAGATGCTGTTGCAGGTGCATGACGAACTGATCTTCGAAGTACCGGATGCCCAGGTGGACATCACCATTCCGGTGATCAGGGACGTGATGGAAAACGCCTGCGATCCGGCGCTGAAACTCTCCGTGCCGCTTCAGGTCGACGCCCGCGCCGCCGACAATTGGGACGAGGCACACTAGAGCGTGTCGCGTTTAACCGGGTAAATCCTGCATCGCTTTTTGCGTTGAAATCTGTGATTTCAGGTAGCAAAAAGCGGTGCCGATAGACGCGATTTCCTGCGCTTCCGCGCCTCGACCTCTACCGTGAGCGGGCCTCAGGCCTGCTGGGCACGGCGCCGGAACAGCGGCTGGATCAGCCGACGGTAGGCGAGTGCGAAGCCCGTGTAGAAAAGAAACACCGACGCCAGCGAGGCAAGCCCTGCGAGTGTCTGGCCGACAAGGCCGTAGACCTCGCCGGTGTGCAGGAACCTCAGAAATACTCGAGCACGCCGGCCTGCGGGCTGGTCATCTGCTCCGCTGACGCTCAGCACGTCTCCCGAAACCCTTGAGACCGTGTAGGTCGTCTGACGAGAAAGCTGGGTGCCGTTGCCGGTATCCAGCGTCACCATCACACGCGCAGCCTGTCCGTTCGGCAATTTGATCGAAAGGGTCTGCCAGTCCGGTTCGGCCTGTTTCAGCTCGTCTGCAATGGCCTGCAGGCTGACAGCCTGGCCCTGTGCCCGGTTCTGCCCCTGTGGGCTTTCGCTGGCGGCCTGTCCTGTTCGCACGGACGATACCGGCCCGAAGACCGCGGCCACCATATCGCTGGCCCAGGGATAGGAAATGACGACGCCGGAGACCACGACCGCAAACAGCGGGATCAGCGCCCAGATGCCGAAAACATGGTGCCAGTTGTAATCACGTGCCTTTGAGGTTGGCAGGTTTCTGCGGAAAAGGACGTTCAGTTTGACAATCCGCCAGGTCCATTTCCTCGGCCACCAGAGATAAAATCCCGAAACGAGAATGAACAGGAAGCCGAGATTGGCGGCGCCTGTCACGGCGCGGCCGATAGTCCGGTTGTCACCGGAAAGGGCAAACCAGCGGTGGAGCGCGGTCACCGTACCGAAAAAGGACTTCGTGCCTTCGGCAGCCTTGTCGATTCGCTCACCGGTGTAGGGATTGAGAAGGTAATTTTCCCGGCGGCTGACCGAAAGCGTCACTGGCGCGCCTTCCTGCCTGGGCAAGACCAGCGCATTGCCGGGTTGGGCGCCATTTGCCAGCGCCGCGCTTGCCAGTTGGTCGGCCGTCATCAACTTCCCGTCGGCGGGCTGTTCAACGGCGCGGCTTTCCATGAAGGAGATGATTTGGCGCTCGTAAGTCAGCAACACGCCGGTTGCCGACATCAGGAGGATAATCAGACCGAAGGCGACACCGACGACGAGATGTGCCCAGAAAACGATACGTTTGAAAGACATGGTACTGCTGCCCGTTTCAGACCGGATTTAAAGATCGCCGGACCCTCCTCTACCGGCTTCAAAAGGCGTAAGCCGAAGTGTCGAGGACGTCAAAGGCAACTGAGGGCTGTGAGGCGCCGAAATTGTAACCAGATGTCACCGCGGCAGCGAAACGGACAAAGAGCAAATAAGATCGGCGTTTGAAAATCAAGAAAAGGCAAGGGCTTGAAGTAAAAGCCGATCGTCTGGTCCGGTGGAACTTATCTCAGACCGCATACAATTTGTCGCATCTTCAAATGCACGGAAACTGCCGCTGAATTGGCGGCGGCGAGGCGTGGCAAAAGCACCGCCACCTGGGCGGTCGTGACGCTGATGGTGAGGCGCTCGCGCCATTTCCGGCGGGTCCGGCGCCGACACAGCGGCGGGCCAGCCGACGATAGGTGAGGGTAAGATGCCGGTGTTATCAGTAGCGTCGTTAGCGCATTTTTAATCTGGCCATGAAAGCATTTACCTAAGACTGCAACAATAGTACGCAGTACAGCAAAATACAACTGAAGGTTTCATTGGGTTTTTTGCTGGTGCGATAAAGTACTAATATTCGCAGTTTTCTTGAAATGACGTTGACAGAAATGCCAATGCGTCCGGTAAATGCTCGAAAGGTTTGTAAATGAAAAGGCGTGGCTTCATTCGTCTCGGTGGCATTCAGTCGAAGATAGCAATATTTTCGATCATTTGCGTTGCCCTTACTGTTATTGCATTGGTGGTAACATCACTGTTCTTCTCTCGTGATACGAACGAATACATCGCGGAAACGGCCACGGACATTATCGACGGACAAATCAAAGAGCGCCTATTGAATGAAGCCGGCCTCCAGGCGGGTGTCATCAAGTCAAGGCTGAGCGTTGGGATCCAGACCGCACGCAACATGGCGACGACGTTTTCGGAACTGGCGTCGGAAACCGAGGGCTTGCCTCCCGAGATCCGGCGCGAAAAATTCAATGGTATCCTCCGCCAAACCGTCGAGCAAAACAGCACGATCAATGGCACCTACTCGGCGTGGGAGCCCAACGCTCTGGATGGCAATGACGCGGCTTATCAGGACCGCGCCGATGTCGGCTCCGATAACACGGGTCGTTTCCTTCCCTACTGGACGAAAGACGCATCTGGCAAAGCAGTGGTGCAGGCCCTTGTGGAGTACGAAGAAACGTCAATGGCTTCATACGGTTTGCAGAAGGGGGCGTGGTATCTTGATCCGCGGTCAACCGGCAAAGAACGCGTGATCGGCCCGCTGACCTATCTCGATCAGGGAAAGTTGGTTTCACTTGCTACTTTTGCCGTTCCCGTAATGATCGACGGCAAGTTCCAGGGCATTACCGGCGCCAACTTCAATCTGAACTTCGTGCAAAATCTAGCTGCGGACGTCGATGCCGGCCTGTTTGACGGCAAGGGAAGCGTGAGCATCATCAGCGACAACGGACTGGTCGTTGCATACAGTGAAGATGCCGATCTCATTGGCAAAAAGGTCGCCGAAGCCGGAACAAGCTGGTCGGAGCGCATGGGTTCAATGGTCGCGGGTGAGCCAACTGTCATCGACGACGGCAAGTTCGAGGCGATCGACATCTTTGCGCCTATCGTTCTTAGTGAAGATAACACACCGTGGACGGTTGTGATCTCTGTGCCCAGGGCAGTGGCGCTTGCAGATGTCAATCATTTGGAGACCAAGCTCACTGAGCGCTCCCAGTCTGCTACCATGTGGATGGTCATTCTCGGCATCGTCGTCGGCGTGGCGGCAACGTTTGTCATGATTCTTGCCGCACGCGGTATCGCAAAGCCGATCGTCAACATAACCAACTCCATGAAGCAGCTCGCTGGGCATGATACGTCGGCCGAGATCCCGTATCAGGAAAGGACTGACGAAGTCGGCGATATGGCCGTGGCCGTACAAGTCTTCAAGGACAATATGATCAAGACCGATGAGCTGACTCTAGGGGCTGCCGAAGAGACAAGGCGTCGGGAAGAACGGGCACAGCGCATTGCGGTGTTGACGCAAAGTTTCGATGAGAATGCGAGTGAACTGCTGGCCGCTACTTCCTCTGCTTCGAAAGAAATGGAAACCACGGCGAATGCAGTCTCCGGAATTGCCGACGACACTAACCAGAGAGCAACATCGGTTGCTAGCGCCGCGGAACAGGCAGCGGCAAACGTTCAAACAGTTGCCAGCGCGACAGAAGAACTAACGAGTTCAATTGCGGAAATCAGCAGGCAGGTAACCCAGTCTTCGCAGATAGCCGGAGGCGCTGTGTCGCAGGCTGAACAGACCGATCGCCAGATCCAGGGTCTGGCGACCGCCTCCCAGAAGATCGGCGATGTGGTCAATCTGATTTCTGCCATTGCCGAGCAAACAAACCTTCTGGCACTCAACGCGACGATCGAAGCGGCCAGGGCCGGCGATGCCGGCAAGGGGTTTGCGGTTGTCGCAACGGAAGTTAAGGAGCTCGCAAGCCAAACCACCAAGGCAACAGAGGAAATCAGCCAGCAGATCGGCAGCGTTCAGCTTGAGACCGATGAGGCGGTGAGGGCTATCCAGGAGATTGGAAAAACGATCGGCGAGATGAATTCGATCGCTTCGAGTATTGCCTCTGCCGTTGAACAGCAATCTTCGGCCACCGGAGAAATTGCCCGCAACGTCGAACAGGCTGCTCGCGGCACTCAGGAAGTGACGGAAAACATTCTGATCGTGTCGCAGTCAGCCAGCGAAACGGGAACAGCGGCAACGCAGGTCACAAGTACCGCCGGCGAACTTAGCAGCAAGTCAGAACAGCTCAGACTTCAAGTTGAGCAGTTCCTGGCAGATGTTCGGGCCGCCTGAGGCAATAGCCGCAGGTTGATCCTGTAATGGTCCTTGGCAGAGGCTTTTGTGAAAAAGCGCCAGTGGCGCACACAGTCTTCTGAAGCCTTGGACCAAATCGAACTGATTTTCTGCCCGCATGAGCTCCTGCCATGCGGGCAGATTCGCATCATGCACCAGGATATGGCCCCATACGCTGCGGGATCGCCATTCCGGTCGACAAAGGGATCATGCCTGCCCGGCCGCTCCCAAAACGGAGAAAATCTCTCCGATCGCGAAACTTGCGAAAGGCCCGCCAGATCCGTCCGGCTGTCAGATTACCCGTAAATCGGGCTGTATCTTGCCAGCCAGAGCCGAGCGCGGAGCGATGGCGTTCTGCAACAGGTCGTTGAGGTGTTCTTCCAGATAGTCGACGATGGGCGATTGCGTCGTGGACTGGGTGTAAATCGAAAGCTGCGTTGCCGGGAGCTTCGGAAAACCATCTTGTTCCCTGAGGACCTTGAAGCCCTCCAGAATGGCGCCGGACGGCAGGCAGCAAATGCCAGCTCCCGACAGCACCGCCACCTGGGCGGCCGCGACGCTGGTGGTGGTGATGCGCTCGTACCATTGCCGGCCGGCACGGGCGAGCGAACCGAAGGAGATTTCCCGGAAAGGGCAGGGTTCCGGAAACATGATCAGCGGCAGCGGATCGGTCAGCGCGCAATTGTCGCCGACAGCCCAGTGCAGCGGTTCCTCGAAAATCTCGACCGGTTTCTGCTTCGTCTGCGAGACAAGGGCAATCGCCAGATTGATTTCGTTGTTGGACAGCATTTCGTGCAGCGTGGCGCTGTCGGCCACCGTCATCTCAAGCTTCACGTTTGGGTGAATGCGCACAAAATTGCAGAAGATCGATTGCAGCTGGCCGGTCGCATACCATTCCGGCAGGCCAACATGCACCGTGCCGGTCAGTTCAGGCGCAGACAGGCGCAACCTGGCTTCCTCGTGCGACCTCAGGATTTCGGTGGCGTGCTGATAGAGAATCCGGCCCGCTGGCGTGAGATTCATGGTGCGCGCACTGCGTTCGATCAGCGGTTTGCCGACCCGTTCTTCCAGGCGCCGAAGCTGTGTGCTGACGCAGGGTTGCGTGCGATTTAGCCGGGATCCCGCATGGGTGACGTTGCCTGCTTCCGCGACAGCAACAAAGGCTTCCAGCAATTCGATATTAAAACGGCCGATAGTCACGTCTCTGCCTCCGTTTTAACGCAAGACAACCGACACGGGTTCTGCCGATCCAGCGCCGTGCAAGCATAACGTTCTATTATGGGGCGCTTCAATTATAAATTTAGGGCTCGGTAAAAAATCCCGTAATCCGAGAGTCTCTTTTGTCAAAACAGGTATCCGCCATGACTTTAGCGCTTTCCTATGGCCAGCCGGAGCATGGGCCAGATCACCACATGACTGGCCCCCTTTCGCTGCAGCAAAGGGTTCACAGGGCAATTGCCTGCCATACCGAATTCAGTCTCGACACGATCCTGACCCAGGACAACCGGGTGAAATATACAAACGAAGGCAGTTCGGAGACGGAAACAGGACCACTGGACGAAGTGTTTCAGCTCATGCGTCAGCTCAACGAAGCGGGCATCGCATCGGATAGGCTTGGCCGGATGCACGTGAACGGCAGGTCGTTCCGGGCTGCACTGGAAGAAAGTTGCAGGCGGATCGCCAGTGCTTTTGCGGGAAAGCGGCTGGTGTATGTCGAGCTGGGGCCGGAGCCGGTCAAGACCGGGTTCATTCTCAAGACCCTGCAGGCATTGGGCGTTATCATAGATCGTTATATCGCAGTCGACATCAACCCGATGTCCGCCGCGCCGATGCGCTCGGCGCTTGCGGCGATCCTGCCGCAAACACCGCTCGAATTTGTCACGGCCCCCTTCGAGGCCTGCCGTCTGGAAGACATGATCGGCAGCGATGCCCCGCCTGCGCTGGTGACCATGCTCGGATTTCAGGAAGGCAATGACGATCCGGGTGTGGTCAACGGCTGGCTGCGGAACATCACGCGGCCGGGAGATCTGCTGCTGTCGGAAAGCCAGCTTTACACGATCGAACAGACGGACAAGATCTCCGGTTTCTACGCGCATCCGGCGATGCAACGGTTTTCGCGGATCGCTTTCGAGCGGGCCGTCGACCGCAGTCTGCCGACATTGAACCGCTTCTTTTTGCTGCCGGTCGTGTTCGAAGATGGCCAAAGCGCGCAGGTGGCCATTCTGGCCGAAGAATTCGCCCATGCAATCAATGGAAGAAACTTGCATGTTTCCAACTTCTGCCTGAAACTTACGCGTGATCAGTATCGCTCGTATCGGCAGGAGGGTGGCCATTTCGAAATCTTCGGTGAGAGCTTCACGGATGACCAAACACTTCACTTCCAGCTCTCCCGCCGGGTTTGAGATGACCTTGGCGCAGACCCGCGGTCTTACGGCCGCGGGTCTGGCCATCGTTGCTGTCACCTACGGGCTGGCCCGTTACTGCTTCGGCCTGTTCCTGCCGGAAATCCGCCAGGAATTTGCTTTGACGCCGGAAACCGTCGGCCTGATCGCCGGTCTGTCCTATCTGGGATATCTCGCCGCGACCTTCCTCGGCTCCTGGCTGTCGACCGTCTTCGAGCCCCGTCTGCCGATCCTGCTTGGGGGGCTTGCCGCAACAACGGGCATGGCCACGATTGCCCTGGCACAGACACCGTTCGTGCTGGCGCTGGGCGTATTCGTGGCCGGCACGAGCCCCGGTCTTTCCTATCCGCCGTTTTCCGACGTCATCGTTCGCCACACGGATCTCAGCCGGCAGAACGGCGTCTATGCCTGGATCAACTCCGGCACCGGCTTCGGTGTCGCCTTTGCCGGGCCGCTGGCTCTGTTCGCCGGTGGCGACTGGCGCCTGGCGTGGCTGGTCTTTGCGGCGATTGCCCTGGGTGTCACGGTCTGGAACGCGGTCACCTTGCCAAGGCGCAGCGTGCATCCGGAACACACCCGCACGAAGGTTTCTCTCTGGATTCTCCTGGACCGGACGGCGCGCAGACTGTTTGTGGCCTCATTTCTCTTTGGCATCGTCACCGCGGTCTACTGGACCTATGCGGTCGAACTTCTGACCATGCTGACCGGCAATCCGCGGGATGCGATCCTGTTCTGGATCGTCCTTGGCATTTCCGGTGTCAGCGGCTGTTTCGCAGGTGGGGTGGTCAACCGCTGGGGTCTGAGCACCGCCTTTATCGGTTTGGCGCTGCTGGTCGGAACCGCTATCGGCACCCTGCCCCTGCTGGTGGAAACCAGGCTCGGTATCTACCTGTCGGCTGCCTGTTTCGGTGTTGGTTTCATCGTGATGACGGCTCTTTTCGGCATGTGGAGCATGCGGCTCTTCCGGCAGGCGCCGTCCATCGGGTTCGGCTTCACGTTTTTCCTCATTTCCCTTGGGCAGGGCGTGGGGCCGGTGCTGAGCGGCTTTCTCATTCCGGTCGCCGGCCACTCCGCGCTCTTCTTCGCAGCCGGGCTTTTGTGCTGCGCCCTGGCAGGCTTCGCGGACGGAAGAGAGACCGAAGTCGCCAGACCATAACAGCGGGTTATGGTGGGCATGAGCCGCATAACCGCTATGTGCTGGCATTTCCTGAAAATTGCAAGCATGTTGTCAGCACGCTGTGATTGATAAAAAATTGCGATTGGATCCATGATACTTACCGCCGCCAACACCGCCGGGGCAAAGCTCGACATGGAGCTCTGCCGCGCCCTTTACGAAAAAGATCCGGACCGCCTGCTTCAGCTTGTGTCTGATTGGCTGGAAACCAACGCGTTGCGACCGAGCGAAGACTTTGAAGTGCCTGCTTATCTGGAGGCTGTTCTGTGCCGTGGCACTGCGCCTTTTGCCGGCGGCAGCAAGCTGCGCGTACTGGTTTCCTGACTGATCAGACCTCCTCTGTTCCATATTTGTTCTTGCGTCTTTTCACGACATATGCTTCGTTGACCTGCATCTGTAAGTAGAGGTGAAAATGGTCAGCCGGATCACGACGGTCGCGTTTCGGGGCATCGAGGCAGTTCCGGTAGACGTGCAGGTGCATGTCGGGCCGGGTATGGTTGCCTTCACCATTGTCGGACTGCCCGACAAGGCCGTTGCCGAAAGCCGGGAGCGCGTTCGCGCGGCGCTTGCCGCCTCTGGTCTGGCCCTTCCTGCCAAGCGCGTCACAGTCAATCTCGCCCCTGCCGACCTGCCCAAGGAAGGCTCTCATTACGATTTGCCGATCGCGCTGGGCGTGATGGCCGCAATTGGCGCCATTCCGGCTGAATTTCTGGAAAAATATGTCGTTCTGGGCGAGCTCGGCCTCGACGGCACGCTTGCGCCTGTTGCCGGTGTTCTGCCGGCCGCCATGGGTGCCAACGGTATCGGCAAGGGGCTCATCTGCCCGGAAGCCAGCGGCGGTGAAGCCGCCTGGGCCGATGCGGACATGGACATTCTTGCGCCCCACTCGCTGATCCAGCTCGCCAATCATTTCAAGGGAACGCAGGTTCTTTCGCGCCCGGTGGCCCGGCTGCGCGGCAACGCCGGCGCACTGCCGGACCTTGCCGAGGTCAAGGGTCAGGAAAGCGCCCGGCGGGCGCTGGAAATCGCGGCTGCCGGCGGACACAACCTTCTGATGACCGGGCCTCCCGGCTGCGGCAAGTCCATGCTGGCGCAGCGCCTGCCGTCGATCCTGCCGGCCCTCACCCCGCGCGAGCTTCTGGAAGTCTCGATGATCGCCTCGCTTGCGGGTGAACTTGCCGAAGGCAAATTGACCGACCGTCGGCCCTTCCGGGCGCCCCATCATTCCGCCTCCATGGCGGCTCTGGTTGGCGGTGGAATGCGGGCCCGGCCCGGCGAGGTCTCGCTCGCCCATAACGGTGTGTTATTCCTCGACGAATTGCCCGAGTTCAATCCGCAGGTTCTCGACAGCCTGCGCCAGCCGCTGGAATCGGGCGAGGCGGTAATCGCCCGCGCCAATCACCGCGTCACTTATCCGGCCCGCATCCAGCTGGTAGCGGCCATGAACCCCTGCCGTTGCGGCCACGCGGGCGAACCGGGCCACCAGTGCCGCCGGGGCGAGAGGTGTGTCACCGACTATCAGGCCCGTGTGTCCGGTCCGCTGCTTGACCGGATCGACGTCAGGATCGAAGTTCCGGCCGTTACCGCGGCCGATCTGATCGGTCCTGCCGCCAGTGAACCATCTGCCGTCGTGGCGGCGCGCGTTGCCCAAGCGCGCAACATTCAGGCAGAGCGCTTCCTCGAACTCGGCCTTGCCTGCCGCACCAATGCCCAGGCCCCCGCCGCAATCGTCGAGACCATGACACGGCCGGACGACAAGGGCCTCGCCTTTCTGCGCGATGTCGCCGAACGTCTTGCCCTGAGCGCGCGCGGATACCACCGCGTCCTCAAGCTCGCCCGCACACTGGCCGATCTGGACGGTGCGGATCAGGTCGGCCGTATTCATCTGGCCGAAGCGCTCAGCTATCGCGGCGAAGACATGTCCCGCAAGGCGGCGTGAGGGCGTTGACCGCGAACACCCAAGGACTTTCTTGAGACTATGACACCAGACGTCATCATCATTGGCGGCGGCGTGGCCGGGCTGAGTGCGGCCTGCTTTCTGTCCGAGTTCGCGCAAGTTACACTTCTGGAGCGTGAGTCTGCCCTGGCAACGCAGTCCTCAGCCCGCACGGCCGGCCAATTCACGGCCGGCATTTCTGCCGACTTGATGCGGTCGATGGCAGCAGCGAGCCGGTCTTTCTTCCAGGCTCCGCCACCCGGCTTTTGCGAGCCGGCACTTGTCGCGCCGCGCGGCTGCCTGACCGTCGGGCAGGAAGAGCATCGGCCGGTTCTGGACAGATTGATGGCCCGGCTTCAAGAGGCAGGGTCGGACTGCCGGATTGTTGACCGGCAAGACGCGTTGGCCCTGTTTCCGGCGCTGCGGCCGGAGCAGGTTCATTCAGGTGTTTTCGAGGCAGATGCGATGGACATCGATGTCGATCTGCTGCTGCAATCCTACCGCAAGGCGGCGTCTGCAAACGGTGCCCGCTTCCTCTGCACATCGGAAGTGACTTCCATCCAGCGCATTGCGGGCACTTGGCAGGTGACAGCCGGAGATCTGACGGTGTCCGCCCCTGTTCTGGTCAATGCGGCGGGGGCCTGGGCAGACAGGGTTGCGGATCTTGCCGGCGTCTCGGGGCTTGGTCTCAAGGCTTTTCGCCGGTCGGCCTTCACATTTCCGCTTCACCGGTCGGAAGCCGGTGCCTGGCCACATGTCACGACAACCGATTACTCCTGGTACGTCCATCCGCAGCCGCACGGGTTTACCGCATCTCCGGCGGAAGCCGATGCGGCTGACCCGGGAGACGTTTATGCAGACGATCTTCGCCTTGCCGAGGCGATCCACCACATCGAGATCGATACCGACCTGACGGTTCACCGTCCGTCCGCAAGCTGGGCGGGCCTGCGCACCTTTGCTCCTGACCGAAACCCGGTCTGTGGGGGCTTTGCCGACCATCCGGGATATTTCGTCAGCGCAGGCCAGGGCGGCTGCGGGGTTCTGACGTCCCCGGCCATGGGCCAGGCCCTGGCCGCCGTGGTTCAGGGTGCGGATCTGCCCGGCAATCTCGCTGCATCCGGCATTACAGTGGAGCAACTGGCACCGGCACGGCTCTTGTCCAGCTGATCTTCTTCATTTGACACAGAGCGCGTTTTCCAAGAAAAAACCTCTCAAGCCAGTCGGGGTTCGGCAAGCCAGATAACCTGTTATGCCGGAGATCCCCCTTGCGTTTTCTATCCATTCTCTGCGTCTGCGCCGCTGTGTTGCTCAGCGTCCTGCCTAGCGCCCTGTCCGCTGCCGAAATCACTCATGTGATGGGCACCACCGAGGTTCCGGACAATCCACAGCGGATCGTCGTTCTCACCAATGAAGGCACCGAAGCGCTGCTCATGCTGGGCAAGACGCCTGTTGGTGCCGCCTCATCCTGGTATGGCGATCCCTGGTACCCGCATCTGGGTGACCGGATGGATGGTGTTGAAGTTGTGGGCACGGAACTTGCGGTCAATCTGGAACGGGTCGCCATGTTGGAACCGGATCTGATCCTCGGCAGCAAGAAACGGCACGAGGAAATCTATCCACAGCTCGCCGCCATCGCGCCCACGGTGTTTGTCGTCAACGCCACGGATTTCAAGGACAACATGAAGCTCTATGCCCGGTCGGTTGGCATGGAAGCGGAAGGCGAAGCGCTTGTTTCTGCCTATGAGGCCGATGTCGACCGGTTGCGCTCTGCCCTTGGCGAGAATGCCGGTGATACGGTTTCCGTTGTCCGTTTTGTGCCCGGTCAGCTTTACGTTTATCGCCACGACAGCTTTTCCGGCGTCGTTCTGGACGACATCGGCTTCAAGCGGCCTGAGGTTCAGGCGCAGGACGGTTTGTCTCTGGCTGTCGGCAAGGAAAGCATCCCGAACATGGAAGCGGACCGGATGTTCTACCTGACCTATGACACCGGCAACGGTGAGGGCACAGCCCTGGAAAGCGAAACGCTGACAGATCCCCTGTGGGCCAATCTGGATGTCGTCAGGTCGGGCAAGGCTCATAAGGTCGACGATGGTGTGTGGGCAACGTCGCAAGGCATTCTCGCAGCCCGCGCCATGCTTCAGGACATCGCGAGGATCTACGGGGTGGATGTCGACTTCAGCTCTGAATGACCTGTCTTGACTGATTGCAGCCCGGCTCGAGACGTCGACCCGGGCCGTCTCACCGGCACTGTCCGCCAGCGCGCCGCAAACATGATTGCTGAAACGTCAAAATACAACCAATCTATTAAAACAAGTTGTATTTCAAAAGCATGGCGTCACACGATCGTCACCGGCAGCAGCCGGCAACCTATCTTTCCTTGTCAATAAGAGCTAGCCTTCCGTTAGGTAATCGCATGCGCCCGTTTGTTGAACATCCGGGCCATCGCGTGCGATCCCAAAACGCGAGAGGGCGCGCTGAATGGCCGACAGTGAACCGGCACGGCCGGGCAGAACGGATTACGGTAGCGACGCGGAGCTGATCGAAAGCATTGCGCGAGCAAACGTGGAGTCCATTTCCACTGTTCCCGGTCAGGCGCGCCGCGCGCAGCATCCCAAACATCATGGCTGTGTTCGTGCACGGTTCGTCGTTGGCGAAGTGCCCGAGGACCTGCGTCACGGTCTGTTTGCGTTGCCGGGCACCTACGACGCCTATGTCCGGTTCTCCAATGGCCGCAAGCTGGATGACCGCAAGCGCGACGCCCACGGCATGGCCGTCAAGGTGCTGGGCATCGACAGGGAATGGCTGTCTGCTGAAGATCCCGACGGCCGGGTACAGGACTTCGTTCTTGTCGACCACGAAACCTTTTTCACCGGTGACCTTGGCGACTATGACGACATCAACACCTTTGTGCTGGGGCGAGGTCTTGCAAGGTGGAAGTCTCTGTCGCGGCTGCTGCTCACCGGCTTCAGTCTCTTCGGCAAGATGCGCGACTTTGTTTCCGGCCGGCCAAAGTCTCCGCTTTCATGCCGATACTTCAGCACCACGCCCTACAGGCTGGGCGACCGGCTGGTGAAATATACGGCAAAGCCCCGGCCTGCACCGGTGGATCCGCCTGAGCCCAGGCCCGGTCCCGGTCAGTTGGCGGAAGCGCTCAGGGAAACCCTGGTCCGCTGCCCGGTGACGTTTGAATTCGGCGTCGATGTGCAGACAGATCCAGCAGCGCAGCCGGTGGATGATCCATCGGTTGCCTGGTCGAAGGCGCCGGGTGCACGGCACGAAGTCCTGGCAACGCTGGAGATCCTGCAGCAGGACGTCGATCAGCATGCGCCGCTGGCCGAAAACATTGCCTTTTCCCCCTGGAACAGCCTGCCGGCCCATGAGCCCGTGGGCGCCATCAATCTCGCAAGACGTCGAACCTACGAGAGTGCCGCGCGCAAGCGGCACGAGATCAATGGCGTCGTTCCGCCCATCTCCGCCGGTATTCCGGAAAGCTACCAGATCCATCAGCCTTCGGCATCGCCGGCAAAAGGCGGCATGCCGCTGTGGCTGGCGATTGTTGCCGGACTGCTGCTGGCGACCTGTCTTCTGCTGGAAGGCAAACGCCTGACGATCAAGCCTGGCCCGCCGCAAACCTTCGCTAATCCGGTTGCCGAGTTCAAATACGGCTCCATCGGCGCTGAATGGGACGGCTTTCCCTATATGGTCTGGCGCGAACTGCCGACGATCTTCAAGGACGAGCTGCCACAGGGCTGGCGCACTTTCGGTTTCATCGAAGAGCCGGGACAGAAACTGCCGGTCGGTTTCAGCATCCGGCGGGTTGGCGTGCCGAGGGTCGGCTTCAATTGCGCGACCTGCCACAGCGCGGAAGTCACCGCGGGCGGCAACACCCTGCTTGTGCTGGGCGCGCCTGCCGAAAAACTCGATATCCAGTCCTACATCCTCTTCCTGGGCTATGTCGCCGCCAGCGACAAGTTGACCGCCGACGCGGTGATCGAAAGCGCTGCACAGGCCGGGCGGCCGCTGGGGCCAATTGACCGGTTGCTTGTGCGCACCATTCTGGTGCCCGGCATCAAGGATCAGTCCGACGGTCTGGCAACGGCTTTCAACTGGATGAAGGTCAAGCCACAGCACGGCCCAGGGCGCACGGATGCGGGCAACAGCTGGCGCGCGCGCTGGGGCTACGGGCCGGAAAAGGACGACGCGGTCGGGACGGTCGATTTCCCCTCGGTCTGGAACCAGGGCATCCGCGAAGGCGGCTGGTTCCATTGGGACGGCAACAACAATTCGCTGATCGAACGCAACTATTCCGCGGCCCTTGCCGGTGGCGCCAAGGAATGGCTGCTGCAACGCGGCCTGATCGACGCTCAGGCGGAATGGCTGCGCGACCTGCCGCCCCCAGCCTATCCTTTGCCTGTCGATGCCGACATGGCGGCTGAAGGCGCCGAAATCTACCGGCGGGAAGGCTGCGGCACGTGTCATGACCCCGAAGGCGAGACCTTCGGGCAGGTGACGCCGCTTTCGGACCTCCAGACAGATCCGGCACGGGCCGATCTCTTCGACGAAGATTTCGTCAGCCGGTTTGGCGAAGTCGGAAAAGGCTACACTTGGCAGTTTTCGCATTACCGGGCAACGGACGGCTATGCCAACACGCCGCTGGACGGCATCTGGGCGCGCGGACCCTATCTGCACAACGGCTCCGTGCCGACACTTCGGGCGCTGCTGTCACCGCCCGAAGACCGCCCGGAAACCTTCTATCGCGGCTGCACGGATTTCGATCCGGTGAACGTAGGCTTTGCCTGCGACGACGGCTTCCTGTTCGACACGCGGCTGACCGGCAATGGCAACGGCGGGCATCTCTACGGCACCGGTCTGCCGGACGGCGAGACATCCGCGCTGATCGAATATCTCAAATCCAAGCAATATCCGGGGCGGTCATGAAGCTTAGTGCATCCTTCAAGGGAACGTTTCTCGATATCATCTGCCTGCTCGTCGGCACGATCATGGCCTATCGCGGCTTCGAGGAATTCTTCCGCTACGATTTCGATCCCGTCCACATGGTGCTGGGGCTGGCGCTCGGGGCCGGTGCCTATGCAAACTGGCTGATGTACCAGCGGCTGCGCATTGGTTACTGGATCTTCATCGGCGGCAATGTGGTCGTTGCCTTCATTTTTATCGTCGTGTTGCAGGATGTCTGGCATCACCACGTCTGGCCGCATATCGTCTACGCACTGGTGTTCGTGCCCTTCCTGGATCAGCTTGGAGCCCGCTCCGAACGCGATGTCCTGCGGGATCCGCCGCTCCACAAGCGTATACTGGCTTTCATCGGAGAACAGGCGCTGAAACTGGCTGAGGCCTCTCCGGCGCTCGTCAGGCTGGTCAAGCGCTGCGGTCCGCTCAGCCGCGCCATCAACCGGCTCGTGATCAACGGCATATCGAGCGCCCCTCCCGGCCGCCCGTTGCCGCTTTCACTCTGGACGCCATACGACCGCGAGACGCATGTTGAAAGTGTTCCGGGCCAAAGGGATCCGGAAAAGACCACCAGCACGTTCGCAAGCTGGCCGGGTCTGGTCGACCGGCGCTACACCGGCCGACATCTGCCGCCTGTCGATCAGGCGTTCGTCGATGCCCTGCCGGATGTGCCGAGGGTGGCGGAGCTTTACAAGCGCACCACGATTGTCGAGAGCGACACCAGCGCGTTGTTCTGCTTCTTCGCCCAGTGGTTCACCGACAGCTTCCTGCGCACCCATCCGCTGAACAAGCGGATGAACACCTCGAACCACGAAATCGATCTCTGCCAGATCTATGGCCTGGGCGAAGAGACAACCTTTTTCCTGCGCGACGGCGCCTTTCTGAAATCGCGGCAGACGTCGGTCGGCGAGCTGCCACCACTGCTTGCCGGTCCGGATCTGGAAGTGAAAAGCGAGTTTGCCGGCATTCACTACATGCCCATGTGGGCGACAACCTTTCTCGGACCAGATCCCGACTGGGGAACGGCGAAAAAACTCCGGGAGCTCCTGGCCGGCATCGGTTATTGGGCCGTCGTGCCGGAACGTTGGAAATGCCACTATGCCGCCGGTCTGGAGCGGGCCAATTCCACCATCGTCTACAGCGCGCTCAACACGATCTTCCTGCGGGAACACAATCGCCTGGCGCGTGAAATCGGAAAACGGAACCCGCACTACGGTCCGGACCGGGTGTTTGAAACCGCGCGCAACATCAACATCGTCAAGCTGCTCAAGGTCATCATCGAGGACTACATCAATCACCTCGCCAATTCGCCGTTCAAGATCTTCGTGGAGCCGGGCGATGCGGACAGGCGCCTGTGGTACCGCACCAACCGGATCGCACTGGAATTCGACCTGCTCTATCGCTGGCATCCCATGGTGCCGGACCGGTTCCTGTTCCAGGGCGAGGTGCTGGAAAACGAGAATTTCCGCTTCAACAACACGATCATCGAGAAACACGGTGTAGAGACGGTCATTGATGCGGCGGCGCGCCAGCGGGCCGGCAAGTTGACCTTGCACAACACGCCGTTCTTCCTTCAGGGCGCGGAAGAGCGCACGCTGGAGTTTGCCAGAAGGTTCCGCCTCGCACCTTTCAACGCCTATCGGGCCTCCTGGAAACTGCGTCCCTATGACAGTTTCCTGGAGCTGACTGGCGGTGATGCCCGCCTGGCGGGAGAGCTGGAAGCACTCTATCCGGACTGGAATGGCGTGCGCGGCATTGACCGTGTGGACCTGCCCATCGGGCTTCTGGCCGAGGACCAGATGCGCGCACGGCCTCTGCCGCCGCTGCTTTTGGCCATGGTCGGGTCCGACGCCTTCTCGCAGGCGCTCACCAACCCGCTTCTGGCCAAGAATATCTTCGGGCCGGAGGTCTTCACCGACTACGGTATGGCGGAAATCGAGGCGACCTCCACTTTCCAGAACATCGTCGATCTCAACGTGGCCGCCAACGCCAAAAGACCGAACGCGAATTTCACCATCAACGAGGACACGCTGCTCACCTGGCCGGGTTGAAGCCCGGAGCCCGATCCCCCTTCAAGTTGGCCTTCGAGACTGAGTTTGCGCCGTCAAAATTTGCAAAGCCTGCCTGAAAGGTTATCGTGAGTTGCTTATGTCAAGGGAGGATGGCATGCGCGACCTTGAACATGTGAGTGAAATAGACCGCGTATTGAAAGGGTTCGAGACCGGCAGGGATGGGCTGGTTTCGGAAAGCTGGCGGCGCTGTGTCCAGACCTACGGCATGGACCCGACGCGGCCGGAACCTGCGCACATCGTCACCGAACAACAATTGCGCGAACACCAGGAACAATCCGAACGGTTGATCGCGACGGCCCGCTCCGGCTTGCGCACCCTGTTCAAGCAAGTTGCCGGTCAGAATTACGTGCTTCTGCTGGCCGACGCCAAAGGTGTGTGTGTCGACTTCTTCGGCGATCCCCGGTTCGAGGACGATCTTCGGCAGGCCGGGCTTTATCTCGGGTCCGACTGGTCGGAGGATCTGGCCGGAACCTGCGGTGTTGGCTCCTGTATCGTGGCAGGCGAAGCCGTGACGATCCACCAGAGCGATCACTTCGGGCTGTCGCACACGCCGCTCTCCTGCACGGCGGCGCCGATCTACGACACCTGCGGCAAGCTGGCGGCGGTTCTGGATATTTCCCTTTTGCGGTCACCAAGCCCGAAATCGAGCCAGAACCTTGCGATGAACCTTGTGAAGGCCTCCACCCGCCGGGTCGAGATGGCCAACCTCATGGCGACCACGCGCAAGGAATGGGTCTTGCGGTTCGCGACCTCTCCGGAATTTCTGGAAGTCGATCCGGAAGCTGCCATCGCCCTCGATGACAGCGGACGGATAACGGGAATGACGCATGGGGCGCTGGGCTGTCTGGCTCCCGGGGGATCTGCCGACCTGATCGGCAGCCGGATCGACATGTACCTGGATCTCGATGTCGACGATCTGCCGTCGCTGATGCGCGGCCGCCCGACAGAAGACCGGGTTTTGCGCCGGCGTGACGGCGGCGGGCTCTACGGCCATGCCATCGCGCCGCAAGCGGCCCAGATGGCTCGTACGCCCGCTTCCAGTGCTCTGCCTACTCCGCTGCGCGGCATCTGCGGACAGGATGCGGCGCTCTCGCAGGTGGTGTCGAAAGTTGCCCGGCTCGCACCAACACAGGTTCCGATCCTGCTGTCCGGCGAAACCGGAACGGGCAAGGAATATCTGGCAAGAGCCATTCACGTCCTTGGCCCTGCCGACCGTCCGTTCCATGCGCTTTGCTGCTCGGCCCTGAAGCCGGAAAAGGTCGGCGCACTGTTTGAGGCCATCGCAGGGACGTTGTTTCTGCGGGGCATCGAAGACCTCGACATGGCCGGTCAAGCCGCCTTGCTCGCCCTGCTGGAACACCGCAACGACTTTCGCGTGGTCGCGACAACGCGTCAGGACCCGGCCGGGTCCACAAGCGTGCGCGCGTTGCGTCCGGAACTCTATTTCAGACTTGCCGGTTCGGTGCTCGCGATTCCGCCGCTTCGGCACCGCCAGGATTTCGACTGGCTGGTCGATCGCCTGTTGCGGCGCTCACCTCGGGATCTTCGCCTGTCGCCTGCGGCACGGGCCGAACTCGGCGGCCGTCACTGGCCGGGCAACATCCGCGAACTCGCCACGTTGCTGGATGTCGCGACAGCGCTTGCCGAAACGGACGTGATCGACCTGCCGGACCTGCCGCCGGCGACACTGTCCAGACAGAGCGAAACAGATCCGAAACAGGAACTGGAGGCGCTTCTGGATGCCTGCGGCTGGAACATGTCCCAGGCTGCCAGAAGGCTCGGCGTCAATCGGTCGACGGTGCTCCGGCGAATGCGCACTCTCGGTTTGGGACCACGCCCCAGGCCGCGTGCATGACAACGTGTTGCGTTCTGTTGCATGCGCAACAGGAAACGGCGTTTCTGCGCTGTTGACGGCTTAATTGCTGGGCGTTCCATGGCAAAACGCAGGCGCGCTCTGCATTGTTTCCTCCATAAACAGGGAGGAACTGAAATGCTCGACAAACCATTGGTTCACGAGACCGAGACTTTTCTCAACGCCTTCGGCAAGGCGCTGGAAGACGGCAAGATCGATGCGACAACAGACATGTTTCTGGACGACTGCTACTGGCGCGATCTGATTGCCTTTACCTGGAACATCAAGACCGTCGAGGGCAAGGATCAGGTCCGCGACATGCTGGAAAAACAGCTGGCGTCCACCGGACCGGGCAACTGGCGGATCGCCGAAGGCGAGATCCCGACAAAGGAAGGCGATGTCGTCACCGCCTGGATCCAGTTCGAGACGGAACGTGCCCGCTGCTTCGGCCTGATCCGGCTGAAGGGTGGCAAGATCTGGACCCTGCTGACGACCATGTCGGAGTTGAAAGGCCATGAGGAGCCGAGGGGGTTCAACCGGCCGCTGGGGGCCAAGCACGGTGCCAACAAACACCGCACCAGTTGGAAGGAAGAGCGCGAGCGTGAACTTGCGGAGCTCGGTTACAAGACACAGCCCTATTGCCTGATCATCGGCGGTGGTCAGGGCGGCATCGCGCTTGGCGCGCGCCTGCGCCAGCTCGGTGTGCCGACCATCATCGTTGAAAAGAACGAGCGGCCGGGCGACAGCTGGCGCAACCGCTACAAGTCCCTCTGCCTGCACGACCCCGTCTGGTACGACCACCTGCCCTACATCAAGTTTCCGGAAAACTGGCCCATCTTCAGCCCCAAGGACAAGATCGGCGACTGGCTGGAGATGTACACAAAGGTCATGGAGCTGAACTACTGGACCCGCACCGTCGCCAAATCCGCCACCTATGACGAAGCCAAGAAGGAATGGACCGTCGTGGTGGACCGCGACGGCGAGGAAGTGGTGCTGAAGCCGAAGCAGCTGGTCATGGCAACCGGCATGTCGGGCAAGGCGAACGTGCCTAAGTTCCCGGGCATGGACACCTTCAAGGGGGATCAGCACCATTCGTCAAAGCATCCGGGGCCGGACAGGTATCGCGGCAAGAAGGCAGTCGTGGTCGGTTCCAACAATTCGGCGCACGACATCTGCGCGGCGCTTTGGGAAAACGACGTCGACGTGACCATGGTGCAGCGCTCCTCCACCCATATCGTGCGCTCCAACACGCTGATGGACGTTGGCCTCGGCGCGCTTTATTCCGAAGAGGCGGTCCGCTCCGGCGTGACGACGGAAAAGGCGGATCTCATCTTCGCCTCGCTGCCCTACCGGATCATGCACGAGTTCCAGATCCCCGCTTATGCGGAGATGAAAAAGCGCGACGCGGACTTCTATGAAGGGCTTGAGAAAGCCGGGTTCTGGCTGGACTGGGGCGATGATGAAAGCGGGCTCTTCATGAAATATCTGCGCCGGGGCTCCGGCTATTACATCGACATCGGAGCCAGCCAGTTGATCATCGATGGCGAGATCAAGCTCAAGCGCGGCCAGGTGACCAAGGTAGTCGAAGACGGGGTCATTCTGGACGACGGCACGAAGCTGGAAGCGGATCTGATTGTCTACGCCACCGGCTACGGGTCGATGAATGGCTGGGTCGCCGATCTGATGGGTCAGGAGATGGCCGACAAAATCGGCAAGGTCTGGGGGCTTGGCTCGGACACCACCAAGGACCCGGGCCCCTGGGAAGGCGAACAGCGCAACATGTGGAAGCCGACCCAGCAGGAGGCGCTCTGGTTCCACGGCGGCAACCTGCACCAGTCTCGCCACTATTCGCAGTATCTGGCGCTGCAGTTGAAAGCGCGGATGGAAGACCTGCCGACCCCCGTCTACGGCCTGCAAGAGGTGCATCATCTGTCGTGACCGGCATCGCCGACAGGACCTGATCAAATGGAAGAGCCGGGGGAAATTCCCCCGGCTTGTTTATTCTTGAGTACGCACCAACCATTTCCTTTGCACGGAGCGCCCTGGAACAGCGCCCTCCCTGCCCCGACGAAAGCCTGAAACGTTCCGGCCCTCAAGGTGAACCGGCCACTCTATGCACCAAAGCGTCGGCAACACCGGACGGGAAGAATGTCAAAATCTCTTTCACCGCACCGATGTGGCGCCTATTGTGCGAAAAATCGCAGCAATTTCCATCAGGATACGGTCTATGAGCAGGTTCTGGAGCCCCATCGTCAGCAAACTGGAGCCCTACACTCCGGGCGAGCAGCCCAAGGACCGCAGTTTTATCAAGCTGAACACAAACGAGCATCCCTTCGGTCCGTCGCCCATCGCGCTCGGGGCAATCCGCGCGGCGACAGAAGACAGTCTGAGGCTTTACCCGGACCCCACCGCCTCTGCGTTGCGGGCAACCATCGCCGCCAGCTTCGGCCTGAGCGCGGATCATGTATTTGCCGGGAATGGCTCGGACGAAATCCTCGCCCACGCCTTTCACGGCTTTTTCAGTGGCAAGGACAAGTTGCTGTTTCCCGATATCACCTACAGTTTCTACAAGACCTACTGTGAGCTTTTCGGCATCTCTTACCGCACTGTAGCGCTCGACGGCGATTTCCGGATCGATCCGGCCAGCCTCTGCGGGCCCTGCGGCGGCATCGTGCTTGCCAATCCGAACGCGCCGACCGGGATTGCCCTCGATCTTGCGACGGTGCAGACCGTTCTGGAGCAAAACCCGGATGTGGTCGTGCTGGTCGACGAAGCCTACGTCGATTTCGGCGCCGAGAGTGCCGCCGGTCTGGTGCCCGAATTTGACAATCTTCTTGTGGTTCAGACCTTTTCCAAATCGCGGGGGCTCGCGGGTTTGCGCGTCGGTTTCGCTCTTGGCCAGCCGCACCTGATCGAAGGTCTGCAGCGGATCAAGGACAGCTTCAATTCCTACCCGCTCGACCGCCTGGCGCTTGCCGGTGCCGAAGCGTCCTGGCAGGACACGGCCTGGTTCGAGGAAACCCGGCGCCTGGTGATCGCCGAACGGCAGCGGATGGCGGACGGGCTGCACTCTCTCGGCTTCAAGGTTTTGCCGTCGGCGGCCAATTTCCTGTTTGTGTCGCACGAAACAAGCGCGGCACGGGAGCTTCTGACCGGCCTTCGGGATGAAGGCATTCTGGTCCGCCACTTCAAAAAGGATCGCATCGACAACTGGCTGCGCATTTCCGTCGGTACGGAAGAAGAAGGCGAGGCGTTGCTGAAGGCGATGGCAAGGCTCGTTGCCGGCTAGGGTCCATACCCTAAGCTCTTCCAGCGACGCCGTTTGTTGCAAATGCAGGCGGGCGAACCCATGTCTCGATCATCGGCTCAAAAGGGAGATACCGCATGCTGGTCACCACCACCAACACCATTCAGGGCAAGGATCTGGACTACAAGGGTCTGGTGACGGGCGAGGCGATCCTCGGCGCGAACATCTTCAAGGACTTCTTTGCCGGCATTCGCGACATTGTCGGTGGCCGCTCCGGCGCTTACGAGGAAGAACTCGGCAAGGCACGCAAGATTGCCATCGACGAAATGTGCCAACAGGCTCAGGGAATGGGTGCCAATGCGGTGATCGGTGTCGATCTCGACTATGAAACCGTCGGCCAGAACGGCTCAATGCTGATGGTGAGTGCCACCGGCACCGCAGTCTTCATCCGCTGATCCTGTCATGTCAGCCGACATTCTCATTTCTCCGGGGTTCCCGGAAGACCGGAGGCCGGCTGCCGCCCACCTGTTCTGGCAAGCCTTTTCCGGCAAGCTCGGCAAGGTGCTGGCACCGGAGAAAAAGGCGCTCCAGCTGATCGAACGCATTCTCGATCCGGCCTTTGCCATCAGCGCAGTCGACCGGGAAGGTCAGCTGCTGGGTCTTGCCGGGTACAAGACCGCAGATGGAGCGCTTGCCGGTGGCAGTCTCGCGGACATGACGGCGGTCTACGGCGTGTTCGGCGGTTTGTGGCGCGGTCTCCTGCTGGATGTACTTGAACGCAACATCGAGCCGGACTGCCTGTTGATGGATGGTATCTTTGTTGCTGAAAGTGCTCGCGGACGCGGCATCGGCGGCACCTTGCTGAAAGCTGTTGGCGAAGAAGCACGCCGTCAGTCGCTCTCGCGCGTTCGACTGGACGTGATCGACACCAACCCAAGGGCAAAGGCTCTTTACGAACGCTCGGGGTTCAAGGCGGTTGGCGAGGAAAAGACAGGGTTTCTCGAACTTCTGTTCGGCTTTTCCTCCGCAACCCGCATGGAGAAGCAGGTTTAGGCAGTTCTCTTGGGGGCGTTGCTACCCCCGCTGTCGCCCCGGGTCTCACGTCGTTCACCCGGGGTGACTCAGAGATAAGCCAGGAGGGTTTCTTGAAAAAGAGGCTGATGTCTGCCCACCACATGGCGCCTGGCTCTTTCCCCTCTCCCGCAATGATGCTCTAGTCGGTCCGATCCCAACAGGAGCCATTGAATGTCCTCACACGGTTATGAAAGTGGGCGGTTGAACCTGCCCTTTGTCGGCATCTGCACTTTCGGCAAGTATCCCTATCAGCCGGATTGGGATGCCATCGATGCGGATGTCGCGATTATGGGCGCGCCGTTCGATTTCGGCACCCAGTGGCGCTCGGGCGCGCGCATGGGACCGCGCGGAATCCGGGAGGCCTCGACGCTGTTTTCCTTCGGCCACGCGGGCGCCTACGATTTCGAGGACGACATCACCTACCTGCCGGCGGAAACGACCCGCATCGTCGATCTGGGCGATGCCGACATCGTGCACACGGACACGATCGAAAGCCACAGACGTATCGAATTCGGCGTGCGCAAGATCCTGGCGGCAGGTGCCTTGCCCGTGGTGCTGGGCGGCGATCATTCGGTCAACATTCCCTGCATCAACGCCTTTGACGATCAGGAGCCGATCCACGTCGTGCAGATCGATGCACATCTGGATTTCGTCGACGAACGTCATGGCGTCCGCTATGGCCACGGCAACCCGATGCGCCGCGCTGCGGAAAAGCCCTATGTCACCGGCCTGACCCAGATCGGCATCCGGAATGTGTCCTCAACCTCGCGCGATGGTTATGAAGACGCCCGCCGAATGGGCTCGGACATTCTGTCGGTTCGCCACGTCCGCAAGCTCGGTACGGAGGCGCTTCTGGCGCGAATACCGGCCGGGAAACGCTATTACCTGACACTTGATATCGATGCGTTTGACCCGTCCATCGCACCGGGCACAGGGACCCCAAGCCACGGCGGATTTCTCTATTACGAAGTGCTGGAATTGCTCGACGGCCTGGCAAGACAGGGGAATATCGTCGGCATCGATCTGGTAGAGGTCGCGCCGGATTACGACCCCACAGGCTCGACAAGCACCCTCGCCGCACAGGTTCTGATGAACACCATCGGCAGGGTTCTTCATCACCGAAAGCCATGAAAAAACCCCGCCGGCTGGTTTGCACCGGCCGGCGAGGTAACGTTCTGGACAGGGTCGCGTGGGCTTAGAGGCCCTCGAACAGCGCCGTGGAGAGGTAACGCTCGGCGAAGGACGGGATGATCACCACGATGTTCTTGCCTTCCATCCCTTCGCGCTGACCGACGCGGATTGCGGCGGTGAGTGCGGCACCGGAGGAAATGCCCACCGGCACACCTTCCGTCTTGGCCACTTCACGGGCCATGGCGAAGGCGTCCTCATTGGCGACCGTCTGGATTTCATCGTAAACGGAGGTGTCGAGCACGCTCGGCACGAAGCCGGCGCCGATACCCTGGATCTTGTGCGGGCCGGGCTCTCCACCAGACAGGATCGGGCTGTCGGCCGGTTCCACGGCAACGACACGCAGGCTCGGCTTGCGCTCTTTAAGCACCTGGGAAACACCTGTGATGGTGCCGCCGGTGCCGATGCCGGAGACGAACACGTCCACGGCGCCATCGGTGTCGTTCCAGATTTCTGCCGCTGTGGTGTTGCGGTGGACTTCCGGGTTGGCCGCGTTTTCAAACTGCTGCGGCATCACCGCGCCGTCGATTTCGCCGATCAGTTCCTCGGCGCGGGCGATAGCGCCCTTCATGCCCTTCGGCCCTTCGGTCAGTTCCAGCTCCGCACCCAGGATCTTGAACATCTTGCGGCGTTCCACGGACATGGTTTCCGGCATGACCAGAATAAGCCGGTAGCCCTTGGCGGCGGCGACAAACGCCAGCGCAATGCCGGTGTTGCCGGAGGTCGGCTCAACGAGCGTGGTCTTGCCCGGCACGATCTGGCCTGCCTGCTCCATCGCCTCGATCATGGCAACGCCGATCCGGTCCTTGACGCTGGAAATCGGATTGAAGAATTCGAGTTTCGCCAGGAGATTGCCCTTGACCCCGTGCGCCTTCGCCAGCCGGTCCAGCCGGACGATCGGTGTATCGCCGATGGTCTCGGTGATGGAGGAATAGATTTTTCCGCGACCGCTGGTCTTGATCGTCATGGCAGGTCTCCCAGGTTGGCCGGATCTTCTTCCGCCGGCATCGTTCAACTATTCTTGCGATAAGATAGTACGGGTTCCAACAAGTTATAAGGGTCCTAAAGCGCCTTTGCGAACCTGCCGGTAGAACCTTTTTCCAGAAAAGCTTCAGCTCTTGGAAAAGAGCATGTCCGGCAGATCCGCCATCGCTTCGAACAGGATAGCCCCGGCATCCTGCATCGCCTTGCGGTCACAGGCCGGATCTTCGACAAAGGCGAACACGCACATGCCGGCGGCCCGGGCAGCAAGAACGCCGGGCAGGCTGTCTTCGATCACGACGCAGGTTTCCGGGGCGTGGCCCATGGTGCGCGCCGCCAGCAGAAACACATCTGGCGCAGGCTTGCCGCGTTCGCAGTCCTGCGCGGAAAACAGCCGGTCTTCCAGCCGGGGCAGAAGGCCGGAACTGCCGAGTGTCGTGCGCATCTTTTCGTATTTGCCGGACGAGCCGACGCAATAGGCAACGCCGTGCCGGTCAAGGTCGTCCAGCACACCGGCAACGCCTTCGATCGCCGGAACGCCGGCCTTGAACTTTTCCAGGTCGCGAAGCCGCACCTGATCCGGCCAGTTGGCGGGCAGCACCTTGCCGGTCAATTCCTCGATCATGGACTGGACATCCTCAAGTGTCCGGCCCATGAACCGGCGCTGGCAGTCCGGCCCGGTCATCGGAATACCAAGCTCGGTGATGATGGCGGCCATATTGGCATTTGCCATGCGTTCCGTGTCGACAAGCACGCCGTCGCAATCGAATATGACGAGGCTGGGCATCAGGAGCGGCCCGTCGAGCCGAAGCCGCCGGTGCCACGTTCGGTTTCCGAGAGAACCTCAACTTCAACGATGTCCGCCTGCAGCACGGGTGCAATCACCATCTGGGCGATTCGGTCTCCGCGTGAAATCTCGAACGGGTCCTCGCCGAGATTGATCAGGATCACCTTAACCTCGCCGCGGTAGTCCGCATCGATTGTGCCGGGGGTGTTCAGAACGGTAACACCGTGTTTAGCGGCAAGGCCGGATCGGGGGCGGACCTGGGCCTCATAGCCTGCAGGCAGGGCCATGGCGAGACCGGTCGGCACCAGGGCGCGCGCACCGGGGGCGAGGGTCATCTTGCCGTCGACGGCAGCCAGAAGGTCAAGTCCGGCGGCCAGAACCGACTGATAGGCGGGCAGTGGCAGATCGCGACCGTGCTCCAGTCGCTTCAGTTCCAGTGTTACAGGCATAGAAAGTGTCCGGCAGTGAGTGTTGCTGGCGAGTGACGATATTCGCCGGTGCCTGTCAAGGCTCGCGGGCGGACGCGAAACTTCGCATAAAAATCAGATGTCTACTTGCAGTCGCAATCCGCACCTGAAACACTCTATCGCATCGTAACTTGCCAGCGATTGGGAGAATGGCAACATGAGACGATTGATTTTTGCATTTACCACCGGGCTAATGCTGGTCGCGGCACCGGCAGCCTTCGCACAGACGGTCGGCTACGCCGACGCGATCAAGATCCTGGCCGCAAGCTGTGGCAAGGACATCGATACCTATTGCAAGTCCGCGACGCTTGCCAACAACGGCATTAGCAAGTGTCTTGAAAAGAACCAGTCCAAGCTCTCGGAACAATGCAACGCGGACCGTCTGACCGTGACTGCGCTCATCCAGGCGCGGCTGGCGGCTCAGGCAGAAGTGCCTCAACTGTGCCAGCGGGACGCTGCGCAATATTGCAAGGGCGTCAAGGCCGGTGCGGGTCACGTGCTGCGCTGCCTGCTCAAGGCTCAGCCCTCCGTCAGCAAAAAATGCAACACGGCCATTGACCTGGCTGGGTACCGCTAACTCGGCACTGGGAGATATTTTCATGAACAAGTTGCTTTTGGCCGGTTTATCGGCCGCCTTTCTTGCCGTATCCGCGTCGGGCCTTGCCGCCCAGACCAAGTTGAGTCGCAATGAAATCATCAATTCCCTGCAAGGGGCGCAGCAGAAGGTTGACCTGACGGCCGATGAACTGCAGCAGGCCGCGCTGGAAAACATCCGGAAATATCCGGGCGCAAACGCTCCCAATACGTTGCCGCTTGCAGATAAGCTTGCCTCCCTGCGTCAGTTCAACGTGGAGATCACGTTCGATTTCGACAGTGCCCGCATTCGCCCGGCATCCTACGAGACCATCGGCCTGATCGCGGATGCCCTGCACACGCCTTATCTGCAGGGGCAGACCTTCTTCATCGTCGGTCACACGGACGCCAAAGGCGCGCGTGAATACAATCTGGAGCTCTCGCTGAAGCGCGCGCAGGCCGTACGTGAGGCGCTGGTGACCACCTTCCGTGTTCCGGGCGAATATCTCTTCGCTGTCGGTCTGGGGGAGGAACAGTTGCGCGATCCGTCCAAACCGGATGCCGCCATCAACCGCCGCGTCCAGCTTATCAACCTGGGTTACAGATAACCGGCCCGAAAGCCGGTTCGAAAAGAGACATGCCGGGTCCCTGCGGGGAAGCGGCATGTCTGAACAGTTGGCGCTGAAAGCGGGAATTGTTCACCTCTGTCGAACGAGCCTTCTCCCCTTTCTGGTCTAATCCTTCCAGCCAAATGGCTTATCTTCTCTGGAAGAAACAATTCTCCCGAGGAGTGGTCCCATGACGGCTACGCCAAACAGCATTTCGCCCGTCTTCTTCGCCCACGGTGCGCCGACCCTGGCGTTGGAAGACACCGCTGCCAGCCGGTTTTTGAAGGGGTTTGCCGCAAGCCAGCCACGCCCGAAGGCAATCCTGATCCTCTCCGCGCATTGGGAAACCGACGGCTTGAAACTCTCGGCGCCGGGCCCACTGCGGACCTATCACGACTTCCGTGGCTTCCCGCGACCGCTTTATGAAATCTCCTATCCGGCAAAGGCCGATGAGGACCATGTTGATGAAGCCGCGCTTCTGCTGGAAGCTGCCGGATACGATGTGGAACTCGACAGCCACTGGGGGCTTGATCACGGTGCCTGGGTGCCACTGTCGCTTGTCTATCCGGATGCCGACATTCCGGTGGTCGCCCTGTCGCTGCCGCATGACAGCTCACCTGCGTCCGTTTATGCCCTGGGCCAGGTGCTCGCGCCGCTCAAGGACAAGGGCGTGTTGCTGGCAGGCTCCGGCAGCACCACCCATAACCTGCGTGAACTCGGGCCGCAGGGCTCAAGGACGCCGGACTGGGCCGTGGATTTCGACCGCTGGCTGGAGACCGGGCTGGAGTCCGGATCGATCGGCTATTTCGACGATATCCAGAGCGTTCCGAACTTCCGCCGCAACCACCCGACGGAGGAGCATCTTCTGCCGCTGTTCTTCGCCTTTGGCGCCGGTGGCATGGACGCAAAAGCCCAGCTTCTGCATAGAAGCTACGAATACGGCTCCATCAGCATGAGCTACTTCCGCTTCGCTGCCTGACAAATCCCGTCGACTGCCCCTGCGCAGGCAGGGGCCGCAATCGTGACCGGTTCAATCACGATCAGCTTTGGGTGAGCGCCTCGCCTGCACGCGCGATAATTCGGCGGGCGACCTCGCTCTTGTCCATTTCCGGCCAGTCCTCGACGCCGTCGCGGCTGACAACGCGGATGGTGTTGGCGTCGCCGCCCATGATCCCGGTTTGCGGGCTGACGTCGTTCGCTATGATCCAGTCCGCCTTCTTGCGTTCCAGTTTGCCACGGGCATTGTCGATCAGGTTCTGCGTTTCGGCGGCAAAGCCGATCAGCAGCTTTGGCCGGAGGTCCGCGTGATGGCCGACGGTTGCCAGAATGTCCGGGTTTTCCGTCAGTTCCAGCGCAGGCGGCTTGCCGCTGCCGTCTTTCTTGATCTTCTGGGCGCCCTCGCTTGCAACGCGCCAGTCGGCGACGGCCGCCGCCATGATAGCGATATCCGCCGGCAGGTTGCTTTCCACCGCCTTCAGCATGGCGGAGGCTGACTCGACATGGACGACGGTGACATTGGCCGGGTCCGGCAGGGTCACCGGGCCAGACACCAGCGTCACACGCGCCCCGGCCTCATAGGCAGCCCGTGCCAGCGCATGGCCCTGCTTTCCGGAAGACCGGTTGGCGATATAGCGGACAGGGTCAATCGGCTCATGGGTCGGGCCGGAGGTGATCAGAACATGCTTTCCGGCGAGCGGCAGGCTGCCCGTCTTGATCGCCTCTTCCCGCAGCAAAGCCTCGGCGGCGGCAACGATCTCCAGCGGTTCGCTCATCCGGCCTGTTCCGGATTCGCCCTTTTCCGCCATCTCGCCGGCGGCCGGGCCGCAAAAGGCAATGCCGCGCGTCTTGAGAACGGCCCGGTTGCGCTTTGTCGCCTCGTGCTGCCACATCTTCGGGTTCATGGCAGGGGCAATCAGCACAGGCTTGTCGGTTGCCAGCAGCACCGCCGTCGCCAGGTCGTCGGCAATACCGTGAGCCATCTTGGCCATCAGATCAGCGGTGGCAGGGGCGATCAGGATCAGGTCGTGGTCGCGGGCCAGGCGGATATGGCCGACATCGTGTTCCGCCTGCCGGTCAAACAGGTCGGTGTAGACGGTTTCCGCCGACAGAGCGCCGGCGGCCAGCGGCGTGATGAATTCCTGCGCGCCCTTTGTCATCACCGGGATCACCCGGGCACCGCGCTCCTTCAGCCTGCGGATGAGGTCGAGGGATTTGTAGGCGGCGATGCCGCCGCTGATGATCAGGACGATCTGTTTGCCGCTCAGCATCTTAACTCAGCACTCCCTAGGGTGTGGCCCCATAAATAAGGATGAAATGGTTTGAGGCGGATTGGTCATCGTCAAGGCGCGGAAGCGCAGGAAATGTGGCTCATTTTCAAGCTTTCGCAACGCTGAGGAGGACCAATCCGGTCAAATCCGAAGGACATGAAAATGGCTTCACCGCGTGTCGTCAGCGTGCTTGACCGGGCAGAAAGCCCGCTCCGCGCACACTTCCTAACGCAGTTTCGCCATGTCTCATGCCATTTCATCTTCATTTATGGGGTCACACCCTAGGTCTGTCGATGTCGGCGGTAAAGATCAGAATCCGGTGCGGAAATCCCGCGGCGCCGGAGAAATCACCTGTGTGCCCTGCCCGGTAATCTGATAGACGGCAAGGCCCCGCTGGTTGAGGCCATTGGATTGGAAGCGGAACAATCCGTCAATGCCGATGAAGCCGTCACGATTGGTGATGATGCTCTGCTGGAACCGCTGCTGCCCGGCGGAGCGGATCAGGCCGGCGGCAAGGGTGACGCCATCGTAGACCAGGCTGGCATTGCGCGGCGGCACGGAGCCATATGTGCTCTGATACCGTTGGGCAAACGCCTGGAAACCCTTGTCTTCCGGCCCGGCATACCAGGCGCCGGCAAGCACAGGGTTGTTCTTGACCTGGGGTGAGTCCCACTGCCCGGTTCCAAGCAGCTTCACATTGCCCAGATTGGCGCCCTGGCTGACCAGGGTCTGCACAACTGCCGCAGGCACAGCGCCTCCGGCCGGAACGAACAGGGCATCGGAATTGTTCAGCACGGATTTCAGCGCGGCTGTCTTGGTGACAAGATCGGACGTATCCGAACCGTTCATGGAATAGCGCTGGATCGATGCGATCCGACCGCCCCCGCGGCCGACTTCCTGGCGGAACGCAGCCTCGACGACGGCGCCGTAGGAGCCTTCGGGGATCAGTGCGGCGTAGGAGTGTTTCTTCTGGCTGTTGGCGTAGCTGACAACCCGTTTCACGTCACTTTCCGGCAGGAAGCTGAGCAGGTAAACGCCCCGGGCCGCGACCGATGTGTCCGTCGAAAACGCGATGACGGGAACACCCGTAGCCCGTGCGGCTTGTGCGGCACCGGACACCGCAGGCGAGAACACCGGACCCAGGATCAGTTCCGCACCTTCCGAAATGGCCGCCTGCGCAGCAGCGCGTCCGCCTTCGGCGGTGCCGCCGGTATCTTTCACCAGCAACTGCACATCCGCGCTCGGGAAGTTCTGCAAAGCCAGCGAGGCGGAGTTCTTGAAAACCGTGCCGATGGACGCGTTGCCGCCGGAGCTTGCCAGTGGCAGCAGCAGCCCGATGCGAACCCCGCCCGTGCCGATGATTTCGCCGGTCGGTTGCGGTTGCGCTGTGGGCTGGATCTGGTCGCCCGGAAGCGAGCCGAGCGTCGACCCCATGCAGCCGCCCAGCAGCATCGTGCTGGCTCCAGCCAGCGCTGTTTTCAAGAAAACACGTCTGTGCTGTTGCACGTTGTCGCCCCGTCTTGCACTTGCCATATTTGTCGGTTCACCCTTTGGGAAAGACTTACGTATTCGCTACAGGCCTGTAAAGATTTAGTGGCCTTTCAATGGCATATCGGCGCGATCAACGGTGGATTTGCCTTGCATCGGTTGTATCGAAAGGCTAGCGCAAGGGCGCAAACGAGAGCGAAACGGCAATTCGCGGCAGACAAGAGGGAAGGCGACATGGTCAAGGAAACAGCCGAGCCGGCTGCGGACAGGAACCGCTACAGCCTCTCCGAACATGTGTTCACCGCAGCCAATCTGGAACCCGCGCTCTATATCGTCTCCACGCCGATCGGCAATCTCGGCGATATCACTGTCAGAGCGCTGGAAACGCTGGCCGCGGCAAGCGTGATCGCTTGCGAGGATACGCGGGTCACGGCAACGCTTACCCAGCGGTTTTCGTTGAAAACTCCACTCCTTCCCTATCACGAGCACAATGCCGACAAGCAGCGGCCGAAGATCCTGGAAGCTCTGGCCGATGGCCGGGCCGTGGCGCTGGTGTCTGATGCGGGAACGCCGCTGGTCTCCGACCCCGGGTATCGGCTGGTGCGTGATGTGGTCGCAGAAGGCTACAAGGTCATCCCGATCCCCGGCGCCTCCGCGCCCCTGGCCGGACTGGTCGCGGCGGGTCTGCCGAGCGATACGGTGCTGTTCGCAGGGTTTCTGCCGCAAAAGGGCGGGCCGAAGTCCCGGCGACTGCAGGAGCTGGCCAAGGTGCCGGCGACGCTGGTTTTCTTTGAATCGCCCCATCGTACTGCCGCCACGCTGGCGCTCATGGCCGAGCTCCTGGGAGCTGGACGCGAAGCTGTCGTCGCGCGGGAGCTGACCAAGCGTTTCGAGACCTTCGAGCGCGGCACTCTGGAAGAGCTGAGCGCCCGCTTCGACGGCCAGCAGGTCAAGGGCGAGATCGTTATTCTGGTCGGCCCACCGGAAGACAAGCCCGAGGCCGAGGCGGACGATCTGGATGCCTTGTTGAGCGAAGCTCTCACCGAGATGCCGGTGAGCGCCGCGGCGAAGAAGATCTCAAAGGCCACGGGGCTCGACCGCAACGAGGTTTATAAACGCGCCCTCGAACTGAAGGCGGAAGACGCCTGATGGCACGCGATCCGGGCGGTTCCGGAAAGCCGCCGGCAGAGACGGACCGGCGCCGCCGGGCACATGCGTTGGGCCTATCCGCCGAAACCCTGGCTGCCTGGTATCTGCGCCTCACCGGCTGGCGCATCCTCAAGCGCCGCTACAAGACCAAGGCCGGCGAAATCGACCTCATCGCCAAGCGCCGCAAGACGGTTGCCTTCATTGAGGTCAAGGCCCGCAAATCACGGCAGGCAGCGCTGGAAGCGGTCACGCCTGCCAGCCAGAAACGCATTTCCCGCGCCGCCAGGATCTTCGTCACCGAGCACCCCAAGGCCGGGTTCTTCACCCTGCGCTTTGATGTCATCGTCGTGCGCCCCTGCGCTTGGCCGGAGCGCATCGCGAACGCGTTTCAGGCTTGGGAATAGTTTGGTGCGCTGGTCCCAGGTCTGAGTTTAACATTGGCTGGAGTGTCGAAACCCGGCAACGCTCGCCCGGGATGACGCCGGGTTTGATTGAGAAACGTGACCATTTGCATTTGTCAGGGGAATGACTTTGAAACGAACTCGGATCCTTCTGCCCGCCCCCTCTGGACAAAGCGGACCTCGCACCGCATATCTGGACCAATCGTTCTGAAATCCCAAAGGCGCCGAAGTGGCGCCGCCCGCCGGGAGTTGCCTCATGGCTTTGAAAGTTGCGGTCCAGATGGACCATGTATCGTCCATCAATATTGCCGGCGACAGCGCCTTCGCAATGATGCTGGAAGCGCAGTCTCGCGGACATGAACTCTATCACTACACACCCGACCGCCTGGCGATGCGCGGCGACGAGGTGTTCTGTGCGCTGGAGCCGATTGAAGTGCGCGATGTGAAGGGCGATCACTTCACATTGGGCGAAAAGAGCCGGTTCAACATGCGCGAGATGGATGTGGTGCTGATGCGCCAGGACCCGCCGTTCGACCTCTCCTACATTGCGGCGACCCACATTCTGGAAAAGATCCATCCGGACACATTGGTGGTCAACGACCCGGCAGCCGTGCGCAACGCACCGGAAAAGCTGTTCGTGACCGAATTCGCCGATCTGATGCCGCCGACCCTGATCACCAAGGACAAGTCGGAGATTGATCTTTTCCGGAAGGAATATGGCGACATCGTCATGAAGCCGCTGTTCGGCCATGGCGGTGCGGCCGTCTTCCGCATCACTCAGGACGACCTCAACTACGGGTCTCTGTATGATTTCTTTGCCGCGACCTTCCGCGAGCCCTGGGTCATCCAGCAGTTCCTGCCCAACGTGAAACACGGCGACAAGCGCATCCTGCTGGTCGACGGCCAGTTCGCCGGCGCGGTCAACCGTGTTCCGGCCGCTGGCGACCTGCGCTCCAACATGGTGCGCGGCGGCGCGCCGACCGACAGTGAGCTGACCGAGCGCGAACGCGAAATCTGCGCCCGCCTTGGACCGTCGCTGAAGGAAAAGGGCCTGATCCTGGTCGGGATCGATGTCATCGACGGCAACCTGACGGAAATCAACGTCACCGCCCCCACGGGCATCCGCGCCATCCGCAATCTCGGCGGTCCGGACGTGGCAGGCATGGTCTGGGACGTGCTGGAAGCGAAGGTGAAGGGCTGACAGCCCTTGCCACAAGCCGTGTCCGAATATCCGCTTGACCTCAATTTAAGTTGAGGTTGTAGAGCTGTTTCTCCTTTCAAATCTCAGGGAGAAACAGCATGAAATCGGACACGGACTCCCGGCCCATATACCGCGTCGACCGGTTTGAAGTGCCGCTTGAATCGCGCGACGTTCTGCTGGAACGGCTCACTGTCATTCGCGATCTGCTTCAGAACATCGAAGGCTGCCGCCAGAACCTCGTGCTTGAACAGCCTTCCCGAGAAGGGACGGCGACATTCGTCACCTTTGTCGAATGGCAGAACGAAGAGGTCTTTCTGCAAGCGAAGGCCCGTATAGCGGAAGAATATCGCAAGGTGGCGTTCGACCCGCAGGCCTTCCTGCAGCAAATCGGTGCGAAAGCCGTCATGTCCAACATGAATGCAGTCTGACGCCCTGAGGACATGAACGGAAAATCCTTGGGCGGGCACCCCGCCCATCACCTGCGATCAGACAAAAAAAACCTCCGCATGGGGGCGCGGAGGTGTTAAGAGTTCGTGCTTAGACAATGCAACAGAGGGCCTACTCGGCAGCCTCTGTAAGTAGAACCCGTCCCCACTAGAATCGATCCTGCAGAAAGTGCATTTTGCTTGAATATTTTTTTGCGCTTCTACTTTAGGGTGTCGTTATCACGTTGAAATGAAATGGTTAATCCCTCTCGGTCGGCGCGAAATTATTTTTGAAAAAATTTCGGAAGGACCGATATTTCCCGTGGCAAGGTGCCGGAATCCCGGAATCGAATTTTTGAGCCGCTTCAAGGAGATACGATTCAATCGTCGGATGATCGGTTTCAATAGCGCGGTAATGGCAGGACCGGAACCGGGCCCGAACGGGATTGCTTTGGGCAAGTAACCCAAGGGCATTTGCGCAAGATAAAGGCCGCTCTCCCGAAAGACAGCGGCCAGTGCAGTGCAACCTGAAAGGGCGACTATTCTGCAGCTTCTGTCTTGATGACTCCGCGGCGGATCTGGTCTTCTTCAATCGACTCGAACAGGGCGCGGAAGTTGCCTTCGCCAAAGCCCTCGTCACCCTTGCGCTGGATGAACTCGAAAAAGATCGGGCCAATCACGGTCTTCGAGAAAATCTGCAGCAGGATCTTCGTCATGCCGCCGTCGATGACGCCTTCACCGTCGATCAGGATGCCGTGACGCTTCATCCGCTCGATGGGCTCGTCGTGGCCGTTCACCCGGTCGTAGGACATCTCGTAATAGGTTTCCGGCGGGCCGGGCATGAACTTCAGACCGTTGTCTGCCAAAAGATCCGTGCTCTCGTAGATGTTGTCCGTGCCAACCGCGATGTGCTGGATGCCTTCGCCGTTATACTTCTTCAGATATTCCTCGATCTGGCTGGTGTCGTCCTTGGATTCGTTCAGCGGAATGCGGATCTTGCCGCAGGGGCTGGTGATCGCGCGGCTGACAAGACCGGTGATCCGGCCGTCGATGTCGAAGAAGTGGATCTGCTTGAAGTTGAACAGGTCGCGGTAGAAATCCCACCACTTGTCCATGTTGCCGCGATAGACGTTGTGGGTCAGGTGGTCGAGATAATAGAAACCGACGCCTTCCGGCTTCGGATCGACCTCGCCCAGCCAGGTGAAGTCTTCCGAATAGGCCGAGCCTTTCTCGCCGTAGGTGTCGATAAAGTAGAGCAGCGATCCGCCGATGCCGACAATTGCCGGAACATCCAGGGTCTTGTCATCGCCTTCATAGGGCGTCGCGCCCTTGGCAACGGCATGGTCGAAAGCCTTTTGCGCATCGACAACGCGCCAGGCCATGGCCGGTGCGCAGGGGCCGTGCGTATCGACGAACGTCATGCCGAAGCTGCCCGGTTCGGCATTCAGTACATAGGTGACATCGCCCTGACGATAGAGGGTGATGTTCTTGCTCTTGTGCTTTGCGACCGGGAGGTAACCCATCCTGCGGAACAACGCGTCCAGCTTTTCTGGTTCCGGATGGGAGAATTCGACAAATTCGAATCCATCGGTACCGGCCGGGTTGTCAGACGTGATCTGAGCGGGTGGCGCGTCGTGCGGGAACGGTCCCATGAATGTCCTCCTCGGTTGAATGGGTCAGTGCAGTCAGAATGCCGCGAAGGACGCGCAGCGTGTGTGCGAATCACGTGTTTTCGCGTAAGATGGTGCACGGAAAATGCGAGATACTTTGGAGAACTGCATGACAATTGCGCTGGATAGCTTTGATGTGAAGCTGCTCGCTGCTTTGCAGAACAACGCCGCCCTGACCAATTCCGAGCTGGGCGACGTCATCGGCCTGTCCGCAAGTCAGGTCTCAAGGCGCCGGCAGAAGCTGGAAGACGCGGGTATCATCCGCCGGTACCGGGCAGCGCTGGATCCGGAATCCCTTGGGCTGATGGTGACCGCCTATGTCGGCGTGACGCTTGGCGCGCATTCCAGGGAAAACGCCCGCAAGTTCCGCAACATGGTGACAGCCATGCCCGAAGTGCAGGAGGCTCACACACTGACCGGGGATGTCGATTACATGCTGAAGATCGTGGTGTCGGACCTGAAGGCGCTCAGCCGCATCATCAACGACGAACTGCTGCCCCAGGAGGCGGTTCATCATGTCCGCTCGTCAATCGCCATGGAAACGCTGAAGGACGACAATCTGTTGCCGTTGAAGTGACCCTCTAAAGCCCGAGCCAACCCATGAGGTCGGTCCAGATATCCTTGCGCAGGCCCTTCAGGTCCGGCGCGGGGTTGCCATAAGGGTCGGCCAGGCAGACATCGGAAAATCCGGTCTTGCCGGACAACAGGCATTGCTCGGGTTCGCAGGTGATCGTGTCGGACAGATAGATGCGTTTGCCGGCATAGGTCTTGAATGCAAGCTCCGGTTTGTCCTGTCTCGTCCCCGACGTGAAGACATAGGTTGGAAACTCGCTGCCGCGCGGCTGCCCACGGTCCTGGACGGCGTGGATATACAGCAGCGTTCCGGGAGCATCCTCACGCGAACACCCCTTGATGTTGAAGGCATAAAGATTGCCGGTCGTGCTTTCGCCGGCATCGCCCAGTGCGCGCGAATAAGCTTTCAGAAGATCATTCTGCCAGATCTTGCGATAGGTATCGGCTTCGTCGTTCAGCGACAGGGCGTGCGCGGGTCCACTCCCCAGTGTCCCGGCGATGAGGCAGCACAGCAGGGAAAGACCGCGGATTGAGGAGAGGAAGTTCAAGATTTTCCTCGCTGTTGCCAAGACGAAAGGCGTTGCGGATTGGAGAAGTGTGACGGAGTGTAACGCAAACTTGCGTCCCTTGCAGAAAATCCCATTTGATAAGGCGAACGTGATTGAAGCCGCTCCACGCGGCAATTTTAAGGAGCCGAAAATGTTCGACGCAAAATCCTTGCTGGATCAGTTTCTGGGCACCCAGGGCGGTGGTCAAGCCGGCCAACGCGGTGCGGCCGGGAAAGGCGGGTCCGGTGACCTTCTCTCCCAGGGCAAGGATTTTCTGTCGTCCCAGGGCGGCGGACTGGCGCTCGGAAGTCTTGCCGGCCTGATGCTTGGCAGCAAGAGTGGCCGCAAACTGGGCAAGAAGGCCGTTACCTATGGCGGCCTCGCCCTGGTCGCCGGCCTTGCCTACAAGGCCTACCAGGGCCACAAGGCCAACCAGCAGAATGCGCCGCGCCCGCAGTATCCGGCCGATGATCCGATCCCGGTGGAAGCCCCGCGCGGCACGGCTTTCGATCCGAGCGAACAGCCGGGCGGTGAAAATCAGGCAGCCGTGACGCTGTTGACGGCAATGATTTCCGCTGCGAAGGCCGACGGTCATATCGATCGTGAGGAGCAGGACCGGATATTCGACAAGATCGACGAGGCCGGACTGGACAGTGACGCAAAGGCGTTTCTGATGGACGAACTGCGCTCGCCGCTGGACCTGGACAAGGTGGTTGCCGGCGCAACCTGCGAGGAGACCGCCGCAGAAATCTATGCCGCCTCACGCCTGGCCATTGATCCGGATCATCCTGCGGAAAAGGCATATCTGCAGATGCTCGCGGCCCGGCTCAACCTGGAAGACGGCCTTGTTGACGAAATCGAATATGCTGTCCGCGAAGCCCAGGCGGCGGGCTGACCGTCGCCACGGCGGGTGCAAGAAAACAGGGCTCCCGCAACCTGTTGTCACGGGAGCCCTGCATAACCGGCGCATGCTCTGAAGCCGTCGCAGATCCACTGACGGCACGAGCCAGGAAGCACACAGCCTTGTGGGGCGGCCGCGCACCTCACGGACCGGCTATTTTCCGGTGTTTTCTTCAATCAGTTCGACGGCGCGTTCGTAGAGAGCGGTGCCGTCCATGCCTTTCTCGTCCATCTCGGCAATCCATTTTTCAATCGTCGGCGCGGAAGCGTCCTTCCAGCGGGCCACCTCCTCTGGAGAAAGCACGACGATGTTCGCTCCGTTTTCGATGGCATCCTCGCGAGGCTTGGCATCATCCCGCTGCATCTGACCGCCGGCGAAGCCGGAAAGTTCCAGACCGGAGTTTTTGTCGATGATCGCCTTCAGATCGTCGGGCAGCCCATCGTAGGCAGCCCGGTTCATGCCCAGCACGAAGGTGGCCGTATAAAGCGAGTCGTCTCCGAAGTCCGTGTGGTTGTTGACAAGCTCGTTGATCTTGAGCGCGCCGGTGACCTCCCACGGCACCACCGTGGCGTCGATGACACCCTTGGACAGCGCTTCGGGAACCGCCGGAACCGGCATGCCGACAGGCGTCGCGCCGAGTGAGCTGAACATTTCATTGGTCACCCGCGTCGGCGCCCGCAATTTCACGCCGTTGAGGTCATCCAGTGAATCGATCGGCTCCTTGGAATGGATCAGTCCGGGCCCATGCACCCAGAGCCCCAGAACCTTCATGTCCTTGAAGTCCTGGTCCAGCATGGTCTCTTCCGCCAGTTGCCAGAAGGCGCGTGAAACGGCTTCGGCATTGGTCATGACGAAGGGAAGCTCGAAGACTTCGGTTCTCGGAAAGCGGCCCGGCGTGTACCCCGGCAAGGTCCACACAATGTCCGCGATGCCATCGATGGCCTGATCGACCAGTTCCGGCGGTTTGCCGCCAAGCTGCATCGCCGGGAAATGCTGGAACTCGATCCGTCCCCCGGATTCTTCCTCGATCTTCGCCATCCACGGTTCGAGAATGTTCTTCGGCACGCTGGCTTGCGCCGGCAGCATCTGGTGCAGCCGCAGCGTGACCTCCGCCGCAGCGGCGGGGCCAACGCTGAGGGTCAGCGACAGTGCGGATACCGCAAGCGCCCCAACGGTAACCGCTCCTGCGGCCAGAGACCTTATGGTCCGGTATTTCGACATGACTTCCTCCCTTGATCGAATTGGTCCCTCAGGCCTGCTCGTCCGGCAGATGCACCACCAGCCCGTCGAGGGCACCGGTAAGCTTGATCTGGCAGGACAGGCGCGAGGTTTCGCGCACTTCGGCCGCCGCGCATTCCAGCATGATGTCTTCGCCTTCCGCCTGCGCGCCGGTCTTGTCGCTCCACTCTTCGTCCACGTAGCAGTGGCAGGTGGCGCACATCATGGCGCCGCCGCATTCGGCAAAAATGCCGTCAATCCCGTTGCCGACCGCAGCTTCCATGACGCTGGCGCCTTCATTGGCGTCGATGGTCGTCCGGCTGCCGTCTGGCTGGACGAAGGTAATCTGCACCATGCGCTTCTCCCTTTCGGCGGGTTCTGCCCCGCTCGCTTGTTGCGTTTGCTCAGGTCAATTTGACGGGCAGGTTCAGGGGGCCGCGGAAACCGAAGCCGCTCCAGATCACGTCTTCGGGCCGATCCAGCTTCATGCCTGGAAAACGCTCGAACAGCATCGGCAGCATGATTTCACCAACGGTCCTGCGCGAGATATGAGCACCTGCGCAATGATGCGGGCCGCTGCCGAAAGCCTGATGAGGCGCCTTCTGGCGGAACACGTTGAACGCCTCGCCATCCTCGTAAAGGTCCTCGTCGCGGTTGGCGGAGGCCTGGATGGTCATCAGCGTGACCCCTTCGGGAATGTCGATGCCGTCTATTTGAAGATCCCGCGTTGCCCGGCGGGACGATGCCTGGATGGGCGCCACCCAGCGAACGCCTTCTTCGAAGGCATCCGCCCAGGCGTCCTGCCGCTTGACCTCTTCCAACTGGTCCGGATTGGTCAGCAGCCCATAGATGATGGTCGCGAGCGCGTCGCGTGGCTCGTTGATCCCGCCGCCAATGGCGATCTTGATGTTGGCATAGATCTGGCTTTTGGGGATCGGGTCACGGGCGTTCAGCATGACGGAAAAGGCGGAATTGTTGGGTTCCGCCGTGTGACGGTCAATCAGACTGTCGAACATCGCATCCATTTCGGCATTGGCCGCATCCGACCGGGCGAACGGTTCGTCCGCGAAGCCGAAGTTGCCGGCACCGTCGATCAGCACCTGCGACCAGCGCTGCATATCGGCGTCGCTGACTTCGTCGAGGCCCAGAATATGCGCCAGAATGCGTGCTGCCACCGGTCCGCACAGGGCGGTGAATAGGTCGACCGTTTCGCCTCTTGGCAGCCGGTCGAGATAGTCGGCGGCAATCTTCCGGTAGAGATCGGCCCAATCGGTCTTGATGACCTTCGGCGAGAACGCCGGCTGCATGGCCATGCGCTCGCGCCGGTGCTCATCGCCGTCCTTGCGCATCAGCGTGTGGGCAAGAAAGGCGCGCCGCATCGGTGTCACAGGATCGTCCGAACTGTAAAGCTCGGGATCGTCCTTCACCATTTTGGTGTGTTTCGCCTTGGTCAGGAAAATACGGTTTGCCGCCGGAACCTGAACGATCGGCGTTTCCGCCCGCATCCGCTTGTAGATCGGATAGGGATCGCGTCTCAGCTCATCAAGCGTCAGCGTTTTGTCGACGGGTGCGACTGCCATCTGCCATCTCCTCCCAAAGCCGGCAACTCGCCAAGTTAATCGAGTGGCTTAAAATCAAGCAATACGATTGACTTTATAGTTGTCATCGAATTTTTTGATTTTACCCGGATCTGAAATGCCGGTTCGGGACTTGGGAGATGGTGCAGATGCAGGCCGATCCGTTGGATGTCGATTTTCGGGCGTTGCAGGTTCTGGTCTGGGTGCACCAGCTTCGGTCTTTCACGCGGGCTGCGGAAGAGCTCGGCATCAACCAGTCGGCCGTCAGCTACACCATCAACAAGCTGCGGGGCGTGTTTCAGGATCCGCTGTTCGTTCGTCAGGCGCGCCGGCTGCACCCGACACAGCGGTGCGAGGATATCGTCCATCAGGCCAAGCGGCTGACGGCGGAGTTCCGGCAACTGGCCGCCCCGCCGGACTTCGATCCGAAGACGGCCTCGCAAACCTTCACCATTGCCTGCAATTTCTATGAACGGGTGCTGATCATTCCGGAGATCGTCCATTTTCTGAAACGCGAAGCGCCGAATCTGGATCTCGAAATCATTGACGCGTCGGGGATCGGCCATGAGCGCCTGTTGCGCAACGAGGCGGATCTCCTGATCGGTCCCTTCGAGCGCCCGGACCCGCATTTCTACAGGCGTGATCTCTATCAGGACCGCTACGTCTGCCTGCTCGATCCGGAGCATCCGAAAGCCGGGTCATCGCTGAGCCTGGAAGATTATCTGGATCTCGACCACGTGCTCGTCACCTATGGCGGTCAGTGGCGGTCCCGTTACATCATCGAGCTTGAGCGCATGAACAAGGACTTGAAAGTCGCCCTGCGCGTGCCGAGCCCGGCAGGGCTTGAGCGTCTGGTAGCCGGATCGCACCTCGTCGCCACGGTGCCGGAACGGCTGTCCCTGTCCGTTGCGGAGGGGCTTCGTGTGGTGCCCTGCCCGGTTCAGACGTCGGTGACGATCAGCCTCGCCTGGACCACGCTCAATCATCGCGCACCGCTGCACATGTGGGTGCGAGAGATGGTTTACCGGCTGAATACAAAATCCCGGAAGACGGACGATCCGCCTTCCGGGCGTGGCGCTTTTCAGTGAAAGACACTCAACCGGTCTCGATCACGCAGGCATCGGCCCCACATAGTGCGACGACGGCCGGATCAGCTTGCCTGTTTCCTGCTGTTCCAGAACATGGGCGCACCAGCCCGGTGTCCGGCCGACAGCAAACAGCGGCGTGAACAGGCTGCGGTCAACCCCAATCGCATCCAGCAGAACCGCCGTATAGAACTCCACATTGGTTTCCAGCGGGCGGTCCGGCTTGGCGATTTTGAGGGCGGCCAGGGCCGCCTGTTCGATTTCCTCCGCAAGGCGCACTTTCGGATTGCCGGCTCCAAGCAGACGCAGACCTGCCTTCAGGACGTCCGCACGCGGATCCCGCGTCCGGTAGATCCGGTGACCGAAACCCATGAGACGTTCCTTGCGCGCCAGCGCCTCACCGATCCAGGCGGCGGCGTTTTCCGGGCTGCCGATGGCATCGATCATATCCAGCACGGGGCCTGGTGCACCGCCGTGCAGCGGCCCGCTGAGCGCACCCATCGCGCCAAGCACGGCCTGTTTCAGGTCCGTCTGGGTCGACCCGATCACGCGGGCCGTAAAGGTGGAAGCGTTCAGTCCGTGGTCAAGGATGGTCACCAGATAGCGGTTCAGCGCTTCGGCATGGGCCGCAGGCGGCAGTTCTCCGCTCAACATGCGCAGAAGGTCCGTTGCGGTTTCCAGTGTGCTGTCCGGTGCGATCGGGCTCTGGCCGCCGGCAATCCGATGCGACGCCGCCAGAAAGACGGGCAACGCGCCGCAGATCGCAATTGCGTCGGGCAGGCCGGTGGACAGGGGCAGAGCGGTCAGACCGAGCTGCATGCGTTCATAGACGCTGAGGCTGGACGGTGCGGCTTCAAGAACCGGCATGACGGCAAAGGCGGCCCGCCGGGCGTCGCCGAAGGCCGTGCGCAGGCGAGAGGCCCCGGGCACGTCGAATTCCTGCCACAGGTGCCGGACAGCGTCTTCGAAGCTCAGCTTTCCGGCCAGATCTTCAATGTGGCGGCCATGGAGGATGAGGACACCCTTTTGGCCGTCGACATGGCTGAGCTTGGTGGTGGCGGCGACGACGCCCTCCAAACCGGCAATCGGGTCCGGTGTCATCCGGGCGGGATTTGGCGCTTCTGTCATGGCTATCTCCTTATCTATGCCCGCCAGATAGTAAGAAGCGATTGCATTGATCAATGTTGATAATTAAAATCAATACATGTCCAAGCCGATTTATCTTTCCGCCCGTGAGGCCGCCGCTGAACTCGGTGTTCAGCCCGCCACGCTCTACGCCTATGTCAGCCGGGGGCTGATCGCCTCCGTTGCTGGTCCGGGCAAGCAGCGCCGCTACGATGCGGCGGACGTGCGCCGCATGAAGGGTCGCAAGGCCGCCGACGACCATTCCGGCGCCCGGCCGCTGACCGGTGACCCGGTGCTGGAAACCGAATTGACACTGATTTCGGAGACGGGGCCGGTCTACCGTGGCCGGTCTGCGGTCGATCTGGCGCAAACCTCGACGCTGGAAACCGTGGCAACCCTGCTGTGGGCGTCGCAGGACGATCCCTTCGCCGAAAGCGCGCCGCTGCCGCCGCCGGAATTGCCGCAAGGTCTTGCGCCGCTGGACAGGCTCATGGTCGCGCTCGCCGCCTGGCCGCTGCAGGACAAGGCCGCCTACACCCAGGCGCCCAAGCTTTTGCAGGTCAAGGGCGCGGCCCTGTTGCGCTATGCGGTGGCAGCTCTCCTCAACGCCGATCCGGTCGACGTGCCGATCCACACGCAGATCGCCAACGCCTACGGTGTGTCGTCTTCGGCAAAGAACGTGATTCGGGCGGCGCTGGTCCTGTGTGCCGACCACGAACTCAACACCAGTGCCTTCGCAACCCGCTGTGCCGCCTCCACCCGCGCGCCCCTGCACGCAGCCCTGATTTCAGGTCTCGGGGCCTTCGCCGGTCCGCGTCATGGTGCGGCATCCGACAGGACAACAGCCTGGCTCTCGGAGGTCGGGCCTGACACCGACATCGAAACCATGCTCTCGGACCGGTTGAGCCTGGGCGAACCCCTGCCCGGCTTCGGCCACACCATCTACAGGGGGCCGGATCCGCGCGCCTCATGCCTGCTCGACGTCCTCTATCGCAGCGAACCGGCAAATCCTTTTGTGCAGCGGCTGACGGGATTGATATCGGTTGCGCACGATCTCTTCGGCGAAGCGCCGAACATCGACTTCGCCCTGGCCGCGACACAAAAGACCTTTGGCCTGCCGAAGGACGCCGGGAAGATCATCTTCTGCGCTGGCCGCATGGCCGGCTGGATCGCCCATGCGCTGGAGCAATACGCCGCGCCGGAGCAGATCCGGCCACGGGCGGCCTATGTCGGCGAGCGCCCGGAATAAGAGGGCCCGTTGTCGGGGAAAGCTTGTATCGGCTTTTGTTTGCGACTACCTAAAAGAGGCGTCTTGCGAGGCGCCACCCATGGAGATTGGATGTCAGAGATTGCGTGAGCAGGCTCTCTGAAGATCAGAGAGCCTTGAATACATGAACCGGTGCCTCAACGGGCGCCCGATGACGTGTGTTTAATTCACGAGACAATCTCATGGTACGGAACTATTCCGCCTTCTTTCCTTCACGCCCGAAAACCAATGGGCCGGACAAGATCCTATCGCCGCTGCAGACGCTAGGATGGCAAGTCTTTTTCGCGCAACAGATCAGTTCCGACGAACTGACGGCAACGCCGCCTGTGCGGGTGGTCGAAGTTCATCGAAACGCCTTTCATGTGGTCGGCGAGAGCATCGACGAGACGATCCTGCCCGTAAGGGACGCGACCGTAGGCGACTGGCTGCTGCTGGACAGCGCCCATCCGGCATCAAGCCGGGTGCTGGACCGGCTGAGCCTGCTCAAGCGCCGCGCACCGGGAACGGATCGCCAGATCCAGCTTATCGCCGCCAACATCGATACGGTTTTCGTGGTGTCCTCCTGCAATCAGGATTTCAACATCGCCCGTCTGGAGCGATACATCGCGCTCGCCCTGGAAGCAGAGATTGCTCCTGTAATCGTCCTGACCAAATCCGATCTGGCGACCGATCCGGAAAACTATGTCGATCAGGCCCAGGCGATTTCCAGTGCGGTTCCGGTTGTGACGCTGGACGCGCGCGGTGACGAGCCGGGCGTGAAACTGGCGGACTGGTGCAAACCGGGCAAGACGGTCGCCTTTCTGGGGTCGTCCGGCGTCGGCAAGTCGACCCTTGCCAATGCCCTCTCCGGCACGGAAGACATCGCCACACAGGCCATTCGTGAAGACGACGCCAAGGGTCGTCACACGACGACCCATCGGCAGCTTCACGCGGTGCCGGGCGGCTGTCTGGTGCTGGATACGCCGGGCATGCGGGAACTTCAGCTTACCGATGCGGCTGCGGGGATCGATGATCTGTTTTCCGATGTGTCCGGCCTTGCCGCCCGGTGCCGTTTTTCGGACTGCCGGCACGAAACGGAACCCGGCTGTGCGGTTCGGGCAGCGCTCGAGGACGGAACCCTCGAAGCCGGAAGGCTAGCGAGATGGCGAAAACTGAAGGCGGAAGAAGCCTTCAACTCTGCCAGCCTGGCCGAACGCAGGTCCAAGGACCGGGCATTCGGCAAGATGGTGCGCAATGCCATGAAGGAGAAAAAGCAGAAAACCAGGGGCCCGGAGTAGCTGGTCGCGAGGGCTGCGGCGCAGGCAAGATGATCAAATGCAGGGCCGGGGTCCGCCCGGTCCTGGATTGATGTCCTCCTGCGCTTCAGGAACGGCAGAGCGGTCACAGCGACAACCGCATATGAACGATCCGCTTGTCACCGCGCTGTTCTTCATGGGTCTCAGCGAACCCCGCCCGCTGGTACCAGGCCCGGTTCTCATGCATCAGGATGTTGGTATAGAGCCGGATTTCGGCCAGTTGCAGGTCCGCGGCGCGTTGCCGTGCAAAATCCAGCAACTGCCGTCCATGGCCCTTGCCCTGCTCGGCGGGATCGACAGCGATGCTCTCTATGAGAAGATGATCCGGTTGCCTGACCAGCACGAGGCTTGCGGCAAGAGCGTTGCCGGAGCGTAGAACCCACACCTCGTCATTGCGTACATGAGCGGCATAATCCGCGGTCATGGGCACCGGCACGGCGCCGATGACCGGGATATAGTGTTCGTAGGCGCGCCGGGCGAGTTCGCGCAAAGCTTCGGCACCCCCGGACTTTGCCCGAGTGAGGCCATTTGGGCCGGACAGGGCGTCCATGCCGTGTCAGGGCCTCGCCTTCATGAAGGATTCAAAATCGGGAGCTCCCTCCGGCATGGTTTCGGTTCTGTCGAAACAGCCGAACGTCCCGCCGTCCTTCATGTCTTCTGCAGCGGAAATAAAGGCGTGATAGGCAAGCCGGGCCAGGCCCGCCCCGATGGACACGCGGGTAACCCCCATGTCGCCCAGCTCCTTGCGGGTCAGGTGAAAGTCCTTGCGGCCGGCCAGAATATTCACCGGCGCACTGACCTTGGCCAGAACCGCGGTGATCTGGTCCTTGTTCTTCAGTTCCGGTGCGTAGACGCAATCAGCGCCCGCTTCGGCGAAAGCGTTGAGCCGCTTGATCGTCTCGTCAAGCTCATGCTGCGTCTGCACGGGGCCTTCGCTGCGGGCGGTCAGGACGAAATCCGGCGCGAGCCGCTTCTTGACATCCGCGGCCGCCTTGATCCGCTCCACCGCCAGCTCCAGATCGTAAAAAGGATGCTTCGGGTCGGTGGAGTAATCCTCGATGGAGCAGCCGGCGAGGCCAACCTCGATCGCCCCCTTGACCGTCGCCACCACGTCGTCCGGGCTGTCGCCAAACCCGTTTTCCAGATCACCGTTCACCGGAACGCTGGTGGCGGCGATGATATCGGCCGCATGACCGAGCGCATCGTCCCGCGTGATCAGCCCTTCGGCATCCTTCACCCCTTGAGTCCAGGCATATCCGGCACTGGACGTGGCCATCGCGTCGAACCGCAATCCATCCAGGATCCGGGCTGTGCCTATGTCGAAAGGATTGGGCATCAGAAACGCCCGCCCTCTTTCGTGAAGGGCTTTGAAGGCGGCGCGGCGTTTGGCTGGGGTTGGCATGGCCGTATCTCCCTAAAGTGGCATGTGCATTTAGATTACCGTTTAAGTTTAAATCGGCAATGCGATCCCTTTATGATGGGTGCGGGAATGCGCTGGTAAGATCCAGTTTAGCCAGATTAAGGGCGCCAGTTCGGAAAAAGGCTGGTTCCAGCGAAACACCTTGTTTTTGTGGACCCCGCGCCGTTTGATGGTGAAGACGCCAGCAGGCAGATCCAGGGAGGTAGCCATGCCGGAAGATCCCACGACACTTGCAGATTTCAGCGATCTGATAACAACGGTCGAACAGCTCGAAGCCCATGCCGGAACAGCACCTGAGAAGGTGAAAGTAAAGGAGGTAACGGCGCTGGATGACCTGTGCCGGCAGTTCATTGCACGCTCCCCTTTCTGCCTGATCGCGACGGCTGATCCGCAGGGCGTGATCGATGTCAGCCCCAAGGGAGACCCGGCCGGCTTTGCCAATGTGGTGAGCGACACGCTGCTGGCGATCCCCGACCGTCCGGGAAATCGCCGCCTCGACAGCTACCACAATCTGCTGAAGGACCCGCGCGTCGGGCTGATTTTTCTGATCCCGGGCAAGGGCGAGACCCTGAGGGTTTCGGGCGAGGCTCGCATCGTTCGCGATGCCTGGCTTCTGGAACAGATGGAAGTGGAAGGCAAACGACCCTCAATGGCGCTGGCAGTGCAGGTCACCCGGGCATTCATGCATTGCCCCAAGGCCATGATCCGCTCGAAGATCTGGCAACCGGAAAGCTGGCGCAACGCTGACGATCTTGGCGACATCGGTGATGCGATGATCCGGCACGGCAAGCTGAAACAAACCCCGGAAGCGCTTCTGGAAGAAGCCACCTCCGAAGGTTTGCTCAGGCTTTACTGATCGGCTTTTGCGGTACGTATGACCTTTGCCGCGTAGCAGCCCCGGCGTGCAAAATGCAGGTGAATGTAGTCGACATGCGGGTTTTCGAAGAAGGACGCGATGACACCGGCAAGCTCGCGGCCCTCGACGACTTCAGCGTCAACAATCTCGTCGGCCCGGTTGAAGGCGCGCACAGACAACAGGCGTTTTGCCACGGCATCGGGAATCGTGTCCGGATCCGGATGGTATTCTTCCGCGCCCTCGGCAACAAAGATCGCGTGCCGGGACCGGTAGGGGGATGCGCCCGGCTGATGTTCGAAATTCATGAGATAAACCCGGGTGCCTTTTGCAGCATCGGCAAGCGAAACGCGGCAGGGAAATGCGCCGTCCGAAATGTGCACCTGAATGCCTTCCTGCGCGAGTTCTGCGTCGCTCAGGCTGTTGAGGTGGGTGAACGCGGAGGCGGGAAGGGGCTCGATCTGAAACATGATGTTGTCTCCTCAAAGGTTGTGAGAAGACCCTAGGCCTCCAGAAAGCCCGAAACGACCCGATTTGCGAGCGCAACATTTTTCCCCGTCGCGCCTCTGTCAGGCCGTGTCTTTACGCCCCGCCCGTCGCGCCATGCCGAGGGATCTCGGCGCCGTTTCCTCAAAGCCGAACTGGGCATAGAGCGCATTTGCCGGCACATCGGCGATCAGGCTGACATAGGTGGACGGCGGAAACGCGCTTTCGATGTGGTCGGTCAGGGCTGCCATGATGCGCTTGCCGAGGCCCTGCCCCTGATAGCCGGGCAAGACGGCTATATCCGTTACCTGGACAAAACAGCCGCCGTCGCCGATGAGACGGCCCATGCCGATTGCTTCATTGCCGTCATAAAGCATCACGCAAAAAAGACTGTTCTTCAGGCCGATTTCCGCAGCTTCCCGCCCGTAGCCGCTCAGTCCGGAACTGACCCGCAGGCGCAGATAGGTCTCGACATCGGGGATGCGGGTTTTCAAGGTGATTGTCATGCAGGGTCCTGGAAGCGGCTGCAAGAAAGGAGGGAAGATGAGCCTAGCCGATCGCATCACGGCTGGCCACCATCAGGCCGGGTGCACAGGCAGACAAGTCGATTGACTGTCGGTCTTGGCCATGTCTCCATGGCGCCAACCGGGAGACCAACGTGACAATAAAGATTGCCGCCGCCCAGACGTTCGTTACACCGGATATTACCGAAAACGGCCACGCTATCCGCAGAATGCTTCGCGTTGCCTCGAAGGAAAACGTCCGGCTGGTGGTGTTCTGCGAGGGGGCTCTTTCAGGATATTCGAAGGCGCAGGTCACGTCACCGGAAGACTGGCGGCGCTTCGACTGGCCTCTGCTTGAGGCTGAAATCGATCTGATCGGTCATCTGTGTCGGGATCACGGCGTCTATGCAGTCTTCGGCGCGGCTCATCCCGTCTCGGAAAACAAGCACCCTCATAACAGTCTTTACGTAGTGTCGGATCGGGGAGAGATCGCAGGCAGATACGACAAACGGTTTCTTTCAAACAGCGAGGTTGGCGGCTGGTACACGCCGGGCAGCGATCCGCTCACGGTCGATATCGACGGATATCGGTTCGGGTTCGCCATTTGTATCGAGGCGGCCTTTCCGGAGGTTTTTTCAGCCTATGAGCGCCTGAATGTGGATGCGGTTCTGTTTGCCTCCTACGGCATTACACCGCAATTCAGGCTGGCGCTGCAGGCATCCGCCTATACCAACTGCCTCTGGATTGCGGCTGCAACGCCTGCCCAGACGGCACACAAGGGGCCTGCATTCGTCTGCGGTCCGGAAGGGGACCTTGTCGCTGAAGCTGCGTCCGGTAGGGAAGAGGCCCTGGCCATCGCGCTTCTGAGTAAGGAAGACCCGGCCTACGAAATCGCCTTGAATAAGGCCCGGCCGTGGCGGCGGAAGGCAAGGAACGGCGCCATCTACGACGCGAAACGCGCGGCGGATATCGACTATTGACCCCAAGTCTGCCGATTGACATCCATGGCCGCACGCAAAGGATTTCTTGCCTTCCTGCTGCGTTCTAACCGATAACGGCAGGTGGCTGAGGACAATTGGCCGCGTACCGGAACGAACAGACTGAGCAGCCGTGGATTTTTTCAATCTTCAGCCAGCGGAATGGCAGGCCCTTCTCTTGACCCTCAAGGTCGCTTCTGCCGCCCTCGTCGTTGCGCTGCCGCTTGCTGTTCTGATGGCCTTCGTGCTTGCCCGTTACAGGTTCACCGGTCATGGCGCCGTCAACGCTCTTGTGCATTTGCCACTGGTCTTGCCACCGGTCGTCACGGGCTACGTGCTGCTGCTGACTTTTGGCCGAAAGGGCCCGGTCGGCTCGTTTCTGGACAGTGTCTTTGGCGTCACCTTCGCCTTCAACTGGACCGGCGCCGCGCTCGCTGCCGGTGTGATGGCCTTTCCGCTGATGGTGCGGCCCATCCGCCTTTCCTTCGAAGCTGTCGACCCGAAACTGGAAGAGGCGGCCAAGTCGTTGGGCGCCTACCGCCTGACAGCATTCCTTACGGTCACTCTGCCTCTTGCGCTTCCCGGCATTCTGGGCGGCGCCATCCTCGGCTTTGCCAAGGCCATGGGTGAATTCGGCGCAACCATCACTTTTGTCTCCAACATCCCTGGGGAAACCAGAACCCTTTCGCTGGCCCTTTACACTGCCACCCAGACGCCAGGTGGTGAGCTGGCTGCCTTTCGTCTGACGCTGATCGCGGCCTTTGTTGCCTTTGCGGCATTGATAGCGTCCGAAGCGTTTGCACGCAGGCTGCGCGCGCGCATGGGGGGTGGTCATGCTTGATGTCGACATCAAGGGTCGTATCGGTCAGCTGGATCTTGAAGCCCGCTTCGACAGCGGCAGCGGAGTGACATCCCTCTTCGGTCAGTCCGGAGCCGGCAAGACGACCCTTACCAACATGATTGCCGGGCTTCTCAAGCCGCTCAGCGGCCATATCGCCGTCAATGGCACAGTGCTGTTCGACGCGGAAAAAGGCATCGACCTTCCGGTTCAGGCACGCAGGATCGGCCACGTCTTTCAGGATGCCCGGCTGTTCCCGCATCTGAGCGTCGCCTCCAACCTGACTTATGCGCGCTGGGCGGGCCGCAGACCGGGCACACGGGACATGGCCGAGGTGGTCGATCTGCTGGGGTTGGGCGGGCTTCTGGAGCGCAAGCCCGGAACGCTTTCTGGCGGCGAGAAGCAGAGGGTGGCCATCGGCCGGGCGCTGCTGTCGGACCCGCGACTGCTGATCATGGACGAGCCGCTGGCCAATCTCGATCAGGCGCGGCGCAACGACATTCTGCCCTATCTGGACCGTCTGTGCGTGGAAGCGGGGATCCCGATCCTCTATGTCAGCCATTCCATCGAGGAAGTGGCGCGCCTGTCGAATACGCTCGTGATCCTCTCCGATGGTCGCACGCCGGCTTTCGGGCCAGTGGCCGACATGCTCGCCCGGACAGACCTTGGCCGGGCAACCGGCCGTCATGAGGCCAGCGCGCTGCTGGAAGGCACGGTTACCAGATACGACCCGGACTGGGGGCTGACCGATGTCGATATCGGCGGAGCCATCCTTCAGATTCCGGACATGGCCGCTGTGCCCGGCGACGCGGTGCGCTTGCGCATCCGGGCCAGAGACGTCGCTCTGGCCGTCGTGCCGCCGGAAGGCCTGTCCATCCGAAACGCCTTCCCGGCGACGATCAGCAGTATCTCCAGCGAAAAAGGTCCTTATGCGGAAATCCTGTGTTCCGCCAGCGGTCAGGTGCTGCGCGCCCGCATCACCCGAGCATCCGTCGCCGATCTGGATCTTTACACGGGCAAGGACGTGACGGTTCTGATCAAGAGCGTTGCCATCGACCGGCGCCAGCGTGCCCCGGCTCTGGCGGATGCTGCCACTGGGGAGAACGCCGCTGGTTAATGCTCCGGCTTCACGCGGCGCGTGGCTTGTTTATACTGACGCTATGTTGCGCAAGAACAAGCGCCGGACCTGGCGCAGGCTGAAGATCGGTATCGGAGCGGCGGCGATCGTGTCGACGCTCGCCTTGATGTGGCTGACAGGGCTTGCCAGCTTGCGGATCTCGCTTGCAGAAGTGGAAACCGGTGCACGGGCGAATCTTGCGGTTCAGACCGCCGTTCTGGAAAGACTTCTCGACAAGTTCCGTCTGCTGTCACCGCTGTTGGCACGAAGTCCGGACATCGGACAATTGCTGATCAAATCCGGCACGCCGGAAGATCCCGGCATCGCCGCAATCGCCGCCGGCATGTCGGGGGCGGAAGAAATCTGGCTGATGGACCGGCAGGGCAAGGTCGTGATTTCAAGCCAGGATGGTGTTCCGGTCGGTTCGTTCGGCGGGTCGGAACGGATCGGAGAGGCTTTCGAGCAGGCCTTGCAAGGCCAGCTTGGCCGGGAGCTTATTCCCGGCACCCCCGAGGCGGTCTCGAATTACGTGTTCGCGTCGCCCATGCGCAGGAACGGCGCTGTTGTGGGTGTGCTCGCGGTTCGGGTCTCTCTGGAAGATGTCGAGCAGGCCTGGGCCCTCAGCAAGGAACCGCTGGTCGCACTGGATGGCAACGGCCAGATCGTTGTCACCAATGTTCCGGCATGGCGTGGCAAGCACATGGACGAACTTTCGCTCGGCCGTGATATTGCCGACATGCCGATGGCGGAGCGCATCGAGGTGCTGCTGCCAGTGTCCCAGACCTCAGACTATTATCTGCAACTGACCGAGGATCTTGCCGTTCTGGGCTGGCAGGTCAGAACCCTGGTAACGGTGGAGGAGGCGCGCCTGCGCTCCGGCTGGGCCATGCTTGTCGCGCTTCTGGTGTGTGTGATTGCCACCGGTGGGGTCGCCATCCTGATCGTCCGCCGGGAAGAATTCATGCGTCAGGAGCGGCGCAACCGGGCAAGCGCGCTGCGTCTGGAGCGTCGCGTTCAATCGCGGACATCCGATCTGCGCCGCACCAACGTTCTGCTGGAACAGGAAGTGGCCGAACGCGAGCAGGCGGAAGCCGACTTGCGCCTGGCCCAGGCCGAACTCGTGCAGGCCGCCAAGCTGGCCACACTCGGCCGGATGTCGGCGGCGCTCAGTCACGAATACAATCAGCCTCTGGCGGCCATCCGCTCCGATGCGGAAGTGGCGGGCATGCTGATCGAACGGGGGCGGGCGGACGAGGCGCTCGGCAATCTGTCCCGGATCGAAGGCATGGTCAGCCGCATGGCTGAAATCGCCAAGACGTTGAAAGGCTTCACGCGCAAATCCGGCACGGACATCAAGCCCGTGTCCCTGCGCCAGGTGATCGACGAGGCAACTCTGCTGCTGCAGCCTCACATCAAGCAGAGCAAAGTGCACCTCGACCTGTCTCTGCCGGCCGAGGACATCATCGTCAAGGGTGGACGCATCCGGCTGGAACAGGTGGTCATTAATCTCCTGTCCAACGCACTGGATGCGGTCAGCGGCAACGCCGTCGCGTTAGCCCGACCCGAAGTGCGTCTGGAGCTGAAGCAGGAGGACGGTGAGGCGGTGCTGACGATCAGCGACAACGGCCCCGGCATCGATGCCGATGTCCTGCCGCAGATCTTCGATCCGTTCTTCACCACCAAGGATGTCGGCGCCGGGCTTGGGCTGGGCTTGTCGATTGCCTACAAGATCGTTCATGACTTTTCCGGATCGCTGAAGGCGGCAAATCGCGAGGGCGGCGGTGCGGTTTTCACCATGCGCCTGCCAGTGGCCGACGAGCATGTTCTTGCAGCGGAATGAAACGAGAGAGACGTTTATGGATCATGCGACCGTCCTACTGATCGACGATGAAGCGGACCTTCGCGGCTCCCTGAGCCAGGGGCTGGAGTTGTCCGGCCAGGCCGTATTTGCAACCGGTGAACCGGAAGAAGCCCTGGAACGGATCAACCGTGGCTTTTACGGCGTGCTCGTCACCGATATTCGCATGCCCGGCACGGACGGGTTCCAGGTCATGAAACGGGCGTTCGAGATCGATCCGGCCCTGCCCGTGGTGCTGATCACCGGTCATGGTGATGTGCCGCTGGCAGTCGAGGCGATGCGTGCCGGTGCTTACGATTTCATGGAAAAGCCCTTCTCCGTCTCACGCCTTGCCTCCGTGGTGGAGCGCGCGCTCGAGAAGCGCCGACTGGTGCTGGAAAACCGCAAGCTGCGCGAGGAACTGGCAGACCGGACAGGCCTGGAAAGCCGTCTTGTGGGGCGTACCTCCGCCATGGAACTGCTTCGCCGCAATGTCACGGCCCTGGCGGCAACAGACGCCGATGTGCTGATACTGGGGGAAACCGGCTCCGGCAAGGAAGTGGTTGCCCGGGCGCTGCACGACGAAGGCCCCCGCAGGGAAAAGCCTTTCGTTGCACTCAATTGCGGGGCACTGCCTGCCGAAATCATCGAATCGGAACTTTTCGGCCATGAGAAAGGCGCCTTCACCGGTGCCAGCGGACAACGAATCGGCAAGCTGGAGCATGCCCATGGCGGTTCCGTTTTTCTGGACGAAATCGAATCCATGCCGCTGGAGCTGCAGGTCAAGCTGCTGCGCGTGATCGAGACCCGCACCATCGAGCGGCTCGGCTCCAACAAGGCGATTGAACTGGACGTGCGTTTCATTGCGGCCACCAAGGAAGATCTGGAGACCGCCGGCAATGAAGGCCGGTTCCGGCTGGACCTGTTTTATCGGCTCAATGTGGTCAATGTCGCCATTCCGCCGTTGCGGGACCGGTTGGAGGATATTCCGCTGCTGTTCAGGCATCTGGCGGTAGAGGCCCGGGCGCGTTACCGGCGCGAGATTCCGGACATCAATGAGGAGTATCTCACCGAGCTGATGGCGCGGGACTGGCCTGGGAATGTTCGCGAGCTGCGCAATGTCGCCGACCGGTTCGTGCTTGGTGTCGAACTGGTCAAGGCGCCCACCAACGGCTCCGGATCCACCCTGTTCGATCAGGTGGCCGCCTATGAGCGCGCGCTGATCGTCGCCGAACTGAAGCGCAACGAGGGCGCCATCAAGCCGACTTACGAGAACCTTGGGCTTTCCCGAAAGGCGCTCTACGAGAAGATGCGCAAATACGGCCTTGGCAAGGACGAAGCGCTTCCGGCCTGACGGGGCGCGCTGGACCATGTCATCCCTGGGCGAACAGGGATGACAATACACATGGGCCAAAAAACACATGGGCCGAAAAAGTTTTGCGCCATGTCACAAACCGCTGCCTCTGATCGTCAACCCAGTGTCACACCCTGAAACTTGACTGGAAGACACTCATGACGACGTCCAATGCCATCAATCACTATGAAAACGTCCCCGATATCGTGAAGCGGTTTGCTGCCGCCAGTGGCGAAATCGGCAAGGCGGGGCTGGAGCCGAAACTGCGGCATCTGGTCGACCTGCGCGCCTCGCAGATCAACCAGTGCGCCTTTTGCGTCAAGATGCACACACAGGAAGCGCTCGACGCGGGCGAGACCCAGGAGCGCCTGCAGCGGCTTACGGTCTGGCGCCACGTCGATGACTATACACCGGCGGAAAAGGCGGCTCTTGCCTGGACGGAAGCCTTGACCAGCCTCGACATTGACACGAACTATGAGGCCTTGCGCAGCGAATTGCGCCGCCATTTCGAGGATGCCGAAATCAGTGCGATCACTGCCGCGGTCGCCATGATCAATCTTTGGAACCGGATACAGGTATCGAACCACTGAGATGAGTGACGTGCCAGGCATCGATGTTTTCGAGACGGTCCGTCCGAAGTTGCTGGGGCTGGCCTACCGCATGCTCGGCTCCATTGCGGATGCCGAGGACGCGGTTCAGGACACCTATCTGAAATGGCAAGCCACCGATCGCATGACCATTTCAAGTCCGGAAGCATTCCTCACCACGGTCTGCACCAATTGTTGCCTGGACGCTCTCAAGGCCGCTCACCGGAAACGGGTCGACTATGTCGGCCCGTGGATTCCGGAACCGCTGCAGTTTGACACCGGCTCGGATCCGGAGACCGACCTTGACCGGGCGCAATCCCTGACGACGGCATTCCTCCTGCTGCTGGAACGCCTGAGCCCCAGGGAGCGCGCCGCTTATCTGCTGCGTGAGATCTTCGCAAAGCCATATGACGAAGTTGCCGAAACGCTGGGGGTTACGGAACAGGCCTGTCGTCAGCTCGTGTCTCGGGCGAGCCGGCATGTCCAGGAACCTGCCTCCCGCTTCGTTCCGCCGGCCGATCATCAGGACCGGATCCTGTCCGCCTTTCTGACCGCGATTGAAACGGGCTCAACGGATCACCTGACAGGCCTTCTCGCCGAAACCGTGCAGCTCCAGTCCGATGGCGGCGGCAAGGCAACGGCCATGAGCCGGGTTCTCAAAGGGCCCGACGATGTGGCCCGCTATGTCGTTCTCATTCTGGGCCGCCTCTGGGAGCTCCGCCAGATCGAGATTCTGGATTTGAACGGCACGCGCGGCCTCGTTCTGTTCCACGGCGAAGAGATCGTTACGGCTGTCATGTTTGGCTATGATACCGACGGTCGGCTGGAGCGCATCTACAACATGCGCAATCCGGACAAGCTGTCGCGCCTCAAGGTGAAACTACGCCATGACCGGTCGTCGGGTGCCATCTGGCACTGACATTTAGGCACGAGAAAGCTCAAAATATGACGTAGCGCCCAGAAAATGTGTCGATTTCGACACATTCAGTTTGGCGCCATGTGTCTGACTCGACCCATGATCGAAACTCTCGTTTGGTCAGTTTCACTTCGGGAATTTTGTTGACTGGCAGAAATCCGCGTTTTTTACTGCGATTGCAGCAATTGGCACGGAGATTGCCAATAGGTAGACGACCAGCGACCGTGCTGTCCGGCCCGAATGGCCGTCATACTGAAATGTCTGGGAGGACATCCGATGAAAAAATTCGCTCTCGCCGCAGCAACCGCGGCGTCCCTGGCGCTGTCCGCAAACGCTTATGCGGCCGATGCTTGTGATGACGGTGAAATCGTCATCAAATTCAGCCACGTGGTTGCCGCAACCGGCCACCCGAAAGGCGACGCTGCCACCCTTCTGGCGGAACGCGTCAACGACGAGATGAACGGCAAGGCCTGCATGCAGGTGTTCGCGAACTCTCAGCTGTTCGACGACGACAAGGTTATGGAAGCGCTTCTGCTGGGCGATGTTCAGCTTGCAGCTCCCTCGCTTTCCAAGTTTGAGGCCTATACGCTGAAGTTCCGTCTCTTCGACCTGCCGTTCCTGTTCCAGGACCTCGGCGCCGTCGAGCGTTTCACCACCGGTCCGGACGGCAAGGAGCTTTTGAACTCCATGACCGACTACGGCTATCAGGGCCTCGGCTACTGGGCATCCGGCCTGAAGCAGTTCTCCGCCAACAAGCCGCTGCTGCTGCCTACCGATGCAAAGGGTCTGAAATTCCGTGTCCAGACCTCCGACGTGGCTGTTGCCATGATCGAGGCCCTGGATGCCAATGCCCAGAAGCTGGCCTTCAAGGAAGTCTATGGCGCACTGCAGACCGGTGTTGTGGATGGTCAGGAAAACACCTGGTCCAACATCTACACCCAGAAGTTCTTCGAAGTGCAGGACGGTATCACCGAAACCAACCACCAGCTTCTGGCCTACCTGCTCGTCACTTCCGACGAATGGCTGGACAGCCTTGAGCCGGACGTCCGTGAACAGTTCATGACGATCGTGGAAGAAGTCACCGCCACTGCAAACGGCAATGTGGCAGCTGCGGAAGCCAAGAACCGCCAGAACATTCTGGATGCCGGTGCCACCATTCGTGAGCTGACCCCGGAGCAGCGCAAGGCTTGGGTTGAAGCCATGAAGCCGGTTTGGAAAAAGTTTGAAGGCGACATCGGCAAGGACCTGATCGACGCCGCCGTCGCGTCCAACAACGCCAGCTAAGGCTGATCTGACACTTGGAAGGGCCGGATTGTCCGGCCCTTCCTTCTGCCAAGGTCCTTCTACCGCCCGCGCACCCATGCCGGCGGCCACGCTGATAAACAAAGGCCAATTCGGGGGAAACGCATGCAACGCGTCGACAATTGGGTCACGCGCTTCGAGGAAGGTGTACTCGCCTTTCTTCTGGCGGCGATGACCATCGTATCCTTCACCCAGGTGGTGGCGAGATACGGCTTTAATTCCGGCTGGACCGGTGCCCTGGAATTCACACGTATCCTGTTCGCCTGGCTGATTCTGTTCGGCATGAGCTATGGCGTCAAAATCGGTTCGCATCTGGGTGTTGATGCGGTCATTCGCCTGTTTCCAAAGCCGGTGTTCAGGGCTGCTGCCGTGTTCGGTGCGCTCTGCGGCGTCGTCTATGCGCTTACCCTGCTCTGGTCGGGATGGCTGCATATCTTCGGTCTGGATACCAGAGGCGGCGCCATCGACTACTGGTCGAAGATGTACAAGATCGGCATCGGCCTTGATGACCTGCGCTATCCCAATTTCTTAATCGAAACCTTCGGCATGCAAGAGCGCGTGCAGCGCTGGGTCGCCTATCTGATCCTGCCCGTTGGTCTGTTCCTGTTCATGTTCCGCTGCATCCAGGCGGCCTGGCAGATCATTATTGGCGAGCGCGAGATGATGATCGCCGCGCATGAGGCGGAAGACCTCGTCGCCGAAAACAAAGACGTCTTGAAGGACTGAGGCCGGGTAAATGGAAGCAGCAATTCTCTTTATTCTCGTCCTGGGCTTCTTGTTCCTGGGCGTTCCGATCTCCATTTCGCTTGGGCTATCCAGCGTTCTGGCGATTGCCATATTCTCTACAGATTCTATCTCGTCGGTGGCTTTGCAGCTGTTCACGGCGTCGCAGAACTACACGCTCCTGGCGATTCCCTTCTTCATCCTGGCCTCGGCCTTCATGTCGACGGGGGGTGTTGCCAAGCGCATCATCCGCTTCTCCATTGCAGCCGTCGGCTCGATCCGGGGTGGTTTGGCGATTGCGGGCGTCTTTGCCTGCATGCTGTTTGCCGCGCTGTCAGGGTCCTCGCCCGCAACCGTGGTCGCAATCGGCACCATCGCCATCGCCGGCATGCGGCAGGCAGGCTACACGAAAGAGTTTGCCGCAGGCGTCATCGCCAATGCCGGTACGCTCGGTATCCTGATCCCGCCGTCCATCGTCATGGTGGTTTATGCGGCCGCAACCAACGTTTCCGTCGGCCGCATGTTCCTGGCGGGCGTTGTGCCGGGCCTGATCGCCGGTCTGATGCTGATGATCGCCATCTATGTGATGGCGCGGGTCAAGAACCTGCCGGCCCAGCCGTGGCCGGGCTTCAAGGAAATCTGGCACGCCATGATGGAAGCGGCCGTGGGCCTGTTCCTGATGGTCATCATTCTGGGCGGCATCTACGGGGGTATATTCACCCCGACGGAAGCTGCAGCCGTGGCCGCCGTTTACGCCTGCCTTGTTGCCCTCTTCGTCTATCGCGACATGGGTCCGCTTAACGGTATCACCTGGGTGCAGGAAATGGACGGCCCGCTGGGGCTGGCCGGTTTCAAGACCATCACCTACGGCTTTTCAGCTATGTTCGCCTGGTCGGGCATCGCTGCGCTGGCTACGGAAAGAATGGGCTTTTTTGGCATCGACAGTGCCATCGTCCTGATTGCCGCGTTGATCGGCTATCCGCTTCTGCGTGGCCGCGTCAGCCCTGCAGAGCTGCCGTCGATCTATAGTGTCGGTGTGAAGATCTGGGGCCGGAATATCGCACTGATTGTCTGGAAATTCTTTCCAGCCGTATTCCATAAGGACACCAAGAAGGTGATGGTGGACGCGGCCAAGACGACCATCATGCTGATGTTCATCATCGTCAACGCGTTGCTGTTTGCCCATGTGTTGACGTCGGAGCGAATTCCCCAGACGATCACCGACTGGATGGTCGGAGCCGGCTTCAACTGGTTCACCTTCCTGGTGGCGGTCAACCTGCTGCTGCTGCTTGGCGGCCAGTTCATGGAACCGTCCGGCCTGCTCCTGATCGTGGCACCGGTGGTGTTCCCGATCGGCATGGAACTCGGCGTCGATCCGGTTCACCTCGGCATCATCATGGTCGTGAACATGGAGATCGGCATGATCACTCCACCAATCGGGCTCAACCTGTTCGTCACATCGGGGATAACGGGAATGAGTCTTGTGCAGGTGGTCAAGGCGGCGGCGCCGTTCGTGCTCATCCTGCTCCTGTTCCTCGTCATGGTGACCTACATTCCGGCCCTTTCCACGTGGCTGCCGTACAGCCTCATGGGACCGGAAATCATAACCAACCAGTAAGGGTTTGGACCAATAGAACACTCAAGCGGCGGGCATTGCCCGCCGCTTTTTTGTTTGCCGACCAGATGACCAGCCCACATGTCCGACGCCCGCCCTTCTCCTCACCACCTCTTCCTTTGGGACAGCGCTCACGCGCTTCCTCAGGATGAGGTGTGGTGAGGAAAGGCTGAAAGCGAGGCAGAGCGACGGAACAAAAAAAGCCGGCCCTCGGGACCGGCTTGAAAGGCTCTGCTGAAAATCGCCTAGACGATGCTGCCAAGCTTCATGGCAACGCTCATGTCGCCTTCCACTTGCATCTTGCCGCCCATGAAGGCCGCGGTCGGGTTCAGCTCGCCGGAGAGAAGGTCATCGAGGTCTTCTGCCGACATCTTGATGGTGCAGTCTGCGTCGGCGTCTTCATTGGAAACGCTGGAACCTTGCAGGAAGATGACGCCGGTCTCGCCGAGATCGAACTTGACGGCTTCTTCAATGCCGCCACCGGCCACCTTTGCACGGACACCTTCTGTAAGCTTTTCCAAGGACATGTCTTTTCTCCCGTTTGAGTTGGGCCGGAGCCTGTAGTTTCCCTTTCAAGCATGACGTTTACGTAATCGTCAAGAAGGAAATGTCAAGCATCCTCCGGTTCTCGTGGCCGAGCCGTCTGTTCCGGCAGGCGATCGCGGGATCATGTCAGATTTGCCGGGGAGCGGACAATTCAAAACCTCCGTTCCGTTCAGCCATAGGCGTATTGAACGCCGAGCCAGGGCTGGTTCGGCGTTCAAAAACCGGACAGTCGAAGCTGCAACGGCTCAGTGATTGTCCCGGGGCAGGCCCTTGGTATGCGCGACGTCCTGATATTTGACCGCCGGTTCCAGCACCATGCCCTTGTCGAACTGGCCAATCATGGCACGCTGGATCTCCTGCCAGGGTGTCTGGCTCTCCGCAACCTTGAAGCCGCCGGCCGCCTCCAAATCCGCACGGCGCTGCGCCAGTTCCTCGTCGGAAATGAGGATATCGGCGGTGCCTTTTCTCAGGTCGATACGCACCTGGTCACCGCTTTTCAGCAGAGCCAGCCCACCCATGGCGGCTGCTTCCGGGGAAGCGTTCAGGATGGAGGGCGAGCCGGAAGTGCCCGACTGGCGGCCGTCGCCGATGCACGGCAGTGACGTGATCCCCTGTTTGATCAGGGCAGCCGGAGGCTGCATGTTGACCACTTCCGCACCACCGGGATAGCCGATCGGGCCGGTGCCGCGAATGAACAGCATGCAGTGCTCGTCGATCTGAAGATCCGGATTGTCGATATTGTCGTGATAGTCCTCCGGCCCTTCGAAAACCACGGCGCGGCCTTCGAAAGCCTCCGGATCGTCCGGATTGGACAGATACCGGTCGCGGAATTCTTCCGAGATCACGCTGGTCTTCATGATCGCGCTATCGAACAGGTTACCTTTCAGATTGATGAAGCCGGCCTTTTCCTTCATCGGCATGTTGAAAGGCTTGATCACGTCCGGCAGATCGGTGACGACGCCGTCGCAATTGTCGCCAATGCCCTTGCCGTTGACGGTGAGCGCTCCCGGATGCGGCAGCTTGCCGTTTCGCATCAGCTCGGCCACGACAGCGGGAACCCCGCCTGCGTGGAAATAGTCCTCGCCGAGATAGTCACCGGCCGGCTGCAGGTTGACCAGCAGCGGCACGTCATGGCCAATCTCCTGCCAGTCGTCGTTATCCAGCTCGACACCCAGATGCCGGGCAATGCCGTTCAGGTGGATGGGCGCGTTGGTCGAGCCGCCGATGGCAGAGTTGACGACAATCGCATTCTCGAAAGCTTCGCGGGTCATGATGTCGGAGGGTTTCACGTCCTCTCGTACCATGTCGACAATGCGCTTGCCGGTTTCATAGGAAATCGCACCGCGCTCCCGATAGGGCGCCGGAATGGCGGCAGCACCTGGAAGCTGCATGCCCAGGGCCTCGGCCAGCGAGTTCATGGTCGTTGCCGTGCCCATGGTGTTGCAATAGCCGACGGAGGGCGCGGAGGAGGCCACCAGGTCCATGAAGCCGTTGTAGTCGATCTCGCCTGCGGCAAGCATCTGGCGTGCTTTCCAGACAATGGTGCCGGAGCCCGTGCGCTCGCCCTTGTACCAGCCGTTCAGCATCGGTCCGACGGACAGCGCAATGGCCGGAATGTTCACGGTCGCCGCGGCCATCAGGCAGGCGGGGGTGGTCTTGTCGCAGCCGATGGTCAGCACGACACCGTCGATGGGATAGCCGTAGAGCAGTTCGACGAGACCGAGATAGGCCAGGTTCCGGTCCAGGGTCGCGGTCGGGCGCTTGCCGGTTTCCTGAATCGGATGCACCGGAAATTCAAAAGCGATCCCGCCGGCGTCGCGGATGCCTTCCCGCACGCGCTTGGCAAGTTCCAGATGGTGGCGATTGCAGGGCGAAAGATCGGATCCCGTCTGGGCAATGCCGATGATCGGCTTGCCGGACTGCAGTTCTTCACGCGTGAGTCCGAAGTTCAGGTAACGCTCGATATAGAGTGCCGTCATGCCCGGATTGTCGGGATTGTCGAACCAGGCGGTGGACCGCAGTTTTGGTGTCTTGGTGTCGCTCATGTCGCCTCATCCCTCAATGCACTCACAAAGTGTCACGAGCCGATAAACACCAGCACCAAAGGGCTGTAAAGGCGCTCAACCGCAAATTTGGTTCCACATTTCGAGACCGCCTGGGTCACTTGTTCCGCTGCAGGGTATCAGCGACGGAAAACCGGGCAAACGTCCAGAGCACTGCCAGGCAGACCCCGAACACAATGGGCGCAGCGGACAGGGGCAAGACGGTGGACGCACCGCATAGGCCAGCGCAAAGCCAGAGGCCCGACAGAACCCGGCGGGCATGGACGGCCAGAAGGTTCCGGCGCATGGCCAGCGCCTTCAATGCGGGAAAGGCGCCGATGTCGTCCGTGTCGCTGACTGCAAGGGGCGTGTTTCCGTCAACAGGGCTACCAGTTTCGGGTGCTATCCCCTGACGCAACTCCAGCGCCATGCGATCCTGAGACAGGGTCAACACCAGAGGGGCCGCATCCGGAAAGCAGCGGGAGGCCGCTTCGGAGGCTGTTTCTCCCGGTTTCGGACTGTCGGTCAGCTCCAGGCCAAGCATGCTAGCCAGTGCACGGCGGGTGTTGGGGTTGTCGCCGCTGAAAAGCCACGGCACAAGGCCTTCCTTGCGCAGCGCCATCCCGGCAACGCCCGCGTCCTGACGCAGTGTCCCTTCCAGACCCAGCACACCGACGACGCGCCCGCCGACTGCAACACGCAGCACCGTCTTGCCATCGGCTTCCAAAGACCGGGCAATGGCATCTGCGGTGAAGCTGTCGATCTTGAGCCGCTTCAAAAGGTCCGTCGTGCCGATCACCACCGTCTGCCCGCCGAGCAGCGCGACAACGCCGAGCCCCGGTGTCGGTTCGAATCTGTCCGGCATCTTGAGGCCAACCTGCCACTGGCTGGCGAGCTCACGCAGGGCCAGGGCGACAGGATGCGATGATCCGGCTTCGGCGGAGGCGGCGACAGCCAGCAGTGTTTTCGGGTCGTTGTTGAATGCCATGACGTTGGTGACCATCAGGTCTGGTCCGGACATCACGGCGGCCTTGTCGATCAGGATATCGCGGGCCTGGGCGACCCTGGTGAAGGTACCGGGCGCGATATCGCGGGCGCCTGCCGCGAGTGCGGCCTTGTGAAAGACCTTGTCCGCAAAGGCATTGATGCCGTCAATAAGCTGGGGCCAGGAGAGCAGCAGCGCAGCGGCCAGCGCCACCGGAGCCTGATTTCGGTCGAGGATCCACCACCAGGCAGCCGCCGCCAGAAGCCCCAGCAGGGCAGACCTGGCGGCTTGCGGTACGCCGCTGAGATCGCCCCTTGGCGGCAGCAGAACGACGCCGAATGCCCTCAGCACCATCAGGAAAGCAGCGGCGAGTGCCGGAGCATTGGCCTGGGAGGAAGCCGGGCCCGACAGGAGCAGAGCAGCCGAAAGGGCAAGCAGTGCACCGCTGGCCAGCGCCGTGACCAGCGACAACGGCCGGCCAACAGACGTGTTGAGGGAGAAGGACAGACCCAGAAGGGAAAAAATCGAAGAGAACATGCTGAAAAATAAGGCGCTGCGAGAGCCGAAAATCTTAACGGACGTAGCGGCATCAGTGACTTGGCCGCTCGCAGTTGCCAACGCAAGCAGCAGGCATACTACCGCGATTGCAAGAAAGAAAGACCAAAGAATTGAAATAAAAGACGTTTTCGGCATCGCCGGTCGGCTCTCATATCTAGATTGCTTGTGCTGGAACCGGGTCGTGAGCCAACTGAAGACATTTTCGGCACGCCCTTTGGACAGTTCCAAAATGAGGGAACGACGAAAGCCAGGCAATGCCGAGGGGCATCGCGGAGGGCCAGATGCCTGTCATGGACGCAGTGCACCGGCAGGGCTGCCGACCATTTGTGCAGTGCGCAACTTGAGCGAAACCGATTTCTGGGTAGTATGCCAGCATAATTTTTTAAATGGCCACCAAGTATTGAAGGCCAGTATTTTCAGGTCCTTTGGGCGAAAGTTATTTTGGGGTGTACTATATTGACGGGAGGGCCGAGAGGCTCTCCCTTTTTACTTTCGCTCGCAGAAGAAAAACATGGTTAATTTCTATTAACGAATGGGATTCGCGCTTTCGTCAGGAAGGTTCTATTTGTGCGCCGATGGCCATGGGGCCTGGGCGGCAAAAACTGCCCGGTCCATACTGCTTTGTGGTTATCGACTTGCCGCTCCCGGAGAATCAGGCAATGGCTCCGAGTCAAGCAGGCGACTCGGGCGAATCTGAAAAAAGACTCATCATCAAAGGCTTGGAGAGTCCGGCGGCAGGGCCGCCGGATCCGTCAGGCCGTCGCGAGGTTGGCGCGCGACAGCAGTTCCAGCGATGGCATCAGGTTCAAGAGTTCGCGCGTGTAGGGGTGCTGGGGCGCTTCGAAAAGCTGGTCGCAATCGGAAACCTCGCACAGTTCGCCATGGCGCATGACGCCGATGCGGTTGCACATTTGCCGGATCACGGCCAGATCGTGGCTGATGAACAGCATGGTCAGGCCAAGTTCCTGCTGAAGATCTTTCAGAAGGTTCAGGATCTGTGCCTGGATCGATACGTCGAGTGCCGAGGTCGGCTCATCGCAGATCAGGAAGCGTGGCCGCGTGGCAAGCGCCCGTGCAATGGAGATGCGCTGGCGCTGACCGCCGGAAAACTCATGCGGAAATTTCTTGCCGGCTGCCGCGCCAAGGCCGACATGGTCCAGCAGGTCATCAACAATCTGGCGCACTTCGGCATTGCTCGAGGCCAGGCGGTGGAACTTGATCGGTTCGCCGATGATGTCGCTGACGCGCATGCGTGCGTTCAGCGAGGAATAGGGATCCTGAAAGATCATTTGCATCTGGCGGCGCATCGCCAGAACGTCCTTGCGATTCTTGAGTGACGTCAGCTCGGTCTTGCCGAACAGGATCGAGCCTCCGGACGGTTGATAAAGGCCGGTAATCAGCCGCGCGATGGTCGATTTGCCGGACCCGCTTTCGCCAACAAGGCCGAAGGTCTCGCCTTCGTTGATATCGAAACTGACCTTCTTGACGGCCTGGAAATATTTGCGCCTGGACGGGAAAATCGAACCACGGGTCTCGAACCGCATTTCGAGATCCTTGATCTGGACCAGCGGGCCGGTGACTTTTTCGTAGTCGCGTGCCTTGCCGAGCCAATGGCTGGCAATATCGATCTGCTTTTGCGGGGTTCCGGCTTTCTCGATGTAGTTGACCACCGGAAACCGCTCGACCTTGATGTCCGGACGCGGCACGGCGGAAATCAGGCTCTGGGTATAAGGGTGCTCCGGCGCACCCAGCACCTGTGTGGTCTCGCCATACTCCACCAGTTCGCCGTGATACATCACCGCCACATGGTCGGTAATGTCGGCAATCACGCCCATGTCGTGGGTGATGACCAGCATCGCGACGTTTCGCTCCCGGCACAGCTTCTTCATCAGGTCCAGGATCTGAGCTTGGATCGAGACATCGAGCGCTGTTGTCGGTTCGTCCGCGATCACCAGTTCCGGTTCCGCGCACAGTGCCAGTGCAATCACCACCCGCTGGCGCATGCCGCCGGAAAACTGATGCGGATACTGCTTGATCCGTTCCGACGCATCGGGAATGCCCACGGATTCGATCAGTTCGATTGCCCGCTGGCGGGCTTGCGATCGCGAAAGCGGCAGATGGGTTCGGATTGTCTCCAGGAGCTGGCTTTCCACTGTTTGCAGCGGATCGAGCGATGTCAGCGGATCCTGAAAGATCATGCCGATCTTGCGGCCGCGCAGACGGCGCTTTTCCTTGTAGGGCAACTGGTCGATGCGCTTGCCGTGAAGGTAGACTTCGCCACCGGCAATGTGGCCCGGCTCCTGCAACAGGCCGATCACCGCATTGCCAACGGTCGACTTGCCGGCACCCGATTCCCCGACAACGCCGAGCACCTTACCGGCATCGACGCTCAAGGTGACGTCATCGACGGCGACGAAAACGGATTTGCGGCCCGGAAACTCGACCCTCAGATCCTTGATATCGAGAACGCTCATACCGGCCTCACCTGAGTTTCGGGTTGAGGGCGTCGCGCAGCCAGTCGCCCAGAAGGTTGACGTTCAGCACCAGCAGCGCCAGCGCGAGACCAGGGAAAATGGCGATCCACCATTCCCCGGAGTAGAGGAAGTCGTTGCCGATGGCGATCAGCGTGCCGAGCGACGGCTGGGTGGGCGGCATGCCTACACCCAGGAACGAGAGGGTTGCCTCTGTGACAACGGCGAGGGCCAGGTTGATGGTCGCGATCACCAGCACCGGTCCCGTGACGTTCGGCAGGATATGACGCACCATGATGATAACCGAGGGAATGCCGATCACGCGGGCAGCCTGCACATATTCCTTGTTCTTCTCCACCATGGCGGAACCGCGCACCGTGCGCGCATATTGCACCCAGAAGGACAGCGCCAGCGAAGCGATCAGGATGTAGAAGGCGAAGACTTCCCGGTCGATTGAACCGAAAATGCCATGGGCGACGCCGTCGATCAGAAGGGCAATCAGGATAGCCGGGAAGGTGAGCTGCACATCGGCTATTCGCATGATGATGGCATCTACGCGGCCGCCCATATACCCCGCAACCAGCCCCATCGAGATGCCGATGACCGCGGCGGCGATGACGGAACAGAAGCCGACGATCAACGAGATCCGCATGCCGTAGAAGATGGCAGAGAGCATGTCGCGGCCCTGATCGTCCGTCCCCAGCAGGAAACGGGGGTCGGCATATTCCATCCAGACCGGCGGCACGCGGGCATCCATGATGGAGATCGACGCCAGATCGAACGGATTATGAGGTGCGATCCAGGGGGCGAGGAAGGCCAGAAGGAACAGGATGAAGGTCCCGCTGGCAGCCACGACGGTGATCTTCGATTTCAGGAACGAATGAAACAGGTCACTGTCGAGGAACCGGGCTATACGCCCCTGTTCCTGCACTGGCGCTGCCGCATTCTGAACCGTGGATTGGTCTTCTTCGTTGGTGGTGAAAGGCATGACGTCGGTCTCCCTTATGGCCGGCCGACGCGCAGGCGCGGGTCGATGAAGAAGTAAAGGATGTCGACGATGAAATTGATCGTCACGAACAGGAAGGCCGTCAGCATCAGGTAGGCGGACATGATGGGAATATCGACGTTCTGCACGGCCTGCAGGAACATCAGCCCCATTCCGGGCCACTGGAAAACGGTCTCGGTGATGGTCGCGAAGGCGATGATAGCGCCAAGCTGCAGGCCGGTGATGGTGATGACCGGAACCAGCGTGTTCTTCAGGGCGTGCCGGAAGTTCACCAGCCGGTCCGGCAGTCCCCGGGCCCGGGCGAACTTGATGTAGTCGGTCCGGATGACCTCCAGCATCTCTGCGCGGATCAGGCGCATGATCAACGTCATCTGATAAAGACCGAGCGTGATCGACGGCAGAATCAGTGCCTTCAATCCGGAAATTGTCAGAAAGCCGGTCGTCCACCAGGAGCCGATCTGAACGGTCTCGCCGCGGCCGAAACTGGGCAGCCATTGCAGCGTCACGGAAAACAGAAAGATCAGCAGGATGCCGATAAAGAACGTCGGTAGCGAAATGCCGATCAGCGACACCGACAGAAACAGCTTGGAAATAGGCGATTCTCGGTTGAGACCGGCATAGATTCCCATGGGAATGCCGACAATCAATGCAAACAGGGCCGAGGTGAAACTGAGCTCAAGAGTGGCCGGTATGCGCTTGGCGAAAAGCTCTGACACCGGCTGGCGGAACTGATAGGACGTGCCGAAGTCAAACTGCGCGGCATTGGTGATGAAACGGAAGAACTGGACCGCCACCGGGTCGTTCAGGCCCAGGCGTTCGCGCAAGGCTTCCCGTTCCTCGATCGAGGTTTCGATGCCGACCATCTGGTTGATGGGATCGCCGACAAAGCGGAACATCGTGAACGCAAGAAGGGCGACCACCAGCATGACAATCAACGCCTGCAAGATGCGGCGCGCTGCAAATCCAATCATTTCGGCTCTTTGAGTGCTTTCGTCATGAAAATACGCCCCCGGCGATTGCCGGGAGCGTCATGTATTGTGTCTACGGATCAGTTCTTGGTCACGAAGCGGAATTTGAACTGATTGTCAGCGCGCAGGACAACGTCCAGTTTGTCGGAAACGCCCCATGCCAGGCTCTGCTGGTGCAGCGGGATGTAGTAGGCGTTTTCGTGGCTGATGCGGAACGCTTCGGCGATCAGGTTGTCACGCTTTTCCGGATCGATCTCGACCAGGATTTCATCGGTCAGCTGGTCGATCTTCTCGTCGCAGAAGCCACCGTTGTTGAACGGAGAACCCTTGCCGGATTCGTCGCGGCAGTTCATCAGGTTGTCCAGAACGTTCCAGCTGTCGAAGGAGCTAGGGGTCCAGCCGAGCAGATAGAACGACGTGTCGTAACCACCGGAAGCCAGGATCTTGGCGAAGTATTTTGCCTTGGGCTGGGCATTGAGGTTCACCTTCACGCCGATGCGGGCCAGCATGGACGCAACGGCCTGGCAGATCGACTCGTCGTTGACGTAACGGTCGTTCGGGCAGTCCATGCCGATGGAAAATCCGTCCGCATAACCGGCTTCGGCCAAAAGTGCCTTGGCGGCTTCCGGGTCATAAGGATAACGCTCGAACTCGTCCGACTTGGAAAACAGCAACGGTGAGATCATGATGGCAGACGGATTGGACAGGTCCCGCATGACCTTCTTCTTGATGCCCTCGATATCGATCGCCTGATAGAAGGCCTTGCGCACACGGGCATCCTTGAGCGGGTTCTTGCCCTTGACGTCGGAATACAGCAGCTCGTCACGCATCTGGTCCATGCCCAGGAAGATCGTGCGCAGTTCCGGACCGGTCAGCGCAACGGTTCCCGCATTGTCGTTGATGCGTTTGATGTCCTGCACCGGGATCGGATAGACCATGTCCATCTCGCCCGACAAAAGCGCGGCAACGCGCGTTGCATCGGACCCGATCGGCGTGAATTCCACCGTATCGATATTGTGCTTGGCTTCATCCCACCAGCCGTCGAACTTTTCGTAGACGGTCTTCACACCGGCTTCATGGGTGACGATCTTGAACGGTCCGGTGCCATTGGCATGCAGAGCGGCATAATTGGGCGTGGTGTCGGAGGCTGAAGTGACTTTGACCGCGTCGTTCTCGGTCGTCCACTCCTTGTCCATGATGTAGAACGTATCCCACTCGTAGTTCAGGATCGGGTTCGGTCCGGTCAGAACGAAATCGACCGTGTAGTCGTCAACGATCTCGACCTTGGCATCGGCCGGGACACGGGTGGTCAGGTCGGAGCCTTCCGAGCGGACGCGGTCGACGGAAAAGGCAACGTCCTCTGCCGTGAAGTCGTTGCCGTTGTGGAACTTTACGCCCTTACGCAGGTGGAAACGCCAGCGATTCGGCTCGATGATCTCCCAGCTTTCGGCCAGCGCCGGCTCGATTGCCAGATCCGCGCCGCGCCGGGTCAGACCTTCATAGGCGTTGCCGAGCGACGAAAGGGTGAAAGTCTCGTTGAGACTGTAAGGATCAAGCGCGTTCAGCGCGCCTTGAAAGGCATATTTGAGTGTCTCTGCCTGAACAGCAGACCCCGTTCCCGCCGCAAGCATCGCTGCGGCGATGACAACTGTTCTTTTGATCATAGTGCCCTCGATTTCCGGTTTCGGCATTTTTCAATGGCGCATCCCCCTGCCAGGACCAGGCGCCAGTCGTATCAATTGCAACTATGACACTGTAAGCCTCTGAGTTCAAACCTGTTTAGCAGTCAAATTGCGACAACCTGTCTATCATTTTGTCTAGGAAGACAGCACAACGGTCGAGTTCGGACAGGGCTATGAATTCGTCCGGCTGATGGGCCTGATCGATGGATCCGGGGCCGCAGACCACGGTGGAAAGGCCGTGCTCCTGGAAGATCCCGCCCTCGGTGGCATAGACCACGACGTTGCGGCTGTTATCACCTGTCAGACGCCTTGCGGTCGTCTCGGCCAGCCCGTCCGGCTCTTCGGAAAGTCCCGGCACATAGGCCAGTTCACGCACCTCGATGCCGCAGTCCGGCGAGATGGCTTGCATAGCGGGCAAAACATCGTTTTCGATAAAGGCCCTGTAGGCCGCGACCCAGTCTTGTGCGTGCTCACCGGGCAACAGCCGGATATCAGTCACGAATTCGCAGTGCTGGGCGGTGATGTTATGCGCCTGGCCCCCGGAAATGGTGCCGCAATGCAAGGTGGTGTAAGGCGGTTCGAACGGGCACTCCGGATCTGCCTTGGCCCGGTTTTCCGCGGTTCTGGCATCCAGCCATCCGATCAGCCTGGCGGCAGTCGAAATCGCCGACACGCCCCGGTGCAACTGGCTGGAATGAACCGGGTGCCCCTGGATACGCGTTTTCAGCACGGTGATGCCCTTGTGCCCGGTGACGACTTTCATGCTGGTCGGTTCACCCACGATCACGACCGAAGGACGCGGGCCGTTGGCCAGCATTTCAGGGATAAGCACCCTGGCTCCGTCACAGCCGGTTTCCTCGTCATAGGACAAGGCGATATGGACCGGCCGTCGGAGCGGCGCGTTGACGAAGTCCGGCACCTTGGCAAGCACCGTCGCAGCAAAGCCCTTCATGTCCGCCGCTCCGCGCCCGTAAAGCCGGTCGTTTTCCTCCCAGGCGGTGAACGGATCCTGCGACCAGGCCTGACCCGCCACCGGAACCACATCCGTATGGGCGGACAGGACAGTCCCGCCATCAACCTCCGGGCCGATACGGGCATAAAGGGCGGCCTTCTGGCCGGTTTCGTCCAGCGCCCGCCCGCAGGCGACGCCCCATTGGCCGAGATAGTCTTCGACGAAGGCGATGAGGTCGAGGTTGCTTCGGTCGGAAACGGTGTTGAAGGAGATCAGTTTCTCCAGCATTTCCCGGGGCGTATAGGTCCGGCTCACGTGGGCTCCAGAGTTTCGTTTGAACGGAGGAATTTGCCTCAGGCGGAAACGGCATCGCCCAGGTGAAGACCATCTAAGCTTTTCACCGCGAGGATTTGCAAGGGGATTTCCTTGCCGCGAACCTTGATTTCGGCTTCTTCCGCACCGTCAATCCGGGCGCCGGCCGCATCGACCACGGCCTTGGAAACGACAAGGAAACTGCCGTGGTTCTTGTTTTCGGTTTCAAGCCGGCTGGCGGTGTTGACCACGTCGCCAAGCGCGGTCAGCCCGTCGCGTTTGCCCTCCGAACCGGCTGCGCCGATCCGGCCGAGGATGGCTGACCCGAGATGCAGCCCGACGCCCAGGCGAATCGGATCGCGAAACTGCGGCCCCTTCTCCTTGTCGAGCGATTTCATCACCGCCTCGATGCGGCGGCAGGCGGCAAGGGCTTGCCGGGCTCCGATGTCCGCGCTGCTCTCCATACCGAAGATGGCCATGATGCCGTCGCCAATGAACTTGTCGACATAGCCGCCCTCGTCCCGGATCGCGGTTGAAGCCTGGTCCAGATAGCTGTTCAGCAGATAGACGACGTCATAGGCAAGCTGGCTTTCGGTAATGCCGGTGAAATTGCGCAGATCCACGAACATGACCACCACATCCTGCTCGACACCCCAGTAATAGGCGTCCTTCAGGTGTTCACTGAGGATGGTGCTGGCCTTTACCGGCACCAGAGGCTGCACTTCCACGTTGTTTTCCGGCCGCACCTGGCAGGCCAGGCGAATGTCGTTGCTGGCGCCGATGCGTGCCAGCACTGCGGTTTCGGGAGGGGCGGGTCTTGGCAAATTTTCACCGCCGGAAATCATCTTCACGCGGCAGGTGGAGCATCTGGCGCGCCCGCCGCATACCGAGGCAAGCGGTATGTCGTTCATGCGGCTGATTTCCAGAAGCGTTGCGCCCGGCTGCGCCTTCACTGTCAGTCCGCCCGGGTAGACCACGGTCAGGCTGCGCGCTTTCAGGCCGAGCAGATACCGGATCAATATGGCCAGAAGACTGACGGCGATCAGGCCGAACACCACAGCACGGAACTGGACGACGACCTCGCTTGCCCACAATTGCTGCTCCGGGGTGACACGAAGGGTAACATCACGGCTGAGGGCAAGCCTGCGCGCCCCTTCGATCCAGCCCCAAATCGCCAGAACGGGCATGGCGAAGGCGAATCCCGCGGCCAGAGGTTTCAGCCGTTGGTACAACGGATAAAGGCGCAGGAAAAAATGCAGACCAATCATGGCGTGGATCCACACCACCAGCAGCAAAATCGACTGGTTGACCGCCGCATTCGGCCACAGCAGCGTGAGCATCTGTTCGTAAACGGGCAGAAAACCGAATTCCTGGGCAACACCCATGGTCATGGTGACATGCGGGATCAGAAGCCAGGGAATATAGAGACCGAGGGCGAGCTGCAGAAACTCCCAGCGGGAGATCTTCAACGTCCGTCGTTTGCTTGTCCGCCACAAGGCCAGCAGCACATGGGTCAGCGCGGCAAGGATCAGCAGGGTCTCTCCGGGCAGGCTTCGCCAGACCCAATAGTGCCAGATCGAAGCCTTATCCATGGCCTCAAAGGAAATGATGCCAAGGGCGTGGTTTGAAAAATGGCTGAGGCAGAACGTGAACAGGATCAGGCCGCTCCACAGCCGGAGCCGTTGACGCCAGTTGCCGCGTCCAACCATCATGTCGCGGGATTTTTTGCCCGTTTTGAGAGCTGGACCGGCTCTGTCAGAAGATTTGGCGGCCGTCTCGGGCGGGTGGGGCCGGCCTGTGCCGGGAACCTCTTCCTGCATAAATGTTCTGTCTCCGGTCTCGCTGCACCGATCTGCTGCCGGTCCGCCCTTTCAGGTGCCACTTCAAGCGCGGGCGGAGCCTGAGGTCAAGAAGACATAAGGCAAATGCGGCGAACTGTCTGTGAAAGCGGTCACAACGGGGAAAACTCCGGACTGGAAGGCCCTTAGGCGCTCATTTTTCTCAAAATTCCGGATTTTCTCCGACGACAGCCTTGCATCCCCGGCTCCAGTCGGCACATTCCGGACCAGAAAACCAGCAAGCAGACAACGAGCAACCGGGAAGAGGCGATGAAGGTCTACGGCATCAAGAATTGCGACACCGTCAAGAAAGCGCGGAAGTTTCTGGAAGAGGCCGGGGTGGCCTATGAGTTCCACGATTACAAGAAGGACGGGGTGGATGCTGACCGGCTGGCCGGTTTCGTCGGCGAGTTCGGTTGGGACACGATTTTGAACAAACGCGGCACCACGTGGCGGCGCCTTGATGAGGCGACGCAGGATAGTGTCGTCGACGCCAAAAGTGCGCTCGATGTGATGATCGAGAACCCGTCGGTGATCAAGCGTCCGATCGTGGCAGGCGAAACCAAGAATTTTGTCGGCTTTGACCCTGTGGCCTGGGAAATGGCGCTGGAGCTGGGCGAACTGAAATAACGCGAGCTCCTTGCCGGGTGAGCGAGGCCCACCGTCTGCCAGCCCCGCCGTTTTTCAGGCCCGGGCGCCCGTCAGGCCCGGCGCCCAAGAGGGCATTTTAGCAGGCCTGAACTTGCCGGGCCTGAACTTACCAGGTACGGCGCGGGCCGGTGTCGATGTGATAGTGGCCGGAAGAATAGTGCTTGTAACCGCCCACTTCCGGCTGTGCCTTCAAAAAGGCGATGACCGATGACGGGCTGCCGCGGACGGAGAAATCGACCGCGCGGCAGTTGAGGTGATAGGAATTCTTGGCGCCGCCCTTCCACCAGTTCTCAAGCCACCAGCGCTTGGTGGAACTGACGGTCACCTTGCCATATCGGGCCGCGACCCGGTTCAGAACCTTTTTCAGCTTGCGCGGAACGCACCACGAGCTGTCGTTATAGTCGATGGAATTGTGGGATGCCGTCACCCAGCCCATGCCGGTAACACCGGCGACAGTTCCGCAGCCGGCAAGTGTGGCGGTCAATCCTAGGAATACGATCCAGGCGATGAGGCGCTGACGCATGACGGGCGGCCTTCGGTTACTTCATTACAAATCTCGTCCCCCGTGCGCAGGCTGATCGAATTTTATTAAAATTCTAATGAAAAACATGGTTAACGCGCCGTCGAAACAAATGTTTCAGAGTTGGATATTTTCTGATACAAATGCGTCAGCCCGGTCCGGGCGCAGCTGTCATCAGCCGGATAACTTGCCATGTCTCATGTATTTCCCCGCCACACTAAAGCCGATCTTCCCGTCGCAGTCAGCGGCGACGGGTGCTACATCCTCGACCGATCCGGAAAGCGGTATTTCGACGGGTCCGGCGGTGCCGCGGTTTCCTGTCTCGGGCACAGCGACCCGGATGTGACTGCCGCCATCAAGGCCCAGGTCGACAGGATCGCATTTGCCCACACGGGCTTTTTCACCAGCGAACCGGCCGAGGAGCTGGCAGATCTCCTGATCGAGAAAGCGCCCGGCGATCTGGACCGTGTCTACTTCGTCTCCGGCGGTTCGGAAGCCATGGAAGCGGCGCTGAAGCTGGCGCGGCAGTATTTTCTGGAAAAAGGGGAAGCGTCCCGGCACAGGGTGATCGCCCGCCGGCAGAGCTATCACGGCAACACGCTGGGCGCACTGGCAACCGGCGGCAACCAGTGGCGGCGGGAACCCTTCGCGCCGCTGATGATCGACACCACCCACATCGCTCCCTGTTACGAGTACCGGGACCGCCGCGAGGGGGAAACCGCCTTCGACTACGGCCTACGGGTCGCCAACGAACTGGAAGCCGAGATCCTTCGGCTGGGGCCGGAAAATGTCATGGCATTCGTCGCCGAACCGGTCGTTGGCGCGACGGCGGGCGCCTTGCCGCCGGTTGAGGGCTATTTCAAGCGGATTCGCGAGATCTGCGACAGCCATGGCGTGCTTCTGATCCTCGATGAGGTCATGTGCGGCATGGGCCGCACGGGAACGCTGTTCGCCTGCGAGCAGGATGGCGTGGCGCCGGATATTCTGTGCATCGCGAAAGGGCTCGGCGCCGGCTACCAGCCGGTTGGCGCCATGCTGTGCGCGTCCGCTATTTATGAAGCCATCGAGACCGGCTCCGGCTTTTTTCAGCACGGCCATACCTACATCGGCCATCCCGTCGCCTGCGCGGCGGCACTGGCCGTGTTCAGAAAGCTGACCGGCGGCGTCGCCGACCGGGTCATGCCGATGGGCGAGAAACTTAACGCCGCCCTCACCGACGCCTTCGGCCAGCATCCGCATGTTGGCGACATTCGCGGGCGTGGGCTGTTTCGAGGTATCGAACTGGTGGAGGACCGGGCCTCCAAGGCTCCGTTCGATCCTAAAAGAGGTATCAGCAAGGCCTTCAAGAAAGCGGCCTTCGAGGCTGGCCTTATCTGCTATCCGATGAGTGGGACAATTGATGGCGTAAAGGGCGACCATGTCCTGCTGGCCCCGCCCTTCATTCTGGAGGACAGCCACATCGGCGAGATAACCGACAAGCTTGGCCAGGCCTTCAAGGCGGTCTTCTGACCATGCCCCCCCTGTTTACACCTCCGCCGCTACCGTTGATCATGGTGGCCCCGAACGGTGCGCGCCGGACCAAATCGGACCACCCTTGCCTGCCGATGACCGTTGCCGAAACAGTTGCTGCGGCAAAGGCCTGTTTCCACGCTGGCGCCGGCGCACTTCATGCCCACGTACGCGATGTCTCCGGTGCCCATGTGCTGGATGCGGGGCGTTATCGTGAGCTCTTGTCGGAAATGCGTGTTGCTGTGCCGCAAATGCAGGTTCAAATCACGACGGAAGCTGTTGGAAAATACACCCCGGAACAGCAACGCGAACTGGTCTACAAGGTCAAGCCTGCAGCAGTCTCCGTCGCCCTTCGGGAAATGGTTCCGGAAGGCGAGGAAGACCAGGCGAAGGCTTTCTACAATTGGGCAGTTGGCAAGGCGTGCGCGGTCCAGCACATCGTCTACAGTGCGGACGATCTGGACCGGTTTTTTAATCTGGTGGCAGCTGGCACCCTTGCGGGAGAAAGCCATCAGCTGCTGTTTGTACTGGGGCGCTACGCGGCCGGCCAGGAAAGTGCACCGGAGGATCTGGTGCCGTTTCTGGACAAGCTGGCGGAACGCGGCAGTGGGGTGTCGCTGGACTGGGCGGTCTGCGCCTTCGGACACCGGGAGACGGAGTGTCTGGTGGAGGCGGTCCGGCGGGGCGGCAAGACAAGGATCGGTTTTGAGAACGGCCTGTGGAACAGGACCGGCGACCGTGCGAAAGACAATGCCGACCGGGTCAACGATCTGGTATCGGCCCTGAAGGAACATAGTCTGATGCCTGCCTGATCATTCGGGCCGGCATCCGGCACGAAGCAATATCAGCGGGCTGCGGCCCTCAAGGTTGGAGACTGGAATACTATGGCGGATAGCCTTTACGTTCTGACGCTGTCCTGCGCGGACAAGCCCGGCATTGTGGCGGCGGTCACGACGGAGCTGGCGGATTTCGGCGCCAATATCGCCGAGAGTGACCAGTTCTGGGACCGGGTGTCCAACCAGTTTTTCCTGCGCATTGCCATGCTGGCTCCGGAAGGCGTGAGCCTGGAAAGTGTCCAGAAGGCACTCGACCCGGTCATCAGCCGCTTCGACATGAAGGCGAAACTGGTCGACACCGCCAAGCGGCCGAAGGTCATCGTGATGGTGTCCAAATTCGACCATGCCATGCTGCACCTTCTCTACCAGAGCCGCGTCGGCTGGATGGACGCCGAAGTTGTGGCAATCGTTTCCAACCACACCGACAGCCAGCGTACGGCCGAGCATGAAGGCATTCCGTACTACCACTGGCCGGTGAACAAGGAAAACAAGGCCGAGCAGGAAGACAAGCTGCTGAAACTGGTCAAGGAAACCGGGGCCGACCTGGTGGTGCTGGCCCGTTACATGCAGGTCCTGTCCGACAACCTTTCCAAGCGGCTGTTCGGCAAGATCATCAACATCCACCACTCCTTCCTGCCGAGCTTCAAGGGCGCAAAGCCGTATCACCAGGCGCACACCCGCGGCGTCAAGATGATCGGTGCCACCGCTCACTATGTGACGCCGGATCTCGACGAAGGCCCGATCATCGAGCAGGACGCCGACCGCGTAAGCCATTCGCTTTCCGCTGACGACTTCGTTGCCCGCGGCCGCGACATCGAATCCCGCGTCCTCGCCCGTGCCGTCAAATACCACCTGGAAAACCGGGTCATGATCGTCGGCAACAAGACGATCGTGTTCACGCCGTAAGGCAAGGCTTATTGCCGGAAAAGATTTGGCCCCGGTCGTCTGACGGACGGCCGGGGCTTTTGCATGGACTGAGAGGCTGGCTGGTGCCGGGATGGCGTCAGTCAGTCACAGCCACTGGCGCTGCGACGGGCATGCCGTCGTTTTTCAGTTCCGCATGAACCCAGTCGCGGAACAGCCGGATCTTGCGGCTGGAGCGCAAGGCCGGTGGGTAGCTCAGATACCAGCTTTCGTTGTTCGCCCGGCAAGTCAGCTCGAAGGGCTGGATCAGTTGGCCGCTCTCAAGGGCCGTTCTGCAGAAATACGGGGTCAGGATGGCAACGCCCTGGCCTGCGATGGCTCGGTTGGCCTCAAGCGCCTGCGACCCCATGCGCGAGCTTGGATGGCCGCTCAGATCGACATTCGGCAGTCCGGCTGCCTCGAACCACATCTGCCACCAGGGATCCTGCGGATCGACCAGCGGCAATTTCAGGAGGTCTTCGGGCTTGCTGATGCCGTCAATTGTTTCCGCAAGCTTCGGGCTCAGCATCGGCGTGAAGTCTGCGCGCACGATTTCATGGGCGGGCCAGGTTTTTGGCGGTGCCTTGCAGGCGGAAATCACGATGTCGGATTCGTTGAAATCCGGCTCCGCATTCGGACCATAGGGCACGATGCGCACGCCCACATCCGGGTTCTTCATCTGGAATTCGAACAGACGGTAGGCCAGCCAGTTGACGGCAAACGTGGTGTTGCTGGACACCACAAGCTGGCTGGAGTTCTTTTCGGAAATATCCTCGAAGGCGCTGCGAAGCGAGGAGAAGGCATCGACCACCCGCGTTGCCAATTGTGCGCCGGAATCGGTCAGCTCGATCTTGCGGGCCTTGCGCGTGAACAGCTGAAAGCCGAGGCGGTCTTCCAGAACCTTGATCTGATAGCTGACGGCCGCCTGGGTCATGCCCAGCTCGTCCCCGGCCTTGGTGAAACTCAGGTGCCGGCTTGCAGCTTCGAAAGCGCGGATCGCGGACAGCGGTGGTAAATGCGATGACATGCATAAATCTCCCTTATGCATATCTATTGAGATTTCGTTGGTAAGACAAGCCGGATCCGTCGATATGTAGCTCACTTAAATCAGGAGTTTCCGACGTGTTCAGGCGCTTTCAAACGAAATCAGGCTGTGTGACTCATCAACATAACTTGGGCTTTTCATTCAAAACTATGATCGGTTCCCTGTTCACACGGTCAGCGATGCCGCGCCGCAAACGTATCAACGTGGCTGATCTGCCGGATGATCTGCGCCGGGATATTGGCTTTGGCTCAGACCGACATGAATCGTCTTTCGAAGCGCGCTGGCAGAGGGAGCTGAAGGACCTGCAGCGCTAGTTGAATTTCGATACCTGACGTGTTTCCGGCTGCGGTCTCCCCTGTAGCCGGTCGGGCAGATCCGGTGGACGTCTGTTGCCGGATCTGCCTCTTCTCCCGCGCTGTATTCAATCAGCCGAGTTTCCTCAGGGCGGGAAGAAGGGTCTCATAATCCAGCGTGCCGCCGGTGAAATGGCGCATAAGCAAGGCACCCATCAACAGGCAAAGGGCGCTGTCGGCTGCCTCGCTCCCCACAACGCCTTCCACATGCCGTCGAAGATGGTCATTGGCCAGTTGCATGGCGGGGTCGGCGGCGATCTCCGTGGCGGTCTTTCCCCGCAGATAGTCGAACAGAAGCGACATTTCGCTGGCAAATCCCGGTTCCAGGCTCCTGGCGAAATCGATCAGGGCGGTGCCCGGGTCTTGTGGCGTCGGGCCCTGTAAAGCTTTGCCGTGTGAAGCCGAGCCCGTGTCGCCCCCTGCCGTCATCTCCCTCATCACCGTTTCCGTGCAGGCCAGGAACAGGCTCTTCTTGGTTGGAAAGTAATGATAGAGCGCGCTTTTCGACAGGCCCAGGGCTTCGGCGACCTGCCGCATTCCAAGACCCGAATACCCGAGCTCGGAGAAAAGCGGCGCGGCCTTCCGGGCAAGTTCAAGCCGGTAGGCTTCGTGGTCGATCTGTTTCGGCATTATTTCGTCCAGTTGGTCGATAAACACATTGACCAGATGCAGCCGCTTCGTCTAGATTTCTTTTTAGTCCACTTGGTCGAAAAAGAATTTGCCGTTTGAAGGGCTCGACACCCGGCTTCGGGGTCGAAGGAGAAGTCATGGCACAGTCCGGAGGCGTCAGCCGTCAGCACGATAAGTCGCTAAAGCAGAAATTTGTTTTTGCGGCCCTTCATCTGGCGAGTTTTCTCGTCAGCATCTGGCTGCTTCTGGGTGGCGGATTGGAGCTGATAGCCTCGTGGTTCGGACAGGCAGATGTTGTGTCCGATCCGCAGCGCGGATTGCTTCTGCTCGCCTGTACCCTGCTCTACTTCACGCGCCACCTTCTGACGTTGTTCTATCTGCTGGCCCGGAAAGTGGCGTTTTCGGAAGTGTTCGGACTGGGCGCTTTCATGGCGTTCTTTGAAATCGGCTTCCTCGTGCTCGGCTGCGGCGTATTCCGGCAGACGGTTGTTCCGTTCTCCCTTATGGACGGTGTGGCCCTGGCGATGGTCCTGGTCGGCTCGTTTCTCAACAGCGGGTCGGAACTGCAGCGCAAATGGTGGAAGCGAGACCCGGCAAATCGTGGCAAATGCTACACCGGCGGTCTGTTCGCCTATTCCATGCACATCAACTATTTCGGCGACACCTTACTTTTCACCGGCTGGGCCCTGCTGACACACAGCCTGGTGGCCCTATCGGTGCCTGCGTTCATGGCCGTTTCTTTCGTTGCCTTTCATATCCCGGCACTCGATGCCTATCTTTCGCAGAGATACGGTGCGCCATTCGATGCCTACGCGGCGCGGACGAGCAAGTTCATCCCCTTCGTCTATTGAACAGCGCGGCCGCAAACCCTTTCTCCGGCCTCAGATAACCAGCGCCCACACCGTTGCTGCCAGCATGGCAATTGCCATGGAAACCGTAATGGCGCGCATAATGGTGCCATCGCCGATCAGGGCGAGAATGGAGACGCCGGCCAAGGCCCAGAGGGAATGGAACACCATCCCGCCAAGAGTGAAGCCCGCTACCAGGATCATTGCGTTTTCGTGGATGCCAAGCCCGTTGCCGGCCAGAAAGGTTGAAAAGGCGACGAGGTTCATCGCCCAGGTTTTTGGACTGAGCGGGTGTATCAGCAGCCCTTCCCAAAAACTGGGCAGGGCAACTTCGCCTTTCGGTTTGACGCTGAGGCAGATGATCCGCCACGCAAGATAAGTCATATAAGCCATGCTCAGTACCTTGAAGACGGTCACCACCAGCCCGCCAGCCGCCATGACATGGCCAAGGCCATAGGCAACACTCAGCTTGAGCGGCAGGGAGCCGATCTGCGAGGCGACAATCACGGGAAAGGCGGTGCGGTAGCCGGCAGACGCGCCGATGGCCAGAAAGGTCAGATTGCCCGGACCGGGCGTGCCGGTCATGACGATGACGAAGACTGCGAAGGCAAGAAACGTCGCGTAATCCATGGGTATCTCCAGACAAAGCATCGAGTGCATCGATACAATCGATACAAAATAGCGGAGATACTAATTGTCTTGAGCTATTGTATCAGTCAATGATAACATTGTTCTCATGACAATGTGGATTCCGAACATTGAAGCGGCCTCCGGCCCGATTTATCTGGCGATCGCCGATGCGCTGGAAGCCGACATCAAGACCGGTGCGCTTGCCCAGGGGGACAGGCTGCCTCCGCAGCGAGAACTCGCCTATCAGCTCGGTGTTACGCTAGGCACCGTCACAAGGGCCTATGGCGAGGCGGAACGGCGCAGGCTGGTGAAAGGGGAAACCGGGCGGGGCACCTATATTGCGTCTGAAACCCAGAAGGTTTCGCCACTTATTCCAAAGGAAGACGAGCCGGAAACCTGCGATCTGGCGCGCAATTTCGCTTATCCGCACCTCAACCCCAGTCTTTCCGACGGTCTCACGCGGATGGCTCGAACGGTGGGGATCGACCTGCTGAACGGCTTCGTGCCCTCGGAGGGCCTCAAGGCCCATCGCGAAACCGGTGCGCTTGTCTTCAAGGACTATGGTCTGGACGCCGACCCGGACAGGGTGGCGGTGACCTGCGGCGCGCAGCACGGAATTCAGGTCACCTGTCAGGCTCTGTTTCGCCAGGGCGACGCGGTTGCCGTCGACCGGTTCACCTATCCTTCGATCTTCAGCTCCTTCGCCAGCATCGGTCTGAAGCCGATACCCCTGCCCGCGCTGACGCGTGACGACGGCGGTTTCGGCGCCATGGACCCTGCGGCCCTTGCCCAGGCCGCGAAGGCTAACGGCGTAAAGGGCGTCTTTCTGATGCCGAACATGCAGAACCCGACCACCCACACAATGTCCGTCGAAGAGCGGCAGGATCTGGTCGCGGTGGCCCGGCAACATGGCCTGAAGATCGTCGAGGATGATCCCTATACGCCTTTTCTGCCTGATGCCTTGCCTGCCTTCGGCGCGCTGGCGCCTGAACTCACCGCCTCCATCGCCAGTATCTCCAAGGTCTGCTCACCCGGCAGCCGGATCGGCTTCGTTCATGTGCCCGGGCCATTTGGCGACAGCATTCGCAACAAGATCGGCGAAAGCACCTGGATGGCCTCCCCCATCACGGCGGAACTGATCGCCGGCTGGGTGCGCGAGGGGCATCTGTTCAAGACCCTGCGTTTGAAACGCAAGGCGAACCGCACGAGATTTCTGGCCGCACGTGACCTGCTGGCGCCCCATTTCCTGCAAAGCGATGTCAACAAGGTGTTCGGCTGGCTGCGCTTGCCGGACACCGTCGATCCCGACGCGTTGCAGAATGCGCTTGGCCATCAGGGCATCTCCGTGCTGTCGTCCCGATATTTCCAGGCGAAGGACTATCGGCCCGCGCCGTATCTGCGTCTGACCTTTGGATCCGAACAATCCGACGACCGGTTCCGTTGGGCTCTGGAGCGCATCAGATCGACCATTGGCCAATTGGCCGAATTGCCCGATCTGACGCGCCCGGTAGGGTAGAGGCTTACCGCAAGAGGTATTTCCGCTGAACGACCGTCAGTCTTTGACAAGACGGCAGATCCAACCGATAAGCTGCGCGCGAACAGGGACCGGCCGTTGCAGGAAGCGCCGCCCGCGACGAGGTGACATGGCATTCTGGCCCAAAAGCAGAAAACCCACGGCGGAGCACCGGGTCTGCAATCCGGACGCCAGTCCCTATGCGGTATTCGATCGGGTCGGCCTGAAGGTCGGAAGCGTGCCTATCCTGAAAGATCTCACTTTGCAGCTTGCAGAGGATCGGATCGGGATCATCGGTCTGAACGGATCAGGCAAGAGCTCCTTTGTGCGCCTTTTGAATGGTTTGCGCGCCCCGACAAGTGGCAATCTCACGCTTTTTGGGGCACCGTCCGACGAGGCGGAACTGGAATTGCCGCGCCATGTCGGCTTCGTGTTTCAGAACCCGGATCACCAGGCCATTTTCCCGACCGTTGAGGAAGAGATCGCCTTTGGTCTCACCCAGTTGGGGGCAGGCAAGGAAGAAAGTCGCAGCCGGGCGCGCGCGTTCCTTGCGCTTCATGGCTGTGAGGGACTTGCCGGCAAGCCGATCACCGAGCTTTCCGGCGGGCAGAAACAACTCATCTGCATTCTGGCGGTTCTGGTTATGGAGCCGCGCCTTCTGGTGCTGGATGAACCCATGTCCAGCCTCGATGCCCTGACCACGGTGCGGATCCGTCAGAAGATCCTCTCGCTGCCGCAGAAAATCGTTCTGGTCAGTCACGATCTCAGCCAGTTTGACGGCTTCGACAGACTGCTCTGGCTGGAGGGCGGGCGTTTGCGCATGGATGGCGAGCCTGATGCTGTGCGCGCGGCCTTTCAGGAGGACGTCCTCTCGCGTCAGGACAGGGACGTGGAGATTGCCGAGCTATGATATCTGTCTATCTCCAGGGCAATAGCTGGGCTCACCGCCTGCCCGCGGGTCTGAAGCTGCTGGCAGTCGCCCTCGCCAGTCTGCTGTTGCTGCAGTACACGTCCTTCTGGGTCCTGCTGCCGGCTCTGGCAGCCGTTCTCTTGTGTTACGCCTCCCTTGGACGCGATGGTCTGGCGCAGCTGAAGCTATTGCGGGCAATGTCGTATCTGCTTGCCGCGCTTCTGGTGCTGCACTGGGTTTCCGGAAGTCTTCTGGAAGGGGTCGCAATCATCCTGCGGCTTGCAATCATGATCCTGTCGGCGAATTTCGTTTCGGTCACCACCCGGATGGACGACATGCTGGACGCCGTCCTGCCGTTGTTCAAACCGCTCGAGATTTTCGGTTTCTCTCCCCGCAAACCAGCGCTGGGTGTTGCGCTGGTGCTGCGGTTCGCGCCTTACATGCTAGTGGTCTTTGCTCAGCTTCGCGAAGCCTGGCAGGCGCGAACAGGCACGCGAAATTCGTGGCGTCTTCTGGCGCCATTCGCTATCCAATCCCTGAGCATGTCGGATCATGTTGCCGAAGCGCTGAAGGCGCGAGGCGGGTCGCAAGGCCTGTCAAGATGACCTAAAAGAAGCCGGTGTTGACTGGCACTCGGCTGAAAACTGGGCTATCCCGCTCAGTGATGACGATTTCGGGGCCCCAACCCATCCGTTCAGTTCGTGGGTGAGTGGCAGTCCCATTGTTCCTGAAAAGAAGGTCGAATTCATCATGGCTGACAGATCACTTGTGCACGTTGCTTTCTATGCCGCGCTCATTTCGGCCCTGGGCCTTGTTCCGCCAGTTGCAATCGCCTTTCTCGGTGGCGTACCGATCACGGCACAGACCCTTGGTGTGATGCTGGCCGGTGTCATGCTCGGCCCGATCCGGGGCGCGCTTGCTGTGCTGCTGTTCCTGTTTCTCGTCGCGCTCGGTTTGCCCTTCCTGTCCGGTGGTCGTGGTGGCCTCGGCGTTTTCATGGGCCCGTCGGTCGGCTTTCTGATCGGCTGGCCGGTCGGAGCGCTTGTGGCTGGCTGGATCATGCAGTCGACCCGAGAGATGAACATCCTGGCTGCCGCCGCCATCTCCGCCGCGGTTGGCGGCATCCTGGTGGTTTATGCCATTGGCATTCCGGGTGTTGCCATCATGGCCGGTCTGTCCCTGCCGAAAGCCGCGCTCGGCAGCTCGGTCTTCATTCCAGGGGATCTGGTCAAGGTCGCACTGACGGCAGTCATCGTTCAGACCGTCGCGCGCGGTCTGCCGGGTGCCGTTCTCTCACGGTCGTAACAGCGACCACAGGGCCAATCCCTCTCATGCCTTTTGTCGGCGACAGTCTCGGCCGGTTTGCCAGCCAGAAAGCGTCTGCGTCCGCACTGACATGCGGCTCGCAGACTTTCTCCTGGCAGGACCTGGTTGATAGCGTCGGCCGGATCGAGAACGCGCTTCGGACGCGATCAGGTCGCGGTGGATACGTGGTCTTGCGCTTCCGGGATCCGGCTGCGCTGATCGTCTGCTTCCTTGCCTGCGCCCGCACCGGTCGCATTGCCACGGTCATGGATCCGGACTGGCCCGCAACACAGGCCGCAACGGTTCTTGACGCGATTGCACCTGATTTCGTCATTGATGATGGAAGCTTTCGGTCGTTGCGTGAAGGCAGCAGCGGGTCCGCCGGGGACCTGATGGCACCGGAGACGCCACCGGATGAAGGCGATCTTTTCTACGCAGGGTTCACGTCCGGTTCCAGCGGCGTTCCCAAGGGCTATGTCCGGTCCCATGGATCGTGGATTGAGAGCTTCAAACTGTCCGCACAGGCCTTCGGCATTTCGCAACATAGCCGCGTCGTCCTGCCTGGCCAGCTGACCCATTCGCTTCACCTTTATGGCGCCGTCTGCGGCCTTGCTTGCGGCCAGCACGTGGTGCTTGTGCCGCGGTTCGATCCGCGCGTGGTGTTGAGAGACCTTGGCAGCGCGGCAGGAGGTTCGGTCCTTTATGCGACACCGACCCAACTGCACTTTCTGGCTGAAACCGCCCGGCGCAGCGGGACTGTTGCCGCGGTGAAGCAGGTTCTTGCGAGTGGCGCCAAATGGCACGAAGCGGACCGGCAGGCGTTGAAGTCGGTTTTCCCCGAGGCTCGCCTTTTCGAGTTCTATGGAGCTTCGGAAACCAGCTTCATCACTCTGGCCTCACCCGAAGACGATATCCCCCCTGGATCGGTTGGAAAGGCCGCGCAAGGGGTGGAGATTGCAATTGGTGATCCCGCCGCTCCCGCGCGCCCTGGCAGTGCTGGCTTGATCTGGATCCGGAGTGGGTTGCTGTTTTCGCACTATATCTGCGGGACGGCGCCGGATACACTCTGGCAGGACGGCTGGCTCACCGTTGGCGATCACGGTTATATCGATGACCGGGGGGTCCTGTTTCTGACAGGCCGCGAAAACCGGATGGTCATCACCTCCGGTCTGAATGTCTACCCGGAAGAGGTTGAGGCCGTGCTGGCCGAGCATCCGTCTGTCGCGCTGGCCGTCGTCGCGGGGCTTCCGGACCGTGTTCGTGGTCATCGGCTGGAGGCCGTGGTCGAACTGAGTGCACCCCTGGCGGACGCCGACCAGATATTGCTGCGTCATTGCCGCGCCCGGCTTTCGCCCGGCAAGGTGCCCAGACACATTCACATCCAGGCAAAGATACCGCTGACGCCAGGGGGCAAGCCGGATATTCAGAAGACCGTGGCGGACTTGGCGAAAGGTGGAGGCAGCGTTTGAATCAGAACCGCAAGGCAGTGATTGCAGCAGCACGGCGCACAGCGGTTTGCCCGCGTGGCGGGGCACTTGCCATGTTGCAGGCCGACGAGCTTGCGGCGCCCGTTCTCGATCAGCTTATTGTGGACGCCGGTATCGAGCCCGGAGATGTCGATTGCGTCTTTCTGGGCAACGCGCTTTACGGTGGCGGCAATCCGGCGCGGCTTGCAGCACTTCGCGCCGGGGTTCCGCAAACGGTTGCCGCATTGACCATCGATACGCAGTGCTGTTCGGGCCTGGACGCAATCCTCATGGGCGCACGCATGATCGAAGCCGGTGCGGCCGAGATTGTTCTGGCAGGCGGTACGGAAAGCTTCAGCCGGGCGCCGATCCGAATGACCAGACCTGCGGACCGGGGAGCGCCATCCGTTGCCTATGACCGGCCTGCCTTCGCGCCCGCGCCGTTCGACGATCCGGACCTCGCTGAAGCCGCCGCCCAGCTTGCCGCCGAAACGGGCACGACAAAAGAGGCTCAGGCAGCCTATGCCGTCGCTTCTCACAAAAAGGCGGTGGCGGCGCAGGAGTATCTTTTGCAGCGACTGGTCCATGCCGGCGGATGCTTTCCGGAGAAGGATGGCTTCACGCGCAACCTGTCGCTCAGGACGGCTCTCAGGGCGCCCGTACTGGCCGGCACCCAGGACACTGGCCTCAGCGCGGCTACGATCGCCTGCGAGGCGGATGGAGCTGCCGCGGTGCTTCTGATGTCCGAAGACCTCTTTCACCAGCGCTTTTTTCAGCCGGCAAACGGCAACCGGCAGGCTGGTCTGAAAATTCTGACCGGCCACAGTGCCGGCGGTAGCCCGGGAGATCCGGCTCTGGTTCCGATAGACGTGGCGAACGCCATGTTTTCGGAGCTCGACATCGGAGCGGGCGAACTGGCGGCAACGGAACTCATGGAAGCCTATGCGGTTCAGGCAATGGTGACTGCCGAGAGGCTGAACCTTGCATCTGAGGGTGTGAACCGGACGGGCGGCGCTCTTTCCAGAGGACATCCGATAGGCGCATCAGGCGCAATTCTGGTTGTTCATCTGTTCGATCAGCTGACCGGCGAGGAGGCCCCTGCGGAAGGTGCCCGAAACCTGGGCATGGCGCTGATTGCAGCAGCCGGCGGACTGGGCTCAGGCATGCTGGTTTCGCCGTCTGTGTAGAAAGGTGGATAAGTACTAACTATCTGAAAACAAATTCGTTTCCCGTCAGTTTGAAAGTTTTTTCGCTTTTTTTGATTTTTTTCGAAAACGGTTGTTGACGGGTTGGGGTGAGGTGCGTATAACCCGGTTCATCGACGGCGGCAACGTCGCTGGCGACAGGGTTTTGTGACCTTAATTCCAGAAAATTGGTCCAGGTGGCCGAGCTTGATGGTTCGGCGAGTGGGTTGTTTTTGTTGAGTTTTGGTTACGGCTTGAGAGGTTTTAGAGCCTCTGTTCTTTGACAATTTGATTATTGAAGGAAGGGAAGCGTAGGCGGCGTTGGCCTTGCGATCTCAGGCTCTTTCGGGGGTTTGGGGTTTTAAG